>WNVL01000003.1:0-372811 GCA_034421775.1 Clostridium perfringens | reverse complement strand
ATCCCAAAATTAGATAAATGTGATATAAATTAATTATAAATATAAAATATTATTTTAGGGGAAAGAAAAACATTTAGAAAAGGGGATTAGGATATGAAAAAAAGAGGAGTACTTTTAATTGGAATGCCAGGATCAGGAAAGACAACCATAGGAAGAGAGCTTTCAAAGGCGCTAAAAATGAATTTTGTAGATATTGATGAATTCATAGAAAAAAGTACAGGAAAAGGAATTAAGGAGCTTTTTGCTCAAGGAGAAGAGGTTTTTAGAGATTTAGAAAGTAAAAGTTGTGAGCTTTTATCAACTTTAAAAAATGTAGTTATATCTTCTGGTGGCGGTGTAATCATAAAGGAAGAGAATATGAGCAATTTTGAGGAGTTTATAACTGTTTTTATAAACAGACCGTTGGATTTAATTATGGAAGATATAGATACAGAAGGAAGACCACTTTTATGGGAAGGAAAAGAAAGGCTTACTAATTTATATAGAGAAAGAATTGATTTATATAAAAAGTATAATGATATAGAAATCATAAATGACGGAAGCGTTGAAGATGCTGTTAGGGGTATAGTTAAGGCTATTTCTGATTTAAGTAAAGAAAATTAATTTTGGAGAATTTCACTATGTATATTAGAAATTATAGACCTGAGGATTGTAAAGAAATTACTAAATTGTTTTATGAAACAGTTCATACTGTTAATAAGAAAGACTATACAGAATCACAGTTAAATGTGTGGGCTACAGAAAATATAGATTTAGAACTATGGAATAAATTATTTATAAAAAATTTTACTTTAGTTGTCTGTATAGATGATATAATTGTTGGTTTTGGGGATATTAGCGATACAGGTTATTTAGATAGACTTTATGTTCATAAAGATTATCAGCATAAAGGAATTGCTACTAAGATAGTTAATTGTTTAGAAAAGCATGTTAAAAAATTAGGGGTAAACACTATAAACACAGAAGCATCAATAACAGCTAAGAAGTTTTTTGAAAGTAAGGGATATATAGTAATTAGAAGCCAACTAGTAAAAAGACAAGATGAATTTCTTAAAAATTTTCTTATGGAAAAGAAAATATAGTAATATTTCTAATATACTTAGAAAAGTTGTGAATTTATAAGGATAAATTCTAAATAGAAAGTAGGTGGATTTTAGCTAAATGCTTAAAATGTTTTGGGATTTAGTTAAAAAATATAATGAAAGTAATGGTTATAAATGGACCTAATTTAAATCTTTTAGGAATTAGAGAGAAAAATATCTATGGTGCTAAAGATTTTAATGAGATTATTAATTTTATAAAAGAAGAAGGAAGGAATCTAGGATTAGACATAAGTTGTTTTCAAAGCAACATAGAGGGAGAAATAATAAATTTTATTCATAATGCATATTTTGAAAAATATGATGGCATAATCATAAATCCAGGTGCTTACACTCATTATAGTATAGCAATTTATGATGCCTTAAAAGGTGTTGAAATACCAACAGTTGAGGTACATTTAAGTAATATTCATAAAAGAGAAGAGTTTAGACATAAATCAGTTACAGCACCTGCTTGTATTGGGCAGATAAGTGGTTTCGGTGAATATGGTTATGTAATGGCCATGAATGCACTTAAAAATCATCTTAAATAAAAAGAAGCTCCTTTAAAGTTTTACTTTGAAGGAGTTTCTAAGTTTCCAAAATATTTTCTAGACCAATCTTCCAAACATTCCAAGACTGGAGCAAGTTCTTTCCCTTTTTCACTTAAATAATACTCAACTCTTGGAGGATTTTCTTCATAAACTATCTTTTTTATAAGGTCATCTTCCTCTAATTGTTTAAGTTTTTCAGTTAATACTTTATGACTTATTCCACAAGTTATTCTTTGAAGTTCAAGAAATCTTTTTTCGCCTTTATTTAAGTGGCATAAAATAACTGCCTTCCATTTACCACGTATAAGTTCCATTGCTAAATCTAATAAACAAACATAGTTTTTATTTTTATATTTTAACAAAGTTATCATCTCCAAAATTAAAATTTCACTTTAAATTCTAATGATATCATTATATAGTAATGATTTTTATAACTCAAATAAATATAAAAAGCCCACTTACTAAAAAGTGCGTACTTACATAAATAATATTAATTTTATATACTAGTTTCATAGAGTGAGGAAACTTTTATAAGCTTATAAAATATGATTCCAATAAAAGAAAAACTGAGTTTATTAATAATAAAAAATAAAATTTAGTTTTATTTTTAGGAGGAAAGTATGAAAACATTATTTGATAAAACTAACTTAGGAACAATTAATATGAGAAATAGATTTTTAAGGGGAGCATTATGGACAGCTTTAGCAGATGAAAAGGGTCATATGACAAAGGAATTATCAGAAGTATATGAAGAATTGGCCAGAGGTGGAGTTGGAACAATAGTAACAGGCTATGCTTTTGTAACAGAAAATGAACAACCTAATCCAAGGATGATGGGAATATATGATGATTCTTTTATACCAGAATATAAAAAATTTACAGATAAAATTCATAGACTTGGATCTAACATAATAATGCAAATAGTATATGGTGGATTTATGACTGAATTCAATGTAGGAGAGAGGGTTATATGGGGGCCTTCTACTGCTAAGAATGAAGTTACAGGAACTCTATCAAAGGAAATATCAAAGGAAGAAATAAAGTATTTAGTTAATGCATATGCTGAAGCAGCATTAAGAGTCAAAAAATCTGGATTTGATGGAGTTGAGATACATGCAGGTCATGGATATTTAGTAAGTCAATTTTTATCTCCTTATTATAATAAAAGAACAGATGAGTATGGCGGAAGTATAGAAAATAGAGGAAGATTTGTTTTTGAAGTGTTTAAGGCTATGAGAGAGAAAGTTGGGGAGGATTTTCCTATACTAATAAAATTAAATTCTTCAGATTACGTAAGAAAAGGTGGTTTAACTATAGAAGATAGTTTATATATAGCTGAGAGATTAGCAGAATTAGGGATTGATGCCATTGAGGTTACTGGAGGAAATGAATCTATAGAAGAGGTTATGAAAAATAACTTAGGACCAGCAAGAACTAAAGTGGCTATTTCAAAGGAAAGAGAATCTTATTTTAAAGAATATGCTATAAAGTTAGCTAAAAGAATAAGTAAACCTGTAATTTTATCAGGTGGTAATAGGCACTTTGACGTTATGGAAGAGCTACTAAATGATACAAATATAGAATATTTTTCGCTTTCAAGACCTTTAACTGCAGAACCAGACCTAATAAATAAATGGTCTTCAGGAGATTTGAAAAGGCCTAAGTGTGTATCATGTAATCAATGTTATAAAACTTATGGGAAAAGATGTATTTTAAATATTAAATAGATTAATTAAATATCTAAAAGGTACAATCCTTATAAAGGGTGTGCCTTTTTTATAATTGGTAACAAAGTTTCCTGTTAGAAAGTAAATTTCAAGACTAATTATAGTATTAAAAACTTAGTTATAGGTAGATTTAGAATAAGTTTACATTAAGTTAAAGAAATTAGGAGGAATATTTAAATTAAAAGAGGTATCATTATATTATAAAGTTGTGGATTTTAATATAGTTTATAAGAGAAAAATTTAGGTTTTACATACTGCTAGGTATAAATTAACTAATTAGGTTTTACAAGTATTTATATTCTCTAATAACTGTATAAAATCCATAAATTTTATAAACTTTTATTTTAGTAACATTTTAAATTTTATTATTACATATTTATTTTGGGGTTTATATAAATTTGTAATTTAAATTTGCTTAGTTTTTTTATAAGTAGTATTTTAATTGGGGGTGGACTATTGTCTTAATGCATTAGGAATTGAGCATATTAATGCTTTTATCTTAGGTTAAAAATAAGTATTTTAAATTTTAGGTTCATTAATTATATTTTTAATTGAGAATGATAAAAAAATTAGTTTTATGCATTAAAGCAAGATATATATGAGGATAACAATAGTTGGACTTGGAGTTATTGGGGGGTCATATGCTTTGTCCTTAAGAAATTGTAAAGGTTTTGAAGTTTGTGGGATTGATATAAATTTAGATTACCTAAACAAAACTAAGGAACTTGACATTATTAAAGAAGGAGCCTTATTTAAGTCTGAGGAATCAAAAAAAATAATTAGAAATACGGACTTACTTATTCTTTGTATTTATCCAGAAGACATTATGAACTTTATAGAGATTTATAAAGATGAATTTAAAAAGGATTTAGTTATTACTGATGTTACTGGAATCAAGGAGTATTTTATTGAGAATGTACTAGCTATCTTACCAGATGGAGTTGATTTTGTATTCTCTCATCCTATGGCAGGAAGAGAAAAAAGAGGGCTAGAGTATGCTTCATCAGAGGTTTTTAAAAATGCTAATTTTATAATAACTCCTGTTAAGCAGAATAGAGAAGAAAACATAAAGTTAATTGAAGAATTAGCTTTTAATATGGGGTTTTCCAATGTTAAAAGAGTAAGCCCAAAGGAGCATGATGAGATAATTTCTTTTACAAGCCAATTACCACATGCTATTGCAGTATCTTTAGTTAATAGTGATAATTTATCTGTTGATACAGGAAAATTTGTAGGTGATAGTTATAGGGAATTGACTAGAATAGCAAAGATAAACGAGGAATTATGGAGTCAGTTATTTTTAGGCAATAAAGAAAATTTAATAAATAGAATAGAATCATTTCAAAGAGAGCTAGAGAAGATAAAAATGGCCTTATGCTGTAATGATCAAGAGAGTTTAAAAACTTTATTTAGAAATTCTACTGAGAAGAGAGAGAATTTAGAGTAGTTTAAAGTAAAATATTTTTTGGCTCTGTTTTATATAAATGTTGATTTTTAGCTAGCCTTTAAGACTCAGCTAATAACAAACAATATTTTAAAACATAGCCTTTTATTAGCTTATAACTTTTATATTTTTAAGAGGGTAATGAATATGAAAGTTAAATATAAATTTTATTATAAGGGTAAAAGGGGATTATGGTTATGGAAGAGAGAGTAGAAAACTTACAGAGAATAATAAAAAGTATTTTAGCAACTACAGATGA
Source organism: Clostridium perfringens (assembly GCA_034421775.1). Taxonomy (GTDB): domain Bacteria; phylum Bacillota; class Clostridia; order Clostridiales; family Clostridiaceae; genus Sarcina; species Sarcina perfringens_B. The sequence goes on along the minus strand of WNVL01000003.1, from coordinate 367,748 downwards.
TCAAATTCAAGGGAATTTAAAAGAAACTTTAAGGCTTAGAATGTCTGTATCAGAAAATTTATATGGAGAGGTTAGACATTTAAAGTGTTTAAGAGAATTAGCTGAAAAAAAGCTTCAAGAGTTTTTTAGAGAAGAGAAGTTTCCAGAGGATTATAATGAATTCGTAAAAATATGGTCAAACCTTTCAGAAGAGGCAAAGGTTCTATGTAGAGATCCTAAGTATGATTATGATGAGCAAAAATATAAATATGAATTTATATACTTTGAAGTTTATTGTAACGTTTATCTAAGATATTCCTTAGGATTACTTTTTAATGGTAATAATAAAAATATAATTGATGAATTAAATGAATATAATCATTTAGAAATAATTCAGATGTATAGATATTATCTTCATCAAATAACTCTTAGAAAGTTAGAAAAGAGTTTAAAGGTGGATAAAGTTAATAGTTAATCCTTTAAAGGAGTTGTATTTTTTAGTTGTAATACAGCTCCTTTTTGTATTTAAGTTTATGTAAGTTAAGATTAAAGTTAAAGGAGTTGAGAGTAGAATGGAAGTTATAGCTTATTGTATGGAGTATATGGGAGGAAAGGTTAAAACAGATATAAGTCTAGTTCCTTTTAGAGAAGAATTTTTTGAAGAATATAAAAAAATATATAATGAATGTTTTTATGAGATGAGAAAATATTTATATATAAAGCCATATTATTTTTACTCTTCAATTGAGCAATTAGAAGATAAAAAAGAAAAAATATTTGTTTTAAAAGAAAATGATGAATTAATTGGTTCAGTTGCAATGATAGATGGTGAAATTGATGATTTAATAGTGAATCCAAAATATCAAGGAAAAGGATATGGTAAAAAACTATTATTATATGCAATTAATAAAATACAAAATTTAAAGGCAGAAAAGATAACTTTACATGTAGCTAAATGGAATGAAAAGGCATTAAAGCTTTATGAAAATAATGGATTCAAATGTGTAGAGATAGAGAAAGTAAGATAGGGTTTAATTTAAAGGCTAAATTAGTATAAAATACTGATTTAGCTTTTTATTTATTAATATACTATGAAGTACTCTATACTATAGAATACTTCGTGTTATAATTATTTCTAAGGAGGGATAATATTGGAATTAAATAAAGAGATTATAAAAGGGCATTTAGAAAGTATAATATTATCACTTTTACAAGAAAGAGATTTATATGGATATGAAATTTCAAAATTAATCAGAGAATATAGTAAGGAAGCTTTTGAAGTCAAAGATGGAACTTTATATGTTGTTTTAAAAAGGCTTGAAAAATCTGGACTTGTAATTTCGTATTGGGGAGATTGTAAAAGTGGAGGCGGAAGAAGAAAGTATTTTAAAATAACTGATGATGGAATTGATTATCTTCAAGAAAAAAGAATAGAATGGAAGTTTTTAAGGTATGTTATGAATATATTTTTAGGGGGAGAAGAGAATGAGGGAGATAGATAGCTATATTGATTCTTTATATAAAAATTTTGATAAAAATTCAAAAGAAAATTTAGAAATTAAAGAAGTAATGAGAACTCATTTAATAGAGACTGTAGAAGACTTAAAAAGTAATGGATATGATGAAAAAGAAAGTATTAAAATTGCGTTAGAAAGATTTGGTGAGGCTAGTGAAATTAGAGAAGAACTAGAAACTGTTGTGGAAAAGGGGATAAGACCTCTCATATATACAGTAGTGACTTCTTTAATAATACTTTCAGCATTCTTTATTTACTTAACAATAATGAGGTTCGATTTTATAAAATTACCTGCTTTACTTATAGTAGCTATACCAATGTATATAGGAATTAGAGGAGGTGTTTTAATTTATTACAAAAAGAGAGGAATTAATTATCACATAAATTGGAAAAAGGAAATATATAAGTTTTTATTTTCCACTTATTTTATCTTCTTGATTGGTTGGTATGTCTTTCCCATAGTAATTGAAGGAATTAGGAATATAAATTTTCAATATGATTTAATTCCTTTTCATAGTTTTATAAAGGATATATATAATGGCATTACTCCAATATTTATTTTAAAGGGTATAATAATTAGAATAATTTTATTTATGCCATTAGGATTCTATCCTGTATTTTTAAAAGGAAAATTCAATAATATAATAGCATGTATAGCAATTGGAAGTTTGGTTTATCTTATAATACCTATAATTGAATTTATATTAAACTTCGGAGGGATTTTAGTTCCAGTAATTTATATTGGAATAGATTATTGGATTATAAGTATAGTTGGAGTTTTATTAGGATATTTACTATATAAATTAGTAATTAGAAAAGATACAATATAGTTAAATATGACTAGTGAAGGAGAAGATTGTATGTTAGATATGAAAAATGGATTAACTTATGAAGAATATTTAAAAACTGCTACAGATGAAGAAAGAGAAATGATTGAAGAATTTTTTAATAGAGCTGTAGTTAGTGAAGAGAAAATTAATGAGATAAATAGTATTAAAAATAAGGTTGATATAGCTGTATTTTCAATAACTAGATGTAAAGATGCTGCTTCTGCTATTCCTTTTTTAATTAAGTTAAGTGAAAATAATAAGAATATAAAGTTTTGGGATAGAGAAGGAAATGAGGAGCTTTTAGAGGAATTAACAGGTGCTAGAAGAGTGCCTTCAATTCTAAAAATAGAAAATGGACAAGTAGTAAAAAGTTATATAGAGTTCCCTAAAGTTGTGGATGAAAAAATAAACCATAATCCAGAGGAAAAAGAGAACTTCGTAAATGATTTGAGAAGCAATAAGTACGATAAAGAAATAGAAGAAGAAATTTTTAATATTATCAAATAAAAAGGTCAATTTTGACCTTTTTATTTTTTTATGAATTCTATAATATTTTTCAAGTATTCATCAGGTGAATCGGTATGGATAAAATGACCACAATTTTTTATTAATACTAAATTACCTTTTAATGAATTTATTTTATAATACTCTTTAAATTTATTATTTTTTGTTTTATAAAATCTAGTCTAAATTTTCTTATTGTTATCTGTTTTAACTAATATTTCTTTCATAATAATCTTCATATAAATAGTTACTTTATATTGAAATTGTAACATAAATTGAGAAGTTGAATTCTTACTGATTTTAGTTTTTAAGTAAATATTAAGGTGTAAATATATTTTAAAATAACAGAAAAAATGGTAATATTTTAAGTGATACTAAATTTTAACAGATTATTTTAATAAAAAGGGGGACTTCAAGTGAGAGTTGAGGCTCAAAGTATAAGCAAAACCTTTGGTGAAGTACAAGCATTAAAAGATTTAAGTTTTGTAATTGAAAAAGGAAAAGCTTTAGGTTTATTAGGAAGAAATGGAGCGGGAAAAACTACTGCAATAAGAATATTGCTTGGCATACTTCCAAGTGATACAGGAAAAGTTTTGGTTGATAACAAAAAATTAAGCTTTGATCAAAATGCTTTTGGATATTTACCAGAGGAAAGAGGGCTTTATCTTAAGTACACAGTAAAAAGTCAACTTATGTATTTTGCTTCTCTTTATGGAATGAAGAAAAATGATGCTTTAAAAAGCATAGAGTATTGGCTTGAAAAGTTTGAAATCAGTGATTACTTAAATAAAAAAGTCGAAACATTATCAAAGGGAAATAAACAGAAGATACAATTAATAGTTGCAGTAATGCATAATCCTGAGGTGATAATTTTAGATGAACCATTTAGTGGATTAGATCCTGTAAATGTAGAACTATTCAAAAATGTAATAAGAGAATTACTAGCTCAAGGAAAAACTTTAATTTTTAGTAGCCACAGAATGGCAGATGTTGAAGAGTTTTGTGATGATATCATAATGCTTAAAAAAGGTGAAACAATACTTCAAGGAAATCTTAATAAGATAAAAGAAGAATATGGAATTAAAGGACTTGTAGTAGAAGGCGAAAAAGAGCTTCAAGACTTCTTAAAAGAGTTAGGGTTTGATTCTTTAGAATTTAAAAAAGGAAGCTATAGAATAAATCTTAAAGATTTAGAAAAAGGAAAAGAACTTTTAAGAAAAATCACTAACACAAATTTAGATATAAGAGGTTTTTATTTTGAAAGACCGTCTTTAAATGATATTTTCATAGAAAGGTTAGGTGATTAATATGAAAAAGTTTTGGAGTATTTTTAGTTTTACCTATAAAGAGACTATTAAAAATAAAGGACTTATAATATCAACAATAATTACTTTAATATTAATGCTTGGATTTTTTAACATGGATAAGATAGTGGGTTTATTTAAAGGTGAGGGATCCAAAGACTTAATAATGGTAAGTACAGAAGCAAATAACAGTTTCTTAAATAAAGATACCTTAGATAGGTTGAATGATGATAATTTCGAAATTACCTTAACTAGTAATAGTGGAGAAATAGATAAAGTTAAGACTGAGATTGAAAATGGAAAGTCAGATTATAAGGCTTTACTTGAAATTTCAACAGGACAAGAAGTCACAGGAAAATTATATGTAAATGAGTTGCCTAGTGATTCTTTAATGAAGAAGGTTAATACAATTTTAAATGACACTAAGTTTATGTTCTCAATAAAGAAATTTAATTTAACTCCAGATGAGTATGCGAATATAATGACACCAGCTCAACTAGATGTAGTTCAAACAGGAAATGCATCACATGAAAGAATGGTTTTAGTTTATGCACTTGTATTTGGAATCTATATAATAACTCTTACATTTGGTTCTATGGTTGCTAACTCAGTTATAGAAGAAAAGAGTAATAGAATAATGGAAACATTAATAACTATGGCTAAGCCTATGGACCTTTTCTTTGGCAAAGTATTAGGGGTATGTGCTGTGGGATTAACACAGATAGCTGTGTTTCTAGGTTTTGGACTTATAATGCTTAAGACTTCTGGAATAAGTCTAGATGCTATAAGTTCATTAAATCTAAATACAGGAATAATTTTCGCCTTCATAGCATACTTCCTTTTAGGATATTTAACATTCTCAATGTTATATGCTGCAGTAGCTTCACTTGCTACAAGTGCTCAGGATGTAAATTCATCAATGGGAGCAATAACTTTAATATTTGTTGGAGTTTTTATGCTTGCAATGAATTGTATGTTTAATATTGAATCAACATTAGCAAAGGTATTTAGTTATATTCCATTTGCGTCACCTTTAATAATGTTTGAAAGAATAGTTCTATCAAAAGTTACATTTATGGAAGTTTTAATAACTACAATAATTAATGTAGGATTTATAATAATAGTTGGATACTTCAGTAGTAAGCTATACAAAAAAGGAACACTACATTATGGTAAAAAAGCTTCATTAATAAAAATTATAAGAGGTAAAGAATAAAATATATATGAAATTATAAAAAATATTTCGAAAAAATATTGAATTTAATAAATTTTATGTATATAATATAGAAAAATGAAAAATGATTAGAAGCATTGAAGAGAAAGAGTAAATTAAGTGTACTTTTCAGAGAGCTAAAGTTTGGTGTGAATTTAGTAAGAAAGCTTAGTTGAAGCAGTCTTGGAGTTTCTTGTTGAGAACTAAAAGTTGAAGCGGAAGATTTAGTGAACTTATCTTAAGTTTTAGGATGAGTTAAAACTTTTAATTAGATTAAGACGAGTTCCTCCCGTTAAAGAGGATAGAAATTAATTAATAATTGGAACATAAATTTATTGAATTTTGACCATACTATTAAAGATTTCTAGCTGAGGTGAGTAAATATAATTTACTTATTAGGGTGGTACCGCGAAGTAGTTCCTTCGTCCCTTTTTAGGGATGAGGGAACTTTTTTATTTATTTTAAAATATTTTTAGCTTATTAATTTTTTAGTTAGACTCCAAGAACTACTTAATTTTACTTGAGATTAGTTAAAAATGCTAAATATATTAAATAGTTTAAATAAAAATAAGTAATAATAAAGGGGGCATTTTGTCATGGAAGAGATTTTAGAAGTTCTAGAAAAAAACAGTAGACATACAGACAAAGAAATAGCCATTATGACAGGCAAAACAGTTGAGGAAGTTAGAGAGGCCATAAGAGATTTTGAAGAAAGAAGCATAATTGCAGGATATACTACACTTGTAAATTGGGAGAATACTGGGCGAGAAACAGTTACAGCCTTAATCGAGGTTCAAATAACTCCTCAAAGAGGTGTTGGGTTTGATAAAGTTGCAGAGAGAATAGATCAATTTCCGCAAGTTAAAGCATGCTATTTAATGTCTTCAGGTGGATTTGACTTAACTGTTATTGTTGAGGGAAAAACTATGAGGGAGGTTGCAATGTTTGTTTCAGATAAACTTGCAATTCAAGAATATGTAACAGGAACAGCAACTCACTTTGTACTTAAGAAATATAAAGAGCATGGAACAATATTTAGAGAGAAGAAAACAGATGATAGGGAGATGTTATTTATATGATGCTAGAGAATATGATATTAGACAATGTAAAAAATATGCCGCCTTCAGGTATTAGAAAATATTTTGATTTAATAAATGAAATGGAGGATGTTATTTCTTTAGGAGTTGGGGAACCTGATTTTGTAACTCCTTGGAATATTAGAGAAGCAGGAATATATTCTCTAGAGCAAGGCCATACTCATTATTCATCAAATGCTGGTTTTATAGAATTAAGGGAAGAAATAGCAAAGTATTTACATAGAAGATTTTCACTTAAATACAATCCAAAAGATGAAATCTTTGTTACTGTTGGAGGTAGTGAGGGTATAGATTTGGCTCTTAGAGCTTTAGTGGGACCTGGGGATGAGGTTATAATACCTGAGCCAAGCTTTGTAGCATATAAGGGATGTACAGCTTTTACAGGAGCAACTGCTAAAACAATAAATTTAAGGGCAGAGGATGATTTTAAGTTAACTCCAGAACTTTTAGAAGAAGCTATAACAGAGAAGACAAAGGTTGTGATAGTTCCATTCCCTAACAATCCAACAGGGGCAATAATGAACAGGGAAGAGCTTGCTGCTATTGTTGAAGTTCTAAAAGATAAGGATATAATAATTATTTCAGATGAAATATATGCAGAATTATCATATGATGAAGATCATGTTTCTATAGCTAGTTTTCCAGAAATTAAGGAAAAAACTATTGTTATAAATGGTTTTTCTAAGGCCTATGCTATGACAGGCTGGAGACTTGGATATGTTTGTGCTCATAAGATTTTAATTGATGCTATGAAAAAAATACATCAATATGCAATAATGTGTTCACCAACAACAGCACAGTATGCTGCTATTGAGGCTCTTAAAAATGGTGATGAAAGCGTAGCTGAAATGGCAAGAGAGTATAACAGAAGAAGGAGAGTTTTAGTTGAAGGTTTTAGAAGTATGGGCTTAGATTGCTTTGAGCCACTAGGAGCTTTATATGTTTTTCCATGTATAAAATCAACTGGAATGAGTTCCGATGAGTTCTGTGAAAAACTTCTTCTTGAGGAGAAAGTACTAGCCGTTCCAGGAAACGCTTTTGGAGAGTGTGGGGAAGGTTTCATAAGAGCGTGTTATGCAGCTTCAATGGAAGATATTATGGAAGCTATAAAAAGAATAAGAAGATTTGTTGAAAGAAATAACGTGCAAGGGAAATAGATAATCTTTTTTAATAGGTAGTAAAGGCTTAAATTTGAGCCTTACTGCCTTTTTTAACGTTAAATTTTTTTTGTTCACAGTGATATAATTACATTAAGATGGGAGGTGACAGTAATGGATAACATGAAAAAGATAGTAAAGAAAATGCCTAAAGTTATGAAAAAATCTTTAAAAAAATCTAACACCCATGATATGTTATTAGAACAAGCAAATAGAATGGTAATTAATGATAATAATTTATATCTTAATAATAAGAGTTTTTCTAAGTCTCTTAAATGGTGTATGGATATACTTGAGCTAAACTACAATGTTAGCAAAAGTTTTGGCTGGATTAGGCCATCATATTCTAGAAAACCAGATATAATGATTAGATCAGCACTGACTTTATTCTCCTTCCATTTCTATCATGGAGAGCATAAGGATAATTATTTCGGAAGAATTGGCAACGGAAAAACTGCAATGTGTAAGTTTATATTCTTTGGTAGAAAAGCTCTAAAATATAGAGATAAGGGGAATAGAAGAAAGTGCATGAAGTATTTGAGTTTTGCTTGTCATTATTTAGCTGATATGAGTGAACCTCATCATGTAACACATCATATCGCGAGACCAAATGATAAAATAATGAACATATTAAAAAAATTTGATATAAATAGGATAGGAAAAGGATATTTCTCTAATCATCGTAGATTTGAAAATCTTGCTCAAGATTGGATAAAGGGTGATAAAGATATAACTATTCTTTTAGATAAAAATAAAGATAAGGATGGGAATATACTTTTAAAAGGGGTTCCTACTCATGGAGAAATTTTTTCATATATACTAAAAGATAAAGGAGATAAAGTATTTAAGGAAGATGATAAACATAGGGTTTTAGATATATATTATAAAAATAGTAACTTTAGCTTTGATGAATATTGCAAGTATTTAGGCAATGAAAGTTCAGAGTATGCAAAAGAATTAATTCATGATGCTTTTAAGGATGATACAAGAGAACAGGCATTAGCTGCTATTAAGGCACTTAATATAGCAGAGATTCAATTAGCAAGATTTTTATATTATTTTTGTAATTACAATATTGTAGAAGAAAAATTTATTGAACCTAAATTAAAATTCTATAATGTAAGTTTAGGAGTAAACTAGAAATAAAAAAGTCTATATAAACATATTAAATTTTAGTATGTTTATATAGGCTTTATTTATAAATTTATACATAGGACCTTACCGTGAAGAGCATTTAAAAGCGTCTTCTTTTTTAAATAGTCTAATTTAAAATATAATGTAGTGGCTCCTGTTATGTATATTGTTACGAGAAATTTGTTTTTTACTTTTCTAATTTCTATCTTGTGTATATCTTTAAACATATAGTAATTATAACCATAGATTATAGCGTCATCTACTATGTAAAAACATATGAATTTATAAGATATAAAAATTAGAATAAGGCAGTAGATTACTGTTACTACTATATTAATTGGATTTTTACCATGTAAATAAGACATGGCACCAAATAAAAGTATTAGTAGAGACAATAAAAACATTATAATTGAAACAAGACTCACTATCTTTATTGTAACTGTTTTTTTTCCTTTTCTAATTTTTTTTGTTCTATGAAGTAGAATTATATTTATTAATATATATATTCCTATAATAATAAGTGCCAATAGAACCACCCGTATTCTTAGATTTTATTTATAAGTTTACAACAATTTTTTTGTGGAGTCAAAGTTTATTATTTAAGTTTTTCTCTTTTCTTTTATAATACTCATTTATTAAAAACTTACATATATCGTCTGCTGCATTTATATTAGAATTTAGCTTTTGAGATGAGACAATTTCATTATAAAACTTTTTGTTTGTAATAAGTTTTTCACAAATAAGTAGTGTTTCATGAAGTGAATGAGATTTAATTCCTAATTTATGCTTGTCGAAAAAATCATAGTTTGCACTTTCAACTCCTGGTATTGGGTTTATCATTATTATAGGTAATGATTTATTTATAGCTTCTGTAGAAGTTAATCCACCAGGCTTAGTAATTAAAATGTCAGCAGAGTCCATTAGTTCATTCATCTTATCTGTAAATTTAAGAACAGTAATTCGATTACTTAAATTCTCTATTTCAGAAAAATCATTGTATAAACTTTTATTGTTTCCGCATATAGTTGTTATATTACATTCTTTAAGATGTTTATTAATATAAAGAGTAGTATCTTTAACTGAGCCAGCCCCCATACTGCCACCCATTATCAAAATATGAGGTTTATCTTTTTCAAGTCCCAGATTTATTTTAGCGATTTCTTTTGAAGTATGAACTTTAAATTTAGAGTCAATAGGCAATCCAAAAGCTACTAGTTTTGAAGTCTCTAATCCTTTATCTTCAAATTCCTTTATTAAATCTTTATGAGGTAAAAAATAATAGTCTAAATTTGTTTCTTCCCAGAAAGGGGCACAAGTGTAGTCAGTTACAATTGAAGCTGTTAAGGCATTTATTTTATTTTTTTGCTTTAAGTAGCTAAGACTTTGAGTTGCAAAAATATGTGTTGATATTATTATATCTGGTTGTTCTTCTTCTAAGACAGTTAATATATTATCAGCGTAAAAAGAATTTAGCTTATATATTATGGATTTTTTATTGGAATCACTAATCTTTTCACCGGCATTATAGAGTGCTCCAAATAATTCAGGAACAGATTTAACTATATAAGTATAAGCAGAACATATTTCCTTAGAAATAAGATGACCTGCAAACTCTAAGGAATCTAAACTTATTACAGGTATTTTCATAGAATGTAAACTTTCTTCTAATGATTTACAAGCTGATAAATGTCCACCGCCAGTTTTGGCATAAAAAATTAAAACTTTCATAATTAAACCTCCTTTTTAAGTATCTTTTGATAAATTTTAACAGAAAAATAGAGCTTGGAAATTAAGAAAAGATTAAATTTGTAAATAAAAAATTTTTATTATAAATATTAAAAAATAAAATAATTCTCTAAATATTTATGGTTAAATATTATAAAGATTTTTATCAAAAGAGCTTTGAATAAATAAATTATTATCATTGATAAGAGGTGCTAATGAATTTAGCATGTATACTTGAGTTGTAGCATAAAATTATTAGTTTCATAATGTTTACAAGAAAGAGAAAAGGTGTATAATAAGTTCTATCATAAACGAGGGGGATATTTATGAATTTATTAGAAAGTAGCCGATTGGTTTTAAGACCGTGGAAAGAAAATGATTTAAAGGATTTGTATGAATATGCAAGTAGCGAACTTGTTGGTCCAAATGCAGGATGGCCAGTTCATAAGAGCATAGAAGATAGTAAAGTAATATTAGAACACTTTATTAAAAGCGAAGAGGTATATGCTATTGAATTAAAAAATGAAAATAAGGTCATAGGCAGTATAGGACTTCATCATAGAAAACCAGATGAGAGACTAGATGCATTAAACCAAAGAGAAGTTGGATATGTTTTAAATCCTAGATATTGGGGACAAGGAATAATGCCAGAGGCTGTTAAGGTATTAATTGATTATGGATTTAATAACTTAAATCTAGACTTGATTTGGTGCTGTCATTATGAAGAAAATTTAAATTCAAAAAGAGTTTGTGAAAAGAGTGGATTTAATTATAAATTCACTAAAGAAAAAGTATTAGAACTTTTAGATCAAAGAAAAGTTAAAGCTCTTTATTATAATTTATCTAAAGAAGAATATTTAAAGGGCAATGTTAATTAATAAAATATAGGAATAGAGAATTTTTAGGAGGAATAAGTATGCTTGAATTATTAAAAACAAGAAGAAGTGTGAGAAAATATAAGAATATTGAGGTAGAAAAAGAAAAAATAGAATCAATTTTAAAAGCTGGACTTTTAGCACCTTCATCTAAAAATAGAAAGCCTTGTGAACTTTTAGTCGTTAAGAATAAAGAAGTACTAGAAAAGCTTTCTAAATGTAGAACTAGGAATGAGAGTATTTTTGTGAAGAATGCAAACTTAGCAATTGTTGTAATGGCTAATACAAATATTACGCCAGATGTATGGATAGAGGATGCTGCTATAACAGCTACTTTAATTCAACTTGAAAGTCATGCTTTAGGATTAGGTTCTTGTTGGGTTCAAGTTAGAGAAAGAGAATTTGATGAAAATACTTCAACTGAGAAGTACATAAAAGAGCTCTTAAATATACCAACTGAGTATGCTATAGATTCAATCATATCAATTGGATATCCAGATCAACCTTTAAGAGTAAGTAGTGATGAGAATTTATTAGAAACAAGAGTTCATTTTGAAACTTTTAAGTAATTTTATTTAATATGATTTTTATTAGAGATTTTTATTTTAAGCTTAAAAATAAGCTCAATTAATATATTTTTTTTAATAGGGTAATATTAAGTTAGGAAGCTAGGTGAATTGTTTAATGGATGATTTAAAAATACGCAGATTTGAGTCAAAAGATGGAAGTGAAGTTTCTAAACTGATTGAAAGAAATTTTTTAGAAGTTAATATAAAAGATTATTCTGAAGAAAGTATGAAAAAGTTAGCTTCTCATTATAATGAAAATAAAATTTTGCATATAGCAAAGAATTCACATATGTATGTTGCTGTTTCAAAAAATAAAATAGTTGGATGTGGTGCAATTTCAAGTTTTTTTGGAAAAGATGATGAAAGCATATTATTAACTATTTTTGTTTTACCTGAATTACAGGGAAAAGGAATAGGAAAAAAAATCATAGAGACTTTAGAAAAGGATGAGTATTTCTTAAGAGCGAGAAGAATTGAAGTTCCATCATCAATTACAGCATGTGATTTTTATAAAAAAATGGGATATGACCATAAGTATAATCTAAAAGAGTTAGATAAGGATGGAAATTATAAATTAGAAAAGTTTAGATATAGACTTCAATATGAGCAAAACTATTAAAGTATAATTCTATGTTTTAGGTGAAGGTTGATTTTTAGCTAGATTTTCAGAGCTAGCTAAAAATCAATACTACTCTAAAATAGAGTAAAATATAAAAAAAGCATTATATGATTTTATGTCATATAATGCTTTTTTTATTAATTTAAATTTCCAGACTCTATTTTTCCTGTTGAGGATATTGTGCCATGGTCTATTGTTCCACTGCCACCATTTTTCAAAAACTCATAACTACTTACAATAAATGAATAAGTATCCGTTTTTTCATCATAGCCAAAGAGGTTTACTAAAGTTCCATATTTTAAATTTTTGCTATCAAATTTAGTATCAGAACAGAAGAAAAGACTACTATTTGGATCTTCTTCATATGATAAATTTTCACCAGAACCTATTGCTTTTACTGGAGTTATATATTGCACATTTCCACCTAACTCTAAATCAGCGATTTTATCAGCTAAGTCTTTTAATGATACTTTAGAATTATTTTCTTCTCCTTTATTTGAATTTGATTTATTATCTTCAATATTTTCTTGGGAAGAGTTAGAATTATTATCTTTTTTATCTGAACTATTAGATGAATTCTTATTATTAGAATCTTTGCTACTTGAATCATTGGCTTTAGCATTTTGAGAATCTTTTGTTTCAGTAGCCTTTTTTGAATTCTCATTAGAATTTGAAGCTTCTTTATTATCTTTATTATTAGAAGAAGTATTTTCTTCAATATTATTGTCTTTATTTTGTGAGGCTTCTATAGCATTAACATTGTCTTTGTTTTGAGTTGAATTAGAATCATCCTGACTTGCTGATTGAGAAGTTTGAGTATTAGCTTCTGTATTATTTGAATTTCCACATCCAGTCAAAACAACACTTGATGTTATTAAAGTTCCTATTATTACACTTATTATTAGTTTTCTTTTCATATTAAACATCTCTTTTCTTTAAGTTTAGAATAATCTTTCTCTATTTTTATAGTAAATTTTATATCCTAAGTTATATGCACTATTAAAAGTCACAATACTATTAAAAATTTCATTTTATATTTTTATTATAAGAAATTAGTAATAGATTAACAAGAAATATATAGACAAGATGTTAAATATAAGTAAATGTTGTCTGAGAGGTATTTAAAATATTTATAATAAAGTCTATGTTTTAGGTTAATGTTGATTTTTAGATAGAACTGTAAGACCATCTTAATGAGCAGTTAGTATTGCATCATATACGTAAGAACAATAGCGTTAAGAAGCTTTTTTTGTTTGAGCAGAGCGAGTTTAAAAGCTTTAGCTATTATTCTGGAGTAGATGATAGCAATACTTTGCGAAATTAAGTTAGGTCTGAAGGGCTAGCTAAAAATCAACACTAGTTTAAAAAATAGTCATAATAAAAATTATTTTTATAGGGAGCATTTTTATTAGTTGAACCATCTAATAAGTATAAAGCTTAGCTAAGTTATTACATTTTAGGAGGAAAGTTGTGGAGTTATTATCATTTTTAGAACATAGAAAAACTTCAATGGTTTCTCAAGCAAAAAAAGGGGACAAAGATGCCTTTCTAAGTCTTATAGATGAAAATAGATTGAGCATTTATAGAGTTGCTAGAGGAATTTTAAATAATAAGGAAGATATTGAGGACGCACTTCAAAATACCATAATAAAATCTTATGAAAAGATTAGGACTTTAAAAAAAGATGAGTTTTTTAAAACTTGGATAATAAGAATTTTAATAAATGAGTGTAATCTCATATTAAGAAGAAATAAAAAAACTATATTTTTAGATAAGTTAGAAAATGAAGAAGTCTATAGTGATGACTATGAGAATATTGAGTTAACCTCTGTAATTAATTCATTAAATGAAGAGTTAAGGGTAACTACAGTATTATATTATTTTGAGGATATGTCTACAAAGGAGATATCAGAAATGCTAAATGTAGCAGAGGGAACTGTAAGGTCAAGACTTGCTAGAGCAAGAGAAAAACTTAAAAGTTCTATGTAACATAAAAATATTAGAATTGTTTTTCTTGAATCTTAAAAATGTTATGGTAAAAAATCAATTTCTATAAGATTGATGAAAAATTTTGAAGTTCAATGAACTTAACTTTATTGGAGGATTTAATTAATGAAAAATATAGATGATTTATTTGATAGAGAAATTAGGAACAAATTAAAAATGGAAAATAGCAAAGTACCAAAGGATATTAACAAGAAAATGGATGAAGCTATTAATAATTTAGGAAAGAGAAAAAGAAATTATAAGAAAGTTTCTAGAATATGTGCTGCCTGTATAGCTGGAACTTTAATTTTTGGAGTAACGATGCCAACCTATGCACAAAATATTCCTGTAGTAGGAAAGATATTTGAAATATTTAATGATGATTATGATAAATATGCTTCAGATTTAAATGTCACAAAAGAGAGTAATGGGTATAGAGTAACAATAAATAAAATTCTTTATGACAGCCTATCTTTAGATATTATTTATACTATTCAATCTGATAAACCTTTAGAAGATGGAGTAGATTTAGCTGATGTTACCCTTAAAGTTAATGATAAATGGTTAAACTCTGGATACGGTGGTGATGGAAAAAAGATAGATGATTTTACTTATGTTGGTAGGAGAAGCTATTCTGTAGCCTTTGAAAGGCTTGCTCCAGAAGAATTTAAGAAAAACATACTAGAAAAAGATATAGAAATTCCTAATAATTTTAATTTAAGTATTAATATAAGTAGTCTTGGAACTGTTACTGAAGATATTATGGTAGAAGGAAAGTGGAATTTTAATATACCTATAAGTGATGAGTTAGTTAAAGAAGATATAAAAGAACAAGACCTTAACATAAACTTAGGAAAAGATTTAAATGATGCAACATTAACTAAATTGATACAAACTCCTGTAAATACAGTTTTACAAGTAGTAGAAACAAAAGAGCCATATGATTATAGAACTTTAAGTTTTGAGGTTTTTGATGATAAAGGAAGATACTTATCTTCAAAAGGAGGTAATGGAGTTGGAATCAGTGATGAAAATGGAAACTCTAAAATGTTTCATACTTTCCAATTTAAAGAGGTTGATGAGGATAGTGAGAGTCTAACAATTATTCCATATATACAAAGAGATGATATGAATGAGGAAACTTCTTCTGGTGAAGTTACTTTTCCAAAGAAGCTTAAAACAGAGTTAAACTTAACTGGAGAAAGTGAAGTAAAATTAGATAATGGAGAAGTTTATTCTAAGGTTAATAAAATAGAAAGTAATGGAGATACAACTAAGGTATATTATGAATCAAAGTATTCAATATATGGAGCACCAAGCTATATTATAGATAATGAAACAGGAGAAAAAATTAAACCTATAGGAGAGACAGAAAGCATATACGCTTATAACATTAAACAGGTAGAAGGAGAACAGTTTGTTATAGAATTTCCTAAGGGGTTATCAGGTGATAACTATACCGTTGTATTTTTAGATCAAAGCTACTATGAGAGAGCAGGAGATGCTATTAAAATAAATTTAAAATAGTTTTTATAAGAGTAAAGCTATAATTTTTCTAATATTTTTAGAGAAATTATGGCTTTTATTTATTTTACAAATTAATATAATTATTAAAATTCTTTTTGGATTTTGTAAGTTTTAATTTAGTAAATAAATGATATAATTTATTTTAGAGTTTAATTTAAATAAGAGGGGTTTCTAAAATATTTTAAGGAACTTAAAATTTAAAATATATTTTAGCTCTTTAGAATTTAAAAGTGGAGTAATACGATAGCATTATCAATATATAATTTATGCTAATAAGTATTTAAAATTATAAAATATAGAGGCAATTTTATATGTTAGAAAATATGTTTAAGTTGGGTCTTATTTATTATTAGAAAATTGTTTATTAAAGAAGTAATTGAGGTGTAAAGATAAAATGATAAAACTTTATTATGAAGATCAGTACATAAAAGACTTTAAGGGAGAAATTCTTGAAGTTAAAGAAGTAGATGGAAAATTTCATGTTGTTTTAGACCAAACAGCCTTCTTTCCAGGTGGGGGTGGCCAACCAGGTGATTTAGGACTTATTGGAGGAATTAAGGTTCTTGATGTCTATGAAGAGGCTGGAAAGGTATATCACGTTTTAGAGAAAGAGCCTAAAAAATTAAAAAATCTACAATGTGAATTAGATTGGGAAAGAAGATTAGATGGAATGCAACAACATTTAGGTCAACACCTTCTTTCAGGTTGTTTTTACGATTTATTTGGAGCAAATACTTGTGGATTCCATTTAGGTAAAGAAATAAGCACAGTTGATATTGTAGGTTTTTTAGATGAAAAGACAATAAGAGAAGCTGAAAAAGAGGCCAATAGATTAATCTTTGAAAGTTTAGAGGTTAAGAGTTACGCTCCAACTAAAAAAGAGCTTAAAAAGATTAAAACAAGAAGAGATTTACCTAAAACAGATGAGGAAATCAGAATTGTTGAAATAGTAGGATTAGATTTAAATGCTTGTTGTGGAGTTCATCCAAGTAATACAAGAGATCTTCAAGTTATAAAAATAAGAAGATGGGAAAAGCATAAAAATGCTACAAGAATAGAGTATGTAGCTGGAAATAGAGCTGTTTCTGATTTCTTTATTAAAGATGAAATCTTAGGTGAAATATGTAAACTTCTAAAATCAGGAGAAGGCGATACATTAAATGCTGTTAAAAATCTTTTAGATAATAATAGAAATCTTTTAGATGAAAATAGAAAGATTAAAGCTGAAATAGGTGATTATAAAATAAAAGAAATGTTAAGTAAGTCAGAGAGAATTGGTGATATTACTTTAGTTAATGAAATTTTTGAAGGTGATGATACTAAGCACATAGGAAAACTGGCAAATAAAATAACTGAAGAATATAATTCTATAGTTTTATTTGCAGTAAAAAATGGTGATAGAGTAAACTTAATTTTTAATAGTTCAAAGGATATTAAAAAGGTTAATATGAGTGATATTCTAAAAGACACAATAACTTTAATTGATGGAAGAGGGGGCGGAAATCAATTTGCAGCTCAAGGTGGAGGAAAAAATAATGGAAACACAGAAGTTGCGATTGATTATGCTAATAATAAGATAAGAAATATTTTAATTTAATAATTTAGAATCCTTATATAATAGTGTAAAAGGTATTAATAGAAATAGGGGTAAAAGTAGTTTAAAAAGATTAATAGACATAATTTAAGACTGTAATGGAGTTGAAGGAAGATGACAGAAATGAGTGATAAGTTTTTAAGTATAATAATTCCTGCGTACAATTCAGAAAAATATATAGAGAAAAACCTTATGTTTTTAGAGAGACAGACATCAAATAACTTTGAGGTTATAGTTGTTGATGATGGATCAACAGATAATACTTGTGAAGTTAGTGAGACATGTTTAGAGAAATTTAAAATAGATCATAGAGTTATTAGATGTGAAGAAAATAGGGGGCAAAGTGTTGCTAGAAACATTGGAATTAAGTATTCAAGAGGAAAATACATTCTGTTTTTAGATTCAGATGACTTTGCAGAGAATAACTTAGTTCAAATTTTAGAAAGAAATCTTTTTAATGAACCTGATATAGTATTTTTTGATCATAAAAGGATAAAAGAAGATGACAGTATAAATGTAAGTAGAGAACAAAGTTTTGAGTTTGGAAAAGAAAAGTCAGGTAAAGATGTTTTTTATGCTTATAAGGATAATAAAATAAGACTTTGGACTGGAAGTCTTATTTATAATAAAGAGTTTTTAGAGAGGAATAATCTTAGATTTTTAGAAGGGGCTCATGGTGCAGAAGATTTAAATTTTATATTTAAAGCACTTTTAAGTTCAGAAAAAGTTAGAGGAATAGAAGATAGTTTGGTTTTCTATTATCAAAGAGCGGATTCTTTGACAAATAATCCTGATATATACAAGAATATAACAGTAATAAAATCAATGGATGATGTAGCTAAGTTCATTGAGGAAAGAAAATTAGAGAGAAATTTAAAAGATATTATAGTAAAAGAGTTTACCGTTGAGCATATAATGTATCAAATATTAGGATTTTTAAATAGTAAAACAAAGGAAGATACTTTAAAAGTACTTAGAGATGAGAGCGTGAAAAAAGCTTTAAAGAGGGCAAACTCAAGAACAAATAGATACGGAAAAAGCATGTATGTGTATATGAAATTAGCTGCTTATGCACCAAGTTTATTTGTAAAAATGTATTTAAAGCGTACAGGAAAATAAGTTTTTAGTACATATATAAATTTTAAAACATGATTTAGAAAAAAATAAAATTTTAATATTATATTAACAAATGGTTAACGGTATGATATATTTAAAAAATAGATAAATTTTCAATATAAAACCATTTGGCTTTTATAAGAAAAGATAATAAGACCTTAGATAAGGAAGTGATTACGTGTTTTATAATGATAAAAAGTTAAAAGGAGCTTTAATTGTCGTTACTTATGGTATAGTTTTAGCTTTTGTATTTATGAAATATTCCACAATTTTTGGTGGCTTAGGATATATTACAAGTCTTGTAAGACCATTAATTTTAGGTATAGCAATAGCCTTTATTTTAAACATACCTATGAAATTTTTCGAGAGAAAATTATTTAAGAAATTAGATAATAGTAAAAAATCGTGGGTTAGGAATGCTAAAAGACCTTTAGCCATTACAGTTACAATAATAGTTTTAGTAAGTGCTATAACTGCAATAATATTATTTGTTGTACCTGAAATTACTTCAAGCATTATTAAACTTACAAATAGTATTCCAGGTTATTTAAAATCCTTTGAGGTTAGTATGAATAGTTATGCGGATTCGACAGTGATTTTAAGTAAGGTGTGGGATCAAGTTATGAATGCTTGGCAAGAAATATTAAAAACAGTTACTCATTTGTTTGGTGGACTTGCCTCTTATATTGTTAGTATAACAGTTGATGTAACAACAGCCATTATTGATTTCTGTTTAGCCTTTGTATTAGCAATATACATGCTTTCAAGCAAAGAAAAATTAATATGCCAACTAAAAAAAGTCATGTATGCATATCTTAAAGGAGACATTGCAGATAAGATATTAGGAGTTGGACAAACTATTAATAAAGTATTTTCAGGTTTTATTATTGGACAATGTACTGAGGCTTTAATTATAGGAACGTTATGTTTCCTAGGTATGTCAATATTAAGAATACCATATGCTTTCTTAATAAGTGTTCTTGTTGGTACAACAAGTTTAATACCTATTTTAGGAGCATTTATAGGAACAATTCCTTCATTCTTCTTAATACTTATAATAAGCCCAATTAAAGCAATATGGTTTATCATTTTTATACTTGTACTTCAAAGAATTGAAGGAGATTTAATCTATCCAAGAGTTGTAGGTGGATCAGTAGGATTATCATCCCTATGGGTTTTACTTGCAATTATGATTGGTGGTAGTGCCTTTGGATTTATTGGAATGTTAGTAGGAGTTCCAACAGTAGCTGTTATATACTGTGTATTTGGAAGCGTTACTAATAATAGGTTAAATAAAAAAGGCATTAAAATAGATGAAGAGAAAATACAAGATAGTGGAAAGATTCATGTTTAATAAGTTCTAAATTCATGAATTGAATAATTAAAAATTTAAGATAAAAAGATGTTATAGTCTTAATGGCTATGACATCTTTTATTTTTTACAATAATTTTTATTTAGAGAGTTAAATTTGGAGTAGAGTGTTAATATTTTTTATAGAGTTAATAGAATGATTAACATATAGTATTTTAAAGAGAAATAAGAGGAGTTTGAACATAAAATGTTTATAAAATAATAGAATTATATAGACAAATGGTAAATTAAAAGTTATAATTGAAAATAATTATCAATTGAATATGGGAGGGGGAAGAGAAATGAATAATATATTTTTAGCTTTTTTATTAACTTTATTAGCTGGTTTAGCCACTGGAATAGGAAGTTGTATAGCATTTTTTGCAAAGAAAACAAATAAAAAATTTCTTTGTATAAGCCTTGGTTTTTCTGCTGGTGTTATGATTTACGTTTCTATGATAGAAATATTTCAAGAGGCAAAAAACTCACTTATTGGAGTTATGGGGCTTAAAGCTGGTAGTGTAGTTACTGTTATTTCATTTTTTGCAGGGATAGCTATAATAGCTCTTATAGATAAGTTTGTACCTGAAGAAGAAAATCCCCATGAGGCAAGAAGTATTGAGGATATAGATGAAGGTAATGTAATAAATGAGGAATCTAAAAATGAATCTTTTAAAGATAAAACTCTTATGAGAACAGGAATAGTTACGGCTTTAGCAATAGCTATACACAACTTCCCGGAAGGATTAGCTACTTTTGTTTCAGCACTTAATGGAGCAAGTTTAGCTATTCCAATAACAATTGCAATAGCAATACACAACATACCAGAAGGAATATCTGTTTCAGTACCTATTTACTATGCTACTGGTGATAAAAAGAAAGCTTTTCTATATTCATTCCTATCAGGAATGTCTGAACCAGTAGGTGCTATAATAGGGTATACATTACTTAGAAATATTTTTAATGATATGACCTTAGGAATATTATTAGCTGCAGTAGCTGGAATAATGGTATTTATATCTTTAGATGAGTTATTACCAACAGCAAGGAAATATGGAGAGCATCATCTTTCAATATATGGATTAGTTGCAGGAATGATTGTTATGGCAGTTAGTTTATTATTATTTTTATAGCTAAAATAAAACTTGGAGCTATGTCAAAACTTAAATAATAAAACTTATAAATAATATAAAGATAATATTTAACTATATTTATAAGCTTTATTTTTAGGGGAATTTTGATATAATCCAAGTTTTTATTAATTATTATTGATTTATATACAATGATATCATATAATAAATAAGAAAAACAAATGATATCAAATGATAATAAATGATAAAAATGATTTGTTCGAGAAATTTATATAAATTAGAATTTTATTAAGTAAAAAAAGGAGAATGAGCTTATGTTTATGGAGGAACGATTAGATGAAACTTTAAGAATACTAAAAAGAGATGGAAAAGTTTTTGTTAAAGATTTAAGTGAGAGATTTGATGTTACAGAAGGTATGATTAGAAAAGATCTTCAAAAACTTGAACAAGAAGGGTTACTTAAAAGAACTTATGGTGGAGCTATATTACAAAGACAAACTGTTCATGATGATAGTATTATGCCGAGACTTATGAAAAATTTAGGAGAAAAATATGTCATAGCAAAACTTGCTTTAAATGAGATTGAAGATGGAGATTTTATATTTTTAGATGCATCTACTACAAACTACTCAATTGCAAATATGCTTTTAAATACTAGAAAGCATATAACTGTAGTGACAAATATGAATAGAATAGCAATACTTTTTGATTCACATCCTTCCATAGATGTTATATGCATAGGTGGTATGTATAATAAAAATTTAGGAGGAACCGTAGGGGGAAGAGCTGTTGAAGAGGTTAAAAATTATAGATTTCATAAATCATTTGTAGGTGTTGGTGGAATAAATTTAGTAGAAGACTTTATAAGTAATTTTAGTTTAGAAGAGGCCAGCATGAAAAATGCTATAATTAAATCTAGTTTAAAATCTTATTTAGTTGCAGAAAATGAAAAATTTTATACTGATGGTGTTTGTAGTTTTGCAAAGTGTGAAGATGTAGATTTTATAATAAGTGACAAAAAGCCTAATGAAGATATTTTAAAATTACTAAAAGAGAGAGAAATATTTATAATATATTAATTTTTATTTTTATATTTAATTTAGTATTATAAAATTATAAGTATTTGATAAGCTTTAAATAATTGGCTATGTTTTAAACGGGTTCCAAAGGACTAGCTAAAAATCAATATTCACTTAAAACAGAGCCAAACAATTCATAACTAAGACAGATAGAATTATAGGTAAAGCTATTTTAGTTTATACTTTTTTTACTTAGGAGGATATATATATGATAAAATTTATAGCAACAGATATGGATGGAACTTTATTAAATAGTAACAAGGAAGTAAGCCCAGAATTTTATAAAGTTTTTGAGGAACTAAAGAAGAGAGATATACTTTTTGCAGCAGCAAGTGGAAGACAATACTATACTCTAGCGAAAGAGTTTGACAAGATAAAAGGGGACATGCTATTTATAGCTGAAAATGGAACTTTTGTTGTTTATAAGGGAAAAGAACTTGTGGTTAATGGACTAGATAGAGAAGTAGCTAACGAACTTATAAGAATAGGAAGAACCATAGAAAATGCAGATGTTGTTTTATGTGGTAAAAATTCAGCTTATGTTGAATGTGATGATGAGAGATTCTTAGGAGAAGTTAGAAAATACTATGAAAGATGTGAAATAGTAGAGGACTTAGAAAAAGTTGATGATACAGTTTTAAAAGTTACTATGTGTGATTTTAATGGATCAGAGAAAAATAGTTATAAATATTTTAAAAAGTATGAGAAGGAGCTTCAGGTAGCAATAGCAGGAGATATATGGCTTGATGTAACTGCTGGTGGAGTTAATAAGGGAGTTGCCATAAAAGAAATTCAAGAGCTTTTAAATATAGGATTTGATGAGACTATGGTATTTGGAGATTACTTAAATGACTTAGAAATGATGAAAAGTGCATATCATAGCTATGCCATGGAAAATGCTCATGAAGACTTAAAGAAGGTTTCAAGATTCATAACTGAGAAGAATAATGATGAAGATGGAGTTATGTACCAAATTAAAGAGGTTGTTGGAATTTAGTTAGTAATATTAACTAAAAAGTTTATTATTTTGAAATTAAATTTTATTGAGTTATTAGATATTTTTATTTATAGATATTAGCTAATAATATCTCATATTATAAAGCTTGAGTAGTTAAGTGCATAAAGAATTATCAAAAGAGATTATTACTATATTTTATGAATATTCATAATGATTCAAGTGAAATTCTATGCATAACTGGAAATTTAGTTATAAATATACAGAAAAAACAATATTTTTAGTAAAAATTAAATTATTTTAAAAAAGTGCTGTTTAATTAGAAAAATAGTACTTTTTTTTATTTAAGGCACTTTTATTGTCTTATAAATGAGTTTTGAGAAGAGGAACAAAACATTAAAAATGATATAATATAATTTGCTTGATTTTTATTTGGAATGGGTTAACCAAATAACAAAAATTTGGGAAAAACTTGTATATATGTGATATATGCTAAATGCATATGTCTTTTTTACTTAGGAGGAAATGAAGATGAATAAGAAAAACATAAGATTTATTGCATCTGATATGGATGGAACATTATTAAATAGCAATAAGGAGTTAAGCAAAGACTTTTATAATGTTTTTAATGAGCTTAAAAAAAGGGATATACTTTTTGCAGCAGCTAGTGGAAGACAATACTATAATTTAATTAACAAGTTTTCAGATATAAAAGAAGAAATGTTATTTATATCTGAAAATGGTACTTTTGTTGTTTACAAAGGAAAAGAAATTGTGGTAAATGAACTAGATAGAGAAATTGCAAATGAGCTTATTAGAGTTGGAAAAACTGTAGAAAATGCCCATGTTGTTTTATGTGGAAAAAAATCAGCTTATGTTGATTGTGATGATGAGAAATTTTTAGTAGAAGTAAGAAAGTATTATGATAGATTTGAAATAGTAGAAGACTTAGAAAAAGTTGAGGATACAATCTTAAAAGTTACTATGTGTGATTTTGAAGGAGCAGAAAATAATAGCTTAAGTTATTTCGATAAATATAAGGACAAGCTTCAAGTAACTGTAGCTGCTTATTTATGGTTAGATATAATGGCAAATGGAGTTAATAAAGGGGCTGCAATAAGAAAAATACAAGATCTACTAGATATTAAATTTGAAGAGACTATGGTTTTTGGAGATTATTTAAATGATTTAGAGATGATGGATAGCGCATATCATAGTTATGCCATGGAAAATGCTCATGAAAAATTAAAAAAGGTTTCAAGATTTATAGCTAAGAGCAATGATGAAGATGGAGTTATGCATCAAATTAAAGAAGTTGTAGGATTGTAAAATTAAATAGTAATTTTTAATAGTTTATAGAGAATCACAATAGTTTGTTGTGATTCTTTTTTTTATTGGCTATGTCTTAAACTGATGTTGATTTTTAGATAGAACTGTAAGACCAGCTAAAAATCAATATTCACCTAAAACATAACCTAATTTAAAAAGAGAAATTATATTTTTATCTATGAACACAATGGTTTTTAATAAGGATATAATTAAAATAAGATATATGATCTAGGAAGTATTATGAAAAGAATGTATGATTTATATAAAAAATATATTTAATCTAATTGAATGTAAAATTTAGCTTTTAGCTTAAATTATGATTAAAAGAAGGAGAAGAATTTATGGAGTATATACCAGCTAAAAAAATTGTATCAGGCTATGTGGAGAATAATTCGTGGTTTGGGCTTAATTACAATATGAACATATATAAGGGCTGTTGTCATGGATGTATATATTGTGATTCAAGGAGTAGTTGTTATAATATAATAGAGTTTGATAGAGTAAGAGCTAAGGAAAAATCTACAGAAATAATAGAAAAAGATTTAAAGAGTAAAAAGAAAAAAGGGGTAATAGGAATAGGAGCAATGAGTGATCCTTATAATCCTTTTGAAAGGAAATATTTACTTACTAGAGAAGCACTTAAATTAGTAGATAAATATAATTTTGGCATAAGCATTGCCACAAAGAGTAGCTTAATCACAAGAGATATAGATATTTTAAAAAAGATACAAGAACATTCAGAGGTATTAATAAAAATCACTATTACAACATATGATGATAACTTATGTAAAAAGATAGAGCCTAATGTAAGTATTAGTAGTGAGAGATTTAATGCCATAAAAGAATTGAGCGACAATGGAATATATGTGGGAGTACTTCTTATGCCAATTCTTCCTTTTATAAATGATGGTGAGGAAAATATTATTAATATTATTAGAAAAGCTTATGAGTGCGGAGCAAAGTTTGTATTTTCTTATGGGCTTGGAGTTACTTTAAGACAAAATCAAAGGGAGCATTATTATAATAAATTAAGAGAAATTTATGGAAATGATAGTATGGTTAAAAAATATATTGCTACTTATGGAGAAAAATATGAATGTCCATCTATAAACTCTTCAAAGCTTTGGAAAGTATTTAAAGAAGAGTGTGAAAAATATGGACTTCTATATAAAATGGATGACATAATTAAAGATTATAAAAGTAGATATGAAAAAGTTCAAATGAGTTTATTTTAATTGAAGTGATTTTATAAATATAAATTATGCAGGGATAGGGATGTACTTCAACGATTAGGATACATTCATTATCCAGAAAGAAAATATAGAAAATTAAGTGGTTAATTTAATGGGTGAGAGGTAATTTATGAAAAGTTTTAAAATTGGATTAGTGCAAGAAAAAGCTTTTGCAAATAGTATAGATATGAATTTAAAGTTAGGATTAGAATATGTGAAAAAGGGAAAAGGATTGGGGGTAGATATAGTGCTTTTCCCAGAGATGTGGTCCAATGGATATAATCCACCATATGAAGATGCCTTTGACAATCCTTTTGATGAAAGATATGAAGAGGAAAGAAAAGAATGGCTTGAAGCAGCTATTGATGAAGAAAGTAATTATGTAAAGTCGTTTAGGGAAATTGCTAAAGAATTAAAAATTGGAGTTATCATTACTTATCTTTCAAAAGGAAAAAAAGCTCCACAAAACACTGCCTTAGTAATTGATAAAACTGGAGAAATTTTAATGAAATATTCAAAGGTTCATACCTGTGATTTTTCATTAGAGGCTTTGCTTCAAGGCGGAGAAGAATTTAAGGTTTGTGATTTTAATGGTGTTAAAGTAGGGGTTATGATTTGTTATGACAGAGAATTCCCAGAGAGCGCTAGAATATTAATGCTTAAAGGAGCAGAAATTATTTTTGTGCCTAATGCTTGTGATATGAATCCAGCTAGAATAAATCAATTATCAACCAGAGCCTTTGAAAATATGGTGGGAGTTGCTATGGCTAATTATCCAGGAGAAAAATGGGGGAATTCTTGTGCATATAGTCCTATAGTTTTTGATGAAAGTGGAAATTATATTGATAATAACATAGTTAAAGCTAATTCTTTAGAAGAAGGTATAATTGTAGCTGAATTTGATTTAGAAAAGATACGTGATTATAGAAAAAATGAAACTTGGGGAAATGCTTATAGAAAAGTTAAAGCTTATGACAAGTTAATAGATAATAAAGTAGAAGAACCTTTTATAAGAATAGATAATAAAAAATAGATAAAGGGGCTGTATCAAAATTCAAATATAAAACTTATAAATATATTCCGAGAATTACTGAATTTCACTAAGAATTTATAGCCATTACTCCGAAGATTTTACTAAAGCGAAAAACTCCCTTCGGTCAAACAGTTTCGCTTCTTAACGTAAAATCTTCTACATAATAGCTTAAATTATAAAGCTTATTCAGATATTCTCTTCATACTATTTATAAGTTTTATTGGTGAGTTATTTTGATACAGCCTCTTTTAGTTATGTAATTATAATAATTAATATTTTAAGAAGTGGTTTAATAACAAGAGGGAATAATGTTATATAGATTTTTGATAATATGTTATAATAAGGTAATTTAAAGAGGGGTATAAGTTTAATAGATAATAATTCAGAGTTTAATTGATGCTCAGAAAATGGAAGATATATTATAGCTAGAAGCTGATTAATACAGGGATGCAACCTATGGTTGACAAAAAGAAATTGCTAGTTGGTAGATTAATATATATGAATTTTGTATAGTTTTTGTATGGAGGTGAAGAGTATGAAGCTAGCCGAAAAGTTACAATTGATAAGAAAGAAGAATGGATTATCGCAAGAAGAATTAGCAGAGAAATTAGGGATATCAAGACAAGCGATTTCAAAGTGGGAATCTGGACAATCAACACCGGATTTAAATAAGCTAATAATACTTTCTGAGTTATATAATGTAACTATAGATAGTTTGGTTAAAGAGAATGATGATTTTGATGTTCTTAAAAGGAAAGAAACAAATACTAGAGAAAAGCAAGAAGTGGAGAACGTAGGTAATAAAGAAACACAAATAATTATTAATTTTAATAGAGGTTCATTGGAATATGAATATAAGAGTAAGAGCAGATTATTTGGACTACCACTTGTGCACATTAACTTAGGAAGAGGTTTGAAGAAGGCAAAGGGAATAGTTGCTATAGGAAGTGTGTCATATGGGATTATATCTTTAGGACTTATCTCTTTTGGCATTTTGAGTTTGGGAGTTATATCTATTGGATTAATCAGTCTGGCAGCTTTAGCAATAGGAATATTACTAGCAGTAGGAGCTATTTCTATAGGTACATTTTCAATTGGAGCAATATCCATAGGAATATTTTCACTAGGTTCACTATCTATAGGAAAGTATGCAGTAGGTGCAAGTGCAATAGCGTCAGATATAGCAATAGGAGATTATGCAAAGGCTAATATAGCCATAGGAAATATGGCTGAAGGAGCAAATACACTTTCATTAGATGCACCTGTTGGAGAAGTGAGAAATTTAATTAAACAGGAATATTCTAATTTAAGTGAGTGGTTTATAGAGAAAGTCAACTTTTTTGTCAGCTGCATTAGAATAGGAGGATAGATGGAACTTTTATTATCGTCTTTTTAGATTCTAAAAGATTTTAACTAATAAGATTAAATAGAAAAGTTTAAGTTATATATGATAGTTTATCAGAAAGAACTGTGGGTTTTAAGTGGAAATTTTGATTCTAATATAGATTATGAAAAATAAGGAGAGATTTTATGAATACATTATCAGGTGTAATATTTGTATTTATTGCTTCATGTGCAATTGCAGGTTTATTAAGGAGAATTGGTTTAGGAGGAAATAATTCAGGAGAAACTTCTGATAATAGAAGAGATAGTTATTTTATAAATAGTTCAAGTGATTATAATTGGAATGATTGTGATTGTGATAGTCATTGGGGGAGCTGCGATTGTAATGATTCTTGGGGTGAATGTGGATGTGATAGTGGAGGAGATTGCGGTGGTGGAGACTGTGGTTGCGACTAATAAAGATATCGGTGGAAATAAGAAAGACTATGACTTTTATTTGAAGTCATAGTCTTTTTAGTTTATTGATCAACTTTATCTATTAATTTCATAAAATTAGTTGTAGTTACTTTAAGAGAAAATCAAAGAGAGCATTATTTTACCATGTGACTATATTAAATTATTTTTAGTAGCTTTTTAACATATTCATATTTAATTCTTAAAACTTTAAATTTAAGCCTAAATTAATAGTTAAATTTAAGAAAATTATTTTCGAAAACATAATTTGGTGAAAAAATTTTTCTTGCATATAGAATTTAATAAGAAAAATATTGCTTTAAAGAGTAAATTAATAGATAGATCCTATACTAAAATTAAATTTAAATAGAGAAATATAAAGATTAATAGTAAAATTACGAAAAAATAATAGAATAACTTACCATAAAAATATCTTTATTGTATTGAATTTTTATTAGAAAAGGATTACAATGTGAAATATAAGAAAATTATTTTCAAATAATTATTATTTTGAAAAACATTTTCAAAATAATAAAATATTCTAAAAGGAGTTGGTTTTATAAGAAAATATTAAATTATGTTTGAGAACTTTAACAAGAGATTAATTAAATATAGATTTAATAATTTTATTAAACATTCTAGTAGTTAAATTTTTAGTCGTTGCATTTCAAAAATTATATTCTTAAAAGATTCGGAGAGAATTAAGAGAAAAAAATCTTTTTATTGAAACAAGTAAATCTCATTTAAATAGCACTTAATATACTCTAAAAGATAAATCCAGAAATTATAAAAACAATAAGAAAAATTTTACTTCGTATGTTTTAGCATTAAAAATTAATGCTATTTCAAAATAATAAAAAATTATTTATGGGAGGATGTAAAATGAATTACAAAGGGATAACTTTAAGTTTGGTAGCTGCTATGGTTATAAGTGGTGGTAATTATGTATTGGTTAAAGGAAGTACTTTAAACTCAGAAGGAAATAATAGTGGGTATGAGCTTAACATGGTTAATGGTGAGACTTTAAATTCTTTAGGTGAATATAAGAACATTAATTTAGAAAGTTCTAATGCTTTAAATATTACTAGTGATTTAGAAAAATATAAAAACTTAGATGAAGGAACTATTTTAGTAAGATTTAATTTAAAAGATTCTAAAATACAAAGCTTATTAGGAATAAGTAATAGTAAAACTAAAAATGGATATTTTAATTTTTACGTTACTAATTCAAGAGTTGGTTTTGAGATTAGAAATCAAAAAAATGAAGGAGATACACAAAATGGAACTGAAAACTTAGTACATATTTATAAGGATGAGGCTTTAAATCAAGGAGATAATACAGTTGCTTTAAAAGTTGAAAAAAACAAAGGGTATAAGCTTTTTATTAATGGAAAGCTAGTAAGAGATGTTGAAGATAGTAATACGAAGTTTTTAAATAATATAGAGAATTTAGATAGTGCTTTTATTGGAAAAACCGATAGATATGGACAATCTAATGAATATAATTTTAAGGGGAATATAGATTTTATGAATATATATAAAGAGACTGTAAGTGATGATTATTTAATAAATAAAACAGGAGAGACTAAACCTAAAGATGAAGTGCTTGTGGATGGAGCTATTAAAACTGATCCTATAGATTTATTCTACAAAGGATTTTTAGACTCTAATAACTATAGAATACCAGCTTTATTTAAAACAAAGGATGGTACTTTAATAGCTTCTATTGATGCTAGAAGACAAGGTGGGGCAGATGCACCTTACAATGATATCGATACTGCTGTTAGAAGAAGTGAAGATGGGGGAAAGACCTGGGATCAGGGAAAAGTAATTATGGATTATCCAGATAAATCATCTGTTATAGATACTACATTAATTCAAGATGATGAGACAGGAAGAATATTCTTATTAGTAACGCATTTCCCTTCAGGATATGGTTTTTGGAATGCTAAATTAGGAAGTGGATTCAAGAATATTGATGGAAAAGAGTATTTATGTCTTTATGATTCATCAGGTAAAGAATTTACTGTAAGAGAAAATGCAGTTTATGATAAGGATGGCAATAAGACAGAATATACAACAAATGCATTAGGAGATTTATATAAAAATGGAACTAAGATAGATAATATAAATTCAAGTACATCACCTTTAAAATCAACAGGTACAAGCTATATAAATCTTGTATATAGTGATGATGACGGAAAGACTTGGAGTGAACCAGAGAATATTAATTTCCAAGTCAAAAAGGATTGGATGAAGTTTTTAGGAATAGCTCCAGGAAGAGGAATACAAATAAAGAATGGAGAGCATAAAGGAAGAATAGTAGTACCAGTTTATTATACAAATGAGAAGGGTAAACAATCTAGTGCTGTTATATATAGTGACGACAGTGGTAAGAATTGGACAATTGGTGAATCTCCAAATGATAATAGAAAATTAGAAAATGGAAAAGTAATAAATTCTAAAACTTTATCAGATGATTCACACCAATTAACTGAATGTCAAGCTGTAGAAATGCCTAATGGTCAATTAAAATTATTTATGAGAAATTTAACTGGATATTTAAATATTGCTACAAGCTTTGATGGTGGTGCTACTTGGGATGAAACAGTAGAGAAAGATACAAATGTTTTTGAACCATATTGTCAATTAAGTGTTATAAGTTATAGTAAAAAAGTAGATGGAAAAGATGCTGTTATTTTTTCAAATCCAAACTCAAGTACAAGAGACAGAGTAAATGGTACTGTAAGAGTAGGATTAATCAATCAAGTAGGAACATATGAAAATGGTGAACCTAAATATGAATTTGATTGGAGATACAATAAGTTAATTAAACCAGGTTACTATGCTTATTCTTGTTTAACAGAATTAAGTAATGGAGACATTGGAGTGTTATATGAAGGAACACCAAGTGAAGAAATGTCTTACACAGAAATGAATTTGAAATATTTAGAAAGTGATTCTAATAATTAATAATTCATTTAGTTTAAAGTTTGATTTAGGGATTTTGAGAGGGGTAAAGAATTATGAAAAAAATATGGAAGTATGGAATATTGCTTACGCTACCGCTTGTTTTAGCAGGGTGTGGAAATAAACCGAGTGAGGCTAATAATAAAAATAAAGAGATTACTTCAATTAAGTGGACTGTTGATGGTGAGCTAGAGGCTCAAAAAGGACAAAGCAAAAATATAGGAACAGCTGGATTGCTTTATGGTAAAACAAAAGATTATATAGTTGTTGGAGGAGGAGCTAATTTCCCAGATGAGCCAGTAGCTAAAGGGGGAGCTAAAAAGCTGTATCCAGATATATATGTTTTAAAAAATGAAAATGGGAACTTAAAACAAGTAAATCATACAGTATTAGATTATGAAATTGGTTATGGAAGTTCAATAACTACTGAAGAAGGGATTTATTATGTAGGTGGAAGTCCTAATGAAGAGGAGGGTAATAATGTTTCTCTTATTACAACTGATGAAAAGGGAGAGGTTAATTTAAAACATATAGGAGATTTACCTTTTACATTCAGTGATGGTTTTGCTATTAAAAAAGACAAGGATATTTATTTAGGTCTTGGAAAGCAAAATGGAAAAGCAAGTAATAAAGTATATAAATTTAATATTGAAACAGGAAAAACTGAAGAATTAAAAGAAATTCCTGGAGAAGCCACTAGAAACCAATCAGTTGCTCAATTACTAGGTAATAATATATATGTATTTAGTGGTGGAGATAAAACAGCTTATACAGATGGTTACAAGTATAACATTAAAGATAATTCATGGAGCCAAGTAGCTAATGTTAAGATTGGAAATGAAGAAATTTCACTTTTAGGTGCTAATTCAGTAAAATTAAATGATGATGAAATGCTTGTTATAGGTGGATTTAATAAGGCTGTTTATGATGATGCCGTTAAAAATTTAAATACTTTAAAAGATGAGAGTTTAGCTGAATTTAAGAAAGAGTATTTTGGAAGAGATCCTCAAGATTTCTCTTGGAATACAAAAATATTAATTTATAACTCAGAGAATAACGAGTGGAAATCAATTGGAGATGTACCATTTAACGCTCCATGTGGAGAAGCATTAATACTAGATGGTGATAATATATTCTCAATAAATGGAGAAATTAAGCCTGGAATTAGAACAAATAAGATTTATTCAGGTGAATTAATTTATAAAAAATAAGTAGAAAGACTATGACTTTAAATAAAAGTCATAGTCTTTTTAGTTTATTGATCAATTTTATCTAAGTTTTTATTTATTAACTTCATAAAATCAGTCGGAGTTACAACCTTAACTTTAGGATTCTTAGTTAATTTATTTACTACATCATAGACATTATCCATAGTATTACTCCATACATGAACATATACAAATGTGTAAGAATTAGGATCATTTATCTTAGTATGACCTGCAAGAACTCTATTATTTATGTTAGAAATAAGTTCATCTTCATTCTCTAACCCTTCCCAAAGTAAATCACGGCAAGAAACTACAGGTTTATCATTTGACCATATTATTTTCCCTCCATAACTATTATTTTTATAATAATTAAGATAAAAAAGTCCATTTATGTTTGATTTAGTGGTGTATTTATCCCATAAATCTTTTTTATAAAAGGCATCATCATCAAGAATTAGTACATAATTTTGATCAACTTTTTTCATATAATTATTTAATCGGGTTGTGTAGCTATCTAATTTATTAGATGGAAACTTACTTGGGTATATATATCCATTACCAGATGGAGAAACAACAAAGTTGTCATTACAAATTGAAGCTTTAGCACTTTTATAGTATTCTTCAAAAACAGTAGGAGCTAAGTAGTAAAGTGATTGGCTTATTGACCATCCTAAATTAAATTTACCTCTATAAGGAGAACCAAACCAATTTTTATTATTATAATTGCTTCCAAGTAGCCACTGTTGATTATCTCCATCAGACATAATAAAGGTTACATAATGAAATCCATCTTCTTGTTTTATTTCTTTTGCCTTTTTTTGAGTTAGATTCTTTGTAGGAAAAGAGCTTAAAACAGAAAGATTATAAGACCAATCAGCAGCAATCATATCAATTCCATACTTTGAGGAAAGTGAAACATTTCCGTGTTCATCAGGTCCCCAACCTAATATACATCCATTATCATTCATAGAACTGAAAATTTTATCTCTTAAATCTGTACTATTAATATCTTCATAGAATATAAGAGATTTAGACATTATTGCATAATCTCTTAGGGCAGTGGTTTTATCTGGAGATAACTCTATAACTGTTGAATGGTTTAATCCTAAATTCCATAAGTTATTAAAAGCCCAGAATTTATCTGTATTCCTACAATCCTCAATTAAATTAGTAATTCCATGTTCATTTAACCTAGATTCTATAGCTTCATCAATAGCTAAAGCATCTTTTAATGAAGCAAGAGTACATGCATTGTTAATTGAAGGTGATTTAAAATTACTATATAGTACATATCCTTTAATATATTGTTTAAAAATGTTCAATAATTCCCATGGGTCTTCAATTTTAATATCTTTAATTTTATATTCTTTTTTAAAATTTTCTAGCCAGATTTTATAGTCACTTTCACTTGAAGGAAGGATATAAATTTGAGTATCTGTCTTATTGGAAGTAAGTCCTTGGAGGGTTGCAATCATGGTTTTTTCTGCATTAGTCATTTGGTTTTCCATTATTACATAAAGTGACTTGGGAATTATAGAATTTTTTATATATGGAATATTATCTTCATTTAATCGAGTTAATGAGGATTCAGAATTTATAAGAAGATTAGAATTTAGGAGAGTAAATGCTTTGGTAGTAGGGGAAATGGTAACTATGCAACTTATAACAACTAATAAAATTAAGAAAAATCTTTTGAATATTTTCATTATAATTCCTCCTGTGGCTTTCATTAATAAATAGCTTTTGTTAAATCAATAAATTTATTCTTTAGAAAAACCACAAGAGTAAAATTAAAAATTAATAAATACAATGTTTTAAAATTTTATAACATGTTTTTAAAGACGTTAAAACTATTTTATAATTAATATTTATAAAGTAAAGTATAGGCATAGAAATCTTTATAGAGTTTGTGTTACAAGTTCAATAGCGATAATACATTCACCAGAGAAAAAGTTATTTTCTACTTTAAAGTTAGGATTAGATCTAGGCTTTATAGAAAGATTAGATAAGCTACTTATTTTATTGTTCTCAGAGCCTGTAAAACTTATAATTTCCAAATTGCTTTCTTTAGCTTTAGTTGCTAGTTCAACAAGTCTAGGTGTATCGCCAGATTGGGAAATTATTATTAATAATATTTTATTAGCATTATCTTTATTTAAAAATTGTATGTGAAGTTTTGAAGTTATATTAAATCCTTTTAAAAATAAGGATTCTGATATGTAATCAGCAACAATTTGAGAAAAGCCCATACCTGTTACGACTATTTGCTTATCTTTATACTTATTAAGAAGTTTTAAAAAATTTTCTTTATATGGATTTAAGGAATTTTCAATAGCTTCATAAGGACTATTAGATTTTCTTCCTAAACTTTTATTTAAATTGTCGTAATGGAGAGCATAAATCATATCAGCATAACCATCAAAACCTAGTTTTTTTATAAGCTTATAAATAGTTGCAGTAGAAGTAAAATTTTCTTTAGCTAGTTTTCTAATACTTATATTTTTTATGTTATTTATATTTTTTTCTAAGTAATTTAGAATATTTATTTCAAGTTCATTTAGATTGTATTTATCAGTAGAATAAAAAAATGTCATGAAATCACCTCTATGAAGTACTGTTCTTTAAGATAAATTATAACATATTTAAATACTTATTTTAGATAGGAGAGTTATTATGAGTAAAAAATTCATTCAAGATCCATGGGCAAATATAAGAACAAGAAATGGTTTAAGAGGAGATGAAGTTATATCATCACTTCAAAAATCAATTAGAAGAGGGCTTGTTGAAGAAGCTTGTAAATTTGCTTATGAAATGTACATAACTTCACCTCAAATGGAGGACAAGCTTTGGAGAAGACTTATAACAATCACTGTTGAGGATATTGGAATGGGAAATACTAATGCACCAATTTTAATAAATAATTTAAATTCTATGAGAAAAGAGTTTGATTATGCAGATGGAGATAGACCAATATTCTTCATACATGCTATTAGATATCTTTGTGCTTGTGAAAAAGATAGATCAAGTGACTTACTTAAAAACATAGTTATTAAAGGGTTTGCAATGGGAGAAGTTCCAGAAATTCCTGATTATGCTTTAGACAAGCATACTGTTAGAGGGGCTAAAATGGGAAGAGATTCATTCCACTTCTTACATGAGGCAAGTAAAGTTATACCTCAAATGAAAGTTGATAATGACTACAAAGAAAGATATGAAGAAATACTTAAGGTTTATAAGCCTGAAGATGCAGTTGAATCAGCATTTAAATATAATGGATTTCAATATTAATTAAAAGATAAATCCTCTTTAAGGGGGGAGGACTAATTGAGAGATAAATTAATATCTCTCAATTTAAAAAAATTCTTTGAGGGAGAGTTTTGAATTTTATTTAATAGGACGAGTGTATACGAAATTAAAGATTAAAATTTTACAAGGGGATAACTTAAGATGGAAAACAAATTTTTAGCTAAATTAGATGAAAAACTGTCTCCTTTAGGAGCGAAATTAGGGAACCAAATACATTTAAGAGCCATATCAGCAGGTATGATGATGCCTCTTGCACTTATAGTTGTTGGAGCTTTATTTTTAATAATAGCTAATCCACCAATAAATATGGATTTAGTAGATTTGAATACATCAAATATATTTATTAAATTCTTAGTTAATTGGAAGAACTTTTCCACTGAAAATTATGCTTTATTGACAGCACCTTTCAATATGACCATGGGGATATTTGGTCTTCTAAGTGTTTTTGGAATTTCTTATTCATTGGCAAAGGAATATAAGTTAAATGCACCAATAGTAGGTTTAATATCAACTTCTGTTTTTCTTATGGTTGCAGCTCCTGCTATTGAGGGAGGAATAAGTACTAAATTTTTAGGGGCAGATGGATTATTTGTAGGAATAATAATATCAATTTTATCAGTTGAAATAACAAGATTTATAGAGTTAAAGGGATTAAAAATGAAATTCCCAAGTTCAGTTCCACCAGCAGTAATATCTTTTGTCAACTCTATACTTCCAGTTCTAGCTAACATAGTAATAATATATGGACTAAATATTATATTAGTTTCTATGATAGGTAAGAATATTCCTGAGGCAATAATGAGCATATTAACACCAGCTTTATCAGTTGTAGATAATATTTGGGGATTCTTATTTATAATAACTTTTGGAAATATTCTTTGGTTATTTGGAATTAACGGAACATCAATAATATTCCCAATACTGTTCTCACTTGGAATAACTAATACTGGAATCAATAGTGAACTTGTATCAGCAGGACAAGATCCAACAGCGCTTATGAATCTTCAAATGTTTAGAATAGCCATAATGGGTGGCGCGGGTAATACTTTAGGTTTAGTTTTACTAATGTGTAAGAGTAAATCTATACATTTAAAGTCACTAGGCAGATTATCACTAGTACCAGGAATATGTGGAATTAATGAACCTATAATCTTTGGAGGACCAATAGTATTTAATCCAATACTTGCTATTCCATTTATTTTAACTCCAATAGTTACATGTGGCTTAACATATTTTGCTCAATTAATTGGGGTTATAACACCAGGATACATAGTAGATCCATCATTTACACCATTTTTTGCGCAAGCATATTTATCATCCTTAGATATTATGAATGTTCTTTTTGTATTTTTACTTATACCAGTAAGTATCATTCTTTATTATCCATTCTTTAAAATATTTGAAAAAAATACAATAAAGAATGAAATGATGGCTAATAATTAAATGAATTTAAAAATAAAAAACACATCTCTTTTTTTATAGAGGTGTGTTTTTTATTTTAAAACTGAATTAATATGTAATAAATTTAAAATTAACATATTTTAATAAATGGAGAAGTATAGGAATAGAATAAATAATATAAACTTTGTTAAGTAAGTAGGAGAAGATATGAGAGTAGGAAATAGTGTGTTTTTTAGAAAAACAGAATTAAGAAATTTTTGCACATACAGATTTATTTTTGGAATAAGTTATAGTCTTATGATTCCTATAATTCCATTATTTTTAGAGTCTATAGGTATGGAGACTGTTGTAATAGGTACAGTTATGTCCTTATATGGTGTTAGTAAAACTTTAGCACAAATGCCTTTTGGAATTATTTCAGATAGGATGGGGGATAAGTTAACTTTAAGATTAAGCTTAGGTCTAATGACGATTGTTCCAATAGGATATACATTAACTAACAATACATTAGCTGCAGGAGGTTTGTATGTAATACAGGGGGCAGTTTTAGGTATGGCAGCTCCAGCTACTTATTCTATACTTGCTAGGTCATTAGATTCTAGAAGAAGGGGAGAGTGTACAGGCTTTGCCTCAGCAGTTTTCACTTTTAGCGGTGGAATTGGGGCAGCAATTGCAGGATATATTGTAACACAGTTAAATGATTATAATACTGTGTTTTACTTAGCTTCTTTTGGAGTATTTATTACTTTAATTTATGTTTCTTTAAAGATAACTAAGGTAAAAGTAAGTAAAGCATGTGGAGGAAATAAAGTAGGCTTAACGTGTATATTAGAAGAATTAAGAAGAAAAGATCTTATATACAAGGTTTTAGTTCTTGGTTCAATAGCCTTTCTAGGAGATTATATATATTCTTGCGTTGTAGCACTTTTTCATTTTTATGGACGAGATGTCTTAGGTGTGTCCACATCTTATACTTCTTCAATCATATCAGTTTATTTATTGGTATTTGGACTAGGAGCTCCTTTAGCAGGGTATATTAGCGATAAAATAGGGAATAGTAGGCAATTGCTTTTATCCTTTGCTGTAATGAATGTGACCTTACTTTCTCTCGTAATAACTAGAAGTGTACCAGTTTTTACAGTGGTTATAATAATGTATTTTTTAGGAGCTACTTTTTTAAACGCAGCTCTTCAAAGTTCTCTTTCAGAATTTGGGGATAATCATATAGTGAAAGGATTTGTTTTTGGTTTTGTTGGTTCATCAGAATCTTTAGGGTATGCCTTAGGTCCACTTATTTCAGCATACATCTATGAAATTAATAAAAATTATCTATTCTTAGGTTTACTAATAGTTTCAGTTTCAGTTACAGCTTTATACATAATTTTATTTAATAAAGCTAAGATATAGTTTTGAATAATAATTTAAGAGATGAAGGATACTAAAGAAAACTCAACTTAAGGAGTTAGCCATGAATATAAAAAATAATGTTTTATTTAAGAAAAAGGAATTATTAAATTTTTGTATTTTAAGGTTTATATTTGGTATAAGTTATAGTTTTATGATACCTATAATATCTCTTTATTTTGATTCAATTGGAATAGGGACATTAATAATAGGAATAATAATGTCTCTCTATGGAGTGAGTAAAGCCTTAGCACAGGTTCCTTTTGGTATGGTCTCAGATACCATAGGAGATAAGTTATTACTTATAATTTCTCTTGCTTTAATGGCTTGCGTTCCTTTTGCATATACGATTTTTCACACGAAAATTTTAGCAGGCAGTATATATATAATTCAAGGAGCCGTTTTAGGAATGTCAGCACCAGCAAATTATTCTATACTTTCAAGATCTTTAGATGAAGAAAAAAGAGGAGAATGTACAGGATATGCCTCAGCAGTTTTCACTCTTGGAGGTGCTATTGGAGCTATTATAGGTGGTTTTATAGTATCTAATATAAATAATTATAATATGGTTTTTTATGTATCATCAGTAGGAGTAATAATTTCACTTATATTTACCATATTTAAAATTAATAAACCAGAGAAGAAGATGGATAAATGTAAAAGGTCAAAAGAAAAATTGAGGTGTAGGATAAAGGTCATAGTAGAAGATATAAAAAAATATAAACTTGCCCCAAAAATAATCTTGCTAAGCTCAATAGCTTTTTTAGGGGACTTTATATATGGATGTATAGGATCCATATTTCCATTTTATGGTCGAGATGTTTTAGGAGGAACAGTACTTTATACTTCAGCAATAATATCAATTTATTTATTTGTTTTTGGATTGTTTGCTCCTTTAGGAGGATGGACTAGTGACAAAATAGGAGTGAAAAGACAATTATTTCTATCATTTATAGTTATGAATTTATCTTTACTTGCTCTATCTTTTATAAGAGATATAGTGATATTTACAGTTGTAATCATTATTTATTTTTTAGGAGCAACATTTTTAAATGCCTCCCTTCAAAATTCATTAATGGAATTTGGAGAAGATGAGAATATAAAGGGTGTAGTTTTTGGAATTGTTGGAGCATCAGAATCTTTAGGATATGCAGTAGGTCCACTAACTTCATCATATGTATATAAAATAAATCAAGAATGGTTATTCTTAGGATTATTAGGAGTATCACTTATAGTATCAATAATGTTTTTAGTTCTGAAAAAGAAAGCTTTAAGTACGAAAATAAACTAGAAGTATTATTATATAGGCTTAATATCTGTAAATAGGAGTGTGGAAATGAGCAGAAAAGTTATCTTAATTACAGGAGCAAGTTCTGGAATAGGTTATGCAACAGCTAAATTATTGTTAGAACAAGGGAATACTGTATATTGTACTGCAAGAAGATTAGAGAAAATGAAAGAGCTTGAGAAAATTGGTGGGAAATTGATGCTTTTGGATGTTACAGATGAACAATCAGTAAAAAAAACAGTAGAAATTATAATTAAAAATGAAAATAGAATTGATGTGGTTTTTGCTAATTCAGGATATGCTTGTACAGGAGCATTAGAAACTATAGATATAGATGAGGCAAAAGCAGAGTTTGATGTTAACTTATTTGGAGTGGTAAGAACTATTAAGGCAGTTATGCCTCAAATGAGAAAACAGGGATATGGCTATATTATTGTGACATCATCTTTGGTAGGAGTAGTTTCAACACCAATGATGTCTTTCTATCCAGCTTCAAAACATGCATTAGAAGGTATGATTGATGGTTTTAGAATGGAAAGCGCAAAGAGTGGCATTAAAGTGGTGAAAATACAACCTTCATTTATTAATACTGAGTTTATAGACCCAGCAATGAAGAGTCTTGCTAAGGCATCCAAATCAAAAAATGCTGAAGCATATAGAGAGGAATTTATATCATTTAAAAAAGGCTTTACTAAATTGATTACTAATGCACCAGCACCAATAAAGGTAGCACGAGTTGTATCAAAAATAATTTCTAAAAAAAATCCTAAAAGTCAGTATTCTGTAAATATTGATTGTGTACTATGTAAAATAGTAAAAAGAGTATTTGGAGATTTAGCAGTAGATAAATTAATGACTAGGATATTTTTAAATAAATAAAGAAGAATTGATATAAATTATATCATTATTACTAAAAAATAGACTATTAAATTAATGGGATTTTTTTCAAATATGTGTATAATTAATATAAGTATATTAATTTTTAAAGTTTTTAGGGGAAAGTAATTAGAGTATGAAAGAGTTTGGAAAAATAATAGTAGTCTATAGCATATTATGGATAGAAACTTTTTTAGTTGGATCTTATTTTAATGTGGATGTACAAGTTAGTAAATCTAATTTAGTTTACTTAGGAGTTTTTGCTTTAAATACAGTTTTATTTTTAGTTCTTATAAGAGTATTAAAAGTTAAGTTAAAAACAGTTTTTATTTTTTTAGGAATTATTAGTGTAGCTATGGTAATATTACTTCTAAATTTAAATACTTATTCAGAAGTTAGACCAGTTGAGTTAATTACACCATTCTTAGCAGGAATTTCAATGATTTTTGCTTATTCATTTCAGCTTATTTTTATAGTTTTAAGTAAATATGATATTAGGGAAGTGGCTTACTTTATAGTACCACTTTATATGATATTTTTATTTGTATTAAGTTATTTATTGTGTAGAAAATTTAAAGAAATAAAGGAAAGAGATGGTTAACTTAATATATAGAGTAAATGAATCTATTGGTCTATTACAAAAAATTCATGATATTTATCATGGATTTTTTTATTTAAGAAAATAATATTGTGAATTATAATTAATGTGATGAGAAAAATGGGATTTATAATGAGATTATTATTAATAAAGAAATTATTATATTAAGGAGAAGAGAATAGTGGAAATAAGGGAACTTAGAACAGAAGAAATAGATGAGGTTATGAGAATTTGGCTTGAAAGCACAGTAAAAGCTCATGATTTTATTGAAAAAGAATATTGGGAAAAGAATTATAAAGTTGTAAAGGAAGTTTATATTCCAATGGCCGAAACCTTTGTTTATTATGATGATAAAAAAATAAAAGGTTTTATAAGTATAATAAATAAGGAGTTTATAGGTGCTCTATTTGTCGATGTTCAAAACCAAGGATTAGGTATAGGTGGTAAATTACTTGATTTTGTTAAGGATAGATACAAAAATGTGAATTTGGCTGTTTATAAAATGAATGAAAAAGCAGTTGAATTCTATAAAAATAATGGATTCAAAATAATTAAAGAACAAGAAAATGAGGATTCAGGATTTGTAGAATATATAATGGAGTATTAGGAATTGTTTAAAACATAGCCTAAAATTAAAAATATATGTGTAATAAAAGCATAAGATTATATAATAGCCAGGTATTTTATATGGTATAAGGAGAGTGAACAAAATGAAAAAATGTTTATACTGTGGGAAAGACTTAGAAAAAGAACCAAATGAAAATTACATAGAAAATAAAGTAGGGTATTTCTGTAGCGAAGATCATTTTGATAAATATATACTTTCTTTAACTCCAGAGGAATATATAGAAGTTCAAAATTCTTTCTGTGTATGTAGTGATGACTAACTTGATTATATAAAAAGACCTAATGAATTTTATCATTAGGTCTTTTTAGGGTTTTGTATGAATGTATTTTAAAATTTTAAGTTAACTCGGGGGAGAGGTTAACTTATTTTAATAGCGCATAAATATCATTTAAATTTCTTACTACTAAAATATTTCTATATTTTATCTTAGTATAAATATAGGATTTTAAATCTCTACATAATATTATTGAAGGAATACCAAATTTTATAGCAGCTTCGCAGTTTTTAGGATTATCATCAATAAATAAAGCTTCTTCTGGAGAAAGATTAAGCTCTTGCAAAGCTAATCTAAACATTAGTTCATTAGGTTTGGTTATTCCTTTTTGAGAAGAAATTATAAACGAAGAAAAATATTTTCTCAAATTCATATTAATAAATATTCCTTCTAAAGATGGCCAAGCATCTGAGACTATTGCTAATTTATATGATTGACTTAGTTTTTGAAGAACATTTTGCACATCTTGAAAAAAGGTATATTTTTCATAGTTATATACATAATCATTTGTTATTGATTTAATATCTCCATTAGTTAAATCTAATTCAGGAAGATTATTAGAAATAATCTTATAATATTCTAAAAAATGAGTATATTCATCACTTTCAGTAAGAATAAATTTTTGTTTATCTATATATTCATAAGCCTTAGAGAAGGCATTATTTCTTTTGGATTTTTTTATGGAATCAAATTTTTGTTTGTCCACATATTCAAAAAAGTTAGGTGTTATAAACCAATGACCAGTAGTTGGTCTATTTAAAACTCTACCTGAATCAAATAAAATTGCTTTAACTTTACTTTTATCAAAAGCTTTCATATTTTAAAGAACCTCTTATCTTTACTTTTAAAAAATATATTTTGTAACTTCTTTAATATAGTAATATGAAGATTTATTTATTACAATATTTATATATGAATATAAAACTTACTTGAAAAGTTTATGATATTAAGTTGAATGAAATTCAAGTAGGTCTATTTTTATGCTAATTATTAAGCATATAATAGCTTTGATAAGAGAAAAAATAAAGTTTAGTGGCATAATAAATTTTGGGAGGAATGCATTTGAAAAAGGAATTAGATGAAATAAAAAAAATAGAAGAAGATATAGAAGTTAAAATAGAGTCTATAAAGAATGAAGTTAAAGAAGAAAAACATGATATTAATAAGGTTAAGGTTTTAAAA
The DNA here is from genome assembly GCA_034421775.1 of Clostridium perfringens. Classification (GTDB taxonomy): domain Bacteria; phylum Bacillota; class Clostridia; order Clostridiales; family Clostridiaceae; genus Sarcina; species Sarcina perfringens_B. The sequence goes on along the minus strand of WNVL01000003.1, from coordinate 324,001 downwards.
AATACTATGTATGATAAAACTTCAAAAGTTTTTATATATAATTTAAAGAAACTTATTCAACTTGAAGGAACTCAAAAAAGATTAGCAAAGAAGATTGGAGTTTCAGAGGATTTGCTTTCAAAATATAAAACTGGAGAAGCTTTTCCTTCCATAGAAACACTAATGTATATATGCAAGATATATGATTTAAGTTTAGACAAGTTTCTAAACAGAACTTTAACTGCTATGGATATGGATAACTTAGAAAATAATAATGGAATAGATGAAGATATATTTGAGGATAACTATTATGCATATTTTTTAATTACTAACATAGGCAAAGAGGGCGGAATACATGAAGGTAAAATTGAGTTTAGAGAGGAAGAGGTAATATTCAAAATTCTTTCAAAGGGAGAAGTAGTTAAAGCTTTTAAAGGAAATTATACAGTTTCTGAAAAACTTATATTTTTCAATCTACAAAGTGGACACGATGGTATAGCATATATAAATATGATAAAACCTAATCTAAATAAAAATAAATACATAGGTGGATTAGCATTAATGATGTTACCATCAGATGCAAACAGTAAGCCTTGTGTACAAAAAGTTTTAATAAGTAAAACGAAGATAGATAGAGAAGGAAACAAAGATGAATTAAAGAGTTTTTTAAATTTTCCAGAGAAGAGTAAGGAACTTGGAAATATAAAAATTTCTCAATGGGAAGATGAAGAGGTATATGACTTTATAAGTAACTATTGAAATTAAAAATAATTAAGAAAAATCAATATAATAAATATTGATTTTTCTTAACATAAATTTTATTATAATATGCATAAAAATTTATTTTTATTTTTATATTCTTGTAAGTATAATTTTCTATGCTCTTTTTTATATTGATTAATTATGTCTTTAGTTTCGGGAGAACAATCTATATCAGTTGATGACCATTTAAATCTAGTATATTTATCTAAAAATCTCATTTCAAATTGACTATTTTTACAAAGTTTTCTAGTATAGCCACCTGAAAGATAAATAAAGTTTGAAGCTAGAACTTCATATACAATTTGTCTAATTGCAACATAGGCAGGATTATTTTGAGCTGGATTTCCTGATAAATCTGTCCAGTTTAACGAATTGTATTTTGTTAGTTCTGCATATTTAGAATTAAAGTATGGATCTATATGAGCACCACCATCTTGATTGGCAACAAAAAGAATTATATCTCTTCTTGAATAAATATTTTTTTTATCATCAAATATTATTTCATTCCACCAGTCTTCAAACTTCATAAGAAACATTCTATTAGAATTATCTAATGTTAATGGTCTATATTTTAAAGTATTATTACTTAGACCTACTTTTAATAATAGCCATGAAGAAAGTAAATTTGAAGGGGTGTATAAACTAGATGATGATAATAATAAGAAATTTTGTTTGTTTAATTGTTTTAATAAAGAATGAGAGTTCGAAGTTTCGTGAAATAAAATTCTTAAACTTGTAGCCATTCTTTTAGCTTCTATTTCTGATCCCTGATCAAAAAGGGTGGCTGATGTATTTAAAAAATATATTTGTTCTTTCCAATGTTCTTCTAAATCAAAATTATTTTGTTTGTATCTCATAAATTTTTCCTCCTTAAACTTCTTAATTTAAATTTATCATAATTTTGCCATGTTTTGAATATTAAAACTTGTTTAAAAAATATTATGAAAGTAATTTGCAGTACTTATTTCCTATGAAAATTTTATCTTAAGAGCATAAAATATAGTTTATTGACTGGAATTAATCTTGTTACAAGAGATGTTATTCAAATTCCAGCTGATGTAAAATATAGTTATGGTGCTGCTAATGATAGTTGATTTTTAGAGCTTGCTATTGAATTTAAACCAGAAAAATAATATATACAATGAAGGTGATTTTTCTTGTTTAATATAAACAATGAAAATTATATGGTGAATAGAATTTAAGTAAGTATATTTTTATGCGAATTATTAAGAGTATAGGAGATTTAACAAGGGATAAAAGAAAGTTTGGTGACATAATAAATTTGAGGAGAGGTGTACTTGAAAAAGGAATTAAACGAAATTAAAATAGAGTTTATAAAGAATGAAGTTAAAGAAGAAAATCATGATATTAATATTTCTCAATGGGAAGATGAAGAGGTATATGACTTTATAAGTAACTATTAAAATAAATAAGGTATATTATATATACAATAAATAATAGAAGATAAAAAGAAAATAAATTAGGTTAATTTATAAGCGTAGTATTAGATTAGAAAACTACTTTTTTATAAGGAAGGAGAAGCTACTTAATAAATAATATATTTTTTTATTAGTAGTATTAATAAAATATGAAAAAATGGAATGATGGTGCAAAAGATAAAAAGTTTATAGCCTCATATAGTGGAGGGAAAGATAGTACATTAGCTTTATATAAAGCAATGCAAGAAGGAACAGCCGTAGGGATTATTGTAATGATGGAGGAAGATGGAGAAAGATCAAGAGCACATAGTCTGTTTCCATCTGTACTTAAAGCACAAGCAGATGCCATTGGATTACCTCTTTTTACAGCTGCTACAGATTGGGAAAACTATGAAAAAGTTTTTGTGGAAAAATTAAAAGAAGCAAAAGACTTAGGTGCAGAGGTACTTGTAACAGGAGATATTGATGTGCCAGAAGAGGAATGTTGGCATGAAAGAGTTACTAGTGGTGTAGGTCTTAAACTTGGTATGCCTCTTTGGAGAAAAAGTCATAAGGAAGTAGTTGAAGAATTCATTAATTTAGGATTTGTAACTAAGATTGTTACTATTAACCTAAATAAGGGAATGAAGAAAGAAGATTTAGGAAGAACTCTTACTTTTGATTATATGAGAGAGTTAGAGAAAAGAGGAATTGATCCTTGTGGTGAAGCTGGAGAATTTCATACTACAGTTATAGCAGGACCACTTTTTAAAGAGGAATTAAAAGTTAAACATGGAGAAATTACATCTGATGAAGATTATATGTATTTAACTTTAGAACTGGAAAATAATATTTAAAGGAACTTATTGGTAGAATAATAACAATCAAAATAGGAGCTTTGGAGTCAATTCCTACTTGGGATGAAGTATAATTAAGTAAATAAAAATATAACTACTTCTATTTTTTATATAGAGTAATAAAGGTTTAAGATAGACTTTTTAATAGTCTATCTTATTTTTTATTAAAATAATTATAAAATTTTTTGAAAAGCTATTGACTTGGAGTTAACTCCAAGGAGTAGGCTATATTTGTAGCCGAAAATAAAATAGATAGATTAAGGAGTGAATAATTATGGCTTTTGATATGTATGTACCAACAAGAACATTATTTGGAGCAGGGAGATTAAATGATCTAAATACTCAAAAACTTCCGGGAAAGAAGGCAATGATAGTAATTTCTAATGGAAAGTCAACAAGAGAAAATGGATATCTTGCAAGGACAGAAGAGCAACTTCATATGGCAGGAATAGAGACCGTTGTATTTGATAAGGTAGAACCTAATCCATTAAAAAGTACCGTTATGGATGGGGCTGCTTTTGCAAGAAAAAATGGTTGTGATTTTATTGTTGCTTTAGGTGGTGGAAGTTGTATGGATGCTTCAAAAGCAATAGCACTTATGGCAACAAATGAAGGAGACCTTTGGGATTATGTTGTTTCTGGAACTGGAAAAGGAAAATCTATTAAAGTAAATCCACTTCCAATAGTCGCAATAACAACCACTGCAGGAACAGGATCAGAAACAGATTATGGTGCTGTTATCACTAATGCAGAAACAAATGAAAAGACAGGAATTGTTCATGAATTATTATTTCCAACATTAGCAATTGTTGATCCAGAATTAATGTGTACAGTTCCACCAAAGTTTACTGCATATCAAGGATTTGATGCATTATTCCATAGTGTGGAAGGGTATATTTCAAATAGAGCAAATTTAATGAGTGACATGGTAGGAATTACTGCAATAGAAAATGTAAGTCGTAATCTTGCCAAGACAGTTAAAAATCCTAATGATTTAGAAGCTAGAGAAAAAGTTGCTTTTGGAAATTATTTATCAGGAATTGAAATGTGTGTTGGATCAACTTCAAGTCAACATTCATTAGAACATGCAATGAGTGCATATCATCAAGAATTACCACATGGAGCAGGACTTATTATGCTTAGTAAATCTTATTTCACACACTTCATAAATAAACATGTTTGTGATGAACGTTTTGTAAGTATGGCAAAAGCTATGGGGATGAAAGATGCAAAAGAACCTATGGATTTTATAACTATGCTTGTAAAATTGCAAGAAGATTGTGGTGTAGCAGATTTAAGAATGTCTGATTATGGAATCAAGCCAGAAGAATTTGAGATGATGGCTAAAAATGCTATGGATACAATGGGCTTCTTATTTGCTTGTGATAGAGTAGCTTTAAGTGTTGAAGATTGTATAGAAATTTATAGAAATGCATATAAATAAAAATTTATACGGAGTGAATTAAAATGAGTAAAGAAAAAGACTTAATAAATAATTCAATTTTTCCAGTAGGTGAAAAATTTGAAAGTGAAAATTTTATAGGAACAGTATATTTAAAGATGCTTACACCTTTTGAGAGTGATTGTCCTATAGGAAATGTAACCTTTGAACCTGGATGTCGAAATAATTGGCATGTCCATGCAGGTGGACAAATACTTCTAGTTACTGGGGGAAGAGGTTATTACCAAGAAGAAGGAAAAGAAGCACAAGAATTAAATGCAGGAGATGTTGTTGAAATTCCAGCTGATGTAAAACATTGGCATGGTGCGGCTAAAGATAGTTGGTTTTCTCACCTTGCTGTGGAATTTAAGTCAGAAAAAGGAGCTACAGAATGGTTAGAAGCTGTAGAAGATGAGATATATAACAAATTAAAGTAAGGAGAACAAGATTTATATATTGGTAATATAATTAAAAAATATAATGCTAGTATTATTAAGAAGGGGAGATTAGAATGAGTAAAAAGGTATTAATATTATCCTCAAGTCCACGTAGAGGTGGAAATTCAGATATGTTATGTGATCAGTTCATGAAAGGCGCACAAGAAGCTCAAAATAAAGTTGAGAAAATTTTCTTAGGAGATAAGAAAATAAATTTTTGTATGGGGTGTGAAAGTTGCCTGAATAATAATGGAAAATGTGTATTGAATGATGACATGGCAGAAATTCTTGAAAAAATGGTTGAGGCAGATGTGATTGTTATGGCTACACCAGTTTATTTTTATACAATAGATGGTCAAATGAAAACACTAATTGATAGAACTGTTGCTAGATATGAAGAAATAAGTAATAAAGAGTTTTATTTTATTGTTTCAGCGGCAGACGGAAGTAAAGATGCTATGAAAAGAACAATAGAAAGTTTCAGAGGATTTACAAGTTGTCTTTCAGGAGCAAAGGAAAGTGGAATAATCTATGGAACTGGTGTATGGAAAAAAGGTGAAGTTAAAGGAACTAGAGTTTTTGATGAAGCTTATGAAGTTGGAAAAACTATATAAAAGAATTTTTTTAGTTTAAGTATTTTGTTATAATATACTAGTTTATATAATACAAAGTGAAAAAGGGGATGATTTAGTTATGAAGATTAAAGAGGTAAGCAAGAAGTTTAATCTTTCTCAAGATACACTTAGATATTATGAGAGAATAGGCTTAATCCCACCTGTGAATCGTAATAAAAGCGGAGTTAGAGATTATACAGAAGAAGATTGTAACTGGATAGAGTTTATAAAATGCATGAGAGGAGCAGGGCTTCCTATTGAAGTGTTAATTGAGTATGTTGGCTTGTTTCAACAAGGAGATACAACTATTGATGCTAGAAAAGAGTTGTTGATTGAGCAAAGAAATATACTAATAGAAAAAATGGAAGAGATGAATAGAACACTAGAGCGTCTTAATTATAAAATCGCAAGATATGAAGATTCAATGTTAGAAAAGGAAAAGAGCTTCTTAAATAGAAATTTTTAAATAAATATGAAATAGCCTAAGGTCGATATGTTAACCTTAGGCTATTTTAATTGATTATTTCTTTATTTTATTAACATCCTTTAAGAGTTTTTCAAGTTTATCAGTGGAAGTGATTCTCTCATTACATTTTTCACTATCTAGACATATGTCAAAACCGATTGACCTATAAGTACCTTGTTCTGGATTAGATGTTTTGCAAATAGCTGAAACAAAGGCTACTTCCGTATCATTTCCAATATGGTTACAAAGGGTACAAATATGGTTATTGCTTGAATTGTAACTTGGTATTTTACACGACATACCAGTAAGCTTACCATCTAAGTTATATGCTAAGAATAATTTTCTACTTCCTTCATCAATCCATCCTAAATAAACTTTTTTTGAATTCTCAAAATCTAAATCAGGAATCTTTAATTTCTTTTCCTTTCTAAATAACTTAGTAAGTTGAGTGCTTTTAATAGGAGACATTCCATATACATATTCATTTAAATCTTCTAAATACTTATCAATATGTAGCGGGTCAGTTATTTTATTGATATCAATTAAATCTTTTTCTTCATCAGATAAATCTGAAAATCTATTTATTATTTTTTCATTTATATATGCTTTATTTGTTTCTATAATATTAGGATCAACACAGTTTCTTAAAGTACCATGTAAATCTGTTGTACATTTTCTTATAAAATTAAAATCTTCTTTCTTTATAAAAGGTTTCATTAAAACATACCTCCTTTTCAAAATAAAAAATGATTATTATCACTCAGATTAGAGTAATAATAATCATCTATATTTAAAACATAATATATCCATAATCATATTGTTTTTAAAGATTGTTTTAAATTTAGATGTTATCACTTTGACTAATGCTTTAATGAAATAATAACATCTTTTAAAATAAGTATTCAATCTAATAATTAATTCTGTAATGATTATGAGCATAATTTCTTTTTATCACTTATGATTCTTCTTATACTTTTCTCTGAAAGAAAGTACTCTTTCGCGAGAGTGTTTACGGAGATTCCATCTTTATATTTTTTGAATATCTCAGTATTTCTAGCATTAAGACTTTCTCTTATGCCACTATTTTCTCCCCAAGCTTTTTGATTTTCATTTTTTCTTGGAATATAAAGATACTTTCCATCTACATATTTTTGTAGTATTTCAATGATTTCCGCTGGTAACACATCCTGTGCTTTTACATATTTCATTTTCCTTGCTCCTTTACTTTACGTAATAGTATTAAAGCAAAGAATACTAAAAAAGCTATGTGTTACAGAACCTAAATAATATTCAGCTAACTTAATATTTTAGGCTCCAAACAAAGCATAGCTTACTTTTGGTAATCTTTGCAAGGAGCAAGATGATTTGTAGCTGAATGTATCATGTACTTTCAAGAAAAACACCTCCTTTATTTAATGTGTATTATATCATAATTAATGTAATTTTGAATATATGATTTAGAGGTCATTGTTAAAACTATATTATTTATTTAGACAAGTACTTATATTGTTATATAACTATAAATATCTAGGTGAATAATTAGTATTTTATTTTATATTTTGGAAATTAGAGTAGTAACTAAAAAGTGCCTAATTGCAGGTAAAAAGCTAATTATATAAAATAAAGACAAGTTAAGAACAAGAATAATTCATTAAGGAGAGTTGTTACATGAACGAAAGATATGATATAGCAATAATAGGAAGTGGACCAGCTGGATTATCAGCAGCACTTAATGCACAAATAAGAAAAAAATCATTTATTATTTTTGGTACTAAAAACTTTAGTCCAAAGATCGGAAGAGCACCAAAGGTAAATAATTATTTAGGATTACCTAATGCAAATGGACAAAAGTTAGCAGAAGCTTTTAGAGAACATATTAATACAAATGGAGTTGAAATAAATGAAGAAAGAGTTAATACAGTTTATTCTATGGGCGATTATTTTAGTATTATGGCTAAAGACAATGTTTATGAGGCCAAGTCTATAATAATAGCAACTGGAGTAGAATTCTCAAAGCCACTAGAGGGGGAATTAGAATTCTTAGGTAAGGGAGTTGGATATTGTGCTACATGTGATGCTCCTTTATATAAAGGAAAGACAGTTGTTATAGTATCATCAAATGAAGAGGGAGAACAAGAAGCAAACTTTGTAAGTGAAATAGCAGAAAAGGTTTATTATGTTCCTCTATATAAAAATGATTATAAATTAAATGATGAAATAACAATAGTTAATGAAAGACCTATGAAAATTATAGGTAATGATAGTGTAGAGAAGATAGTTTTTAAAGAGAGTGAAATTGAAACAGATGGAGTATTTTTATTAAAGGATGCAATTCCACCTGCTCAGTTAGTTCCTGGACTTCAAGAAGAAGATGGACATATAAAATGTGATAGATTAATGAAAACTAATATTCCAGGATGCTTTGCAGCAGGTGATTGTGTCGGTAAGCCATATCAGTATATAAAATCAGCAGGTGAAGGTAATATTGCATCTTTAAGTGCAGTTTCATATTTAGACGGAAGAAAGTAAGAAAGATTTAAAACGGTTAGTTAATCAACAATGTGGTAACTAAAAAGTGCCTGATTGTTAAAAAAATATAGATTGATATAATAAAAACAAGTTAAGAAAAGAAAGTTTTTTGGAGGTATTACAAGTGGTAAAACATATAAATGAAAATCAATTTGAAAATGAAGTATTAAAAGAAGAGGGGATTGTTGTAGTAGATTTCTTTGCAACTTGGTGCGGACCTTGTAAGATGTTAGCTCCAGTATTAGACGAAGTTCAAGATGAAATGAAAAATGTAAAAATAGTTAAAATAGATATAGATAAAAATTCAGATAAAGCAGCAGAATATGGTGTTAAGAATATACCAACAATAAAAATATTCAAAAATGGAGAAGAAGTTACTACAAATGTAGGTTTCTTACCTAAAGAATTATTAAAAGAAATGATAGAGAAGACATTATAATTAGCCTCTGTTTTAGGGGAATGTTGATTTAAAAGGTAGTCAATTAAAAAATAATTAGTTTGGTTATTAAATAGATGGCTTTGTTTTAGTATGGTGTTAATTTTTGATAGATATGAAATTAACAAAAAGCTAATTCAAGGCCATATATAATGTGTAAGGATACTGATAAAAATACATAATATTTACATAGATATTATGTAAATTTAATATAAGATATTTAAGGAATTTAGGAGGTTAAGATGTATAAAGTAGATAATGATACGTATAATTGTCCAGTGGAAGCATTGTCAAACATTTTGGGTAGAAAATGGGTTGCTGAGATAATATGGAGCATTAAAGAGGAAAAAGTAAGATTTGGAGAATTACAAAGATTATTAGACGGATGTAGTAAAAAGATGTTAAGTCAACAGTTAGATTTACTAATTGAGAATAACATTATAATTAATGATAAAAAAACTATCAATAACATAGTTGAATCAACCTATTATTTAAGTAAATCAGGATTATCATTATTACCTATTTTAGAAGTAATGATAAATTGGGGAAACTTAAATCTTTCTTGTGAAGGGCAGTTGTTTAAATAGTATTAAATAAATGGTTTAAAAGATGCTGTTATTTAGTATTATTTTTAGTTTTTTGAAAGAAAAGTTAGAAATTTAAAAATAGCTTTAATCTTATATAAAGTTAAAATTTATAAATAATTATTAAGGGGGAAAAGGTTTAGTGGAAAATATTAATTTCTTTATTGTTTTTATAGAAGGAATCTTATCGATTTTCTCACCTTGTATATTACCAATATTACCCATATATTTGAGCGTGCTATCTAATAGCAGTGTAGAGAATATAAGGGATTCTAATTTTAAAAGTGGTGTTTTAATAAGAAATACATTGTTCTTTACATTAGGAATATCTACTACATTCTTCATATTAGGCTCATCAATAAGTGCTTTAAGTTCATTTTTCAATACTAATAAGAGTATTATAATGATTTTAGGTGGAGTCATTATATTATTTATGGGGTTATTTTATTTAGGAGTAATAAAATTAAACTTATTAAATAGAGAAAAAAGATTGAACTTTAAATATAAAACTATGTCACCAGTATCAGCTTTTATATTAGGGTTTACATTTAGTTTTGGATGGACACCATGTATTGGACCTATATTAGCATCAGTTCTTGTAATGGCATCAGGTTCAAAAAATTTATTAATGTCTAATCTATTAATATTAGTTTATACTGTTGGATTCATATTGCCATTTATAATAGCATCATTATTCTATAGTAAGTTATACAAAAAGTTTGATGGAATAAAGAAACATATGGACTTAATTAAGAAGATAAGTGGAATTTTTATTATAATAGCTGGATTAATAATGCTTATAGGTGGAATTAAAAATGTAAATAATGAAATAAAACTTAATAATAATACTCAGATAAGTAAAGGTGAAAGTATAGATAAGGACAAACAGAATGAAAGTACTGAGAATAAACAAGGAGATGAAAATAAAATTCCTCCAATAGATTTTACTTTATATGATCAGTATGGAAATAAGCATAATCTTAGTGAATATAAAGGAAAAACTATATTCTTGAATTTCTGGGCAACTTGGTGTCCTCCATGTAGAGGAGAGATGCCATATATAGATGAACTTTATAAAGAGTACAATGAAAATAAGGATGATGTAATTATACTTGGAGTAGCCTCTCCTAATTTAGGAAGAGAAGGTTCTGAGGAACACATAAAGAGTTTCTTAAAAAAAGAAAACCATAGTTTTCCGGTTGTTTTTGATGAAAACGGAACTATGGTCTATGAATATGGTATAAATGCTTTTCCATCAACTTTTATTATAAATAAAGAAGGATATATAACTAAATATATTCCAGGAGCAATGAATAAGGAAACTATGAAGAATTTAATTGAAAGTGAAAGATAAAAGGTATATAAATGCTTAATCTTATAGTTTAAGAATTGAATATTTAAAGTGATTTAATTAGTAAAAATTTAATAAGAAAATAGCTAGTCAAAAATCTTAGACAAAAAATATATTTAGTAAATATTTAAGTTAAGAGTAACTAATTAACAGGACTGTATTAAAACAATTTAATAAAATTTATATATGCTTCTTGGAATTATTATATTTCATTGAGAAGTTATAAGTTTTATAATTGAGTTTTGATGCAGTCCTTTATTATACTTAATATATAAAGACTAAGTATTATTAGGAGTGTTTAGAGTTGACTTTATAAAGTATAGTTTGTGAGAAGATATATGATATAGAAGGTGGAGAAACTGTATTTTTTTAATAATTAAGCTTGAAGGAATTTTTTATGAATGAGAGAGAGGATATGGAGTTAAAGATGGATAAAAATTTAAATGAGATAACTAAAGCAGAAATAAATATTGAGGATGGAGTAAGAAACTTAGTATTTTGGGGAAAAGCAGTATCTAATAAATCTTATTTATGTTTAGAGATTATAAAAAGGTTATATAGATATTACAAAGAGGATACTTCAGAGATTAACATGATATTTGAAGAGGCATTATCAGATAACTTTGATAAAGAGGTATTTATAAAGAATAGAGCTAATTTAGCTTTAGTAATAAGCGATGTGGATGATTTAATAAGAACAACTTTTGAGGAATCAATGAAAATAGAGATTGATTCAAGTATTATTACAAAAAGGTTTGTGAAATTAATAGAAATTGCACATAAAAATAGAGCAAGAATTATGTTTACAACAATACCACCATTTAATAGTGAAAATGAGGACTTAGAAAAAACAAGAAATGAAATCAATGAGTGGATTAGAAAAAGCACATTTTTAGATGGGTATTTAGATTTAGATAAAATTGTTGAGGGAAAAATCAAAGGGGAAGAGCTTACTTATAACAAAGAGCTAGAAGAATACATAGCAAAAAATATTTCTATAGATTATATTGTAGAAAGACTTAAACCCTTTGAGCTTGATCATATGAAACAAGGTGACTTAATAAAGGCTATGAATGAAAATAAAAGGGTTATTACTGAAGATGGAGTTGATATTTTAATAAAGCCAATACCAGATACTATAGATGGTACAAGAATAGACAGAAGAATTAAATATTTTGCTGAGTATAAGAGACCTAAAACATCAGGAAATCCTTATAAATTCTTAGGAGAACCTGTTGGAGATATGAGAGATAATATGGGATTATTAAATTTAAATCTCTGCAAGGATAATATATTAATGAACAAAGAAAAAATAAATGGAGTTAATTGTAGGATTTACAAAAGGGAAGGCTTAGAAGGAAAAGTTCCATGCATAGTTTATATACATGGTGGTGCTTTCGTTGGAGGAAGTTTAGAGGTTTCAGAAAACCCATGTAATCTTATAGCAGAAAGAATTAATGGAGTTGTAATAAGTATTGATTATTCTTTGGCTCCAGAAAATCCATATCCTTTAGGATTAAATGATTGTAGAAAAGTTGTTGAATATATTGAATTAGAAAGTGTTAAATATGGAATAGACAAAAATAAAATAGGTATAGTAGGAGAGAGTGCAGGAGCTAATTTAGCAACCATTATAGCTAATGAAAATACAAATATAAAATTTCAAGGACTTATATACCCAGTAGTTACTTTAGTAGAAAAAAATCCATACTTTGATTGGAATATAGATTTATATGAAAATCCATATAATGAAGAAAAAATAAATCTCTTTATTAATTCTTTGAAAAACTGTGAAAAGTTATTTGAAAAAGTATATTTACAAGGAAAAGTAAATGGTGAAAGAGAAGATGTTTCTCCATTATTCAATAAAAATCTTTCAAAGGCTAAGAAGACATTAATTGCAGTTTCTGAATATGACTACTTAAGAGTGCAAGGAGAAGCTTACGGAAAGCTTATTAATAAAGCAGGAGTAGAGACAAAAATAATACGTTATGAGGGTGTGAATCATGCTTTCTTAGACAATCTTGGTATATATCCTCAAGGAGAAGATGTAATAAATGAAATAGTAAAAGAATTTTTAGAGTCTTTAACTAATTAAACAAGCTTAAACTATAAAATGTTCATAAATTCTTCAAGAGTCTAAAGGATTAAGGTTAAATGCAACATTTTCTAATACAGCTGGTGTGGTATAAAATACTTAAATTTAAGGTTATATTTTATCAGGTTAAATATAAAAATTGTAAAAGACTTATATTAAGATTTATGTGGCAAGATTATAAGAAAGTAGTATACATGAAGTGACTAATTTATCATGGAAGTCTAAAAATTCTACAAAAATAAGAACCAATATGTCGAATATTTTCATACTATATATTAAGGAGTTTTTGTAGAAATTTCTTAATATATAGTATACAGGAGATATTAAAAATGGGTTATCAAAATTATAAGTGCAGAAGAGATTATAATGATTGTAGAGATGATAATGACTGGAGAGATGATAATGACTGGAGAGATAAAAACGAATGTTGTATGAAATGTTGTATGAGGTGTTGTAATGAAGAAAGACAGACACATGTTCATGAATTTGAACAAAGTGTTAAATTAGCAGAAGAAGGCGATGATAGACATAATCATCGTACTGCAGGAGTTACAGGTGAAGTTATACCAATACATGGTGGAAAAAACCATGTTCACAAAATTAACACTAGGACAGATTTCCTTGATCATTTTCACCAAATATGTGTTTTAACTGGTCCTGCAATTCCAATACCAGGTACTAATAAGCATGTCCATTTGGTGTGTGGAAGAACTAGTTGTAATGATGGTCATTTTCACCAGTTTCTTTTCACTACTCAAATTGAAGCACCTTTAGTATAAGTTGTATTAAAATAGATAGATTTTATTATGTCTAAAAATATAATTTTATATTTTTTAAGGCTATATTAAAATCAATAATAGAATTTAAAAAGGATTATGAAATAAATTTCATAATCCTTTTTAAATATATTATGTATTTTTATCAATTAAAAACATACTTATATCTATTAGTTATTTAAATTTTTCAGGAAACTGCTTTATTATTCCATCGGTAAGCATATCTGCAAATTTAATCATGTGATCTTCACCTTGATCAAATGCTTTAATATCTGCGTTCCAATCTTTATTTAATCTAGATACAACTTGAGTTGCAATAAAATCCAAATGTTCATGGAGCATATCTTTTAGAGCTTTGTTTGAATAGTTTGGATTAGCGGAACTTAAAAAATCAGCTATTTGGTCAGCATTTTCATACCATAACTTATTATATTTTTCGAAATCAGCTTCATTTCCACTTTTAGCAGCACCAACAACTTGTTGGGCAAGTTTTATATGTTCTCTCAACAGAGTGGCAAGCTTATTTCCAGCTTCTTCTCCATAGTAAGGTTTAATTGAATTTCCAATATCATCTTGGTTTTTAAGAAGCCTTTCTGATACAGCGCTGCTATCTTCAAGTGAAGCTAAGGCACTTACAATATCACTTCTGGTCCATAAAACATGATCTATCCAAAGTCTTCTTTCTGCCATTCTTAAATCACAAGTGGCTTTGTTATAAGGTGTATTTTTACATTCTTTATTTTCTAAAGCTTGAACTTTGACTGGTGCTAAGAATAAAGATAATAAAAATAATGAAAATAATGAATTTTTTAAAATTTTATTCATTGATTTATACTCCTTTGTTCATTTTCTTTCGATTCTATTTTGTTCAAAGAGGTATATATATATACATAATTAGTATCTATTTTATTTAAATAGAAACTATAGTATTATATGAGGATATTTTTCATGTTAAAACCAAACTTTAGCCATGATAATGATTTGGGCAGCATCAGTTTATATGGTACAAGCTCTTATAGAATATTGATGTGATTATAATGATGTAGTATAATTAGGTGCAAAAAAATATATTTGGAGTAAATATTATGTCATTAGAAAATGTATTTGAAAAAGAACTTATTAAGAAATGTGAAATAGCAGAGAAAGAGTGTGGATGCACTCAAAAGAGACTTTTATTAACAATAGAAAAGTTTGGGGGAGTAAGAACAGTTCAAGAGATTTTACGTAAAGGTAGAGTTTCAGACGGTTTTGATAAATTACAAAAGGCAAACCGTTTAGATCTTACAATGGAAGCTACTATTGTTGAAAGTAAGTATAGTGAACTTTTCACAGATGATGAGGTAAATAGTTGCCACGAATTACTTTGCGAATATGGATATTATAAGTAAAAAAACGGACTTTATAAAAACTTATAAATATATTCCGAGAATTACTGGATTTCACTAAGAATTTATAGCAATTACTTCTAAGATTTTACTAAAGCGAAAAACTCCCTTTGGTTAAGTGAAAGTCAAAATTTTTAATTTTGCTTTTTGAACTTATACCTTTGAGCAAAGGGAAAAGGTGCTTTCTAATAATTTATTAAGGTAAAATATTCTACGTAATTGCTTAAATTCTAAAGCTCATCCAGATATTCTCTTCATACTATTTATAAGTTTTATTAAATTGTTTTTATGTGATATTTTTTCTTATTAAAAGCTTTGATTATTTACTTGGTTTATGCCATTAATTATTTGAACAATCTCCCTTGGAGACTCAGGAAGATCATTTTCTAACCATGTTTCAATAATTGAAATGCAACCTCCAACAGAGTATCTCATATAGTAGTTAGCTATAGTTTTATTGATTAGATTAGGATTATTAAACAATTGATCTACATCTATTTGATTCGCAATATTTAAAATACGATTTAATATGCTGCTATCTCTTTGATTACAAAATAGTACTTTACACAAATCTTTATTTTCCTTAATTAATTCAAGTACCTTAAGAAGTAGTAAACTGTTATATTCTTCCACAGGAATTTCTTTTATGTACTTTAAAATTTGATCAAATAATTCATCTTCCATAGATTGAAACAAATCAAAAGCATCCTTATAGTGGGTATAAAATGTTCCTCTATTAATATCAGCTTTCTTACATATATCAGTAACAGTAACCTGATGAATTTCTTTAGTCTTAAGCAATTCTATTAAACTTTCCTTAATCACTTTTTTAGTATACAAAGTTCTACGATTTCCTTTAATACCTGCCATATTATAAATCTCCTTTTAATTTATATTGTTTGTTTTAGGACAAGGATGTGTTTTAAACTAGTATTAATTTTTAGTTAGGTCTGAAGGGCTAGCTAAGAATCAACACTCACTTAAAATATAGTTTAGATAATTTAATGTTAAATGTTATTAAATGAACAAATTAACTTGAAATGTATATTTAATAACGTTAAGAATTTATGTGATTATTGTCTATAGAGTTTTATTAACTTATACTATTTATTATAAAATTAAATGAACAAAGTGTCTATTTAATGACTTTAAGTATATAGTAAATTTTCTAAAATGTAATAGGTAGTTATGGGAGGTATAAGATGGCGTATATAGATGTAATTGATGTACATAAGAGATATAAAATTGGAGAGAACATAGTTGTTGCTAATAACGGAATTAATTTTTCTATTGATAAGGGAGAATTTGTTGTTATTTTAGGACCAAGTGGAGCAGGAAAATCAACTACCCTTAATATTTTAGGGGGAATGGATAGTTGTGATGAAGGTAAAATAATCATTGATGAAACAGATATATCTAAATTTAGTAATAGAGAACTTACTAAGTATAGAAGATATGACGTTGGGTTTGTATTTCAGTTTTATAACTTAGTACAAAACTTAACTGCAAAGGAAAATGTAGAACTTGCTACACAAATTTCAAATAATGCATTAGATGTTGATAAAACTTTAGAATTAGTGGGACTTGGCCATAGAAAAGATAACTTTCCAGCACAGTTATCTGGAGGAGAACAACAAAGAGTTTCTATTGCTAGAGCTATTGCAAAGAATCCAAAACTTTTACTTTGCGATGAGCCAACAGGTGCTTTAGATTATAGTACGGGTAAGCAAATTTTAAAAATACTACAAGATACCTGTAGAAAGATAGGAACCACGGTTATAATAATAACTCATAACTCAGCAATTGCACCTATGGCTGATAAGGTTATTAAAATTAATGATGCAAAGGTGAGAAGTGTTGAGGTTAATCCTAATCCAATCTCAGTTGAAGAAATAGAATGGTAGGAGTGAATTGTTTTAGATGAAGGCATATAAAAAATCTATAGTAAGAGAAATTCTATCATCAAAAGCCAGATTCTTTTCTATAATGGTAATTATATTTTTAGGTGTTGCTTTTTATTCTGGAATAAAGTCAGCTGGTCCAGATATGAATAGAACTATAAATAGTTTCTATAGCAGTCAAAATCTTATGGATAGTAAGATAATTTCAACATTAGGATTGACTGATAAGGATTTAGATTTACTTAAGAATAATGATAAAATATTAGACTATTATGGCACCCATAGCATAGACGCCAATCTTACTAACATGAGTAATGTAGTTAGGTTCATGGAGTATGATGGGAAAAATAATATAAATAATTTTGTTGTTTTAGAAGGTAGACTACCAGAAAAAAGTGGAGAAATAGCTTTAGATAAAAGAGCATTTAAGTTAAATAAGGACTTAAAAATCGGTGATGAGTTTGTAATTGACACTGATGAAGATACAATGAAAAATTTTAAGGAGAATAAGTTTAAAATTGTTGGAATTGTAAAAAGTCCGATGTATATTGAAAAAGAGTCAAGAGGAGCAACCCCTGTTGGAAAAGGTACTATTGACTATTTTGGAGTATTAAATAGTTCAGATATAAATATGGATGCTTACACTGAAATATATGTAAGATTTAAGAATGTACAAGGTCTTGATGCTTATGGTGATGAGTATAAAGACTTAATGGAAGAAAACAATAAATATATTGAAGATTTATATTCTAATAGAGAAGTAGAAAGAGTTGAAGAGATAAAAGCAGAAGCTCAAAAAGAATTTGACAAGGCTTATGAACAGTTAAATGATAATGAAAAGCTACTTTTAGATAAGGAAAAAGAATTACAAGAAGGAAAAGCACAGTTAGTTAAAGGGAAAAAACAATATAGTGAGAAGAAGTTAGAGTTTGAAAATAGCATTAAAACTGGAGAAGCCAATATTCTAAATGGTGAAAAGAAAATAGAAGAAGGGCAAGCTGAGATTAACAAGCAAAAAGCTAATATCCAAGAGGGAGAAAGTCAGTTAAATGAGGCAAAAGCTACTCTTGATAATAGCAGACAAGAATTTTTAAATCAGGGAATTAATCCAGATGAAAGTACAAGTGAATTAAAAGGTAAGATAGATAATCTAAAAAAACTATCTGGAACAATGACGTTACTTTCTAATGATATAAAAAATACAGTTAAAAATCTTCCAGAGAATGAGCCAATACCTGTTGAAAAAATTCAATACTGGAAAGGGCTAATAGCTAATTTAGGTTCAAATGATTTAAATGGAGCAATGGAGGCATTAGAAAAAAATCCTGAAAACAAAAATATAGCTTTGGGAATTACTGCTTCCTTAGATGAAAGTATTAAATCTATTAATGAAAATGCTTCAAAATTACAAGTATTAATAGGTGGAATTACTAAATATCAAGAAGGAAAATCACAGTATGAGAATCAATTAGCAGTATTTAATAATGGAAAAGCCAAGCTTGAAGAGGCTCAAAAGCAATTAGATAATAGTAAAGCTGAATTAGCTAAGGGGAAAAAATCTCTTGAAGAAGGAAAAGTTACAGGAGAAAAAGAGCTTAATAAAGCAAAGGCTAAGTTAGATGAATCAGAAGAAAAGCTAGCAGAGGGCGAAAAAGCCATAGCTGAAAATAAAGAAAAGCTAGCTAAAGGAAGAAAAGAAATTGAAGAAAAAGAAAAATCAACTTTAGATGGATTAAAGGAATGTAACTATTATGTATTTGATAGAACTGATAATCCAGGATATTCAGGATATAAGGATTCAATAAATAGTTTAGATAGTATTGCATCAGTATTACCAGTATTTTTCTTTATAGTGGCGGTCTTAATTTGTTTAACAACAATGACAAGAATGGTAGAAGAAAAAAGAATAGAAATAGGTACTATGAAGGCATTAGGATATGGTGACTTAAAGATATCCTTAAAATTCACAATATATGCTGCCGTAGCAAGTATATTAGGATGCATACTAGGAATATTAGTTGGAAGCAATATTCTACCAAATATAATCAGTAATGCTTATACAAGTGTATATAGTTTACCAGATATAAACACTTATTATTATCCAGCTTATATAATTCAAGCTTTAGTAATATCAATACTATGTACAGTCGGAGCAGCCTTATTTGTTCTAAGAGTTGAATTGAAAAATAAACCATCTAATCTTATGAGACAGAAGGCTCCAAAGTTAGGTAAGAAGATATTATTAGAAAGAATTACACCAATATGGAAAAGATTAAACTTCAATCAAAAAGTAACATTTAGAAACATCTTTAGATATAAACAGCGTATGCTGATGACTATCTTTGGTATTGCTGGCTGTATGGCACTTCTTGTTACTGGCTTTGGACTTAAGGATTCAAACAGTGGAATGGTAGAAAAGCAATTCGATAAGTTATGGAAGTATGAAACTATGGTAGTCTTTGGTGATAATCCTAGTGAGGCAGAGATTCAAAAGTACAATGAGACTCTGAAAGAACTACCTGGATATGAAAGTAACTTAAGGATGCACCAAGAATCAGTAACCTTTAGTAAGGAAGGGATGAATAAGCAAACAGTTAGTCTTTATGTGCCACAAAATCAAGATGAGTTAGATCAGTTTATAGTGTTAAATGATAGAGTTTCAGGTGAGAAATATGAAGTACCAAATGATGGCGTTGTTATCAATGAGAAACTATCTAAACTTTTAGGAGTATCTGTAGGAGATACAATGACATTTAAGGATGAAAATAATAATCCTCATGAGGTTAAGGTAGAGGCAATAGCTGAAAATTACCTTATGCATTCAATGTATATGTCACCATCATATTATGAAAAAGTATTTGGAAAGAAACCTGTATATAATACAGATCTTTTAAACTTTGATAAAAGTAAGATGAATGAGGATGAAATCTCTTCAAAACTTATGGAATGCAAAGATGTTGTAAATGTAACAATGACATCACAAATAGAAAAGACAACTGAAGAGTCAGCAGCTAACATGAACGTAGTAATGTTAGTAATAATTTTATCAGCTGGATCATTAGCTTTTGTAGTTCTATACAATCTAAACAATATAAATGTATCAGAGCGTATAAGAGAATTATCAACCATAAAAGTTCTTGGATTCTTTGATGATGAGGTTACTATGTATATATTAAGAGAGAATATAGTACTGACTTTATTAGGAATATTAGCAGGGTCAGTTCTAGGAAAGATGTTACATGTTTTTATAATAAGAACATCAGAAGTTGATACCATGATGATGTATCCTAAAATCTCTATAAGTAGTTATATATTCTCAGCTTTAATAACTATACTTTTCACAGTAATAGTTATGATACTTATGCATGTTAAGTTAAGAAAAGTTAATATGATTGATGCATTGAAGTCAAATGAATAAATAAACAAAAAAACTATAGGAGTTTCAACCTATAGTTTTTTGTTTTAATAATTTATAAGTAAGAATAAAGCAATTTAATATTAAAGTTACAGTTTTGTGAAGAACACAAAACTATTTAGTCTCTTATTATTCAAAAACATTTTTTAAATTCCAATATGTTAATTCTTTTATTTTAGTATTTCCAAGAGAGGATATTAATTCTAACTTTTTTATTTCTTCTAAAGGATAGATACGACTTGTCATAGTTGCTTCGCCTTCGTTTATAAATATCTCGATTGATGATCTATCTAAGAAAATATGCAATGAAAGGTTATCATTATTATCTAAAGTAACAGATCTTTGTCCATCTTCTTTTTTGCCACATTTTGAACAATCTAGGGTTAATTTATTATTATCAGAATCATAAATTAAAGAGGTTTTATCCATGTCATTACCTAAGATATTTAAACCACAATATTTTGAACTACTATCCTTTAAATCGATTAAAAGTTTAATTTCCATTAAATAGTCACTTTTATTTAGTGAGTATTTTGTGTTTTCTGATATTACTTTATTTAAGCATAAATCTTCCTGTTGTTCCCTAAGCAATTTTAACTCTTCAACTGGATTCATTAGAATTTTATTATTTTCTCCTAATGTTAATACACGAGGAAGTGTTAAAGCACCGCACCATCCATCTTTTTTAGAAGGCATATCAGATTCCCACATATCCATCCATCCTATTGCTATTCTACGTCCTTTATCATCCAGCAAAGTTTGTAATGCATAAAAATCATGACCATTATCTAATTCTTTAAATGAACCATGTATAAATTCGTTTTTTTCATAATCATAATTACCTACTATATATCCTGTTTGATATAGGTTACAATATAAATCACCTTGTCTTTTCATACCTTGTGGAGAAAAAGTTAATACATATTTATCATTTAATTTAAAGAAATCAGGACATTCCCACATGTACCCAAGAGCACCATTACTTTGAGCTAATACACCAACGTAATTCCATTCTTTTAAGTCATCTGAATTATATAAAATAACTCTACCTATATTATCTTTTGTTGAATTACCAAGAACCATATACCACTTGTCTTCGTGTTTCCATACTTTAGGATCTCTGAAATGATGAATACTATCAGATGGTGGTTCTGCAATTACAGGATTATTTTCAAATTTTTCAAAGTTTATCCCATCTGTGCTTATTGCAATATTTTGAGTTTGATAAAAGGTATCAGCTTTTTTATCTATATAGTTATGACCAGTATAAATTAATATAAATTCACCATTATTATTAACAGCACTACCTGAAAAACAACCATCTTTATCAAATTTATCTCCAGGAGCTAATGCTACCTTACAATGTTCCCAATGAACAAGATCCTTACTTTTAACATGTCCCCAGTGCATAGGACCCCAATTTTCATCAAATGGATGATGTTGATAAAATACATGATACTCTCCATTAAATTGAATCATTCCATTAGGATCATTTATCCAATTGGCTGGAGCCATTATGTGGTATCCTAATCTATATCTTTTGTTTAAGCGTGATTTTGCTTCTTTTAGTGCATTTTCTGCTAAATTTAATCTTTCTAACATTGTTGAACCTCCAAATTTAAAATGTTTTCATTTTTTTCTTTATTATTTGATAATGTAAAAATTGATATTATTGTAGCTACTAAAACTATAAAGCCCATAATCATATAAGTTTTGCTAAAACCAATGCTATCATATAATTTTCCTGCAATTGGACCTATGATACTTGAACAAACTTGAGTTGTAAATTGATAACCAACTAAATATAGAATTGATGATAAACGATTATCAAAATTTATAGCTAAATATTTAAATATTGCTATTAATAATATAGGTAATTCGAAGGCATGGATCAATTTCATAAAAGATATTAATATAGGACCAGTTGCTAAGCCAGAACCTATAATCCTAAATGCCATTAGAAATCCTGCAAGAATTAAGCCTTTTTTAGCACCAATTTTATTTACTATAAATGGTGAACAAAACATCATTCCAGCTTCTAAGAATACTTGAAATGAGTTAAGATACCCAAATATTTGATTTCCTAATGAATGATTTTCAAACATTGAAGAATAGTAAAGTGGAAATTGCTGATCATAAACCCCATAAAAACATGTAACTCCTATAACGTATAGTATAAAAAACCAAAAAGTTT
The DNA here is from genome assembly GCA_034421775.1 of Clostridium perfringens. Classification (GTDB taxonomy): domain Bacteria; phylum Bacillota; class Clostridia; order Clostridiales; family Clostridiaceae; genus Sarcina; species Sarcina perfringens_B. Next base: position 301,358 of record WNVL01000003.1, on the reverse strand, counting down.
TTAATTTAAAAAGTTTACCAACATCTTTTATTTTTACTGATTCGGCTTTTTTGATGTCTTCATTTGTTAAATCAACAGATATTGAAAGGACAATTAAGAATAATATTATAGCTGATATAGATGATATCCAAAAATTAATATTAGGATTTATATTAAATAGCTGACCAGCGAAGAAGGTAGCTAAAGCCCAACCTAAAGATCCCCACATTCTAGTTTTGCCATATTCGAAATTGTATTTTCGTCCAATCTTTTCAATATAGGATTCTATAGCGCCTACCCCAGCTAAAAAAACAGTACCCAAATAAATTCCACCAATAATTCCACCTAAGAGAAGATTGTATTTTAATAATGGAGTATATATATATATAAAGAATGGACCAACAAAAATTAATAAAGTACTAATGAATACTAATATATTTTTTTTGAATCCAATTTTATCTGATATATATCCATATAAAGGTTGCATTATTAAAGCGAAAATAGAGTTGATTGAGAATATTATACCAGTATCAACACCATTTAATTTAATATCTTGACCCAACCAGATAGAAAATAAAGAGTAACAAGATGACCATGTTACAAAAAAGAAGAAAAAGAACCCGCTTAGCTTCCAATACATTTTTTTTGAATTTGACATTTAAAAAACCTCCCCTAAAAATACTCTTGTAAACATTTACTATATGCAAATATTATATGTCAACCGGTTTCATATGTCAATGGGTTGACACAAAAAATTGTAATAAGATATTATCTTATTACAATTGCAAGCAATATATTTTAAGTTGTTTCTTTTACTAATATTTCAACTGGTAAGATTTCTTTAATGTTTTTTTCATAAAACTTATTGTTAATTCCCTTTATTAACATATCTATAGACCTTTTAGCAATAAGTTCAATTGGTTGTTTTACTGTTGATAGTTCTGGTAAAAAACTTAAACATGTTTCAGTACCATCATAGCCAATTACTTTTACATCTTCTGGTATTCTTTTTCCGTATTTTCTTGCTTGGTTTATAAATGCTGCAGCAAACAAATCATTTGTTGCAAAAATACCATCTACTTCTGGATGTTCTTTTAGAATTTTATTTGCTATTTGTACTTGATCTTCATGTTTAAATGTATGAACTACTTCATAAGTAATAGCTTTCATTCCATATTTTTTCATAACATCTTCATAAGCTTTTTTTCTTAATCTTGCTTGAGTTTTTAATATAAATTCACCATCTATATTAATAATATTCTTACAACCTTTAGAAATTAAAAGTTCTGTAGCTAATTTTCCACCTAAATAATTATCAGAACTAATAATTGGTATGTTTTCGGATAAATATGTATCTATAGAAACAATTGCCAGATTTTGATTTTCATAATCTGAAATTCCTTGATTATGAGTTCCCACAATTATTCCATCAACCTGATTTCGCATAAGCATTTCTAAATATTTTTTTTCTGTAGCTACATCATTTAAACTATTACAAAGTAGAATTTTATATCCTAAAGAATTACAAAGTCTTTCTATATGAAAAGCAAGTTCACCAAAAAAAGGATTTTGAGTAGTTGGTAATATAAGTCCTATCAAATTAGTTTTTTTGTTAAATAATGAACGTGCTATATCATTAGGAAAATAATTAAGTTCTTTCATAGCATTCTCTACTTTTTCTCTAGTTTCAGAGCTAATATATCCACGATTATTTAACACTCTTGAAACTGTTGTTTCAGATACATTTGCTAATTTAGCTACATCTTTAATTTTAGGTTTCATATTTAGTCACCTCCTATAAGTAAAATATATTTAAAGTAAATCACTATAATATTATACAATTATATTAAATGAAATTATATGGAATTTATATAAGTTCTATATAATTTTATTTAATATTTTTTATTAGTTTTAGGATGCTATATATATTAACTACTTGAAAGTAAAAGTAGAATTATGAGCCTTTTAAGAGAAGTATTTATGAATTAAAGGTAATAGAAAAATATTTAGTAAATCATAAACTATAAAGTTTATGGCTTATCTTTATTTAAGAATAATTTATTAGGTAGAATAATTTAATTAATAGTAATAAAATATTAACTAAATATATAGCATAGAAAAGGATGGAAGAGATATGAGTGGTTATTTAGATATACAAGGCAAAAAATATATTTATAAAGTTGATTATAAAGGCAATGAAATATTGAGAAATAGTTTTAATGAGTTAGCAGAAAAGACATTTGGTATTAATTTTGAAAAGTGGTATAAAGAAGGATATTGGAGCGATAGTTATATACCATATTCTTTAGTTTATAATAATAGAGTAGTTGCTAATGTTTCTGTGAGTATTATGGATGTTATTATTCAAGGAGATGAAAAAAGATATATTCAAATAGGAACTGTTATGACAGATGAGGAATTTAGAAATAATGGCTTAAGTAGATTTCTTATAGAAAAAATAATAGAAGAATGGGAAGATAAATGTGATTGCATATATCTTTATGCAAATGACAGTGTTCTTAATTTTTATCCTAAGTTTGGATTTGAAAAGTATAATGAGTATCAATATTCAATAAATAGGGTTAAAGAAAAATCAAAAGAAAAGGTAAGAAAACTAAACATATATAATACAAATGATAAAGATATTTTAACTGAAATTATTAATAATAAAATCTGTCTGTCCAAGCTTCATGTTAAAAATAATAGTTTTTTAATAATGTTTTATTGTTTAGATTTTATGAAAGAAAATATATACTATATTAAGGATTTTAATACTGTTGCTATATGTGAGTATGATAAAGAGGTATTATATGTGCAAGACATATTTTCAACACAAGAAATAAATTTAGATAAGGTGATTAATATATTAATGCAAGAGGAAACTAATAAGGTAGTTTTAGGATTTATGCCTAATAATACAGATTTTTATGAAGAGAGTTTAGTAAATGAAGAGGATACTACATTATTTATAAGAGCTAAAAATGATAGTCCATTCAAAACAGAAAGATTAATGTTCCCAGTATTATCACATGCATAATAAGAAAGGTATAGATTAAATTCTATACCTTTCTTATTTATGTTTAGTTGATATTTTTACGATAAGTATTAACAAATAAGAAATATTAAATAAATTACTGTATATATAGAAGGAAAATAAGTATAATAAACAAATTATATATGGGGAGGGTAAGATAAAATAATTTTTAATGGTAAATAGGAGAGGTTATGAGAGAGGTAAAGGTAGAAGTAAATAAAAATCTTGAACTAATGAATATAATTTTACTTACAAGTAGATATGGTGAGATTTTGAGTGAAATGTTTGGATTTAATGTAGACTTTGTAGATTATTCTAATGAGAAATATATAAGGGATATAAAAGACTACTTTGGAAAATATTCTGATCATGATATTTATAAAAAGCTAGAAAAAATGATTCAAGAGGGATTTTTCTTGGGAAGACCTATGGTTTTTGCTCTAGCTTTAGATAATGAAAAAGAATCAGAATTTAAGTATGAATTGAGTGATTTTAATATAAAAATGAGTGGGGGAAAAGGGAGCTTAGAAGAGTTTAAAGTTTTATTTAATTCTTTTAAAGAAGTTACAAAGTTTGATGAGTTTTTCCAAAGAGTTGAAGATTACTATAAAGATGATTTAGAATATTTTAATGGTATTTTAGAAAAATGTCATTTCATTAGTGACTTAGAAGAATTTTCAGGTAAGAAAAATACTAACTATAATTTTGTTATGAGCAATCTATCTAAATGTAACTTTGGTTTAGATTTAAGAAGAGGCGAAGAAAAGTATATAAATGTTGTATTTAATTTAGGTATTTGGTTAGGAGATACCATTTTTGTTGATAATGATTATGATATATGTAATATGATTTTTCATGAATTAAGTCATACTGTAGTAAATCCACTAACTGAGAAAAACTTAGAATTAGTTAATGAATATAAAGGGGTATATAAAGAACTTAAAAAATATAAATCTGAATTCTCTGGTTATGGTGATTGGGAAGAATGTGTGAATGAGCATATAGTAAGATCATTGGCAATACATTTAAGCAGAAAATACTTTGATGACGATTTTACTAATAAAAGAATTGAATGTGATTATAACTTAGGTTATAGATATATTAAAGATATGGTCAATAAGTTAGAAGAGTATGAAAAAAATAAGAGTATATATAAGTTCATAGATGAGTTTTATCCAGAGCTTATAAAAGTATTTTCAGAATAATTAATGCTAAATAGTATTAAATTATAATAGTTTATAATTTTTTATAAAAGCTAAATTATTTATTAGATACTGAGATATTATTAGGAGGAAATATGGAAAGCTTAGTTTTTAAAGAAGATATTATTCTAAATGTTGAAGACATATTATGTTTGTATAATGATGTTGGCTGGAGTTCATATACTAAAGATATAGATGTATTAATGAAATCAATTGAAAATTCATTAAAAGTAATAAGTGTTTGGGACAAGAATTTATTAGTAGGTTTAATAAGAGTTGTAGGAGATGGATATTCTATAATTTACATTCAAGATATTTTAGTATTGCAAAAGTATCAAAATAATGGAATAGGAAAAAGGTTGATAGAAATCATTTTAGATAAATATAAAAATGTTAGGCAGAAAGTACTTTTAACAGATAAACAAGATAAGACTATTTCATTTTATAAAAAAGTTGGATTTTCTATGTCAGAAGAATTTGGATGTGTAGCATTTATAAAATTTATAAAAAATTAGTTGTTATAATTTAAAAGCCTTAACCATATTGAGGTTACTTGGTTAAGGCTTTTTTTATATATAAAATTATACAATAAACAAGTTGTATTTATAAAATATGTTGCAATTAGAATGGGAGAAATTTTTTACATATATAAGAATAAGAGATTAGTTTAAATTTATGAGAAATTAGCTTTTTACAATAAAAGCAACCATCATATTCTTAAATAATTATAAAAAGGTATAAATAGGAGATTGTCAAAATAAGTAATATTATATGGATAGTAGTAATAAAGAAAATTTTTAAGAAGATAAATATGATTAAGAGGAATTCAAAATTAATAGGAGGTGTATATGGCAATAACTAAATACTACGAATTAATAGCAAAGGAACTTAATGAAAAAGCGAAATATATAGGAATTGATTTTAGAACAAATAAATTATCAGAGGGTGAAAAGAGAGAAGTAGTAGAAAAATTTTTAACTGATAATATACCTAAGGCTTTTAAAGTAGATTTAGGTTTTATACTTTCTATGGATGGTGAGTTTTCAAATCAAGAAGAGTTACTTATTGTAGATCACATGCATAAGAAGTAAATAAAAATCTTGAACTTTAGTTAGACCAACTCACAGCGTTGGTATTAACATTTAAGTACTTAAAGTATATTAAGAATTTAGCCACTAAAATGACAAGAAATAAATGGGACTATATCAATTTGATATAGTCCCTAGTTAGTTTGTTATAATTTGTTAAACTTAAAAGAGTATATTAATTTCTTTCAAATCTAAGTGCTGTTAGAGTATTAGGCCCTTCTGAGAATAATGCATTTGCAACATCTGTTGATGCAAAAACTCTATATCTAACATCAAAAAGATCAACATTATTAACATCTACATGTGAAAATGGTATTGCTTGTACATCATCCCTTCCCTCAGCATCAATCTGAACGGTTAAAGTGTAGATAGTATTAGAGGGCATATTAGGTGAATCTTTAACAATTCTAATTCTTAGGAATGGTACCGCATTACTTTCATTATCAATTTGAATTACACCACTTAGCCACACTCTATCTCTTCTTTCTACTTCATCGAAGGTTACTGAAAGTAATTCTGCACCTAGGTTGTCAAGAGTAGTAGGGATAAGAGTACGTGGGTCTGGAGTTCTTTCATCAAATTTGAATTCAACTCTATTCTCTTCTCTACAAGGTTTATGATCCTTATCATGGCAGCGATCTTTATCACGGCAGCAATCCTTATCATGGCAGCGATCTTTATCACGGCAAGGATCTTTCTTATCACGGCAAGGATCACATTTAGCATTACAACAATGGTTAGGCTTTCTATTACAACTCATATCTGACATAACAAATACCTCCTGATTTATTACTTGTTATTACTCACTAATAGTATATTAAACGGATTAAAAAAACGTTACATTATGTTAAGAATATAAATAATTTTATTATTTCACAAAGTAAAGCATATTTTTTCACTTTTGAAGTTTTTTCTGTTTTCTCATTTAAGTACTCGGTTACAGAAGTATATATATTATTATTTTTTAATAGATTAATATTTTGCTCCGACTTTTCAGTCGGACAGGGGTCTTTATATGAGTCGACTTCTCTTTGCTTTTCAGTAGAACGGGGGTACTTATATGAGTCGACCCCTCCCTGCTTTTCAGTAGGTTGCTTTTTTGCATAGCTTCCCTATGTATTTCTTCATTTTTTTCCTTCATATGTTTATTATGAAAAATAAGTTCTTCATATTTTTTCTCTATCCCATGAAAAGTATAGGTTCCTACATTTTTAAGTAATTTAAAAATTAATAACTCAGCATTCACTAACTTCTTTAACCTTCTTTTCAAAGCATCTTTACTTTTGATTCCTAATATTAGTACCTTCCCTAAATATTTTTCATATTGCATACAACAAACAAAGTCATCCTCAATTTCTCTTTTAAGAATAACTCCTGACCCTATAAAACTTATAAAATATATTAGCACTCCTATAATTGAATCCAATTCCATTTCTATAGCCTTTTTTTGATTAAGTTCTAAATAAGTAAACTTCATAATTCTCCCTCCAAAAATAACACCTAAAAAATTTATATATTTATATGTTAAAATCCCCTTCACTATATAAATATTTTTAAGTTTGACTTTCAGTTGTAAAAATCTAAAAAAATTTTTATTTTGAAGAAGATAAGGCTATATCTATATGAAAATATGACAAAGAAGTATTATATGTGCAAAATATATTTTCAACATAAGAAATAAACTTAGAGACGATCATTAAATAGTTTTGAAATTATTAATGATAGAGTATAATTTTAGTGTATAGAATCTGAATATAAAGTGAAGATTTATATGACTAAGGTTATTTAGATAAAGAAATTAGAAAGGTTGGAATAAAGATGATAAGACCAATTGTTAAGGATGTATTATTTTTAGGACAAAAATCAGAACCTGCAACTCAAGAGGATTTAGCAGTTATTGATGATTTAGTGGATACTTTAAGAGCAAATTTAGAATATTGTGTTGGTATGGCTGCTAATATGATAGGAGTAAAAAAACGTATATTAGTATTTACTATAGGGAATATTATAGTTCCTATGGTAAATCCAGTTATATTAAAGAAAGAGAAAAGTTATGAAACAGAAGAAAGTTGCTTATCTTTAACTGGATTCAGAAAAACAACAAGATATGAAATAATAGAGGTAGAATATCTTGATAGAAATTTCAAGAAGCACAAAGAAACATTTACTGGATTTACTGCACAGATTATTCAGCATGAAGTGGACCACTTCGAAGGTATAATAATCTAAGACATGATTCGGATTAGTGAAGGAGAAAGCAATTTTATATTAATTATATAACAAACTTCGTTTAGAAATGATATAAAGAGCTGTAATCATAAATAACAGAGATTTTTTATAACAAGAATAAATTTTGATTTGAAAGCTATACTTATTAATTTAAGTATAGCTTTTATTAATATAGTATTTAATATTAAAAATTTACTTTAGTTTTAGTGCTTTATAAATATTAAACTTAGGAGGTAGATGAAGAAATAGTATAATATTTAAGCTTTTTAGGAAGTTATTTTACATAAGATATATTTTGTATTTTCTATATTTTGGAAATAACAAATAAATATTAAAAAAGAGTTACCAATCATAATGTTATGTAATATTATATAGTATAAAAATATGTAAACCAAGGAGGAATTAAAATGGAAAACGACAATGCTGAGCAGAAAACTAGAACCTTTAATGTTACAGTATTATCTATACCAATTGTATACGATTTTTTTGGTGATCATGATCCAAATGGATTGATGTATATATTAAAAGAGGATAAAAATGAAGTAAAAAAGAAAGCTTTATACAATTTCTATAGAAAAGATGAAAAGGGAGATCCACTCCCAAGACCTACAGACGAAGTTCAACCTCTTACAATAAGGGCAAATGTTGGAGATACAGTAAGAATAAAGTTTAAGCATAATGAACCAAGAAGATTATCAATTCATATGCAAGGACTTAAGTATAAAAATATATTATCTGATGGTGCTAATGTTGGTTATAATGATGATTCTACAGTTGGCCCTGGTCAAGAGATAACTTATGAATGGTACGCAGATAGAGAAGGCATATTCTATTTTAGTGATATGGGTGATACTAGATTTAGTGAAAAAGGAACTAATATACATGGTTTATTTGGAGCACTTATAGTACAATCTAAGGGATCATGGTGGACAGATCCTGTAAGTGGATGTGAACTAAAGAGTGGTATATTTGCTGATATACACAATCATCATAAGCCAGACTTTAGAGAATATGCAGTATATTTTCATGATGAACTTGAAATGGTGAATAGATTTGGAAAACAAATAATAGATCCTCATACTAATCAACCAACTGGAGTAACTGCTATAAGTTACAGATCAGAACCTATGGTAAATAGAGCTAGTTTTATACCAGAGAAAGATAAAGGTTTTAAGTTCTGTGATCCTTGCAATCCTGATGATAACATTAATGAAATAGATATAGCACATCATAATGAGCATATTGTAGATGGAGAAGATGTTTCTATGAGTTCTTGGACTTATGGTGATCCAGCAACTTTTATACCAAGAGCATATAAAGGAGATCCTTCTAAGTTTAGACTTATACACGGAGGAGTAAAGGAAACACACGTATTCCATCTTCACACACATCAATGGAGATTAGAGCCAGACAATCCAAAGTCAACAATAATAGATTCTATATCAATAAGTCCTCAAGAAAGTTATACCCTAGATATATTACACGGAGCAGGAAGTTTACCAGGAGCTATAGGAGACCATATATGGCACTGCCATTTATATCCTCATTTTCATGAAGGAATGTGGAGTTTATGGAGAGTATTTGATAGATTAGAAACCGGTAAAGATGTAGTACTTGAAAGTGGAGAAGTAATACCTGCACGATATCCAGATGGAACTATTATAAAAGCGTTACAGCCACTTCCAGATAGAAAGCCACCTCTTAAAAAAGATTTAGATCATCCAGGATATCCGAATTTTATAAATGGAAAATTTAGAGAGAGACCAAAGCAACCACCTCTAGGAATACTAAATCAAGAGGGTGGAAATAAAATATGCCCAACTCCTAAGGAAATTGCTAACTTTACAGAGGATTTTGAGAGAGGAGCTTTATATACTCAACCTTGTCCAGATAAAAATGGTAATTCTTCATGTGAAAAAGCAGATGTTGTATTTGAACTATTTTTATTAGAAGCAAAATTAGTATATAACAATGCTGGTTGGAATGACCCATATGGAAGATTTTATGTTACAAAGGAACAAATAGAAAAATATACAGGTTGTAAGGTAACAAATGAAAATAAAGAAGAATTAGCTAAGAAATATGTGGCTGGGGTAGAAAGTAGATGTATTGATGTAGAACCATTAGTCATAAGAGCTAATAAAGGTGACTGTATAGAAGTTAGAACTACTAATTTTTTACCAGAAACATTACCAGAAACAGAATTCCAATTAGAAACTTTAACTGATAATGCAGGATTTCATATACACTTAGTTAAATTTGATGTTACAGCTTCAGACGGTGGTGCAAATGGATACAATTATATTGATTCTGTTTTTTATGGAGAAACCTTAGTAGAAAGATACTATGCTAATGAAGAATTGAATGCTTGCTTCTTCCATGATCATTTTAATCCAAATTCACATCAACAACATGGAGTCTTTGGAGCTCTTATAATAGAGCCGGAAGGATCAAAATATTATGATCCTAAAACAGGTAAACCACTAAAATATGGAACAAAAGCAGTGATAAAAACTCCTTCAGGTAGAACTTTTAGAGAGTTTGGATTATTTGTTCATGATTTTGCATTACTATTTGATAAGAAAGGAGATCCATTAAACAAGCCTCCATTCCCAGGATCACATGATGACCCAGGTGTTATGGGTATAAATTATAAATGTGAGCCATTAGGAGAAAGACTAAAAGGGAAAAAGCTAAATGATGATGATTCAGCTTATGTATTTAGTTCTAGAATTCATGAAGATCCGGTAACACCAATATTGGAAACCTATCCAGGAGAAGAAATTGTAATAAGATTATTAGATGGAGCACAGGAAGAACAACATGCATTTAATATAAATGGAATGAAATGGAGAAAAGAAATAACAGATAGAAGATCACCATTAGTTCAATGTCAAACAATGGGAATATCAGAAGCATTTAATATAAGAATAACAGATGATTATAAAGCAGGAGATTATATTTACTACTTTGGAGGCCAAGATGATCTTTGGTTAGGATTATGGGGAATAATAAGGGTTTATAAAAATGAAACTGAAAAATTAGTGCCTATAAGCTATTCTGACCACTGTCATAATGAAAATCATCATTGTCCGAATAAAGATCATCACTGTCATAATGAAAATCATCACTGTGAAGGAAAAAAAGTTAGAGAGTTTCATATAGCAGCTATACAGAAAGATATCCAATATAATTATTTTAAAGATCATGATCCTGATGGATTATTATTTGTGCCATATGAATACAAGGATGATATTATAAGTGGAAAGATGGAGCCAATTCCATTGATATTAAGGGCAAAGAAAGGTGAATGTATAAAAGTAAAATTAACTAATTGCTTTACTAAACCAATACCATATTGCAAATTCCCAGGAGTACCAGTTGATAAAAAAGTTACACCATCTATGAGAGTAGGAATTAGCCCACAATTCTTAAGGTTTGATCCAGTAACTGATAGTGGTGTAAATGTAGGATACAACAATATAGAACAAACTGTAAGACCTGGAGAAAGTAAGACTTATGTATGGTATGCTGATGAAGAATACGGAACTTGCTTATTATCATCTTTTACAGATATAAGAAATCATAGATATCATGGTTTATTTGGAGCAATAATAATAGAACCAGAAGGATCAAAAATAGAGAGTGACAATATTTATGGAGAGCAAGTAACTATATCTGAAGCTCATAATAAACAATTTAGAGAGTTTGTAATTTTTATGCACAATGGAATAAGACTTTTAGATGTAAAGGGTAAGTTAATAATGACTAATCAAGAGATTGAAGGTGGGGAAGAAGGAGAAGAACCTGAACCAGTAGATTTTGAAGACAGAGGTGAAAAAGGATTTAACTATAGATCAGAAAGGTTCTTTAATAGATTACAAGAGAATACTGATATATCAAAAGTATTTAGTTCTAAAGTTCATGAAGACCCAGCTACACCAATCTTTGAAGCTTCACCTGGAGAAAGAGTTATTATAAGACTTCTAATGCCAGGAGATAAACCTAGAAATACTTGTTTTGTACTCCATGGTCATAAATGGAAAGCGCAACCAAGTGACCCAATTTCAAATGTTATATCAGCTCAAGGAGCCATGAGTGTAGGAAATGTATTTAATATAGAACTATTAAATGGAGCATCTACTATACCAGGAGATTATCTATATAGATCAGGTATTATAAGATGGGATATAGAATCCGGTATGTGGGGAATTTTTAGAATTAAAGATAACGATACTAATAAAGATAATTCCGAAGATAAAAATAATGATAATAAAGATAAAGACAATGATATAAATACACCATAAGTAAATAAGGTTTTTACTAAAGTAAAATTATAATTAGATACCCATAGAATTTTTAATTCTATGGGTATCTTTATAATTAAATAAAATCATAATTTAGTAAATTAAAATTATGCTATTTCACTAACTGATTTAATATATTTTTGTCCTTCTTCAGCGTTAAATTCCTTTTCCCATTTAGATATAACAATAACAGCTAATGAGTTTCCAAGTACATTAACAAGAGTTCTCGCCATATCAACGATACGATCTATACCAGCAATAAATGCAACTCCTGCTACTGGAATTCCTAAAGAACCAACAGTTGCTAAAAGTACTACAAAAGATGCACCAGGAACTCCAGCCATACCTTTTGAAGTAAGCATTAACACAAGCACTAAATTAATTTGAGCAGAAAGTGGTAAGTGAATTCCATATATTTGAGCAATAAAAAGTGCTGCAATAGATTGATATAAAGTAGATCCATCTAAGTTAAATGAATATCCTGTTGGAATAACAAAAGATGTAATTGCCTTAGGACAGCCAAACCTCTCCATCTTTTCCATAAGCTTTGGTAAAACTGCTTCAGAACTTGCTGTAGTATAAGCTAAAATAAGTTCATCCTTTAAAAGCTTTATAAGTGATATGATGCTTGTTCCAGCCATTTTTGCAATAAAGCCAAGAACAAAAAATACAAAGAAGAACATAGCGCCATAAACAGTAATTATTAACTTTCCTAAAGGAATTAATGAAGCTAATCCAAATTTAGAAACTGTTACACCTATTAATCCAAATACGCCAAGTGGCGCAAGCTTCATAATTTGATTAGTCATCCAAAACATTGAATCAGCTATACCTTGACATATTGCAAGGACAGGTTTCCCTTTTTCTCCAATTGCAGCTACACCTAATCCAAACATAACTGAAAAGAAAATAATAGGAAGTAAGTCCCCCTTTGCAAGAGATTCAAAAATATTAGTTGGAACAATATTTATAAATGTATCCATAAATCCATGGTTAGATGCAGCTTCTGCTGTACTCATATATTTATCAATATTAGTAGTTGCAAGAGTACTAATGTTTACTCCGTTTCCTGGATGAAATAAATTAGCTACAACTAAACCTATTATAATAGCGAATGTAGTTACAATCTCAAAGTAAAGTATTGTTTTTCCGCCGATTTTCCCTAATTTTTTAACATCTCCAACGCCAGCAACACCAACAACAAGTGATGAAAAGACGATAGGTATGACAATCATTTTAATTAATCTTATAAAAATATCTCCAAATGGTTGTAAATATGAAGTAACAACTGGATTACCATAAAAAACAGCTCCTACTATAATACCTAGTACAAGTCCAAGTATAATTTGAAATGCTAGTCCTAATTTTTTCATTTGTTTAATAGCCCCCTTGAGTAGTTTATAACTTAAAAATCATTTGTTTGAAATTTTGCTAAATTAAATATATGCAAGAAATGAATAATGGAAATTTCATTTTATAGCATATAGTATATCACAAAAAAATAAATTTAGCTTTATATTTTTTAAAAAAAATTAATTTAATATATGTATTTGTGAATTAAAATTGAAAAAAATTAAATTGATATAAAAATGATTGATGGAAATATTTCGTTTGATTAAAAAAATGCAAGTTTTACATTAATAAATAGAATGATATAACGAATATTATGTAAAAAAATAAATATTTTATATGTTTTAATATTAAATTCTGATTTGATGTACTTATGAAGCTTTTATATGATATTTAATACGAAATTGCAGTTTTGTTATATAGAAAATTGCAATTATAATTAAATTATCTAAGCAATTTATTCACTTGTTCTTTTATTAATCCTTTGTTAGACTCTGTCTCTAACATATATTCTACTTCTTCTTTTGTTAATTCATATATTTTTTTATCATATATTATTGTTGCTCCTTTCATTTTTTCTCACTAATAATTTATGACTTATCTAAAATTATAGAAATAATAAAACCAACAGCTATGTCTTGCATTGTTGAATTACAATCATATCGGTTTTATTTCTAATATTCACTAAGTTAGACAATCTTAGTAGTCTAAAGCGTAAGGTGTAATTAAATATTTATGACCTCTCTTTTTTTATACCCAAAATAAGTATATTATGCCTTGAAAAGGGCAGAACTATAAAATGGTGTTTAAATATTAAACATCATTTTAATTATATTAATAATTTATGTTAGGGTGAGAAGTTTATGAAAGAAGTATTACACTTAGGAGTTGATATAGGATCAACTACTATTAAGCTTGTATTATTAGATACTAATGACAATATTATTTATAGTAAGTATGAAAGACACTACTCTAATATAAAGGAGACTACAGCTTCCTTTATAAAAGAAGTTTTTAAAAAATATAAAGATTATGATATTACAGCAATGATAACAGGATCTAGTGGATTATCACTGTCAAAGTTTTTAGGATTATCTTTTATTCAAGAAGTTATTGCTTGCACAGAAGCTGTTGAAGTTTTTATAAATAATGCTGATGTAGTAATAGAGTTAGGTGGAGAAGATGCAAAAATAACATATTTTGAAGGTAGTCTAGAACAACGTATGAATGGGGTTTGTGCTGGTGGTACAGGCGCTTTTATAGATCAGATGGCTACATTACTTGAAACAGATGCTAAAGGATTAAATGAATTAGCTAAAAATTATAAGATAATTTATCCAATTGCTGCAAGGTGTGGAGTTTTTGCAAAAACAGATATTCAATCTCTTATAAATGAAGGAGCTACCAAGGAAGATATAGCAGCATCTATATTTCAGGCTGTTGTAAATCAGACTATAAGTGGGCTTGCTTGTGGAAAGCCAATAAAGGGAAATGTTGCATTTTTGGGAGGTCCATTATACTTTTTATCAGAGCTTAGAAAAAGGTTTATTGATACCTTAAAATTAAAGCAGGAGGAAATATTATTTCCAAAAGATCCTCAATTATTTGTAGCTATTGGTGCAGCTATTGAATCTAAAAAAGAGAAAGTTATAACTTTTAAACAATTGTTAAAAGCTGTTGAAAGTTTAGATAACGATAATATAGCTACTTCAGATATCTTAGAGCCATTATTTAAAGATGAACAGGAATTACAAAGCTTTAGACAAAGACATTATAATTATAAGGCAAAAACAAGGGATATAAATACATATGAAGGAGAAGCTTTTTTAGGTATAGATGCAGGCTCAACAACTACTAAAGCTATATTAATAGATAATGAAGGAACTATATTATATTCTTTTTATGGTAGCAATAAGGGTAATCCTATGCAAATTATTATAAACATATTAAAAGATATATATAGTAAAATTAATGGAAAAATAAAAATTGCTAAAGCCGCTGTTACTGGATATGGGGAGGCTCTTATAAAGTCAGCTCTAAATATTGATATTGGAGAAGTTGAAACCATTGCACATTATAGGGCGGCAAAGCATTTTTTAAAAGATGTGGACTTTATTCTTGATATAGGAGGTCAAGATATGAAGTGCATCAAGATAAAAAATGGAGTAATAAGTTCTATTCAATTAAATGAAGCTTGTTCATCAGGTTGTGGTTCTTTTCTTGATGTGTTTGCACAATCTTTAAACATGAACATTAAAGAGTTTTCAAAAGAAGGATTATTATCAAAAAGTCCAGTAGATTTAGGGTCAAGATGTACTGTATTTATGAATTCTAAGGTTAAGCAAGTTCAAAAGGAAGGCGCTGATATTGGATCTATATCTTCTGGATTATCTTATTCTGTAATTAAAAATGCCCTTTATAAAGTTATAAAAATAAGAAAACCTGAAGACCTTGGAGAAAAAATTATAGTTCAAGGAGGAACTTTTTATAATGAAGCTGTTTTAAGAGCCTTTGAGAAAGTTACTGGCAAAGAGGTTGTAAGACCTGATATTGCTGGCCTCATGGGAGCATTCGGAGCTGCTCTTATTGCAAAAGATAACTATAATGAAAATGAGATTTCTAATATTTTAGGGGAATCTGATATTGAGAATTTTAGAGTGTCAAATGAATTTAGGCATTGTGGATTATGCAGTAATAATTGTTTACTTACTGTAAATAAATTTTCTGATGGTAGAAAATTTATTTCAGGTAATAGATGTGAAAGAGGGGTAGGAGGTACTAAAAATACAAAAAAAGCAGCAAATTTATTTGATTATAAATATAAAAGAATTTTTGGATATAAACCTCTTTCAATAGAAGAAGCAACAAGAGGAGAAGTAGGCCTACCGAGAGTTTTAAATATGTATGAAAACTATCCTTTTTGGTACACTTTTTTTACAGAATTAGGCTTTAGAGTAGTATTATCTCCGAATTCTACAAAGAAAATTTACAATGAAGGTATTGAGACTATACCATCAGAGTCTATTTGTTATCCCGCTAAAATTGCTCATGGACATATAACAAATCTCATAAAAAGAGGTTTAAAATTTATATTTTATCCATGTATTTCTTATGAGAGACTAGAAGATAAAAGTGCAGATAATCACTATAATTGTGCCATAGTAGTTTCTTATCCAGAGGTTATTAAGAATAATATTGGATTTTTAAGAGGTAAAGATATAATATACAAAAATCCATTTTTGAATTTTAATGATAGGAAGTCAATGAAAAAGAACTTATATGATGAACTAAAGGGATTTGATATAAGTCAAAAGGAAATAAGCTTTGCAGTTGATAAAGCTTATGAAGAAGTTAGCAAGGTTAAAGAAGATATAAAAAATAAGGCATTAGAAATTCTAGAAGACTTAGATAAAAGTGGTGGAAAAGGTATTGTATTAAGTGGAAGGCCATATCATTTAGATTTAGAAATAAATCATGGTATAGCAGATATGATATCACAAGAAGGATTAGCGGTATTTACAGAGGATTCTGTAGCTGATTTAGTTAAAATTCCAAGACCATTAAGAGTGTTGGATCAATGGACTTATCATTCAAGAACATATAGGGCAGCACATTTTGTAGGTGCTAGAAAAAACTTAGAGTTAATTCAATTAAACTCTTTTGGATGTGGATTAGATGCGGTTGCTACAGATCAAGTACAAGAAATACTGGAGAGTTTTGGTAAAATATATACACTGTTAAAAATAGATGAGGTTAGTAATTTAGGGGCAGCTAGAATTAGAGTACGTTCTCTTAAAGCTGCTATGGATGATATAAATAAATCACGAATCTCCAATTCAAATTTAGAAATCATTAAACCCTATGATAAAACTATATTTACAAAAGAAATGAGAAAAAAACATACACTACTTTGTCCGCAATTTTCTCCAATACACTTTGAATTATTAGAAGTTGCCCTTAAAAGCTCAGGGTATAATTTGAAAGTATTACCTACAGTTGATCGAAATACAATAGAAGAAGGATTAAAATATGTAAATAATGATACTTGTTATCCTGCCATTGTAATAGTAGGGCAAATTATAAGTGCACTTAAGTCTGGGGAGTATGATTTAAATAGTACTTCTGTGGTGATTTCTCAAACAGGAGGTACTTGTAGAGCATCTAATTATATTGCACTTATAAGAAAAGCATTAAAAGATGCAGGATATGAGAAAATACCAGTTATATCTTTTAGTGTTCAAGGTATAGAGAATAATCCAGGGTTCAAAATAACATTGCCAATGATTAATAGAGCATTAATGGCATTAGCTTATGGGGATATGTTACTAAAAATGATAAATAGAGTAAAGCCTTATGAAAAAACTAAAAATTCAACAAAATTAGTTTATTTGAAGTGGTTAGATATATGTAAAAATAATATAGCTAGTGGAAGTTTTAAGGAGTTTAAAAATATCACAAAAGAAATGGTAAATGAATTTGATAGCTTGGAAATTAAAAATGTAACTAAACCAAAGGTAGCAGTGGTTGGAGAAATTTTCTTAAAGTATAATAGTTTAGCTAATAACGATATTATAGAAATATTAGAAAAAGAGGAAGCAGAAGTAATAATACCAGATTTAATGTATTTTCTATTATATTGTGCCTATAATCAAAAATTTAAATATGAGAAGCTAGGTGGAGATTTAAAAAGCTTCTTAGGTGGTAGATTGGCTATTAAATATATAGAATTTTATGTGGAACAAATGAAGAAGGCACTAAGTAATAGTAAAAAATTTATGCTACCACAAAGAATTGAAAATTTAGCTAAAGAAGCTGATGGAATTTTATCTCTTGGTAATCAAGCTGGAGAAGGATGGTTATTAACTGCAGAGATTATTAAGTTATTGAAGTCTGGAATTAACAACATGATTTGTATACAGCCTTTTGCATGTTTACCCAATCATGTGAATGGAAAAGGCATGATTAGAGAAATTAAAAGAAGATATCCTTATTTAAATATTACCCCAATAGATTATGATCCTGGTGCTAGTGAAGTAAACCAATTAAACAGAATAAAGCTTATGCTTTCTACTGCAATTAAAAATATGGAAAAAGTAGAAACTGGGAAAATAGATATAGAAAATTAATGTACATATAGAAAACAAGCTCAGTAGGGTAATGTACGGATAACCATATCATAAATAAGTTTTTTACAGTGTGGAGCAGGAATGCTCGGTAATTCAATTGCCGAGAGGTTCACAAATATTTAAAAGGTATAGAATTAGATTTAATTCCATACCTTTTTGCTATTATTTATGAATTAAGTAGTAAAGCTTTTAGTTCATCAAAGCTAGAAATTTCATAAGTAGGTTTGATTGAAGTTTCATTTTTTATTTTATTAGGGTTATACCAACAAGTATCTATACCAAAGTTTATTCCACCTTGGATATCAGAAGTTAAGCTATCTCCTACCATTAAAACTTTACTTTTATCAGAGAAACTCATATGTTTTAAGGTATGTTCAAAGATTTTAGGATCAGGCTTTGCTATTAGTATTTCTTCAGATATTACTATAGCATCAAAATATTTTGCTATATCAGATTGTCTGATTCTTTTATCTTGAACGGAGATAAGACCATTAGTTACTATAGAAAGTTTGTAAGATTTATTTAAATTTTCTATAAGATCCATACTATGATCATATAAAAATGATGCATTAGCTAAATGTTCCATATATGATTTAGCAAAATTAATTTCATCAAAACTTACATTTAATTTATCTGATAATCTTTTAAATCTCTCTACCTTTAATTTTTCCTGTGTAATAAGTCCTTGCTCAAATTCTTTCCATATACCAGTATTTATCTCTTTATATATTTTTAAGTGATAATTTTCATCGTATTCTATATCAAATTTAAGCATTGTGTTTTTAAAAGCTTCTCTTTCAGATTTCTTAAAATCAAATAAGGTTTCATCTGCATCAAATATTATAACTTCATATTTCATAATATATCCTCCAATTTTATATAAATAGTTTAATTATTACGTAACTTGAGATAGCTTTATTATAAAACATTTTTAACTGTTAGATATACTAATATTTTTATTAAAGATTTTATTACAAACTATGTTTATAAATTTTTCATTACTAATATCTTCAAAATCGTTGTTAATAGAAATAATTTTATCATTTGAAACAAGAATATAAGAGCTATTATTAGGGCCAAAGTTATATATTTTAATATCATCTATGATCATAGGCTTTCCAATAAGAGAATCATTATGTCTTTCTATAAATTTATTTTCATATCTAATTAGTGATTTTTCAACAGCAGCTATTGCCCAAGGGTAATTACTTTCAAATAATGAATAGGTTAAATATTTGTTGTTTATACAATTAGAATAAAAAGTCTTTTTTCCTATTATACTAGTATCTTCACTTATATATAAATCATCAGAGTTAGTATTGGCGTAACTAAAATCTTCAAATTTAATATTAGGGTATTGAAAATTATCTAATGTTAATAATAAGTCGCTATTAGAAGGTTTAGTTCTGTCAAAATACGAATTAATAGGTAAGGTCATAATAGTGCCAACCATAACAAACATTAATAAGAAAAAAGTAAGGACCATACTTCCAAGACTTATGACAATATTTGTTTTTCTTGAATAGTTAGTTCTACATAGAAATTTTTTAGTTAATTTATCTACTATAAAAATAACAAAAATCATTAATATTGCTATTAATATTGGAAGAGCTGCATCTGAAAATCCATCTTTGCTTATAAGTAAAATGCCTAAAATACCAAGGATAATAAGGATATTAATCCCCTTTATTATTAGATTTTTTCTTTTAAATTGCTTAAAAGTGTTATAGGGCATAAAGTTACCATGATTTACTTCTATTTTTGATTTTATGCTCCATATGATAAAAGAGATAACTTCAACTGTATTTATTACTATTAATACTAAAGTTAAAATTGATGCGAATATGCTTAAATTAGAAGAGAAGAAGTAGGTCATATCACCAGCGAAAATTGAATTATATATATTAAAAGAAAAAAGAAGGATAAGAACTACTTTAAGCAATACTTCGTATAAGGATGATTTAAAAATAGATTTATATTTTTCATTTTCATCTGTGTGGATTGATATTATATCAGAAGAATTTTCAGTATAGAATACTTGCAATTTTCCTTTTTCGCATACATATGTCCAACCAGCAGCTTCACAATATGCTCTATATTCCAGTGCGTCCTTTGAGTCTGGAGAATCTAGAGTAGAAACTTCAGGAATTAGAGCTACTGAATATTTTAAATTTTTAGGTTCAATTTTAGTAAACTTAAAAGTGTAGCCATTTATAGATTTTAGTAGCCAGCCTTCTTGTGCCATTTTTTCTAAATATTCTTCTATAGCTGTGCATTCATAAGCTGAGAATACAAAAGTTTTACTTTTTTTATTTTTATTTAACATAGCTTTCCTCCTGCATAAATAATTCTCCATCTTTAACTAAAGTATTTAATCTTTTGTATTCCTCATGCAAAATTTCTTTGCCATAATCGCTAATAATGTAACTTCTTTTTCTACCTTGTATTGATGTTTCTATGATTATTTTTTCTTTTTCAAATTTACTAAGAAGAGTATAGAGTGTTCCAGGTCCAACTTTTATACGACCCTTAGAAATTTCTTGTACTGAATTCATGATATCAACTCCACATCTTTCTTGGAGTAGAGAGAGTAATATATAGTACATTTGTTCAGTTAAGGTTTGAAATTGCTTTCTTGGCACAAAGTTTACCCCCTTATATAGAATATAAAGATTTATAAAAAATAATATCGTTAATCGATGTTTGTACTATCAGTGTAATATCGTTATATGATATAGTCAAGAATATTTTTACAGTTATGTTTTGTATTACAAACATAGGGGGGTTATTTACTTTTAAGTCTTCAAATGGTGTATATGAAAAATAGTAGATAATTCTTTGCAGAAAATTATCTACTATTTTTTATGGAAAGTTTAATTTTAGATATGAAATTAAATCAAATCATCTAAGCCATTAACTGTAGCTTGTTCATCATCATTAACAGGAATAACTATACATTTTTGGCCATCAATTATCTGAGATTTTATTTGAGGTATTTTTTCAGGCTTTACTTGAAGTACAACATCATATTCGTTATTAGTAATGTCACCTTCTAAATTACTCTCTAAAATTTCTTCTGAATCAGTTTCTAAAGATTCTTCTGAACTTATGTTATCATCAACTTCTGTAGGTTGATCCGCTTCCTTATCCATAGCAGCTTCTTTTTTTACTTCCTCAAGTCTAGTTTTAAGTATTTCTACTTGCTTTTCAAGACGTTCTTCTTTTTTTCTTTGCTCATTTGCTTTAAGTGTTTTTGCATCAAGTAAGTTTTCTGCTAAAGGAAGATCTTCACCAAAGTTTTCTACATAGGATTTTTCAATTTGGTTAGTAACATCTTCAGGAATTCCACTTTCTATTAAGATGTTTTGTATATCTTTATCTGTTAAAGCTATAGGCTCACTGCCTGGAGTATCTTCATACATAGAATTATGTTCTTCTATCATATTATTTAAATTTTCTTGTACTTCCATAAATACTTTTTCAGCTTTCTCTTCATCTAAAAAAGAATCCTTGATTATTGATTGGAATGTTTGTTTTTGAATAGTAGCAGTTTGTCTTGAAATACAACCTAAGACATTTTCCATTAACTCTGGATGTGTATCCTTAGCATTTTTAGTGTAGTACATAACAGAGTTAACATCTGAGCTACGATCAATAAACGCAGGGAATACAAATCCGTTAGCAGGGGCATCAACAACCCAATCTCTAATACGTGCTTTTATTTGATTTTCTTCCTCAAAGTATCTAAGACCAGGACCTGAAAGTGAAACAGGACATACTGCACATAAAATATATTCATATACTTCTTCAGATTCATCTACTTTAAGGTTATCTTTAGTTTTAGTGATAACATCATAAGCATCATGGAAAAGAAGTATTAAAAAGTTACCTGTGTAATCATAATTGTCTATAACTAATTTATAAAAATCATTAAGAAGTTCATCATCCTTTAATTGACTGTTTTTTAATTGCATAAGAGAAACTTGTCTTTCATTCACAAGATATTCATTTAGTGGAAAGTTAAGTTCTAAAATATTGTTTCCGATAGTTCCAGACATTACTTTTTTAGCAATCTCTAAGTATTTAAAGTATTCATCTTCATCTAAATTTAGAAAAGTTTCTCTAAAATTTAAAACAATATGTTTTTCACCATTAACATAGCAACCACACATTTTAGTGAAAGTGCAATGATCTTTTTTTAAACGCTTTTTTAATTCAAGTATATCTTTTTTTTGCATATATAAACCCCTCAATCTAATCTAATTAATATGTTGTCATTATTAAGTATAGTATTTTTTGTATATTAATTAAAGATTTTATTAGGTAAACTTAAAGCAGACTATATGAAATAAAAATATGAACTAGTATTTAATTTGAATATTATTCTTTTATAAATATTAAATAGCAAATTACATAGAATTTAATAAAAGAAATATAGTTGTATAAAATATCTATTATTAATTAAAAATTTTTTTAAAATAATAATTTTTAAAAAGTATTGTAAAAGAATAAATAGTATGTTATTATAAAGAAGTAGCAAAGATGCTAACAAAAAAGTTTCATTTAGGTAAATAGTTTCTCGTAAATTAGAGATTATTATATCAATTTAGAATCTTTAATTTTAGGAGGAATATAATATGACAGATAAGATAATAGCATGCAGAGATTGCGGAAGTGAATTTGTATTTTCAGTAGGAGAGCAAGAATTCTACAAAGAAAAAGGATTCGATAATGAGCCAACAAGATGTATGTCTTGTAGAAGAGCTAAGAAACAACAACAAAATAGAAGATAATTTTAGATTGTTATAGGCTGTAGTTTTAAACTACAGCCTTTTTTGATATTTTATTATAAATAAACTCTATATTTAATTAGGAAAGATAAAGCAGTATTTTAGAAACTTAATTCTATTTGGTGGCAAGAATTATAGACGCTACAACAGATCATATAATAGGGGTAATAGTTGATAACACGAATACTATGTGTAATCGTAATAATAAGCTTTATGTTATTCTACTACTAATTAAATTTAAAAATGTGTAAACGTATAAAGAAAATGTTGACATGTAATAAAAAGAAGATTAATATAATAAATATAAAAAATGAAACGTTTCAAATTATTAAATTGGAGGTTAATTTATGGCTAAACAAAGAAATTATAAAAAAACAGCAGAACTTATACTTGAATATATTGGCGGAAGTGAAAATTTAATTAGCGTAGCTCATTGTGCTACAAGATTAAGATTAGTTTTAAAAGATGATAGCAAAATAGATACAGAAAAGATCGAAAGTATAGACCTTGTTAAAGGTAGCTTTAACAATGGTGGACAATTTCAAATAGTTTTAGGAACTGGAATAGTTGATGAAGTGGCAAGAGAATTTATTGCTTTATCAAATTTATCAGAGAGTAGTAAAGAAGAGGTTAAGAAAAAAGCTGATGAAAAACAAAATATTTTTCAGAGGATTCTTAAAGCTTTAGCAGATGTATTTGTTCCTATATTGCCAGCCTTGGTTGCAGCAGGTTTATTGATGGGATTAAACAATGTATTTACAGCTCAAGGATTATTTTTTGAGGGGAAATCTTTAGTAGAAGCATATCCTCAATGGGCTGATTTTGCATCTATGATAAATACTTTTTCAAATGCAGCTTTTGTATTTCTTCCAGTTTTAATTGGATTTTCAGCGGCTAAAATTTTTGGAGCTACGCCTGTTCTTGGAGCAGTAATTGGAGCAATAATGATACATCCAGATCTATTAAATGGATATGAATATGGTGAGGCCTTATTAAATGGAACAGTACCAGTATGGAATATATTAGGTTTTGAAATAGCTAAGGTAGGATATCAAGGAACTGTATTACCAATCATAGTTTCAGCTTTTGTGCTTGCTAAAGTAGAAAAATCTTGTAGGAAAGTTGTTCCTCCAATGTTAGATAATATAATAACTCCTTTGGTAGCAGTTTTAGTTACAGCAACTTTAACATTTACAGTAATTGGACCTGTTATGAGAACAGTGGGAGATGGATTAACATATGGAGTAATGTGGTTATTCTTCGAATTAGGACCTATTGGAGGAATGATATACGGAATTGTATATCCATTACTTGTAATAACAGGTATGCATCATAGTCTTATTGCGGCTGAAACTCAAATTTTAGCTAATATAGGTACATTAGGAGGTTCACCAACTTTCGCTGTAGTAGCGGCATCAAATGTAGCTCAAGGGGCAGCGGCGTTAGCAATCTTATATATTATGAGAAAAAATGATAAAATGAAAAGTTTAGCATCGGCAGCAGGGACTTCTGCTTTATTAGGAATTACTGAGCCAGCTATGTTTGGAGTAAATTTAAAGCTTAAGTATCCATTGATAGGAGCTTTAATCGGATCTGCCGTAGCTTCTGCTTATGTTACATTTATGCAGGTTTTATCACTTTCACCAGGACCAGCAGGTTTACCAGGGGTAATAGTAATAAGACCACAATCAATGATTCAATATATGATTGGATTAGCTATAGCCTTTGTAGTAGCGTTTGTGGCTACAATTATATTATCTAGATTTTGGGGGAGAAATAAACTACAAGAAGGAGCAAATTAATGGAGTGGACAAGAGAACAAAGATATAGAAAAATAGAAGATATATCGAAGGAAGAGTATAGAGCTTTAGAAAAAAAGGTAGAGAATTGTCCGTATAGACAAAAGTTCCATATTCAACCTAAGACAGGGTTGTTAAATGACCCAAATGGGTTCTCATTTTATAATGGTGAATATCATCTTTTTTATCAGTGGTTTCCTTTAGGTCCTGTACATGGCTTAAAATATTGGTATCATGTCTCCTCTAAAGATTTAGTAAATTGGGAAGATAGAGGAGTTGGAATAGAACCAACAAAATACTTTGAAAGTCACGGAGTTTTTTCAGGAACTGGTATCGTAGAAAATGATGAATTATATCTTTTCTACACAGGAAATACAAGAGATGAGAATTGGATAAGACATCCTTACCAATGCTTAGCCATTATGAATAAACAAGGTGAAATAAGAAAGATGGATAAGCCTCTTATTAGTAAACCTGAAGGATATACAGAACATTTTAGAGATCCTAAAGTGTTAAAAAGTAATGGCAAATATTATTGTTTAGTAGGAACTCAAGATGAAAATGAGTTAGGTACTGTGATTTATTATGAATCAGATGATTTATTAAATTGGAAAATTAAGAAGGAAATTGATACTAACTTTAAAGGTAATGGATTTATGTGGGAGTGTCCAGACTATTTTGAATTAGGAGATAAAGGTGTATTAATTTTTTCTCCTCAAGGACTTAAAGCAGAGGGCGATAGATTAAATAATGGAGATAATTCAGGATATCTTGTTGGAAATAAGATTAACTTTGAAGATGGAATTTTTAATCATGGAGAGTTTGAGGAATTAGATAGAGGTTTTGATTTTTATGCTCCACAGACTATGGAAGATGAAAAAGGTAGAAGAATATTAATTGGATGGTGTGGATTGCCTGGAGTTGATTGTGTAACAGAGAAAAGTGGATGGGCACATAATATGACTCTTCCAAGAGTGCTTACACTTAAAAATAATAAATTATATCAAACTCCTGTTAAGGAATTAGAAACTCTAAGAGAAAATGAGAGAATTATAAAGACAACCCTAAACAATGAAGAAAAAGAGTTTGAAGGCTTTAATGGAGATACATATGAATTAATCTGTAATTTTAAGAATATTAAAGGTAGATACGTTGGGGTAAAGTTTAGAAAAGGTATAAAAGAAGAAACTACTTTTTATTATGATTTAAAAGAGAAAAAATTAGTTCTTGATAGAAAAAATTCTGGCGAGCCTACAGTATTAGAATTTGGTACTGTTCGTAGATGTAATATGGATAGTAAAGAGCTAAAAATTCAAATGTTTGTAGATACATCAATGGTAGAAATATTCATTAATGATGGACAAGAAGTTTTTACAGCAAGAATTTATCCTAATAAAGAAAGCAAGGACATAAGTTTCTTTTCAGATAAATCATCAGAACTTGAAGCTAAGATTTGGGATTTAAAATCAGAATAATAAATATAAAATATTATAATAAATAGGGATATCTTATTAGATATCCCTATTTTAATTTCAAGATTTAAACCATATATAATATATATTAAATAAATATTTTTCTGTATTTTATTAGTCTATTTTGTAGTATATCCTTTAATAAATTTTACTGGTAAAAGTGTTTCTTTTGAAATAGCTTCTTTATTTATAACTTTATTTAAGTTAAAAACAGCTTTCTCAGCAATTAAATCTAATGGTTGACGGATTGTAGATATCTTTATTGGAGCTTTTTCATTAACTTTTGCTCCATCATATCCAATTATTTGTACATTATTTGGAACACTTATATTAATTTCTTCTAATTTTTCAATAATATCATTTGCATGAGAATCTGTAATTGCAAAAATTCCATCAAATTTAATTTTATTTTCAAAATTTTCTAAGATAAACTCATCAAGAAATTTATTAAATGATTTTGAATGACCTATGTAATAATAGTCCTTATAGTCTATATTGTTTTTTTTACAATAATCAATAAATCCTACAACACGGTTTCGAGTTGAGTTATTAATCTCTGAACCTCTACCAATAATAGCTAACTTTCTACATCCTGCTTTAACTAATTCTTCAGCAGCTAAACGACCGCCTTCTAAGTTATCGCTGCTTACATAGGGAATTGTTTTTGTAAAAAATCTATCAATACTAACTATAGGAATATTGGCAGAAATATAAGGATCAATATCACTATAGGTAATAGAAATTATTCCATCAACTTTATTTTGTTTAACCATATTAATATATTCTAATTCCTTTACATAGTCGTTCTCGGAATTGCATAATATCATTTTATAATTATAATTTCTTAGATTCTTTTCAATGTGATAAGCTAATTCTCCTAAAAATGGATCCCATACTGTTGGGAGAATTAGTGCTACTGTATTGGTTTTATTAAGTTTTAATCCCCTTGCATAGGCATTAGGTTTATAATTTAGCTCTTTTATTGCTTTTTCTACTAATTCTTTACTTTTGGATTTTACATTAACATTATTTATAACGTTAGAAACAGTCCCAACAGATACACCAGCTCTTTTTGCAACATCTTTAATTGTAGCCATAATTTAAATTGCTCCTGTACATAAATATTTTTATGTAATTAAGTTTATCATAATGTATGATTAAATTAAAATAACATAGGTATTAAAACAAATATAAATAATTTTTAAATAAGTAAAATTATAAAAAATAAATAAAAACAAATATTGACAAATTAAAATTATTTTAATAGAATATATAAAAAGTAAATTCTTTGAAAGAAAGAGTAAATATATACTGAGTATGCAAAGCGAGTAGGGTTGGTGTGAGCCTATGAGAAAGGTTGTATTGAAAGACATTCTGGAGATGCTTATCTGAAAAGTTTATTAGGGTAAGACGGGTTTCCTCCGTTAAAGGGATCTGAGATGATAATGTATTAATACATTGTTGAATTAGGATGGCACCGTGAATATATGCATTCACTCCTATAAGGAGTGGGTGCTTTTTTTTATATAGAAAAGAGCTCATTCTATATAGTGTATTTATCTTAATTTAATTGAACATTATTAAAAAGGGTGGTACCGCGAAATTATTTTGCCCCTTGAGTTTTTACTCAAGGGGATATTTTTTTGGAGGTAAAAATTATGAAAAGAAGTTTAATAAATGAATTAAAAAATCATTTAAATAAAAAAGTATGTATTAAAGGATGGATATATAAGCTTAGAAGATTAAAATTTATAACATTTATTATTATAAGAGATAGATCAGGATTAGTTCAGTGTGTTGCTGAAAATGAAAAGATTGATTTATCACATTTAACAGTAGAATCTGTAGTTTCAATTGAAGGAGAATTAAAAGAAAGTAAAAATTCATTAAATCCTTTTGAAATACAAATAGAAAATATAGAAGTTATAAATAAGGCAAAGGAAGAACTTCCAATAGAAATAAATAAAGAAGATTTAGGTGTAAATTTAGATACTATGCTTAATAATAGAGTGTTAAGTTTAAGACATAAAAAGATAAATGCAATTTTTAAAGTCCAAAATATAATAACAGACTCATTTAGAGAGTTTTTAAACAAAGAAGGTTTTACCGAAATTTGCACACCTAAGATTGTTAAAGAGGGGGCTGAAGGAGGAACGGAAGTTTTTGAAGTAAAATATTTTGAAAATAAAGCATATTTAGCACAAAGTCCTCAATTTTATAAACAAATGATGGTAGGTGCAGGATTTGAAAGAGTTTTTGAGATTGGGCATGCATATAGAGCTGAGGAGCATAATACAAATAGACACCTTAATGAATATGTGAGTATGGACTTAGAGATGGGATTTATAGAAGATGAATATGATGTTATGAAATTAGAAGAAAATTTATTGAAATTCATATTAGAATCTTTAAAAATTAAAGGAAAAGAATATTTAGAACTGTTACAAGTTGAATTACCAGTCATAGGTGAAGAGATACCTAAGATTGAATTTAATGATGCAATAGAGGTATTAAAAGAACAGTATAATAAAAATGACTTGGATGGTGACTTAGATCCAGATGCAGAAAAACTTTTATATAAGTATGCAAAAGAGAAATTAAATAGTGATTTTCTATTTTTAACCAACTATCCAAGAAGAAAGAGACCGATGTATACAATGCCTAAAGGAGATATGGGAACTCATAGCTTCGACTTATTGTTTAGAGGAATAGAAATCACAACAGGTGGTCAGAGAATACACGATTATAAAATGTTAGTAGATAACATGAAGTGTAAAGGACTTAACCCTAATAATTATGAAAGTTATTTAGAATTATTTAAATTAGGGATGCCTAAACATGGTGGTTTGGCTATTGGTCTTGAAAGAATAACATCAAGAATTTTAGGTTTAGAAAATGTGAGAGAAGCAACCTTAATCATTAGAGATAGAAAGAGACTTGTTCCATAAAAATAATAAGAAATTTGAGATTACTATTTTATATAACTTATAATAAAAATTTGATACTATTAGTATATTTAATAATTGAATTATGCTAAAGTATAGCATATAATAATACTAATAAATTTTAGGAGGATAATTATGAGAACACTTAATATGATTAAAGAAAATAAAATACATCATCATTACTAGAGACTTGGTCCGGATGGGATACAAGTCTATTTCAAGTAGGCTTGTATCTTACTCTGGTAATGATAAATTAAGTGGAATCATAATTTATTAAGCCATGTAGGATATTTCGCCTACATGGCTTTTTGTTTTGCAAAATATAGAGCGTAATTAAAGTAATTATGGTTTTTAGAGAGTTATCAATAGCTAGAGTGAGATAAACACTAAATTAAAGAAATAAAATTATAAAAATGGAGTGATAAAGATGAAGAAGAATATAATTAAACCAAGTATATTACCAGGATTTATGGAGTTATTACCAAGAGAACAAGAAATATTTAATGACATAGTAAATAAAATCATAAATGTTTATGAGAAAAATGGCTGTCTACCTATAGATACTCCAATAATAGAAAAGGCAGATGTATTACTTGCTAAAAGTGGAGGAGAAACAGAAAAACAAGTATATAGTTTTCAAAAAGGAAAGAATAATTTAGCATTAAGATTTGATTTAACAGTTCCTTTTGCCAGATATGTTGCTCAATACTATAATGAATTGGCTTTCCCATTTAGAAGATATCAAATAGGTAAGGTTTATAGGGGAGAGAGGAATCAAAGGGGAAGATATAGAGAATTTTATCAATGTGACGTTGATGTTATTGGAAAGGAAATCTTAAGTTTAAGAAATGACGCGTGGGTTATTAGTTTAGTATCTAAAGCTTTTAAAGAGATTGGATTAAAAGACTATAAGTTTCAAATAAGTAATAGAAAAATATTAAAAGGGGTATTAATTAAGCTTGAAATTGAAAATTCAAATGAAGTAATGATATTAATTGATAAGTTTGACAAAATAGGAGAGAAAAATTTTCTGTTAGAATTAAATGACCTTATTGGAAAAGAAAAAAGTGAGTTTTTAAGTAATATATTAAGTGTGAAAGGAAATAGCCAAGATATATTTAATAAATTGAGTGAGCTTAATATTAAAAATAAATATTTTACTGATGGAGTAGAAGAATTAAAAATAGTTATATCAACTTTAAACTTATTAGGTATAGCTGAAAATGAGTTTAATATAAATTTAAGAATAATAAGAGGACTAGATTATTACACTGGAACGGTTTTTGAAACATTGCTATTAGGAAATGAAACTTATGGATCTATTTGTTCAGGAGGAAGATATGACAATCTAGCAGAGAATTATACTGAAAATATATTGCCGGGAGTTGGTATTTCAATAGGAATAACAAGATTGTTTTTTGTATTAAAAGAAATAGGTTTTATAGATGAATACAAAATTGAAAATAAGAAAGATTACTTAATAATACCTATAGGAGATACTATGGATTATAGCTTAAAAGTAATGAAGTATTTGCAAGAGAAAAAATATAATGTATCGATTTGTTTTGAAGAGGATTCTCTAAAGAAAAAAATGAAATATGCAAATAAGCTAGGTGTAGAAAATGTAATTTTAATTGGGGATGAAGAAGCTCAAAATAGTAAGATAAAAATAAGAAATATGAGGTCAGGTAAAGATACTATTGTTGAGTTCTTTGAAATGTAGTAAAAATATAAATAAAATAATTATTGAAAGAATTAAAGTTTTATTATGTTAAATTAAAATAATAATAACTACATAGAGAATTGAGTTTAACGTCAATTCATTATGTAGTTATTTTGGATAAACAATTTAAAATATAGTTAGATATTTGTTGAGGAGATTCTTTACAACCATTAGCAACCCAACGTCTTAATATCATAGTAATTCCAGCCTGGAAATAAACAAAATAATACATCATTTCATCTTCTGAGATAATCCCAATTTTAAGGCAATTAGGCTTAACAACTCTATTCCAAAGAGGTTCAAAGCCTTCTTCAATTGGAAAGTTATTACGCTTTTTTAGGCATGTCTTATAAAAAGTTCTATTTTTACTAATGAACTCCAAAAAGGGAATGAAAAACTTTTCTTTTTTAAATAATATTTCATCTAATTCAGTACTATCATATTGGGAAATAAGTTTTTGATTCATAGACTTTTCTAATTTATCTAGCAAATCATATACATCCTTATAATGAGCGTAGAAGGTTGAACGGTTAATTTTTGCCTTTTCACAAATTTCACGTACAGTAATATGATTTATATCATGAGTATCTAGTAGTTTTATAAAAACTTCTTGTATTTTTCTTTCATTTTCTTGAAATCTTTTATTATTTTTTTTATTCATAGTTATCCTCACTAATCATTATTCCAACACATGTATAAAAATTGATGGTTGCCTCCAATTTATGCTTAAATTATACTATTCTCATATTAAATAAACAAGCGCTGTAATAAAGGAGATGTGAATAATGAGAGCAGCAATTTATAATGGTAAAAAAAATATTGATTTAATAGATATGGAGATGCCGTCAGCTGGTGATAATGATATTGTTGTAAGAAATATATATTCAAGTATATGTGGAACTGATGTAGCAGTTTATTTTCATGGATTAGGTACAGGGCATAAAATAAATGTTGGTGGTGAGTTTGGGCACGAAATGGTATCTGAGGTTGTCCAAGTAGGTAAAAATGTAAAAGATATTAAGATTGGAGATAGAGTATATCCATATCCACGTTTAGCAAAAGGAGATCCAAAACGTGCTGGTACTATAGGAGGATTTTCAGAATATATGCTGCTTCCCAATGTTGAACTTAATAAACAAGTTTATAAGGTAAGTGATAAAATATCATCAAAGGAAGCAAGTCTAATTGAACCATTTACAGTAGGGTGTCGTGCGGCTCGTAGATCAATTCCTAAAAAAGGAGAAAGTGCAATAGTATTTGGGGCAGGAACAATAGGTATAGCTACAGCTATTTCATTAAAATATTTTGGTTGTGATAAAGTAATGATATGTGATTTTTCTGATTTTAGATTAGAAAAAGCTAAGAAATTAGGTTTTGAAACTTGCAACAATAGTAAGGAAGATTTAAAATCAAAAGCAATAGAATACTTTGGAGAGGCACCTTCTCTAAATGGAATAACAGCTAAAGTGGATATTTATATTGATGCAGCTGGGGCAGCTTCTATTTTAGATTTATTTCAAGATATTGGGAAGATAGAATGTAGGATGGTAGTTGTGGCAGTTTTAGCTGGCAAGAGACCAGTAGATATTCTAGCTATGACATTTGCTCAGCATGCATTAATAGGAAGTGGTGGATATATGCCAGAAGATGTAATTGATGTTATGAGAATTATGGAGAGTAAAAGGTGGGATGTTGAATCTATTATAACTCATGAGTTTTCATGGGAAGAGCTTCCTTATGCTATTGAGACTGCTGGAGATGTAAATCATGCATTGAATGTAGTTATTAAATATTAAACAAAATATAGTTTAGTGATATTTAATTAAATAACTCCAATATAATAAAATTTATATTGGGGTTATTTAGATTGTAATACTAAAAACATAAAGCTAGATATTAGATTATTATTTTAGCTTAGTAGCAATGGGTATATTTCTTGTGTGACAGTGAATACCACCACCATATAGGTTAAGAGCTAATGGATTTATTTGTATAATTTTGTGATTTGGAAAAGTCTCTTCTAAAACTCGCAATGCTTCTTCATCTTTCTTTTTTATCAATTCAGACATACCATTTTCATAGTACTTATGTGCAATAACTACATTATTGGCAATTAAGAAGTTACAATAGCTCATTGTTGGTAATACATTTAGGGGATGTAGTACCATCTAAAAATACACCGTTCATTTCTTCTTTTGCTTCATGCCAATGTTTATAATCATAGTCTTCAGGATTTATATATATAGCTTAAGGAATAGGTATTTTTAATATTTTAAAAGGATTGCTATTAGATTTCCACTTCATCAGAAAAATATATTAATATGCCATCACCAGAGGATTTAATTGATTTATTAAAAAGTCAACTTAGTAAAATAGATGGAAAAATTTCAAAGCTATTGGAATTCGTAGTACATTAAATAGGGTAGTTACTTAATCAGAGAAGTCTCTAAATACACCTATAAATGAAATTATATTAAAAAACCTTGAAGAAGAGTATGTTTTATTAGCTGCTTTTATTAATATGCTATAAATTTTTAATGGTCTCGATTTTCTTTACCATTGATTTTTTATAAGTTTTTTATAATACAATGGTTTAAATATTTAAACTAATAATAATAAATATTATAACTTTTTATTAAGTTATTGTTTTAAGGAAAGAAAAATTTATATGGATAAATGTAAAAAACGAATGCTTAAATTATGAAAAGATTTTAAGGAATGCCAAAAAGCTTTAACAGCATTAGGTGATGAAACAAGACAATTGATTATTGTTGCTTTATTTGAAAGTGAAAGTAGTGGAATTAGAGTAGATGAAATCACTGAGAAAACACATCTTTCAAGACCAGCAGTATCTCATCATCTTCAAATCTTAAAAGAGGCTGGAATTATAAATATGCGCAGAGAAGGAACAAAAAATTATTATTACGTTAATCCTAATGAAACACAATGGAGACAACTTACTGAACTTATGAATTATATATATGGAATAGTACAAGATGTTTCATGTAATAAAGACAAAGAAGAATCATTTTAAGAATTATTGAATGGAGGAATTAAGGATGGATATTTTTGAAGACATGAGTGCACGCCACTCTGTACGTAGTTATACTGATCGTAAAATTGATGAAGATATAGTAAATGAATTAAAAAAATTTATTGATGAATGTAATCGTCATGGGGAGATGAATATTCAATTATGTATTAATGAGCCAAAAGCATTTGATAGCTTTATGAGTAATTATGGAAAATTCAAAAATGTAAATAATTATATTGCCATTATAGGAAAGAAGGGGAAAGATTTTGAAGAAAAATGCGGTTATTATGGTGAAAAAGTTGTATTAAAAGCAACTCAGCTAGGTCTTAATACGTGTTGGGTAGCGCTCACTTATAGTAAATCAAAAGTTAATTGTCAAATAAATAAAGATGAAAAATTATGTTGTGTAATTTCATTAGGATATGGTGAAACCTCAGGGGTAAGTCGTAAGACTAAAACAATAGAAGAGCTTTCTCAGGTAGATGGAGATATGCCAGATTGGTTTAGAAGAGGAATGGAAGCTACACAGCTTGCACCTACCGCTATGAATCAACAAAAGTTTCTTATTACTTTACATGGAAATGTAGTAACAGCAAAAGCTCTAAGAGGATTTTATACTAAATTAGATCTTGGAATTGTTAAATGCCACTTTGAAATAGGTGCTGGAAAGAACGGTTAGGTATGGAGTGAAGTTTAAACGCATTAAAAATAAATTAAAACATGTAGGATATTTTACCTACATGTTTTTTTGTTTTAAGTAAATTCAGTTAGAACTTTCATTATTTAAGATAATAACTATATGAGAACTAGATTTAGGATCAAAATATTTAATATATACATATAATTTTTCTAATGTGACCCCGGTCATATTTCAGATTAGCACTTTGAAATTATAATAGCATCATAAGAGAGAGGCAATAAGCCAATATGAAATAAGAAAATTTTGTTTTATAGGAGGAAGTATTAGCACAAGTTATGGTGCTATTGAAATATATATGGAAAATAAAAAAGTAATATTAAAAAATGGACAAGCAAAGGTTATCGATTCTGAAAGAATCAACATGTTAACAGATTTCTTAAGAAGAATAAACAAAGATGGAATAACTCCAGAATTAAGAGAAGAAGGATTAGATATAGTAAAGACAATAGATCCGTTAGAATTATCAATTGCAGAGCAAAACTTAATAGATGATGGAATGGAACCAAGTGAATTAAGACATTTATGTGATATACATATGGAAATACTTAAAGATGAACTTGAAAAATTAAAGAAGAATATATCAAGGGGACATGTCTTAGATACTTTAGTTGAAGAGCATACAAAAATATTAGGTTTATTAGAAGAGCTTGAAGTAGTCACTAATAAAATAGTAAAGATGGATAAGTACAATAAGGAAAGTGAAGAATTTTCAAAGGCATTAGAAATAGTACAAGGTATTTTAGATGCAGAGCTTCATCATAAAAGAGAAGAGGATGTGTTATTCCCAGAGTTAGAGAGAAGAGAAATTACTGGACCAACAAGAATAATGAGATTAGAACATGATCAGTTAAGAGAGAAGAAGAGAAGATTAAGAGAATTAATAAAAGTAGTAGAATATTTAGATTTTGAAGACTTTAAAGATAATCTACAATCTTTATCTAAAGAAATTTGCTTTGAACTTAAAGATCATATATTCAAAGAAAATTATATTTTGTATCCAACAGCTTTAGAAGCTATAAAGGATGAAAATCTTTGGAATAGTATGAGAGAAAAATGTGATGAGATAGGATATTGTCCATTTACTCCAAAAGATTGTATAGAAAAATAATTTAAGGCTCTGTTTTAGGTAGAGGTTGGTTTTTAGTTAGCCTTTCAGACCTAGCTTAATTTCGCAAAGTATTGCTATTATCTACTCCAGAATAATAGCTAAAGGTTAAGTGAAAGTCCAAATTTTTAATTTGGTAACTTGAACTTATGCAATCGAATGAAATGAGATTGTATTCCTTAAAAAATAAGAAAAAGCTTCTTAACGCTATTATTCTTGCGTATATGATGCAATACTAGATGCTCATTAAGATGGTCTTACAGTTCTATCTAAAAATCAACACTAGTTTAAAATATAGCCTACTTTAAAAGAGATTAGAGATATTTAAGTGAAAAATTAGGAGGAAAGTACTATGGAAAAATTAATTAGAAAAGATTTTAGTTTAGGAGAAGTTGTTACTGTTTACCCAGCAGTTGTTAAGAAATTTAATGATATGGAATTAGATTATTGCTGTGGTGGAAGCAAAAGCTTAGATGAAGCGCTTAAAGAAAAAGGAATTGATGTTGATAAATTTGTTGAAGAGTTAAACAAAGAATTTAAAGAATTTAAATTTGAAAATTCTCAATATGTAGATTGGAGAGAAGAATCTTCAGAAGCGTTAATTAAGCATATAGTTGAAACTCACCATGCAACTACTTTTAGATTATTAAAAGATATAGATCCATTAATGGTTAAAGTTTTTAGAGTTCACTTTTCACATGGACCAGAACTTTTAATGAGAGTTCATAAACTTTTTGGACAATTAAAATGTGAATTAGAAGAACATTTACTTAAAGAAGAAGAAATTTTATTCCCACTAATGATGAAGTATGATCAAACAAATGATGAAAAAGAAAAGAAAGAAATAGAAGAAGATATAAGAATGATAGTTAGCGAACATGAAGCTGCTGGTGATATATTAAAAGAATTAGCAGAAGTAACTGATGATTATAGAGTTCCAGAATGGGGATGTTTAAGCTTCAAATTATTATATGATAATTTACATGACTTAGAAAAAGATTTATTTATACACATTCATAAAGAGAATAATATATTATTCCCAAGATATTAGTATTGCGTATAAACATGTATAAAGTTAAATTAATTTATAATAATACCAGGTTGAAAGTAACTATTATACTTTCAACCTGGTATTTGTTGTATATTAAAATTGTTAATTTTTAATATATTTTCTTATAATGTATATATAGTGATATAAGTTTGAAAAAGGAGAAGACATATGGAAGTTAGAGAAGCTAATAGAGCAGACTTAGAAGAAATTATACTTATTGAAAGTGAGTGCTTTCCAGTAGCAGAGGCTGCAAAGGAAGAGGATATTCGTAAAAGATTTGATACTTTTAAAGAAAATTTTATTGTTGCAGTTAAAGATGAAAAGGTAATTGGCTTTATTAATGGATGTACTACAAATAAACCTGAATTACCGGATGAACTGTATCATGATACTAAATTACATAATCCAAATGGAGACTATCAAACTGTATTTGGACTTGATGTGCTACCTAACTTTAGAAACAAAGGTATTGCAGAAAAATTATTAAATAGTTTTATAGAATTATCAAAAGAACGTGGAAAAAAGGGAATGGTACTTACTTGTAAAGATCATTTAGTACACTATTATGAGAAGTTTGGATTTAAGAATCAAGGAGTTTCAGATTCATCACATGGTGGAGCAAAATGGAATGATATGATACTATTCTTTAATTAGAGACATATTAAACATAGAGAATAAGTTAAATAACAGTAAGGAGGAATTAAACGTATGGAGAAATCATGTAGTTGTTGCTCATGTGAAGAACCTTGTGCTAAAAATATAGATATTTTTTCAACATTATCTCATGAAGAGTTATTAAAAATAGTTAATATGACTGAACATAAAAGCTTTAAAGAAAATGATGTTTTATGTAGAGAAGGAGAAAAATCAGATAAACTTTTCCTAATTAGAGAAGGAAGAGTGAAGATATGTAAAATTACTAAAGAAGGAAAAGAGCAGATAGTTTACGTATTATCTAAAGGTGATTTCTTTGGAGAAAATAATCTTTTTACAAGTGATAATATTAGTAATTTTTCAGCTTATGCAATAACAGATGCAAAGATATGCATTTTAAAGAAAAGTAGTTTAGAAAAAATACTTCTACAAAATCCAGAGATATCATTAAAAATAATACAAGAAATGGCTAATAGAATAAATTCAGCTGAGAACTTAGCACAAACTTTAGCAACTAGAGATGTTGAAGCAAGACTAGCAACAGTATTAATAGAATTTATGAATAAATATGGTCAGAAAAAAGAAGAAGGAATATATATAGAATTACCGCTTAATAGAGAACAAATAGCAAATTATTGTGGTATAACAAGAGAAACTGTAAGCAGAAGGCTTTCTAAATTTGATAAGATGGGAATAATAAAATTAAAAGGAAATAAAGGCCTTATTATTAAGGATGAAGAAGCTTTATTGAGCTTAGCAGAGTAAAGTAAAGAGTTATACTAAACAATTCAAAAAGTTTTAAATAGG
The DNA here is from genome assembly GCA_034421775.1 of Clostridium perfringens. GTDB lineage: Bacteria > Bacillota > Clostridia > Clostridiales > Clostridiaceae > Sarcina > Sarcina perfringens_B. Next base: position 262,963 of record WNVL01000003.1, on the reverse strand, counting down.
CTATGTTTTAGGGCAGCTTTGATTTTAGATAGTTATGTAGAATTACTTATTTAAGTCAGTCTTACAGATTTATCTAAAATCAAAACTAGTTTAAGACATAGCTTTTAAATAAAATTAGAATATTTATAGGTTTATTAAGTTTTATTACAACTTTTAATATTATTCAACTTTAGAAAAATGAGTTTTATCTAATTTACAAAGTGGACATACCCAATCATCTGGAATATCTTTAAATTCAGTTCCAGCTTTAACTCCATGCTCAGGATCTCCTACAGTGGGATCATAAACATATCCACAAACATCACAAATATATTTTTCCATAATCAAGACCTCCTTAAATTTTATAGTAATAATATTATTTTAGTATGTTTAATTATTAAATAAATTATGTTTTAAATAGAAAATTTACTCTCTACTAAATATAATTTCTTTAATGTGACACCAATCATATTTCAGAGCAATTATTCTAGATATAATGACCTTATAATAGAGAAGTAACTAAGAAGTTCATATTATTAGTATATGGGCACAAATTAATAGCTTAATAAGTTTATAATTTTAGTTTCTATTTTTATTAAACCCTAAATAATGTATAAAACCTATAAATTAAGAATTTCGATGTACAAATTTAAAGTAATTTAGTTGTTACTTATCTATTAAGCTTAGAATACAATAAAAAATATGAAGTTAAAATTATGAATTTAATTGTAAGTAACAGTATATGAATTTATATTAAATATTCGATTAAATCATATATTGTTACTTATTTTGTAAATGACTTAAAAACTTAGGCCAAAATGGGATGAGGTGATAGTATGGAAAATGTTTGGAATGGATTTAGACAATTAGAGATATTTAAAATAGAAGAAGAGGCAAAAGATATAAAATCATTTTATTTAAGAGCCACTGATAAAAAACCATTAAAAGAATACACATGTGGTCAGTTTTTACCACTTAAAATAGAAACAGATGATGAAATTATAAAAAAAGAAATGAGAAGATATAGTCTATCAGGTGATCCAAAAAAGGATTATTATAGATTAACAATAAAAAAAGTACCTAATGGAAAAGTAAGCGGATATTTTCATGAATCTATTAAGGTAGGGGATACAATATTAGCTATGCCTCCATTTGGGAAGTTTACATTAACAGAAGATAGTGATAAGCCTTTAGTTCTACTATCAGGAGGAATAGGAATAACCCCTATCTTATCAATGTTATATGGAGCTAAGTATCAAAGTAGAGAGGTTTATTTTGTTGAAGCTGTATTAAATTCAGAAAGTTTAGCTTTAAATTCTGATGTTCAGGAAATCAAAAAAATAAAGGATTTTAAAGAAATAAAGATATTTAGTGAACCATTAGAAAGTGATATAAAGGGTAAAGATTATGATGAAGAAGGCTTTATAACAGAAGAGTGGATAAAGAATAACTTACCTTTAAATGGAGACTTCTTCTTTTGCGGACCAACTTTATTTATGAAAAGTATAAATAATAGTTTGAAAAATTTAGGCGTTAAAGAAGAAAATATTAATTTTGAATTCTTTGGAAAAGAAGAGTTTTAATAATTATTTTTTAGATTTTAATACAAAAAGTATTATTATATTAAAAATTTAAGATAAAAAGTTATATAAAAGTAGTTAATTCTTAAGAATTAACTACTTTTATTTTTAATAAGGTTATATGAGCATATACTCAAAATATTATGATGTATTGATAGTTATTAATAACATTTGTTAAAATTGATATGAAATACCAAAAGATAAAAGGAGCGTATAGATTTGTGATTAGATTATGTAATTGTGCGTCAGATAAAGGGCCGTGCGCTAGGAATATAGCTATTTTTTCATCATTATCCGATGAAGAGTTATTTAAAATAGTTGATATGACAGAGCATAAGGAATTTGATGAAAATGATGTTTTATGTAGAGAGGGTGAAATATCAGATAAGCTTTTTTTAATTAGAGAAGGAGAAGTAAAAATATGCAAAATTACTAAAGAGGGAAAAGAGCAGATTGTTTATATATTATCTAAAGGAGATTTCTTTGGAGAGAATAATCTTTTCGTCAATAGTAATATTAGTAATTTTTCAGCTTATGCAATAACGTCAGGTAAGATGTGTATATTGAATAAAAAAAGTTTAGATAAAATACTTTTAGAAAATCCAGAAATATCAATAAAAATAATAGAAGAGATGGCCAATAGAATAAACTTAGCAGAGAATTTAGCTCAAAATTTAGCAACTAAGGATGTAGAGGTAAGAATAGCGTCAGTATTGGTAGAGTTTATGAATAGGTATGGACTTGAAAATGAAGAAGGAATATATATAAAATTACCACTTAATAGAGAGCAAATGGCAAATTATTGCGGTGTAACTAGAGAAACTGTAAGTAGAAAACTATCAAAGTTTGATAAAATAGGAATAATAAATTTACAAGGAAATAAGGCAATTATAGTTAAAGATACGGAAGCTTTATTAGATTTAGCTGAATAAAGTAAAGAGCCTAATAAATCCTATAGATTTATTAGGCTCTTTAATAATATAAATATTATTCAGTTTCAGAAAATTCCGATTTATCTACTCCACAAAGAGGACAAACCCAATCATCTGGAATATCATTAAATGCAGTTCCAGGGGCTACACCATTATCAGGATCTCCTACTGCAGGATCATAAATATATCCACATACATCACATATAAATTTTTGCATAATTAAATCCTCCTAAAATTTAATAATTATATTATTGAACTGATATAATCAGCAGCTCTTACAACTTCTTTTTCTGATTCCTCATTTAGTGAGAATCTAATTCTTACTGGGAAATGAACATCAATCATACCAGTAGACTTTATTATTGATGAAGTATTTAAAACATTACCGTTTGTAGAATTTAAATAATCTTGTATTATCTCTATAGGTTCACCACTCCAGCCAAATGAACCGAAGGCACCTAAAATTTTGTTGCTTAAATCTAATTTAGGTAAATCTTTTAATATATCTTCAATAGAACCTATTAAATCTCCATATTTAGTTGAAGTACCAAATAATATTGCATCTGATTCTTTTATTGAGTTTAATATATCCTCTTTATTAGTTTTATCTGCATTAAAAATAGCAACTTCAATATCTTCATTTTCTAATTCAGATTTGAATTTTTCGGCTATTCCTTTTGTTGCATTTCTCATTGTAGTATAAACTATAGTAGCTTTTTTACCTTTCTTGGTTTCTTTACTATATTTATCATATATATCAATATACTTTTGAATATCTTCATCTAGTATATAACCATGAGATGGAGCAATCATTTCTATATCTAAATTTTTTACTATATCAATCATTGGTCTAGCATATTTTCTATGTGGTGCCATTATAAGTTTATAGTAAGTTATAAAGTCATCAGTAATATCTTCTTTTGCCTTACTTGAGAAATGTTCTTTTGCAGTAAGGTGAGTACTAAAAATATCACAAGGGAATAAAATTTTGTCTTCTATACAATATGTAATCATTGTTTCTTCTGTGTGTAGATATGGAGTCATTTTAAATAATAATGTCTTTCCTCCTATATCAAGGGTATCTCCATCATTTACTATTATGAATTCTCTATCATGTAATTTATATAATTCTTTTAGATGGTATACAGCCTTTTCACTACAAACTATTTTAGCATTAGTAGCTTGTCTAGCTAATCCACCTAACGCACCTGAATGATCAGGTTCAGTATGGTTAATTACTATGTAACTTATATCTTTTAAATCAATAATTGCTTTTAAATTATTTAAAAAATCTTTTGTATATATTAAATCTACTGTATCAATAATTGTTGGTTTTTTAGTATTTAATAAATAACTATTATATGTAGTTCCTTTTTCTAATATTAATCTGTGAAATGGAACAGGTCTATCATCTATAACACCTACTGAGTAAATATCGTTTTTTAGCTTAACTTCTGTATTCATAAGTATCCTCCCCATCAAATTTCTTTTCTGAAAATCTACAATCTTAGTTTAAAACATAATAAAATATCTGAATGTGATTGCAAACACATGAGAAAAATATTATAAAAATTTTTTTTAAAAAGTATTGACTTTTTACTAAATAATAATTATTATTAATTACAAGAAATAAGTGATAAGAAAAATCAATTGAAAATAAATATCAAGGAGGAAATACAAATGTCATTAATAAACAAGAAAGTTTCAGATTTTAAAGTACAAGCATATCAAAATGGAGAATTTAAGGAAGTAACATTAGAGGATTTAAAAGGACACTGGTCAGTATTCGTATTTTATCCAGCAGATTTTACTTTTGTTTGTCCAACTGAGTTAGGAGAATTAGCAGACAACTATGAAAACTTTAAAGAAATAGGATGTGAAGTTTACTCAATATCAACAGATACTCACTTTGTTCATAAAGCATGGGCAGACACTTCAGATACTATAGGAAAAATTAAATATCCAATGTTAGCAGATCCAACAGGAAAATTAGCAAGAGATTTTGAAGTTATGATAGAAGAGGAAGGATTAGCTTTAAGAGGTTCTTTCGTAATTAACCCAGAAGGAGAGATAAAAGCATACGAAATCCATGATAATGGAATTGGAAGAAATGCTGAAGAATTATTAAGAAAGGTTCAAGCAGCTCAATTTGTTGCTGAACATGGAGATCAAGTTTGTCCAGCTAAATGGAAACCAGGTGAAGAAACATTAGCACCAAGTTTAGATTTAATAGGAAAACTTTAATAAAAATAAATAAAAGAGTGGCTTAATAACCACTCTTTTATTAAATTAATATATAGTTTGTATAAAATAAATTTTATATTTAGGTGTTTTATAAAATTTATTAAAGATTAAATGCTTAGGGAATGAGAATTTATTTTATATAGCTTTTTAGTTAATTAATTGAAATTAAAACATTTTTAAGTTATTTCAAAGTAGATAGTTTAAAAATATTTTGAATAGTAAGGACTAAGGAGGAGGCGTAAATTTATGAGTAAAATATATGATTTAGTTATTATTGGTGGAGGTCCTGCAGGACTTTCAGCAGGGATATATGCAGGTAGAGCCAAGATGAATACCTTGATAATAGAAAAGGGAGAATTAGGGGGACAAGTCAATAAAACATTTGACATATCTAACTATCCCGGAACTAGAAATACAAATGGACCTAAGCTTATGAGTGAAATGAGAGCTCAGGCAGAGGATTTTAAAGTTAAATTTATGAATGGAGAAGTCCTTGAAGTAAGTTTAGATGGAGAGATTAAAGAAATAAAAACTGACAAAGGTTTAGTTGAAGGAAGATCTGTAATAATTGCCACTGGAGCAGCACCTAGACAACTTGGATTTAAAGGGGAAGAAGAATTTACAGGAAGAGGGGTTGCATATTGTGCAACTTGTGATGGACAGTTCTTTGAAGGCTTAGAAGTCTTTGTAATAGGAGCTGGTTTTGCGGCCGCTGAGGAAGCAATATTTTTAACTAGATTTGCATCAAAGGTCACTATAATAGCTAGAGAGCCAGAATTTACTTGTGCAAAATCTATAGCAGATAAGGTTCTTTCTAACCCTAAAATTGAAGTGAAATTTAATACTGAAATAATTGAAGCTAATGGCAAAGATATGGTCAACTATGCTAAGTTTAAGAATAATGTAACAGAAGAAATTTTTGAATATAGAGCAAAAAAAGAAGATGGAGCCTTTGGAATATTTGTATTCGTTGGTTATGCTCCTAAAAGTGAATTATTTAGAAACATTTTAGAGTTAGACGAGCAAGGATATATTATAACTAATGAGGAAATGGAAACTAATATTAATGGTGTCTATGTTGCTGGAGACTTACGTCCAAAATCTTTAAGACAAATAGTTACAGCTGTATCAGATGGGGCTATTTCTGCCACTACAGCAGAGAGATACGTTAAAGAATTAAAGGAAAAGCTGGGTATAGAAGATGAATATTTAGAAGAAGAGGAAAATATTCAAGAAGAATCAAAGATGAATGAAAATAATGATTTAGGAAATATATCAAGAAAAAGTTCCCTATTAAATGATGGATTAAGAGCTCAGCTAAAAGGAATTTTAAGCAAAATAGAAAATGAAGTAACTTTAGTTTCTATAGTTGATAGAAGTAATGCAAAATCAATAGAACTTAGAGACTTGGTATTAGATATATCAGATTTAGGAGAAAAGATTAAAGCTAAGATATATAACAGAGGAGAAAATAAAGAGATTGAAGAAAAGATAAATGCTGATAAATATCCTATAGTTGTACTTTTAGATGAGAATGAAAATTATAGTGGAGTTAAGTTTCATGGTGTTCCAGGAGGGCATGAGTTAAATTCATTTATTTTAGCAATATATAACTTAGGTGGCCCAGGTCAAGGGCTTGATAAAGCATTACTTGATGAAATAAGGAAATTAGATAAAAAAACTAATATTAAGGTTTGTGTATCATTATCATGTCATTTATGCCCTGATGTTGTAGTTGGAGCGCAAAGAATAGCAAAAGAAAATAAAAATATAGAAGCTGAAATGATTGATTTAGCTAATTTTAAGAATATAAAAGATGAATTTAAAATAATGAGCGTACCAGCTATAATAGTAAACAATAAGGATGTTTACTTTGGAAGCAAAAAAATAGAAGAAATTTTAGAGATAATAAAATAATTTTATTATAAAAACACAAAAAAATAACCTTAACAATTTAACTTTGTTAAGGTTATTTTTATAGATTTAAGTTAATAATTCTGTTTTAATTGAATATTTATTTCTACATAGTTTTCCAGAGTTAACTTAATCTATTTTTTTAAGTTCTTTAATTCTTTAAGTAAATCAGAATATTCATTTTCTAATAAACTTTTTTTAGTGATGTCAGTTTCTATTGAAAGGAGAGATATTACATTAGAAAGTCTGTTCTCTAAGATAAGAAGACTATCTTTATTCGCTTTTTCTTTATTATCTAATTTAGATTTATTCTTAAAGTTTATATATTCATCATAGGTGCCAGAAAATTCATGAATTATATTGTTATCTATTTCTAAAATATAATCGCATACATTAGAAATAAAGTTTCTATCATGAGAAACTACAATTAATGTTTTATTACAATTAATCAATGCAGTCTCTAGAGATTCCATAGATTTTATATCAAGATAGTTTGTTGGTTCATCTAATATTATTAAGTTATTATCAGATAACAATATTTTACAAAGTGCTATTTTTACTTTTTCACCACCACTTAATGATGAGACTTTCTTAAATACAGCATCTCCTTTAAAACCAAAACCATCTAGGTTTATTCTCACAAAACTTTCATCATAAGAACAATCTTTAAGAATATTTTTTAGTATTGATTCATCATCTTTTAATATCTTTTGAGATTGATCGAAGTAGCCTATAACAACATTATCTAAAACTTTTATATTGTTTTCTCTTGAAACAATATTTTTTAGCAATGTACTTTTACCACAACCATTATCACCAATAAGGGCTACTTTCTTACCATTCTTTATTTTAAATTTAACATCTTTAAGTATCAGTTTATTACCTGAAAATAATGTAAAATCTTTAGCTTCTATAAGATTTTTAGAAGCTATTTTTAAATTATCTTGAACTCTAATTTTAATCTCTTTTATGGTTTTAGGCTTTTCCTTAATGTCAAGTTGATCAATTCTACTTCTTAAGGCCTTTATATTATTATCTAGATTTTTCTTTGCTCTTTGAGGTCCCATTTTGTGTAACCTAGCTTCAGAATTACCCATTCTTTTAGGCGTTTTTCTAAGACTATCTTTTAAGTTTTGCTTATTAAGGATAGCATTTTCAAGATGCTTTTTTTCATTTATATAAGAAGTGTACTCAGTTTCAGCTCTTTGCCTTTCTAAAGTTTTAAGCTCTAGATATTTAGAGTAATTTCCTTTATAAGCTTTAATTTTTCCATCCTCAATTTCAATAATAGTGTTACATAATGAATCTAGAAATCTTCTATCATGTGATACTAAAAGTAGTGCACCATTATAGTTTTTTAGCATATTTTCAAGAGTTTCAATACTGTGTTCATCTAAGTTTGCAGTTGGTTCATCAGCAATAATTAAATGTTTATTTTCACTTAGAGCATTAGCTATATTAAATTTGACCTTTTCTCCACCAGATAAAAATTCATGGTATTCAAAAGGAGCATTAAATACATTCTTAAAATTATTATTTAAAGTTTCTTCATTAGAATTTTCACTTTGACTTATATAAGCAAAGCTTTTAGTTAGAGATACATTTCCTTCATCAATAGGAATTTGACCTAGTAAAGATTTAATAAGTGTAGTTTTACCAGCACCATTAACTCCAACTAATCCAATTCTATCTCCATCTAAAATTTCTAGTTTATCTATATCTAGAATTAATCTGTCGCCATAATATTTTTTTACTTTATTTAATCTTGCTAAAGACATAAAAAAATCCCTCCTATAAATTACAGGAGAGTATATATAGTCATAAAAAGACAAAAATATACCTATCTCACTATAATCTACTCTCCATAAAGTTAAACACAACAAAAAAAGCTTAAAATAAATCATTTTTAAAGCTAAAAACAAATACTTTTTGTTGTAATTAAAATTTGAAAAATAGATTATATTTCCATTGTTGAAACTACCTTCGCCTTTCTTAAATTCTTAGTTTATAGATAGTATTATATCACTATTTACTATAAGTATCCAATAGATAGTAAGATTTATTCTTGATGTTGCGTCTAAAATAAAATGGAGATAGTAATACAAAGTTACCAATTCAATTAAGTAGATCATCATATTGGGAAAAATAATTGTTTGATATAGGAATTAAAGAGATAGATAACCAAAATCATATTTTTTTAATTCATATTTTTTTATTTTTAATTTAATATACAAGCTGTATTTATGTATAAAATTCCACAAATGTTTCTAAAATGTTAATTTAGTACAATTATTTGTTATATTTTTAACCTTTATGTCTTAAATGTATTGCAATTTATATTTGTATTGTGATATATTGATAGCGTAAAGTTAGTTGTACATACAAATAAGAGGAGAAATTATAATGATTTTGTAATGAAAACAATTAATTTTAGGGAAATTACTAGTAATTTATCAAAAAGATAACTTTAAATAATAAAAAATAATAAAATTCTAAATGATAAAAAATAAACAAAGGTGTAGAATAATAATTTTTTTTAGAGCAATAATATTTAATATATTTTGTATCGTTAAGGATTTTAACTAACAAAAAATTTTATAATAGGAAGAAGAGAGATATGACACAAAAGAATATTTCAAAAAAAGACAAGTTAACACCAAAAGATTATTTAAATAAAGTTTTGGCAGGAACTGCAACTGGAATAGTTGTCGGTTTAATTCCAAATGCAATTTTAGGATCAATATTTAAAAACTTAATAGATGTTTCACCTATATTTGCTATTTTTTATAATGCTGTAAACATCATGCAGTTTATAGTACCTGTTCTTGTAGGGGTTTTAGTAGGATTACAATTCGAATTAAATGCTATGCAATCAGTTATTGTTGGATCAGCAGTATTTCTAGGTTCTGGAGCTTTTAAGGTTACTGAAGCTGGAGTACAGATGGTTGGTATTGGAGACCTAATAAATGTAATGTTAGTTTCATGTATAGCTGTATTTGTTATTAGATTAATAGGAAATAAATTAGGTTCTTTAACAGTATTACTTTTACCAATAATAGCAGGAGCTGGCGTTGGTGTTATCGGAATGTTTATGTTACCTTATGTAAGACAAATTACTATAGTAATTGGAGATTTAATGAATAACTTTACAACTTTACAGCCATTATTAATGTGTATTTTAATAAGTGTTTCATTCTCAATTTTAATTATTTCACCAATTTCAACTGTAGCAATAGGTATTGCAATAGGAATCACAGGACTAGGTGCTGGAGCAGCTGCTATAGGAGTTACTGCTTGTACTGCAGTCTTAGTTATTGGATCAATGAGAGTAAACCAAAGTGGAGTTACTTTATCAGTATTATTAGGAGCTATGAAAATGATGATGCCAAACCTAGTAAAATATCCAATAATAGCAGTTCCAATTATTGCGAATGGAATTTTAAGTGGAATAGGAGCCTACTTATTTAATATATTAGGTACACCTAATAGTGCAGGATTTGGTATAGTTGGTTTAGTTGGTCCTCTAGCGGCTTCAGCCACAGGAACTATCTTTGGAGTGTTAATGGCATTCTTCGTAATACCTTTCGTAGGAGCATTTGTTATTGAATGGTTCTGTAGAAAAGTTATACACTTATATGATGAAAATATTTTTAAATACATTTAATTTAAAATTTAATATTTAATTTAGATTTTGGATAAAAGAGGAGAGTTGATTTAAATGAAAATTGCAATTGTTGGAGCAGGAGCTATGGGCTCACGTTATGGATATATGTTACATGAGGCTGGAAATGAAGTTTTTTTAATAGATGGTTGGAAAGATCATGTAGATATTATCAATAGAGATGGATTAACAGTTGAAGAAAATGGAGAAATTAAGAAGGTAAAAATACCAGCAATGTTACCTGAAAATGCTACAGAAGTTCCAGATTTAATAATCTTATTCACTAAGTCAATGGGATTAGAGCCGATGTTAGAGTCTATTAAGAATATTTTAGGAGATCATACAAAAGTATTATGTCTATTAAATGGATTAGGACATAATGAAACTGTTGCAAAATATGTTGATAGCAAAAATATTCTTATGGGAGTAACTTTATGGACAGCTGGATTAGCAGGTCCTGGACACGTTGTTTTAACTGGAGATGGAAGCTTAGAGGTTCAAAATATTGACCCTAGTATGGAAGCAGAAGCAAAAGAAGTTTGCCAAGTATTAAGTGAAGCTGGATTAAAAGCTCATTATAGTGAGAACGTAGTATTTTCAATATGGCGTAAAGCTTGTGTAAATGGAACTTTAAATAGTGGTTGTACAATTCTAGATTGTAATATCAAAGAATTCGGAGAATTAAAAGAATCACCACAACTTATTCGTAACATTATAAAGGAATTTGCTGATGTCGCTGCTAAATATGGAGTAGAGTTAAATGTTGAAGAAGTTGCAAGAGGAATAGAGGCAATATATGATCCAAGTCAAGCTGGAGCTCACTATCCATCAATGCACCAAGATTTAATACAAAATCATCGTCTTACAGAAATTGATTATATAAATGGATATGTATCTAGAAAAGGTAAAGAGTTCAACATAAATACACCATACAATGATTTACTTACTACTCTTGTTCATGCAAAAGAACAATTACTTATTAAATAGAAATAGATAATAAATATAGTTTGTTTTAGAGAAAGTTGATTTCTATCTTCGATAGGAATCAACTTTTTTGTATTTATTGTTAATATAATTATTTAATTATATTAATAATAAAAAAACTATATAATAAAAAATACTTCAATGGGAAATGATGGATTGGGTTTTGTTGCAAATATTAAAATTTATATTTAATATAATATATAGATAAGTTTTAATAGTTTAGAATGGAGGATATAATGCTTGAAGAAAATTTCTGCAGTTGTTTATTTTTTACTGCAACTAGATTAAAAAAGATAGCAGCTAAAATAGCTGAAGATGAGTTAAAACCACTAGGAATGTCTCCTACATATGTATATATACTTATGGGCGTAAAGTTTAAACCCGGAATAACACAAAAAGAATTATGTCAAGAGCTTCATCTAAAACCATCTACAATAACTAGACTTATAGATAAGTTAGCTACAAATGGATTGGTAGAAAGAAGAACAGAGGGTAAGTTATCTCATATATATTTAACTGAATCTGGAGAAGAAATACAAGAGGATATACAAAAATATAGATTAAAGTTACATAATCGTTATAAAGAAATATTAGGAGAAGAGAAATATAATCTTTTAAGTAAAATAACAAATGATTCTGCAAGAATATTAGAATCTAAGTAAAATATAATTTCATTAACTTATTTTATAATAGTTAAGATTATGGCAATTTTTCAGGATTTTTAATTTATATTAAAATAAGTAATAATCCACAACTTCGTATTATTTAAATTAGGAGAGGTTGTGGATTATTATATATAGTGTACTTATTTAAGTATAATGATGATATAATAAATTTGTTATTTTTAATAATAGTGAAAAAGATGTTTATTTTATTAAGTTACGTATTTAAGAAGGAGTGATATACATGCAAGAGTTAAAAATAAAGAAAATGACTATAGAAGAGTTTAAAAATGAATTTAGTTTAGATAATATGGAAAATATTTTAGCTTATGAATTAAATGAGTTAGGAAATATTATTGATAATTCAAAAGAGGAAGAAGTTTATTTTTTAGTGGATAATAAGTTATATGCTACTCCTAAGGCTTCTACTTGTGATGAAAAAATTTGTCAATCAGAGATTGAAACTATAGAAAAGTTAAATGAAGAATTTAGAGATTCTTTAATAAGCTTAAGAGAATTTTTATATCATGGAAATGGAAAATTAGATTCAGAGGAAGCAATAGCTATTCAAGTTTCAATGAATAATAATATAAAAGCTGCTAAAGAATTAGTAGTTAAATACAATATAACTGATAAATCTGAAATAAAAAAATTAAGTAAAAAATATTTTATGCCAGATTTTTTAAATGGTATGTTTGGAAATGAAGAATATAATTTTGAAAATGAAGTAGAAATAGACTGTGGACTATAATAAAAAGCTATATCAAATCTTTACTTGATTTGATATAGCTTTTTTGTATAAGTAATTAGTAATTGTACTAAAAATAGCTTAATTATATATTAGGTTTTAAAATTTATTTTCTTGATTCATATATTTCTTTTTCAACATCTATAAATACTTTTGCAATAACGCCATAAGCATTTCCACATGCTTACAAGACTTCATCAGTGGCAGCAGTACCTAAAACTTATTTAATTGCTATTATTAATTAGAACTTACTATTTAATAATGTTCTTTTGTTAAATTAATTATAAAATTATTTCTTGACAATATCACTAATTAGTGATAAATTTTAAATATGGATAAGATAAAAGCTTTAATTAAAGAAAATGAATTAACATTATCAACTTTGGTTGTCTTTACAAGAGCAGAGCATACTATTCATAAAAAAGAATTTCAGACAATCAAAGAAAGTGGATTAACTATAGCTCAATTCGGAGTGTTAGAAGCTCTATATAACAAAGGTGACTTAAGAATATTTGAGATAATGGAAAAGATATTAACAACATCAGGAAATATAACAGTAGTTATAAAAAATTTAGAAAAGGATGGGTTGATTAAAAAAAATGCAGATCCAGAAGATAAGAGATCTTGTATAATATCACTAACAGATGAGGGAAGAAAGGTAATAGAAGATATTTTACCTAATCACATAAACAATATTAAAAATATTTTTGAAGTTTTAACTGATGAAGAAAAAATTACTTTAAAAAATATACTGAAGAAATTTAAAAATATATAAATAATTGAATTAAAAATAAAAATTTTAGATATTTATCACTAATTAGTGATAAATACAATTTTAGATAAAAGGGGTTGAAGCAAATGAAAAACTTTAGAACTATAGAAAATATATTTAAAGGACCAGAACCTCATATGGTTGGAGATGGATTTAGAGTATCTCAGTATATACCAGCAGGAATAGAAGATATGGAACGTGTATCTCCATTCTTATTATTAGACTATAATGCACCACATTATTTTGCACCATCAGAAACTAGATTAGGTGTAGGTGCACATCCTCATCGTGGATTTGAAACAGTAACAATTGCTTATGATGGTAAGGTTGAACATCATGATAATAAAGGAAATCATGGAGTTATAGGACCTGGGGATGTTCAATGGATGACTGCAGCATCTGGTATTATGCATAAAGAATATCATGAAACTGAGTTTAGTAAAAAAGGTGGTATTCTTCATATGGTGCAACTTTGGGTTAACCTTCCTAAAGATAAAAAAATGATAGCACCTAAGTATCAGCCTTTATTAAAAGAAGAAATGGGAGTTGTTAAACTTGATGATAATAAAGGGGAAATAAGTATAATTGCTGGGGAAGTTAAAGGAGTAAAAGGACCAGCTAGTACTTTTACTAATATTAATCTTTATAATATAAATTTAAAGAATTATGGTAATACTATATTACATGAACCAGGTAATTTTAATACTGCAGTGCTTATATTAAAAGGTGAAGTTAAGATAAACGAAGATAAAATATGCAAAGAGGGAGATTTTATCATATTTGATAATGTAGATGGAGATATTAAAGTTGAATCTTTAACAGAAGAATCTCTATTCCTTGTATTGAGTGGTGAACCAATAAATGAGCCTGTTGTTTCACATGGACCATTTGTTATGAATACAGTAGGTGAAATATGTGATGCATATGAAGATTTTAGAAATAATAAATTTGGAACAGAAAATTTTTAAGAATTTATATATAAATTAGGAGGAGTGAATATAATGAGTAAAGTATTATATATCAAAGCAAACATAAAAAACGAAGGAGAATCAAGAACTTTTAAAGTATCTGATAGTTTTGTAGAGGAATATAAGAGAAATAATCCTGAAGATGAAATAATTACATTAGATTTATATAAAGAAAACATAGATTTCTTAAGACATGATGATTTAGGAAAAATATTTGGACCTAAAGATGAAGAGAGTAAGAAAAATCCAATATTAAAATATGCATATCAATTTGCAGAAGCAGATAAATATATAATTGCAGCACCTATGTGGAATTTAAGTTTTCCAGCAATATTAAAAGCGTATATTGATTATGTAAGTGTTACTGGAATAACATTTAAATACACTGCTGAAGGTCCAGTAGGTCTTTTAAACGGTAAAAAGGCAGTACATATAGTATCTAGAGGCGGAGACTATGAGAATGCACCATATGAAATGGGAGATAGATATTTAAGGACTATCTTAGGATTCTTTGGAATAAGAGAAGTAGAAACTATAGCTGTAGATGGTTTAGATGTTATGGGTGTAGATGTTCAAGCAAAAGTTGAAGAAGGCATAGAAAAGGCTACTTCATTTGCAAAAAACTTCTAAGAAACCTAAAACATTAGAGTAAATATTGTTTTGTAAAGAAAAATTAAAGTAAGATGTTTTAAATGAAAAAGGTTAAACTATTTGTTTTAACCTTTTTTATTTTTAATGTCTTAAAAAATTATTTAGATTATTTTAGAATAAATTGATGGATTTTATATTAAATATTAAGTTAGTTAAAAGGAGTGAGAATATGTATTTTAATGAGGTCCTTGGAATAAAGGAAGTAGGCAAAGAGGAAAAAGTATTTTATAGAGTTGCTATAAGAGCAGTTATCTTAAATGATGATAAAATACTTATGGTTAAATCCAATACAGGAGATTATAAATTCCCTGGAGGCGGAGTTGAAAATGGTGAAACTCCAGAGGAAACTTTAAGGAGAGAAGTTACGGAAGAAACTGGATACATATTAGATGAAGTTAAGGATGAAATGGGAATAATAATTGAAAGAGATAGAAGAAAAAAGAAAGGATATTCTCTCTTTGAAATGACTTCACATTATTATTTTTGTGATGTAACCAATGAGAAAGTAGAACAAAATCTAGATAAATATGAGGAAGAACTAGGTTTTTTGCCAGTATGGATTTCTTTAGATGATGCAATTAAAGAGAATGAACGTGTTATTGAAGAAGAAAAAACTAATATTAACCCATGGGTTAATAGGGAAACTTTTGTATTGAGTAAAATTAAGGAATATATTTATAAGGATAAATAATAAGATTTTTTTAGACAATTATTAAGATACTAAATGAAAGAAGATTTAGATAATTATATCTTAGTAGAAGGAAATATCCATACTAAGTTACTATATAAACAAAAAAACACCATAAGTTAATTTAAATTTATGGTGTTTTTTTATGTACTTATAAAGAGCTTAGTTTTTACCTATCAAAAATTATTTAACTAGATTATTTAAAATTGGTATGTGTTTTTCAATTGAAAAATAAATCTTTTGAACTCTTTTGCTTAAGAATTTAGTGTAAAGTACATTTAGTATAATTACCATTACAAATGATGCAACTACATGTTGAGGGTAGTGATGACCAACATAAACTCTAGAAACTCCCATTAATATAGATAAAAGAATGAATACTGTTCCAAGAACTTTATTATATCTATTTAATCCAAGAGCTATACTCATACTAGCAATTGAATGATCACTTGGAAAAGATGAATTTGGCTTATGAGGATATAGTAAATTTGCATTAGGATCATTTACGAATGGTCTCGGAGCATAGTAGAAATGACCTATTATCATTGAAATTAATAAGTTTATTACAGTAAACACAACAGTATCTACGGCTATTCCTCTAGCTTTTTTCTTCTTACCTATAACCCCTATTGAATAAACAACTACTACTGTAGCTGCAAAAATATAAGGTAACTTTTGTGAGCTAAAAAGCATAATTGAGTCTAATAAGTGATTTTTACCAGCTAACCCGTTAATAGAGTTAAAGATGATATCCCAAAAATTCATATGTATATCTCCTTAATAATAATTTTTTCTAATGTTATATTTATAAACTTCTTATGTTGCTTGTACACAATTTTAAAATTAATTATACATATTTTGTTTTTTTTATCAAGTTTCAGATTTTACTTGTTTAGTGAAATAAAGTGAATAAAATATAAAAATTAGAATACAACTTCAAAATAATGCAAACAAATTACATTAAAGTTTGCTTATATATAGACAAAGAAAGGGGATAGACATATAATAATTAAAAAATTTTAATTATATAAATTGAAAATATAAGGAGTTGAGAATTGTGAATGAAGTTAATAAAGAATTATTTTGGGATGCGACTATTGAAGAAGTAAAAAAAGGATATATTGAACAAGAGGATAGTTTTAAATGTATAATTTGTGAGGAAGAGTTTACAAAGGGGAGAATATATGAGATAGGCTCTTTGTTTTATGATGCAAAAAAAGCTACTGAGCTTCATATAGAAGATAAGCATGGATCTACTTTACAATATTTATTAAGTATGAATACCTCTTTTACAGGAATATCTGAAATACAAAGAGAACTTTTGGTGTTAATGTCATCTGGATTAAGTGATAAAGAGATAGCGCAAAAATTTGGGGTGGTACAATCTACCATAAGAAATCATCGCTATAAATTAAGAGAAAAGGAAAAGCAAGCACGTCTATTTTTAGCTATGATGGAATTATTATCATCAAATACAAAGAAAAAAGTAAATATACTGGAGAAAGAAACTTTATTTGATGCTCATAAGACAGCAACTACTTTAGATGATAGATATAATATCACTAATAAGGAAATAAAAGAAACAATTAAAAATTATATGGATGAGAGTGGAGCATTAAAGACGTTTCCTTCTAAGGAAAAGAAAAAAATAATAATATTATCGCAAATAGTAAAGCATTTTTCTAAGGGAAAGAAGTATTCTGAGAAAGAGATTAACAGGATTTTAGGAAGAATATATAGTGACTATGCAACGATAAGAAGAGCTTTAATAGAATATGGTTTTGTTGAACGTTCTAATGATTGTAGCAATTATTGGGTAAAGGAATAGGTATTTATAGTTGGCGATGTTTTATGTGAGTGTTGATTTTTAGCTAGCTTTTCAGATCATTAAGAGTATATTAAGGTTCTATCTAAAAATCAACACTACTCTAAAACAGTGTCTTCTATAGTTAAATTGTGGTATAAATGAATAATAAGATTTTAAAAATAATAGAAATAGAGATTTAATTAAATAAGTTAGAAAAATATTTTATTTTCAATATTTGAAAATGGTAAAAAACATACCTAAGGTTTATAATAAGCTAAAGACAGTTAGTTAAGTACAAGAGAGGAGTATGGTTTAAAATATGGTTTATAAATTTGAGGCTATAATCCAAGAGCATGATGGTAAAGATGCTACATTTATAGAAATTCCTTTTGATGTTGAAGAGACTTTTGGAAGTAAGAGAGTTAAAGTTAAAGCAAAATTTAATGAGGTTGAGTACAGAGGTTCTATTGTAAAAATGGGATTACCTTGTTATATGATAGGTATAACTAAAGCTATAAGAAAGGAAATTGGTAAGGAAGCTGGAGATTCTATAAGCGTTGAGATAGAAAAAGATGAGGAAGAAAGAGTTGTTGAATTACCAGAGGATTTTAAATTAGCTTTAGATAAAAATAAGGTAGCTAAAGATTTTTATGAAAGCCTATCTTATTCAGCTAAAAGAAAGTATGTACAGTGGATAACTGGTGCGAAGAAAAGTGAAACTAGAGAGAAAAGAATTAATGAGGCAGTTATAAAATTAGAAAACAATATAAAAATATAAATTTGATTTTTAATGTTAAAATAAGTAAAATCATAGTTGGATGATATATAAGAGGGGGGGATTTTTTATGATGGAACCTGCTAATAATGCATAGCAAGGCTATTGCATTTTAAGTAATAAAAGACAAATAGCCTTTGCTAAACCTAAATTAATTTTTTATATTTAGGAGGAGCATTATGTGCTATATCACGGCTAAAGAGGTATTACCTAAGGAAGTAATTGAACTAATTCAAAAATACGTAGATGGCGAGTATATTTATATCCCTAGGAAAGAATGTAATAGACAGGAATGGGGAGCTAAAACATCTACTCGTGAAGAGGTTAAGCTAAGAAATGAAAGTATTTATTCGGAATATATGAATGGAATTAGTAGACAAGAACTTGCAGAGAGATACTTCTTATCTAAAAAGAGTATAGATAGAATAATATTAAAAGAGAAATCTAAATGATTTAAGTGAGTCAAGCTATGTATTAGTTTTGGCTCATTTTTATTTCATAAAAATCTTATAGGTTTAGTTAGGAAGCCTTACAGCGTAGTATAGATAGCAAGAGAACATAACTTTAAAAAAGGGGGAATAGTATTTTGAAGAGAGAGTTAGTAAAAAACAAAGAAGATGAATTAAAATCATTATTAGACATATGGGGAATAAATAAATCTTTAGATATTAAAGCAGAGGATATATTTTACGAAACAGATAGAGAAACTCATATATGGGCTATAGGTGAGGATTATATATTAAAAATGACTAATGATGAAAGAGAAATGAAGAATAATGTGAATATTTCTAAACTTCTTTTAAAAAGTGGAATTCCAGGGCAGAAGGTAGTGAAAACAGTAAATGGAGATTTTTATACTGAACTAAATAATAAATATTATGGATTATTTACTAAAATAAAAGGAGAAGTAATTAAGGATTATTTTGAAGATGATTATGTAAAAAGAGGTTTTTATCTAGGAGAATGTGCAGCAAGGCTTCATAAAGGATTAAAAACCTTAACTGAAGATGTTATGAAACAAGAAAAAATATGGGACAATAATATGATTAAAGAGTTAAATGGATGGGTTAAGGAGCAGATAGATAAATATTTGCCTCAGAGTAACTTAAGCAAAGAGGAAATAGATTGTTTTAATAATATTAAGACAGATTTCAATGAAAATTTTGAGGAATTATATTTAAAGCTGCCAAGGCAAATAATTCATAGAGATTTTCATGGAGAAAATATGATTTTTGAAAATGATGAGCTAGTAGGGTATATAGACTTTGATTTAACTCAAGTTAATGCAAGAATTTTTGATGTATGCTATTTATGTACAGGTTCCTTAGCTTCAGTTTTTCAGAATGAATATAAAAGAAATAAATGGATAGAGTTTTCAAAAGCAGTTATTGAAGGATATGAAAGTGATATAGATATTACTATTGAAGAGAAGAAATGTATAAAATATATGCTTTTAGCAATAGAGTTAATAATGATAGGATTCTTTGCAAAAGATGGATATAAAGATATAGCAGATACAAATATCCAAATGATTAATTGGATAAATTCAGTTTGGGATAAATAAATATTTAATAAATGATGTTTTAAAATAAAATTCTTAATGCTTAGTAACATTAAATAAGAGATTTTAATAAAATATGGTAAATATCAATAGTATATATAAATTATAATTAATCCTTTAATATATATAATTGTTTTAAAAATATATTATCTTTTTCTTAAAGTATATATTTCTCAAGTACTAATTAAAGCTTGGAGGATAATAATATGAAAAAGTTTTTTTACCGTATTCTAATAAGAATAAAAGTATGTTCAATTAAAGCAGTAAATTCAATAAAAAGAAGTTCTAAATCAAGGCAATTGGATTACGAAGTTGAAGTTATAGCTGAAAGGTTATCTGTACCATGGGCCATAGATATAAGTCAAGAAGGCAAAATTTATTTTACTGAGCGTCCAGGGAGAGTTAGAGTTATTGAAAATGGTAAGCTTAATCCAGAGCCTCTAATCACATTAAGTTCACCATTCATAAGTGAAGGAGAGGGAGGATTAATGGGAATTGCCTTAGATCCAAATTTTTCACAGAATCATTATATATATGTTATGTATACATATATTGAATCAAATCAAATATATAATCGCGTTATAAGGTTAGTTGAAAATAACAATAAAGCATCTATTGATAAAATTATTTTAGATAAAATTCCTGGAGGACAAATTCATAATGGTGGAAGAATAAAAATAGGTCCTGATAAAAAGTTATATATAACAACTGGAGATGCAGGAAATTCTAATTTAGCACAGGATTCCAGTAGCTTAGCTGGTAAAATACTTAGAATAAATTTAGATGGAAGTATTCCTAATGATAATCCTATTTCTGGTTTACCAGTTTATAGCTTGGGGCATAGAAATCCGCAGGGACTTGCCTGGAATTCAAAAAACATGTTGTATGAATCAGAACATGGACAATCAGCACATGATGAGATAAATATAATAGAGCCTGGAGCAAATTATGGATGGCCTCTTGTTCAAGGAGATGAAGACCTAACTAATTTTAATCTTAAGAAGCCTATAGTACACAGTAGGGAAGAAACTTGGGCACCTTCAGGAATTGCATTTATAAATAAAGGAGCTAAGAAAGATAATTTATTGATTGCTACCCTTAGAGGACAGAAATTACTTGTTATGTCATTTGATAAAAGTGAAACTAAAGTAACTAATATAGAAGCATTATTTGAAAATAAGTATGGACGTTTACGTGAGGTTGTCGTTGCACAAGATGGATCAATTTATATTTCAACTAGCAATAGAGATGGAAGAGGAAATCCTGATATAAACGATGATAGGATTCTTAGAGTAGTTTTAAAATAACACTTATAATTAGAGATATAAATAATTTCTTATTTGAAAATATGTAAATATAAATATAATTTAAAGATTTGGCAATGTTTTAAACTAGTGTTGATTTTGGGCTAAGTCTGAAGGGATAGCTAAAAATCAACTTCACCTAAAAAAGAGTCAAAGATTAAAAAGTTAGTATACAATTGTTATAAAGTTACGATGTATTTGGAAATATATAATTTAAGGTTAAGACTATAAAATAAAGTATAAAAATTTATAAGGAGTATACTTTATTTTTTTAGATTTTTAGTAGTTAAATATTATAATAAAGAGAGAATTTTTGGTATATTTAGTTTAGAGAACAAATTTATAATATGAATTTTCTAAATAAAAAATATAAAAAGATTGATTAAATTTACATTATGATATAAATATATTTATTTTGGAGATGTTAATATGAAAAAAACTTTATATGATTATGAAGGAGCAATTAAAAAATTGCCTTTAAAAGATAAATATACAAAAGAAGAACTTTTAATAGATGATTTTCTTGTTGATAAGGAAGGAAATATTGAGATTTATTATGCACCACATAATGAGTATATAAATCCTAAAGCTAAGGTTTTTATAGTTGGTATAACTCCAGGGTTCAATCAAATGAGTACAGCTATGGCAACTGCAAGAAAAGAGTTAGAAGTAAGTGATGATATTAAAGAAATTCAATATAAATGCAAGGTTGCAGGACGTTTTAGTGGGAATTTAAGAAAAAATATAATTAGTATGTTAAATGAGATAGAACTTAATAAGGTTTTAGAAATAGAGGATTGTAGTGAGCTTTTTGGAGAAAAGGATTATTTGTTACATACAGTGTCCTTAATTCCTTACTCTGTATTTGTTAAAAAGGCAAACTACACAGGACATACTCCCAAATTAATAAAGAGTGATTTCTTAATGAAGTATGTTTATGATAATTTTCTTTCTGAAATTAAAAGTTTAGATGATTTTGAAAATATATTACTAATACCTTTGGGAAAAGCTGTAGAAGAGGTTTTATGTAAGCTTAAGGAAGAAGGTTTTATAAGTGAAAGACAAATTCTTAAGGGGTTTCCACATCCATCAGGTGCAAATGTTAATAGAATACCTCAATTAAATGAAAACAAAGACAGAATGATTAAAGAAATCAGAGAGTTTTTCTAGAGAAAGATAATTAATTTTTAAGATATATAGAATCCTATGGTAAAATAATTAGGTAAATTAAAGTATTTTATTGAGAAGGAAGTATATGATGAAGAGTGTTAAAATGAGATATCCAATATATCTTAAAGAGTTTAAATGTATTGGGGGAGAATGTGAAGATAGCTGTTGTATAGGATGGGATGTTGATATTGATAAGTTTACTTTTGAGCAATATGAAGGAGTTCAAGATGATGAAATGAAAAATATGCTTGAAAGTAATCTTATTAAAAATAAGAACCATCAAAGTGATGAAATTGATTTTGCAAAAGTTAAGTTAGGAGAAACTAAGAGATGTCCTTTCTTAAATTGTGAGAATTATTGTGTTATCCATGCCAATCTTGGTGAAGAATATCTTTCAAATGTTTGTACATCTTTTCCTAGAGTAACTAATAAAATTGATGGAGTTTATGAAATGTCACTTGCTGTAGCTTGTCCTGAAGCTGCTAGAATACTTTTACTTAAGGAAGAAGGTATTATTTTTTTAGAAGGTAATGAAACTTTAGGAAAACATATAATATCAAGTGAAGTTGATACTAAGCTTGGTGAGGAGCAGTGGCTTCCTGTAGAGTTTATTAAAGAAATTAGAGAAGTAAGTATAAAGATAATAAAAAATAGAAAGTTTTCATTAGATAAGAGACTTTACATATTAGGTGAATTTATAAATAGTTTAGAAGATGAATATGAATATAATTATGATAATGTATTAAATTTCATAAAGGAATATGACATAAATAATGTCCAAGACCCATATGAAGAAAATCCTATGAATTATATTATTAAAGTTGATTTCTTTAAGAAGCTACTTACTATGCTGCGTGTAGAAAAAGATGTTGATAGCGAAAGGTTTAAGGAATATTCAAGAGAAGTTAGGAAAGGACTTAATCTTAATGAAGAAAACTATTTAGCTAAAAATGCTCAAATGTATATAAAAGCTTTTGAAGAGTATGAAGAAGAATTTTTAGAAAAAAATAGCTATATATTTGAGAATTACATAGTTAATTTCATTTATAGTAATCTCTTTCCATTTTGCGAGATAGAATCAATCTTTGATAGTTATATTATGTTACTTATAAGATATACCTTTATGAGATTTTATTTAGTTGGAATGTATTTATATAATAAGAGTAAAGAAGAGGATAAAGCTAATAAAGCACTTTCAAAAGAAGAAGTAGTTAGATTTATACAATGTTTCTCAAAGGTTGTGGAACATCATAAGACTTACTTAGTTGACTTATTAAATTACATAAAAGAACATGATTTTAATAACTTAGAGTTTGTAAAAACATTATTACCAAAATAGTATTTTTAAGTTCTAATTTAAACTGGTGTTAATTTTTTATATAGACTATAAGTTCATCTTAATATTTAAGATAGTGAAGAATTAAGAAAAGAGATATTAATTTATATTTTATTTATAACTTTTTAGAAAATGATAGTTTTTTATAATATCTTTTGTAATAATTTCTATGTTTTTATATAAAATATATAATGAACTGTTTTTACACATAAATAGAAAAGTGATATATTATAATAAATCCTTTGATAAGGAGTAGTAATTAAATTTAGCTTCAATAAAGAGAGTTAGGGATGGTGGAATTCTAGCAAGAAGAGATTTAATGAATGGACCTTTGAGGAACAAAGAGAAATCATGTTTTGAGAGTATCGGAGTGGTGTGCTGCACCTTATAGCGGATAGAGTATAATAGTACTTGAAGTCGAGAGGCATATTTCTATATGCAATTTAGGTGGCAACGCGGAATTTATCTCCGTCCTATTTATTTAGGACGGAGTTTTTTATTATTTTAAACTTTATTTTAAGCTAGTACTGATTTTTAGGTAACTTTTCAAAACAAGCTTAATTTTAAGTGAAAATCAAAAATGGTTTAAATTATAAACTTACTTTAAAAGATTTGGAGGAAAAATATATGAAAAAAGAAATAATTTTAACAGGAGATAGACCAACAGGAAAACTACACATAGGACATTATGTTGGTTCTTTAATTAATAGAGTGCAATTACAAAATAGTGGAGAATATGAAAGTTTTATAATGATTGCAGATCAACAAGCATTAACAGATAATGCTAGAAATCCAGAAAAGATAAAAAAAAGCTTAACTGAGGTCGCTTTAGATTATTTAGCAGTTGGAATAGATCCAAGTAAATCTACTATATTCGTTCAATCACAAATTCCAGAGTTAAATGAATTAACTATGCATTATTTAAATTTAGTAACAGTTGCAAGATTAGAAAGAAATCCAACAGTTAAGAATGAAATAAAAGAGAAGAACTTTAATATGAGTATACCATCAGGATTTTTAATTTATCCTGTAAGCCAAGCTGCTGATATAACAGCATTTAAAGCTACTGTAGTTCCTGCTGGTGAAGATCAATTACCTATGATTGAGCAAACAAGAGAAATAGTGAGAAGTTTTAATTCAATATATAAGAAAGATGTATTAGTTGAGCCAAGAGTTATTTTACCAAGGGCAGGTTTAGGAAGACTACCAGGTATAGATGGAAATGCTAAGATGAGTAAATCTTTAAATAATGCAATATATCTATCTGATGAGCCAGAAGTTATAAAGAAAAAAATTATGTCAATGTACACAGATCCTAATCATATTAGAGTAGAAGATCCAGGACAAGTCGAAAACAACACTGTATTTACCTATTTAGATGCTTTTGCTCAAGACAAAGCAAAGGTGGAAGAAATGAAGGAGCATTATAGAAGAGGTGGTTTAGGTGATGTTAAAGTAAAAAGATACTTAAATGAAGTACTACAAGCAGAACTAGAACCTATAAGAGAAAGAAGAAAAGAATATGAGAAAAATATTGATTATGTATATGAAATCTTAAAAAGTGGTAGTGAAAAAGCAAGAGAAAAAGCAAGTAATACTCTTTATGAGGTTAGAGAAGCTATAGGAATAAACTACTTCAATAATTTATTATAGAAATTACTATATTAATAGACCTCTTTAGGTCTATTTTTTTATAGTTTATTTTTGCTTTGGTAATTTATTGGCAATAAGTTGGGGATAAAATTTTATTAAATAAAAAAGAATTTTAGTGAGGAGTTATAATAATGAAGAAAAAGACTAGCACTATTACTATTGTTATTGCAGGAGTTGTTTTATTAATAACTTTCTTAGGAATTGCTAGAAAAGAAATAGTTGATTATAGAAATAGAGGAGTAGATGTTACAAATGATGAAAGTATTAGAGTTCCAATAGAAAATTTAGCTGAGGAATTTGCTAATTTAGATTTTAGCAAAGAAACTGTTAAGTCTGAAGAGATAATACTCAATAAAGAAGTTGCTTACAACTATAATTCTAAATTTAACTCTACAGTGGAATATAATTTAGACAAAGACTTAAATAATATGGATGTTGAGGTAAAGAAGATATTAAAAGAATATGATGGTGATTATAAGGTTAATTTTCATGTTGAATATATGTTTTCATATACTGATGGAAGTAATAATAAAGGGGGAGGAACAGATGATTATACAGCTTATGTAGTTGAGAAAGATGGAAAGTTTTATATAGATAGAATCATTGATGATGTTAATTTAGGGCAGTTTAAGAATGAAAAAAGTAAGTTAACAAAATTATTTGCTTCAGAGGAAAAGCTTTTTAATCAAGCTATAGATTTTGAAATAGAATCTAGAAAACTTTATGATGAATATAAAAAGAGTGAAAATAGTTAGTTATTTTATATATAAATTATATGGAGTTTACAGCAAGATATTTTTATCAAAGCACTGTTGAAGCTAGTGTTTTAGATTATATAGCAGACTTATTAACTATGCCATTGATGTATTTTAAATTATATACTTTAGTAAATACAAATATAAGTAATATATTTGTACTTTTAATAGAGATTTATCCACTATTACTTTTATTTGGAGCAATAGAGATTATTCTTAAAAGATTTAAGTAGTAGATTTAATGGAATTCTAACAAGCAAATATATTTATATCTTGTCTATCTTTTATGAAATTTTTTAAAAGGAAGTATGTTTCTTCTGAAACTTTTGCTTTTATGGTTACATTATAAGCAAAGTTTACTTCTTCTATTAAATCATTACTTTCCTCAATTAAGCCTTTTATTGCTTCGTATGAACTATAAGAGGCTTCTATGAATATAGAAAGTTTTTCTTTTTCCTCTTCTATAATTGTTTCATTTCTATAGTTTGCTCTACAAGCACTATCATCTTTTGTTTCTAAAACATATACTCTAAGTTTATTACTTCTAGGAAACTCAATTTTTTCTATGCTTCTTAAAAGCTTTTTTAATTCTTCTCTTGAAAGATCTAAAAATTCTCTTTTTTCATATCCATCTTCATAAACATTAAAGGTATTTTCAAGTTTTTCAATAACAACCTTTCTATTTTTCTTATAGGATCTTATATCTAAACAATTATAAGGTTTTAATTCATTTAATTTTCTTAAGGAGTCAAAAGCAAAATTATCAATTGTAAACATAAATTTTCACCTACTTTCAGAATCATTTTCTTAAAGTATAGCATTTTTTTGTTTATCCTAGAATAATTTAGCTTATTGGATTTATTTATACATATTATAAAATTTTATAATATGTATAATAGAAGTAAAACTAAAAATAGTAAAATCAAAGTTATAATTAAATTTAAAGAATAATAACTTTATTTTTATTTGGAACAACTATGCTTTCAGCAGTATGAGTTTTAAATAAACAATTGGAGAAAATTTAAATTTAAAAAAATATTATATGCATAGTAAAAATAAAGAATAACAGAGAACCATAAAGCAAAATACTAATATATCCATAGTAAGAGTCCTTTCATTAAAATTTAAATAGTTTAAATTAACATTTAGAAGTAGAAATTTTTAGATATTTTGTTAGAATTAAATAAATGCTTTATTATAAAATAATATTTATATGGTTAAACCTAAAAAGTATATTATTTTATTATATGAAAGAGATTTTTAATTTAGAACTATAGGGGGAAGAGAATATGAGTAAATATAAATATATAATCTTTGATATAGATTGTACACTTTTAAATACTGAAGGGATGAATATTAGAAGCTTAATGAGAATTGTAAAAGAAGAGTTAGGAATAGAAAAGTCATATGAAGAACTTGTTACATATATGGCTTTCCCAGGAAGAATTACATTAAAAAAGCTTGGTATAGAGAATATTAATGAAGTTTATCCAAGATGGGTTTCCTATGTAAATGAGGACAAGACAGGTGCTGTCCCTTATGAAGGAATGAAAGAGGTTTTAGATAAGTTACAGGAGAAAGGATATATTTTAGCTGTAGCTAGTTCAAAAACAAAGTATCAATATGATATAGACATGGTTAATAATAATTTTCATACATATATGAAGATTAATGTTTTAATGGAGGATGTTAAAAATCATAAACCACATCCAGAACCATTAGAAAAGGCAATAAGTCTTTTAGAGGCTGAGCTTGATAAATGTCTTTATATTGGAGATACAAAAGCAGATTATCTTTGTGCAAAGGCTGCTGGTGTTGATTTTGCACTAGCTCTTTGGGGAAATAAAAACAAGGAAGGAATACATGCAGATTATGAACTTGAGAAGCCTATGATGTTATTGGATATTTTAATTTAAATTTCTCCATAAATTTAAGAGCTTTAATATATTAAAGATTTTTCATATTAAAGTCTATATTTAAATATATGAATGTTATTGTATAAAAAGTTAAAGAGAAGGGAGAAATTAGTACCTTCTGTTTACAAAAAAACTTTAAATTGATAAGATTTATATAGTATTTAAAAGTTTTGGAGGAGAGAATGAAGAGTTACGAAAGAAAACTAAAGATTGAGATTATTACTATATTTGTAATGATTGATTATATGCTTATGATTAGAAGAGCAAGTAGTGTTTTAGAGGAATCAATATTAGCAGGAATTGCTCTTTCATGGATACTTTTTGCTTTAGGTTATCACATATGGGATTTAAAGAAAAGAGGATTAACTTTTAGATTCTGGATTAAAACTTTTACTGAGAGAATAAAAGGTTTAAAGTATTTTAGTAGATTTTATTCAAAGATGTTTAAATATGGAATGAGTATAATGATTATTTTAGGAATAGTATTAGTTGTTTTAAATGTAATTAATACAGAGGTTTTAAATATGTCATTTGTGAAATACATTATTAACATAGGAATGGCTTTAACTATTTCATTAGGTATGTTAGAGGTTATAGCTTTCTCTATGGCTGGAATAGTAAGAATGAATGAAAATAATGAAGAAATATAGTAGAAATGTCTCACATTTTTGTGAGACATTTTTAGTTTCTAAGAAGATTATTTTGGAATTTTGAGAGTGAATTAGTATAATTAAATAGTAAATAAATTACATGAATAAGATTATGGTTTATGAATAATTTTTTATAAAAAGTATTATTTAAAAGAATTAAGAATTAATATAGATAAAGTGAAAAAAAGACTTAATTTTAACTGGTAAAAATGCAGTAGGAAAGGTATTAACTTAAAAAGAATTTAATAAGTAATATTGTTTAAATACTAGATTAGAGAGGACAAGTATTATAGCTTTAAAGAATAGAGGGCAATTATGAAATTAGGATTTGAATTTCAAGATAAATATGTAGAGTTTGAATTAATACGTAGCAAAAGAAGAACTATGAGTATAGAGGTTTTAGCTAAAGGAGAGGTAAAAGTTAGAGCTCCTATGAGTATTCCAAAGGAGCGTATACTTGAGTATGTTAAGACAAAAGGTAAATGGATAGTTGAAAAACAAGAAAATGCTAAGATTATTAGTTCTAAAAAGGTTAAAAGAGAGTTTGTAGATGGAGAATCATTTATGTATTTAGGTGAAGAGTATCTATTAAAAATAAGATATAATCAATTTTTAAAAGGAGTTTCTGTTAACCTAATAGGGGAAAATCTAGTTGTTGATATTGCTAAATATGATAGAGAAAAAATAAAAAAAGCAATTGAATTATGGTATAGAGAAGTAGGACTAAAAATAATTAAGGAAAGAGTAGATTATTATTCTAAGTTTTATCCACTAAAATCTAGAAGTATAAAGGTCAAAGAGCAAAAAAGAAGATGGGGAAGTTGTACATATTATAACGACTTGCTTTTTAATTGGAGATGTATAATGGCTCCTATAGAAGTTCTTGATTATATAGTTGTTCATGAGATGACTCATATGATTCATAAAAATCATTCAAAAAACTATTGGGAAGCTGTGGCTAAAGTAATGCCAGATTATAAAGAGAAAAATAATTGGTTAAAAGCTAATGGAATAAGGATGGATATATAAATGAAATTAGATTATATAAGAAATTTAGTTGAATTTAAGAGAAAAGATGGGCATATTCATACACAGTATTGTCCTCATGGAAGTAAAGATAATATGGAGGATTATGTTGAGGAAGCAATAAAGTATACTCTGGATGAGATGAGTTTTACAGAGCACTTGCCACTTCCAAAAAACTTTGAAGATCCTTCACCTTTAAAGGATAGTGCTATGGAAATAGAAAAAATAGAGGAGTATTTAAAAGAAGGACAACTATTACAAGAGAAATATAAAGATAAGATAAAAATCAATATAGGCGTAGAAGTAGATTATATAGAAGGATATGAAAAGCAAATTAAGGAACTTTTAAATAAGTATGGCGCTTTTTTTAGTGATGGAATTTTATCAGTACATATGATTAAAGGAAATAAAGGCTATTATTGCATTGATTTTAGTACAGAAGAATTTCAAAAAATTATAGAGGATTTAGGTTCTTTAGATGAAGTATATAACAAATACTATGATACCATAATTATGGCATTAGAAAGTGATTTAGGACCTTATAAGCCTAAAAGAATAGGACATTTAAATTTAGTAAGAAAATTTAATAAAGAATTTTCTTATAGCTATGAAAAACACCTTCCAAAGGTAGAGAAGATATTAAATATCATAAAAGAAAAAGGATATGAGCTTGATTTTAATATTGCAGGTTTAAGAAAGGAAGAGTGTGGAGAACTTTATGTTGAAGGTAAGGTATTAGATATGGCTATTGAAAAAGAGATACCTATGATTTTAGGAAGTGACTCTCATTCAGCTAAATATATAAAGAACTTAAAAGCGTTTCTATAAAATATATGAATTAAGTAGCACCAACAATTTAATTGCTGGTGCTATTTTTTATATTAAAGATGAATTTATATAGGTAATCATTAAATTTTAGATTTCGCTTTAAGTGAATATTGATTTTTAGATAGGACTTCTTATTAAGCTAGTTCTGAACAACTAGCTGAAAATAAATAATGATTTAAAATAAATCTAATTTTAGGTTACTTTATTTTAAATTCATCTAGAAATATATATTCATCTGCATAGTTAACCATAGTATGAATATTTAATTCTAGATTTTTATCAATTCCAGTGAATTCTATTATATATTCATTTTCTTTTTCTGGATTAGTGTAGATTTTAGGGTAATGAATTTTTAAACCATTATTAGAATGCGCTGTAATACTAGTTAATAAGGTTATATCTTGAGAAGAACCATTATAATAAAGTTTAATGTTATCATCTGTTCTTTCTAACTTATAAAAATTCCCTTTACGTCCATCTAAAAAATTAATATTTTTAGAGTAGGTAACATTATTTTCTGTTATTGTATTGGATTCATCATTATTGGTTTCAACAATTTCTTGATTTTCTTCAGAATTATATATGTTAATTAGTTCTTCACTATTATATTTAGATTTAAAGACACTTAAGGTTATTTTTTCAGCACTTCTAAATTCATCAACCTTTAATCCATCAAAAATGAAAGAGCCATCTCCAAAAATTAGTTTACCTAGACTAGTAGTACCAAATGAAGCAAAACTTCCATATATTTTGCCATCAATATTTAATAGACAATATAGGTTATTAATATTTTCATGATATTCTTTTTCTGATTTATTTATTGTTTTTATATCTCCTAAAATTTGAGTACCCATAACGCTTGAATTTATTTCTTTTAATCTTAAGCCATAGGAGTCTAATTTAGCTTTTTTTATTGGTAAAGAAGCAAATTCATCATAGCTCTTGCCAAAATCAACTTTAAATTCAAAGTTTCCATGTCCAAGGGTAGCAGGATTATCTTCTGTTGACATTTCATGAATAGATATATTTATTGTTGATTTTTTAGGGATTTTAGATGAATATCTAGATTCTATGACTTGAATCATATTATAATCATCTATTTTATGAATACTTGTAGTTGCTGAAGAAAAGTAACTTCCTCCAATTGAAGAGGTGGTCATAAATCCCATAGTATTTTCTTTAAGTGGTTCATTCCCTGTAATTCTAATAGCAAATAAAGAACTATAAGGTGTTACCATTATTTCTTCTAAGGTATATGTTCCTCCTTCAACGTCTATAGATTGGCCAACATATTGGCTATAATCAATGTATTCATCATAAACACCTAGCATTTCATATATGCTGTTTAAAACAGGAATATTACTAGCTTTAACTGGAGAAGAAAAAAATGCTCCTGTAGAAATTATAATACTTAATCCAGCAACTATAGCTATTTTTTTAGGTAGAGATGATTTATTTCTAATAGCTTTTCTATATTTACTTCTTATACGCTTTTTTTCCAAGTCATTTAATTCGACATCAATATTATCAAACTCAAATTCGTCAATGTCTAAATTATCTAAGGCATCTAAAAGATTGTTATTATCCATTTTAAAATCCTCCCTCTTTTAAAAACTCTGAAAGCTTAAACTTGCCCCTACGTATTCTATTACTTATAGCATTTTCACTAATTCCAATAGATTTGCTTATTTCTTTAATGGAATAGTGTAAGAAAAAGCGTTTTATAAAAATTTCTCTATTTTCTTTATCAAAAGTTTTTATTATAGAAAGTATGTTTTCTTTTGTTTCTTTGTTTTCAAGAAATGATTCAAGACTATTATCTTCTTTTTCATAAGAGTCTAGAGTTATGACATTATCATGCTTTTTTTCTTTTCGTAACATATCTATGGAAGTGTATTTTGTCATTACTATTATCCAAGCTTTAAACTTTTCATCTCCTTTATTGAAGGAGTCTATGTTGTTCCAAATCTTAAGTAATACGTCATTTACACATTCCTCACTAAGTTCCCTATTGTTTAAAACAGAATAAGCCACTTTAAAGATTAAATTTCCATAGTTATTAAAAACATAATCTAAAGCTTTAGGATTTTTCTTTTTTAGCTGGCTTATAAAATTATTCTCTTTCATAAGAGATTGTCCCCCTTTATTTCTTGTGAAAGTACCTTCATAAAATAAGTCGTAGAATTTAAATATTATCTTTCGTGATTTAAGGATTTTTATTGAATTTAATAAAAATTATTTTTAGGTCCTCATAATAATTTAAAAGTTATATAGAAATATAATATTAAGAACTTAAGTAATTTTATATAAAAGTATTTAAATAAAATCTAAAAATCTGAATATAGAGTATCATGTAATTTTGGATATAATTGTAAATTTATTTGATTTTAATGGATGAAATATAGAAAAGAAGAAGAAAAAATTAGATAAATAATATGCTTTATTAAGTTAAAAGAAAGTTAACATAAGATTGCTTGGGTAAATTTTAAAAATAGGTTATTCTTAATATATGGAAAATATTGTAATTGGGAGTTGGGGTTATGGTAGAAAATAGAAGAAGTAAGTTGAGAAAACGAAAAGCTAAAAGTACAAGAAATTTTGTTTATGGACTTTGGATCTTGATTTTTGCTTTAGATATGCTTTTTAAAATTAATAGTCCTCTTATGAGTTTTTTTATAAATAGTACTTTATTAGGTATACTTATATATTTAGAAATCTATTCAAAAGAATAACTTAGGTTTTGATATTCAAATTATCTTATCAGTGTAAGGATTATTTATAAATTTTAGTTTAACCATATTAGTAAAGTCGGAAACGGTTTAGGTAAAACTCCTATGTTAAAGTATTACATCATAAACTATAATAAATTTATAATATAGAAAATTGCAATTTTTTAATATTAAATCTATACACCCAAAAGGAAGAGATTTATGAGTAAAAAAATTAAAATGATTTGTATAGCACTTGGAATTACTATAGTACAGGGAGTTGTTACATTATCTATTATTCCTAATATGGAAACAGTGTATGCAGCAGAAAAATATTCAGCTGATGCCTTTGTTGATAACAAGGTTAATTTTGGCACTGATATTATATATCAAATTATAACAGATAGATTTTATGATGGGGATTCATATAGTATATTCCCAGATGGAAGTACTTCTTATCATGGATATTGAGCAAGAGATTTCAATAATTATGGTTAAGATGGTATAGATTATAGATTTTGGATTTTAAAATGACTATTTAGGAAAATAAAAACTGTATGCTTAATTTAAAAATAAGCATACAGTTTTTGTTATTAACAATATCAATATAGTGTAATTTTATTAGGAGTATAATTGGGGAAAACTGGGGAACGATTCTGTTGATTAAAATCATGAAAAATTATTGAACGTTTTCATAAATGGGAATATAATTACATATAAGAGAATAAATTGTTAAAAAATGAAATCATTTTAAAACCATGTTAATTATATATTCGCAAATGCTTTGTAGGTATTAAAAATAATAAATAATTAAATAGTTGTTTTTACTTCAATTGTTTTAGTCAAATTTATCTGAGTAAATAACAATAACACTAATCAGAGCTTAAAACAAGTTTTGAAATTTAGATTTTACTTAATAAATTATAATTATGTCTATTGTTACGAAAGGGAAGAAGTTAAATCAGGAATTAATTTAGATTATGAATTTATAAGAAGAAATTTAATAAAGTAATTTAATTTAAAGTATGAATAAGTTTTTTTAAGAGGAAATTGGAAACGTTTCTGAAAAGTTATTGAATGTGATTATTCATTCCTTTAGAATAAAATAAAACTTAATTTTTTAGAGTTAAATTTTTAATTTGTTGCCGTAAGATAAAGCAATACCAAAAAGTATTTATGGAGGAGTAAGAATTTATGAGTAGTAATAAAATTACAAGAGAGGCAATACAGCATATAGCACAGAGTAATTATTCTTATGGATATGATGAGGATACCTTAAATTTAAGGATTAAAACTAAAAAGGGTGAAGTTAAAAAGGTAGATATAAGAATTGGAGACCCGTATATATGGGATGTAGGTGGCTGTGATGGAGGAAACATGAATGCCACTGGAGGAGGAAGATGGATAGGTGGAAAAAGCTATTCTATGAGAAAGGAATGTGAAACTAAGTATTTTGATCACTGGATAATTGATTATAAGCCAATAACAAAGCGTTCAAGATATGGGTTTATATTATATGGAGAAGAAGAAACTCTTTTATTTACAGAAAAAAGAATAGATGAATTAAATGGAGAAAATGATGAAAGAAAGCTAAGTGCTATAGAAAACTTTTATTGTTTCCCATATTTAAATAGTATAGATGTTGCTAAAACACCTCAATGGGTAAAAGATACAGTTTGGTATCAAATATTCCCAGATAGATTTTGTAATGGAGATAAATCTATAGACCCTGAAAATGTTGAACCATGGGGAACAGAGCCTACTAGAGACAATTTTATGGGAGGAGACTTACAAGGTGTTTTAGATAAATTAGACTATTTATGTGATCTTGGAGTTAACGGATTATATTTTTGTCCAATCTTTGAAGCAACAGAAAATCATAGATATGAAACCATTGATTATTTTAAAGTAGATCCAGCTCTAGGAGGAAATGAAGTATTTAAAAAGCTTGTAAGTGAGGCTCATAAAAGAGGAATGAAAATAATGCTAGACGCAGTATTTAATCATATCGGTTATTTTTCACCTCAATGGCAAGATGTATTAAAGAACAATGAAAAATCAAGATATAAAGATTGGTTTTGTATAAAGAAGTTTCCTGTTCTAGAAGGAGGCCTAGAAAATGTTGATGGAAATAATCTAAACTATGAAACCTTTGGAAGAATAGCTACAATGCCTAAATTAAATACTGAAAATCCAGAAGTTGTAGATTATTTATTAAAGGTTGCTGAGTTTTGGGTTAAGGAAATGAACATTGATGGCTGGAGACTAGATGTATGTAATGAAGTTGATCATGTATTTTGGAGAAAATTTAGAGAAGTAGTAAAAGGAACTAATAAAGAGGTTTATATATTAGGAGAAGTTTGGCATGATGGACTTCCATGGCTTATGGGAGATCAATTTGATGCAGTTATGAACTATCCTGTAACAGATGCTATTAAAGAATATTTTTGTTTAGATCAGTTTAATACAGAAGATTTTAAATATATGATAGAAGCTAATAAGGTCAGCTATTTAAGACAAATAGGAGAGACAATATTTAACCTATTAGATAGTCATGACACCCCAAGAATATTAACTGTTGCTGGAGGAAATAAGGATAAGATGAAATTAGCATATTTATTTATGTTTACTCAAGCAGGTTCTCCATGTATATATTATGGAGATGAGGTTGGTATGGAAGGTGACCAAGGAATGGGCATGGAATTCCATAGAAGATGTATGATTTGGGATGAAAATAAGCAAGACAAGGATATGCTTCAATTCATGAAAAAAATCATAAGAATTAGAAAAGAAAATAAAGAATTTAATTTACTAGATAATAAGTGGATAAGAGCAACTAGTGAGGATAATATACTTATCTACTCAAAAGGAGAGATAGTTGTTATAATGAATAATTCAGATAAAGAAGAAAAAGTATTTTTACCTAAAGGACTAAAAAATAAAAAGGTTAGAGAGCTATTTGATAATAATATAGAACTTTTAGAGGAAGAGATTAAATTAAAGCCCTTCGCATTTAAGATTTATAAGGAATTTTAAATGATAAAATAAAATCCCTGAGTTAGAGCAAACTTTAAATTTAATAAAGTTTGCTTTAACTAACCTTTGAAAATTGGCTATTAAAATATTAATCTTATTTTATGTATTAGTGATTTTTGAGCTAGTTTAAATTAAAAATCTTTACATAAATTTTTAAATAAATACTTAGATTTGTTAATAATATACATTAATGGAGATATGTATATTATCTTATGTAAATTATTATCAAAGAAGTCTAGATTAATAATTAAAATAAATGATTTATTAGCTTTAAATTACTAACATAATGCTTGAAAAGAAAAAGAACAATAAACAGAAAATGAATGAAAAAAAGGTTGTATTAAATTAGGTAAGCAAAACTTATAAATATATTTCGATTATAAGTTTTATTGCTTAAAGTTTTTAATACAACCTTTTTTATTAATATTAGAATAATTTATTTAGAGTTTTGCATATGTCTAAATAAGTTTTTTCTTGCGGCTAGTTTTACTAATAAAGCTACTATTAATAAAGCTATTAGTAATATAATTAATGGACTTATTCCTGTTAATTCTATTAATTCATCTAGTTCAGTATGTAACCCAAGATCAGTAAATAATGATATAAATGGATAGAAAATTAAGTAAACTGAAATACTTAATACTGAACATATAAAAAATATAAGAGTAAATTTATGATATAAGCCGTTTCTTAATGAATTATTAAATATAAGTACTAGTGCAAATAAAAATAATACAGGTATTGAAATACCAACTATAAGATTAAGCACATAAGAAAGGTTTCCGTAATTAGCATTTATCACAGAAATTCCATGACTAAATTGTAATTGCCCTCCACACATTAATCCAACAATGCTCTTTGAAATATTATGTAATAGATGAATAATTAAAAATGATAAAACAACCATAATTAATGTTGAAATAGTGTTTTTAAATTTGTTTGTTGTATTCAATTTTTTCCACTCCTTATTATAGCTAAATATTGTATATGAAAATATATTTTATAACTAACAATTTAAAAGTTTAACTTTTGTTTTAGTTAATATTGATTTTTAGTTAACTATTCAAATCTACTTAATTGGAATTTTGAATAAAGTGTTAACTAATACTATATTAATATAAACTTTTTATGAACATAAGTAAAGAATTAAATAGAAAAGTTGTAAATTTGTGATTTTGTAGGAATAGACAATGTACAATTTTAAAAATAAGGGATAAAGTAAAGGGGAAATGTATATTTTATGAAAGAGTTCAATTAAAGGGGGGAGAGATTGCTATAATTTTATGAGCTTTATAGCAATTGATTTGTATGAGTAAATATATGGTAAATAGGATTTTAGGGAAAGACTTTGGTTTTTATAAGAGTAATGAGATTCCAAAAGAAGGCTTACTTGAGTTTGATGTTTTTAGCGATATTCATATTGTTAGTGATAGTATGGAAGATGAGCTAAGTGTGAAGTGGAACCAAGCAATTGCATGTGTTAAAAATGATTTTAAGAATTCTTCTGGAATTATGGTTTGTGGAGATTTCGCAGAAGCTGGTGAGGAATATCAGTTTAAAACTTATTTTGATATATTAGATAAGCATAATAAAGATTTTAATATTTTAACTGCAATAGGAAATCACCAAGTTAGATGGAAAGATACTTGGAATGAACCGTATAGTTTATATATGAAATACAATAAAAAATATATGGGAGAAACTAAAGGAAAAATATATTTTGATAAATGGATTAAAGGATATCATTTCATTTTTCTTAATACTGAATGGCATATTAAAGATCGTGCATATATTTCAGAGGAGCAGCTTAATTGGTTAGATAAGACTATGGGTGAAAGAGAAGAAGGAAAACCAGTATTCTTATTTTTACATCAAGCTTTAAGAGATACTTATTGGAATAGTACTGAATGGGATGTTGGCGTTCAGGATTTTGCTTTAAAAGAAGTTCTAAGAAAACATCCTAAATGCATAATGTTTACTGGTCATATTCATAATGGATTAGGAAAGTTAGATGTTTTAAAAACTGAATATGGAATAATGGTTGATGTACCGGGATTTCGTTCAAATGATTATGGAGATTCTAGAGGAGAGATTGGATATCATGTAAGTGTTGATGAGGACAAAGTTCAAATAAGCCTATATGATTATAGAGAACATAAATGGATAGATGACTATAAATATGTCGTTGATTTAGATTCTAAGTTCTATAAAAAGGCAAAGATTTTAGATATTGACTTTGACAATAATTCTTTAATAGATAAATCATCGTATAATAATAATTTAGTTAATATTGAAGGAGAGTTTGTTCAAGGAATTAATGGAGGACAAGCTTTAAAAGTAAAAAATTTAAAACAACTAATTAATAAAGGTATTTTTGAAGAGGAAAATTTAATAGATTCACTTAAAAAGGGTGAGTTTACTTTATTATTTTGGAGTAAGATTAATTGTGAAGAGTGGTACCAAATTGGGATAACTAAAAGTAATGAAAGAAAATTAAGGTTTTATATTAATGGAGAGTTGGTTCATGAAGAGGAGTTAAGTGAAAATGCTATTTCTTTAAACAAAACTTTTATAAGGGGAATTTTAAAATCAACTAAATTTAGAAAGGAAGAGATAAAGGAATTAGTAATTGATGAGTTTAAGCTTTATGAAAAAGTATTAGGAAGTGCTGAATTAGAAACAGCCTATACTCCTTTTAGAATCAAGAGGGAACCTAATAAAATAATAATTTCGTGGAAGGACTTCATAGATAAGGAAATAGAACCAGCTTATATAGTTTTAAATGGAAAGAAATATTGTAAGATTGATTTCAATGAAAATAGCAAAGAAATAACTGAGTTAGAACCCAATGAGGAATATACAGTAATTATTGTTGATAGGGAAAAAGATAATCATAGAAACTTTAGAAATGCATATTCCTTTACTTGTTAAAACAGAATATTAAATATTATTTTTATGAAAGTGTATCAAATAGTTTGGTGCACTTTTTAAGTTTAAAGCGATTTACTTAATAATATAATATTAAAAACAAATGGAAAATTGGGTCTATCTTTCAGTATTATATAAGTGGAACAGTAATAAAAACAGTTATGTACTTAAAGTGCATAACTGTTTTTTATTTTGATTAATATTTAATTCAGCTTATTTAAATAGAGAATTATAGCATAAAAAAGAAAAGATTTATGTTAAAAGGCATAATATATAGGTTAAATAAATTTCACTGACAAAATAAAGGAAAAGAAGAATAAATACTAATAATCTTAATATAAGTATAATGGGAGGTTGGGTTTGCAAACTTTAATCAAGTAAGTTTTTCAGTTCTATCTAAAAATCAACGGTAGTTGAAAATATAGTCTAAAATTTAAAAATATTAGATTGGGGGAAGTTTAAGGTGAAATTTAAAAAATTATTAACGGGAATTATTGCAGCTAGTATGTTAAGTTGTTTTATGCCAACTTCTAAATTA
Organism: Clostridium perfringens; assembly: GCA_034421775.1. Lineage (GTDB taxonomy): Bacteria > Bacillota > Clostridia > Clostridiales > Clostridiaceae > Sarcina > Sarcina perfringens_B. The sequence continues at coordinate 223,189 of WNVL01000003.1, read as the reverse complement.
GTATCAGCAGAGGTAATTAGACTAGAGCCAGTAATGAAAGTTACCTTTGATAATGGAGATGCAGAGGATATAACAGGACGTGGTAATAATGGAAAGGTTGTTGGGAATCCAGAATTTGTTCAAGGGAAAAAAGGGAAGGCTATTCATTTAGTTAATTCTGAATCAGTTGCAGGATCTTCGAAAGAGGCAGAACAGTATGTTGATTTTGGAGAAAGAGAGGATTTAAAGTTTGGAGAAGAGGATTTTTCCATAGCTTTTTGGTATAAATCAGATATTGATCAAGGAAGAGAAGGGGCTGTGATTAGTAACAAAGATTGGACTACAGGAGGAAATCCAGGATTTAATATTGGAAATATGAATCAAGGATTGAATCTTAATTTCAATACAGAAGGACATTATGGACGAGCAGAGACAGATAGATTTGGAAGTGCAACTGACGGTAAATGGCATCATATAACTGCTGTAGTAGATAGAGATGATAAAATGTCTCTTTATATTGATGGAGAGGAGGCTAAGGGAGGTGCTGGTTTTCAATCTCAAAGTTACTGTGTTGATATAAGCAAAAGGAAAGGAAGTATAGATGTTTTAAATTTTGTTTTAGGAGCAGATGGTAATAATAGATATGGTGTTAAAGATTCTTATATAGATGAACTTGAAGTATATAAAAAGGCTCTTACAAAAGAAGAAATTAAAGGGATTTCTAAAATAGAAGGTGAGGAAGTTAGTAAGGAACCAGTGTTGAAAGTTAGTTTTGATGAAGATAATGCTAAGGATTCATCAGGAAATAATAATCATGGAATTTTGACTGGAAATCCTGAATTTGTAGAGGGCGTAGAAGGCAAAGCAATTCACTTGACAAATCCAGAAGATATTGCAGGAAAGCATATAGGGGCAGAACAATATGTAGACTTTGGAAAACCAGAGGAATTAAAGTTTGGAGATGAGGACTTTTCGATTATGTTCTGGTATAAATCTAATGGAGAAGATAATGAAGAGGTTTCTGTTATAAGTAATAAGGATTGGGCAACAGGTGGAAACCCAGGGTTTGCCATAGGAGACATGAGAAATGGAATGACATTAAATTTTACTGCTAATGGAGGAAGTCGGCAGGATACTAATCGTATAACAGCAGCCACTGATAATAAATGGCATCACATAACAGCAACTTTTAATAGAACAGGAAATATGATACTTTATGTTGATGGAGAAAGTTATGCTAGCACTAATATAAGTAAGCAAAAAGGAAAGAGTATTGATGTAAGCAATTTTGTTTTAGGGGCAGATGGAATGAAGAGATATGGTGTTAAAGATTCTTATATAGATGAATTTCAGGTATATAAAGATGTTCTTACTCCAGAAGAAATTGCAGACATAAATGCTCCATATGTATTAAAAAATAAGATTGAAGAATATGAAAAAATTCTTAATGAATCTACTGCTTCTGAGGAAAAGAAAAATACTTTTAGAATTATAATGGAAAATGTTAAAAAAGAATTAGAAGAAGCAGATGATATTGATAAAATAAAGAAACTTTCAGAGGAATTAAATAAAGCATTTAATGACTTTTCTGGACCAGAAAGAGGACTTATTGAGTTTGAAGTGTTTAGTGATGTTCATATTGCAGGAGATAATAACTCAAGTAAAAGCAATGCAAACTGGATTGATGCTATTGAAGATGTGAAGAAATATTTTCCTAATTCTTCAGGAATTATGAATTCAGGAGATTTTGCAGATAGCGGAAATGAAAATCAATATAAAGGATATTTTGATATTCTTGATGAGTATGGAGAAGGATTAAACTTTTTAACTGCTCTTGGGAATCATGATGTTAGATGGAAATCAGGATGGAATGAAGTATATAACAGATATATGAAATATAATGAAAAGTATATGGGAGAAACTGATGGTAAAGTTTATTATGATCAGTGGATAAATGGCTATCATTTTATAGTACTCAATACAGAATGGGATATTAAAGATCGAGCTTATATTTCTCCAGAACAATTAAAATGGTTAGATGAAACCATGGCAGAAGGCGCAGAGGCTGGAAAACCAATATTCTTGTTTTTTCATCAAGCAATGAGGGATACTTATTGGAATAGTAATGATTGGGATATAGGAATACAAGATTTTGCCTTAAAAGAAGTACTTAGAAAATATCCTCAAAATATAATGTTCACAGGTCATATTCATAATGGTTTAGGAAAATTAGAAGTTGTTAAAACAGATTATGGAACTATGGTAGATGTACCAGGTTTTTATTCAAATGACTATGGTGATACTAGAGGACAAATTGGATATCATGTAACTGTTCAAGAAGATAAAGTTGAATTAAGTATGAGAGACTATAAAAATGATTTATGGCTACCAGAGCATAATTTCACAATTGAATTAGATAAAGAACCAGTAGCTACTAAAGTCTTAGATATCAATTTTGATAATGAAACAGCTGAGGATTCTTCTGAATATGGAAATCATGGAACTATTGTAGGAGATCCAGAATTCGTAGAAGGAATTAATGGAGGAAAGGCTATTAGAATTTCTAATTTCGAAGAAGAAGCTACTCAATATGTTGAATTTAAAGATAAGTCAACTCTAAAACTAGGAGAGGATGATTTTTCTATACTATTTTGGTACAAGGAAAATGAAGCCGGTGGAAGTATATTCTCTAATAAAGATTTAAGCAGTGATTATAATAAAGGAGTTTCTATTAAGAGTTATTTAGGAGATGAAAAGGGACTTGGATTAACTTTTAATACAACAGGAAAAGAGTCTATAAAGACAAATAATTTTTCAAATATTAATGATGGAAAATGGCATCAAATATCTGCAACCTTTGAACGTTCATCAAATATGACTTTATATATTGATGGCAAGGAAGTAGAGAGTAAAGACATAAGTGAACATTTAGGAAATATTGATGAAAGTGGGTTAAGCTTTATTTTAGGAGCAGATGGAAATAAGAACTTCCCTTTAAAAGATGGAGTTATTGATGAACTTAAAGTGTATAAGAAAGTATTAGGAGCAGCAGAGCTTGAAACCGTTTATAATCCATATAGATTAGATATAAAAGAAAATGAAGTAACTATTTCTTGGGAGGAGCTAATAGAGGAAAATATTGAGCCTGCATACTTAGTGCTTAATAATGAAAAAATAGAAATTGCTTCAGGAGAAAAAAGTAAAACAATAACAGGATTAAATCCTAATGAGGAATATACTTTATTGCTCGTAAGCAGAGAAAAAGATAATAAAAATAATTATAGAGATGTATATCCTTTTGTCTTTACTACTAAATCAGAAGAAATAAAAGTTGGAGAAATTAAAAATCTTAAGGTGCTTAATATTGATAAAAAAAGTGTTAGGTTAGGATGGGAAAAACCAGAAGAAGATTATGGATTAGAGGGATATATAATTTATAAAGATGGAAAGAAAATTGCTGAAATAGATGATATTAATCAAAATGAATTACAAGTAGAAAGGTTAAATAGACACACTATATATAATTTTAAAGTTGCTGCTAAGTATTCAAATGGAGAAATCTCCAATAAAAGTTCATTAACCTTAAGAACCTCTAGATAATAGGATAAGAAGTTATGTGTTAATTAGATAAAAATAATTTAGCACATAACTTTTTTATAAAAAAAAAAATATATATATATATATAAACGTTTTCAAAGATGTGTTATAATTAAGGTGGATAAAATGTTAATAAATTGATACATTTGTATATATTTGAATGTGGAGATGAGGAGATGAAGAGGTTAATCAAAATTGTATTGGTTATTGGATGTTTTGGATTAGGAGCATGGGTAATATCTGAGCATTACACCAATTTAAAAGAAGAAAGATTTAATAATATTATAGAGAATGCAAATAAAGCCATTGATAATAAAGAGTATAAGACGGCTGAAATATTATTGGATAAAGCAAAGATTATGGATCACAAATCAGATATAGTATGTGAAAAAATAGATGAGATGCAATTTGATAAGGCGCAAAATCAACTTTATGATAGGGGCTTGCAATTAAAAAGAGCAAGAAGATATTCAGATGCCATAGATGTTTTTAGTGAAATTACTGATGAGTCAGGAGATTTGAGGAGTAAGAGTAGTAAAGAAATAGAAGAATGCAAGGAATATATAATAGAAGATTTTTCAGATAAAGCTAATGAAGCCATAAGAAGAGGTGATATTGAAAAAGCTAAATATATTGTAGTTAAAATAGAAAGAGTTGATGAAAATAGTCCAGAAATAAATATATTAAATACAAAAATAGATAATTTTAAAGAAGATGGGAATATATCAAAATAACTCAAAAAAACTTATAAATATATTCCGAGAATTACTGGATTTCACTAAGAATTTCTAGCAATTACTTCGAATATTTATAAGTTTTATTATTGAGTTTTGATACAGCTCCATCTATTTTTATTATTAGGGTCATTTTAAACCATTGTTGATTTTTAGATAGGTATGAAGAGTTAGCTAAAAATCAACATTAACTTAAAACATAAGCTTATTACTAAATAATATCTTTAGTATCTAAAAATGTTTCTTGTAAAAGTAGTTTAATCATAGCAGGAAACTCTCTAATCATATATTGAACTCTAAGAACTATAGGAGTTTCTGAAGGAAGCCCTTCATTTTTAATATCCAAGTAATCTGCAATTTCCATAGCTCTAAATAGATGAAAATCACTTGTTACTATTAGTACTTCATCTTTACTAGCATTTCTTTCATCAAGAATTTTTTGACTAAATTCTAAGTTTTGAAAAGTTGATTTAGATTTATCTTCCTCTATAATTCTATTAGGATTAATTCCTTTACTAACAAGAAAATCTTTCATTGCTTCAGCTTCTGGAATCAATTCATTATAACCTTGTCCCCCAGAAACTATTACCTTGGTGTTGGGGTGAAGTTTCAAATAAGCTAACCCAGCATCGAGTCTTTCTTGGAGAATAGGACTTGGTTTGTCTCCATCTAATCCAGCACCTAAAATTATTTCATAGTCTACATCCTTAAGTTGGTTTATATTTTTAAAAGTCATCATTTTATATGTTAAAAAACTTTCGAAAATAATGAAGGCTGTCACAAGTAGACCTATTACAACAGCTATTCCAACAAAAATTTTCTTTTTAATCAATCTCTCACTTCCTTTGTTTTTACCTTCAAGTAATGTAATATTTATACTTAAAAATATTTTCTCATATATACCTTACAGAGTTATGATTTAAATGTGAAAAAAATATTACAATATTCAATATTTATACAATATTTTTAATCTTTAGTTGGGTTTACATATTTTAATTGAGTTTAGAAAAGTTTTATATTTAAAAGAAATAATTTTAAATATAAAACTCCGGACTATCTATTCTAAAATAGCATAAATTAATTTTGGGAAAATATAAATATAAAGTAGTACATTTTTGCTACAACTTATGATTTAAGGGGGAAAAGTAAGTATGAATTTTAAAGGAGTAATGAGTAAACGGTTACTATCTGTGCTATGTTTAGCATCAGTAACAACATCTTTATTTACTTTAGGAGTACCTAAGGAAGTTAAGGCTTCTCAAAACACTTCATATGACCAAAAGGAGTCATTAGCTCCACTTGGACAAGGGTATAGCATTGATGATTTATTGAATTGGACACCAGAGAGCGATCCAGATGCTAAATATAATAGAGCTAGTATTGAAAGAAAAGATAGATTTATGGGAGATATAGTAAATCCAAATGCTCATCCAGAGGCTAGAATAATGAATTGTGCTTTAACTAATCCGTTAACAGATAATGCACCAGTTCAAGGGACAGAGTCAATTAATGCTTATGTTTTCTCATATTGGCAATATATTGACTCCTATGTTTATTGGGGAGGTTCTAGTAAGGGAATATTTTTAATGCCAACAGCAGATGTAATAGATGCTGGACATAAGAATGGAGTTCCTGTTTTAGCTACAATAGGATTCCCATGGGGAAGTGGAGCAGGGCATGTTGAGCAAGTTAGAAAATTTATTCAAAAAGATGAAAATGGAAATTTCCCAGTGGCAGATAAAATGATAGAAATGGCTAACTACTATGGATTTGATGGGTATTTCTTTAACCAAGAATCTTATGGATGTAATAAAAATGATGCAGATTTAATGATAGAAATGCTTGAATATATTAGAGAAAAAGATCCAGATATAGTTATTGGATGGTATGATTCTATGGTTTCCACAGGAAATGTGTCTTATCAGGATGCATTAAACGATATAAATGCTCCGTTCTTCCAAAATGGAGATACTAAGACTACAGATCAATTTTTCTTAAACTATAACTGGAGTAAGTGGAAGATTGATACTACAGTCAACACAGCTAGAGGATTAGGAAGAAGTCCATATGATGTTTATGCAGGTTTAGATGTTCAACAAAATGCATATAATACAAGCTTCAGAGTAGATCAATTACTAGATGAAAATAATAAGATTAGAACTTCTTTAGCTATGTATTGTCCAAATTCTACATTCTCAATGGCTAAGGATGCCTATGATTTCTATAACCATGATCAAAAATTCTGGGTAGGACCAACAGGAGATCCTTCAAAGTCAGACACTAATTCTTCTTGGGCTGGATTAGCGAACTATGTTCCAGATAGATCAGCGGTTAATGATTTACCATTTGTAACAAACTTTAATTTAGGTCATGGGGAAGATTATTATATAGATGGAGAGATTTCAAAAAATGAAGAGTGGAACTATAGAGCTCTTCAAGAATATCTTCCAACTTGGAGATGGATTGTTGAGTCTAATGGGGCAAAACTTACTCCAGAATTTGATTTTAAAACAGCTTATAATGGAGGTTCTTCTTTGAAGATTCAAGGAAACTTAGAAGCGGAAAATCCAAATCATATTAAGCTTTATAGTACAAATTTAGCTTTAGAAAAAGAATCAACAAAATTATCAATTGTTTATAAAACAGAATCATCTCCTAATATGAAGGTTGGATTATGTTTTGGAGAAAATTATGATTATGAAAACTTTACTTTCTTTGATGTTACTAAAAATAGTAATGGAGAATGGACAGAGGTTAAAATTCCTTTAGGAGAGCATGTAGGAAAAACTATTTCAGCTATATCTTTAGAATTTGAAAGTCAGTCAGATATAGAGAACTTTAATATAAATATAGGTCAAATATCCATAGAGGATACTGAAGCAAATAATAAGGGATTAAAAACTGGTAAAGTTGTTTTAGAGGAATCAATGGTTCATCATGCTAACAGTGCAGAGGCGAGAATTTATTGGAGTGGATTAGAGAGTGGAAATGAGGAAGATTTAGCATTCTATGAAGTATATAGAATTAAGCCAGATGGATCAAGAGAGCTTATGGGAGCAACTCCAAATGATGCTTATTATGTTCAAGACTTTGAGAGACATGGAGAGGAAATGAGTTTTGAAATAGAGGTAGTTCCTGTTGATGTTAATTATAATAGAGGAACTGGAGAAAGAGTTACTTTTGATTGGGGAATACCTTATGATGCAACTGAGGTTCCAGATAACAAAGAACTTGTTAACTTTGCATTAAATAGACCTGTAACAGCGAGTAGAGAAAATAGCGGGGAACCAGCTATGAAAGCTGTTGATGGAACTGTAGAAAATAACAGTAAGTGGTGTGCTACAAATGCTTATTCAGGATGGTTAAATGTTGATTTAGGAGAAACAAAAACTGTTCAAAGATGGGTTGTTATGCATGGAGAAGCTGGAGGTGAAGCAAAGGAAACTAATACAAATGATTTTGCTTTAGAGGTTTCATATGATGGTGGAAAGACTTATGAACCAGTTGATACTGTAAGAGGTAACAATGATGCCATTACTGACAGAAATTTAGTAGAACCAGTTACTTCTCAATATTTTAGATTAAGAATAGATGATTCAGGAAATTCACCATGGAGTGCAATAAGAATATATGAATTCCAATTATTTGAGGACACTTATACAGAACAGGTTGATTATATTCCTATGAGATTTGTAAGTGCTAAGAATAATATTGGAGCAGAAGATTCTGTAGCGATTACAAGAGGAAAAGAAGGACAAACAGTAAATCTTTATAAATCCATAGGAGATGAAACTCCATTTGCTACTAAAACTATTGATGGAAATGGAGAAGCTAAGTTTGAAGGCTTAGATTTAGGAAGTGATGAAGGAAGAGTTTATTATGCTATAGCTGAAGAGGGAAAAGAAGAAAGCTTAAGAATGAGCGCTGAATATGAAAATGAAGCTTGGTCTGAAACTAGTATTCCAGGAAACTATGAATTAAGACCTTATGTAGCACCAGGAACTACTGTAGAATCTTCAAACTATGGAACATTAGAAATAAAAGGATTAGGTGAAGGGGACATAGTAAGTCTATATTCAAGTATGGATTCAATTCTTCCAGAAAAGACTTCAGTTAAGGTTGGAGCAGGAGAAAGTTCTGCAATATTAGATAGAATAGAAGTAAGTAAGGATGGAGGCTCATTTATATTAGAAGTTAAGAGTCCAGGTAAAAAGGCCGTTAGATATGAAGTTAAGTATAATGGCTTTGGAGAATTTGAAATGGAAGTAAAAGTTGAAGCTCCAAGAGATCTAAAGGCATTAGATGTTCAACAAAGAAATGTAAAGTTAGGATGGGAAGCTCCAGAATCAACTTATGGATTAGAAGGTTATGTAATCTACAAAGATGGTAAAAAGATTGCAGAGGTTGGAACTGATATTACAGAGTATAACGTTGAAAAGCTAAACAGACATACAATCTATAACTTTAAGGTAGCAGCTAAGTACTCAAATGGAGAATTATCAGAAAAAGAAACTCTAACATTAAGAACTGCTAGATAAAAACTTGAAATTTTACAATTAAAACTACTGTTATTTAATATAGCAGTAGTTTTAATTGTAATAATTTAATAAAAAAAATAGCATTTTTTTGACTAAAGCATAAAAATATAAAAAATAAATGAATTTTATACATAAATTGTACAGGATATGGTATTATTTTCTTAAAGAAAATTTAATAGGCAAACTTAGGGAAACCTAAGGACGCAAAGCTATAGGGACTAAAGTTTAAATAACAATGTTAGCCAGTTGCCAAAAGGTATATATTATTATACATTTTGTTTTATTAATTTTAATAGTTTTAAGTATCATTGACTTATTTCTATGTAATTTTATGCATTTTGGCTACTCGTAAAAGAGTAGCTTTTTTTTAGTATTTCTTTTGGGAAATGGGCTAAAAACAGGGGGTAAAAACACTTATGTTAAAGAAAAAAATTTCATTAATTATTGTTGCTGCAGTAATATCGAATTTTTCTACGCCTGCTATTATAACCTTAGCAGATGAAGTTCAAAAGGAAAAAGCTGTATTAACTGAAGTTAAGGAAAATACTGAAGATGAAAATTCAATAGAATCTACAGTTAAAAAATTTGATTTATTAAATGCTACTAATATTGAAGAGTATAATAAAGCATTTAAAGTTCAAAGAGAAAAAATAAAGTCAATAATTAATAATGGGGGACAATATGGAAGTTCATCAATAGACAAAGCAATAGATGGAAATCTTAAAACTCATTGGGAAACAGGTACTCCAAATAGAACAGATTTTAAGAATGAGGTTATAATTGAATTAACTGAACCTACAGTAATTAATAGAATAGTTTATGGTGCAAGACGTGATTCTGCTATGGGAAAAGGATTTGCAAGAAAGTTTAAATTATATGCTTCAACAAGTGAAAATGAAGACGATTTTAAATTAGTATGCAATGGAGATTATTCAAAATCAAATAGTGATATAGTTGAGATTGAATTTAAGCCTACAGAATTTAAACGTTTGAAGTTTGTTTTTGATGAAGCTAATCAAGATTGGGCAAGTGCTGTTGAATTCATGTTATACAAACCAGATGAAATTTTAGATAAGATGAATAGATTATTTAAAGACAATACATTAAGTCAGGTTAATGATGAGTTTAATACAATAGAAAAATTAGAATCTTTAGAAGAGGAAGTAAAAACACATCCTTTATATAATTCATTTAAAGAAGATATAGAGAATGCAAAAATGATACTTAAGAGTAGTAAAATTGAGATGGAAGAGGCTAAAGTAAATAAGTTTAATTTACAAGATAATGAAGAGTATAATAAGCTTTTTGAAATAGATAATAGCAATATAGAGTCAATAAGTACTAATGGTGGTCAATATCTTTCTCAGAATATAAAGAATGCAATAGACGGAAATTTAAAAACTTATTGGGAAACAGGCAGATCAAATAGTAGTAATTTTAATAATGAAGTAGAAGTTACTTTTAAAAATAATACTAAATTAAGTAGAGTTGTATATGGGGCAAGGCCTAGTGACAATAAAGGTTTTGCAGAAGAATTTGAGATATATGGTTCAACCACGTCTAAAGGAGATACATATCAATTAGTTGCAACAGGATCATATTATAAAACAAGTGGATTTATAGAAGCAAAATTTAAAGAAACTGAGTTTAAAAGACTTAAGTTTGTATTTAAAAAATCTGATCAAAACTGGGCAACTTTATCAGAAATTAAATTTTATAAAAATGATGAATTAGCGGATAAGGTAGAGAACATATTTACAGATAAAACATACTCAGATTTAAAGGGAGAATTTAAAAATATTGAATACATAAATGGTTTAGAACAAGATATTAAAGAGCATCCTTTAAAGGATGAGATGAGTTCAAAGTTAGAAATTGCAAAGGAAATATTAGATAATAAAATTGATTCTAAAAATACAAAATTTGTTGCTACTCAATATGGAGATTTAGCTAGACATGGTAGTGAAGTTTTAAGAATGTCAAGTATGGGAGAGAACTTCCAAGTAACAGGACTTTATGCATTACCAGGGGATAAATTAAAAGTTTATGTAAATGCTGAGTCAGGAAAATCAATGCCAAGATTAATATTTTCACAAAATGAAGGAAGTTATAGTAGTTGGAGAAGAACTATAAATTTACATAATGGAGTAAACGAAATAGTTGTTCCTACAATAAATAGAGATGGAAACTATAAGACTAATCCTAAAGCAGGTGGAGCGATATATATAGAAAATCCATATACTCCAGAAGAACAAGGACAAGCTCCTATTATAAGAATTGAAGGAGCCCAAAGATTTCCTTTATTTAAAGAAGGAGATAATGAAGAGGAGTTTAAAAACTTTTTAGTAGAATATAAGAAAAAATTAGATGAAGATAATGAAGCAGGAACTAATAAAGTTTTAGATATTGCTGAGGTTGATTCAGATAAAATCACATTATCAGGAACTACAACTGGAGCCTATGATGCATATATAACTAAAGGGGTTAAACCAAGTGAAACTACTACTTTTTGGAATGAAACTATGAAGGAGTTATTTAAATATTATGGTTTTGATGGAAGTAGTGAAGTCAATACACCTAAAAACATAAAAGAACATATGAGATTAGCTCAGCCTTTTGGTGCAATGTATGCTGCCGGAGATCATGTTGGTGTTCAAAAAAGTGCTATGAGTTCAATGCTAAATCCAAGTGCCATAAAAGGTGGCTATTGGGGATTCATACATGAAATAGGTCATAGAATGGATACTAATGGGCGTACATGGGGAGAAGTTACCAATAATATGCTACCTATGTATATGGGAGTTCAATTTAATAATATAGATAATAGAATACCATATCAGTCAGAAATTTATCCTAATGTTGCACCAAATGAAAGAGACGAGGAGTTTATCCATGGTGATTATTTTGAAAGTTTAGGATTGTTCTGGCAACTTCAAATGTATGATTCTAATTATTGGCCAACTCTAAACAAACTTTATAGAGAAAGAAAACCATCACCTAAGAATGAACAAGAAAAGAGAGATATATTCGTTGAGTATTCATCTGATGCATTAAATTTAGATTTGTCAGAGTATTTTAAACGACATGGTTTTGTTGCAAGTAAGGAAATTGTAGAAAAGTTAAATAAATATAATAAGCCTTCTAAAAAGATATGGTATTTAAACAACAGCTCTATAAATTATAAAGGACCTTCAATAGATGAGAGCAAAAAACCTACTATGAATTCTGAAATAGAAGAAAATAACTTTGGACAACCTCAGCTTAAATTTTCTTCTGATATACCTAAAGAGCAATTATTAGGATATGAAATAACAAGAAATGGTGAAGTAATTGGATTTACTACAGAAACAAACTTTACGGATAAGACAGCACATTCTAATACAAAATATGAGTATAAAGTAAGAGCATATGGAAAAGATTTATCTACTTCAAATGAAAGTGATCCTGTTAACTATGAAGTTCAAAGAGCGTATGTAAACTTTGATAAAAGTAACTGGGAAGCTAAAACAAATTATTTAACAGCTGATAGAATGGAAGCATCAAAAGGAATTGATGAAAAATATTCAAAGTATGGTATTTTCCAAACTAGGAAAGTTACTGATGATGAAATCAAAAAAGGAATAAGAAATCCTATGGAAAGCCCATATCTTTTAATAGATATGAAGGAAAATAAAGACTTTGACGGTTTTGAGTATTACAATTCAACAAATGATAGCAATGGCAAAGGAATGGTTAATACTTATAATCTTTATATAAGTAATGACGGCAAGAACTTTACTAAAATAGTTAATAATAGTAATATACCTCAGGCTTCAGAAAAGGGAAGAAAAGAAATTTTATTAGATAAAACTTATAATGCTAGATTCATAAAGTTTGAATGTGTACAAAGTATTCAAAAAGATGGAATTATGACAGTTTCTGAGTTTTCACCTATCAAAAAAGAAAAAGATATAGAAATGTCAAAGATTCAAATAGTAAATGAAAGCAATAGTAAAGAGCTTAATGGACTTGAAGAAAGAATAAATTTAACAGCAAAGATTAAGCCAACAGGAGCAACATTAAGAGAAATAGAATGGAAGGCAGTAGATGCTAAGACTGGAGAGGAAAGTAAAGCTGTTAATTTAAAAGTATCAGGTGAAAAAGCAATTTTAACACCTAATTCAACAGGAAAGGTAGAAACTGTTAAAGTAATAGCAACATCAAAATATAATAAAGAGATAATGGATGAGATAACTATAACTTCTAATGCTTCACAGCTAGCTGAAGATGGAACATTTAAAGATATAGAAAAAAATAGTTGGACAGCTGAAACTAGTGCTCCTACTGATTGGAGATATGCTCCTAATAAAGCTGTTGATGGAAAAACAGGCGAATATGATATATTCCAATCTGCTAGTCAGGAAGGAATTAAAAATTTAACAATAGATATGAAAAATGAATTTAGCTTCAATGGATTTGCCTATCATAATAAAGCTAACGGAAACTCAACAGAAGGGCAGGTTAAAAGATATAATTTATATATAAGTAATGATGGAGAAAACTTTACTAAAATAGTTGATAATGGACTAGTGCCAAGAGCTGAGGTAAAAGAGCGTAAAAATATATTACTAGATAAAGCATATAGTGCAAGATATATAAGATTTGAATGTTTAGAAACTCAGTTTGGTGATGGTAAAATGGCTGTACTAGAATTTAGTCCATTTACAACTGAGGAAAACATAGCTATTGATAAAATGGATATTACATCTAAGAATGGAATACAAGATGTATATGAAATTAATACAATTGGAGATGGTATTGATTTAGATGTAAAAACTTATCCTGAAAATGCTACTAATAAAGAGGTTGATTGGAAAGTGGTTGATGCTAAGACTAATGAGCCTGTAGATAAGTATGTGACAATAGATGAAAACGGAGTTCTAAAAGGAACTGGCGTAGCTTATGATGGAGAAATTAAAATAATAGCTACTTCAAAGGCTGACGATAAAATAGAAGCTGAAGTTAAAGGACTTGTTGTAAACAACACAGATTTAAATACAACTTCAACAATGAGCAAGTTCAATCTATTAAACAATGAAAACTTATCCAAATATGATGAAAAATATAAAGAAAATATAGTTGATATTAGTAATAATGGAAGACAGTACAGTTCAAGTTCTATAGATAAAGCAATAGATGGAAATAGAAATACACATTGGGAAACAGGTACTCCAAATAGTGATAATTTTACTAATGAAGTGATATTAACTATGGAAAATAGTAATGACGTTTTAGATAGACTAGTATATGCTACTAGACAAGATGGAGCAAGAGGAAAGGGATTCCCTCTTGAGTATGAGTTATATGCTTCAAATATTGAATCAGGAAATACTTTTAGAAAAATTGCAGAAGGGTCATATAGCGGAAATACTGGAGATTTTGTTGAAATAAAATTCTCACCAACTAAGGCTAAGAGATTTAAATTTGTATTTAAAAATGCTAAAGATGGTTGGGCAAGTGCATCAGAGTTTTGGATGTATAAGGAAGATAAGTTAAGAGCTACTTTAGATGATTTATTTGTTGATTCGTCTAAAAATGAATTAAAAGAACAATATAAAGATATAAGCAAAATAAATGATATAGAAAATGAACTTCAAAATTATGAATTAAAAGATTATTATAAGGAAGATGTTGAAAAGGCTAAGGACTTAATTTCAAAGAAACCTGAAATAAAAGTTGAAGATAGCACAATAATTCATCTTAAAGATAACTTTAATGCAATGGATGGTGTTAGAGGAATAGATAATGAGGATGGAAATATAACTAATAAAATTGTAGTTAAGGAAAATGATGTGAATACTTCAAAGGCAGGAGTATATAAAGTTGTATATGAGTTAACTGATACTTCAGGACGTAAAACATCTAAGGAAAGACGTGTTATTGTAACAACAGAAGAGGATTATTTAAGTGATATGGATTGGACAAAAGCTGTTTCAGGTTGGAGAAATGTAGAAAAGGATAAGAGTGTTGAAAGAAATAAATTAACTTTAAAAGGAATAGATGAAAATACAGTTTATGATAAGGGAATTGGAACACACTCAAATTCAGAAATAGTTTATGACTTAAGTGGAAAAGATTATTCATATTTTATGGCTAAAGTTGGAGTAGACCAAGAAGTTTCAGGAAGTTCAGCTTCATCTGTAATATTCCAAGTGTATTTAGATGGAAAGAAAGTCTATGATAGTGGAATGATGAAATCTGGTGATTCAGAAAAAGATGTGTTTGTTGAAACTAAAGGAGCAAAAGAATTAAAGCTAGTAGTAAATGATGGTGGTAATGGAAATACTGCGGACCATGCAGACTTTGCTGATGCTAAACTATTAGTCATGAATTCTAAACCAGTTTTAAATATTGAAGAAGATGCTGTAACAAAGGTAGGTCAACCATTAGAAAGCATAACAGGAAAATATACAGCTACAGATGTTGAAGATGGAAATTTAACTTCAAAGGTTGTTATTGGAGGTAATGTAGATTTTAATAAAGCTGGTATATATAAAATAACTTACGCTGTGGAAGATTCAGATGGAAATACTACTGAAGCAACAAGAACAATTAAAGTAATTGATATGAAAAATAGCACATATTTAAGTGATATTGATTGGATATCAGCAAATAATACTTATGCAAAAGCTAATAAGGATATGTCAGTAAGTGGTAATCCATTAAGATTAACTGAGGAAAATGGACAAAGTGTAACTTATGAAAAAGGTATAGGAACACATTCAACATCAACAATAAAATATGATTTAACTAAAGGGAATTATGGTTATTTCTCAAGTTATATTGGAGTAGATAGACAAATGTATGGTACTGTTGGTTCCGTAACTTTTGAAGTATGGCTTGATAATAAGAAAGTATATGATAGTGGATTAATGAGTTCTACTTCTCCTCAAAAGTATATAGAAGTAAATCTTAAGGGAGCTAAAGAACTTAAACTTGTAGTTACAGATGGTGGTAATGGAAATGGATCAGACCATGCTACTTTTGGAGATTCAAAACTTTATTATGTAAATTAAATTATATTATTTAGCAAGAAGTGTAGAGGAGGATATCCTTTACACTTCTATTTATTTTAGATAAATTAATTTTAATAATTAATTCAATTATTAATAAAATATTTTAAGAGCAACAACTATTTGAAATAAAGAATATGTTCTATAAGGGAGAGAGTATTAAATGGTTTGAATTGAGTTGGTAAATTTTATAGTTTAATAAAAAATAAAAAATATATTGACTAAATAGGATTAGATGATATAATAAATTTATATTTTAAATGAAAATGATTATCGTTAATAAATATTAACTATAATCAGAGAAGGAGTTGGAAGACAAAGGATGAAAGGACTGAAAAGATTAGCATTATTAGGAATTACAGTACTTACAATTGGAATGCTTGCTGGATGTTCAGGAAATAATGCTAGTGAAGGAAGCAATAACAATGGGGAAAAAAGAGTTGTGCAATCTATGAAGGGGGAAGTAGAAATACCAGCTAATCCTAAGAGAATAGTAGATATTTCAGGTAGTACAGAGGAATTAGTATTATTAGGACATACTCCTGTTGGAACAGCAAATGTAGATTCATACAAAACGGATCAAGTTCCATCATATATGGCAGATAAATTAAAAGATACAAAAATAGTTGGTCATTCTATGATGGATACAGCTGATATAGAAGGGATATTATCAGTAAATCCAGACTTAATAATAATATCACCTAGACAAGAAAAAATATATGATCAATTAGCTGAAATAGCTCCAGTGGTTATGATTAATGATAACTCAAATGATTGGGAAGCAAAGTTTAAAGAGATAGCAAAGTTATTTAATCAAGAAGATGAAGCTCAAAAGTGGTTAGATGATTACTATAAAAAAGCAAAAGAAGTGGGAAATGAAATTAAGAAAGCAAATGGAGATGGAACTTACTTAACTGTTTTAGCATCTTCAGGACAATTTATGGTGTTTACTGAAGGCGGAATAGGAACAATCTTAAAGGATGATATGGGATTACCTCAACCAAGTAAAATGCCAAAACAAGATAGTATAACATTACCTACAGTTACACTTGAAGGGCTTACTGAAATAGATGCAGATCACATAATAGTTTTAGGAACAGAGTCAGATAAGGCTAACTTAGAGTCAAACAGTGTTTGGAAAGAAATGAGAGCTGTTAAAGATGGAAATGTAACAATGCTTGATGTAAGTCCATATTTTACTCAGGCTTATAATCCAATGGGAAGAGAACTTTTATTACAATCAATTAAAGATGAGCTTGTAAAATAGTACATATTTTTTAGTAGGTGTAAGATTAAAAATTTTGCACCTACTATTTGAATTTTAGCAGAGAATTTTTAGTTAAGTAATTATTTAACTTAGGTGATACTTTAAGGAGGATAACTTATGAAAATACAAAAGAAAAAGACTTTAGCTTATTGGCTAATGGCCATAGGACTATTACTTTTGATTAGTGGAATTGTTTTATCAATATCTATAGGAGCAAAGGATATTGATTTCTCTATGATAATAAAGGCTATTTTCACAAATGATGCAGATGTAAATATTAAGATAATCAGAGATGTAAGGATACCTAGAGCTCTTGCGGCAGCTTTAGTAGGTGGTTTTTTAGCTGTAGCTGGTGCTATTATGCAAGGAATAACTAGGAATCCAATTGCAGAACCTTCAGTAATGGGAATAACTCAAGGTGCTACATTTATGATAGCTGTGGCATTTGTTTTACAAAGAATATATCCTAATCTAGTGATAAACAGCTTTGCTCTTATGATTTTTTCATTTTTAGGATCTAGTATAAGTGGTCTTTTAGTATATTTCATAAGTTCAAGATCTTCTAGAAAAGTTGATCCTGTCAAGTTAGCTCTTGCAGGTACAGCCTTAGGAACTTTACTTATATCTTTAGCTATGGGTATATCAATGTATTTTAATTTATCTCAACAATTAAGCTTCTGGGTATCAGGAGGATTAGTTAGTGCTAAGTGGGAAGGTGTAATCTTATTAGCTTTAGTTGGAGGAGTAGCTTTTATTGGAGCTATGATTATGTCACCTAAAATAACAATTTTGAGCTTGGGAGAAGAAGTGGCTATAGGTCTTGGGCAAAAAACTAATCTTGTAAGATTTATAGCTATAATAATAGTTATATGTTTAACTGGAGCCTCTGTTTCTGTGGCTGGTAATATTGTCTTTGTAGGATTAATAGTTCCTCAAATATGTAAGGCAATAGTAGGGTCAGATTATAAATATATAATACCTAGTTCCATGATATTAGGAGCTGTTTTATTAGTATACAGTGATATATTAGCTAGAGTTATAAACCCTCCTTATGAAACACCAATAGGTTCTTTAACAGCCTTATTAGGAGTTCCAGTGTTTATATACTTAGTTAGAAAGGAAGGTAAGTAATTTATGAATATAAAAAAGAATCATAGATTTATATGGATAACAGGGACTTTAATAGGATTAATTTTTATTACCTTCTTAATAAGTTTGAATATGGGATCACTTTCAATAGAACCAAGTGAAGTAATTAAAACTTTAATTGGACAAGGTACAAAAAGTAATGAAATTGCTATCTTTAAGTTAAGGCTTCCTAGAATAGTTATAGGAATATTAGTAGGAACAGCCTTAGCAACAGCAGGGACAATTTTGCAAGGTGTTACTAAGAATGATTTAGCTGATTCGGGAATACTTGGAATAAATTCAGGAGCTGCTTTATTTGTTGTAATTTATATATACATAATGAACGGAAATGTATATGATGGAGTTAGCAATTTAACTATATTTACTATGCCTATAGTAGCTTTAAGTGGAGCAATCTTTGGAGCATTTTTAATCTATATATTAGCGTGGAAGGATGGAATAAATTCATCAAGATTATTATTAATCGGTATAGGAATAAACATAGCGTTCACATCGCTATTAACAATCTTTCAGTTAAGATTTACTACTCAAGAATTTAATAGGGTTATGGCTTGGATATCAGGAAGTATATGGGGAGCAAGTTGGAAATATGTTTTAGTAATATTGCCATTCATAATTATATTTATGGCTTTAACTATATATAAATCAAGATATCTAGATGGATTAAATTTAGGGGATGAAGTTGCTACAGGGATAGGAATTGAGGTAGAAAAAGAAAGAAGAAAATTAATAGTATATGCTGTTATATTAGCAGGAGTAGCTACATCAGTGGCTGGTAGCATAGGATTCCTAGGGCTAGTTTCTCCCCATATTGCAAGGAATTTAGTTGGGCCTAAGCATAAAAAGTTGATTCCTACAGCAGCGCTTATTGGAAGTTTAATATTACTAGTGTCAGATACTATAGCAAGGAATCTAATTGCACCAATGGAAATGCCAGTAGGAATAATAGTATCTATAATAGGTGTTCCATATTTTATTTATTTAATGTTATCAAAATAGATTTTTGTGTATTGATAATTAAAGTTTTACGAAAGCAGAGGAGATAAATATGTATTGTATAACTACAGATAATTTAAATATTTCATATGGAAGTTTAGATATAGTTAAGGATTTAAATTTAAAGATACCAAAGGGAAAGATAACTACAATAATAGGGGCTAATGGATGCGGAAAATCTACAGTATTAAAGACAATAGCTAGAATTTTAACTCCTAAGAGTGGAGAAATATATATAAATGAAAAAAGTATAAAGGCCCAGTCAGCTAAGGAATTAGCAAAAGTAATGGCTGTATTGCCTCAAAGCCCACAAGCACCTAATGGGCTTACTGTTGAAGAATTAATAGCTTATGGAAGATTTCCACATCAAAAGGGCTTCGGTAAATTAAAGAAGGAAGATAAAAACATAATTCAATGGGCCTTAGAAGTTACAGGGTTAGTTGAGTTTAGGGAAAGAGATATAGAAGATTTATCTGGAGGACAAAGACAAAGAGCTTGGATTGCAATGGCTTTAGCTCAACAGACAGACATATTAATACTTGATGAGCCAACAACTTATCTGGATTTAGCACACCAATTAGAAATTCTAAACTTGCTTAAAGAATTAAATGAGAAGCATGGGACAACTATCGTTATGGTTATTCATGAACTTAATAATGCTGCTAGATTTGCTGATTATATGATTGGGATGAAGAGTGGAAAGATAGCTTGTGAAGGTACTGCCTATGAAGTGATGACAAAGGAAAATCTTAAAGAATTATTTAATATAGATGCAGAAATCATACAAGATCCAAGAAATAATAGACCTGTCTGCGTAACATATGATATGTTGAAATAAATTTAATATTTAAGTTGACTACATAGTAGGGTAGTTTTTATGTAAACAAGAGGACATGCAAAAGCTTAAAATAATAAAATTTGAAAATAATTTAAAGATAATATATTATTTTCGAGTTTTATTTAAGTTAATTTTGACATGACCTCTTTTTTATAAAGAATAATTTAAAATTATTATAAGGATTCTTTTAAAGAATTTCAGAAATACTATCAATATTTTTACTATAGTCATAATTGGACGTTATGGATTTAAAGATTAAGTAAGAAGAAAGTAACAATGCAAAAGATACTATTATATTAAATAAGTTTATTGAAAGTACATCTATAAAAAATGTAGAAATTAAG
This sequence comes from Clostridium perfringens, assembly GCA_034421775.1. Lineage (GTDB taxonomy): Bacteria > Bacillota > Clostridia > Clostridiales > Clostridiaceae > Sarcina > Sarcina perfringens_B. The sequence goes on along the minus strand of WNVL01000003.1, from coordinate 202,695 downwards.
CTTGATGACAAATTAATAAATAAATGTACTAAAGAAACTTGTATTAAGTTTTTATTTTTAGCATATATTACAGCTAGAAATAGGCCAGCTGAGAATGTAAACAATAGAATTCTAATTGATTCAAAACGTAAGAAATCACCATAAAAAATAGGTGTTATTAAATGAACAATAGAAAAAATAAAGCTTGAAAAAATTAGCTGCTTTTTTAAGCTAAGTTTCTTTAGTTGGTGAAAAGCATAAACTCTAAAAACAATTTCTTCTTGAAAGGGACCAATTATTAAATAAAGTAAGTTAATAAATAAAGCAATCCAATTTAAGTTAGCGTATGGATTACGTGGAAATAGAATTAATGCAGCAATAAACAATAAAGTCATTGCAAAAATGATATAAAAAGTAGTGCTTTTAATAATAAATTTATTTAAGAATATAGTTGGTTTAACCACTGAAAATTGTTCTTTTATAGAAATTCCTTTAAATACAAGCAAGTATATTGATAATGAAATTAATATTAAAGGAAAAAAAGACATATTAGTAAAGTTAAAATTTAAATAGCAATGTATTAAGCTACATAATGTAAGCGTAAGAAATAAAATAAAAGTTTTTTTAATCATGTAACTATTATTCAAAAAACAACTCCTTTTAAAAGTTTTATTTAATTTAAAAAGGCTAAATTTTTTGTAGTTGATTATAATAATCAATTAATGGAATAATTGAAGTTTTATTAGTAAAGTCTACAACTTTTCCATAAGTTTCTAACATCATTTTTGTTTCTTCATTTCTTTTATTTTCATCTAATCTTTCTACAGATTTTTTTAGCATAGCCATCATAGATTTGTGAAGCAAGCTTAAGTTCTTATAGTCAATAGCACCTCTAAAATGAAAAGTTTTAATTTTCTTTCTCATTTCTTCAGATAAGTTCTTTTCTAAAATAGGAGTAAATTGTTCTTTATTACTTGGGTTTGCTAAACCAACAGTAAATAATATTATATTTTTATCTTTAAATTTGTTAAAGTTTTTAGATATTAAAGAAAATCCTGAAATTCCACTTGCATAAAGTCCACCACCATATATTATGTTCTTATATTTTAATAAATCTTTCATATTGATTTTACTACTTTCAAAAATTTCTGTATTTAAACTTTCACTAATCCATTTCGCGTATTTTTTAGTAGCGCCATATTTAGATTTGTAAATAACAACTGTATTATCCATTTGAATCCCCCTAATTTAAAATATTATATAACTAAAATTTAATATATTTTATGATATAATAACTCTTAATTGGTTTAAATTGGAATTGAATATATAATATCATATTTATTAATAAGTATATATATGAAAAAAATGTTTTTAATTAAAAAATATATTTAACGATTAGTATGGAATTAAAGTATATGTATAAGAATTAATTTGGAGAGGAATAAAATATGAATTTAGATATTAGAGAAGTTAATATAGATGATTTCAAGGAAATTAGCAGAATTAGAAAAATGACTGGAGTTATAGAAAACATACTTTCAAATAAAGATGAAGAAGAAGAATTAATTAAAAAAAAGATTATAAATAGGGATGAGAACCAGTATTGGTACGTTGCTGAAGAGGCTGGGAAAGTTGTAGGTTTAGGAATATTGATGAATCATGGTAATTTAAGAAAGAAACATGTGGCATCAATAACATTAATGGTTAATAGTAAATATCAAAACATAGGGATAGGAAGTTTATTAATGAAAAAATTAATAAGTTTAAGTGAAAATCTTAATATTATAAGATTAGAATTATGCGTATTTAGAGATAATTATAAAGCAATAAATTTATATAAGAAATTTGGATTTGTAGAAGAGGGAATAAAAGTAAAATCAGCTTTGAAAAATGGGGAATATGCTGATGAAATTATAATGGCAAGGATAATTATATAATATTGATTTAAGAATAGTATATATAGTTATTATATTATTAAATAGTGAATAAATTTATGGAATAAAAGGAGATTTTTATATGTATGAATATAAGTTTATAAATGTACCAGTAGATAAGTCTTTTAAGTCTAAAAGAGGAGATTCATTTGAAAAATGTAAAGAGATTATAAAAGAAGAAGCTAAAAATGGATGGAGATTGAAACAAATAGTTACTCCAATCAATGAAAAAACAGGTATTAATGTTACTTATACTTATGAAATAATTTTCGAGAGAAAAGTTACAAATGAAGTTTAATAAAACTATTTTTAACAAGAGAAACTTAGTAACAATAATAGTAATTTTAATATTTTTTATTCCTTTTGTATGGGGGACTAATTTAGCTGCAATATGGTTTAGTGATATGGGGAGGGAAGAAGTTTCTATTACTAATAGAATAGCAATTTCATTTATGGTATTAGGACCTTATTGGATCATTTTTATAATTGGAATATTTAAGGACTTAAAAAAGATGTTAATAAATTATAAGTTATTTAATATAATATTCTTTACATTTTATTGCTATTATTTCTTTTTAATAAACATTATTATAAATAACTTGATGTTACAAGTAAAGAATATTTAAATTTTGCTCTGTTTTAAAGCAATAGTCACCTAAAACAGAGCCTTAAAATTAAATGAAATAATATTTTATAAAGAACGAAAATAAGTTTATATTAAATTTGAGTTATGATTTAACTTTAAAATAAAAAGAGCGTGTATCAAAATAAGTTTTATTATTAGCTTTTGATATAGCTCTTTTTTGCTTTTAAATATTACTTAGATAATTTTTTATTGATTTCAAGCATTTCTATTATGTAATATATAAAACAACCTACAACAGGAATTAATAAATAAGCATCTTCAAATTTAAAAATAAAAAACATAAATTCTGTTAGCACTAAAATAGTACCGATTATTATGAAAGTCATGCTTATTAAAGTTGTAATATTATCTTTATTTTTTATTTTATTTACGTCATAGTAATTTTCAATCCTCTTGAAGTAGAAAAGATAATATCCAAGTTTAAATTTCTTATTTTTAAATATATAAAGACCCATAAATAAAAACATTAATCCAACTATAAGAATAAGAATTAAAACCATAATATTTTCTCCTTTCACACTTACTTTTGATTACTAAAGTTTTTAATAAGTTTTAGCAATAAAAAATAAGTGTATGACTAATATCATTTGTTTAATATATTTATAAATTTTTACGGTATTTATTAATTACAACACTAATTTAGTATTAAGATAATTTGATCTATCTATCTGAAAGTCAATAATATTCCAAAAAAGTTAGATTTAAATTTGATGTTTAAAAATATTATTAAATTAAATGAAAACTTAAATTTAATCAGTGCAACAAAGAATTAATAAGTAATATTTAAACAGTTATATATATCTAATTATAGTATGTTTTTAAACCAATTTAAACATATTAGGACAATATTTTCCAAGAAAGAGGGAATAATTTTATAGAAGAAAAAAATTTTTTTGAAAAAGTTTTATTTTTTTGTCATATTATGTGATTTAAGTGAATATAAATATAAAGTCATAAAAGTAATACTAGATTTTTAGGGGGATAAAAGAATGAGAAAAAGAGGTATCATGAGTAAACGTTTGCTAGCAGTTTTATGTATGGCATCAGTAACAACTTCATTATTTGGTTTTGGAGGAGTTGAAGTTAAGGCTTCGCCAAATATTCCATATGACCAAAAAGAATCATTAGCACCATTAGGAGAAGTTTACAGTATTGAGACTTTATTAAACTGGAATCCAGAAAGTGATCCAGATGCAAAGTATAACAGAGCAAGTGTTGAGCTTCAAGACAGATTTATGGGAGACATAGTAAATGAAAATGCTCATCCAGAAGCGAAGATAATGAACGTAGCTTTAACTAACCCATATGTGGATAAGGCGCCATCACAAGGGAGTGCTTCAATGGATGCATATGTATTCTCATATTGGCAGTATGTAAATTCATATGTTTATTGGGGAGGATCAAGTAGGGGGATATTTGCATTGCCAACTCCTGATGTAGTTGATAATGCACATAAAAATGGTGTCCCAGTTTTAGCTACAATAGGATTCCCATGGGGGCCAGGGGAAGGATATGCTGAGCAAGTAAGAGCATTCCTTCAAAAAGATGAAAATGGAAACTTCCCAGTAGCGGATAAGATGATTGAAATAGTAGAATACTATGGATTCGATGGGTACTTCTTTAACCAAGAGTCTTATGGATGTATAAAAGAAGATGCCGATAGAATGATAGAAATGCTTGAATATATTAAAAAGAAAGCTCCAAATATGGTTATAGGTTGGTATGATTCTATGACTGTTGATGGAAATGTTAAATGGCAAGATGCTTTAAATGATAAGAATGCTCCTTTCTTCCAAAATGGAGAAAATAGAACAACTGATGAGTTTTTCTTAAATTATAACTGGACTCCAGAAAAGATAGAAACTACAGTTAATACTGCTAAAGAATTAGGAAGAAGTCCTTTTGATGTTTATGCAGGATTAGATGTTCAACAAAATGCATATAATACACCATTTAATGATGATTATTTATTAGATGAGAATGGAAAACTTAGACTTTCTTTAGCTATGTACACTCCAAACTCAACATTCTCAATGGCTAAGGATGTTTATGATTTCTATAAGCATGATCAAAAATTCTGGGTAGGACCAACAGGGGACCCATCAAAATCAGATACAGATCAAGATTGGACAGGATTAGCTAACTATGTTCCAGATAGATCAGCAATAAATGACTTACCATTTGTTACTAACTTTAATTTAGGACATGGTGAAGATTATTATATAGATGGTTCACTTTCAAAAGATGAAGAGTGGAATAATAGAGCAATACAAGATTATTTACCAACTTGGAGATGGATAGTTGAATCAAATGGTTCAAAACTTACTCCAGACTTTGACTTTAAAACTGCATACAATGGAGGAAGTTCATTAAAGGTTGAAGGAAATTTAGAAGCTGCAAATCCAAATCATATTAAGTTATATAGCACAGACTTAAATATAGAGAATAACTCAACAGAATTATCAATTGTTTACAAAACAGAATCAGCTCCAAATATGAAAGTAGGATTATGTTTTGGAGAAAATTATGATGAGGAAAACTTTACATTCTTCGATGTAAATAAAAATAGTAATGGAGAGTGGACAGAGGTTAAAATACCTTTAGGAGAACATGTTGGAAAAACAATTTCTGCAATATCATTAAAGTTTGAAAGTGCTGAAGATATTGAAAACTTTAAAATGAATGTAGGACAAATATCTATAGAAGAAACTACTGAAAATAATAAAGGATTAAAAAATAGCGATGTTGTTTTAGAAGAAACAATGGTTCATAATGCAAATAGTGCAGAGGCTAGAATATATTGGGATGGTTTAGAAGCTGGAAATGATGATGATCTAGCATTCTATGAAATATATAGAATTAAACCAGATGGTTCTAAAGAGCTTATGGGAGCAACTCCAAATGATGCTTATTATGTTCAAGAGTTCAGTAGATATGGAGAAGAAATGGAATTTGATATTGAAGTAGTTCCTGTAGATGTAAATTACAATAGAGGAGAAGGAAAGAAAGTAACATTTAATTGGGGAATTCCTCATGATGCTACAGAAATTCCTGAAGAAGAAAATCTTGTGAATTTTGCATTAAATATGCCAGTTAAAGTAAGTGCAGAGGGAGCTGCAGAGCCAGGAATTAAAGCAGTTGATGGTACAGTAGATAATAATAGTAAGTGGTGTGCAGCCGGAGTAAAAGAAGGATGGTTGGAAATTGACTTACAAGAGCCTAAGACTATTCAAAGATGGGTTGTTATGCATGGAGAAGAAGGTGGAGAAGCTAAGGATACTAATACAAAAGATTTTGCTTTAGAGGTTTCATATGATGGTGGAGAAACATATGAAGAAGTTGATGTTGTAACAGGAAATCAAGATGCTGTCACTGATAGAAACCTAGCAGAACCAATAGTGGCTCAACATTTAAGACTTAGAATAGATGACTCAGGTGATTCACCTTGGGCTGCAATAAGAATATACGAATTCCAATTATATGAAGATACATTTGTAGATCAAACAACTGAGATTCCAATGAGATTTGTAGATGCTAAGAATAATAAGGGAGCTAATGACTCTGTATTAGTTACAAGAGGTAAAGAAGGACAAACTGTTAATCTTTATAAATCATTAAATGATGAAACTCCTTTTGCTACTTCTACTATTGATGCTAATGGAGAAGCTAAGTTTGAAGGCTTAGACTTTGGTAAAGATGGTGGAAGAGTTTACTATGGAACAGTTGAGGAAGGAAAAGAAGAAAGTTTAAGAATGAGTGTTGCCTTTGAAGGAGAGGAATGGGAATATTCAAAAGCTCCAGAAAAGTTTGAGTTAACTCCATATAAAGCTCCAGGAATGAATGGAGAAAATCCTAATTATGGTACTCTAAAAATAAAAGATTTAGAAGCTGGAGATGTAGTAAGCATATTTAGTAGTTCTGATTCAATATTCCCAGATAAGGTTAGTGTACCTGTAGCTAAAGGTGGAGATACTGCTATATTAGATAGAATACCTGTGAATCCAGAAGGTGGAGTATTCATATTAGAAGTTAAAACAGAAGGCAAAAAAGCTAGAAGATTTGAAATTCCATACTCAGTATTTGGAGAAATTAAAATGGAAATAGAGGAAGGTGCACCAGAAAATCTTAGAACAATTGATGTTCAAAAGAAGAGCGTAACACTTGCTTGGGATGCACCGGAAAATACTTATGGATTAGATGGATATATAATCTATAAAGATAACAAGAAAGTTGGAGAGGTTTCAATGAATGAAACTGAATTCACAGTAGAAAAATTAAATAGACACACAATCTATAACTTCAAGGTTGCTGCTAAGTACTCCAATGGAGAGATTTCAGAGAGAGAGTCAATAACAGTAAGAACAGCTAGATAGATAAACCAAAAAGGTTAATAATAATGATATTAGACAGGTTCATATATCCTTTGGATTCTGTTTAATATCATTTTTTTATTAACTTTTGATTATTTTAAAAAGTTTATGTTTTTAATTATTAATATTGTTATTGAATTTAAGAGTTTTATATAATATATGCTTGAAGTTTTGGAGATAAGATGGGTTCTAAATAGGTGCTTACATTGTAAAAAAGTATAGAATATGGATTGATATATCGTAATAGTAAACCACTACTGTATAAATTTTTAACTAAGGTGGCTCTTACCTTTATATGTTAAAATCTTATAATAATATTATAGAGTTAAGCTTTTCGTTACTTATAATATTTATAGTTGGAGGATAGTAATATGAAGGTTGGAATAATCATGGGAGGAATTTCTTCAGAGAGAGAAGTTTCTTTAGCAAGTGGAGAATCAATTTTTAATCATATAGATAAGGAAAAATATGAGGTAAGTAAAATCATAATAGATAATAAAACTGATGTTATAGAAAAGATAAAAGACATAGATTTTGCCTTATTAGCTTTACATGGAAAGTTTGGTGAGGATGGAACAGTTCAAGCTTTTTTAGATATAATGGATATACCATATTCAGGATGTGGAGCTTTATGTAGTGCTTTATGTATGGACAAAAATTTAAGTAAGAAGATATTAAGAGATGAAAATATAAGAACAGCTAAATGGATTACTGTTAAGTCAATAGAGGATATTGATTATAAGAAAATTGATGAAATAGGTTATCCTGTTTTTGTTAAACCTAATAGTGGTGGATCAAGTGTTGCTACATTTAAAATTCATAAAAAAGAGGATATAGAAGAGGCTGTTAAGGAAGGCTTAAAGTATGATGAGGAAGTAATGATTGAAGAGTTTGTAAAAGGAAGAGAAATCACTTGTCCTATATTAAATAATGAACTTTTCCCAATACTTGAAATAAAGACTAAAACAGAGTTTTATGACTATGAACAAAAGTATTCAGTCAATGGAGCAGAACATTTACCAGTAACTTTAGAAAAGCCTTTATATGATGAGGTTAAAGAAATGGCATTAAAAGCTTTTAATGCTTTAGAATGTGAAGTGTATGCTAGAGTTGACATGATAGTTTCTGAAGAGGGAGTTCCATATCTATTAGAAATAAATACATTGCCAGGTATGACTGCAACAAGCTTATTTCCTCAAAGTGCAGAGGAAAGGGGAATATCATATTCTCAGTTTATAGATTCTATAATAGAAATATCATTAAAGATGAGTAAAAAATAATATAATAAATATTTATAATATATATAAGATAGAGGTTTAAATGAAACAATATACACTAATGATAAGAAAATGTTTTTGAATATTAAACAAAATTAAATAGAGTTTTGAGAGAAGAGTCTACTTAATATAAACTATTTATAAAATATATTAGTTTAAATTTTAAGAAGGCTCTTTTTATATATAATAATCAGTATTATAAAAATTTATATATTATTTTAATAATTTTTTAAAGTGAAATTAAAAATATATTTAGTTTTTTTATAATGGTTAAATAAAATTTTTAGATATAAAAAATTATCTTTTTTAGATAAATAAGGTTTATTTCAATTTAAAGAAATTTCATTATACTTATATATAGGAGATGATTTTATGAAAAAAGTGTTAAGTAAAGTGTTTTCTTTAAAATTATTAAATCTATCTGCATGGTTAACAGTAATATTAACTATAATATCAAGAGCTGGAGTTAATTTTGAAGGGTATAGAACCTTTGGATTTCCATATAAATATATAACTCTTGTTCATGGAGGGGCTGACTTTAAGTCTAGTTTGCTTTTGTCATGTCATATAAATTTATTCGGATTTTTAATAAATATAATAACAATGTACATATTAGTTTTGATTGTAGAAATAGTAATAAAGATAATAAATAAAAGAAGAGTAAAAGAAAAATCTATTGCTAATTCAGAGCTTAAAGAAAGATGATTAATGGTGTTTAAAGAGTTAATTATTGAAAGGTATCCTTTTATTAATTGACTTTTTTTCTTTAGTTTCTTTGAATAATATTTAGATATGTTGTATATTAAATAAAAAAAGGTAATTAATGTGTATACATTAGAGAAAGAGGTAGTAAATGGATTTATTTGTTTCAGATTTAGATGGAACTTTATTAAATAAGGATCAAATTATATCAGACTATTCAAAGAGAGAACTTAATAGATTAATAAACACAGGAGTTAATTTTGCAATTGCAACAGCTAGAAGTCCAGCTACTGTTTCTGAGATTTTAGATGGAATTAATATAAAAACACCTGTTGTTCTTATGAATGGTGTTATAATTTATGACATTGAAAACAAAAAGTATATAGATGTAAAAGAAATAGACAAGGGTAGTGTTAAAGAGGTAATAAAAATTCTTGAAGATTATAATAAAACATTTTTCCTTTATGGAATAAAGGATGATTATTTATGGGTATATCATAGAGATTTTACATATGATTTTGAAAGAGAATATTATGAAGAAAGATGTAATAAGCCTCTTAAGTCATTTAAAAAAGTTGAAAGTTATTTAGATGTTTTAGAAGATAATCAAATAGTAAATTTTGTGTTTTTTGAAAAAAATGAAGCTATGGCTAAAGAATTGTTTGAGAAGATAATGAATGTACAAGGGGTCACAGGTAACTGTTATAAGGATATATATAATGAAGGAGCATATTTCTTAGATATATATAATAAAGACGCATCTAAAGCAAATGGAATAAAGTTTTTAGCAGACTATGTTGATCATAGTAAAGTTATAACTTTTGGAGATGGAGAAAATGATGTTCCTATGTTTGAAATAGCAGATGAATGTTATGCTTTAGAGAATGCTTCAGATGATTTAAAAGCTATAGCAACAGGTATTATTGGAAATAATAATGATGATGCTGTTGTTAAGTTTTTAAATGAAAGATTAAAATAAATCATAGTGTATCTATTAGCAACTTTAATTTAAAATAGCTAATAGATACTGTTTTTTTGTTATTAAGAGATATATTTATTTAAATAGGAGGAAATATTAATATATTGCTCTCTTAAATAGTAGTATAAATTGTTCAAATTGTAGTGATTATATATTTTGGCCAGAAAAATGTGGAATTAAAGAAGAACTTACACCAAAGGAGTTAGCTAAAAAAATACTTAAAGATTCAAAAGAAAAAATAATATATCTATAAAAAATAACTTATATTTATAGTATAAAAGTAAACAAAATTTAGTGTGAATAAGAATATTTAATAAATTCAAAGGTTTAAGGTTTCTATAGAGGTTTGATTGAGAAAATATAGAGGAGTATAATAATTTCTAGGGTACATAATTTAATTATGTATTAAATCTTTACTTAAAGGATATAAATATAATATGTTTATACTTAAGGGGGAGAATATTATGTTTAAAGAAAAGCTCAAAGATTTATTAAATAAGTATGGTACAGTTGAATTAGTTCTTTATGATGATGAACTAAATTTATATGCTATGACACTATGTGAAGAGTGCCAATGCGATGTAATAAAAGAGCTAGGTATAAAAGGAACTGGAGTAGAGAATTTAAAAGATACAGTACATTCTTTAGGATATGATTTTGTTTCCTTAAAAGAGTATTATGAAAAAGGAACTTATGATGAATATGGCAATAAAATGACTTGTTGTTGTAATGATTATTCTTATAAGATTGTTAAGGTTAATTTTAACGAAGAAAATGAAGATGATTATTACATGGCATGGGCAACCATCTAAAAGCTGCTTAATTAGTAGCTTTTTTTTATTTGTGCCCAGTTTTACTCAAAAAAGACTAGTTATAAATAAAATATAATAAAAAAGTCAGATAATTTTAAATAAATTGTTCCTGTTTTGTATTTTTTATAATTTTTTATTTTTGTAAAATTAATTTGTACTATTTAATTGAATGGGGGATAAACTTATGAAAAAAGGAATCAAATTTAGTCTTTTTTTTAGTGTACTTATATGCTTAGGTGCTTTTGTAGGCTGTAAGTCATTAAATGAAAAACAGGTTGAAGCAACGGAGAGTAAAGAAGTTGTAGAAGCTAACGAGTTCGATGATGTGAAAAAAGCAGATAATGAAGAAAAAACAAATAAATTAGAATATTTATCTTTTGAGGAAGATCCAAATGCTGAGGATGCTAAAGTTGTATCAGAATATACTAATGGGCTTTTAAAAGGAACATTACAATATCCAGTTAGAAAAGATGGAAAGAAGGTAGCATATCTAACTTTTGATGATGGACCATCTACAACTAATACACCAGAGGTTTTAAAAATATTAGATAAATACAATATAAAAGGAACATTTTTTGTAACTGGAAATTCTATAAGTGCTGGTGATAAATCAAAGGATTTATTAAAGCAAATCGTAAAAAATGGACATGCTATAGGAAATCATACTTATAGTCATGATTATAAATATCTTTATCCAAGTAGAAAAATGAATGTAAATAATATAATTACTGATATAAATAAAAATAACGATCTTATGAAAGAGGTTTTAGGAGAAGATTTTTCAACCAGAGTAGTTAGATTCCCAGGAGGATATTGGTCTTGGCAAGAAAGAACTCCTATGAAAGAAAAAATGATGGAAGTAGGAATTCAAAATATTGATTGGAATGCTTTAAATGGAGATGCAGAAGGAAAAAAGAAGAATGCTGCTGAATTAGTTGAATTTGCTAAGAAAAGTATAGATTCTTTAGGACCTAATGCAGATAATGTAGTAATTTTAATGCATGATACTTATGGAAAAGAAGAGACAGTTAAAGCATTACCAAGCATAATAGAATATTTACAAAGCAAAGGGTTTGAGTTTAAAAGCATTAAATAAATATAGAATATATTTTTATAAATATTTTAAAATCTACTAGAGACTGTAGGGAAATTTGTATAAAAACAAATTTCTCTACAGTTTTTTTATGAAATATTTTAAAATAGCTCAAAATATTGGTATAAGCGAGAAAAATGCTCTTTTTCTAGCATAAATCCTCATTTTTTTACATTTTATTCACTTAATAAAATTTGTATTTAAATATATATCGTTGTAAAATTAGTGTAAAGCTTTTAAAATGAAGATAAAATGAATAAATTTTATCATAGCAAATAAAAATTAGGAGGTATACATATGGTAGGAATTATTCTTGCTAGTCACGGGGAGTTTGCTAAAGGAATACTGCAATCTGGCTCAATGATTTTTGGAGAACAAGAAAATGTAAAAGCTGTTACATTGATGCCTAGTGAAGGACCTGATGATATTAAAGCAAAAATGAAAGAAGCAATTGCATCCTTTGACAATCAAGATGAAGTTTTATTCTTAGTTGATCTCTGGGGAGGAACACCATTTAACCAAGCAGATAGCCTAGTTGAAGAACATAAAGATAAATGGGCAATCGTAGCTGGTATGAATCTACCAATGGTTATTGAAGCGTATGCTTCACGTTTTTCAATGGAATCAGCACAAGAAATTGCTGCTAATATTTTAAAGACAGCTAGAGAGGGAGTTAAAGTTAAGCCTGAATCATTAGAACCTGAAGATTCTAATAAAGCTGCTGCGGACTCTGCTCAACAATCTAACAATGTAGGTGCGCCTGGCTCTTTTGAATACGTTTTGGCACGTATTGATTCACGTTTACTTCATGGTCAAGTAGCAACTGCTTGGACAAAAACTGTAAAACCAACAAGAATTATTGTTGTATCAGACGATGTAGCTAAAGATGAACTTCGTAAGAAATTGATTCAACAAGCAGCTCCTCCTGGAGTTAAAGCGCATACTGTTCCCGTTAGTCAAATGATTAAACTTGCAAAAGATGATCAACACTTTGGAGGACAACGTGCATTACTTCTTTTTGAAAATCCAGAAGATGTACTTAGAGCAGTAGAGGGAGGAGTACCTATAAAGACAGTTAATGTTGGTTCTATGGCTCACTCTCCGGGTAAGGTTCAACCAAATAAAGTACTTGCTTTTAATCAAGAAGATATTGACACTTTTAATAAACTTAAAGAGGCTGGATTAGATTTTGATGTTCGTAAAGTTCCAAATGATACAAAAGGAAATATGGATGAAATTCTTAAAAAAGCACAAGAGGAATTAAAATAAGTTAATATAAATAAGTTATTTTAATGAAAAGGAGGATTAATAACAGTGGATTTAAATATAATTCAAATAATATTAGTTATTATTATTGCATTCTTAGCTGGTATGGGAGGGATCCTAGACGAATTCCAATTTCATCAACCATTAGTTGCTTGTACTTTAATAGGTTTAGTTACAGGTAATTTAATACCATGTTTAATCCTAGGCGGTAGTCTTCAAATGATCGCTTTAGGTTGGGCAAACATAGGTGCTGCCGTAGCACCAGACGCAGCATTAGCATCTGTTGCAGCTGCAATTATCTTAGTTCTTAGTGGAGAAGGTCAAGCGGGAATATCTTCAGCTATCGCTATAGCAATTCCACTAGCTGTTGCTGGATTATTATTAACAATTATTTGTCGTACAATAGCTACAGCATTTGTACACCTTATGGATGCTGCTGCTAAAGAAGGTAACATAAGAAAAGTTGAAATGTGGCATTTCATTGCTATCCTTATGCAAGGTGTACGTATAGCATTACCAGCTGCATTAATTTTATTAATCGGTGCTGGTCCAATAAGCGCATTACTTGCTTCTATGCCTGCTTGGTTAACAGATGGTTTAGCAGTAGGTGGTGGAATGGTTGTAGCTGTTGGTTATGCAATGGTAATTAACATGATGGCAACAAAAGAAGTATGGCCATTCTTCGCAATTGGTTTTGTATTAGCAACTATTCCTCAACTTACACTTATAGGATTAGGTGCAATTGGTGTAGCTTTAGCTCTTATTTACTTAGCACTTAGCAAAAAAGGTGGCTCAGGTAATGGTGGATCAAACATAGGAGATCCAGTAGGCGATATTATCGATAGATACTAAGAAGGGAGAGAAGACGAAAATGGAGAAAAATTTAAAGTTAACAAAAAAAGATCGTCTTTCTATTTGGTGGCGTTCAACTTTCATTCAAGGATCTTGGAACTATGAAAGAATGCAAAATGGTGGTTGGGCATTCTCATTAATTCCTGCAATCAAAAAATTATACAAAACTAAAGAAGAAAGATCAGCGGCATTAACACGTCACTTAGAATTCTTCAACACTCACCCATATGTAGCTTCACCTATCATTGGTGTAACATTAGCATTAGAAGAAGATCGTGCAAATGGAGCTCAAGTAGATGATGTAACTATTCAAGGGGTTAAAGTTGGTATGATGGGACCTTTAGCAGGTATCGGAGACCCTGTATTCTGGTTTACTGTTAGACCTATATTAGGAGCATTAGGTGCTTCACTTGCTATGGCTGGTAACATATTAGGACCAATAATATTCTTCTTAGGTTGGAATATTATTCGTATGGCATTTACTTGGTACACACAAGAGTTTGGTTATAAAGCTGGTTCTCGTATTACAGAGGACTTATCAGGAAACTTATTACAAGATATTACAAAAGGTGCATCTATACTTGGTATGTTTATATTAGGATCACTAGTTAATAGATGGGTATCTATTAAATTTGCTCCAGTAGTATCAACAGTTCAATTAAGCCCAGGTGCTTATATTGATTGGAATAGCCTTCCAGCAGGTGCAGAAGGTATTAAGCAAGCCTTATTACAACAATCAGCTGGATTATCTTTAACTGCTGATAAAGTTACAACATTACAAGGAAACTTAGATTCATTAATTCCTGGACTTGCAGGATTATTATTAACATTCCTTTGTATGTGGTTACTTAAGAAGAAAGTATCTCCAATTGTAATTATTCTTGCTTTATTCATAATCGGTATTGTTTTCCACGTAATAGGATTAATGTAATATTTTTATTTAGCCTAGGTTAGTATAATATTTTTTACTTAGCCTAGGCTTTTCTTAAAAATAAAAAAGCTAAATGAGAGTTTAGAAAAATCTTTCATAAGGGCTATTTATTTTGAAAAGAAATAAAATTAAGTAAAATAAGTTTATATATTTAATTAGGAAAGAGGTATATCTATGGTTCAATCACTTAATACAAAAGTGGATTTAGTAGTTGATGCAACATCTTTTTCAGGGCTTGCTGATTATGGACAAATAATGATTGGTGATAAAGGATTTGAATTTTACAATTCTAATGATTATAGAAAGTTCATCCAAATTCCTTGGGAAGAGGTTGATTACGTAATTGCATCAGTAATGTTTAAAGGAAAGTGGATTCCACGATATGCAATTAAAACTAAGAAAAATGGTACATATTCATTTTCTTCTAAAGACACAAAGAAAGTACTTCGTACTGTTAGAAAATATGTTGATCCAAATCATATAGTTAAGTCCTTAAGTTTCTTTGATGTTGTCAAAAGAGAGGTGAAATCAATATTTAAGAAGAAATAATATTAAAGAGTTTTGTATTTGGTATAACAAAATAGATATAAAACGAGGAAACATATGGATCTAGATCTATGTCAATATTTTGGACAAAAAAATTCAAACTTCTATATTGGTATTGCCTATTAATGTGAAAAAAATGAAGATGAGCAGTACAGGCTATTTTAATATAATATATACTAAAAAGATAAAAGTTTAAAAAGAAGTAGCTTTATAAGAAAATTAAAGGCTACTTCTTAGTTTAGTAATATTATTTTATTTTCTGAATATTGTCAAATGTAATTTTTATAAATGATACCACCACATCCACTTAAAGGTTTGAGATTTAGAGAAGATGAATAATAAAATAATTTAGTTAAAGAATCTTTTTCTACTTTAAAGTTTTTTTATAAATAAAGGAAAACTTTTAATATTAATAGAAAGAGCTATTTTTCTATAGTTAGAATTATCTTTTGCGATTAAGTTTTCATCAACAAAGTTATTGAGATATATTTCTGATTCACTCATGGTGAAAATATATAAGGATTATTTTTCTAATTGGGTTTTCAATAAGAGAGTATATATTATTTTCTCAAATAATAAAATCCTCTTCATATGAAAATTATATGTAGGAGATATTAATGACATATTAGAATGTAATAAAATGGCTTATTTTTAAAAGTATTAAAATCTGTTATATTAATTTCATAAAGCTGTATCATATAATTACTCACTTTCTTTTAATTTCTAATTAAGTAAATTATTTTATAATAAATATATAGGCTAACATTTAAATTTATTAAGTGATATTGGGAAATAATAATCATAAAAAGCTAAGAGGAGGGTTTAGTAAGGTATTTAGTACTTTTACTAAAAGATTATTATGTTTATTCCAAAAAGAGTAATATTTGAAAAAGGGGCCTTAGAATATGAGCTAGGTAAAGAACTATACGATATTTTTAAGAAAAAGGGAATAGAAATTATAAATTTATCATCTAATAGAGTGAAGTCGGCGATTCCAGGAGAAAATCTTAATCAGCGGTATAGAGAAGGAAAGAAAACCTTAGTTGTAGGAGTTAAAAAGAGTATGAAATTTCAAAGTTGTAAGCCTTCTGCCCATTATCAATTACCTTTAGTTTCAGGATGCATGGGGCAATGTGAATATTGTTATTTAAATACTCAGTTAGGGGATAAACCTTTTGTTAGAGTACATGTTAATATAGATGAAATTTTAAAGCAAGCTGATAAATATATTAAAGAGAGAAAGCCTGATGTAACAATATTTGAAGGGGCAGCAACTTCAGATCCAATTCCTGTTGAACCATATACCAAATCTTTAGCTAAATGTATAGAGCATTTTGGGAAAGAAGAGTTTGCTAGATTTAGGTTTGTTACTAAATATAATGATATAGATAGCCTTTTAAACTTAAATCATAATGGCCATACAGAAATAAGATTTAGTATAAATACAGACAAAGTAATAAATGATTATGAACATGTAACTTCTTCAGCAAAAGTAAGAATTGAAGCTGCTGGTAAGGTTGCAAGGGCAGGATATCCTTTAGGATTTATAATTGCACCAGTATTTTTATATAAAAATTGGAAGGAAGAGTATAAGGAGCTCTTAGATATGCTAAGAAGCGAAATTCCAATAGAGCAAGATAAAAATTTAGGTTTTGAAGTCATAAGTCATAGATATACCATAAAGGCTAAAAATAGAATAACTGAAATATTTCCAGATACCTCGCTTCCTATGAATGAAGAAGAAAGAAAATTTAAATATGGTCAATTCGGTTATGGCAAATATATTTATAATAAAGAAGATATGCAAGAAATAAAAGAATTTTTTAAAGAAGAAATTGAAAAGCGTTTTCCTTTAAGTGTAATAAGGTACATAATATAATTAAAAATTAAGAAATAATAGGATAGGTCTTTTAAAAAAGTTCCTATCCTAAATTTTTTTAGTAATATAAAAACAAAAGCAATATATTAACATAAATTCTAAAATAAGTGATAAAATTAGAGGGAGAGGGGGCTTGCCTTGGTGATTAAAGTTTATAAGTGGAGGTGAATAAACATGTATAGCAAGATAATGGATATACCTTTTTATAAAGAATGGAGTTTTGTGAAAAAGATTGATGAAGGTTGGTCCAATGATGAAAAGTACTATGTAGAAGATAAAAAAGGAAATAAATTGTTAGTAAGATTATCACATATATCTACCATAGAGGATAAAAAAAGAGAATTTTACGCTATTAAAAAGTTCAACAAACTTTCCTTTGAAATGTCAAAAGCAATATCCTTTGGTCTTTGTAATAATAACCATAATATTTATATGATTCTTTCATGGGTAGAAGGAAAACCTTTAAACTTTTGTTTGTTAGATTTACCCAAAAATGAACAATATGATTTAGGAGTAAAAGCTGGAAGAATTCTAAGGGAAATACATTCTCTAAAAGCAGAATGTAGTGAAGAGTTAATAAAGAATGGAATATTAAAAATAATGACAAAGATAGATAAATATAAAGAGGGAAAGTTTCGTTTAGATAATGATGAAAAGGTAATTTCTTTTATTGAAAATAATATTAATAAATTAAATAATCAGCCAGTAGTATTTAAACATAGAGATTTTCATATAGGAAACTTAATTTTAACTCCAGAGAAGGATATTGGAGTCATAGATTTTAATAGATGGGGAGTAGGAGATCCTTATGAGGAATTTTATAAAATACAAAGCTTTGATGTTGAGGTTAGTATTCCTTTCTCAGTAGGACAAATTAATGGATATTTTGATAATAATCCACCAAAAAAGTTTTGGGATATCTTAGCTATTTATGTTGCATATTCATCTTTAACTTCAATAACATGGGCTGAAACTTTTGGTGAGGATGAAATAGAAGCAATGCAAAGAAGAGCATTAAATGCTTTTAAAGATTATGAGTATTTTGAAAATAAAATTCCTAATTGGTATAAAAGTAGTTAATAATAAGGGGGAAATATGAATATTAAGCTTAAAGAAATCATAGATGAAACAAAGGAATCTACTGTAAATATGATAACTGATTTTATGAATTATCATAGAAAATTAACCAATGCACCTAAAGAGTATTGGCAAACAAATTTGCAGTCAGAGATATTATTAAAAGAGTGGATAAGTGATGGAATTATATATAATATTTTTTCTAATAATGTAATTGTAGGTTTTATATATGTTAAATTTGGAGGACAAAATGTTGCTTGGTTAGAAGACTTCTTTATTTTAGAAGAATATAGATGTAATGGCATTGGAAAGTTAGCTCTTAATAAATTAGATGAAATAATGATTGATAAAAATGTAATATCTATGTTTGTTGATGTTATTCCTAGAAATGCAAGTATTTTAAGATTATACCAAGAGTGTGGGTTTGATCATTTAAATTTAGTACAATTGAGAAAAAATTATAATAATGATTTAGATAAGGATGACGTTGTAGAGGTATTAGGTTTTGAATTTAAAATGTATTAAAGTTAAAAGGTTTTGTTATCATTAATATTTATTAATATGTTATAAAAAGGGAGGTGAAATGTTACTTAATAGTTTGTTAATAAGTAGCAGAGTGGTTATGCTTAAAGATTTAAATGAAAAAATAAAAGAGTGCCGTGAAAATATAGCTTTAAAAGAAACTCTTGAAAAGAAGAGTTTAATTCTTAATGAGGATTTAGATAATAAAGAAAAGGAACTATTTGAGCTTGAAAAAAGTTTGAAAAAGGAACTAAAGGATGTTCAAAAGCTTAAGACACTTTCATTTTCAAATTTAATGGCTAGTTTACTAAGAAATAAAGATGAAAAATTAGAGAAAGAAGAAAAAGAATATTTAGAGGCAAAGATTAAATATGATAGCTTTAAGTCTAAGGTTGAGAATTTAAGACATGATATAGAAAGTACTAATGAGAGATTAGGTTATTTAATTAATATTGAAGGAAGATATAAAAATCTTATAAGTGAGAAAGGGGAATTAATTAAAAAATTAAATTTAAACATAAGAGATGAGATAATTAATATTGAAAATGAAATAAAAGAATTATTAAGCAGTAAAACTGAAATTTCAGAGGCTTCAAGAGAGGCTAATAATTGTTTAATGATTAGTAAAGAGGTTAAAAAATCTTTAGGCAGTGCTCATAGTTGGGGAACATATGACATAATCGCAGGTGGAATGATTTCTTCTTCCATTAAACATAGTAGAATTGATGATGCTAAAACTTATATGGAAAGACTTAGTTATGCTGTTGAAAGACTTAACAAAGAATTAGGAGATGTTGATGTTTCAGTATTTAATGAAAGTTTGAATATAAGTGGACTTTCATATACTTTTGATATTTTCTTTGATAATATATTTACTGATTTTTCTGTTCAAGGAGAAATAAATGATTCTTTATATAAAATTGAAGATTTTCAGAATAAGATGGTAAAGTTAATAAATAGATTAGAAGAAAAAGAAAATATTATAAATATAAAAATTAATACTTTGAATGATAAATTAGAAAAAATTATTGAGAAAAATTAATTAGAAATAAAATATATGTATTACTTTAAATTAAACTATAAATTCTACATTATTGAATAAAGTAATACATATATTTACAATAAATTAGGAGTGTGCTATATTCAGTGTAATAGAGAGAATTAAATTTTGATGAAGAGGAGGAGCAGTTACTAATAATTTTAAAAACTTATGATTTATGATTTTTTAAAAGTGTTAGTAATAGAAGAGATATGCAAATGATTAAAGAAATAGATGAAAAAATCAAAAAGTATAGAAACAATAAGGTGCTTAGAGAAGCTTTGGAAAATAAAATTTTCTCAATAATAGAAACTTTAAACAATAAAGAGGAAGAGTTGGAATCTTTAGAAAAGAACTTAATTAAGGAAGAAAAAGATGTGGAAAGGTTAAAATCATTTTCTTTTTCAAACTTAATAGCAAGCATAATGAGAAATAAAAGTGAAAAATTAAATAAAGAAGAAAAAGAATATCTAGATGCTAAATTAAAATATGATAATTTAAAGTCAAATATTAAAAATTTAAACAATGATTTAGAAGAAGAAAAGAAAAAGTTAAGAGAGCTACAAGTAGAAGATGATCAATATGAAGCTCTCATATTACAAAAAATAGACATGTTAAAGAGAAGTAATTTAGATGTTAAAGATGAGATAATTAAATATGAAAAGGAAATTAGTTCTCTTTTAAATGAAAAAGTTTTGGTTTTAGAAGCCTTAAATGAAGCAGAAAATGCTCTCATGATAGCTGATGAAATAAAAAGTGCTTTAGATAGTGCTGAAAATTGGGAGTCATACACTATTATAGGCGCAGGAGTAATAAATCCTATAGAAAAGAGTGAAAAAATAGACTTTGCAAAATCTACTATGGAACGACTAAGTTATTCAGTTGAGATGTTAAACAAAGAATTAAAAGCTGTTAGAAAAGCAATGTCTTTAGAAGATAAAGATATTAGTGGAATTGTTTATATTTTTGATAATTTCTTTAATTGTATGTTTTATGATTTTTCAGATAAAGAAGATACCAAAGGTTCATTACATGAAATTTTTGAGCTTGAAGGCGAAATAAAAAGAATAGCAGAAAAATTAAAAAATGAAGAAGTAAGAGTTAATATGAAAATTAAAGAATTAAATGAAAAGTTAGAGAATATAGCAAGGACAGTAAGCTAATTTCATATTATAAGTTAATAGTTGTTAGTAATATTAATTTAATAAAATTTAAGATCTGGTATATAAAAAGATATTTATGTGACTTAGTCACATAAATATCTTTTTTTTAGAATTATAATAATGTCATGAGGAAGATTAAAAATTAATTTCTTTAATGAAAAGAAGTATTAATTTATATAAAGAATTAAATTTGAAAAATATGGTATTAGAAGCGGAGGAAAAAATTATGTTTTCATTTTTAAAAAGAAACTCAAGAGAAAGTATAAATGTTAATGATTTAGATTCTATGTTAGGAAAAGTAAATTTAATAGATATAAGAGAACCTTATGAATATAAAGCAAGAGCTTTGAAAAATTCTAAAAATATTCCTATGATAGATATTTTAGGAAATCCATCAAAATATTTAGATAAAGATAAAAAGTATTATATAATGTGCCAATCAGGAGGTAGAAGTTCAAGAGTAACAGGTGTCTTAAGCAAAGAAGGATATGATGTTATAAATGTGTCAGGTGGTATTGGCTCATATGTAGGTACAAAACTTAAGTAATTAATAGAGGGATTTTTAAGAAGATAAAATTATAATGTTTGAAAATGGTCTCAATGTATCATTTTCAAACTGTTCACTTCCATATCATCTAAGTGGAACAATAGGAGAAGTCAATAGACTTGTTCTTATGAATCCAGAAAAGTTTTTAAAATCAACACTGACCTAAAACATAGCCAAATAATATAATAATTAAAGATGTATTAAAAAAGTTTAAATTAATATCCTCTTAAATTGTTTTTCTATAAAGCTTATGATATTCTGAGGAAAGAACAAATTAAATGTTAAAATTTTCATTTTATTCAGTTGAATTTATTGTTAATTTTTAAAAGATATTATAGGTTAAAGGGGAATTAGTGTGAGAAAAAAGAAAATAAAAATTGCTATTATTACTGCTACAGTGGTTGTATTAGTAGGACTAACTGGAGTCGTTGTTTCTGAGGCTAGAGAAAGAGAAAAATATAATGACTTGGTTTCAAAAGCATTATCTGAATTTGAAGCTAATAATTATGAAGAGGCTAAAAAATTATATATAGAAAGTACGAACATAAAAGAAAATCCAGAAGTTAATAAGAAGCTTGAAGAAATATCTAGTATAGAAATTCAAGAAAAAAATATTAAATTAGCAACTAAGCTTTATGATGAAGGTAAGCTAGAAGAAGCTCTAGATATATTAAATACAATAAATGAAGGTACTGTAGAGGTTATAAACACACAATTAAATAGCTTAAAAGATAAGATAAACAAAGAGATTGAAGAAAAGAAGGAAGCTGAAAGAATAGCAAAAGAAAAAGAAGAAGAGGAAAGAAAAAAAGCTGAAGCTGAAAAGAAGAGAATTGAGGAAGAAAAGCAAAGAATAGAGCAAGAAAAAACAGCTAAAAAGGAACAAGAATTAAAAGAAAATGAAAACAAGCAGGCAAGTTTAAAAACATACTATTATAAAACAAATATTTCAGATAATGAGAGAGGAAAAAAGCCAATATCTCCATATATAACTTATGGAGAAGCAGAAAATATTATTGCAAAGGCTTATTTTAAACGTTATCCAGAGCATTCGGGAGAGAACTTATTTATGTATATAACTCCAATGGATGGTTCTTTTTATGGTAATATATTTTTCAATGGAGAACATACTAGAACTTATGAGCTTAATGCTTTAAATGGAGATATGGTTCAAGATAGTAAACTTTCTGATTATACTTATGAATACCCAGAGGGAACACCTAAAAATAAAGCATCAATAAAATTTTAATAAAAATAGAAGGTTTCAGAGGTTATATAAATAGTATTACTTTTAATTATAGTAGGAGGAATATTATTTGAAGTTTATAGATAAATAGGTTGAAAAGAAAATAAATTGAAATTATTTTGGGAGTATATAAGTTTGATATACTCCCTTTTAAAGCTTTTAGGTAATTCATTATGTTATCACTTCATTGATTACACAGCTTTTTATTAAGGCTTATTTTAGCAATTATTAATGTGCATATGAATGCTAGGAAGTCTGAAATAGGGAAGGCTATCCATATACCCCATATACCAAGATTAAATAATGATGGTAGTATTATTGAAAGTGGAATAAAGAAAATAAATTGTCTTAACAAAGATAAAATTAATGATTCTTTCCCTTTTCCTGTTGATTGATAGAAACCAATAGTTGTTAGGTATATACCTAATACTGGATACATAATTATATTACTTTTTAATACCTTACTTCCTTCAGTTATTAGAGTAGCATCTGTTGTGAATAATTGCATGAATATATCAGATTTTATTAATATTATTAAGGTGAAAATTGTAGCGATACAAGTTGATATTATTAATGTTAATTTAAATGTACGCTTAACCCTAGCCGGGTTTTTAGCTCCAGTACTAAAACCAACAATAGGCTGCATTCCTTGAACCAGTCCAGATAAAGGCATCTGTATAAATAAAGTAAGCTTGTACACTATTCCATATATAGATAGGGCAAGATTTCCACCATATTTAACTAAAGAATGATTTAGTAGTAATGTAACTAGACTAATAGATACTTGAGTTATGAAAGCAGAGGAACCTATTGCAATAATTTCCTTAAATATTGAAAAATCAAATTTTATATACTCAAATTTAATTTTTACAGAGGATTTATTTATTAAATAATAAACTAAATATGAAAAGCTTAGTGATTTGGAAATTGATGTTGCTAAACCAGCACCAACTATCCCCATATTAAATTTGCATATGAACAAATAGTCTAGAATTATGTTTGCCACCATTCCAATACTCATACAGCACATAGCATCCTTTGCACTTCCCTCAGCTTTTGTTATATTATTAGCTGCCACACACATTGGAAAAAATAAAACCCCAGAAAGTATTGATTTAGCATAATCCATTGCATAGGGTAAGACTTCATTACTAGCACCAAGAAATTTTACAAGATCCTCCATAAATATAAATCCAAATACTACTGTAAATATTGAAAATGAATAAACTAATAAAATTAGATTACCAAAGGCTCTATTAGCCCCTTCTAAGTCATGTTGTCCAATTTTTCTTGAAAAAATTGAAGCTGTACCAATGCCAATTAATGATGCTAGTGACATCATAATCATTTGTAAGGGAAGATATATTGATACACCTGCAATTCCTAAGGCGCCAACCTCACGACCTACAAAGATTGTATCAACAATGTTATATATAGCATTAACAAGCATTGCAAGGGTTGCTGGAATGCTTAATTTCATTAAGGCAGTAAAAATTTTTTCTTCCCCTAAAATATAATCGTGACTCATATAATATCTCCTATAATAGTTGCTATATACAACTATTATATTTAATTAAGTTGTAAAAGGAGATTGTTTTATTTTGCAATTTTATTTGTTACTATAAATATAGAGAATTTTACTGTGAGGAAATGCCGTGAAAAGCTTATCTGATAATTAACTATTTGAAAATTTATAACTTGAATATATATAAATGATGTTTATTTTAAAAATATTAAAAAGAATGGATATGAATATAAGAGAAGAGGTGAGTTTTAAATATGAGCGAGGATATAAGTAGAAAGTTAGGCTTACTCTATGATATATATCCAGTATTAAAGGATATAAATAAAAAAAGCAATGGTGTTTTTGAAGAAAAAATAATATTAATAGAACTTAAAAGTGGAGAATTCATTAAATCAAGTGAAGAAAAAAGCTGTGCTGGTTTTCCTTTAGTAATTAGAGGAGAGATAAAAATTCAAAGAATAAATGAAGAGGGGGATGAGACTAATTTATACACCATAAAAAAAGGTGAATTATGTCATGAAGCTTTTGGATGCTTTATGAATTGTCTTCCTCTTAACATAGAAGGGTATGCTATTCAAAATTTAGAAATGTTTATAGTTCCACCAGAAGTATTAAGCAAATATTTATTTAATAATTTAGAGTTCTTTCAAGCATTATATAAAGATTTATATAGAAAATTTAGAGGAATAATAGATAAAAACGAAAATATAATACATGAGCCAATCGATACTAGACTTGCTAAGTTTTTAAAAGAAAAAGGTACAAGTAATATTTATATTACCCATAATGAGATTGCAAAAGAAATAGGATCTTCAAGGGAAGTTGTTAGTAGAAAACTTAAGAAGTTAGAAAATGAAGGTGTTTTAACCTTATCAAGGGGAAAAATAACATTAATTAAAAAATTATAAATGCAAATTAGAACACTTTAAACATTAATAAGGAGTTTTATTTATCTTGTTATGTCTAAAGTGTTTTTATATTGAACAAATTTAAATTATTTGTTAGAAATTTTAATTGTTAAAAGAAAGTTCATAGAGAAAGCGTGTATAATATATATGGTAATAATTTACTTGGGATTTACGTAGAATTAATCGTAAAATTAGGAGGGGAATTTATGAGAGAAATAATTCATATCAATAATCAATGGTTTTATGCAAATGATTACAATGAGGGGTATCTAAAAAATGAGTTTGATTTCAGTAATTTTGAAAGAGTAGATTTACCTCATACAAATATAGAATTACCATATAACTATTTTGATGAAAAGGCATATCAATTTATTTCTACTTATGTCAAAGTTTTAAACTTTGATGATAGTATTAAGGGTAAAAAGGTATTTATAGACTTTGAAGGGGTTATGATAGCTGCAGAGATTTATCTAAATGGAATTCATGTTGGTGGACATAAGGGTGGTTACACTAATTTTTCAGTAGATATTACAGATGCCCTAAAAATAAACGAGGATAATATATTAAAAGTTGTAGTTGATTCAACAGAAAGACCGGATATACCTCCCCATGGATATGTTGTTGATTATTTAACTTATGGAGGAATATACAGAGAAGTTTCCTTAAGAATAGTTGAACCTACATTTATTAATAACTTATATGCAAGAGCATATGATTGTTTAAAGGAAGAAAAAAAATTAGAACTTGATATAGAAATAAATAACTTTGCAGAAGAAAGAAATGATTTAGAAGTAGTTGTAGATTTTGGAGATGAAACTTTTGAAGAAGTTTTAAAAATGAGCTTGCCAATAGAAAAAGGGTTAAGCGTTAAAAAAATAGAAATAGATGAATTAAATATGATTGAATTATGGGATATAGAAAATCCTAAGCTTTATGAAATAAGAGTAAAACTATTAAAAGGATCAGAAGTTATAGATGAATATAAAGATACCTTTGGATTTAGAGAAGCAGAGTTTAGACCAGATGGTTTTTATTTAAATGGAAGAAAAATGAAACTTGTTGGATTAAATCGTCATCAAGCTTATCCATATGTAGGGTATGCTATGCCAGAAAGAGTACAAGAAAGAGATGCTGAGATTTTAAAAAATGAATTAGGGCTTAATATAGTTAGAACATCTCATTATCCACAATCAAGACACTTTTTAAGAAAATGTGATGAGATTGGTTTATTAGTTTTCGAAGAGATACCAGGATGGCAACACATAGGTGATGAAGCATGGCAAGCTGAATCAATTAAAAATGTAGAAGAAATGATAAAGAGAGATTATAATAGACCTTCTATAGTTTTATGGGGAGTTAGAATAAATGAATCTCAAGATAATCATGATTTTTATATGAAGACTAATGCTATGGCAAGAAGTTTAGATCCTATTAGACAAACTGGTGGAGTTAGATACTTAGAAAATAGCGATTTCATAGAAGGTGTATATACTATGAATGATTTTATACACTGTGGTGGAAAAAAGGTATTAAGAACTCAAAGTGAAGTAACAGGACAAGCTGAAAAAGTTCCTTACTTAGTAACTGAGTATAATGGTCATATGTATCCAACTAAAAGTTTTGATCAAGAATGTAAAAAGGTTGAACATGCATATAGACATTTAAGAGTTATTAATGAATCTTTTGGGTTAGATGAAATAAGTGGAGCAATAGGATGGTGTGCCTTTGACTATAATACACATAGCTCATTTGGATCAGGAGATAAAATTTGCTACCATGGAGTTTCCGATATGTTTAGAAATCCTAAGTATGCAGCTTATTCATATGCGAGCCAAAAGGAAGCTGAGGCTGGTGTTGTTTTAGAGCCTATTACTTTAGGAGCTAAAGGGGAAAGAGATGGTGGTGCAATACTTCCATTTACTGTTCTTACAAACTGTGATTATATAAAGCTATTTAAAGATGGAATATATATTGATACTTATTATCCTAACAAAGAAAAGTTTCCTAATTTACCTCATCCACCAATAGAGATTACACATATTCTTGCTATGGATTTAGAAATATCTCTTAGTGAAGAAGCAAAATTAGAGCTTAAAGATTTTGTATTAAATAAATTAAAGAATTCTAATCTAACTAATTTAGCTGAAGAGGATTATAAATATATAGAAGAATTCAGTAAAAAAGTTAATGTACCAGTATTTAAAATTATGTCTTTAGTTTATAAATTAGCTGGAGGCTGGGGTGATAAAGAAAATGCTTTAACTATAAAAGGTTTCATAAATAATCAAGAGGTTGCTTCAAAGGAAATTGGTGAGTTGAGAAGTATGGATAAACTTCAAGTTATACCAGATGATTTAGAACTTTCTTTAGATAAGTCAAGTTATGATGCTACAAGAGTTGTGGTTAAACTTTTAGATAATTTAGGAGAGATTCTTTTCTTAAATAATGATTTTATTGAGGTTGAAGTAGATGGGCCTTTAAGCATAATGGGACCAAGTAAATTTGGAATTTCTGGCGGAGCGACAGCCTTTTGGGTAAGAACTCATGGCGAAGTTGGACTTTGCAAAATAAAGGTTAAGAGTATGTATTTTGAAGAAGAAGTTACTATAGAAGTTAAGTAAAGTAGTATTTATTCTAAAGTATTTTAGAAGAGCTTTTAATATAGGCTCTGTTTTAGGTGAATGTTGATTTTTAGCTAGCCCTTCAGACCTAGCTTAATTTCGCAAAGTATTGCTATCATCTACTTCAGAATAATAGCTAAAGCTTTTAAACTCGCTATGCTCAAACAGAAAAAGCTTCTTAACGCTATTCTTCTTACGTAGATAATGCAATACTAGCTGCTTATTAAGATGGTCTTACAGTTCTATCTAAAAATCAACACTATAAAACATAGCCTTAGCATAAAATTTATAAATTAGATAATTAAATATTTAAGCAAAAGGGGTTATATCATATTAATTTTAAAAGTAATTATAGAGTATCTTATTAAGATTTCTATAATTTCATGTAATTAATAATGATATAACCCTTTTTTATGTAACTTTGAAAGGACGACATCTGTCGAAAATATAATTTTTCAAAAAAAGAAATAAGAGGATCCAGTAATATTATTAGCTAATATATGAAAAAATATCATAGAGATTTTATATACTTTATACCATAAAAATAGGAGTAATATGAATAATTTAATAATATAGAATCATTTTTACTGTATACCCAAAAACAATATTGGTAAAACATAGGTGAAAAAGTGGATATTAGCTTAATAGTCATATATAATTCAATTAAAGTCTAGATAAAGGACTTTGATATCAATTGATTCCTAAGTTAGTAAAAAGTGTTGATCTTAAATTTACAGAAAGATGTAAGAGCCAAAATGACTTATACATATGAGAGTAGTTAAGATATAACACTTTTTTATTTAAAGCTAAATAATTCTTAAATTATATTTTAATTAAGATATAATTTAAGCTTTCAATAATATTGTCTCTACATATGAAGCTTTATAAGAATTAGAGTTAGTTTTCTTAGGAAAAACAAAAGATAATTGGGGGGAAAAACATGAATAAAAAAATAATTTCTGTAATAGTATCTTTAGGAGTAGTTGCTGGTAGTGCTGGAATGGCATACGCTAATACTATAAGTACAACAAATCCTAAAATCTTAGAGGCTAGTAATAATGTTTTAACTGAGGCTAACAAAAAAGCAGAAGATGGACAAGCTTCTGTTGAAAACACTAAGGCAACTACTGAGAGTAGTAATCCTTTTACAAAAGTGTGTGAATCTGTAGCTAAAACATTCTGTAAAAATCAAGGACAAGCTAATAAAGAAGAAGGACAAGCTAATACTGAAAAAAATGATAACATAAATGATTCTTCACAATGTGATAAAGCAAATGCAGCATGTAATGGA
Organism: Clostridium perfringens; assembly: GCA_034421775.1. Taxonomy (GTDB): domain Bacteria; phylum Bacillota; class Clostridia; order Clostridiales; family Clostridiaceae; genus Sarcina; species Sarcina perfringens_B. Next base: position 173,490 of record WNVL01000003.1, on the reverse strand, counting down.
GCTAAGGATCAAGCTTGTGAAAATAATAATGCTTGCGCTAATGACAAAGGAACAGATTGCAAGGATCAGGATTGTGAGAATAACAATGCCTGTGCCAATAGTAAAGAAGTAAAAAATAATGAAATTTCAATTTTTGGATTTAAAATTCCATGTTTTAATAATGGGACTTTAAATAAAGGAAATAGTTGTTCAGGAACTGGTAACTCAGATAAAAATGGTTCAGTTGAAGCACCAGCAGAAAAACCAGCTAATGACAAGCCAGCAGAAAAAACAATTGTTAACAATCCAACAGACAAACCTGCAAATAAGCCTGAAAATAAACCAGCTGAGAAACCTGCAGATAAGCCAGTTAACAAACCTGAAAATAAACCAGCTGACAAGCCAGCAGAAAAACCAGCAGAGCAACCAAGTAACGATAGTGCTTATGTAGCTCAAATTGAACAAATGATATTCAACAAGGTTAATGAGGAAAGAGCTAAAGCGGGGGTAGCGCCTTTAAGCTATAGTAATACAATGCAAAAATATGCTCGTATTAAATCAGAAGATATGGGTGTTAAAAAATATTTTTCTCATGAAGATCCAAATGGTCAGTTAATAACAGCTAAAATGAAAGCTGATGGAGTTTCTTATAATGCATGGGGAGAAAATATAGCATATTTAAGTGGATACTCAGGTGATGCAAATATAGCTAATCAATTCATGACAAACTGGATGAATTCATCAGGACATAGAGCTAACATATTATCTCCAGATTTCACTTCTATAGGAATTGGAGTTTATAAAGTTGGAAACACATATTATGCTACACAAGAGTTCATGAAATAGAGTAGTTTCTTATAGAATTTTTAATATGAAGTTATAGTTAATAACTATGACTTCATATTTTTTGTTGAAAATAAAAATAATAAATTTTATAGAAAGTGTTTACAAAACATGGCACTTTATATATACTAAGAGTATAAATAGGTTTATATTTTTTTGAAGTTTAACGTAACAATGTTTTATTGATGCTTTTAGAACAATCTTTAAATTAATGTAAAACTATTATTATTTTAAAATATAGCGTAACAATGTTATGTTTGTAGAAGGGTGATAAAACAATGCTTAATAATATAGATATTGCAGGAATGGGAAAAGTTGCTGGCGGCGAATATAATAATATCAACATATCAGGTATGGTTAAAATTTTTGGTGATATAAAAGCTAACAATATTGAAGTATCAGGAAAGGCAGACAGTTTAGCTAATATGGAAGTTAATTCTATAGATATTTCTGGAATGTTTAAAGTTTTAGGTGAGGTTAAATCTATGGAATTAATTAGCTCATCAGGAAGTTTTAAAGTTTTAAAAAGTATTAGTGCAAATAAGATAAATATATCAGGTACTTTAAAATGTTTAGAAGGAGTAAATTTTGATTTTATTGAGCTTTCAGGTTGGTTTAAATGTAAGAAGGATTGTGAAGGAAGAAAAATTTGTGGTGAAGGAAAAATAGATGTTGAAGGTTTATTATCTGCTGATGAAATTGATATAAAACTATTAGGCAGATCTAATGTTAATGAAATAGGGGGAGAAAATATAAAAATTAAAGCTGGAAAAGAGAGTCCTTTAAAAATCTTTATATTTAATTATAAACAAAAAAATGAATTAATCTGTAATCTTATAGAAGGAGATAATATAGAGATTGAAAATACTACTGCAAAGATTGTTAGAGGAAATAATATAATTATAGGTAGAAATTGCAAAGTAGAGAAGGTTGAGTACTCAGGAGAATTAAGTGTAGCTGAGGGAAGCTTTGTTAAAGAAAAAATTTCAATTTAGTTGAATGAAATATTAATTTTTAAGTAGATAAATAGTTTTTATAAAAGGAGATAATAGTTTTATGGAAAATGAAAATAACTTATATGATGTTAAAATAGCAGGTTCAGGAACAATTTCGCCAGGAGAATACAATAATGTTAAGGTATCGGGTTCAGGTCAAATTTTAGGAAATATAAAGGCTAATATGGTGAAAACAAGTGGAAGTGCAGACTTTCAAGGAGATATAACTATAAAGGAAATTAAATGTTCTGGTAGTATGGCATGTAATGGAAATGTAACATCAACTGAAACATTAAAGATAAGTGGATCAGCAATGTTTAAGAAGGATTTAATGGGAAAAGAAATTATCTTAAACGGAGGAAGTGCAATTAGTGGAAATGTAAATTTTGAAAAAATGGTAATAAGAGGCGGATGTAAAATTGGTGGAGATTGTGAAGGAGAAGATTTTTGCGGTATTGGAAATATAAATATTGAAAATCTTTTGACAGCTGATAAAATAAAAATATTTCCAGAAGGAGAGTCATATATAAAAGAAATCGGAGGGGAGGAAATAGTAGTTAAATCAGAACACAAAAAAAAATTTATGTTTTTAAAAATTTCTTTTAGTTCCGATGGATTTCTAAATTGTGATATGATTGAAGGTGACAAAATTACCTTGGAAAACACCAAATGTAAAATTGTTAGAGGTGAAAATATTATTATAGGAAAAGGATGTGAAATAGAGAGAATAGAATATACTGGAGAACTAAAGATAATAGATGAAAAAAGCACAGTAGGTGAGAAAGTATGCATGAAGAATTAATTTCAAAAAAAGATTTATTAACTTTAATGAATATATCATATGGCCAATTATATAGATGGAAAAGAAAAAATTTAATTCCAGAAGAGTGGTTTATAAAGAAAAGTGTTTCTACTGGACAAGAGACATTTTTCCCAAAAGAGAAGATTATAGAAAGAATAGATACCATAATAGAACTTAAGGATGATGCTTCACTAGATGAATTAGCAGAGAAGTTCTCCAATGCGGTTAAAAATATTTATTTGAGAAGAGAGTATATAGTAGAGCGTAACATTGTTTCAGAGACAATTCTAAATATGTTTGATGGCTTTGCTGGAAGAGAAGAAATTTATAATGAAGTCAGTTTATTTGCTCTATTAATATATAATGAACTTATTTTAAGTGGTCTTATCAATGGAGATGAGGCAAAAAATATTGTCCTTGCTCTTAAAAGAGAATATGGAAGAATTGAGGAGGATATGACTTTAATAATAAAAAGAAAGTTAGGAGTTTGTTTTTATTATTTAGTCAATGAAGGAAAAGAGATTGATTTAGATGAAATAGCTGTGGTAATTTATAAGATAAATTTAGATAGGGTAAAAGATTCTGTAAAAAAGTATAGTTTGATTAATTAAATTTATTGTAAAAATTCTAGATAAAGTTAAAAAATTAATAAATCATAGTATTTTATAGAAAAATTAAGAAAGAATGATAAAATATATATGATATTGGAATAAAAAGGTATTTGGAGGGTGAGAATTTATGAGTGGTCATAAGAAGAAGGGTACTCTTATGAGTAATTTAAAGTATGTTTTGGGATATGCTTGGCAACAGGATAAAATAGTGTTTTTACAATGTGCTATTTACACTATTTTAGCGCCAGCAGTTACTTTTTTAGGTATATTTTTACCTAAATTTTTGATTGATGAATTAATGGGACAACAGAGAATAGATGTTATTTTAATAATTTTAGCTAGTTTTTTTGTATTATCATCAATAGCTAATTTTATAGTTTCTTGGCTTAGGAATGCCTATTATCCAAGAGTTGTTAAACTAAGATTAGATTATATTTCAAAAATAAGTGAAAAATCAATGCGTATGGATTTCAAGAATACTGAAGATCCAGAAGTCTTAAATAAAATAGAGAGTGTATATAATGCAGTCAGTAGTAATAATACAGGCGTAGAAGGGATATATCACTTATTATTAGGACTTTGTGGTAAGCTTACAGCTTTTATTGGATATATTTCAATACTATTTTTCTTAAGTCCATGGATTTTATTATTTTTAATATTAAACGTTTTAATAAGTTATTTCTTAACATTCAATGTTAAAAAATATGAGTATAGTTTAAAAGATTATGCAGCTGATAAAGATAGAAGAAGCTTTTATGCCTTTGATACTATGTATGATTTTTCATACGGAAAAGATATAAGAATATATAATTTAAAAAATCTTTTAGTTAATAAGTTTAAAAAGTTTAGAGGTGCAAGATTAGACATTTCTAAAGCTTTAAGAAAAAAAGAAATAAAAGCTAAGTTGGCAGATGTTGGGCTCCTTGTAGTAAGGGAAGCTGTTGTTTATGGCTATTTGATATATAATGTATTGTTTGTTGCTATGACTATTGGAGATTTCACAATGTATTTTTCAACAATCAGTGGGTTTGGAGATTGGATGAAAGGTATATTAGAAGATATAGCTAATATAAAGGCTCAAAGTATGTATTTAGATGATATGAGAGAATTTTTAGAAATGAAAGATAGTGATGAGGCAGAGAATCCAATAGAAATTCCACAAGATGATTCTTATGAGATAGAATTTAAAAATGTATCATTTAAGTATCCAAGAACAGAGAGGTATATTTATAAAAATCTTTCTTTAAAAATAAAAAAAGGACAAAAACTTGCTATTGTTGGAATTAATGGAGCTGGTAAAACAACTTTTGTTAAGCTTTTATGTAGACTTTATGAGCCGACAAGCGGGGAAATATTAATAAATGGGGTTAATATAAATAACTTTTCTAAGGAAGAATATTTTAAGATTTTATCTGTAGTATTTCAAGAGATTAAGACATTTGCTTTTAGTATTGCAGAGAATGTATCTCTAAAAGAGATGAAAGATACTGATAGGAATAGGGTATTAAAATGCATAAATAAAGCAGGGGTTGGAGAAAAAATAAACTCCCTTGAAAAGGGGATAGATACATCACTTTTAAAAATATTAGATGAAGAGGGAGTAGAACTATCAGGAGGAGAAAATCAAAAGTTAGCCTTAGCAAGAGCTTTATATAAAAATGGAAAAATAGTAATATTAGACGAGCCAACATCAGCCCTAGATGCAGTAGCAGAATACAAAATTTACAAAGGTTTTGATGAGTTAATAGGAGAGAAAACAGCAATTTATATATCACATAGATTAGCTAGTACAAAATTCTGTGATGTTATAGCTTTCTTTGAAAATGGAGAGGTTGTTGAATATGGAACACATGATGAACTTTTAAGTAAAAATGGAAAGTATAGTGAGATGTTTAACATACAGTCTCAATATTATAAAGAAGAAAGTGAGGCTTTAGCATAATGAAAAGGAAAGAAAAATACACTAGTGATTTATATATAATAAAATATTTCTTAAAAACAGCCCATGGCATATCAAAAACTTATTTGCCTACATTGTTCTTTTCATCATTTTTTGCAGCGGCAGTTCCTTTCTTAAATATAATAATGCCAAAGTATATTATAGATGAATTGCTAGGAGCTAAAAGAATAAGGGTACTTGTTTTTTTAGTATTAGCAACAGTAGTAGGTAATGGAATATTAAATGCTATAAATAGAATCTTAGAAAATAAATGCGCCTTTAAAAATGAGCAAATAGTGGCAGGCTTTGATTTGTTAATAGGAAAAAAGGTTATGGATATGGATTTTGAAAATATAGAAGATCCAGAAATACTTAATCTAAAGGAAAGGGCTTTATTTCCAATAAGAAATCAAGGAGCTATTTGGAATCTTATATTTAATTTATCAAGTATATTGACTGAAGTAATAAAAATGATTGGATTAATAGGTTTGATATTAACTCTAGATTGGATAATTATAGTTATAATAGTTGGAATAGTACTTTTAAATACTATTGTCTATAAGAAATCTCAAAGATTACAGCATAAGTTTTATGATATGTTAATTCCACTAAATAGGGAGTATGGGTATTATGCAAATACTGTAAATGATTTTGGAGCAGCAAAGGATGTAAGACTTTACAATATAGCGCCGCTTTTAGTTAATAAGATAGATAATTTTAATAAAAATAGTATGAGCATTTGGTTTAAAATGTTTAATAAATTAGGACTTTTTGATGGATTTAACCAGGTAGTTGTACAATTGCAAATGCTTGTAGTTTATGGGTATATAACTTATAGAGTTTTAAATAAAAGTATAGGTATTGGTGATTTTGCAATGTATACAAATGCAGCTATAAATTTTAGCACATCAATTTCTAACCTTTTTAAAAATTACGTGACAATAAGACAAATGTGTAGATACCTTCAAGCATATATGGAATTTGATAGTGTAGAGTCTAAACAAGTTAAAAATGGAAAGCATATTGAAAATTTAAAAGAGGCAAATATAGAATTTAAGAATGTTTCATTTAAATATCCAAGAAGCAAGGAATTTACTTTAAAAAATGTTTCAATTAATATTAATGAAGGTGAAAAGCTATCAGTAGTTGGATTGAATGGAGCAGGTAAAACAACTTTTATTAAGCTTTTAGCAAGACTTTATGAGCCGACAGAAGGAGAAATTCTATTAAATGGAGTTAATATAAAGGAATATGATTATGATGAATATATGAAACTTTTATCTGTAGTATTCCAAGACTTTAAACTACTATCATTTTCTATTAAAGAAAACATTGCATTAGATAACATTAAAAATATTAAAGATGAAGATATAGAAGAGGTCTTAAGAAAGGCTGGGTTTGATAAAGATTTAGAGAAATTACCTAAGGGAATAGATACTCCAATTTATAAGAATTTTGATGAAGGAGGAATAGAATTCTCAGGTGGTCAAGCTCAGAAGTTAGCTATAGCAAGAGCTATATATAAGGATGCACCAATAGTAATTTTAGATGAGCCAACAGCAGCTTTAGATCCAAAGGCAGAACATGAGATATATAGTAAGTTTAATGAACTTATAGGAAAGAAAACTACAATATATATTTCTCATAGATTATCTAGCTGTAAATTTTGTGATAAGATTGCAGTGTTTCATAAGGGAAGACTTATTCAATATGGTACACATGATGAGCTTGTAAAAGATAAAGGAAATGAATATGAAATTATGTATAGTGCTCAAGCACAATATTATGTTTAAAAGGAGCTTAAGGTAAAATAATTAAAACTATAAATTGAGTTTTAAGAGTGTATTAAAGGTAACAATTAATCTTTATTTTCATATAAAAGAATGCTTTTTTAGCATTCTTTTTTTATTATATTAATTTATTATTACATCACATTTAAAAAAGTATTTTGTTGAATTTTTAATATATATTTATAAATGTAGATATTTGAATTTAAATATATACTTTATATAACATATAAATATTGACTAATATCGATATTTATAGATATAATCTATATAAAAAGATTTAGCTTTATATATTAGGATGTGTATAGTTATGGAAGATAGATTTGAAAAGAATTCAAGAGTCTTCAAAGCTTTAGGAGATTCAAATAGATTAAGAATATTAAATTTATTATCAGATGGAGAAAAGTGCGCTTGTGAAATACTTAAATGTTTTAATATTTCTCAATCAACATTATCTCATCATATGAAGATTTTAAGTGAGTGTGGGTTAGTTAAATCTAGAAAAGAAGGAACGTGGAATCATTATAGTCTTAATTTAAACAATGCAAATAGAGCAATACTATTCTTTATGGATGTAATAACTTATTCAGATATGGAAAAATGATGTGGGATAATATAATGAAAATTTGGAATTAACAATGTTTTTAAGTATTTATATTTAATAGGAGAAGAAGATTAAGGGGGATTATTATTATGAAAAAAGTAGCATTTGTATGTGTGCATAATTCTTGTAGATCTCAAATGGCAGAGGCCTTTGGAAAGGTAATTGGATTAAATGTTTTTGAAAGTTATTCAGCTGGAACTGAAGAGAGGTATAAAATAAATCAAGATGCAGTGAGAATAATGAAAGAAATAGGAGTTGATATGGAGTTAACTCAAAGACCTAAATTATTAAGTGAAATCCCAGAGGTGGATATAGTAATAACAATGGGATGTAATGTTCAGTGTCCAACATTACCATGTAAGCATAGAGAAGATTGGGGATTAGAGGATCCAACTGGAAAAGCACATGAAGATTTTATATATACAAGAGATAAAATAAAAGAAAAGGTTGAAGACTTAGCATATAGAATAAAAAGTAGACAACTTTAATAAAGAGTGATTTATGAAAATGAGTATTAAGCTTTTGAATTCATAAAAATATATAAAGTATGTAAAACATAGCATTTCTAGAAAAATATTTATAGATTTTATGGTTCAAAAAGCTTAGTAAAAATTTATTAGGAGATGAATATGAAGAAAGTAGATTTAACTAAGGGAAAGGTGTTAAGTGTACTTACCACCTTAGCACTTCCTATTATGGGGAGTTCCTTTCTTCAGTTTGCATATGGACTTATAGATATGTTCTGGGTAGGAGGCTTAGGAAGTAATGCCGTAGCAAGCATTGGTTCTTCGAGCTTCTTTTTAGGACTTGGATATTCTATTAATGCCTTAGTGGTAACTGGGACTGGAATAAAAGTTTCTCATGAGGTAGGAAGAAAAAATGAAATAGAAACAGAGGATTATATAAGAAATGGTCTTCTTATGAACTTTGTTATAGGACTAATATATGCTTTAATATTAGTTGCTTTTGGAAAAGGTTTTATAGGATTTTTAAATTTAAATGATCCAGTAGTTGAAAGAGATTCATATATATATTTAGCTGTAAGTGCACCTGTATTATTCTTCAGCTTTTTTAATTATCTTTTTACAAGAATAATAGCTAGCTTTGGGAATAATAAATTAGCATTAAAAATAAGTGCTGCAGGTATAGTTTTAAATATGATATTAGATCCAATTTTAATTTATACTTTTAAAATGGGGGTTTTTGGTGCAGCTGTTGCAACATTATTAGCTAATATGCTTATGTTCTTTATGTATATGTATTATGGCAAGGGAATTTTTAAAGTAGATTTAAAAAAGAGAATAAACTTTGAGAAGATTAGGGAAATAGCTAGACTAGGATTCCCTATGGCATCTCAGAGAGTTCTTTTTACCTTAGTAAATATAATTTTAGCTAGAATAATAGCTAGCTTTGGCGCTGATGCTATAGCAGCCCAGAAAATAGGTCTTCAAATAGAGTCTGTAAGTTTTATGGTTGTTGGAGGATTAAATGGAGCTATAGCAGGTTTTACAGGTCAAAATTATGGAGCAAAGAAATTTAATAGAGTAAATGAAGGATATAAGAAGGCTTTATTTTTAGGAGCAATATATTCAATACTAGTTTCAGCTTTATTTATTGGTATTCCAGGAATTTTAGTTAGATTATTTGTTAAAGATGAGGCTACAATTATAATTGGAAGTAGTTATTTAAGAGTTTTAGGTATAGTCCAAATATTTAGTAGTTTTGAGATGATATCAAATGGAGTTTTCTCAGGATTAGGGCTTCCTAAAATACCATCGGCTATAAGCATAATATTCACCATGTTAAGAATACCTATGGCTTTAGTTTTACTTAACTTCTTAGGTATAAATGGAGTATGGTGGAGTATAGCCATATCAAATATATTAAAAGGAAGTATATCTTGTTTAATTTATAGATTTAGGATTTATAAAAAATATATTTTATGTAATGAAAAATAATGTTTTGATATTTAGATATGTTTTAAACTAGTGTTGATTTTTAGATAGAACTGCTCATTAAGTTAGGTCTAAAAATTTAGCTAAAAATCAAAATTTACTTAAAATAGAGTCTATTATTTAAATTGAACTGTATTAAAGTATTTATTTGTTAAGATGCTTTGATGCAGTTTTTTTAATATAATGTAAATAGAAATTATGTTAAAAAACATAAAATTACAAACAATAATTAAAATAAAGAATAAGTTTAAATAAGATAAAAAAAGATAGAGTTTTAAAATTTGAACTTTTTGTGATATTCTAAGCTTATAAATAACGTGGAAGGATGAGTTAAATGAAGAAAATTCTTATAATTGAAGATACAGATACAATAAGAGAAGAACTTACAAAACTTCTTACTAGATATGGATATGAAGTTTTAGCTCCAACAGATTTTGAAAACATATTAGAATATGTTAAAGAAAATAATTCAGATTTAATATTATTAGATATAAACTTACCTTATTTTGATGGGTATCACATATGTAGAGAAATAAGAAAGGATTCTAATGTACCTATAATAATAGTTACAAGTAGAGATAGTGATATGGATGAAATTATGAGTATGAATTTAGGAGCTGATGATTTCATAACAAAGCCTTATAATACTCAAATATTATTGGCTAGAATAGCATCTTTACTTAGAAGAACTTATTTGCTAGCAGAACAAGAAGTTTTAACTTATGGAGATTTAAAACTTAATTTATCTAATGGAACAATTTCTTGTAAAGGAAAAAATGAGGAATTAACTAAAAATGAACTTAAAATATTAGCTTGTCTTCTAAAAAATAAAGGAAATGTTGTTTCAAGAGAAGATCTTATGGATTATATGTGGAACTCTGATATTTTTGTAGATGATAATACTCTATCAGTAAACGTAACAAGACTTAGAAGGAAGTTAGAGGAAGTTGGAGTAAAAGGTGCTATAGAAACTAGAAGAGGATTAGGATATATTATGCCATGAAGCTAAAAGAGTATTTTGAGGATAAAATATTTTTTATAATTGTAAACTTTATAATTTTTGCTACTATAGCAGTTTTATTGTTCATAGGTAACATTGGCTCAGGAATAATATTTTTAATAGCATGTTTTTGGTTTATTCCTCTTTTTACATATATAATTTTAGATTTTTATAAAAGTAAAAAATTCTATGATAATATAACTAATGCTTTAGATAATTTAGATAGGAAGTATTTACTACCTGAGGTAATAGAAGAACCTAATTTTTATCATGGAAAGTTCTTATATGAGGTATTAAAGGAAACTGATAAGGATATGCATGAACAGGTTAAGAAATACAAACTTGAACAAAAAGAATATAGAGAGTATATAGAAACTTGGGTTCATGAAATAAAAACTCCAATAGCATCTACAAGGCTTATTTTAGAAAATAATGAAAGTAAGATGAGCGAAACTATCAAAAAGGAAATTAAAAAAATAGAAGAGTATATAGATCAAGCATTATATTATGCAAGAAGTACGGATGTTAGTAAAGACTACATTGTAAGAGAATTTTCTCTAGGGAAAAGTGTAAGAAATGTAATTAAGAAAAATTCTAGAGATTTTATAAATAAGAGAATAGCTATAGATTTAGAGGACTTAGATTATAATGTTTATAGTGACGAAAAGTGGGTTGAATTCATAATAAATCAAATTATAAACAATGCAATAAAGTATAGTTCACAAAATAGTAGAGTAAAAATATCAGCAAATAAGTTTAAAAATAGTATAATTTTAAAGGTTAAAGATAGTGGTGTTGGAATACCTAACAGAGATTTAGGAAGAGTTTTTGAAAAAGGTTTTACAGGAGAAAATGGAAGAAAGTTTACTAAATCTACAGGAATGGGACTATATTTATGTAAAAATCTTTGTGAGAAGTTAGGGTTAGGTATTAAAATAAATTCACAAGAGAATGAAGGAACAGAAGTAAGTATAGTCTTCCCAGTAGGGAATGCTTTAATGGCAAAATAAAATATGTGTTTATTAAATTAAGCTTTGTTTTAATTTGATTTTGAGCTTAAAATTACATACAGATTTAAAAATATTATAAATAGATTAAAAACTTATAATTCAATTAAGTTTTAATTTAAGAGTATGATTAGTTTAAATATAGAAAGCTAATTATACTCTTATTATTTATATATTATTGAATAACTGATCATTATAATAAGATTTTTTATATTAATATCTATTTTATTCTAATATAGAAAACTTACAAAATTGTAATGTATATGAAAGATAAATAAATATGTGATTTTTACTAAAGAATATAAAATAACATTGTAAGATGAAACGAGGAGGAACAAAATATGAAAAATATTTTAAGTGTAGAAAATATAGAAAAGTATTATGGAAACAAAGATAACATAACAAAAGCAATAGACAATATTAACTTTAAGGTTGATAAGGGAGAGTTTGTTGGAATAATGGGACCATCAGGAAGTGGTAAAACAACATTGCTTAATTGTATATCAACTATAGATAATGTTACTACAGGAAGCATAGTTATTAATGGAAAAGATATTACAAAATTAAAAGCAAAGCAATTAGAGAAGTTTAGAAGAGATGAATTAGGATTTATATTCCAAGATTTTAATTTATTAGATACATTAACAGCTTATGAAAATATAGCTTTAGCCTTAACAATACAAGGTAAAAAGCCTAAGGAAATAGATTCTCTTATTAAAAAAGTTGCAAAGAGTTTAGGGATAGATGGAATATTAAATAAGTTTCCATATCAAATATCAGGGGGACAAAAACAAAGGGTTGCTTCAGCTAGAGCAATTGTTACTAATCCATCATTAATATTAGCCGATGAGCCAACAGGAGCTTTAGATTCAAAGTCAGCTAGAATGCTTTTAGATTCTTTTGAAAGTTTAAATAAAGATTTAGAAGCTACAATACTTATGGTAACTCATGATGCTTTCACAGCAAGCTATGCTCATAGAATTTTATTTATAAAGGATGGAAAAATATTTAATGAATTAGTAAGAGGAACAGATTCAAGAAAAGAATTTTTCGATAGAATTATTGAGGTTATAACACTTCTTGGAGGGGATGATAGGGATGTATTTTAAGATTGCTTTAAACAATGTTAGAAAGAGCTTTAAAGATTATTCAATATACTTTCTAACATTAACTCTTGGAGTATGTATATTCTATGCATTTAACTCCATAGGAGATCAAAATGCCTTTTTGGAACTTGGAAAAAGACAGGCTGAATATATAAACGTATTACAAAGGTTAATATCTGGAATATCTGTATTTATATCTTGTGTTTTAGGTGGATTAATTCTTTATGCAAATAACTTTTTAGTTAAAAAACGTAAAAAAGAATTAGGTATATATATGACTCTTGGTATGGGAAAGAATAAAATTTCAAAAATACTTACATATGAAACAGCCCTAGTAGGAATTATATCATTAGTTGTAGGTTTAGGAGTAGGGATAATAGTTTCTCAAGGAATATCTGCTTTTGCAGCTAAATTATTTGAAGTATCCTTAAGTAATTATAAATTCTTATTATCAACTGATGCTATTTTAAAAACTGTTTTATACTTTGGTATAATTTTTATCTTAGTTATGCTTTTTAATACTTTTGTAATTTCAAAATATAAACTTATAGATATGTTAACAGCTGCTAAGAAGAATGAGGATATAAAAATAAAAAATCCTATATTAACAGCAATAATATTCTTTATATCCTTAGGATTATTAGGAGTAGCATATAAATTAGTAATTAAAGTTGGATTAGATCCTACAAATAGCATGTTCTTAGGGGCAATAGTATTAGGCATTTTAGGAACATTACTTTTATTCTTTAGTTTAGCAGGATTTGTTTTATATGTTTTACAAAAGAATAAGAATGTTTATTTAAAAGGATTAAACATTTTTGTATTAAGACAAATGAATAGTAAAATAAATACTAACTTTTTATCAATGACAGTAATATGTCTTATGTTATTTTTAACAATAAGTACATTAGCAACTGGCTTAAGCTTTAAAAATGCTTTAGAAAAAGGATTAGAAGCTACAACTCCATTTGACGCATCCGCTACTTATTATATTGATGAGAATAGTAAAATAAAAACTATTGAAGAATCAATAAAAGAGTTAGGATTTAAATTTAATCCAGAGGATAAAATTGTTTCATATAATGAATATAAACTAGAAAAAACTAATTTAGAAAACTTATTAAATAAAAATGCAGAAGGTAAAAATATAAAAAATATAGTAGAAGCAATCACTTATAAAGGAATAAATGCCATAAGTATAAGCTCATACAATAATATAAGAGCTTTAAGTGGTGAAAAAGCAGTAAATTTAAGTAATAATGAGGTATTAATTTCATCTAACTTAAGTGAAGTCGAGAATACTTTAAAAAATATTCTTAAAAATAATAGTGAAATAGAAGTTGATGGTAAAGAATATAAGATTGCTAATAATACATTAATTGGAGAGGGAAAAGTTATAAAAGAGGCACTTGAAAGTACTGGAATGACAAATAACTTTTTTACTTTAATAGTGCCAGATAATGTTGTTTCTAATTTAGAACCTATTGCAAATAAAATTAATATAAACTTCCCTAAAAATTCAAAGGAAGAAGAAAGAGTACAAAAGTTATTTAATGAATATAGAGATGGAATTGTTGATTTAAGTAAATATGGCTTTGTAAATGGATATACAAGAGCACGTATTTATGAAGATAATAATGGAATGACAAATACAGTATTATTTATAGGAATATATTTAGGAGTTATATTCTTAATATCAAGTACTGCTGTATTAGCTCTTCAACAATTATCAGAAGCTAGCGATAGTATTGATAGATATAAATCATTAAGAAGAATTGGTGTATCTCAAAAGATGATAAATAAATCAATATTTACACAGGTAAGTATTTATTTTGGATTACCATTAGTCGTAGCTTTAATCCACTCAGTAGTGGCAATAAAAGTTGTAAATGGATTCTTAACTATGTTTAATAAACCAGATATAGGAGCATCATCATTAGTAACTGCTTTAATAATGGTAATTGTTTATGGTGGATATTTCTATGCAACATATACTGGATATAAAGGAACAGTAAAGAATGCTTTAAAACAAAAATAATAAGAAAAGTCAATAAATCTACTTATAAAATAAAGAAGCTTGAATTATTTAATTCGAGCTTCTTTTTATTTTATAAAAATATATTATTTTATATCCAAAATTGTAAATAAATAGTATATAATGAGGAGAGATTTAAAAATATATTTGACAGGTTATAATTTATTTATTTTAGTTAAACATAATTTAACGGTTTGAGAGGTAAGTTTATATGGGGAAATTTAATAGTTATACTTTTGATATGAAGGAAAATGAATTCTGGTATGGACCAATCGTTAATGATGGGGTAAAGTATCCATTGAGTTTTAACTCAAGTTACGAAGTAAATATATATCCAAATGAGAGTCCTAACCAAGTAAACACATTGCTTATTTCAAATAAGGGGAGATACATATGGTGCAATTCTGGATTTAAATTAAAAGTTTCTAATGGTGTTATAGAAATAACTACTGAAGAGGAAATACCACAATTATATGAGGTAGGAGAAATTTTAAAGGATGCTTTTTTACATGCTTCTAAAAATTTTTTCAATGCTAATGGTAAAGTACCACCTAAAATTTTCTTTACCAAACCACAATATAATACTTGGATTGAGCTTTTATATGATCAAAGAGAAGAAAAGATATTGGAATATGCTAATTCCATAATTCAAAATAATATGCCAACAGGAATAATAATGATTGATGATGGATGGAGTGACTATTATGGAAAATGGAGATTTAATGGCGAAAAGTTTAAAAACCCTAAGGGTATGATAAAGAAATTACATGAATTAGGATTTAAGGTAATGTTATGGACATGCCCTTTTATCACTACTGATACACAAGAGTTCAGATTTTTAAGAGATCAAGATTGTTTAGTAAAAAATAAGGATGGATCTGTTGCAATAAAAAAATGGTGGAATGGATATTCAGCAGTTTTGGATTTAACTAATCCTAAAGCTGTTAAATGGTATTGTGAACAAAAAGATTTTTTGATTAAAGAATATAGCGTTGATGGCTTTAAATTTGATGCTGGGGATGCAAGTTTTTATAGCAATGATGATTTAACATACAGGAAAATAGAGGCAAACGAGCAAAGTAAGCTTTGGGCACTTTTAGGATTAAATTATGAATATAATGAATTTAGAGCTTGTTTTCAGTGCGCAGGATTACCATTAATACAAAGACTAGCAGATAAAAATCATAGCTGGGAATGTAATGGAGTATCTTCGCTTATTCCAAATCAATTGGCGCAAGGAATTTTAGGATATGCATATACATGTCCAGATATGATTGGGGGAGGAGAGTATCTTAATTTCTTAGAAAATAGTGATAACCTAGATGAGGAACTATTTGTAAGGTATGCTCAGTGTGCAACATTTATGCCAATGATGCAATTTTCAGCAGCACCATGGAGAGTGTTATCTAGAAAGAATTTTGAGATATGTAAGGATGTAGCTTGGAAACATGTAAAATATTCAGAGTATATTTATAACTTAGCAGAAGAATCTAGCAAAACTGGAGAACCAATAGTTAGATATATGGAGTATGAATTTCCTAATGAAGGTTTAGCAGAAATTCAAGATCAATTTATGTTAGGACCAAAATACATGGTGGCTCCAACTATTAAAAAAGGAGCAATAAAAAGAATTGTGAAATTTCCAAAAGGGGAATGGAGAAGAGAAAATGGTGAAATTATCTTAGGTCCCGTAATTAAAGAAATGACTTCAGCTATAGAAGAGATTTTAATTTTTGAGAAAATAGATTGAATAAAAATCCCTTAGAATTATAATTGAAATAACTTATAGTTCTAGGGGATTTGTTTAAATAATTCTTTAAACTTCGTAATCAACCACAACTCTTGAATTAGCTACTTTCTTTACAAAAGAACCTACTTTTACGTGGTCTGGATTTTTTTGATAAGAGTCTAAATCTTCTAATGAATTAAATGTTGAGTATAAAACAACATCATAAGCTTGTTTAGATTTATTAACATCTATTCCAACTTCAAGGTCAATTATTTCTTTAATTTTTCCTTTTAAATTCTCTAAAGAATCTTTAATTATTTTAGCATTTTCAGCTTTAGAGTTTCCCTCAGATTCATCCTGTAATTTCCACATAACGATATGTTTTATCATAAAATCAACTCCTTAAAATAATTTTCAATAAATTAATTATATAATAATACTTTTTAGAATAAAAATATATAGTGATATTATTGTTAAGGGGGAACTTATAAGTTGAATAAAAAGAAGATTGGATCGATATTATGTGGGATTTTTATGATGAATGTTTTAGGAGGAACTCAAGGAAAAATTACAAAAGCAAATGAAATAGATAATTTAAATGATATTTCATTTGTAAACTTAGCTTTAGAAAAAGATGTTGAAGTTTCTGGAGTAGAATCTTCAAGTAATTGGCAAGGTAATAAGGCGGTAGATGGAGATTATATTACAGAAGATTCTAGATGGTCAAGTGCAGAAGTAACATCAGTTAAACCACAATGGCTTATGGTTGATTTAGGCGAAGAATATGTTATAAATCATATCAACATAAGGTGGCAAAATTTTGCGTACGCAACAGAATTTAAGATACAAACATCCTCTGACAAGGAAAATTGGAAAGATGTTACGGAAACATTAACCAATCCAGTAGGCAAGAATGAAAACGATAAAAATAAGATTAATAAGGTTAGTTTTGATAATGAAGAATCTGCCAGATATGTGAGAATATTTATTACTAAGAGAAATCAGTGGACAAGTGTTAGTATTAGAGAGTTTGAGGTTATGGGATATAAACTTTTTAAGGGAAATGTAGCTCAAGGAAAAGAAACAAAAGAGTCAGCTATGGAAAATAATAATCCAGATTGGACTTCTAAAAAAATAGTTGATGGAGATACTACTTCTGATGATTCAAGATGGTCTAGTCCTACAATGCCTTTAGAGCCTTCAGAAGATAGCCATCAATGGGTATCTGTTGACTTTGGAAAAGTTTTAGAGATTGAAAGTGCCAAAATACATTGGTATAAAAAAGCTTTTGCAGAAGATTATAGCATAGAGATTTCAGATGACGGTAAAGAATGGAGAGAGATTAAGAGAGTAAATCATAATCCTAGTAATGATATGAATAAGGTGGATGAAATCGTTTTTGATAATAAGGAAAATGCTAGATATATAAGAGTTTATATAAGAGAACGAAATGCTAATGCATACAATAATGTTTCAATAAGAGAGTTAGAAGTACAAGGAACAGAGAAAATAGTACCAGATTTTGAGCCTTCTTTAGAACAGGTTGCAAATTCAATAACTTCTTTGCCAGAAGTAACTGTAAGTGATGATATGATTAAGTTCCCAGAAGTGCCAGAGGGGTTTGGTATTAGGTTAAGAGGAAGTGAGTTTAAAAATGTAATAAGTAATGAAGGAGAAATAACAGATTCTAATATAGAAGATAGAGATGTTAGTTTGTTGTTTGAAATTTATAAAGAGAAAGAGCCAGAAAAGACTGTTGAAAAGAATTTAAATTTAAATGTTCCGAATAAAACTTCTTTAAATGAAGAATTATTCCCTCCAGCAGAGAATGGAAATGAAGAGCCAAAAGTAATTCCTAGCCTTCAAGAGTGGTATGGACTAGAAGGAAATTTTACTTTAACAGAAGAATCAAGAATATTAATTAATGATAAAAATAATGTAGATTTAATGAAGGTAGCTAAGCTATTTAATGAAAGCCTAAATGACTTTAAAGGAATTGAGCTTGATATAGTAGAAGTTTCATCAGATTCGGAAGTTAAAAAAGGAGATATTTATATAGAATCTCAATTGGAAGATCAATATGAAGTTGGAGAAGAAGGATATTTTACTCAGATTCAAGATTCTATAAAGATATACTCAAGTTATTACACAGGGTCATTATATGGAACAACAACATTACTTCAAATATTATGGCAGGATGAGAATCACGATGAAATTCCATGTGGAGTTATAAGAGATTTCCCTAAGTATGAAATTAGAGGAGCTATGCTTGATGTAGCGAGAATGCCTATGAGAATGGAATTCTTAGAGGATTATTCCAAGATATTGTCATGGTATAAGATTAATGAGTTCCATATACATTTAAATGATAATCAATGGGCTCCATCAGGGACAAATTATAATAAGCCAGAAAGTTGGGATTCAGTCTATAATGCATTTAGACTAGAAAGTAAGAATCATCCAGGATTGAAGCCTAGTAATGATGATTTAAACGATCCTTATTATACTCAAGAAGAGTTTATTAATTTACAATTAGATGCTATGGATAGGGGAATGGAGGTTGTACCAGAAATAGACACACCAGCTCATTCACTTCCTTTTACTAAGTATAATAGGGAGAAGGGTACACCTATACATTCAGAGAATTACTGGTTTGATCATATAGATATAGATAATCCAGAGGGAGCTAAGTTTATACAAGAATTATTTGATGAGTTTTTAAATGAGGAGAATCCAGTATTTTTAGGAGATACAGTTCATTTGGGAATAGATGAATATGATACAAGGGTAGGAGACAAATTTAGAAAATATGCAGCAAATATGTCACAATACTTAGTGGATAAAGGAAAAACACCAAGAGTTTGGGGTTCTTTAAAGCCTTTTGCAGGAGATACAATACTTCCAAAAGAAACTGTTATAGATGTATGGAGTTTAGCTTGGGAAGATCCTAAGGCGAGAATTGAGGAAGGATACAAGATTGTTAATGTTCCACAGCCATATACTTATATAACTCCTTCAAGATGGCATAAGGATTTTATTGATACTCAATATGTTTATAACAATTGGGAGCCAAATCAGTTTAATGCAAATACATTTGTGCCATTAGGAGAGCCAAATCTCTTAGGAGGAAAAATGGCTATTTGGGGAGATGAATCTATGGAAGGAATAGTAGAGGCTGATTTACATGAGAGATTATTACCAGCTATTGCTACTATTAGTGAAAAGACATGGAGAGGAAATAAAGAGAATAAAGATTATACAGAGTTTATGAAGACATTTAATAAATTAGATGAGGGACCAAATACTGAAGTTTCAAGAGAAATTGAAAGTAACAGTGATGTGGTTATAGAATATGATTTTGAAAATGGTGAAAATGCTTTAGATAAAAGCGGAAATAATTATGATGGAACTATTCAAAGTGGAGAAATTGAGGAAGAGGATTCAAATAAGTATTTAAATTTTAATGGTAATACAGTGATAGAAACTCCACTTAAGGCTCTAGCTTATCCATATACAATTTCTTTTGATGTTAAAGTTGATGAACTTGGAAATGTTATGAATCTTTTCTCAGGATATGAAGGAGAATTGAAGGTTTTAGAGGATGGAACTTTAGCTATAAGAAGAAGCTTCTATGAGCAAAATTTTGATTATAGATTAAAAGAAGGAGAATGGACAACTTTGACCTTAGTAGGAACTTTTGAAAGTTTATCCTTATATGCTAATGGTGAGTTTGTACAACAACTTCATAGTTATAGAAGACATGATAATAGTATTATAAGCGGACAAGAATTCCTAACTACCTTTGTTTTGCCTTTGGAGAAGATTGGAGAAGGTTTAGTAGGTGGTATGGATAATATTAAATTATATAATAGAGTTTTAGCTGATGAGGCTATTGCAGGAGATGAAAATTATAAAGTTAACTTAGCTTGTGGAAAGGATGCATACTCTTCTTCAAATGATTTATTGTACACCAATGAATGGAGAGCTACTGATGGAAATATTAAAAATGAAGGCTCTAAGTGGGTATCTAAGAATTCAGATAATCAATGGCTTATGGTTGATTTAGGAGAACTTAAAGAGATAAACGAAGTATTAATAAGATGGGTAAATCCAGCAAGAGAATTTTCAGTTGAGATATCAGAGGATGGATATCAGTGGAATAGGCTCTCTACTTTAAATAATAATTCAGAAAAAATAAATTCCATAACCTTTGGTAAAGAGAAAGCTAGATATGTGAGAATAAATTGTACTAAGAGGAATAATAATTCCTCATATTCAGTACTTGAACTAGAGGTTTATGGAGAAAAAGAAGAATTGATATTAGGAGATTTCAATAAGAATGGTGTTTTAGATTTAGGGGATTTGGCATTAGCTTCTAAATATTATGGACAGGAGAAAAAAGAATGGGATTTAGATGGAGATAATATTATTACAGAATATGAACTTAATTTTATATCAGATAAAATATTAAATTAAGCTAAGGATATATTGTAAAAAATATTAAGATTAGTTTAATAAGATAAATAAAGATCTATAAATAGTTATTTACCTGTTTATAGATCTTTGCTTTTGCTTAAAGTTAATGCTTGTTTTGAATAAATTTAAATAAATTATACCGGTATAATTCAAAGTTTTCTTATGGTGTGATATTTTATTATTATAGAAATTAATGAGAGTATTGGGAGGAATAAGTCATGAATTGTAATAAGATAATTTATACACCAGGACCTACTAATTTAAGTGAAAATGTTAGGATGGCTAGAGCACTAAAAACCACTAATCCTGATGTGGACTTAGAGTTTGTTGAGTTTTATAAGGAGACTTGTGATAGATTTGGGGAAATTATAAATACAAAAAATGATTGCTATATACTTTGTGGAGAGGGAATTTTAGGTTTAGAAGCAGCCTGTGCATCCCTAACTGAAGAGGGAGATAAGGTTTTAGTACTTGATAATGGTTTATATGGAAGATGGTTTGATGGGTTTGTAACTATGTATGGTGGAGAGGTAACTTATTTTTCAGGAGACTATACTAAGGAGATTGATATTGAAGCTTTATCTAAATTTTTAGAAGAGAATAATGATTTTAAATATGCTACTATTGTTCATTGTGATACTCCAACTGGCGTTTTAAATCCAGTGGATAAGATTTGCCCTTTACTTAAAAGTTATGAGATTTTAACTGTGGTTGATTCTGTTTCAGGAATGGTAGGAGAAGAGTTAAGAGTTGATGATTGGAAGATTGATATAGCCTTAGGAGGTTCACAAAAGGCGTTTTCAGCAGAGCCTGGATTAACTATGGCTAGCATAAGTGATGATGCAAGGGAAGCTATGAAAAATAGAGAAACTCCAGTGGTAGGATTTTATTGTAACCTAAATATATGGAAGAATTATTATAAGAATAAATGGTTTCCTTATACAATGCCCGTAAGCGATATTATATCACTTAGAGCTGCAATAGATAATATTATGGAAGAAGGAACAGAAAAAGTAATTGAAAGACATAGGAAAATTGGAAAAGCAACTAGAAAAGCGCTAAAAGAGTATGGATTAAATTTATTCTTAGAAAGTGGATATTCAAATACAGTTACAGCTGTTGAAATACCAGAAGAAATAGGTGCTTTAAAATTAAGAGATTACTTAAATAAAGAATATAACGTACTAATGTCAACATCTCTAGATAAATATGAGGACAAATTATTAAGAATAGGACATATGGGTGAAAATGCAACAGTTGAAAATATAGTATGTGTCCTAAATGCAATTGATAATAGCTTAAAGGATTTAGGCTTAAAAAGCGAAAAGAGTTTAGTAGATTTATTTATGAAAAATATATAATAAAAAGTTAAAAAGAACAATTAGAAATTTATATAAATATACTTTAAATAGGCAAATATCATAACTATTTATATAATTTAACAATAGAATAAGATCAAGTATATTTAGAGCTGTATAAAATTTTGATTTTTATACAGCTTATTTTTATTTAAGAAGAATTTTGTTTTATTTTATCTAAAAATTTTAAGGTGTAATTTAGAATATAAAACCTCAAAAAGGGAAAAATTAAATTGTATTCATGTTTATTTATTATTTTTTATAAGTAAGCAATAGTCAATTTCCTTTTAAAGTATTTAATAGGGATTAAAATATTTATAGAATTTAACTTCTTCCGCAAATTAGTATTAAGGCTATAAAAGAGTTATTTTAATCCTTTTTAAATAAAATAAGACTAGAACTCAGATTCTAAAATTTCTTTCTGGGTTTTGGTCTTTATTTAGTTTCTATAAATTTTATAAGATTATATAAATACTCCTATTATTTTCAATAGTATTAATATTATTGAAGATTGCTGTATTTTAAGCTAATATTAACCTAAAATAGAGTTTTTAAAAGTTATATTTGTAAAATGTATTAATTTAAGGTTATTTTTGGGTGAATTTCAAGTATCAAAAATATGAACTATAAAACTAATATTTATCCACTTTACACTTAATTGCTTATGAGATATCTTTAAAATATAGAATTTAGATGAATCTAAAGAAAAGAAGCTCATTAATTTTGGTTATTAATGTACAGCTCTAAAGATTTATTTTATAAGTTTTAAATTTATCAAGGGGTGAGATGAATGTTATTTCAGATAAATGAACGTAAGAATATTGTAAACGGTTTGTGTGAGAAGTTAGAAAAGGCAATATACAATGTGGTTGCACCTTTAGACATAGATATGTATATCACTAAGGAACCAGTAAGCTATGAAAATAGATTAACTGGAGAGTATAAAAAAGGAGTTATAGGAGAGTCTTGGGGAGAACTTTGGGACTGTGGATGGTTTAACTTTAAAGGAGAAGTACCAGCAAGTTGCGAAGGAGAAAAGATTGTTCTTTTAATAGATGTAAGTGGGGAGGCCTTTGTTGTAAATGAAAAAGGCGTTCCTATGAGAGGTCTTACAACTTTAAATTCAGAGTTTGATTTAAGCTTAGGAATGCCAGGTAAGAGAGAAGTTCCTATGTTTGATAGAGCTATTGGTGGAGAAGTCATCGATGTATGGGCAGATTGTGCTTGTAATGACTTATTCGGTAAATACAGAGATAATGGAATTATAAAAGATGCATATATTGCAACTTGTAATGAAGAAGTAAAAGGTCTTTACTATGATGTAGAGGTTTTACATGAGCTTATGAATCAACTTCCAGAAGATAGTGCTAGATATCATACTATATTAAATGCTCTTTATGAAGCATCAAAGGTATTAAGTATTAAAACTGGAATGAGTGGATGTGATTTCTTAAAGGATGGAGTTGTTACTCAACAAGAGGTTACAATCTTAAATGAAGAAGAAGTTAAAAAAGCTAGAGAAATATTAAAGAAAGAATTAGATAAAAAAGGTGGAGATCCTTCACTTTCTGTTTCAGCTATTGGACATGCTCATATAGATTTAGCTTGGTTATGGCCAATAAGAGAAACTATAAGAAAGGGTGCTAGAACATATTCAACAGTTTTAGCTAATATGGAAAAATATCCTGAGTATGTATTTGGAGCAAGCCAACCTCAAATTTATGAGTGGATGAAAGAATACTACCCAGATTTATATGCAAGAATTAAAGAGAGAATAGAAGAAGGAAGATGGGAAGCGCAAGGAGGTATGTGGGTTGAACCAGATACTAATGTTCCATCAGGAGAATCTTTAGTAAGACAATTATTATATGGAAAGAGATACTTCAGAGAAGAATTCAAAAAGGAAATGGATACTTTATGGCTTCCAGACGTATTTGGATACTCAGCAGCTCTTCCACAAATTCTTAAGAAAAGTGGAGTAGATTACTTCATGACAATTAAATTATCATGGAATAATCACAATCAATTCCCACATCATACATTTGTATGGGAAGGATTAGATGGAAGTAGAGTATTATCTCACATGCCACCAGAAGGAACTTATAATAGTTCAGCTGCACCAAGAGCAGTTGCTAAGTCAGAGAAAGCCTTCTTAGATAAAGGTTTATCAGATGAGTGCTTAATGCTATTTGGAATTGGTGATGGAGGCGGTGGTCCTGGAGAGGAACACTTAGAAAGATTAAGAAGAGAAAGAAATATAAATGGAATAGCTCCTGTTAAACAAGAGCCTTCAAGCAATTTCTTTAAGAGAATAGAAAAAGATATAGATAAATATAGCGTGTGGAGTGGAGAACTATACTTAGAGAAGCACCAAGGAACTTACACTACACATGGTAAGAATAAAAAGTATAACAGAAAAATGGAAATAGCTCTTAAGAACTTAGAGTTAGCAGCAATGCAAGCTAAGGTTTTAGGAAGAGGAGAATATCCTCAAGCTGAGATAGAAAAAGTTTGGAAAGAAGTGCTTTTATATCAATTCCACGATATTCTTCCAGGTTCATCAATAGGTAGAGTATATGATGAGTCAGTAGAAGCTTATGAAAAGATGCTTGCTAAAGTAGAAGGCATGACTGAGAAGTTATACAAAGATATCTTAGAAAGCGCTGATAGCAAAGAAGAGGGAGTAGCATTAATTAACTCATTATCATGGAGCAGAGAACAGTGGATTAAGCTTTATGATAGATGGACAAAGGTTCAAGTTAAGCCTTTAAGTGGAGAAATAATTAGAAAAGAAGAAGTTGAGCCATATTGTGAAGTTTCAACTTTAAAAGTTTCTGAGAATAACTTAGAAAATGGCTTAATTAAAGTTGAGTTTAATGAAAATGGAACAATTTCAAGAGTTTTCGATAAAGAATTAAATAAAGAAGTTTTAAGAGATGAAAAAGGAAATGAACTAAGAGTTTATGAAGATAATGGAGATGGTTGGGATTTCTCAGGTGTTTATGAAGATAGACCATCTCAAATATTTGAATTAGTAAAATCAGAGGTTCTAGTTGATGGACCAAAAGCTACAATTAAACAAAGCTACAAGTATGGAGATTCTACTTTAGTACAAGAAATAAGTATTTTAGAAGGTAGCAAGAGAATTGACTTTAAAACAAAGGTTGATTGGAAAGAAAATGGTAAGATGCTTAGAACTTCTTTCAATACTAATGTTTATACTAGAGAAGCAGATTGTGAAATTCAATTTGGTACAATAAAGAGACCAACTCATGGAAATACTTCATGGGATATGGCTAAGGGAGAAACTTGTGCTCAAAGATGGGTAGATTTATCACAAAGAGATTATGGAATTGCTTTAATAAATGATTCTAAGTATGGACACAATATTTCAGAAACTAAGATAGACTTAAATCTATTAAGAAGCCCTGGATATCCAGATCCAAATGCAGATAGAGGAGATCATGAGTTTACTTATTGTTTATTCCCACACAAAGGTGATTATATTGAAGGAAATGTTGTTCATGAAGCGCATGAAGTTAACTCTCCAATTCAAGTAATATACAGTGAGAACTTAGGTGAAAACTTAGTTAAAGAGGCAATGGCTTCAGTAGACTGTGAAAATGTAATAATTGATACAATCAAAAAAGCAGAAGATAATGATGACATGATAATCAGATTATATGAGTGTCACGGTGAAGATGCTAAAGCTAAAGTTAATATAAACATTCCATATGCTAATGTAGAAATGGTTAACTTAATAGAAGATAGTATAGATGGAAAAGAATTAAATAAAGAAACAATGGAACTTACATTCAAACCATTTGAAGTTCACACTTTAAAAGTAACATTAAAGTAATTAAGAATTTAAGTAATATTTATATAGAAGATAATACTAACAGTAATAATAAGGGAATTAAAAGAAACACTTCTAATTACTTAAAGAGAATAGCAAGCAATAGCTTGCTTAGGGAAACTAGGTATTACGAAAAGGCAGCCTTTGAGGGAAGGTTGCCTTTTTGGTTTAATTAAAAAAATCATATTATATAAAATGATTAGGAGGTTTTTATGAAAAAAATTGTAGCAATAGATATTGGAGGAACATTTATTAAACATAGAGTTGTGAGAGAAGACGGAAAAGTTATTAAATATAATAAATCAAGTACGAATAAATCAAATATTGAGGAGTTTATAAATACTTTAATAAATATAGTAAATGAGTATAAGAAAAAAGAAGATATAATTGGAGTTTCTATAAGCATACCTGGTTTTGTTAATAATAAGATAGGAATAGTTAATAATTGTACAGCTTTTAGATTTATTGAAGGATACAAATTAAAAGAAAACTTAGAAAGTTTATTAAATATTCCAGTATTAATTGAAAATGATGCTAATTGTGTTGCCTTAGCTGAAAAGTTTACAGGAAATGCAAAAGAGTGTGAAGATTTTATATGTATAACGATTGGAACAGGTATAGGTGGAGGGATATTTTTAAATGGAGATTTAGTTAGAGGAAAAGAGTTTAAGGGTGGAGAATTCTGTTACATGATAACAAAAGATGAAGATGGATATATGACTTTAAGTGAAAATTCATCATTTACAGCACTTTCTAGAATGTATTGTGATTATAAGAGGGGAGGAAAAGAGAATATTATATTAGGGGAAACTATATTTGAAGAAGCTAAAGTAGATGAAAATATAAATAAAATTATAGAGAAATGGTATGGGAATATAGGTAGAATGGTGTACAACTTATCTTCTATATTAAACCCAGAAAAGATACTTATTGGAGGTGGAATAAGTTCAAGAGTAGACTTTTTAAAAAAATTAGAATTTCAGTTAAACAAAATACCAAAATGGAATTTTATAAAGTGTAATATTGAGCTTTGTAAGCATAAAAATAATGCAGGAATTATAGGAGCAGCTTATAATTTTTTTAATCTAAAATTATAGAGAATATTAAAATTTTTATAATTTAGGAAGAATCAAAAAATAAGGAGTAGTATAATAATTAAAACTGAGAAGTATTAGTAAAAAGGGAGTTGTATAAAGTATTTTACTTTGCAGAAAAGCAGATTGCATATTGGCAAAGTATTTAATTAATAGGGGGAATTTATTTATGAGATATGGAGTAATAACAACTTGGAGAATGGGGATAGATGGCATAAAAGAAGTGGTAATGGATATGAAAAATGGTTTGGACGCTGGAAAAATATCAGAAAGAGTTATAAATGCCGTAGAAAATTTTGAATTTTTTAAATCAGTTGGATATGGGGGACTTCCAAATGAAAATTGTGAAGTTGAATTAGATGCTGCTTATATGGATGGAGATACTTTAAGCGTAGGTGCAGTGGCTTCAATAAAAGATTTTTCTAATCCTGTTTCTATAGCAAAATCATTAAGTGAAAGACAAGTTAACTGTTTTTTAGTTGGACAAGGAGCAGAGGAATATGCTAGAGAAAATAGATTTGAAGAAAAATATATGCTTACAGAAAGGGCTAAGGAATTTTATGAGGAAAAGAAAAAGATTCTTTTAGAAAAAGAATTAAGTCCATATGATGGACATGATACTATTGGAGTGGTTTCACTTGATGTGAAGGGGAAAATGACAGCAGCGACCTCTACTAGCGGGTTATTTATGAAGAAAAGAGGAAGAGTTGGAGATTCGCCAATAATAGGATCAGGATTTTATGTTGATAGTAAAGTTGGAGGAGCAACTGCTACTGGATTAGGCGAAGATTTAATGAAGGGGTGTGTTTCTTATGAAATAGTTAGACTCATGGAAGAAGGAATGACACCACAGGAGGCTTGTAATAAAGTTGTTATTAATTTAAACAAAAAGCTTATAGAAAGAAGAGGACAAGCTGGAGATTTATCTGTTGTAGCTATGAACAGAAAAGGAGAGTGGGGTGTTGCTACTAACATAAAAGAGTTTACTTTTTCAGTATGCACTGAATTAGAAGAGCCTAAAGTGTATATAACTACCTTAGATGAGAATGGAAAAACTTTATATTCTGAAGCATCACAAGAATGGCTTAGTAAGTATTTAGAAAGAATAAAATCACCTGTAAAAAATCTAGTTACTAATTAAGAAAAAATTAATTTAGTAAATATATCAAAAGTTTCGTTTAATAAATTAATTTTTTATGCTATGTTTTAAGTTAATGTTGATTTATAGCTATATATTCAGACATAATTTAATTTCTCAAAAAGTTTATATTATTATTTCATAAACAATTAAATAATAATGCTTATTAAGAAAGGCTTTCACCTATATATAGAAATCAATACTTGTTTAAAACATAGCCAATTTTTAAAGTGAATTAAGATATTACTTTTGTAATATTAATAAATTTTACTAATGAGTTACTTTGATATATTTCCTAAATTTTTATAATATTTATTTTAAATCTGTTTTTAATATTGCATATTGAGCTATATCACAAAATTTACCGTTATTATCCTTTTCACCTTTTCTAAGTATTCCCTCAAATTTCATACCACATTTTTTCATAACTTGTCCAGAAGCAGGATTAAGAACACTATGGATTGCTACTATTCTTGTGAAACCACATTGGAATAAATAAGAAAGAACTGCTTTTAAAGATTCACTTACTATTCCTTTATTCCAATATTTTTTGCTGGGACAATAGCCTATGTGAGCTTGTTCTAAATAATTATCAATAAACACTACACCAATACTTCCAATAACTTCATTTGGATTTTCTTTTAAGATTATTGCCTAGTGATAGTTTTCATCAGATTCATAGGCTTTAATCCAAGTATCTAAGCATGCCTTAGTCACATTTAAGTTTCCGTGAGGAGTCCAAGATAAATATTTTGTAACTTCAGGGTCATTTACCCAGTTTTTAAACATATTTTCAGCATCATCATAATAAAAAGGTCTAAGAGTTAGTCTTTCGGTTGTAATGAATTTTGTTCCTTTATGATTTATCAAATTAATCACCTCTCATAAGAATAATTAAAATATATTATATACTTATAAAATTTTATTACAATATTTTCTATTGAATTGTTAGATTTTTTACTTTTAATTTATATGAATATACATATTTCAAACATAATTATAGTTTTAAAATATATTTATATAATCTTTTACTTAGAATTAAAAGTGATATATAATATTGTAAACTTAATTAATTAAAATAATATTGGAAAAAAGAGAAAGGGTGAATTGAATGAATAATTTTACTTTTTATAATCCTACTAAAATTAATTTTGGTAGAGGGGTTGAATCAACTGTTGGAGAAGAGATTAAAAATTTAGGTGCAAGTAAAGTGCTTTTCCATTATGGTGGAGGAAGTATTAGAAAAAATGGTTTATATGATAGAATTTTAGATTCTTTAAATAAAGCAGGATTACATGTAATAGAACTTGGAGGAGTTAAGCCTAATCCTAGATTAAGTTTGATTAAAAAAGGAATAGAACTTTGTAAAAATAGTAAAGTTGACTTTATACTTGCTGTTGGTGGAGGAAGTGTTATTGACTCAGCTAAAGCTATAGCTCTTGGAGTTCCTTATGAAGGAGACGTATGGGATTTCTTTACTAAGAATCTAAATATAGAAAACGCGTTACCAATAGGTACAGTACTTACAATTCCGGCAGCAGGAAGTGAGTCAAGCTCAGGAACTGTTATAACTAATGAAGATGGATGGTATAAAAGATCAACAGGATCACCACTTTTGTATCCTAAGTTTTCAATGTTAAATCCAGAATTATGTTTTACTTTGCCAGAGTATCAAATAGCTGCAGGAAGTGCAGATATTTTAGCTCATTTAATGGAAAGATATTTTACAAACACAAAAAATGTAGAACTTATAGATAGATTAATTGAAGGAACAATGAAAACAGTTATAAATAATGTTCCTAAGGTATTAAAAAATAAAGAAGATTATGATAGTTTTGCAGAAGTTATGTGGTCAGGAACAATAGCTCACAACAATCTTCTAAGTACAGGAAGAGAAACAGACTGGGCATCACATAAAATAGAGCATGAGTTAAGTGGAATATATGATGTAACTCATGGAGCAGGCTTAGCAGTTATATTCCCAGCTTGGATGAAATTTGTTTATAAGCATGATTTAGATAGATTTAACCAATTTGCTACTAGAGTTTTTGATGTTCAAGTTGAGGGTAAAATTAAAGAAGAAATTGCTTTAGAAGGAATTAAAAAACTTGAGGAATTCTTTAAATCAATAAATCTTCCAACAACTTTAAAAGAATTAGAAATAGGAGAAGATAGATTAGAAGAAATGGCTAAAAAATGTACAGATAATGATACACATACTATTGGTAATTTTGTAAAATTAAATACAGTTGATGTTCTTGAAATTTACAAACTAGCATTATAGTACATGAATTTAGATAACATGATAACTAGAAAAACTGTAAAAATATTTTAGTATAAGGCTATGTTTTAAACTGGTGTCGATTTTTAATAGTAAGATTATATTAATAACTAGCTAAAAATCAATGCAAACTTAAAACATAGCCGAATACAATTCTAAGTAGGTTATTATTAAATAAATATGACAATTATAGGGGTGTTTTTTTAGAGAATGAAGCAGAAGCGTTCAAAGGCATTATTGGTATCGGGAATACTAGGTTTAATTTATTCTTTACTTTTAATTAGATTTTTTGCAGCTTATTTTTTTGTAGGGGTTATAAGTAATGTTGATGTAGAAAAAGCTATATCATTAATTGCAGTAATCATAGTTATACCACATATGATTTTATTTGTTTTAGCTACAATATTTAACTGGGTTTCATATATAAAAAATAAAAGAGGGTTTGCTTTAACATCAGGAATACTTTATTTGATTTCAGCAATTATATTTCCTATTGATATGATATTTGTTGTACCAAGCATGATTTTTAGTTTTATAGGATATTTTACTCTTAAGAAAATAAATATATTTAACAAAGAAAAGAGTTATGCTTAGATCTTAAAGGATGCAAGGTAATTGTGCCTTGTATCCTTTTCTTTATTTAAGTTATTGTAAATGTTTAAATTTTTTGCTAGTATCAGTTTATGGAGAGGAGGAGTTAAGTATAATAAAAATTAAAATTTTACTTAGCGTAGTATGATGTTAAATAGGGAACTAGCTCAAAATATAGTTAATAAAATGATGGAGGTTATTCCTTACAATGTAAACATAATGAATCATGAAGGGATAATAATAGGAAGTGGTGATTCAAGTAGAATTGGAATGCTGCATAATGGTGCTTTAGAAGCCTTAAAAGTAAAGAAAGTAATAGAAATATCTAAGGATGGAGACAAAGTTAAGTCGGGAGTAAATTCACCAATATTCTTTAGGGACAAGGTTATAGGGGTTATTGGGATAACTGGTAATCCTAAGAAAGTTAGACAATTTACACAACTTGTAACTGTTACTGCCGAACTTTTAATAAACCAAGAATATACTCTAAATAAGCACATATTAAAAGAAAGATTGAAGGAAGAATTTCTTTATGAATGGTTATATTTAAAAGAATTTTATGATTTGGAGTTTATACAAAGAGGTGTTAATGTAGGGGTTAACATTTCCTTAGATAGAATAATTTTAGTTTTAGAGTTTGAGAAAGATGAATTCAAATCAACCGTAAAAATGGTAAAGAGATTTATAAAAGAAGATGAGTACTATATAAATTTAACTTCAAACAGAATAGTTATGATTTTATTAGATAATAATTTGTTATATAAGCGCTTAAAGGAATTAAAAGAAATGATGATTAATACAAATTCTAGAATAGGACTAAGTGCAAAACATAAAATTATTTCTAAATCAATGAATGAAGCTGTTGAAGCAGTTGATATAGGAAAAAAATTATATAAAGATGAATTCTTTTATGAGTATTCAAAAGTAAAGGTTTTTAGTTTTTTAGATAATTTTCTTGATGAAGAAGAATGGAAAGTTATCAAAAATAGGATATTAGAAGAAAATATGGGAGAAGAATTATTAGAAACCTTTACAGCTTATATGAAGCATAGTGGAGAGAGAAAAAAGACGGCAGAGGCACTACATATACATAGAAATACATTAAATTATAGGTTGGAGAAAATTGAGGAAATAACAGGTTTAAGCTTTGATAATTATCTGGATTTATTTCAATTTATGATTACATATATAATAAATGAATTAAAGTAAAAGTATAGGTTTTCTTTGTGCACATGCATAAAGAAAACCTTTTTAATTAGGAAAATCTAATAGTGATTTTAAAAATGAAAACTTATACAATAAAATTCGTCAACAAAATTAAGAATATGTTAAGTTTTAGATTTATTAAAAAAAGGAGGAATTTATTGTGGACGTAACAGTTACAGCTTTAGGCGCAGTGATTGCATTAGTTGTTGCAATTACTCTTATTATAAAAAAGGTTCATCCAGCATACGGACTTATATTAGGAGCTTTAATAGGTGGACTTGTTGGTGGAGCAGGGCTAACAGGAACAGTTAATTTAATGATGGATGGCGCAAAAAACATGATGCCTGCTATCTTAAGAATACTTACAGCA
The DNA here is from genome assembly GCA_034421775.1 of Clostridium perfringens. Taxonomy (GTDB): domain Bacteria; phylum Bacillota; class Clostridia; order Clostridiales; family Clostridiaceae; genus Sarcina; species Sarcina perfringens_B. The sequence goes on along the minus strand of WNVL01000003.1, from coordinate 140,728 downwards.
GGGGTACTAGCAGGGGTTTTAATTGAATCTGGTGCCGCAGCTAAGATTGCAGAGACTATAGTTGAGAAAATAGGAGAATCAAGAGCTCTTATAGCTTTAGCCATAGCTACTATGGTGTTAACAATGGTTGGAGTTTTTGTAGACGTTTCAGTAATAACAGTATCTCCAATAGCTTTAGCAATTGCTCACAAATCAGGTTTAAGTAAGCCGGCTATATTACTAGCAATGGTTGGTGGAGGTAAGGCAGGAAATATCATGTCTCCAAATCCAAACACAATTGCAGCGGCTGATAATTTAGGAGTTTCATTAACAAACGTTATGATAGCAGGTATTATACCAGCTATATTTGGAGTTATAGTTACATGTATATTAGCAAGTAGAATAAAGAAAAAAGGTTCTTTAGTTAGTTCAGAAGAACATATGAAAGAAGTTGCTGATATGCCAGGATTCTTACCAGCTATGGTTGGACCATTAGTGGCAATAGTATTATTAATGTTAAGACCATTAGCAGGAATTGCTATAGATCCATTAATAGCATTACCAGTAGGTGGTATATGTGGAATAATAGCTATGGGAAAGGTTAGATATGTTAATAAATATGCTACTTATGGACTAGCTAAGATGAGTGGAGTTGCAATCCTTTTAATAGGAACTGGAACTTTAGCAGGTATAATTGCTAATTCAGGATTAAAGGATGTTATTATAAGTGGAATAAATACTTTAGGTTTACCAAGCTTTATGTTAGCACCAGTTTCAGGAATACTTATGTCAGCGGCAACAGCTTCTACTACATCAGGAACAGCGGTGGCTACATCAGTATTTGGACCAACAATCGTTCAACTTGGAGTTGCACCACTTGCTACAGCGGCTATGATACATGCTGGGGCTACAGTTTTAGACCACTTGCCACACGGAAGCTTCTTCCATGCAACTGGTGGTAGCGTAGCAATGGATATGAAAGAAAGACTTAAGCTTATACCATATGAATCTTTAGTTGGATTAACAATGACAATTGTATCTACTATAATCTTTGGAATAATATTAAAATAGTTATTCGATAAATAAAGAAAAGTTTTAAGCGTTATGATTTAAAACAGAGTTTTTAGTAAAAACACAGTGGATTTTAAAATGAAAGATTAAGATAAAATCTAGTAGGAGGAAATATAGATGAAATTTGTATTAGCACCAGATTCATTTAAGGAAAGTATGACTTCAATGGAAGCCTGCAATGCTATGGAAAGAGGAATTAAAAAGGTCTTTAAAAATGCAGAATGTATAAAGGTTCCAATGGCTGACGGTGGAGAGGGAACTGTAGAAGCCTTAGTTCATGCTACTGGAGGAAGGATTGAAAGAGTAAATGTTACTGGACCTTTAGGAAACAAGGTGGAAGCTTTTTATGGAGTTTTAGGTAATGGAAAGACTGCTGTTATAGAAATGGCAAGTGCTTCAGGAATTCAACTTGTTAAAAGAGAAGAGAGAAATCCTTTAATAACAACAACTTTTGGAACTGGAGAAGTAATAAAAGCAGCTTTAGATGAGGGAATAAAGCATTTAGTTATAGGAATAGGTGGAAGTGCCACTAATGATGGGGGAGCAGGAATGCTTCAAGCCTTAGGTGGAAAACTTTTAGATAAAGAAGGAAATCAAATAGCCTTTGGTGGAGGAGCACTAAAGGCTATAGAAAGTATAGATTTAAGTTCTTTAGACGAGAGATTAAAGGATGTATCAATAGAAGTTGCTTGTGATGTAACTAACCCATTAGTAGGAGAAAAAGGAGCATCAGCAGTATTTGGACCACAAAAGGGAGCAACTCCAGAGGTGGTTAAAGAGTTAGATAATAACTTAACTCATTATGCTTCTATAATAAGCAGAGATTTAGGAAAAGAGGTTTCAAATATAGAAGGATCAGGAGCTGCTGGTGGTCTTGGAGCAGCTTTATTATTATTAGGTGGAGAACTTAAAAGAGGTATAGAGCTTGTGATAAAACATACAGAGTTAGCTGAGAAGGTAAAAGGAGCGGACTTTGTATTTACAGGTGAAGGAAGTATAGACGATCAAACTATATATGGAAAAACTCCAATGGGAGTAGCTACTGTAGCTAAGGAGAGTGGAGTTTCAACAATAGCTTTTGCAGGTAAAGTAGGAGACGGAATAGAAGGTCTTTATGAAATAGGAATAAAGAGTATATTTAGTATAATGACTGGAGTTTCAACTTTAGATGAAGCTTTACAAAATGGAACTAGGAATTTAGAGATAACAACTGAAAATGTAGTTAGACTTTTAAAATAAAAACTCTGTTTTATGTGAATATTGATTTTTAGCTAGACTTTCAGCCCTAGCTTAATTTTAAGTGAAAATCAAAATTTTGAATTTTGTATTTTGAACTTACACATTTGAGCAAAGCGAAGAGGTGCTTCCTAAAATAATATCATCTATTACAGAATAATAGCTAAAGTTTTTAAACTCGCTTCGTTCAAACAGAAAAAACTTTTTAACGCTATTATTCTTACATAGATGATGCAATACTAACTACTCATTAAGATGGTCTTACAGTTCTATCTAAAAATCAATACTAGTTTAAAACATAACCCAAATAAAAAACAATATGAGTTAATTTATAGTGAGTGAAAATAAAAAGTATTTAAGTTTTTATTTTCACTCTTTTTTTATTAATATCTATAATAAAATAAATATTATTATAAAAAAGATTTTGATTATTTATTATTAAATTAGGATAACAAATGAATATGTGGTATAACTATAGGAGACTATAAGTTTTAAAACAAAGGAGATAAACATAATATATGAAATTTAATGAATTAAATTTAAGTGATGATATTATTAAGGCACTTAATAATTTAGGATATAAAAATCCTTCAGAGGTTCAGGAAGCTTCAATTCCAAAGCTTTTAGAGGAAACAGATATAATAGTTAAATCTCAAACTGGTAGTGGTAAGACTGCAAGTTTTGGAATACCTATTTGTGAAAAAATAAATATTGAGGAAAAAAGTGTGCAATGTTTAGTTTTAACACCAACTAGAGAACTTGCAATTCAAGTTAAAGATGAGTTAGCTAATATAGGAAGATTAAAAAAGGTAAGATGTGCTGCTATATTTGGTAAACAACCTTTTAATGAGCAAATTAGAGAGCTTAAGCAAAGAGTACATATAGTAGTTGGAACGCCAGGAAGAGTATTTGACCATATGGAAAGAGGAACTTTAGATTTAAGTGAAATTAACTATGTGGTTATAGATGAAGCGGATAAGATGCTTTCTATGGGATTTATTGATCAGATAAAAGACATATTGGGAGAATTAAGACTAAACAAGACAACAGCATTATTTTCTGCAACTTTCCCTAAGGAAATAGAAGAAATTTGCGAAGAATATATGAGAAATCCTATTCTTTTAGAAGTAAAGTCAAAGGTATTTAACAGAGAAAGAATAGAAGAAAGTGTAATTGAAATAGAAGAGAAAAATAAAGGAAAAGCCCTATGGAAATGCCTTTATGCTTATCATCCAGAAAGCGCTATAGTTTTCTGTAACACAAGAAATAAGGTTAAATCAGTCTATAAGATGCTTAAAGATGAGGGAATAACTTGTAATGAGCTTCATGGTGATATGGATCAAAAGAAGCGTATTGAGGTTATGGAAAACTTCAGAGATAAGCATTTTAAAGTTTTAGTTTGTACAGACATAGCTGCTAGAGGAATTCATGTAGATAGTATAGAGCTTGTTATAAACTATGAAGTACCAATGGAAATGGAGAGTTATGTTCATAGAATAGGAAGAACTGGTAGAGCAGGAAAAGAAGGAAAAGCTATTACTTTTGTAAATCACTATGAAAAAAAATACTTAGAAAACATAGAAGAATATATTGGATATGAAATAAAAAAAGGAGCTATGCCTATTGATGAAGAGGTTAAGATTGGAAGAAAGATATTTAAAGAAAGCCAAAAGGTTCAATTAAAAGAGAGTAAAAAGCCTAAAAAAGAAGTTCATAGTGATATAGTTAAAATACATGTTAATGGTGGAAAGAAAAAGAAAATAAGAGCCTTTGATATTGTTGGATGCTTTAGTAATCTTCCAGGATTAACTGGGGATGATATAGGAATAATAGATGTTCAAGATGGATTTTCCTATGTTGATATATTAAATGGAAAAGGTGAAAAGATTCTAAAAAACTTTAAGGAAGTTACTATAAAAGGGAAAAAAATTAAGATTCAAAAGGCTAGAAAATAAAGAAATTATTTATGTTAAATTATGTTTAACAGAGTGATTAATTAGGTTTAATATGGTAAAATAAAGGTAAGATATACAAATGAATATCTTACCTTTTTAAATTGAAAAAAGCTAAAGAATTTCATGGAGAGGTGGTTTATATGAAGAAAAAAGTTACTATCTCGATTACGTCTCTAGTTGTAGTTTTTTTACTCTCTATAGTATATTTAGGACTATATGAAAATGACTTTATTGGAGAGAACAAGTCATTAAATAAAGAAGTTATTACGATTATAGAAGATGAAGAGGATAAGAAATTAGATTTAGCTTCCTTAAACAAAACAACGGCTTTTGAATGGGATGAAGTTTACTTAATATCTCCATATAAAGATGTAAACGAATTTTTTGAAAATGTAGATACTTATGCTCCAGAAAAAACATATAATTCAGAAACAACAGAAGTCTATATGCTAGCTTTTATTAAGTATTCTGACAAGGTTGGTAAAAATAAGCTTATAGAATATACTTATATACCATCTAGTTATATTGATGTAGAAAAATTAAAAGATATGAAAGTTATGGAAGAAAATTACCATTATATTAATGGAGATTTAGTTTAAATTTTAAGGCTCTAAGTTTAAAACTTAGAGTCTTTGTTTTATATTAAGTTGAGAATTTAGACTAGTATTTTTAGATACAACTGTAATAGGTGTGAATGGTCAGCTAAATATTAGTAGTCACTTAAATAGGATTTTTATATTAATAATATTTTTCAAACATTCATACATTGTTAAATTTAAAGGAGTATTATAAGTTAAATTAGAATGCTATAATTTACATTGAAATTTTATAAGAAGGCATTTTTTAGTAAGGGGGGTTAATTATGCTTATAACAAGGGATAAAAAATTTTATAGGCTACTTTTTAGTATTGCCTTGCCAATAGCAGTACAAAACTTAATAACTTTTATGGTAAGCATGGTAGATACTTTGATGGTTGGAGCTTTGGGGGAAATTCAACTATCAGCAGTTTCTATAGCCAATAATTTATTTTTTGTACTTACGATTTTAATGTTTGGACTAGCTGGTGGATCTAATATTATGATTTCACAGTATTGGGGAAAAGGAAATGTTAAAACCATTCATAAAATTTTAGCTATAATGTATAGATTTTGTATAGCCATAACGGGCATTTTTATATTTATAGCAGTATTTTTACCGAAATATTTTATGGGAATTTTCACAACAGATAAGGCTGTTATAGATTTAGGTGCTAGTTATTTAAGAATAGTATGCATAGGATATTTATTTTATGCTATAACAAACTGTACAATAATGATGCTTCGTTCAGTAAAAACTGTAAGGATATCAATGATAGTTTACAGTGCTTCTTTAGTGGTAAATGCAATCTTAAACTGGGTTCTTATATTTGGAAATTTAGGAGCGCCTGAGTTAGGAATAAAGGGAGCGGCTATTGCTACGGTATGTGCCAGAATAACTGAATTTTCAATAGTTCTAGTATTTATGTTTTTATATGAAAGAAAGATTGGACTTAAGTTAGAGCATTTATTAAAGGCTGATAAGGATATTTTAAAAGACTATGTTGGATTATGTACTCCTGTATTATTTAATGAGTTACTTTGGGCAATTGGATCTTCTATGATATCAGTTATAGTTGGAAGAATGGGAACGGATGTTGTTGCTGCCAATAGTATAAATGGGGTTGCTCACCAATTTGTTACGGTTTTTATTTTTGGTATGTCTAATGCTACAGCAGTAATCATAGGGAATACTATAGGTGAAGGCAAAAAGGAAAAAGCAAGAGAGTATGCACATAGTGTTGGAATTTTCAGTGTTATTATGGGAATCATAGCAGGATTTATGATTTTATTTATAAAGCCAACTATTGTTAATTTCTATAATGTATCTGATACTACAAAGTTAATAGCCATGGAAATAATGACTGTAACTTCTGGAATAATAGTATTTCAATCCCTTGCAAGTAACTTTATGATGGGTGTACTTAGAGGTGGTGGAGATGCTAAGTTTGTTTTAATAAATGATCTTATTTTTATGTGGCTTGTCGCTATTCCAGGTGGATTCTTTGCTGCCTTTGCTTTAGAGCTTCCAGTTGCCTTGGTATTCATGGTTATAAAATGTGATGAAGTATTAAAATCTCTTGTTAGTATATATAGAGTAATTAGTGGAAAATGGGTGAATGATGTAACAAAAGATTATGAATTTGAAGAATCGCCATGTTAAGTTTAAAATTTTAAGTTGTGTTTTATGGGAATATTGATTTTTAGCTAGATTTTCAGGCCTAATTTAATTTTAAGTAAAAAGCAAAATTTTTAATTTTAAGCTTTGAAATTACACATTTGAGCAAGATAAAAAGATGCGTAATAGAGATAATATTATTTATTACTGTGTAATAGTTCAAAAGGATTATAGAAATAGTTAGCAGTATTGGAAAGTTGTTTTTAGGATAGATGAGTTATTAAAGTTAAATACTAAATAAGAACTTAATTTGAAAGGAGTGTTTACTTTGTCTCATAAGAATAATAAGAACAGCAAGGCTAATAAGAAATCTGGTCAAAAGACTAAAAAAGAAGTAGAAAAAATGAAAAATGAAACTGCTGATGAAGTAGGATATTCAAAAGAATCAAGAAAACTAGGTAAAAATAATACTAGAGATAATCCTTATAAGGGATTTTAATAAATTAAAAAGTAAATAAAATTAATTAAATTTCAAATACACACCTTTTTAGGTGTGTATTTTTTGTAAAAAAACATAAATATTGGGGATAAAATGCATTGATTTGGAATTGTTTACATATAAATATTATGTAGACTTTATTTTAATACTTTTTAGATTAGGGGGAAAAAATTTGTTTAGTAAAAAATTTAAAAAACAAATGGCATATGCTTTAACAAGTACTTTTTTGTTAGGATTAGCTAATCCTAGTGCAGTGAAGGTATTTGCATCAGCTGGAATTGAGATTACAGAAGGGGTTACGGTTACTGCTAAGGGGAATACAGAAGGGAACACAGCAGACTTAGTCATTGATGGAGATGTATCAACATATTGGGAGTCTTCAAATGACTATAGATGGATAGAAATTGATTTGGGAGAGATATATGAATTATCTAAAATAGAAATATTTAATAATGTAGGTGCTTCCTATAAATATAATATATATGCTTCAGAGGATGGAGAAACATTCAATAAAATAGCATATAAAAATGATGAGAAAGTAGCTGATAATAATGGAGATATACATAACATCGATAATATTAGAGCTGGAAAATTAAGAATCGATGTTGTTCAAAATAGTAATAATGACAAAGTTAATATAGCTGAAATTAAGGTTTTTGGAACGAAAACAGGAGAAAGTTTGCCAGAATTAGCTCCAATCACTACATCTAATTTTAGTGAAACAGAATGGGCTACAGAGTATGAAAAATTTGAGAGTGATAAAGGATATGCAGAAGAAAAGACAATAAATGAGATTAAGCGTTTAGTCAGTAGAGTAATTGGAGATGAGTATGTTGATAACTTTATCTTTGAACTTAGAGAAGAGCTTAATGGTAATGATGTTTTTGAAGTTTCAGATTCACAGGATGGAAAGATTTTAATAAAAGGAAATAATGGAGTTTCATTAGCATCAGGGTTTAATTATTATTTAAAAAATTATTGTAATGTTAGTTATAATCCAATAATGGGGTCTAATTTAAAAATGCCTGAAACAATGCCAAGTGTTGGAGAAAAGGTAGTTATAGATACTCCATATGAACATAGATATGCATTAAATTTCTGTACCTATTCTTATACAATGGCTTTCTGGGATTGGGAGCAATATGAAGAGTTCTTAGACTGGTGTGCAATGAATGGAGTAAATTTAGTCTTAGACATAATTGGACAAGAAGAGGTTTTAAGAAGAACTTTAAATGAATTTGGATATAGTGATGAAGAGGTTAAAGAATTTATTTCAGGACCTGCATATTTTGCTTGGTTCTATATGCAAAATATGACTGGATTTGGAGGACCACTTCCTAATGATTGGTTTGAACAGAGAGCAGAGCTTGGAAGAAAAATGCACGATAGAATGCAAGCTTATGGAATAAATCCTGTTCTTCAAGGATATTCAGGTATGGTTCCTAGAGATTTCAGGGAGAAGAATTCAGAGGCACAAACTATTTCTCAAGGAGGATGGTGTGGTTTCGATAGACCAGACATGCTTAAAACATATGTAAATGAAGGAGAAAAAGATTACTTCCAAGAGGTTGCAGATGTTTTCTATGAAAAGCAGAAAGAAGTATTTGGAGATGTAACTAATTTCTACGGAGTAGATCCATTCCATGAGGGAGGAAATACTGGGGGATTAGATAACGGAAGAATATATCAGATAATTCAAGACAAGATGATAGAGCATGATAATGATGCAGTTTGGGTTATACAAAACTGGCAAGGAAATCCAAGTAATAATAAGTTAGAGGGATTAACTAAGAAGGACCAAGCTATAGTATTAGACCTTTTCTCAGAGGTAAGTCCAGACTGGAAGAGATTAGAGGATAGAGATTTACCATGGGTTTGGAATATGCTTCATAACTTTGGTGGAAGAATGGGAATGGATGCCGCTCCAGAAAAACTTGCTACAGAAATTCCTAATGCTTTAGCAAATTCAGAAAATATGATTGGTATAGGTATCACACCAGAGGCTATCAATACAAATCCTTTAGCATATGAACTTTTATTTGATATGGCTTGGACAAGAGATCAAATAAACTTCAGAACATGGACTCAAGATTATATTGGAAGAAGATATGGTAAGGTTAATGAAGATATTTCAGAGGCTTGGAATATTATCCTAGATACTGCTTATAAGAAGAGAAATGATTACTATCAAGGGGCCGCAGAGTCTATTATAAATGCAAGACCAGGATTTGGAATACAAAGTGCTTCAACTTGGGGACATTCAAAAATAGTTTATGATAAGAGTGAGTTTGAAAAAGCTATTGAAATTTTTGCAAATAACTATGATGAATTTAAAGAAAGTGATGCTTTCCTTTATGATTTTGCAGACATTTTAAAACAATTATTAGCTAACTCAGCTCAAGAGTATTATGCTGTTATGTGTGATGCTTACAATAATGGAGATTCAGATAAGTTTAGATTTGTTTCAGGAAAGTTCTTAGAACTTGTAGAGCTTCAAGAGAGAGTATTATCAACTAGACCTGAATTTTTAATAGGAAATTGGATTGAAGATGCTAGAACAATGCTTAAGGATGCTGATGATTGGACTAAAGATTTATTTGAGTTTAATGCTAGAGCATTGGTAACAACTTGGGGATCAAGAAATAATGCTAATGGTGGTGGACTTAAAGACTATTCTAATAGGCAATGGTCAGGATTAACAGAGGATTATTATTATGCTAGATGGGAAAAATGGATAAATGGATTACAAACAGAATTAGACGGTGGAGCTAAGGCACCTAATATAGATTGGTTCAAGATGGAGTATGATTGGGTAAACAAGAAAAGTGATACAGATAAACTTTATACAACAGAGGCTTCTAATGAAAATTTAGGTGAACTTGCTAAGATAGCTATGGAAGGCTATTCAGTAACTAATATGGATAAAATATTAGGTGAAGGTGAAGTTGAGGAAAGAGTTAATATTGCTTTAGGAAAGCCTGTTAGTAGTGAAACTCATGGAGCTAATGAAGCTAATTCTTTAAGTAATATTACAGATGGTAATACAGGAAGTATGTGGGTAGCTGATAGAGAAGGATATCCATCAAGTGTAACTGTAGATTTAGAGGGCGTTAAAAATGTTGATGGCATAGAATTTGCCTTTAGAAATCAAGCTGGAGATAGGGCTGTTGCATATAAAGTAGAAATCATGGATGAGAATGGACAATGGGTAACAGTGTCAGATAAATCAGAGGATTATTCTAACAAAGGAGTTATTGAGGAAGTTGATTTTAAAGGCAAAGCACAAAAAGTTAGAGTTACATTGACAGATGTAGATCTAAGTTTAAGTCCATCATATACAATACCAGAATTAGCAGAAATAATGGTATATGAAGGAAAAGAAGAGGTAGATGAATATACTAATGTTGCTTTAGGTAAACCAGTTAGTGGATCAGAAGCAGAGAATGGAAAGCCATTATCTAATATTACAGATGGAAATTTAAATTCTCTTTGGGTAAGTAATGGTGGACAAACTCCAGCAACTGCTTCTATAGATTTACAAGGAACAGAAAATGTTGAATTCTTAGAACTTCACTTTGAAAAAGCAGGTTTTAGATTCCAATTTAAAGTTGAAGTAGAGGATGTAAGTGGAAATAGAGAGACAGTATTAGATATGACTTCAAATACAGGAGATAATGAAAAGTCTTACAAAATACCTGTAGGAAAAGATATAAATAAAATACATGTTACTATGACTGGAAAAGCAGCAGGTGGTGAATATCCAGGGGCTTGGGCAGCTATAGCAGAAGTAAAAGCTATGTCTAAGGAAAAGCCTGTTCAATATGTAAATATAGCAGAAAATAAATCAGTAAGTGGTTCTCCTTATCAAGGAGGAAATCCTCTATCAAATATTACAGATGGTAATTTAAACTCACTTTGGATAAGTGCTAATGGAGCAGTTCCAGCCAATGCTACAATTGATTTAGAAGAAAATAATTTTGTTGATTTCTTAGAACTTCATTTTGAAAAAGCAGGATTTAGATTTCAGTTTAAAGTTGAAGTAGAGGATGAGAGTGGAAATAGAGAGACTGTATTAGATATGACTTCAAATACAGAAGATAATGAAAAATCATATAAAATACCTGTAGGAAAAGAAATAAGTAAAATACATGCTACTATTACAGGAAAAGCACAAGGTGGATCATATCCAGCAGCATGGGCGGCGATTGCAGAGATTAAGGCTATGGCTAAGGAAGATGGGAATAAGGGAGAACAAGCTTCAATAGCATTACCACAAGGAAATATGAAAGCAACAGCAACTTCAGAGCATCCTAATGTAGGTAACGAAGGCTTAGCAAGCTTTGCTATTGATGGAAAAGAAAATACTATGTGGCATACAAAATATTCTCCTGTAGAGCCACTACCACAAAGCATTATTTTAGAGCTTGGAGGAAGTTATGAAATTAATAAGTTTACTTATCTTCCAAGAAGCAGTGGTAAAAATGGAAATATAACTAAGTATGAACTTCATGTAAGTAGTGATGGAAATGAATTTAGAAAAATTTCTGAGGGAACTTGGGATGATAGTGGAAGCTTAAAGACATTAAAATTTGATAGTACAAAGGCAACACATGTTAAGCTTGTAGCTTTAGAAGGAGTTGGAGGATTTGCTTCAGCAGCTGAATTAAATGTATTTGCCATACCAGAAAACTTAGCTATGAAAGAAGAAACTAAGGTTGAGGCAACATCAAATAATTCTGAAATAAATAATTTAAGAGATGGAGATGAAAATACTCTTTGGATTCCAGAACAAGGAGAAGAAAAGACTGTAACCTTTGATTTAAGTAAAGAAAGGGATATATCAGCAATAGAGATATTAAGCAAAGGAAATTCTTCATTAAAATACTCTATAGAATATTCTAATGATGGAGTAGAGTGGACAACTTTAGTAGATGAGAAAAATAACGAAGATAGTAAAACTATATACTCAAATATATTAAAAGCAGGTCATATAGGAAGATTTATAAGAATTAATTTTAATAGTGAGGATGTTAAGATTGGAGAAATTAGAATTTACAAAGGGGATTCTACTTCAAGTCTAGCTTCTTATATAAGAGTCATTGAGGATATATATAATAGTGCAGTAGTTGGAGATATGGCAGGAAACTATACTGCTGAGGCTAAAGAAGCACTTGGAAGTGCTATAAATCAAGCTAAAGAAGCTTTAGGGAATGATATAAATTCAAAAGAAGCTAATGAAGTTATAAGTAACTTAAAATCAGCTTTAAATGAATTCTATAAGGGATTTGTTCAAATAAATAGAACTAAACTGGCAGCTTTAATAAGTGATGTTGATGTTTTACTAAATGAAATATTACCAGAGCTTATGAATAGTATGAACTATAATGAAAAAGCTATAGTAAATATGGAAGTTCAAAAGTTAAAAACAGAAAATAATGAAGCTAAAGAAGTTTATAATAAAAAGCAAGTTTCACAAAGTGAAATAAATTTAGCTTATGAAGAATTAAAGAGTGCTTTAGATTCATACTATGATGCTGTAAGTGCTGAAACTGCATATAAATCAATGATACTTTTAGCTAAGGAAAAATCAGAAAATGCAGTAGTTGGAAATGGAAATGGACAGTATTCTCAAGAAGCTTTAGATGCATTAAATAATGCTATAAGAATAGCTGAAGAAGGATTTGAAAGTTCTACAACTTCAGAAGAGGTTAGAAGTATAACAAATGCTTTAAAAGAAGCCTTAGATACTTTCATAGAATCAGTAAATGTAGTTGATAAAGGACAATTAGAGGAAATAATAACTTCAATAGAAAGTAAGTTAGAAAATTCAGAAGGAGTATATATTCCTAATGCTATAGAAGAACTTAGAAGTGCTTTAGAGAAAGGTAAGGAAGTATTTAATGATGAGGGAGCAAGTCAAGAGGCTGTAAATAATGCTATTTCTGACTTAACTGAAGCAGAAGCTAAATTTGAACTTTCAAAGGTGCCAAATAAGGAAGAATTAATAGCCGAAATAGAAATAGCTTATGGAGTTTTAGAAAAGCTTAAAGAATTTAATAATCTTGAGGATATAAAAATAAGGCTAGAAGATGCTATTTTAGAAGCTGAGAAAGTTAATAATGATGAAAATTCATTGAAAGAAGATATAGATAAAGCTTTAGGTGATTTAAAAGTTGTAATAGATGAGGCTTTAAAGGCTATGGATTCTACAGAAATTATAGTAAGTCCAGTTAGAGATTTTGAAGCAACTGATATTTCAAAGAAAAATATAACTGTTCAGTGGAGTGCACCAGAAAATTCATTTGGATTAGAAGGATATGTACTTTACAAAGATGGTAAAGAGGTATCTGAAATAGGAAAAGATGAAACTAGCTATACATTTACAGGGTTGAATAGACACACTATATACAACTTTAAGATATCAGCTAAATATAGTAATGGAGAACTTTCTTCAAAAGAATCTATTACCTTAAGAACTGAAAGATAAAAGTTTAATCATTTTAATAGTAGGCTCTGTTTTGGGTGGATGTTGATTTTTAGCTATCCTTTCAGATTTAGTTGAAAATCAACACTAGTTAAAAAATAGCTTAACAATAAAGAAGAAATAAATAAAAGAAGAAATAAATAAATTAGAATAATAAAATACACACCTTTTTGGTGTGTATTTTTTATAGAAAAGTATAGAATTTTAAAATGTATTAATAAGTTGATGAGTTTTTACATAAAATATATTATGTAAATATTATTTCAAAATACTTTTAGTAAAAATATAGCATAGTAGGAGAACATTATGAAAAAAATAGTATTTATTTTAATAGGATTATTTTTAATTTCTTTTATTTCTTATGGAATTTGGAGAAATAAAGATAATGAATTTAATCTACCAAGTTTAAAAATAACCTATGAAAATGAAGAAATTGAATTTGAAGTAAATGGATATAAGTGGAATAAGAATGGGCAAGCGGTTATAGCAGATTCACAAAGTACCGAGAATATTGCAAAGAAAATGAAGGGAAATAATGTGCCAGTAGGAGGCAACTTAAACTTAAAGTTTTCAAAGGACCCTAAGAGTATTAAGGTTGTAGAAGAAAATTCATTAAAGAATATAGAGTACACGGTAACTGATAATACTATAATTACTCCAAATGAATTAGGAGAACATATTTTAGTGATTACAGGAGAATGGGAAGATGGGGATATCACTTATATAATAAAGATAGAGTCTGTAAAAAAGGAAGAATATAATAAAAAACAAAAAATAAGATTTTAGGGAAATCTTATAATAGACTTCATAATAAATAAAAGAACTGTTAGGAAAGTATAGAAGAAATATTCTAACTATTCATAGAAAATAGGGGGAACAAATATGAATTATCTAGGATACATTATAATTTTATTAAGTCCGATTTTAGGAGCATTTTTTTCAAGAATATATGTTTTTTTAACATCATGGATTATAGCAGGGGATATAAATCTATTTATCACTTCAACTAGTGTAGTGTTTGCAATTCTAGGTTTAATAGTAGTTTTAAATGATGATAAAGAACAGTCTGAAGGTTAAAGTATAAAGCTTAATTAGCCTATAGCTATAATATAGAAGTAGGTTTTATAGAGCTTGTAATAGTACAGAATAAAAAATAGTTAAATGGAGAAAAATAAAGGGTTGATTTTTTTATTGAAACTTTTTTGGTTGTAGTTTTATTTTTAACTATTAGAAAAATATTTTCAATGATTAAGTTAAAAGAATATTTAGAAAAGTATAATTGGAGAATTTTAAGTCCTGCTTTTTCTAATTTCAGACTTGGTGTTGGAGTAGTGATATATGTTTTTATAAATATGAATATTGAAAGTTTAATTCATTTTTTTAGATGAGATGCAAAAAGTTAAAGAAAGCTAGTAGGAAAATTTCCTACTAGCTTTAATTTTAAATATAATTTCTAACTTTAACTATCTCATTATTCTTTTTATATATTCTAGGAACTCTGTGGCTTATCATACAAAGTATTTCATAGTTTATTGTTCCCATGATTTCTGCCATATCATTAGCATCGAATTTTAAGCCATTTTCTTCGCCTAGAAGAATTACTTCATCACCGATTTTAACATCATCTATATGAGTTACATCAATCATACATTGATCCATACAAATTCTTCCTATAACATTAGCAAATTGGCCATTTATTATAACTTTTGCTTTTCCACTAAGTAATCTTGAATATCCATCGGCATAGCCTATTGGAAGTGTAGCGATTTTACTTTTCTTTTCAGTTTTATGTGTTCTTCCGTAACTTACATACATATCTTTATCTAACTCTTTAACAAAAGCAACAGTTGTTTTTAATGTAAGAGTTGGCTTAAGTTTTAAGTTTTCTTTTTTTACTTCCTCAGATGGATAATATCCATAAGAAATAATTCCACATCTAACACCATCTAAATAAGTCTCTGGTAAATCTATTATGGCACCACTGTTAGAAGCATGTTTTAAAGGAATGTGTATTCCTTGTTCTTCTAAAGCTTTATTGAAAGCATTTAATTTTGAAAATTGTTCATAAGTATAAGTTTTATCTTCTTCATCAGATGTTGAGAAGTGAGTGAATAATCCTACAACCTCAATTCCAGGTAAAGAACAAATTTCTAAAACATTATTTAATCCTTCTTCATTTGGAAGAAAACCTATTCTGCCCATTCCTGTATCTATTGCAATGTGTATTTTAGCTTTCTTTCCAAGTTTTAAGGCAAACTCAGATAATTCTTTAGCATATTCTACATCATAAACTGTCTGCTCAATTTCATTATTAATTAAATTTTCAGCGAAACTTATAGGAGTATATCCTAAAATCATTATAGGAGCAGTTATACCAGCATCTCTAAGTTCATCGGCTTCTGTAATTATGGCAACTGCTAATCTAGAAGCGCCATTTTCTAAAAGAGTGGAAGCTATATCTAAAGCTCCATGACCATAAGCATTAGCCTTAACAACGGCTATTATTTCTTTGTCATCGACTAAATTTTTTATTTCTTTCATATTGCTTGCTATTGCATCTAAATCTATTTCAGCCCATACAGGTCTAACACATATATTCATTTTAAAACACCTCAAATAATCTACAACTTTTGTAATTTTACCTAACAATTCAACGGCTTTATTTAAAAGTAACACTAGTTTAAAATATAGCTAAATCATTAAATAACTTTTGAGTGTCGTGGATTAGAACCACAACTCAAAAACCATAATTCTATAATACTATTATAAGACATTGTAACATAAAATGAAGAACCACCCTAATTGTAATTTTTAGAGATGGTGGTTTCACTTAGTATAAA
Organism: Clostridium perfringens; assembly: GCA_034421775.1. GTDB lineage: Bacteria > Bacillota > Clostridia > Clostridiales > Clostridiaceae > Sarcina > Sarcina perfringens_B. Next base: position 124,470 of record WNVL01000003.1, on the reverse strand, counting down.
CTTTAGAAGTTGGAATTAAAGATTAATTATAAATATTAAAGGGAATATAGTGTATTTTAGAATAAAAAATCAAGTTAACATAGAATATTTTCACTATAAAGTACATAACAATGCATATATAATTAAACGGAATTCAGAAATCATAAAGGGAGAAATAAGATGGAAAAGAAAAGAGAGTTAAATAGAATAATATTAATAGCAACTGTTTTTATTGGTTTCTTAGTATTTGGATTATCAGAAAATATAAAAGGACCAGCTATTCCTAGAATTCAAGATAATTTTTCTTTAAATGAAGCACAATTGGGAATGCTTTTAGCCTTAAATTCTATAGGGTATTTGATTGCTTGTACTTATACACCATTCTTATCAAAGAAGATAGGGCTTAAGAATACTACTATATTATGTTTTTTAATAATGGCTTTTTCAGGAGTTTTAATAAGTATAGCTCCAAATTATATACTTTTTTCAGGGTCATATTTCATTATGTATCTTGGAAATGGAATGCTTGAGATTGTTTTAGGGGTAATTGCAGCTATAGCTTTTACTAAGAATACAGGAACTATGATGAACTTGTCACACTTTTTTTATGGATTAAGCTCTGTGGTGGCTCCATTAATTGCTACAAGGCTTATGAGTTCAAAGTTAGGTGGACAAGTTTTAGGATGGAGAGGAATGTATTTAATTGTATTATTACTTTCCTTAATTCCAATAATACCTACTTTAATGGGTAAATTTCCAAAGTCAAAGAATGAGGAATCTGTTGGTATAAGAGAATCTTTTAAAGAAATGATAAAGGATAAAAAGATATTACTAATAACATTTATATTATCTTTTGGTGTTACCTGTGAAATGACTGTAGGAGGATGGTTAGTTAATTACTTAGAAAAAGCTCAAGGTTTTTCAGGAGAAGATGCTTCTAAAGTTCTTATGGGATTTTTCTTCTTCTTTATGTTAGCTAGGCTTGTTTTAGGACCTATTATAGATAACTTAGGATTTGTTAAGTCACTTTTAATAGTTTCAACTTTTGCTGGAGTTTCAATTATAATAGGAGTATTTTTAGGAAAGGGAGCAACATTACTTTTAATGTTATCAGGAATTGGAATAGCACCTATATATCCAACAGTTATGGCCATAATAGCTAAGGAGTTTAGAGAAAAAATAGAGATAGCTATGTCTTTTGTTTTAACCTTTATGGGAATTGCTATAGTAATAGGAAACTTATTAGTAGGTGTAGTTGTGGATCTATGTAAGATGATTTTTTCTAATATTTATGGAATTGAGTTAGGTACTAAACTAGCATATAGTGCAGGATTTATATTTATTGGAGTATGTAGTTTAATCTGTGCACTGGGAAGTTTAAGACTTTTAAAAATGATAAGAAGTGAAGAGGAAGAACTTTTAGTAGAGATGGAATAGAATTTGCGAAACTTAAAGCGTAAATAAGTTTAAAAAATAAATATTAAAGCTTTTAATATTTATGATTAGTTTATAAGTATAATTTCATTAAAGTCAGGTTTTCATATAATTTGTAATGTTATTATGAAGATATTTGAAATAAGGTTACTTTAAATATTTGATGTTTGTGCAAGTTAGAAGGAGAGTGAGTTTTATGCTAGATAAGAGTGTTGAGTTTTTTAGAATGGTACTAAAGAGAGAAAAGGGAACAGAGTTAAAGAGTGCATCATTACCAGAAGGATTTAAGTTTGTTAAGTTTAAAAAAGGTGATGAAAAGGCATGGGCTGAAATAGAAACATCTGTTTTAGAATTTAAGGATGTTGAAAGTGCTAAAGAATATTTTCAGAATAAATATATGCCATATTTAAATGAACTAGAGAGAAGAACATTATTTATAGAAGATAGTAAGGGAGAAAAAGTAGCTACATTTACAGCTTGGTGGAGATATACGGGAGAAAGAAGGTATCCATTTATGGAGTGGGTTGCTGTTAAGCCTGGTTATCAAGGAAAAGGATTAGGAAAAGCTCTTATCTCTGAAGGTGTAAAACTAATGGTGGCTATTGAGGGAGATTGTGATATGTACATCCCAACTCAGACTTGGAGTCACAAGGCCATTAAATTATATAGATGGGCAGGATTTGATTTTGAGACTGAAGAAAAATTCCCAGGAGGAATTGAAAACAAAACTTTAGAAGGTATTGAGGTAATAAAGTATTTAATATAAGAGTATAGGTAGATTAAAAAAAGAAACAGAATTTAGTATTCTGTTTCTTTCATCAAAAAATTATTTTATTAATAGGTAAGTAAATTGTAAATTCAGTATGTTTACTATTACTATTTACAACAATTTTACCATTATATGATTCAACTAACTCTTTTACTATAGCTAGTCCAAATCCATTATTATTTTCTCTATTTTCTTTTGTGGTAAATCCATTATTAAATATTTTATCTAACATTTCACTTGGAATTTCAGGGCCATTATTTTGTATTTTAAGCACAAAATAATTAAAGTTATAATAAGTATTGATTTTTATTAAACCATTACCATTTAATACTTCAACAGCGTTTCTTAAGATATTAGAAACTATGCGTTGAAAATCTAATTCATTTACATTAGTTTCTGAAACATTAGCATTTTCATCTATTAAAACAGTAATATCCTTTAAGTTAATCGTATTCACTATCATGGATATAATTGAAGTACTATCAGAAATAATAACATTATTAAGAATATTATTATTTCCATCAATTATGCTTTTTAATAATTCTCCTAGTTTCTCATGGTTTCCCATAAGATGTAATCCATATAAATAAGAAATTTGAGAACCATAATCATGTTTTAATTTTTTTAATGAATTAATGTTTTCTTCTAAATTTGCATTTAATAGATCAATTTTTTTTGAGTTTTTTTCTATACTAGAAAAATATATTATAATAAATATTATAAACAAGAATAATAGAATCAATAGTATTTCTTTGAATAATGGATTATCTTTTGCATTAATAATTGCATTAAATGAAACTATAAAGTCTAATACTATAGTAAAAAGTATTAAATATATTATTGAACTATTTCTAGATTTTATAGTTTGATAAATTAAGTATATAGCTTTCTTTTTAGATAAAATTAAATATGAAAGAATATACTGTGGAAAATACATAATAAGTATGTAGAATATATTATTTTCTCTTAATATTAGAATGTTTTGGCAGAGGATGGTGTATATATGAGATGAAATTATTAATGTTATTACAATAAAGGAATAAACTACGCTGAACCCAATGCCAGCAGCTAATAAATCATTTTTATATATTAATCCTCCAATTATCAACATTACCAAATGTAAAAATAAAGTTGAAATACTAGAATTTCCTATTGAAAAGGTTGTTATGGATATTATTATCCATAACAACAATATATAAAATAACATTTTAGACTTTGGTTTTTTACATTCTTTTTTACTGCATAAATTTATTGTGCTTATAAATATTACACATTGTAAAAAAGAGTTTATCATATCAGCTAAAGTTATAGATATATGCATTTATCTAGACTTTTTCATTGACTCAGGCATTTCTTCTACCCCTATAGTCGCGAAAGAAGCAGTTCCTGCACTAATAGTGAATGTTGTTAATAATGCTAACATTGAAAATAATGTTTTTTTCATTTTAAAATTCCTCCCTTTTATATTTATTAAATAATAATATTGATTGTATTAATAAAGTCCATGTTATTGTTTGAGAAATCCATGATGTTCTAAAAAATATTAAAGCTACAAAAAATAGAATGCTTGAATTTGTAACACCTATTATTTTATTTCTTTTAATTAAATTTTCTTTAGTCAATGGAAATCTATTATCTATTACTGGGGCCTTATTATAAATACTAAAAATACTAAATAAGTTTAAAATGATAATACTAAAAAGATCTAATTTACTAAAAATAGTAAGTAGTATTATACTAGTTGTTATAATTAAAGTAGCAATAAAGCATTTAAGTTGAGTATCTTCATGATAACCACCAATAAATGGCTTTATAAAACACATACTTGTAATTACTATAAAACTTTCTTTAAAATATCCTAGTATTCCAGCAATCAACAAAATTAAAACACATTTGATAAATTCAAAAGTTAATACAATGACAACATATTGAATTTGTTCTAATAGTTCTTTATCCAAATCAAGATCTTTGGACAAATATTCTACAGTTGATTTTAAAAAATTTCTCATAAAAAATCTCTCTTATATATTTTTTATCGTATAGATTTAAGTAAATGTAATATGGTTACATTATAATAAAAAAACAAGTATTTTACATAGGTTAGTATCTTTTTTAAAGATATATTTACATAATCTTCATTTATATTGTTATTTTGGGAAATTTATTGTATAATTTTGACATTTAAAATAGAAAATAGAAAATAATTAGTGTTTATATTAGATTAGAAATAATCTTTTTAGTAGGGTTTAATTTTTTCTTTTACTAAAATATAAAAGGTTTTATCTTAAATAATATACTCGTAAATGACAATTTAAATAAAAGAAAATTATAAAAAAAGTATAATACACTGATTTTTAAAATTGGTATTTTTAGGAGATTGTTTTTGTGTTATTATTATTGAAAGCCTAAAAAATATTTTTTAGGAGTGATTTTTAAAGTTTTACTTATATTATTATAAGATGCTTAAAAAGCATAAAATTTTTATAAATACGGGGGCTAGAAATATGGAAGTGACTGAAAGATTAGAAGCTTTAAGAAAAGTTATGAAAGAAAAAGGAATTGATTATTACATAATTCCAAGTGGAGATGCTCATCAAAGTGAGTATGTATGTGAGTACTATAGGGGAAGAGCCTATATGTCAGGTTTTACAGGATCAGCAGGAACTTTATTAGTGGGGCTAGATAAAGCTATTTTATGGACTGATGGTAGATATTTTATACAAGCTTTAGACGAATTAAAAGGTTCTGGAATTGAAATGTTTAAAATGAGAATTCCAGGATGGCCAACCTTAGCAGAGTGGCTTAAAGATAACTCAAAAGAGGGGGAAACCATTGCTTTTGATGGAAAGGTATTTTCAGTAGGAGACTATAAGGAGTTTAAAAAATTAGAAGTAGAAAATAAGATTAATGTAAAGATAGATGAAGATCTTTTAAATGAAGTTTGGGAGGATAGACCAAGTCTTCCTATGGAAAAAGCATTTTTACATGAGATTAAGTATTGTGGAAAAAGTGCTAAGAAAAAATTAACTGAAGTTAGAGAAGAAATGAAAAAGTTAGGAGCTGAAAATTATATCTTAGCATCTTTAGATGATATTGCTTGGCTTTATAACATTAGAGGAAATGATGTTAAGTGTAATCCAGTAGTTTTAAGTTATGCAATAGTTAAAGAAAATGAAGCATATCTTTATGTAAATAAGTCAAAGTTTAATTTTGAAATGGAAGCGGAACTTTTAAAGGAAGGAATAACTTTAAAAGAGTATGATGAAATTGGAGAAGCTATTAAAGGGTTAAAAGGAAAGACTTTACTTGATCCAAATAAAACAAGTTCTTATGTATATGAATGCATTATAGATAAAAATGACATAGTAGAAGTTACCAATATAACAACTAGACTTAAGGCTGTGAAGAATGAAACTGAATTAGAAAATCTAAAAATATGCCAAGTTAGAGATGGTGTAGCCATGGTTAGATTTATGAAATGGCTTAAAGATAATATTGGTAAAATAGAAATTAGTGAAATATCAGCTTCAGATAAATTAGAAGAGTTTAGAAGTTTAGGAGAGTTATTTAAGGGAATAAGTTTTGGAACTATAGCTGGTCACAAAGACCATGGTGCTATGATGCATTACTCAGCAACTGAGGAAAGTGACTATACTTTAGAGCCAAGAGGATTCTTATTAATAGATTCAGGTGGACAATACTTAGATGGAACTACAGATATAACAAGAACTTTTGTCTTAGGGCCATTAACAGAGGAAGAAAAGAAAGATTATACTCTAGTTTTAAAAGGACACATAGGGCTTATGAGAGCTAAATTCTTAAAAGGAACTTCAGGGTCAGCATTAGATATAAAAGCTAGAGAACCATTATGGAATGAAGGAATTGATTATAAGTGTGGGACTGGACATGGAGTAGGATTCTTCTTAAATGTTCATGAAGGACCACAAAGTATAAGTCCAGTACCTAATAAAGTAGCTTTAGAGCCTGGAATGATTTTAACTAATGAACCAGGTGTTTATAGAGAAGAAAAGTATGGGATAAGAACAGAAAATACAATGGTGGTTGTTAAAGACACTTATTCAGAAGAGTTTGGAGAGTTCTATAAGTTTGAAACTATCTCACTTTGTCCAATAGATTTAGAAGGTGTAAATGCTGAGTTATTGAACAATGAGGAAAAGGCTTGGTTAAACAGTTACCATAAGAGGGTTTACGATTTATTATCACCTTACTTAAATAGTGAAGAAAAAGAATTCTTAAAGAAAGAAACTAGAGAAATATAATAAAGAGTAAAATTTTATAAGTTAAAAAAGAGAGTAATCTTAGTATTACTTTCTTTTTCTGTTTAAAGGTAAGTAAAGAGAGGATAATAAAATATAGAATTGAGGAGAATGGAATTTAATTTGTTTTTCACATATGATATAAAATATATAATTAAGAGAGGATGAGGATTATGGCAGATCGAAGATTAAATAAGTTAGCTAAATTACTTGTAAATTATTCAACAGGAGTTAAAGAAGGAGACTTTGTTTTTGTGTCTTGTGATGAGGTCGCAAATTCTTGGCTTACTGAGGTTGTTAAAGAGGCTACTAAGGCAGGAGCTCATGTTGAGTATATTTTAGAGTCAGAAGAGGCTAAGGAAGCAAGACTTAAATTTGCTTCAAAGGAGCAATTAATACAAGGTAATTTAATTATGGAAACTATGCTTGAAAGAGCAGATGTCTGGTTAAGTGCTTGGGGAAGTAGAAATACCAGAGCTTTTAGTAATATAGATTCAGAAAAAATAAAGGATAGTAGAATTGGAGAAAAGGGCTGGAGAAAGTTTTATTCAGGAAGAACAGGAGATGGTTCTTTAAGATGGTGTGGAACTCAATTTCCAACATATGCAGATGCACAGGAAGCATCAATGAGTTTTAGTGAATATGAAGACTTTGTTTATGGAGCAGGACTTTTAGACTCAGAAGACCCCGTAGCAGAATGGAAGAGAATAAGTGCAGAACAAGAAAGATGGGTTAAATATTTAGATACTAAGAAAGAACTTCATATATTAGCAGAAGGAACTGATATTAAGGTTTCAGTAGAGGGAAGAAAGTGGATAAACTGTGATGGAAAAGAAAACTTCCCAGATGGAGAAATATTCACATCACCAGTTGAAAATAAAATTAATGGACATATAACTTTCTCATTCCCTGGTATTTATGCAGGAAAAGAAATTGAAGGAATAGAGCTTGAAGTTAAAGAGGGTAAGGTAGTTTCATATAAGGCTAAAAAAGGAGAAGATTTATTAAAGGCTTTATTAGAAACTGATGAAGGAGCAAGTCATTTTGGAGAAGTTGCTATAGGAACAAACTATGGAATTAAGAAATTCACTAGAAATATGTTATTTGATGAAAAAATAGGCGGAACAGTTCATATGGCTATAGGAGATTCTATGCCAGAGGCTGGTGGAAAAAATAGATCATCACTTCACTGGGATATGCTTTGTAATATGAGAAATGGTGGAAGAATATATGCAGATGATGAACTTTTTTATGAAAATGGAGAGTTTAAAAAAGAGATATTAGAAAAATATAATCTTTAATATAAAGAGGGAAGTAAATTAAATTAGAGGGTGAGTAAAATCATCCTTTTTAAATTTTAGGATATAAAGATAAGTTTGAATTTTTATAGTTTTCCTTAATTTACAGGTGTATAATTATTTTAAAGAAAAATATTGGCGAGAAGGAATATATGAAGATTAGAGAAAAGAAAGCGAGTTAATAGAAGATTCTTATATATTATAGTAAGAGATGTAATTTGGGAGTGAGATTATATGACTAGATGGATATGCAGTGGAAAATATAAAAGTATTAATAAGGCATTAGATATCATAGGCTTTATATTAATAATATCTTTATGTATAATCACTTTTATAGAATGGAGAAATGCACCTGATATTATACCAATTCACTATAATTTTCACGGAGAAATAGATGCATACGGCTCTAAAAATATGTTATTCTTTTTATTGCCAATAGTAGTTATACTTTATGTAGGTTTATATGTTTTAGCAGGATATCCTAAATTATATAATTATGTAATAAGGATAACAGATGAAAATAAAGAAAGACAATATAATATGTCATCAACTTTAATTAGAGTGATTAATATTGAGATTGTATCAATGGTTACCTATATTCAGCTAAAAGAGGCTACTTCAATTTTTAGTGGAAAGGGAAATTTATCATTTGGATTTTTATCAATAGCTTTAGTTGGTATATTTGGAACACTTGCTTTTTACATTTATAAATCAGTAAAGAACAAATAAATTTTAATTAATATAAATTGAAACATAGGTATAGAAATATTAAGAGGTTATTATCTAGATTGATAGGAGTTTAAGAGTTATGAACAATATATATGAATTTAAAGAAGAATATTTAAATGAGTGCGTTGAGCTTTTTGTTAAAACTTTTAGTCAGGAACCTTGGAATGAACCTTGGAATTTTGAAAGTGCTAAGAAGAGGTTAAAGGATATAATTTTAACCCCAGGCTTTAGAGGAGTTATTTTAAAAAATGATGAAAAAATAGAAGGCGTTATTTTAGGAGTTCTAGAACAATGGTATGATGGAGAACATTTTTGTGTAAAAGAATTCTTTGTTGATCCTAATTCACAGGGTAAGGGAGCTGGAAAGAAGCTTTTAAATGATTTAGAAAATAGATTAATGGATAAGAAAGTAGGTTTAATTCATTTTTGGACTATGAAGGGTGGAGCTGCAGAAGCTTTTTATAATAAGAGAGGATATGAAATACCAATGGAACTAATAATGATGAGAAAAGAATTTAAATAGCATCAATAAAAGAGCTTTAAAGGATTATTTTAATGTGTCCTTTAAAGCTCTTTTATCTATAATTATTTATCTAAAATCTATTAAATTATTAAACTGTGAGAGAAACACCTTTCTCTAAAGCTTCATCTTCCTTAGTTTCATCTTTAGTATCAATACCATCATTTTTGTATTCATATATAACACTTATTAGTTTACCACTTATGCATACTGCTATTATTGAGAAGAATACTTGTTTAAAGTCTAGGTAAACTAATGATAGCATTAAAACAACGGCATCTGTTAACATGTAAACATGTTGTACCTTAAGAGGTGTAAATTTGCTACCTAATAAGGCTATTACGTCATCTCCACCAGAGGCACCACCGCCACGAAGAATGATTCCAGCTCCAACACCTACACCAATACCAGCTAAAATACTAGCAATTAGCATGTTATTAGTAAAATCAGGTGTTAAAAATCCAATACTTTCCCAAACATTATATGATACTGAGAAGCAAAATGTTGCGAATATTGAGCATGCTAAAAATTTCTTACCGAAGAACTTAGCACCAAGTGCAAATAATGAAAGGTCTATAATTAAATTTGTTACAGAAGGAGATATGTCAAAGACATTCTTTACTAAAAGTAATAGACCCAAAACTCCACCTTCTGTTACGTTGTTTTGATAGTTAAAGTTATAACTACCAAATGCCAAGATACTTGAACCAAGTGCAATAAGTAGAACACTTCTCAAGATCTTCTTTTTCGATTCCAAAATATCACTCTCCTAAATTTCTTCATAAGTTAATTTACAAAGAAAATAGCAGACATAAATAAAGTCTACTATTAAGCAATAAAAATTATAGAATTTTAAATTATATTTTATAGTAAATTACCTTATAGTTTCATTATAATCTTAGTAATAATTAAGGGCAACTTAGATAAAATGGGAGTAGTAAGTATTAAAGGGTTAATTCTGTAATGGCATTAAATAGACTCTGCGGTCATCTGTTTTCCTCTTAGGTCTTCATTTTTGCAAGCTTTTGTAAAATGCATAGAAAATTTTTATTAATAAGAAGAAAATAAGAAGTTAACAAGTAATTAACAAGTAATTGATATATATAATTTTAGTAATATTTGAGATAATATAATATGAATAGTAAATAGTATTTTTAGAAAATAAATTTATTATATTTAAGAAGGGAAGTTAGATTTATGAAAGTAATCGTAAGAAAAGAATTAGAACAAGATCATAAGACTGTAGAGATTTTAGTTGAAGAAGCTTTTAAGAATGCAGAATATAGTGATCATATGGAACATGTCTTAGTTAGCAAGCTTAGAAAAGGAGAAAACTTTATTGAAGGATTATCTTTAGTTGCTGAAAAAGAGGGCGAAATAGTTGGGCATATATTATTAACTAAAGCTGATATAGAAAATGAAAGTAATAAATATGAGACTTTAGCCTTAGCTCCAGTGGCAGTTTTACCTAAGTATCAAGGAGTGGGAATTGGAAGTGAACTTATACGAGAAGGAATGAGAATGGCAAAGGAACTAGGATATAATTCCATAATAGTTTTAGGACATGACAAATATTATCCTAAGTTTGGTTTTAAAAAAGCTGGTACTTGGGGAATAAAAGCGCCTTTTGAAGTTCCAGAAGAGAATTTTATGGCAATAGAATTAAATGAAGAAGCCTTAAAAAATGTAAGTGGTGTTGTTAGATATGCAAATGAATTTTTAGGAGATAATAATAAATAAGAGTTATTATTATTGATTATTACATAAGATATAAATAAGCTTTTGTTTAATTAAAAAAACTTCCTATATGGCTTTTATTATTGCTATATAGGAAGTTTTTATTGGTTTTATTATAAAAATAGTTAGTTCAAATAAAAAGTTTAGGTTTTAAGTGTTGTATATTAAGCTTACATATTTAAGTAAAGCTAAAAACTATTTCTAAGGAATAGTATTATCTACTTAATTGTATATTCATTTAAATAGGTTATTCCAAAGTAAACATAAATTATGGAAACTAGAAAGCTCAATGGAAGACTAAAAAGCATATTTATATTAACTAAATTTAAAAGTGCTAGAATTAGTAAGCAAGGCGTTATTCCATACATGCTCATTTTCATTGCTCCACCAAATTTTATGGAGTTATTTTTAATACTAGAAATTATTTTAGTTATTATGGCTAAGACAAAGGCTGCCATAAATGAGAAAATAACAAAAAGTATTACCATTGAAGTTAAATAAGTATTTCCTAATGTTCTATCTATGCTGTTTAAGTAATCCTTTAATTGCTGGTCAGTTAAAGAAAGATTCATAGCAGAATAATTAGCTTCCGTAATCTTATTATTGTTATATTTAACTAATAAAGAATCGCTACCAAAGGCAATTCCAGACTTATAATCATTTAGTAGGTTGGCTGCAGGTTCTTTATCATTTAGTACGAAGGTCCAATTTTCTTTTTCAAAAACTACAAAATTAGAGCCTTTCAAATCTAAAACTCCATTTTTGATTTCAAAAGGTGGAATTTTTTGCTCTAATACGTCTTTTCTAGAAATAAAAAAGGTATTTAAACTTGTATAATTTCTGCTAAAAGCTAATAGACCCAATAAAATAGATAATACTAATAAGTAAAAGAATGTGCTGATTCCTGAGGTTTTAAGAAATTCTTTGTATCCTTTAGGATTAAATAAACTTACATAAAACCTTTTAAATACGTTCATAAAATCACCCTTTCTATTTTTTATTAGTTTGTTCATTAAAGAGAAATTTATTAATTATTGTTTATATTAACATTTGTTTAATTAATTTGAAAACGGTTCAAAAAGAATGTGTCGTATGTTATCATAAAAATATATTAAATGTAAAATAAAGTATTAAAAGAATAAAAAAGGTTTTGAATTTGTTTAATACAATTAGATTAAATATTAAGGGAATATTGGGGGATTTTATGAGAAAAAAGGATTTTAGAAGAAAATTAACAATGTGTTTAGCATCTGTTATGGTCTTAAACTTAGGTATAAGTGTATCAGTAAGGGCTGATGAAGGGCTAGAAAATGAAATGAAAAAGAATGATATTACTAGAGATATAAGTATATATCCGACTCCTAAGGAGATGTCTTTAGGAGATAGTAAATTTATCTTGGAAAATTCAGTTAACATAATAGGAGGAGATTTAGCAGACACATATGCCTTTGAACTTTTAAAAAATATATTGACTGAATTTGGAATAAAAATTAATGAGTCAGAAGTTCAAGGCGCTACAACTATATATATAGGAGAAGTTGATGATAATATTGAGGAAATGGAAAATGTATTAGAAGAAATGAATGTAGATACATCTTCAATAAGTAAAAATGATGGATATGTACTAGTAGCTGATGAAAATACAGAGGGAAATAGAATAGTTATAAGAGGAAATGATGAAACAGGAACTTTTTATGGAGTAAAAAGTTTGGAACAGTTAATTAAAAAGGAAGATAATAATATTACTTTAAACGAAGTTATTGTAAAAGATGAGCCAACTTTTAAAATGAGAGCTGTCGTTGAAGGTTTCTATGGAACACCATGGACTCAGGAAGAAAGATTGGATCAAATTAAAATGTATGGAGAATATAAGATGAATGCTTATATATATGCTCCAAAGTCAGATCCATATCATAGAGAAAAGTGGAGAGAACCTTATCCAGATTCTGAGTTAGATAGAATGAAGGAGCTTATAGAAACAGCTAATGAAAATAAGGTTGATTTTGTTTTCGCAATATCGCCAGGTTTAGATATAAGGTTTGATGGAGAAGAGGGAGAAGCTGATTTTAAGGCTTTAATAAATAAAGCAGAAACTTTATATGACATGGGAGTTAGAAGTTTTGCAATTCTTTGGGATGATATAGAGAATCATAATGGAGTTCAACAAGCAGAAATTTTAAATAGATTTAATGAGGAATTTATAAAGAGTAAAGAGGGAGTTAAACCTTTAATAACTGTTCCGGTAGAATATTGGGGAAGTTCAATGTTTAACGGAGAAGAGGTTAAAACATATACTAAAGAATTTGCGGAAACTTTGGATAAAGATATTGAAGTAATGTGGACAGGAAATGATGTTATTCCTCCAAATGGGGTTAGTTTAGAGGATGCTAAGAAGGTTTCAAATGTCTATGATAGAAAAATGATGTTATGGTGGAACTATCCTGTTAATGATTATAAAGAAGACAAGATGGCTTTAGGACCAATATATGATTTGGATAAGCAATTGGATGAGGAGGTTTCAGGATTCATAGTTAACCCTATGAGATTCTCTGAAGCATCAAAAATTTCAACATTAACAGGAGCTGATTATGGATGGAACACAGTAGCATATGAGGCAGAAGAATCTTGGGACAAGGCTATTGAAATTATTGCAGGTGAAATGAAAGAAGAATTTAAGATTTTTGCTAACCATTCAACTAGATTAGATACAGGAAGACCAGATTCACCAGAACTTAAAAATACCATAGATAATTTATGGGAAAAGTGGGAAGCTGGTTCTGATATTAGTAAGGAATTAAATAGCTTAGAAGATGAATTTTCTAAAATGGTTCAGGTACCAAGTAAATTAAGAGCTAATTTTGAAAATAAAACTTTATTAAATCAATTGGATTCACATTTATCAAAGTTTGAAATCTATGGAAAAGCTGGACTTAAATCTATAGAGATTTTAGAAGATATATTAAATGGTGATATGTCAGAGTTTTGGAATGATAAGTATGATGGAATAAAACTTCTTAGAAACTTAGATGGAATAAAAGCTACAATTGCTAACAATGTGGTTGATCCATTTGTAAGAAAGGTTCATGAAGTTGGGAATGAGTATTTTAATAGGGAGACCACTGTATTAGAGAATAAGGAGTATTCTTATACATCAATTGGAAATATTGCTGATCATAAATATTCGGAGTGGTTCATTTCTGAAGAAACACATGTTCCAAAGTATATGTTTGATAATAAGGATAATACAGGATTTTGGTCTGCAGCTCCAGTACAAAAAGATGAGTTCATAGGATTTGATTTAGGGCAAGTTGAAGAAATTAAAGATATATATCTTCTTATGGGAAGAAACAATGATGATATAGATGTTATAACTGATGGAGTAATAGAGTATTCAGTAGATGGAGAAAGCTGGACAGAGTTAGAAGTTAATAAAGGAGATAAAGAATTACTAGTTGAAACTGGAATAAAGGCTAGATTCATAAGATATAGAGTTCTTTCAGATTCTGAAAATAGATTATATGTTAGAGATTTCAAAGTTAACACTGGAAAGAGTAAGGAAAAATTAATTGGAAATATAGAAGTTAAAGATTCAAAGATAAATAAGACTTCAGAGGGAGAAAATCAAAGTATATCTATAAGCAATATAAATAAGGTCTCTTTTGAAGAGGGAGATTCAATAGGAATTGCTATAAATGATGTTAAGAATGTAATTGGCTTTGAAGTTTTAGGAGATATAAAAAGTGATAAATTCGTATTAGAAAGTTCCTTTGATAATATAGAGTGGGAAGAAGTTTGTGATGGTATTAGCTTTAAAGATGAAATTCCTGTAGTAGGTAAGTTCTTTAGAATAAAAGCCAAGGAGAAAACTGAAGCTAATATTGATGAGATTAAGGTTTTATTAGAAGGATACTCTAAGGGGATAGTAACAACAAATAGAAGAATAAGCTCAAATTTAAATATACATCCTGATTTTGTTGTGGATAATGATTATGGAACATCTTTTGTATGTTCAGATACCATTAAAAAAGATGATTTTGTACAATTAGACCTTGGAACAGAAAAGAGAATTAGAGATATAAGTCTAGTTCAAGGACCAGGTGGAGACTATATAGATGGAGACATTGAATACTCTTTAGATGGAGAAAATTGGACTAAGGTAGGGATTGTAGAAGGAACGGATACTTTAATAAAGGATTTAGATGTAAAAGCTAAATATGTTAGAGTTCTTTCAAGTGGATATAAAGATCGTTGGTCAAGAGTCAGAGAATTTACAGTGAATACAACAGTAGAAGAGTTTGAGACTAAGGCTACTTCAGAAGGCACATATACAGACAGAAGTGAGAATATAAGGGATAATAATTTAAATACTGCTTATATACCAGCGGGTGAAATTAAGAGTGGAGACTATCTTCTTCGTAGAATCTTTGATGAGAGATTAATTTCAAAGATTATAGTGGCTCAAAGTACAGATAATTTATCAGGTGCTAAGGTTATTGGAAAGACTGTAAATGGAGAAACTTTAGAGCTTGGAGTATTAGATAAAGGTTTAAATGAGCTTGTTCTTAAGAATCCAAGACAGTTAGTATCTGTAAAGTTATTATGGGAGAAGGATGCTGGAAAGGTGGAAATTTTTGAGGTTAAACCTACATTTGTGTCTTTAGAGTCTATAATTGAAGATATTAAAAAAGAAATTCAGCGTGGAGAAAACGCTTTAGTTGAAAATAAAGATAAGGAAAACGAGGAAAGAACTCAATTAGAAGAATCCTTAAAAAATATTAAAGAGTTATTAAGTAATGAAGCATCTGAAGATGAAATTATTAGGGCATATGAAGATTTAACAAATAAAATAAATAACTTTATTGATTCAGAGTCAGATGAAGAAGAGGATAATGACAACTCAAATAAACCAGACGATGGAGAAAATGATTCTGAGGATGATGAAGATAAAGAAGACAATGAAGGCTCAGATGATGAAAATGAGGATGAAGACAAGGGAGATAATGAAGACTCAGATGATGAAAACAAAGGCAATGATGAAGAGGGAGCGGATTCAGATGGAGATGAAAATCTTCCGAATACTGGACTTCCTTTTGGAACGGGTGAGTTAATGTTAGTAGGAGCAGCTTTAGCTACGCTTGGAGGATTAACGGTTAAAAAGAAAAAGTAATCAATAAAAGTAAAACTTGATATAGAGAATATTTTTTAATCTCTAAGTTAAATTTTAGTGAAATTAATAGGTAAAATAAAGGCAGTAAGTTAATTAACTTACTGCCTTTATTAAATAGGGA
The DNA here is from genome assembly GCA_034421775.1 of Clostridium perfringens. GTDB lineage: Bacteria > Bacillota > Clostridia > Clostridiales > Clostridiaceae > Sarcina > Sarcina perfringens_B. The sequence continues at coordinate 108,439 of WNVL01000003.1, read as the reverse complement.
AAGAATTTAAATAAATAGAAAGCTTATTATTCCTTTTGTATATTAAACTAAAAATTAATACTTTTTATATTTTTCGTGATCAACTTTTTCACGTTTTTTTTCTTTAACTCTGCTACTTATTGCCCAAATAACTAAAATTATAGAGCCGAGAATCATAGTTCCATAAAACAAGGCAACTAATCCTACTATAATCATGAAAACACTTCCTATCTACTTATCTTCATAAACAACAGCTGTACCATAAGCAACCATTTCAGCAGCTCCAGCGGCAAGAGAGGATGAAACAAGTCTCATTCCTATAATTGCATTTGCGCCTAAAACTTCAGCCTCATCTACCATTCTTCCAATAGCTATTTGTCTAGCCTCTGTAAGCATTTCAGTATATGAAGTCATTTCGCCACCAACTAAATTTTTGAAGCTTGAAGTTATATCTTTACCAATGTTCTTACATCTTACAGTACTTCCTTTAACAAGTCCTTTAACTTCTTTTATTCCTTTACCTGGAATTGTTTCAGTTGTCAATATTAGCATAATAGATACCTCCTGAAAGTATTATATATATTTTATGTTTTAAATTAAATTTTATCCTGAATAGAAATTTAGCTAGTAAGATAATAGATAGGTTGAAAAAACAAACTAACTAAGTCGTTAAATAAATGATATCATGGGTTAAAAAATAATTCAATATATAGTATTAAAAAACTTATTAAAAGATATGGTGAAATATTTAAGTAGAAATTAAGGTTTGAAAGATTGAATATAAATTTTGGTTCTATTTTATGTGAATGTTGATTTTTAGCCAGGCTTTCGGATATATTTAAAAATTAATACTACTTTAAAATATAGCTAAAATTTTTATATTTTATTAAGTAGTAAACATTCTAAGTGATTAGCTAAAAGTTAATAGCAATTTAGAGTAATTTAATTTATTGGAAAATAAAAGAGTATATATTTTTTAGTAAGTTATTATAATGTTAATATTGTGTGAACGAAGTTGCTAGTGTAAAATAATGCTATAATGTAAAAAACTTCTTTAGAGAGACAATCAGCTTTCACAGGAATTAACTTTTTTAAGAATAGCTTGAATTAATTTTTTAAAAGAAAAATAAATTCTTTTGACATAGAATTTATTTATATCTCATTAAGAATTAAGTTAAGGATTTTTACATTAAATAAAATAAGAAAGAGGATAGAAATATGAAAAATATTGACGCTTACACAAGCAATAAAGAAGTTAGAAATGAAATGATTAGAGAAGGATCTAAAATTTTTGCTGATGAAATGAGAAAATTACAAGAGAAAGATAATGAGAGTAAAAGAGAAGAAAGTTTAAAAGAAACTTCTGAAAAACTAGCTGGATATATGAAAGAGTTAGAAGAAAAATAATATAATAATTAGAGTCTTATAAAAAGAACGTTAGTCTAGGAAATGTAAAATTTTTTATAAACAAAAAGGACTTATGAAAATACATATGTTAATAAGACTTATAAACATTTTAGAAAATAGACATTTATCAGTCTTTAAAAATGGTTATAGGTTTCATTAAGTAGGTATTTATTAAAAGTCCTTTTTCATTTTATTCAAAATTTTATTTTAATAAAGAGGTTTAATTTAAAAAGTTTTTTATATGCTAAGTGTTATATTTACCTAAATTATTTATAGGTTAGGTAAGAATACTTCCTCTCCTAATGGAAGTATATCGTTGTGGAATGGATTAACATCCATAAGAAAATCTATAATCACCTCATGATTATAAGTAGGATAGTATTTTCTTGCTATGTTATACCAAGTATCCCCTTCTTTTACTGTGTATTTTTTTCCATCCTCAAAAGCATTTACAGGAACTAGCAAGGTATCCCCTGATTCTAGTGAAGAAACTTTATTTACTTGATTGAGAGATTTTATAATATTCAAACTAGAATTAACAGTACAAGTTTCCTTAAACTTTTTAGCAACGTCACTTAAGCTTTCATTTTCTTTAAGAGTATATTTTTCAGTTTCTAAATCATTTAAGTAAGAAGAATAGCTTAGTGTTTTCTTGCTTTCAGATTTAGAGTCATCAGTTTTAGTTCCATTGTTATTATTATCTGCAGGTTCCTTTGAGTTTGAGTTTTCATTGGAAGTTTTATTACTGTTTTCATTAGTCTTGCTCTTATTTGATTTCTCTTCAGTAGATTTTTCTTCTGAATTATTAGAAGTTTTCTCAGATTGTTTTTCATTTGTATCTGAGTTTTTTTCTTTTTGCTCTGAATCAGTTTCTTTCAATCTCTCACTTAAGTCATTTTGTGAATCTTGGTTTTTATCTGTATTCTCAGAAGAAGTATCTACATCAGTATCCTCATCATAATCAGTGGGGGTATTGCTTGAAACCTTCTGAGAAGTTGCTTTGTCTTTCATCAATATAGAAAAAGTTGAATATGTAAAGTAGCCTAACAAAGCTACACATATCAGTGATCCTACAAGAATCAAAGTATTTTTTTTGTTCATTTTTAATAGCCCTCCTATTTAAATTTATATTGGAATTATTGACTATTTTTTGTAAAATATACACATAAAAAGAATCTTAAGCAAAATAATTTCCATTTAACTTAAGATTCTTTAACAAATAATAGATTTAAGGGGGATATATTATTATATTTAAAAATAATATATTTGTTATGGATAAAAATAACTATTTTTCTTAAAAAAGCTTGATTTAGTATAAAATTAGAATTATAATGTAAACGTATTAAGATATTGGTTTATATATGTATAGATTTAATTATATAATTTATTTTTTAGCCTTCCTGATCGGTTTAAGGAGGGCTCTTTTTTTAGTTGTTTTTTATTAGAATTAAGAGAATATAAGATTTAAATCTATAATTATCTTTCTCCAACCAGACAAATAAGTTCATTTGATAGTGGAACTTCTTCAACTGGAGAAAAGGCAGCTTCTTTCATGTCGGAAATAATAGAATTTTTACTAGGAGCTTCTTTATGGAATCCTTCTTTCCAATCAGCAACAAAAATCTTTCCATTTTCCTTTAAAACTCTATAGGCATCTTTAAGAAGTTCAGTAGGAGAATGAAGTTCATGATGAAGGTTTATCATAATTACTAAGTCTACAGAGCTATCTTTTAAGGAAATATGGTTTTCTTGCATTTTTCCAATCGTTAATCTATTAGGATAAGAAGATTTTAGGTTCGTATTCATGTAGTCTATGAATTCATCAGCAATATCTAGTGCATAGCAAGTGCTATCAGGAAGTTTTTCTAAAAATGCACGAGAAAATAATCCAGTACCTGCTCCAACATCGGCAATTACTGGAGAATCATTTAGAGCTAAAATTTTTAGCAGTTCTCTTAAATCTATTAAATTTAACCTTTCAGGGCTATTAAATTTTTCAAAATCCTCTGTATTAAATTTCTTGCTCATAATAAAGTCCTTTCATATATAAATTTCAAAGTTTACTTTAGTATTATCAAATTAATTTAATCTTATTATTTATAAGCGTATTTTTGTAGGTTTTAAATTTCTAGGAGATTATGATTAATGATTTAAGAGTTTATTATGAGTATTTAATTTAAAATAAGTTTAGTAATTTATTAGCTTGTGGCATAGAAATGATAAGAAGTTTAATATTATTAAGGAAAAAGGTATTAGGGAAAGTATTGTTATAAATCTGCTTTGAGTAAATTTTCCTATAATAATAAGTAGTAAAGTTATAATTAATAGTACAATGGTTTTAATAAAATCCATGGAGTGGCCTCCTTAATTATTCAAATATTAGTGGCTAAGATTCAAATTTTAATTTTGTCTTTTGAACTTACACATTTGGGTAAAGCGAAAAGGTAAAAACTAAAAATAATATTAATATTGTCAAAATAGCTGGATTTAAAAAGAAAACTTTAAATAAATTTAAAGTGAGTAACTTATAATAAAGAATAGTATTTTGCAATTTATTTAGGAGTTTAGAGCTTTTAAAAATTTATTTAGTATATTATAGAATAGTTTAAATTTAAACCTTTATTCACAGGGAACTTTCATGTTATATATTAATTAAGGTTAACATATAAGCATATATTCTGTTGTTAAATTATATGAGTTAATTGATCATACTATGAAACATAAGGTCATAAAAATAAAGTTAATTTTTATAAATTTTTATTTTACAGGATATTATGTTTTAAATTTGAGAAAAGGCTTTAATTATATAAAATTATCACGGCTCGAAGTGGTTTATAAGTGTTTTAATAATTAGATTTAGTATTAAGAGGTGAGAATTATTATGAGCAATATTGAGGAATTAAAAGAAGTGTTTAAGGGGTATAAAGTTGGAGTGAATGGAGCAGAAGACATGAAAAGATGTTCTGTTTTAATACCTCTTGTAAATATAAATGGTGAATATAATATTATTTTTGAGATAAGAAATAATAAATTAAATAGTAATCCAGGAGAAATATGTTTTCCAGGAGGAGTTATAGAAGAGGGAGAAAATCCTAAGGAAGCTGCTTTAAGAGAATGTTTTGAGGAGATTGGATTAGGAAAAGAAAAATTAGAGATTATAAGTGAGCTAGATTTCTATGTTTCGCCTAATAATATATTAATTTACCCATTTTTAGGATTTGCAAAAGGTTCTAAAGAAGATATAATAAATAGTATTTTAATAAATAAGCAGGAGGTAGAGGAGATATTAGTGGTTCCTTTAGAATACTTTATGAACTATGAGCCAGAGGTAACTTATAGTAAGATTTTGAATGTTCCAAAGGAGGATTTTCCTTTTCATAATATAATCGGAGGTAAGGATTATAAATTTAGAGAGGGAAAATATAAAGTTATATTTTACAAGTATGATAAATATGTTATTTGGGGGATGACAGCTAGAATACTTGAAAATTTTTTGAATTTATATAGAAATTTTTATAATAACAAAAAAGCTACGAATTAAATTTTATTGAGTATTGGTAAAATATTTAAAATTTTGATTGTTAAAAACGTAAGGAGAGATTAGGTGGAGAAAATAGATTTAAATAAGAAGTGTAAAATAAATAGAGTTATTATTGCTTTTACATTTTTTATAACTATTGGTACTTTGGGAGCAATTTGGTTTTCTACCTTCAATTATTATTATGAGGAACTTAAACACAATAAAGTATCAATAGATAGATTACCAATAGGTAGTTTTCAAAAGAGTTATGATTCTCCAGATAAGAGATATACCATAAATTTATACATATGTAGTTCAGGAACTTTAAATGATTGGGCTGCAAGGTGTGAATTAGTAGATAACTTAACGGATATGGTAAAAAATATTTACTGGGATTATAAAATAGAAATAGTAGATGTTAAGTGGATTAATGAGAATACTGTTTCAATAAATGGTCATCATATAAATGTTGAAAAAGAAGTATATGATTGGAGAAAAGAATAGAAAGTATAAAAAGGACAAATACCTAAAGTATTTGTCCTTTTTAAATCACATTCAATAATACGTAAATAACACAAAAGTGCATTAAAAATGAAAAATTAATTGGTTTATCGATGACAAATCAAGAAAAGAGGGTGTCATCATTAAAACCTTTACACTTATTATAATATATTGCTTTTAAAAAATCAAGAAAATGTTTTCAAAAAATAAGAAAGTTTTTAGTAATAAATTTAAAAGAATAATTTGGTATTATAATATTTATAAAGGATTTTGGAGAGCAGGGAGGTTAATCTAATATGGATTATGACGTAATAGTTATTGGAAGTGGACTAGGAGGTTTAACTCTAGGAAGTAGATTAGCAGTATGCGGATATAAGGTTGGAGTATTTGAAAAGCATTTTTTGGCAGGAGGATACGCTACTAACTTTAAGAGAAAATCATATAATTTTGATGTTTCTCTTCATGGACTTGGAGGATTAGATCAAGGAGGAAACTTAAAAGAAATTTTTGAGGCCTGTAAAATAAATGATAAAATAAAGCCCTTAAGAAATGAAGAAGCTTATTATGTGAAATATGATGGAGAAAACTTATGCATTCCTAATGATAAGGAAAAATACTTAAAACTTTTAATAAGCAAATTTCCTCTTGAGGAAAAAGGAATAAGAAAACTTTTTAATGATATTGAAAGCTTTGAAAAAGGATTTAATAAGTTTATCCTAGATAAGGATGCTAAGTTCTTATCAAAACTAAATAAAGATGTTTTCTTATTTATAAATTGGTCAGAAAAGACAACTTATGAAGTTATTAAGAAATATGTTTCTAATGAGGAGTTTATAAAGGTATTTACTGCACTTTGGATGTATTATGGACTACCACCTAAAGAATTAAGCGCTTTATACTTTTTTATTCCTTGGATTTCTTATCACAAGTATGGAAAATACTATGTTCATGGAGGGGCTCAAGCTCTTTCAGATAGCTTTGTGGAAGTTATAAAGGAATATGGAGGAGATATGAAGTTAAGAAGTGAAGTTGAAAGAATAATATATAAGGATGGAGAAGTTAAGGGTATATCTCTTAAAAATGGAGAAATATTTACAGCTAAAAGGATAGTATCCAATGTTAATCCCATAAGCACATATAAGCTTTTACCAGAGGGAGTCTTAGAGGAAAAAGAGGTTAAAAAGATTTTGGGTGATAAGATAGGATGTACACTATCTCAACTTTACTTAGGATTAGATTGTAATCCTAGGGAGTTAAATATACCAGATGATGAAGTGTTTATTTTAGGTGATGGTTCTCATGAAGAAAATTATTCGCTATCTTTAGAAGGAAGTTATGAAAAGGCTAGTTTCTTGCTTACTAATTACAATGGAATGGACAAGAACTTAAATGAGTATAATAACGGAGTTCTTACTGTGACATATATAGACAATTATGATAATTGGTCTAAGGATAGAATGAAATATAAAAAGCAAAAGGAAGAAGTAACAGAAAAAATAATAGAGAGAGTTGAAGAATATTATAAAGGCGTTAAAGATCATATTGTGGTTAAGGAACTTGGAACACCTATGACTATGGAAAGATATACAGGCAATCCTAAAGGTGCTGTTTATGGATATGATCAAAGTGTGAAGCAAGCAGGAAGACATAGGCTTAAAAGCACAACTTCTATTAAAAATTTAAGCTTAGTAGGTGCTTGGGTGAACCCAGGTGGAGGATATGAAGGATCTATTTCAGGTGGAATCACTGAGGCTCAAAGAATATTAAAAGAGGATAATAATTAGAATAGGTTTTAGGAGATTTAGTTGCTTAGTATTAAAAAGAAAATACAGGATAAATAAGTAGTTTTCAAGTTTAAAAAGTTTAAGATTTGGCCCTGTTTTAAACTAGTGTTGATTTTTAGCTAGACTTTCAGACCTAACTTAATTTCACAAAGTATTGCTATCATCTACTATAGAATAATGGAATACTAACTGCTCGTTAAGATGGTTTTACAATTCTATCTAAAAATCAACATTCAGCTAAAATAGAGCTTAAGGAGTAAAAAACTTAAGTTTTAGAAAGTTTATATTTAAAGAGAAGTTTTAAAAAAATAAGAAAAATAATAGGAGGTATATAATCTTTAATTATTTTATATAAACTAAAGATTCAGTTTAGGAGAAAAACAGAAAGGAAAATAGTTTATGAGTTTTTTTAGTAATTTTGTTGGCTTTATAGTTTATTTGGCGAGTACTTGTGGATATACTGGAATATTTATATTAAACATACTTGAGTATGCTTGTTTACCGTTCCCAAGTGAAGTTGTGCTACCTGCAGTTGGGGCTAGTGTTGCAAGTGGTAAATATAGCATTTTATATGTTTTGCCAATAGCTATAGTTGGAGGAATTATTGGTGCTTTAATAAGTTATTCAGTTGGTAAATATGCAGGACAAAGAGTTATTGCTTTTGTTGAAAGGAAGCATAAAAAGAGTAAGTCTACATTTAAAAAGATAAATAGACTATTTTCTAAATATGGTAGAATAACAGCTTTTCTAGCTAGGGTGTTACCTTTTACGAGAACATACATATCTCTTTTTGCAGGAGCAGAAAATGTTAATAAAGGAATATTTGTGGTGTTTTCAGCATTGGGCATAACAATTATAGATGTTTTTTATCTTTCATTGGGATATTTTGCTTATGATAATAAGGCTTTTACAGAAAAGGCCTTAAGACATTATTCAATAGCTTTAGTAATTATTATAGTCTTATCTATTTGTGCATATTATATTTATAGAGCTTTAAAGAATAAGAAATTAAAGAATGAAGATTAAGTTTTATTGACAAGCTTTTTTTAAAATAGTATATTAAAAATAACACAATGTGGTGTTTAGAGAGCAAAGAAGCTCCATAGGAAATTCCTATGGAGCTTTTTATTTTTTTATAAAGAAAGTTCTCTTGCACATAATTAATAAGAAGAGGGGAGCTAATAATGAAGAGGTTTAAGATTAAGACAGAAATACTTTTTGGAGAAGGAGCCTTAGATTATTTAAAAGAACTTAAAAACAAGAAAGTTTTTATAGTTACAGATCCTTTTATGGTAAAATCAGGGACTATAGAAAAACTAACTAATAACTTAAAAGAATCTGAGGTGTGTGTGTTTAGTGAAATAGTGCCAGATCCGCCAATTGAACTAGTCGTAAGTGGAATTGAGATGCTTAAGGAGTTTAATCCAGATATAGTTATTGCTTTAGGGGGAGGTTCTGCCATAGATGCAACTAAAGCAATAATAGACTTTTCAAAGAAATTAGTTAAATTAAATGAAATTAAGTTTATAGCTATACCAACAACTAGTGGAACAGGTTCAGAGGTTACTTCATTCTCTGTAATAACAGACAAGCAAAAAGGGGTTAAATACCCTTTAGTTTCAGATGAATTATTACCAGACATAGCAATTTTAGATCCAGAACTTGTTAGAACAGTTCCAAACTTCATAACTGCTGACACAGGAATGGATGTACTTACTCACGCCTTAGAAGCTTATGTTTCTAAGAATGCAACAGATTTTTCAGATGCTTTAGCTGAGAAGGCAGCTACTTTAGTTTTTAAATATCTATTAAAAGCTTATGAAGATGGAAACGATATAGAGGCTAGAGAGAAGATGCACAATGCTTCATGTTTAGCTGGATTAGCATTTAATGAGGCTTCTTTAGGAGTAAATCATGGTATTGCCCATGTTTTAGGAGGAAAATTCCATGTTCCTCATGGAAGAACTAACTCAATATTATTACCTCATGTAATAGAATATAATGCAGACATAACAGGTTATAACTCAAGAGAGTTTAGTGAGGCTGCTGAAAAGTATGCTAGAATAGCTAAAATAGTTGGATTACAAGGATCAAATACTAGAGGGCTAGTTAAAAACCTTATAAATGAGATTAAAAAGATGCAAAAAACTATGAATATGCCTACAACTTTAAGAGAATGTAAGGTTGATATTGATGAGGTTAATAGACTAGAAGAGGAAGTTGCTAAGTTAGCATTAAAGGATGCTTGCACAGAAACTAACCCAAGAATACCAGATGAAAAAGATATAATATTAATTTTAAACAAAATTAAATAAATAGTTGTCTTTTAGCTCCTTAAATGATTATAACTTTTAGTTTTAGTCTTTTAGGGAGTTTTACTTTAATGGTTCTTATAAGGTGTTATTTTAGCAAAGGTCCAAGTAAAAGACAAAAAAATTGTTAATATGACAAAATAATATGAAAAATTTATGAAAATGTTGACATTGAATTAATTAAAATTTATAATAAGATTATCACAAAGGTGTGATTAAGTTTTAGAGCAATGCAGCTTCTTAAGGGATTTCATTTATTCAAAAATAGGAATGAAACTTTAAGAAGCTTTTTTATTAAAAAGTTATGAAAAGGATTTGACTAATCAATAATTTAGTGTGGGAAAGTAAGGTGAGAAACATATGGGAGAAGAGTCAAAACAGAGAATTATACAAGAATATGTACCAGGGAAACAGGTTACACTTGCTCATATAATAGCAAATCCTAATGAGGATATATACAAAAAATTAGGTCTTATAGTGGACAAGAAGGATGCCATAGGAATCCTGACTATAACACCGAGTGAAGCATCTATCATAGCAGCAGACGTTGCTACAAAGGCTTCAGGAGTTTCATTAGGTTTTATAGATAGATTTAGTGGATCTTTAGTAGTAACTGGTGACATAAGTTCTGTTGAGTCAGCCTTAAATGAAGTTTTAGATGTTTTAGGTAACATTTTAAATTTCTCATCAACTAAGATCACGAGGACTTAGGCTATGGGAAGAGTAATATTTATGGGGAAGACAGGGTGTGGTAAGACAACACTATGTCAAGCCTTAAACAACTTAGAAATAAAGTATAAAAAAACTCAAGCCATAGAGCTTTATGATAACGCCATAGATACTCCAGGGGAATATATAGAAAACAGAGGATACTATAATGCTTTAATAGTTACAGCAGCAGATGCTGATATTATAGCTTTAGTTTACGACTGTACTTCAGAAGAAAATTATATTGCTCCAGGATTTGCAAGTATATTTTGCAAAGAAGTAATAGGTATTATCACAAAGATAAATCTAGCTAAGGATGAAGAAGAGATAGAAATAGCAGAAGATAGATTAAGATTAGCTGGAGTAAGCAACATATTTAAAGTTGATACAGTGGATGATGTGGGAATTGAAGAGTTATTTAATTACTTAAACAAATTTTAATTTGAGGTGAACTGTTAATGAAAAAAACTATAGTAATAGTCGATGATGAGCCTATTACAAGAATGGATACAAGAGAAATTTTAGAGGCTAATGGATACGATGTTGTAGGAGAAGCTTCTGATGGGTTTGAAGCAATTGAAGTTTGCAAAAAATATAATCCTAGCTTAGTTTTAATGGATATAGATATGCCTTTATTAGATGGAATAAAAGCTAGTAAGGTATTAACCAGGGAAAAATTAGTTGGGGGCATAATATTATTAACAGCATTTGAAGACAAAAAATATATTGAAATGGCTAAGGAAGTAGGAGCCTTTGGATATATGATTAAGCCTGTGAATGAAAAAGTATTTATTCCTACTGTAGAAATGTGCTTATCAAAGGCAGAAGAATTTGATGGACTAAAAAAAGATTTTGATAAAATAAATAACAAATTAAATGATAGAAAGTTAATTGAGAAGGCAAAAGGAATACTTGTTAAGCAATTAAATTCAACTGAAGATGAGGCTTATAATAGAATAAGAAAGTTAAGTATGGATAGAAGAACTACCATGGCTGAAATAGCAAAAATAATCATTGTTGGATATGAGGAATAATTAAATGATTGGAACACTATGTAGAGAGTACACGCTTTTAAGCCAAGAAGAAATAAATAAGATAAGAGAAGTTTCTAAGTCTTTACAGATTATGGCAGATTTTTATGAAGGTGATGTATTTATAGATGTTTTAGATAAAGATGAAAACTTTGCTATTGTAGTAGACCATGCTATTCCAGAAGACAAGCCTTCCTTATATAAAGAAAAAGTAGTTGGAAAAAAAGCTTTAAAAGAAAATGAGCCTGGTGTTATAGAAACCTTAGAAACTGGAATTGTTAATAAGGATATAAAGGCACTAAATCAAGAAAATAAGTTTGTAAAACAGAGAATACATCCAATTCTTCACAAAGAAAAGGTTGTAGGAGTTGTAATAGTAGAAAAAGATATTAGTAATGAACTTGAAATTACTTTCAAGATAGACATAAGTTCTGCACACGAAAAGTCAGAATCAAAGGGATTCTTAAAACTTTTAAAAGAAGGTGCTTTAATAACAAATAATCTACAAGATGGGGTTCTTGTTTTTGATAAAAGAGGAAAGCTTGTCATAAAGAATATTAAGGCAGATAACATCTATAACTGTTTAGGCTATGAGAGCATAAACTATGGAGATGATTTTGATAAATTATCCATAGATGGAGCTAAGTTTGAAGACATTTCTAGAATTTTTAATAAAGAAGAGGATTTTAAACAGGTTAGAGAAATCCAAATAGAAAATTCTTATTTTGAATTAAGTAGAACATTTACAAATAAAGAAAACTTAAGAGTGATAGATATAATAAAGGATATAAGTGAGGTTAAAAATAAGGAAGCTGAGCTAGTCTTAAAGTCAGTAGCCTTAAGAGAAGCTCATCATAGAGTAAAGAATAGTTTACAAACAGCAGCCGCATTACTTAGAAGTCAATGTAGACGCTGTAAAAGTGAGGAAGCTAAAGAGTATTTACAAGAAAGTGTAAATAGAATACTTGCTATTGCCACAACTCACGATTTATTATCTAAATCACAAGGAAGTAATATTAAGGTTAGAGATGCCTTAGAAGCATTAATAGAAAATATAAAGAAAAGTTGGTATGGAGCCAATATAAACATCTATATTACAGGAAACAATTTTTATATAGGCGGAGAGAAGCTAAGTGGATTACTTCTAATAATGAATGAGCTTATACAAAATTGTTATGATCATGCATTTTGTAATAAGGAAGAGGGAACAATCCAAATACTTATTCAAAGCCATGGAGAAGATAAAACTATAGCTGTTGTAGATGATGGATGTGGTTTTGATTTGGGGTTAGTTGGTAACAATAATTTAGGATTATTCATAGTTAATAGTTACATGAAGGATCAACTAAGAGGAACTATGGATATAACTTCCAATAAAGAAGGAACTAAGGTATTATTAAATTTTAAAATTGAAGAGAATGAAGAATGTAAATAACTATGAACTGCGAAGTAGTGGTTTGAATTGAGCAATGAGGCTTAAGGTTATAGAAAAGAAAACTTAGATTTTTAAATCTAGTTTATTTCTGTAGCTTTAAGCCTTTTTAGTTTTTTAAAATAAAATTTTAGCTTAAAAAGGTATTTATTTTTTAAATAAGACTCCAAGTCCTGATCTAATAAAAATAATACTAATGTTTCTAAGCTAAAGAATTTAATTAGGGTGTTATGAGTTGGTATGAAAAATAACAACTTATAAAATTTTTGGAAAGTATTAAGGAGGTGAAAGGGTGAGAGAGGAACTTTTAAGTGTAGGAATAGATATAGGCACAAGTACAACTCAGCTTATATTTTCTAAGTTAATAGTTGAAAATGAAGCATCAGCTTTTACCGTTCCAAGAATAAGTATCGTAGATAAGGAAATTATCTATAGAAGTGAAGTTTATTTTACACCACTTATTTCAAATACTGAAATAGATGGACAGAGAATAAAGGAAATCATTGAAGAAGAATATAAAAAGGCTGGAATAAATAAGGATGATATTCAAACAGGTGCAGTAATCATAACTGGAGAGACAGCTAGAAAAGAGAATGCAAATGATGTATTACATACTTTAAGTGGATTCGCTGGAGACTTCGTTGTGGCAACAGCTGGACCAGACCTAGAAAGTATTATAGCTGGAAAGGGTGCTGGAGCACATATTTATTCTAAAGAACATTCAACCAGTGTTGTAAATATAGACATTGGAGGAGGAACAAGTAACCTTGCACTTTTTCTAAGAGGTGAGGTTAAGGAAACAGGATGTCTTGATGTAGGAGGAAGACTTATAAAGATTAATCCAAGTACAAGAGAGATAATTTATATTTCACCTAAAATAGAAAAGATAATAAAAGAGAAGAATCTAGGACTAGAAGTAGGAACTAGAGCCACATTAGAAAACATCAAACCAGTAGTTGATATGATGGTGAAATGGCTAGAAGAAAGTGTTGGTTTAAGACCTAAGGATGAATACTTTGATTACATAGTAACTAATAAAAGTATAGCCTTGGAAACAGAGATAAAATGCATATCCTTCTCAGGAGGAGTTGCAGATTATATATATTATGAGGGAGAAATCCAAGACTACTTTAAATATGGTGATATTGGAATAATACTAGGACAAGCTATTAAAAACTCAGATTTATGTAAAAAGCTTAAAGTAGTAAGAGCCATTGAAACCATAAGAGCGACTGTTGTGGGAGCAGGTTCTCATACAACAGAGATAAGTGGAAGTACAATTACTTACACAAAGGATAGTTTCCCAATAAAAAATTTACCTATATTAAAGCTTAGTCTAGAAGATGAGAGTCAAGGATCAGAAGAACTAGAAAAAGCTCTTAAAAAGAAAATAGAGTGGTTTAGATTAGAAAATGACTTTCAAAAGATAGCTATAGCTATTAATGGTAAAAAGAACCCATCCTTTAAAGAAATACAAGAATATGCAAAAGGTCTTGTAAATGGAATGAAGGATTTAATAGACAAAGATGGACAACTCATAGTAGTTGTTGAAAATGATATGGCTAAGGTTTTAGGACAAGCAATATATTCCTTACTTAATTTCGAAAAAGAAATTATCTGTATTGATGGTATTAAGGTTGAAAATGGTGATTACATAGACCTTGGAGCACCAATTGCAGAGGGGAGAGTATTACCTGTTGTTATAAAAACACTAGTTTTTAACTAATTGGAAGGGGGATAAGAAATGATTTTAAAAACAAAATTATTTGGAAAAGTCTATGCTTTCAAATCTTTAAATGAGGTTATGGCTAAGGCAAATGAAGAGAAATCAGGAGACAGATTAGCTGGATTAGCAGCTGAGTCTTCAGAAGAGAGAGTAGCAGCAAAGGTTGTATTATCACATATAACTTTAGAGGATTTAAGAAATAACCCAGCAGTTCCTTATGAAATAGATGAGGTAACTAGAATAATTCAAGACGATGTAAATGAAAAAATTTATGATGAAATAAAACACTGGACAGTATCTGAATTCAGAGAATGGATATTAGATGAAAATACAACAGGTTCTGATATAAGAAGAATTTCAAGAGGTTTAACTTCTGAAATGGTAGCAGCTGTAGCAAAATTAATGTCTAATATGGACTTAGTATATGGAGCAAGAAAGATAAAGGTAACAGCTCACTGTAATACAACAATCGGTGAAAAAGGAACTTTATCAGCAAGACTTCAACCAAACCATCCAACAGATGATCCAGATGGAATAATGGCTTCGTTATTAGAAGGATTAACTTATGGAGTTGGGGATGCAGTTTTAGGATTAAACCCAGTTGATGACTCTGTTGAGAGTGTTACTAAAGTATTAAAGAGATTTGAGGAAGTTAAACAAAAGTTTAAAATCCCAACTCAAACTTGTGTACTAGCTCACGTAACAACTCAAATGGAAGCTATAAGACAAGGTGCTCCAACAGACTTAATATTCCAATCAATAGCAGGTTCTGAAAAAGGAAACGAAGCTTTTGGATTTAATGCAGCAACTATAGAAGAAGCTAGACAATTAGCTTTAAAACATGGAACAGCTACAGGCCCAAATGTAATGTACTTTGAAACTGGACAAGGTTCAGAGCTTTCATCAGATGCTCACCATGGAGTTGATCAAGTAACTATGGAGGCTAGATGTTATGGATTCGCTAAGAGATTCCAACCATTCTTAGTTAATACAGTTGTTGGATTTATAGGACCTGAGTATTTATATGACTCAAAACAAGTTATAAGAGCAGGTTTAGAAGATCACTTCATGGGTAAATTAACAGGAATACCAATGGGATGTGATGCATGTTATACAAACCACATGAAAGCAGACCAAAATGATATAGAAAACTTAGCTGTATTATTAACAGCAGCAGGATGTACTTACTTCATGGGAATTCCACATGGAGATGACGTAATGCTTAATTACCAAACTACAGGATACCATGAAACAGCTGCCTTAAGAGAAATGTTTGGATTAACAGCTATTAAGGAATTCCAAGATTGGTTAGTTGAAATGGGATTCGTAGATGAAAATGGAAAGCTTACTAAAAAAGCAGGAGATGCATCTGTACTTTTAGGATAGGAGGGAGAAGAGAGTTATGAACGAAAAAGATTTAAAACTAATGGTTGAGCAATTAGTTAGCCAAATGGTTGGACAAGTTGATATGCAATCAGTAGAAAAAGTGGTTAAGGAAGTTACTCAAAATCAATCTCAAGTGGAAAGTGATGAGTTTATACCAGATATTACAGAGATAGATATAAAGAAACAACTTTTAGTTGATGATCCAGCTGATAGAGAAGCTTACTTAGAAATGAAAGCTAAAACACCGGCTAGATTAGGTTCAGGAAGAGCAGGGGCTAGATATAAAACTATAACAGCTTTAAGAGTGAGAGCAGACCATGCGGCAGCTCAAGACTCAGTATTCTCAGATGTTTCAGAGGAGTTTATTAAGAAGAATAACTTAATATTTGTAAAAACTATGTGTACTGATAAGGATGAATATGTAACTCGTCCTGACCTTGGAAGAAAGTTTTCACCAGAAACTATAGAGGTTATAAAAGAAAAATGTGCTAAGAACCCTAAGGTTCAAATCATGGTTGGAGATGGGCTAAGCTCAGCTGCTATAGAAGCTAACTTAGAAGATATTCTTCCTTCAATAGAACAAGGATTAAAAATGTATGGCTTAGAGGTTGGACCTATATTATTTGTTAAATATTGTAGAGTTCCTTCTATGGATGCTGTAGGAGAAGCAACAGGAGCAGATGTTGTTTGCTTACTAGTTGGAGAAAGACCAGGTCTTGTAACTGCAGAATCAATGTCAGCTTACATAGCATATAAACCAAAAATTGGAATGCCGGAGGCGAAGAGAACTGTTATATCAAACATTCACAAAGGTGGAACTACTGCCGTTGAAGCTGGAGCTCACATTGCAGAATTAATAAAAACAATGTTGGATAAAAAAGCTTCAGGAATAGATCTTAAATAATAAGTTTGGAGGGAATTAAGCATGAAAAATGATTTAATACGTCCTAATGTTTTAAGCGTTAAGATAATATCAAATGTTAGTCCAGAGATGGCTAAAAAATTAGAATTAGAACCACACCATAAGAGTTTAGGATTAATCACAGCAGACTGTGATGATGTAACTTACACAGCTTTAGATGAGGCTACAAAAGCAGCAGAGGTTGATGTAGTTTATGCTAGATCAATGTATGCTGGAGCTGGAAATGCTTCAACAAAATTAGCTGGAGAAGTAATTGGTATCCTAGCTGGACCAAGTCCTGCTGAAGTTAGAAGTGGATTAAATGCTACTTTAGATTTCATTGATAGCGGAGTTGGATTTATAAGTGCAAATGAAGATGATTCAATTTGTTACTATGCTCAATGTGTATCAAGAACTGGATCATATCTTTCAAAAACAGCAGGAATAAGAGAAGGTGAAGCATTAGCTTATCTAGTAGCTCCTCCATTAGAAGCAATGTATGCTTTAGATGCAGCGTTAAAGGCTGCAGATGTTGAAATGTGTGAGTTCTTTGCACCTCCAACAGAAACAAACTTTGCAGGGGCCTTACTTACAGGATCACAATCAGCATGTAAAGCAGCATGTGATGCCTTCGCAGAGGCAGTACAATCAGTAGCTAGTAACCCAATGGGATTCTAGTAGGCTAAAAGTATGGGAAAAGCCTTAGGATTAATAGAATTTATAGGTTATGTACCGGCCATCTGTGCTGCAGATACAGCCTTAAAAGCTGCAAATGTTGATTTGATTGGAATAGAAAAGGTTACTGGAGGAATTGTAACTGTAAAGATTACAGGAGATGTTGATGCTGTACAAGCTGCAGTGGAGTCTGCTGAAAACTATGCAAGTAGAATTGGAAGTTTAAGAAGTGCTCATGTAATTCCCAGACTTGATGATGAGGTAGAGGCTCTTTTAATGAATAGTAAAGATTCAGAAGAGGAAATACAAGAAGAAATTCAAGTAGTGGAAGAAGAGATTGAAGAGGTTTATGAAGAAATAAAAGATGAGATGGTTGAAGCTATTTTAGAAGAAACAGAGTCTGAAGAAGAAAACCTACAAAAAGATGTTGTTAAATGTGTTAAAGATGTTAATGAGGAAGCGGAAGATTTTTCTAAAGTAGAAAAAATAGAAGTTTTTGAAATCTCTGAAAATGAAGAAACCTCAAAGGAAGCTTTAGAAGAAGTTACTGAAAAAGCTGAACTTATAGAAATTATAAAAGATAAGGAAGATGCTTTAGAAAACAAGACTACAGAGTCTTTAAATAAAGAAGTGAATTCCATGGATATAAAAGAAATATCTAAAATGAGTGTTAAGGAATTAAGAAAGAAAATAAAATCCTTAAATATTAATATAACTTCTAACAAGCTTAAATCTCTAAAGAAAAAAGATTTAGTAGAAATACTACTAAAATATAATGAAGAAGGTGACAGTTAATGGAGTTTTTAGATAAAGACTTAGTTTCCATACAGGAAACTAGGGGGCTTATAAGAAAGGCTAAGGAAGCTCAAAGTAAGTTAGCTCTTATGAGTCAACAAGACATAGATAGAATCGTTAAGGCTATATCTGATGCTGCTTATGAGAATGCTGAGAAGCTTGCTAAAATGGCAAATGAAGAAACAGGCTTTGGAAAATGGGAAGACAAGATATTAAAAAATGTTTTCGCAGCAAAAACTGTTTATGATTCAATAAAAGATATTAAAACAGTTGGAATAGTAGATGAGGATGTTGAAAAGAGAGTTTTCAAGGTAATGATACCAGTAGGAGTTGTTGCAGGTCTTATCCCTTCAACAAATCCAACATCAACAGCTATCTATAAAGCTATGATCTCAATAAAAGCTAGGAATGCAATTGTTTTATCACCACATCCAAGTGCAAAGAAATGTATTATTGAGACTGCTAAGATAATAGCAGCTGCCGCTGAGAGAGCAGGATGTCCTGAAGGGGCTATAGGATGCATAACAGTGCCTTCAATAGAAGGAACTAATGAACTAATGAAGAATAAAGAAACTTCATTAATCCTAGCAACTGGTGGAGAAGCCATGGTTAGAGCGGCTTACTCATCAGGAACACCAGCTATAGGAGTTGGACCAGGAAATGGACCAGCCTTCATAGATAAGAGTGCAGATGTTAAGTTAGCAGTTAAGAGAATATTAGATTCTAAGACTTTTGATAATGGAACAATATGTGCTTCAGAACAATCAATAATAGTTGAAAAAGCTATGGAAGAAATTGTTGTTAGAGAATTAAAAGAACAAGGAGCTTACTTCTTAACTGAAGAACAAGCAAACCAGCTTTCTAAATTTGTAATGAGAGCAAATGGAACTATGAATCCACAAATAGTTGGAAAAACTCCACAAGATATAGCTAAATTAGCTGGTCTAGAAGGAATTCCTTCATGGGCAAGAGTTTTAGTTCCAAGAGAGTGCCATGTTGGACACAAGTATCCATTCTCAAGAGAAAAGTTAACAACAATATTAACTTTCTATGTAGAAGAGAATGTAGATGCTGTATTAAATAGATGTAAAGAAATATTATTAAACGAAGGAGCTGGACATACATTCTGTATGCATGCAAATAATGAGGAGCTTGTTAAGAGATTCGCATTAGAAATGCCAGTTTCAAGAATGGTAGTAAATTCACCAGGAGCTCTTGGTGGAATAGGAGCTACAAACAACCTAGTACCTGCCTTAACATTAGGATGTGGTGCAGTTGGAGGAAGTTCTACATCACACAATGTAGGTCCATTAGATTTAATGAACACAAGAAATGTAGCTTATGGAGTTAGAGAACTTGAAGATATTAGAGAGTTAGCTAATGATGCTACAAAAGAAGTTGCCGCAAGTTTAGACTTAGGTGATAAGGAAGAGTTAATAAACTTCTTAGTTAAGAAGATTATTCAAGAACTTAAGTAAGTTTTTAAGATAAGTTGATTTTAATGTAAACTATAAGATCCACTTAATCTTATAACTCTCCTCCACTAATTGGAAATTGAAAGGTTTAAAATGCTTAATATGTTTTAGTCTTATCTTAGAATTTAATTTTAAGACTAAAGCAATATTAAAAGTCTAGAGAAAAATCTTTAGACTCATATATAAATATAAAGTTAAAACAATTCAAGTCAAAAAGATGTAAAAATACTCGGGCTAAAAAGTCCCATGTGAAATTTTAACTAAAAAGGTTTAAAATTAAATTAAAGACAAATTAAAGTCGAAAAACTAAAAAATTAAAAAGGATATTTTGAGGAGGAATTTATTATGGCAAACGCAAACGCATTAGGAATGATCGAAACTAGAGGATTAGTAGGAGCAATAGAGGCTGCTGACGCAATGGTTAAGGCTGCAAATGTTCAATTAGTAGGAAAAGAGCAAGTTGGTGGAGGATTAGTAACTGTTATGGTTAGAGGAGACGTTGGAGCTGTTAAAGCTGCTACTGACGCTGGAGCTGCTGCTGCAGAAAGAGTTGGAGATTTAGTTTCAGTACACGTAATCCCAAGACCACACTTCGAAGTTGATGCTATATTACCAAAGGCACCAAAAGCTGAATAATAAAAAGTTGTAACTAGGGCATGTATAAAGTGTTTATATAAAACTTATAAATATATTCCGAGAATTACTGGAATTCATTAAGAATTTATAGCTATTGCTACGAAGTCGTTGCCAAAGTTTAGAACCTTAAGTGAAAATCCAAATTTTGATTTGGTATATTAAATTTAAAAGGTACTCTAAGCTTCTTAACACAACGCCTTCTACGTAATAGCTTAAATTCTAAATCTTATCCAGATATTCTCTTCATATTATTATAAGTTTTATTTAGAATAATCACTTTAATATAATCCCTTTTGTACATCTAATAGGGGATGTGATGAAATGGCTGTTTTGACAGAAGGTGAGGTAAGAAAAAGATTAAGTAGAGAAGACCTAAAATCCTTAAAGGAGTTTAAGGTTGTTAAGGGAGAGATAATAACTCCATCTGCCAAATCTTATTTAGCTGAACATAATATAAATTTAGTTTATGTTAATTCTGAAGAAGAAAAATTAAATAAAGAAACAGAACCTAAAGAGATAATTAGAGAAGTTGTTAGGGAAAAAGAATACAAGTATGAAACTGTTTTTGGAGCAAAGTTAGATGAAAAACCAGAGCATATGACACATCTAACAGGAAATCTTCTTGTATTTAAAGATCATAAGAGGATAATATTCAGAGGAAAGATAGACTCTCTTGAAGCAAGAATCGTAGAAACTCAAGTTATTTGTCACAAACAGGGAATGAATAAGCTTGTGGAAGACCTTCAAGAAATATTAACTTTTACAGGTAGAATATTAAGATGCGAGGTTTTAAGTGAGCCTTTAGAAGGATTTTCTCTTCAAGGAATGACAGAAAAGGATCTTAGAGAAAAATCACATAACCCTAAAAAATACTTTGGTATAGGACATGAAATGCCAACTTATGAAATGGGTGAAATAGTGGCTGCACTAAATATTTTAAGAACCTTGACAAGAGAAACAGAACTTTCAGCTTATGAAGCCTTTAAAGGTGAATATGGACAAGTTGAGAGAGAAGATTTAATTAGAGCCTTAAACAGACTATCCTCAGTATTTTGGATTATGATCTTTAAAGTTAGAACAGGAAAGTACGAGAAATAGGAGGAAGCTATGGACAATCTATTACATGACATTATCGAGGAAGTAGTTAGAAGAGTTAAGGATGAGGCTTTTATAGAAGTTGAGGCTTCAGGTAGACATGTTCATTTAACTCAAGAGCATATAGACATATTGTTTGGAGAAGGACATGAGCTTACTAGAATAAAAGATTTATCTCAACCAGGTCAGTATGCTTGTAAAGAGAGAGTTACTATATCAGGACCTAGAGGAAACATCGATAATGTTGTGGTTTTAGGACCACCTAGAAAAGAAACACAAGTAGAAGTTTCATTTACAGATGCTTTAGTTTTAGGATCTATACCTCCAGTTAAATTAAGTGGAGATTTAGATAATACTGCGGAAATAACAATTTCAACAGATAGAGCTTCTATAGCTTTAAATAGAGGATTAATGGTTGCTAAGAGACACATACATATAACACCAGAGGATGCAAAGAAATTTGGGGTTAGTAATAACGATAGCGTAAAAGTTAAGGTATTAGGAAAAAGACCTCTAATATTTGATGATGTTGTTGTGAGAGTTAGCGATGATTATAGAACCTTTATGCATATTGACTATGATGAGGCTAATGCTTGTGGATTTTCAAAAGGAACCTTCGCTTTAATAGTAGGAAAAGAAGCAAAGTAATAACTTAAGTATAAATGTTTAAAATTTAAGCTTTGTTTTTACAGAAATTGATTTTAGAGATTTTTCTAAGAGTCAAAAAAACTTTGAAACAAAGTTTAAAGCTAAAATCGGTTAATTTTATAGATTAAAAGTTTAAAAGCTAATTAGGATTTTACAAAGAGTTAGATTAATCAATTAAAGATTCTAAAGTAGATTCTTTAAGAATAGTGAGATAGGTCAAAAGAAACCTCTAAATGGAAGGGAGGTAAAAACTAATATGGATTATGAAAAGCTGATTGAATTTTTAGTAGATGAAATTTACAAAAGAATTCAAGAGGAAAGTAATAAAAGTAATTCTTTAGAAAAGAAAAAGTCTATTGTTGTAATTGGAGAGACTAATGTTGATTTCTATAGAGAAGCCTCAAAAGAATTTGATATCAATCCATTAACATCAGAATGCAAAGACTGCGATATTTTACTTATATCAAAACTTTGTATTAAAGGACTTAGCAACATAGCTCAAGGAACATGCACAACAAAGGCAGAGAACTTTGCTTTAGAAATGCTTTTAAAAGGTAAGAAAGTTTATATTCTTGAGGAGGGTATAGAGTACAGAAGGTACAAAAATACAGCTCCAAAAGTTTTATATAATAAATACATTAAGTTTGAGGAAGAACTTCTAGCTTATGGCATAGAAGTTATTGATGACTTAAACAAGATTTCAATAGGAAACAAAGGTGAAAAGGTTTCTTCTAATGAAATTAAGGAAGAAATAAACAAAAGTCTTTGTCTATGTAATGAAAATAAGATTGAAGGAGAAAAGAACTTAGAAGCTTCCATTATTGAAGATGAGTTCACAATAAATCTTTCAAACAAAAAATTAGTATCAGAAAGTGATTTAAGAAAGCCACACATAAATGGAGTAAGAACATTAATAGTGGATAAAAAGGCTATAATTACTCCTTTAGCAAAGGACTATATACGCATAAATAATTTGAATGTTGTGCTTTCTTAGAGTAACTTAAGCTTTTTTAATATGGGTGATTTTTAGGACCATAAGGGGAATTAGCTCATATAAAAATCAACCTAGAAATAATCAGTACATTCCAATACTTAAAACCGTAGATTAAAACTATGGCGACTCATTTTGTTTTATACAAACACAGGGAGAGATATAAATACGATTTTTCATAGGAGGCTTTCTTAAAAGGTTTTTAAGAGTCATCCATATTTGAAATAGCAATTACAGTCTAAGATGGTATCAATAAGAGAATTAGGAGTGAGAGTATTATGGAAATAGGAAAAGTAGTAGGAAATGTGTGGGCAACTAGAAAAGACGAAAAACTAAATGGACAAAAGTTTTTAATAGTTAGACTTCTTATAAGCAAAGATAAGGAGAAGGAAGGCTTATTTGTAGCTGCTGATAATGCTGGTGCTGGTATTGGTGACACTGTTCTTATAACTAAGGGCGGTGCCGCAAGACAATCAATTGGAAACAGAGAAGTTCCTATAGATGCTGCCATAGTTGGTATTGTAGATTCTATAGATCTAGAAGAAGAGTAAAAAACTTTAAGCTAGGTTTAACCTTATAATAAGTATAAAATCTTAAGCATTTTTGCTTGGTGTTTATTTTAATATCATATAAGTTTTAGCTTAGTTTTAAATTAGTATTGATTTTTAGATAGAACTGATTACCAAGGTAGTATAAAGGGATAACTAAGAATTTAATACTAGCTTAAAATATAGCCTAAAATTTTGAGACTAAACTTAAGATAAACGGAAAAGGAATGCTTAAGTTTGGAGGGATTTATATGAATAAAAGCATTGGAGCTTTAGAGTTTAGAAGTATCAGCAAGGGTATTGAGGTTTCAAATGAAGTTGTTAAAAAGGCTTTTGTTGAGGTTTCTTATCTTAAAAGTATTTGTCCAGGAAAATTCTTTTTAATTGTTAATGGAGATGCTGGAGAGGTTAAAGAAGCCATTGAGTTTGGAGAAAGTCTTGGAGAGAAATATTTAGTTGGAAGCTTTATTATAAACTCTGTTCATGATGACATAATAAAGGCCCTAAAGGGAAAATATTCTCAAAAGAACATAGAAGATAAAGCCATTGGAATAATGGAAACAGGAAAGGTTTCATCAGGTATATTAGCTTTAGATAAGACCTTAAAGAGCAGTGATGTTAATTTGGTTAAGCTTCAGTTAGCATTTGGAATTGGTGGAAAGCTTGTATATATAGTCTCAGGAGATTTAAGTAGTATAGAAAATGGAATGAGGGAAGGACAGGCTGTTTTACAGAGTAAGGATATTATAAATGTTTCAATAATTCCTTTTGTACATAGTGAAATAGCAAAGAACTTAATTTAATAAATTAAGTAATGATTAAGTCGATTTCTAAAAAGATTATATTTTATTTAGAATTTATTGATTACTTTCTTTTAGAAAGTAAAAGAGTTTAAATAAATTAGAAATGCTTTGAAATTTATTGAGTAGGATAAATTTATTTATGATTATCACTTGAAATAAATAAGCTTAGTTTTTAAAGTGAAAGATATAAAATAATTTTGAGAATAAGGGGGAAGAGAAATGAGTATTAATGAAATTATAATCTATATAATGGTTGTATGTATGGTTTTAGGTGCTATTGACAAGTGCTTAGGAAATAAGTTTGGAATTGGAGCACAATTTGAAGAAGGTATTATGGCTATGGGATCATTAGCTTTAGCTATGGTTGGAGTTATATGTTTAGCACCAGTACTTGCTAACGTTTTAGGACCAATAGTAACACCAGTATTCAATGCTTTAGGAGCAGACCCAGCAATGTTTGCAGGTTCAATCCTTGCAAATGACATGGGAGGAGCAGCTCTTGCAGCAAGTTTAGCACAAGATCCACAAGCTGGAATGTTCAGTGGTTTAATCATAGGGGCTATGATGGGAGCTACTATCGTATTTACTATACCAGTATCATTAGGAATCATAGAAAAGAAAGATCATAAATTCTTAGCAACAGGAATTTTAGCAGGAATAATAACTATACCAGTAGGAGCTTTTGTTGGAGGTTTAGTTGCAGGCTTCCCAGCAATGATGGTTCTTAAAAACTTAGTTCCAATAATAATATTTGCAGTTTTAATAGCTATAGGTTTAATGAAAGCTGAAAATGCTATGATTAAAGGATTTAATTACTTCGGAAAAGGAGTTGTTATAATCATAACTTTAGCTTTAGCAGCTGCGATTATAGAAGCTTTAACAGGAATAGTAATAATTCCAGGAATGAATCCAATAAGCGAAGGTATAGAAATAGTTGGAGACATTGCTATAGTTTTAGCAGGAGCATTCCCACTAGTTTATATAATCACTAAGGTATTCAAGAAACCTTTAATGGGACTTGGAAAAATCTTAGGAATGAACGAAATAGCTGCAGCAGGTATGATTGCCAGCTTAGCTAACAATATTCCAATGTTCGGTATGTTAAAAGACATGGATGACAGAGGAAAGATTATAAACGTTGCTTTTGCAGTATCAGCTTCTTTCGTATTAGGTGACCACTTAGGATTCACAGCTGGATTTAATTCAGATATGATATTCCCTATGATAGTTGCTAAGTTGGTAGGTGGTATCACAGCAGTACTTCTTGCAATGTTTATAGCTAACAAAACTTTAGTAAAAATAGAGGAGGCTAAATAATTATGGAGAACATAAGCAAAGAATTATTAGAAAAACTAGTAAGACAAATAATTGAAGAAAAGCTTGCTGGAGCTTGTAATAATGAGGCTGTTGACTTTATAAGAAATAAAGACAAGAGCGGAATAATGTCAGTTAAGCTTCCAACAGTTAAGGTTGATGAATCAAACAGAATGGATACAGGAAATCCAAGAGATGTAGTTTACACTAAAGACTTATTTACATTAGAAGAAAGCCCAAGGTTAGGTGCTGGAATCATGGAAATGAAGGAAACTACTTTTGATTGGACTTTAAACTATGATGAAATTGACTACGTTATAGAAGGTCATCTAGACATAATAATAGATGGAAGAAAGGTTTCAGCAGATGCTGGTGAACTTATCTTAATTACTAAAGGATCAAAGATTCAATTTTCAGTTCCAGATTATGCTAGATTCATATATGTAACTTATCCAGCAGATTGGGCAAGTCAAGCATAATAAGGTTTTAAGTTGCAATGCTTAGCATTTATTTTTTAGTAAATATTGATTTTTAGATAGAACTGTAAGCTAGATCTGAAAGGCTAGCTAAAAATCAAATTACTTAAAATTGTAAAATAGTGCTAAATAGGGTCAGATAAGGGGACATTATATAGACATTTTATAGCTACAATAATGAGAGAAATATATTTTAGAAGTTAAATTTTTTAACAGGCAAAGAAATTTAAAAATAAATAAGATTGAAGTAAAAATAATGGAGCCTACTTTTAAATAAAAGTAGGCTCTATTTTTGTATTAGGCTAGTTAATATTTTAAAAATATCTTGTAATTTACTTTTAAGAAGGTATAGAGACTATCTTTTTAATAAGATAGTCTCAAATTAGGTTAGGTAAATATTAAGATTTTATTTGATGTAGAGTTTGGCAAATATATTGTGAGAAGTCTTTTTTGTATAATTCATGAAGAAGCAGATAAATTAGTACATTATCAAAAAACTCCCCTACTATGATATTTATATGCATAAAATTTTATAAATATTACTAAAATTTGTAAGTTTTATTATTTTTATTTTATAGAGAGATTGTTTTAATATATAAAATAGTAAAATTAGTGTTTTATAGATTCTTAAGTTTAAAACTTAGATTAAGTACTTTTAAGTTATATTATTTATTTTTTGATGTAGCTTTATTTATTATAAATACATATATAATTAAATAAACTTAGGATTAAACTTTTACCTATAATCTTGTAATTATGAATAGAATATTAGTAGGGTTAGAGGAGTGCTTAATAACATATTAATCCATAAATAATAACATGGTATCACGTTGTCTAGGAAATAGGGGAGAGTATATAATGAGTACTATATATTATAGAAAATTAGAAAAATATTTAGAAGTTTATTCTAATTTAGGAGGAATTTAAAATGAAATTTATAAGAATAAATTCAAATAATGAATGCTTTAACAAGGCAATGGAAATATATAAGGTTAGTTTCCCTATATTTGAGCAAAGAACTATAAAGGATCAAATAAAAGCCTTAGAAGATGAAGATTACCATTTTAATGTTATATATGATGGAGATAAAATGGTTGGAATATTACTATATTGGGATATGAATGGATATAAATATATAGAACACTTTGCTATAGATAGTAGTTTAAGAGGGAAAAACTATGGTTCTAGAGTATTAAAAGAATTTTGTAAAAACAATAAAAATGTAATTTTAGAAATAGATCCACCAATAGATGAAATCTCAAATAAAAGATTAAATTTCTATTCAAAACTAGGTTTTAAATTACAGGATTTTAATCATATACATCCATCTTATAGAAAGGAATGTAAGAGTCATAGTTTAAAAATTATGACTTTTAATGAGAATATATCTAAGGAGGATTATGATACCTTCAACAATTTGTTAAAAAAGAATGTTATGAAATATTCAGAAGTTAAAGATAGATTAAAAATCTAAACTTATATGAGATTTTAAAACATTAAGAATTTTTACGTGAAATTAGAATTGCAAATTTTGGTTAAAAATTTAGTATACATCTAAAATATAGCTTTAATTTAAAATTATTTATACAATGGTACCTTAATTGGTATCATTGTATTTTTGCTTTTTAGACATATATCTTCAATAGTATATTATATAATTTTTAAAAAAAACTTTATATAAACAGTTAATTTTAAGTCTTATAAAAAAGAGCTGAAGATTTAAAGGATAATGGATAATTTAAAAGAATATATTTATATAGCATTTAATATATAGGGATATCTAGAAAATAAACTCCATTAACAGGATGCTTTATTAAAAAGTAATTTAAAAGGAGAGGTTAAATTGAACGGTGAGAAAATATTAAATAAGATAGAGGGAGTAGTGATATTTTTTCCAGCTTTAATCATGTTTCTATTATCAGCTTTTTTATCTTTAGACTTAAATAAGCTTGGTACATTAGATTTAAAAGGACTCTTAATAGGAAATCTAATAGTTATATTTCCAATATTGTTTTTCCTTCAAGGGATTATAGTAAGTAAAAAACATATGAAAATATTTTTTCCATACATAGTTTCAGCTATAAGTTTTATAGTTGTTGCTTTAATATTTTTTAATTCTTCAGCAATAGGATATGTTGTTTTCTATACCATATGTGAGGCTTTAGGGTATTTTTCAAATAAGATTATTAAATGGATTAAGAGCTAGAAAAAGAAGTGTTTTATATTATTTTTATTTTGGTGATAGTATTATCTAAATAATCACATAAATAGCTATGGTTTGAATATGGAAATAAAAGATATTATCAAATGAAGGCCTTTTAGAGAACATGACAGAAGATGAGTTTGCTAGATATAATAAAAAAGGATGTTTATTTAGAGTTAAGTGGGAGATAACTCTAAATAAGGCTTTATAAATATTTTTAATAATAGCAAAGGAGAAAGTAATGAGGAAAGTTTTTATTGGAATTTTAGTTGTTTTGATTGTAGTTTTCGTAGGCTTTTTAACATTTAATAAGAAGCAGGAAACGTTAATGGCTGACGTTGTTGAAAAAGTTGAATATGGACTTTTAATTAACTATGAAGGCGGACTAGCTTCTGTAAATACTATCGGAGCTAAGATAATTGATAGGGATGGAAATAAAAGTACTATAGAGTGCATAGAAGAGGGAGATAAAATAGAAATTATCTATGATGGAAATATAAAAGAAGTTTATCCTGCGAGAATCGATACTGTTTACAAGATTAGACTTTTCTAATTTACATTAAAAGTTTTAGAAAATTTTTTATAAAGAATTAATATCAACTAAAAAGAAAAAGTTGAATTATTGGATAAGTTTTAAAGTAAAAAAATGCTAGATAGTATAAAACTCCCTAGCATTTTTTTGCTTTTAAAATAGGTATTGACAAAGTAAATGCATCTTAAGACACCTTTATCAAACTTAAGAAAATATTTGACTTTATAACTGGTTTATTAATATATTCAAATTTTAAAATAATATTTATAAAAAATTAAAGTCAGTAAATTAATTTTACTGACTTGTTAATAATGGAGGATTAAAAAATATAACAATAATATATATGTGTGAATTTGTAAAATATGAATAAAAAATATACAAATAAGTTTTTTACTTGTATATTTTTTATATAAAATGAAAGTGACAAGTTAAATATTTTAACTTATAGGTTTAAATCCTAAATATATTATGTTCAAATAGTAAACTTCTTATTTATTAAGAAATAAAAAAATTAATTATTAAGTATTAATTATAGTTTTCATAATTATCATAAAGATTTATAACTTGTATAAAATCCAAGTTATAAAAGGACAATACATAAATAGGAGAGCAAGTCTTTGCCATAAGCCTTCTAAGGATAAAAATGTGTTTTGAAACTTAAGTTTTTCTCCTATAATAAAGAAAGCAAAGGAGATTAAGCTTAGAATAAAAAATATAACACTTGAAATTCCAAAGAAGATTTCCTTAGCTTCAAACTGCAAAAGTGCAAGGACTAAGGGAGCAAATTGAAGAGCTGTAAATCCTAAGGCAGAACCTATACTGTGAATAATAGAAGAAAGAGTTAAATCTTCCTTATTTTCATTTAGGGTGAAAAGACCTGATATAATTTCATCTCCAATACCATATAGAAAAAATAAAATCAAAAGAGCAAGGGCTAGGGGATGTTCAATGAAGTTATAGTATGAAAATAATACATATCCAAAGTAGATCATTACAAAACCTGATATAACCATCCATAGGTTATAAAGCCAACCTAAGGGACTTTTCTTAGTGCCTAGCATGCTCATTACTGTCTTTTTATGACTATATCCTTTATAGGGAATAGCTATTATAAATGGAAATAATAAGTCCATGAGTAACACAATAAATATTAAAGTCATATAAAGAATCACCTCTTAATGTAAAACATGAAAATTATATAAAATCATGTAAAATATTTACCTTTTCATTGTAACATTAATATTAAGAAATGGAAGAAGAGCGGAAAATTTATTTTCAATGGTATATAATTTAAGTAAACTTTTTCATAATGATTTAAATTAAGAGGTGTATATGGTAGAAGGATATAAAATACTTTCAGTTGAAGAAAATCTTCACTTAAAGGATAGAATTTTAAAATATGTAGAGAATTGTGGATGGGGAGTTAAACCATTCTTTCAGGAACAATTAGAGCTTGGAATTTCATTAAAGGGAAAAATACCACATAGTTTTGTAATGCTTAAGGGTGAAGAGATAATTGGTTTTTATCAATTTATTAAGAATGAACCGATTAGGAATATGGAGCTTACTCCTTGGATTGCAACTTTGTTTATTGATAAGAATCACAGGGGACAGAGATTAAGTGAAAAGTTAATAAGTCATGGAAGAAGATATGCTCATAAATTGGGTTATAATAAGGTTTATATAAGCACAGAGCATATTCAGCTTTATGAAAAGATGGGATTTCGTGAAATTGGACTTGATATAGATAAGTGGGGAAGTCCTACAAAGCTTTATGAAATTGAATCTTTAGAGAACTAAATATAATAAATTTTGTAGGAGATGCAGACTGCATAGATTTCTATGGAAAGAAGGAAAAGTATGATAAGGATAAATTAGAAGCTTACACAAATAAGGTTAAGGGAATTGACTTTGAAACATATGTGCATGGTCATTGTGCACCTATGGGAAGAGAGGAAACTTTAAACTGGTTACAAGACTTCCTTAATGAGTAATTTAAGCTTATTTATACCTAATATTGATTTTAGGAGTGGGTATATGGTTATTAGGGAGTATAGAGGTGAAGATGAGAAGGGATGGGTATATTGTAGAGTACTTTCTTTTTTGAACACTTCATATTTTGATGATGTAAGAAGAGAAAAAGAGCTTTATGAAAAGTCATCTCTTTCTATAGTAGCTGAGAAGGATGGAAAGATAATAGGAATTCTTGACGTTGAATATGAGAGGAAAGAAGGAGAGCTTTGTTATCTAAAAGGTGAATTAGGTGGAGTAATTTGGAACTTGGCTGTTTTGCCAGAGTATAGAAATCTTTCTGTTGCAACTAAAATGCTTAATTATGCAAAGATGAGATTGATGGAACTTGGAATAAGGCGATTTGAAGCATGGACACAAGAGGATAAAGAGGCAAATAATTGGTATGTAAAGCAAGGGTTTGAGAGAAAGTTAGAATATTTAAATGCTTTTGTAAAAGGAAATAGTACAGATAAGATTATTAAGAAGTTTATAAACCTTAATGATTGTGGAGATATATTTGGAATTAGAGTTTTTAATTTTGAGGCACCTATAGAAAGAAAAGAAGAATTAAAAGAACTTTGCTATAGGTTACATGAAGTAAGGCTATATGAATTGAAATTAACTTAGTAGGAGTAGGAGGGCAGGATTTAATCTTGTCCTCTTTTTTATAGAAATATAGGATTATTAGGAAAGGATTTATGTTCAAAGTACAAAATTAAAAATTTTGATTTTCACTTAAAATTAAGTAGGTTTGAAGGACTAGCTAAAATTAAAACTTACCTAAAACATAGCTTTAAAGAAAAATAAAAAAATTTCTTGCGTTGGAGTTAACTCAAGGGTTTATAATTTTATTAAAAGAAGATTTAGGAATAAAAATCAATAAGAATTAATAAGTAAAAACTAGAATATAATAAAGAGTTATAATGAGGAGGTACAAAAATGAAAGTATTATTAGTTAATGGAAGTCCAAATAGGAAAGGATGCACTTACACAGCACTACAAGAGGTTAGTAAAACTCTAGAGGAGAATGGAATAGATACTGAAATATTTCAATTAGGAAATAAACCTATAGCTGGATGTATAGGATGTCGTGTATGTAAGAAAACAGGAGAATGCTTTATGAAGGATATTGTAAATGAATTTGTAGAAAAAGCTAAGGATGCAGATGGATTTGTATTTGGATCTCCAGTTTATTATGCAGCAGCTTCAGGTTCAATAACTTCATTTTTAGATAGAGTATTTTATAGTGGGGGTAGTCATTTAGCATTTAAACCAGGAGCAGTTATATGCAGTGCAAGACGTGCTGGAACAACAGCTACTTTAGATCAATTAAGCAAGTATCTTACAATATCTAACATGCCAGTTGTAAGTTCGCAGTATTGGAACATGGTTCATGGATATACTCCAGAAGATGTTAAAACTGATTTAGAGGGTATGCAAACAATGAGAGTCCTAGGAAGAAACATGGCATGGTTAATGAAGTGCATAGAATTAGGTAAGGATAATAACATTCTTAAACCAGAATTAGAAGACAGAGTATTTACTAATTTTATTAAATAATTTGTATTTATAAAATTAGGTTTAGAAGTAAATTTTATTAGCTAAAATATGAAAAGAAATAAAAGTGGAAGGTATCAAGAATTAAATTTTAGACTTGATATATTCCACTTTTATTTATCTTAGTTATTCATTAAACTAAGATATTATAAATTGTATTCCTTTGGTGGGTTTCCTGAGAAATCAGCTATTACTGCTTTAGCATCCTCAAGATAGAATACTTCAAATATTGGGTTTGAAGCCTCCTTATATATTGATTTAACAAGTTCAGAAGCGTTAAGAACTTTTTCCTTTATCTCTAAATCTTTTGAAAAGACAACTTTACCATTTAATCTTAGCCATGCAAAGTTAGGGCTTGCTGAGCATATTTCTACATATGGGTTCTTTTCTATTTCTGAGAAAACAGTCTTTTGGTTACTTGTAGAGAAATATAATTTACCTTTTTCTTCAATTATGAATTGAAATGGACGAACCTTTGCCTTACCATCTAAACCTACTGTAGCAAAATATTGTACTGGATTTTCTTTTAAAAATTTTACGACTTCATTCATTATTAAATACCTCCTAAAATTTATGAATTGATTTTCTTGAGCTTATGGTATTATAATAATTTAAATAGTATTAATTGTATAGTAAGCACTTAAAAGTGCTATAGTATCCAAAAAGATACCGTTAAGGAAGGATGGGGATTTAAAGTGCAAAAAAATTTGCCGGCTTGTCCTGTTGAAATTACTTTAAGTTTAATAGGAAACAAGTGGAAGGTATTAATATTAAGAGACTTAATTGAAGGAACAAAGCGTTTTGGAGAGTTGAAAAGATCAATAGGAAATATAACTCAAAAGGTTTTAACTTCTAATTTGAGGGAGATGGAAGAGGCTGGTTTATTAACTAGAAAGGTCTATGCTGAAGTACCACCAAGAGTTGAATATACATTAACTGAACTAGGAGATAGCTTAAAACCTATACTAGACTCAATGTTTAAGTGGGGAGAGGAGTATAAGTCTAAAAATAAAGCCTAAATAAAAAAGGTCTATATGCATTTTTGCATATAGGCTTTTCTGGATTATAAGGAAAAATTTCATAAAATACCCTACCTTTTAATTGTAACATAAAAGAAATTTTGTTAACAGTCTGTTTGTCGAATGATTAAAGTGTTATAATATTATTAACAAATAAATATTTAAATTATTTATTTAATGTTAAAAGGAGGTTTTTGTTATGAAATTATTAAATTTATATTATTTATTTTCTTTATCAATTTTTATTGTACCTATTTTAATAGGATGTGCTTATTTTATTCTGACAAAAGATCTTCCTGAAAATGATTTTGGCATAAATTATGATGATTTTTAGACATAAATTTTTACTGAAAAGGTATTAGAAACAAGTTAAAGGACAGGTTTATCCCTGTCCTTTAATTTATTTTTAAGCTTATTAACTAAATTACTTTTTATAGGACTAAAAGAGAAGAATAGTAACTAGTTAATAGATATCTTTTCTTAATTTATTTAACTTATATATTTAATATTAATTCATTATTATTAAAAGTGAAAAGTTTTTAATATACATACAAAAATGATACAAATAGTTTTATGTTAGTTAATTTTATAATAATAAGTAGGTGTGATAAAATATAAATAGGGATAGTAAATGATTACAAGTGTAAACCTTTAAAGGTTTAGTGTACATGGGACAGAAGAGAAAAATATTTAAGGGAGATTTCTTTGTATATTAGAAAGTTGCATCTGAAAATACTAAAAAGGTCTTAGAGAGTTGTTTAGAGAATCTAAAGGCTTGTGGGTTAATAATCTTTCAGAAATAAGCCTAAAACTTGTGGATAACCCAGAGATGCAATGTTGTAATATAGTATAATGAAATAAATAAAACTTCAAAATGTGACTAGAAAGTGAGGAATTTAAAATGGAATCAAAGGAAATGAGATTAGATAAAAAGGCAAAGAAACTTATAGATGATTTTGAAAAAGTTCAGTCAGTTCTTTTAGATGAAGAATTGCCAGAGCAAGAAATAGAAATTAGAGATGATGGAGCTACTTTAGTTCTTAAAAATATAATGCCAGG
Organism: Clostridium perfringens; assembly: GCA_034421775.1. Lineage (GTDB taxonomy): Bacteria > Bacillota > Clostridia > Clostridiales > Clostridiaceae > Sarcina > Sarcina perfringens_B. The sequence continues at coordinate 73,913 of WNVL01000003.1, read as the reverse complement.
ATATAGTGGGGAGGCAATATTTAAGTTAACACATATATCTGATGTCTTAAAGGCATACATTGATGAGATGGATAATGAGGACAAGGAAATGGTCAAGAGTTATGAACTTGAAAACTCAAACTGGTGTGATAATGATCTAGGGGATGTTTATAGAGAGGCAGCTATAGAACATTTAGAGAAACTTAATGTTGTACAAGATAAGGTTCAACACACATATAAGGAATTAAAGAAAATAGAAGAGAAAGCTAGAGAGATTGAAGGATTATAATAGCTTTAAATTAAGAATGTATTTTAGGTGAGTGTTGGTTTTTAGTTGGCTCTTGTAGGTTAGCTGAAAGCTAATACTATTTTAAGGTATAACATAAAGTGAAAATTATTGATTATAGGAGATAATAGTGAAGGGTGCAGTTTTAGAAAGAGGGGAAGAGTATTACACAGATTTAGCTAAGGTGTTTAAAGCTATTAACAATATTCATACTGAGTTTAACTGGCTTATTACAGATACTTGTGCTTATCCAGTAGATGAAAAGATAAATGACTTGTTATCAAGGGATTATTTATTTTTGTCAGGAAGTGAGCTAGATGAGATAGTTAAGTCAGAAGATTTTCAGCTTATTTGGGGTGTATTAAGTGGATTTAAGAAAGAGGTATCCTTAGAAGAGATTATGAAATATGATCTTCCTTATGGAGATGGTAATGGGGAGCTTTGGAAAAATCCAGTTAGTATTCAACATCCACTTGCAGAGATTGAAATAATTTCATGGGATGGGGACAAGGCACTTATAATAAGCAAGGATGAGAAAATAGTAAATGATTTTAGAAAGAGCTTTTCATTAAGTGAGGATTTAGAAATTTATAATGAAAGGTTAGAAAAGAATACTTAAGATGTAATGAAGCTTTTAGAAAAACTAATAAACAGAGCTTTTTTGAAATTAATACTCGTAATTCATTTTTAATATTATATAAACAAAGGTCAGCAAAAACTTGCTGACCTTTTAATTTTTATAATCTCCAAAACAAATGGAATTTTTGCCTAAATATACATCATTGTCAATGGCATTATATACGTAATTTTACTACAAATTTCTATTTACTATAAGCTAATCAAATTTATAATAATGCTGAAAGTATAGATAATGCTAAAATCAATACGGAGAATATTATTGATATAGTCATTCCTGCTTTAGCAAATTTATCTTCCCTGTTTTTGTATGCAATAAAGTAGGATATACTAAATAAAATCAAAGAGGTAATCCCATAAGGAAAGACGATTCCTAATGCGCTAAAGATATGTTGTCCTAAGCATTGTCCATTAAAGTAGGTGAATGAAAACATAACTGAAAATAGGGAGATTAATAAAGCAAGACTTCCCATTCCAAATTTTTTTGTATGTATTGAATTTTTCATGGTTTATCCCTCCAATCAAAAATATCTTATTATAGATAATTATAGATATACTTGAATATAATTTCAATATATTACAAAATTATGAATTGATTATATATGAAAAGGGGTTAAGAATATAATGAGTTTATCTATGAAGCGAAATCTTTGGATAATTGGTGGGGTGTTACTAATCTTTTTTATTAAAATAACAATAATAGTTCCCTATGTAAATATACTATTGGCAGTACTTTGCTTTATTAAGGCTTATAGAGTAAATGATGAAATTAAGGAGAATAAAGAGGAAACATAAGAGGTCTATTAAATTAATGTTTTACTTGTTTAGGTGATAAGATATACGATTTTTTTAGGTAGAAAGAGTACTATGAAAAACAATATTTTTGGATAGATAATAAGCAACGTTAAGAAGAGCTAAAAGGTAGTTCAAATGAGAAGAACTACCTTGTTTTATGTTCTAAAAATTTATGTTTTAAAATTTACTTAGAAATGAACTTTTCCCTTTGTTCAAATGTATAAGTTTAAAATAAAAAATTGAAAATTTTGATTTTTACTTAAAATTAAATTAGGTCTGAGAGAATAGCTAAAAATCAAAACGTACCTAAAATATAGCTAAATATTAAAGCAATGCAGTAAGAAGGGATGAAATTAATATTAAGGAAATTGCTATTTGGGATAAAATCTTTCCTGCTTTTGCAAACTTGTCCTCATTATATTTAGAGCTAAGAATAAGAGCTATAACTAATAGTATTAAAGAGAAGTAAGTCCATAAGGAAAAGATATTCCTAAGGTATTAAATATATGTTGTCCTAGGTACTTACCATTTATATAGGTAAAGGAAAACATAATAGCAAATATAGAAATTAGAAATGAAAAACTTCCTAATCCCCATTTCTTTGTATTTAGAGTATCTTTCATTATTTCCTCCAATAAATAATATATTATTATATATAAATATATATATATTTCTTAATTAATAATATTAGTGGTTGTAAAAAATATACATAAAATTCTGTTGAAGTTATTTAATTTTTAGGAGGGAAAATATTAAGTTGAGGGACCAATTTTAAAAATTATATAAAAATTTTTTATTTCTTTTAGAATCAAGGAAAATACAAGTTTTTCTCATTGTCATGGGTGATTTAGGATAATTTTGGTTAAATTTTTTATGTAAAGTAATGAGTGTGGAGGAACTTAGACTACATGAGAGATTAGGAGTATTTCCATAAAAAACAAATAATTAATTGATTATGACAATATAGGTATATGAGTATTTATTATAACATTTTGAACTGATGTATAATGTCAGTAGAAACAAGAGGGATGTAAAAAAAGGATGTGAAAAATATGTTGTCTAGCAAGAAAATAGTAGATGATTATATTAAAAAAATAGATTGGAGAGTTAATGAAAACTCTAACTCACCATATAGCTTTGGAAGTCTTAATAAGCACATAATAGCTGAAGTTTCTAAGGATTACTGGCTTAATGAGGTGTACAAAGATAAGAGAATAATAGATGCTTATAGAAATGGAGATATGCATATTCATGACTTAGGAGGATTAACTCTTTACTGCTGTGGATATTCATTAAGAAATATAATATTTATGGGGGTACAAGGAATTCCTAATATTCCAACTAGTAGTCCAGCAAAACATTTTGATGCTATATTAAACCAAATAGCAAACCTAGTTACAATATATCAAAATGAGATTATGGGAGCAGTTGCTTTTAACTCATTTGATACATTACTAGCACCTTATATAAAAAATGATAATTTAACTTATGAAGAGGTTAAGCAGAATCTACAAAACTTCATATTTAGTATAAATAGTAATAGTAGAGCAGGTGCTGAACCAGCTTTCACTAATATTACTTTTGATCTTTTCCCACCAAAGGATTTAGAGAATGATTCTGCTTTAATTGGAGATAAGATTCAGGAATTCACATATAAAGAATGTCAAAAGGAAATGGACATGTTAAATAGAGCCTTCTATGAACTTATGAATGAGGGGGATTATAATGGAAGACCATTTTCTTATCCAATACCAACTTACAACATAAATAGTAACTTTGATTTTGATAATCCAAATAATGATATGTTATTTGAGATGACAGGAAAGTTTGGATATCCTTACTTTGCAAACTTTGTGAATTCAGATATGGATCAAAGTGACGTAAGATCAATGTGTTGTAGATTAAACTTAGATTTAAGAGAACTTAGAAAGAGAAATGGTGGTCTTTTTGGAAGTGGAGACAGTACAGGAAGTATAGGTGTTGTTACAATAAACTTACCAAGACTAGCATACAAGCATAAAAATAATGAGGAAGAGTTCTTTAATGCTTTGAGAGAAATCTTAGTTATAGCAAAGGATAGCTTAGAGAAGAAGAGAAGATGGTTAAATGAGAATATTATAAACAAAGATATGTTACCAGCTTTCTCAACTTATGTAGGAACACTTAAAAATCACTTTAGTACTATAGGAATAGTTGGACTAAATGAGATGTGTGAAAACTTCTTTGGAAAGAATATATTAACTGAAGAGGGGATAGAATTCTCAATGAAGGTTTGTAACTTCATAAGAGAAGAGTTAATAAATTTCCAAGAGGAAACAGGAAATCTTTATAATTTTGAGGCTACTCCAGCAGAGTCAACGTGTTATAGATTAGCTAAGAAAGATTTAGAGGATTTTGAGGACATTATAGTTAGAGGAGGAAGAGAATACCCTTACTATACAAATTCATGTCATATGCCACCTAGTGAGGTTAAAAACTTAAAGCAATTATTTGATCACCAAAACAAGCTTCAAGTGTTATTTACAGGAGGAACTGTTGTCCATATTTACTGTGATGGAGCTATAAGCGGAGAAAAGGCAAAACACATAGTAAAGATAGTTTGTAAGCAATATAGAACGCCTTATGTAAGTATTTCTCCTTTGAATAGATATTGTGAAGAGCATGGCTATGTAAAGGAAAAGGTTGAAGAGTGTCCTATATGTGGTAAGAAATTAGATTTATATCAAAGAATAACAGGCTACTTAAGAAAAGTTGAATTCTTCAATGATGGTAAAAAATCAGAGTTTAAGGATAGAAATCAGTTAAGCCTATGATTATAAAAACAAAGGGCATCGTTCATGAGAGAGTGGAGGATGCTCCTTTCATAGGGACATTAATAAGTGCAGTAGATTGTAATCTAAACTGCAAAGGATGCTTTAATCAGCATCTAAAAGAATTACCAAACATAGAGAAGGATTCAGAAGAAATATTGGATGAGGTAACAAAGAATCCCTTTAATGAAGGTATCATACTTGCAGGACTTGAATGGTCTCTTCAACCTAAGGAACTTAGGGAGATGGTTAATTCAGCAAGGAAGAGAAAACTTAAGGTCATAGTTTATTCTGGACTTAGTGAAGAGACGTTTAGAGAGAAGTTCCCTGACATATATAATCTAAAGGGGGACATGTACTTTAAGTTTGGAAAGTATGATGAAAAGTTAAAGGTGAGTAATAACATCCAATATGATGTTAAGTTATCCACATCAAATCAAAGGATATTGAAGAAATAAAGTGTGAAAAAGAGTCTATATACAAGAATTAAGTATATAGGCTTTTTTATTTGAAACTAATACGAGTAAAAACTCAGCTATTGCTGAGTTTTTTGTTGTAACACATTTTTATAATACTTTGTACATGCAGGTGAATCACTGATAATCAATAAATATTCAAAGTATTCAGTAGTAGGAGCATCTTTAACCAAAAGCTTATATTTTGAAAATGGGCTATTTTCATAGTTTAATTTTACTAATTTAGTTAATCCATCCTTAGGAAAAAAGGATGCTGGCAAATTATTTATAGGGCCTTCAACAACATAATTCTGGCTCAAAACATAACTGTTATTTAGTGCAAGTGATATTGATATAACTTTATTTTTAGTTTCTTCATATTCATTATTTAAAAAATTAGCTAAAGATACAGGATCTGATTTACTTATAGCACCAGATTTTCTTACATGTATCTCACCAAATTGCCCAAAATATTTCCCTTTAGGTAACCTCTCATATAATGTTGTGAAATTACTTTTTAAATAAGGCTCCCTTTGACTTAATCCTGGTCTACTTACAGACATATTATTTATTGAAAAAGAAAAATCAAAGAAATTATCTCCTAAATATTCTTTAAAACTATTTTCATTTTCTTTTATTCCCATAGCTATTTTCTTAGTATTTATGAGAAAATTATTAACTGTAGTCTTATTTAGGAGTTCAAAGTATTCTTTTATATCTTCTGGTATTTCTGTATTTGGTAAAAGAGAGTAGATATACTTTAATGCAATGTTTGGTTGGTGCTCTATATCTATTCCTACAAACATTAATTTTTTATTTTCTGGAAGTGTTTTATTAAATTCATATAACTCTACAAAAAAATCATATTGTTCCTGTGTATATGCTAGAGAACCATATAGAGAGCTCATTATAAAATCTAAAGTTTTAAAATCTCCTGATATTAAAAATTCATTTAATAATTGTCCCATTGTATATCCACCTTCTAGTAATATATATCTTACATCTGCATTTTCAACAAAAAATTTCAAGAAATCTATATTAAGTTTTACAGATTTTGATGTGCTATGAATCTCACCAACTAAGAAAATATCATTATTTTCAATATCTTCTTTAAAAAAGTTATTAATTTTATCTTTATTATTTAGGAAATCTAGTGTAATACTATTTTTTTTGAATTCATTTTTTATGAAGAAATTTAAAATAGGTTCTTTAATAAATGGTGTGAACAATAAGATTAGAAGTATAAGTGCAGTTGGAATTAATATAAATCTTTTTTTCATTAAAAGTCTCCTAGCATAAAAGTTTGATATATAATTAAACAATTTGTTTTTTACATTACATAATATATATGCTTTTTTATAGGGATATATGCTAGTTATTTGACGTTGAATTTTTAGAATAGTATAGAGAGTAAAGTATATATGAATAAATATAATAACTTAAATTAATATATTTATTCATACATATTTTTTACATTGAGTATAAGTTTCTTTAATTTCTTAGAATTTAGATTTTTTACTTACCTTATTTTTAGAATTATTATTTGTTTTATTATTAGTTGGATTTTTAAATAAATTAAAAAGAGAGAAAATAAAAGCTGCTAAAAAACATAGTATTGATAATATGTTAAGTATTTTAGTGTGTTGGGAAGTAGTATATAACATATTAAAAATACTTAATATGAAGCATACTAATATCAAAGTGCATGCAAATATCTTTTTTTTCCTAAATTCAAATATGTATGATAATCTTTCCTTCATAAGTGCCTCCTAGATATTCTTTAAATCCTTCAAATAATAGCAAAGAGTATATATTGATCCTGCTAAAAATAAAACGCCAGATAAAAAGCTTAATACTTTTGAAAATGTAAGTCTATAGTTAAATACTTGTATAAAGCTAGCTATAGAGCATACAAAGCAAAATATAACAAAATACATTCCTACTTTTTTATATTTGAATAAGTATTTAATTTTTTTCATAAGTGTCTCCCAAAGGATTTATGGTAAATTTTTATAACATTATATTAACACAAATTAGTTAGCTATTTTTAGTCTTTCTTTTTAAAATACAAAATTGTTATATAAATAATCATATTTTTAGAATATATTAAATGAAAAAAATAGAGGGTTTTATTAGTTATAAGAATTGTGACATTACTTAAAAACTATCTTTCAAATATGTAATCTAAGTGTAATCTACTTAAATATGAGATTTCCACCTAGGAATATATAATTAAGTCAAGGGTTGAGGGAAAACAACCAAAAGAGAAATCAAGAGATACAAAAGGAGAGAGTAGTTATGAAAAAAGCAATGGATTTAATGAGAATATTAGTTAAGGTAACATTTTTAGGATATGATGAAAAAGAAGATTTAAAATAATAGAAAAGAAAGTAGAGAAGCTAATGAAAAGTTAGAATTTAAGATGATAAGTAAGAAAGTTAAATTAAAAGAACTTAGGAGGAAGATTAAGTTATGAGAAAAGCAATTGATTTAGTGAGAGTTTTAGCTAAGGTAGCATTTTTAGGATATGATGAAAAAGAAGATTTAAAATAAGATAATGTGTTATAAAGAGTAAGATAAGAAAAGAGAAATATTATGTATATGTTAGAGTGAAAAAGATTTAGAGCAGAGTAAGCTTTAAATCTTTTTTATTTGTATTTTTATTTACTTTGAGTATATAAGGAGCAAACATAAAATAAAGAAAGTAATTATAAGTAATTTAGAAGAGTAAAATTTAGGCTTATTATGAGTATAATGTATCTAGAAAAGCTAGAAAGATAAGAGTTAAAGAGGGTAAAGCGAATTTTGATTAGTTATTTTATAACATTATGATAAGAATTAGTAAATAGGATTTTGGAGAATGAAATTTATTTTATAATAAGTTTGATTCTTTTTTTATTAAGATGCAACCTTTTTTTGAAAGGAATCGTCTAATAAGGGAATCGATTCAGAAAGGGGTATTAGTTTTAATGAATGAAATAAATTTTAGGAAAGCTGTTAATGGTGATTGGGAAAGTTTTTATAAAATGGTTGAGCCAATAAAAGATAGCTTGTATAAAATAGCATTTATGTATGTTAAGAATGAAGATGATGCTTTGGATTGTTTGCAGGATGCTATAGTTAAGGCAATAAGATCTTTAAAAAGCTTAAAGGAACCTCAATATTTTAATACATGGATAACAAGAATCACCATAAACTCTTGTAAGGATTTTATAAAAAAGAACAATAGAGCTAAGCTAGTTGATATAAGTGATTATGAGAATATACTTACTAATGATTATGTAATAAATGAAAATGATGAAGAATTTTTAGAGATTATAAGTAGATTAAGTGATAGGGAAAGAGAATTAATTATTATGAGGTATTTAGATGATATGCCATTAAAAGAAATAGCAAAAAAATCTAAAGAGCCTTTAGGAACTATTAAAAGTAGAATGAGTAGAACATTGAAAAAATTAAGAGTACATGTGGGAGGTATTGGGTATGAAAAATAAAGATAAAAATGAAATTAAAGTTCCTTCAAGATTAGATGATGTTATTAAGAATACAATAAAGAGTGAATATGCTAAGGAAAAAATAAGATATAGAGGTAAGTTAGCAGTTGCAGGTTTAGCTGTAATTTTAGCTACTGGTATTATTAGACCAGAATTTGTTAGTGCTACTGTAGAGGGATTAAAAAATTCAATGGGAAAGTTTGCAATAAATGAGTCTGTAGAGTATAGAATACCAGATAAATATAAGACTGTTATAGGAAAGACCATAGAACATAAGGGAATTAAGGTTACTTTAGAAGAATTTTATATTGAAGATAATATACTTATGATAATAACAAAATTAGATAGTAGAGAGAGAAATGATTATGCTCAATTTATAGAGCCTCAAATTTGTATAGATGGAAAAGAAGTTAAAGCTTTAGGAAACTCTAATAGGTTTATTCACAATGAAGATGGGACAGTTAGTATTTTAACTACTGTTTTTGATGAAAATTTAGAGCTTAAATCAAAAATGAATATTCAGGTTACTTATGATGAGGTAGGAGTAACCAATATTTTTGATAATGATAAATATATTAAAGGGGAATGGCAATACGATTTTGATGTAAATGAAAAAGATTTTGAAGATAAGATAATAAAGAAAAATATTAATAAAAGTTTATTAATAAATGGTGAGGAAAAAACTATAAATGAAATTTCAATATCTCCAAGTATTGTTGTTTTAGATTATGAGAATTTTAATGATTTTTATATTATTAGAGATGAAATAGGAAATGAATATCTTCCAGAATGGTCATTTAGTTATGGTGATGGAAATGCAAAAGCTTTTTATTTAGTGAATATAGGAGGAAGCAGCAAAATTGAAATGATTCCGAGACTTGATAATATAGAAGAGGAAGGTAAAATACTTGAAGATGAAGCAATAACTTTAAATATTAGATAAATGGTCATAAAAATTTAATGAGCATACTTTTGAAATATAAGAAGATGTTAGAGAGACTAGATAGCTTTGTATTATTTACAAACCTGTCATTTTGATAATACTGGAAATGATAATTTTCAGTATTATTTTTAAAATTTATGAGGTGATTTTATGGTTGGAAAAATATTAATGATTGCTTTATTTGTTATTTTAGGAACTATGTTATCCTTGGGTAAATGGTCATTTTTAATAGCAGGATTTAACACTAGGACCAAGGAGGAAAAGGAAAAATATGATGTTATGTCTTTGTGTAAATTTATGAGTAAACTTATGTTTATAATTGCTTTATGTATAACATTATTTACCTTAAGTGATATTTTTATGATGAAGATATTGTTTAATATTGGAACCGTTATATTAATAGTTTCAATAATATTTACAATAATATATGCCAATACAGGGAATCGTTTTGAAAGAAAAAATTGAAATTATATAGTAATATAAATTAAAATGGAGCAAAAAACTTTTGCTCCATTTTTGATTGAATTTTTATTGGAATTTAGGTTGATATTTTTAATGTAAATTAATATTATATTAAATTAAGTTTAACTTAAAACAAGAACTTGGTGTATATTATGTACACTATGTTCTTGTTTTAAATAAGATAAATATGGTTTATTATTGATTTGGTGTATTAAGAAAGTTTTCGATTAAATTCTTAGAGTTTATTATATCTGAATCTTTATTTACGATTTCTAATATTATTTTTCCATCATATTCAGGTAACAAATTGCTAAAGATATATTGAAAATCTATATCTCCTTGTCCTAGGGGTAAGTGCTCATGAACCACATCAAAATGTCTGTCTGCAATATGAAGGATTTTAGGCTTTTTAACCTTAAGCATTTCTTCTAAATGATTCATGTTATCTATGTGTGCAATGTCTAATAAAAACTCTAAATCTTTATTTGGGCTAAATATCTTTTGGATTTCATTAGTATCTGTGAATATAGGATCTAGCTTACTGTTATTTTCTAAGAAGAGAGTAATTCCATATGGGTTAAGTATATTTAAAGCGTATTTAACACTCTTGTCTAATTTATCTATTGTTTCTTTGTTTATTTCTTCATTTTCACATATTGGATGAACTATTAATTCCTTATGATTTAGTTTATTTAGAATATCTAATAATTTAGGAATGTGTTCTTTAAACTCATTTATATTTAAAACTGCATGAATAATGGTAGGAAAGTTATGTTTATTTATAGTGTGAATAAATTCCTTATCATCTTCATGTAAGCATAGACCTCTATTGTCATACCATAGTTGCATGAAATCAAATTTATTTTCCTTTGCAAATTTAACTTCATCTTCATATCTATTAAAAAAACGTGCTAAACAACCTAGCTGTAGCATAAGTAATCTCTCCAATCATTTAAAGTAAGTTTAGGTATAAAAGCTATATTTCTACATATAAAATACCTTTTGTTCCTATAGGAAGTTCATTTAATATATATCCATTTAAAAATTCAAAACATCCTCCAAAAGCCTTGGATTCTTTTGAGATGCTATTAATAAATAGTACTTTCGCTTTTAATTTACCTGCTTGCTCTGCATATTCTTTTTTATACTGAGATTCAAACTCTTGAATATTAAAATCTACAAATAGAGGCCATAAAACAATATCTTTTTTTAGTTTTGATACTATATTAATATTTTTCTCATGCCAAAAGTCACCACATAAGCCTACTGAAAAAGTCAAATCTTTATATTTAAAAGTGGGAAACGTATCCCCTTCTTTGTAGTAAGTAGGATCGGCATAAGATTCTTTCCAACCAGGAGATACCCTTCTAAAATTATTTATTATTTCACCATTTTCATTAATTGTCATATAGCTGCAATATAATAAACCTTTGTAATTTTCAATATAGCCAAATGAAACACAAATACCTATTTTCTTTGTATAATCACATAGGGTTTTAATAGGTAAAGAGGAAAGGGTAAGTGCTATTTCTTTATCTTTCTCATAGTTCCAAGATAGCGAATCAAATCCTTGAAGAAAAGCTTCTCCAAAACAAATCATATGAGCATTATTTTCTTTTGCTTCTATCATGAATTTTATAATTGTATCAGTATTTTTTTCAATATCTTTATTTATAAATTCTTTAGATGCTAGTCCTATTTTCATAGTTATACTCCTTTGATTAGTTTGGTTTGCTTTAGTATAATGTAGTATTTTATTATTGTTTATTAATTAGTAAGTAATAAGGTGTTAAGTCTTGATATTCTATATTTCCGTTGGCTTCATAGACAATGCTTAAATGTCCATTTTTAAAGGATAGACAAGAATATCCACCACCTAATTTGTTACCATCTTTAGGGTAAGGAATACATATTTCCTGAATTCCTTTGGATAAGTCATCAAAATCAATCATATAGACGGCAATATTGTCTCTTATATATTCACCTTTAGTGTTTTTAGGTGCTGAAATTAAGCCTATTCTATGTCCACTTGAGGTAGTAGCCTTAATAAATGAACCTTGGCATCCAGATCCCTTCCCAGTTAAAATTTTACCGTTTAAAGGTTCATATATTTCCCAGGTGTTTCCTAAATCGTGAGAAATGTATGCTGCCCTATAACCAGAGTAATCATATCTTGTACTCATAATTAAAGCTCCATCTAATTCTATGACCATATTTTCAGAAGTGTTTGAATTAGGAACTTTGTTTCCCATTGTCCATGTTTCACCATTATCCTTTGAATAGATAATTAATGAATAATAGTTATTTTCATTATTTTCTCTTAATGAAATTTGTGCTGGCATAACTATTGTTCCATCATCCATTACAACACCTGAGCCAACTCCCCCTAACCATCCAATTGTATTACTTGGTTGATTTTTTACTTTTGAGGAGTTGGTAGTTAAATCTATTTTATTAGACCAAGTTAATCCATTGTCATCAGAATAAATCATTTGAACAGACCAATCACTTCTTAGGGTATGAGTAGTCATTGCCCAGTTTCCATTTGTATTCCATGAGCCTGCAATTAATATTATTCTACCTGTATTTGTAATAACTGTTGTGGAGTCCATTACACGAGAGTAGGTAGAGTCAATACGATTATTTTTCATTACTATTTCATAACTCCATGTCTTCCCCAAATCAGTACTGCGTGCAGAAGCTATGTCTATATAAGCATGGTCATCAGGTCCATTATAACGAATATCTGAAAAGGTTAAAATTGTACCATCATTTAATAGTTGTATATTAGGAATTCTAAAATACTTTGAATTCCATATGTTATTATTCTTATCAAATAGTTTTATTGGTTCTGGTTTATGGTTTATATCTAGATTCTTTTCAAATGTATTGTTTTTGTTACACATAAATATAATCTCCTCCATAAAATGAATATTTACCAATTAATTTAAAAGTCATTTTTCATATAAATATGAATGAAAAACTAATTATTAAAAACTTATCCTAACTTGAAAAATATAGAAGTTTTTCAAATAAATTATAACAGTATTTGAAAATCTTTACTATGTAAATATAATTGTTTTTGGAGTTTTTCATAAAAATAATAGCTTTTGAGAGGAGAAATCAAGAGTTTAGCAAGAGTATAAAATGGGTAATATTTCAAAATATAGGGTGTTAAACAAAAGACCTATATTTTTTGATATAATTAAAAGGTAAGACTTAGAATTAATATGAACTGTGAGGAAGAAAATGAAAGTAAGAGTACCGAATTATTTTAATGATTTTAAATGTATAGCGTCAGAGTGTGAAGATACATGTTGTGCTGGATGGGGAATTGTTATTGATGATGAAACAAAGGGCTATTATGATAAGGTAGAAGGTGAATTTGGAGAAACTTTAAGAAGTAAGATAGTTAAAGATGATGATGGAGATAATGTTTTTCTTTTAAATAATGGAAATTGTTCTTTCTTAAATGAGAACAAGATGTGTGATATTTATATTAACCTTGGGGAAGAGCATCTTTGTCACACTTGTAAGCAATTTCCTAGATATACTGAAGAGTTTTTAGATTTGAGAGAAATAGGTATATCTTTATCCTGTCCAGAGGCTGCAAGAATTATTTTAAGAAAGCCTGAAAATAATACTTTCCAGTTAAGTGAAGAGGAAAGTTGTGAGGATAATAGGGAAGAGAATGACTTTAATGAGGACGAAAATTACTTTGATGAAGGTATTGATGAAAATGTTCTTTCAGACTTTTTAGAGTGTAGGAATATTGTATTTAACATTATAGAGCGTAATGATTTAGATTTAGGAGTGAAAGCAGCACTAGCACTTAAATTTGTTAAAGAGGTTCAAAATAAAATAGATTTAGGTGATATGGATGAAATACAAGATCTTATTGCAGAATATAAAGAAGAAAATTTCTTAAATGACCTTATAAAAGATTTAGATAGTTACAAAAGAAAAGAGAGTGCTAAATATAATAATCTATATGAATATTTTAATGTATATAAAAACATAAAGCATATAAATTCTAATGATCCATTAGGATTAGAGAAAGCATTAAAGTATTTTGAAGGGAATAAAGAGTTTTATTTTGAGAAACACAAAGAATTTAATAGGTATTATAAAGAGAATTTATATAAGTTTAAGAATATATTAGTTTACTTTATATTTAGATATTTTATGAAGGCTATTTTTGACTATGATATGTCTGCAAAAATAAAGCTAGCTATAATCAGCACCTTAATGATTAAGGAACTTGCTGTAGTAAGATTTATAGAAAATAATAATAACTTTACAGAGGAAGATATGGTGGAGGTTAGCCGTATTTATTCTAAAGATATTGAACATTCAGATGAAAATATAGAAGATTTACAAGAAATATTTGAGACAGAAGAAATATTTGAAGTGGATGAAATATTAGTTATGTTAATGAATGATTTTTAAAACTTAGTAATCAGTTAAACTTTAGGAAAGCTTATTTCTTAACTTTTAGAGAATCAAATTGTTAATTAAGTTTTTTATAGTTTTAAGAAATTAAAAGAGTATTTTAAGTTACATTATGACTGTAATTTAAAATACTCTTTTTTATTTTAATATATCTTTTAAATGATAAACAATAAATTAGATTATATAAGCTCAAGAAATTAAATTAAAAAATTTGTTTTCCATTAGAATTAAGTTAGAGCTGAAGATATAACTAGTAATTAGCATTCACTTAAAATATAATTTGAAAAATAAATATTAGTTATTAAACCATGCACTTGGTGATTGGTTAAAGTAATGAGCGTTAAATTCTACAAATTTATAATCTTGTATTCCATAAAGCTTAAAAGGTTCATTTGATAAATAAGCTTCTAATTTTTCTATAGACTCTGATTTAATAACAAATATCCCTCCACTCATATCTGACTTAAGTCCAGACATTAATATCATTCCTTCATCCATTGCCTTTTTAGTATAAGCCATATGTTCTTTCATTATATCTTCATTAATTTTATCTGAATTTTTTAATATACCTTCAACAATAAAATATTTCATTTTTTTGTCCTCCTAAATTAAATACTATAAATATATTATAAACCAATGATTAATAATTAATAGTATTTAATAAGATTTATTAAATTGTTTAATAACATATTTAACTCTTATAAATCATGTATTTCATTACCTTCTTTAATACAATAGTTAAAACTAGAGCATAGGGGTGATCTGCTTATCCTAGCACAATCATGAACAAAGAAATAGTTAGACCTAATAAAGTGATTATATATAAATTATGAATGATTAAGTTAGGTGACATAAAGGAAATATAACCTTTCAAATATGTAATCTTGTTGTAATGAACTTAAATATGAGATTTTTGCTTAGGAATATATAATTAAATCAAGGGTTGAGGGAAACAACCAAAAAGATAAATTAAGAGATATAAAAGGAGAGATTTGATTATGAAAAAAACAATAGATTTAGTAAGAGTATTAGTGAAAGCAACATTCTTAGGATACGATGAAAAAGAGGATTTAAGATAATAGAAAATTAAGTGAACAAGCAATAAAAGAGTTGAAATTTAAGTGTATAAATAAGAAAGTTTAAATTAAAGAGTTAAGAAGGAGATATTAAATTATGAAAAAAGCAATGGATTTAGTGAGAGTTTTAGTTAAGGCAGCATTCTTAGGATATGATGAGAAAGAAGATTTAAAATAAGAGAAAATATAATAAGTTATGAAAAATAAAATTAGAAAAGGTTAAAATTATGTATATGTTAGAATGAAAAAAGATTTAGAGCAGATTAGGCTTTAAATCTTTTTTTTGTTATGATTAAAAATTGTTTTATAAAACTTATAATTTTTTTAGAAAGAAGTATTCTGAGAATCCATCAACTTTATTTTCATAAGAACCAACTTCTTCGTAGCCTAAAGAGCAATAAAAATCTCTACCTTGCCAATCAAAAGTATCTAATCTAATCATATTTGCTCCTAGAAGTTTTGCTCGATTTTCAACTTCATTCATTAGTGTAGTACCAATTTTATTATTTCTATAGTTTTCATCAACAAATACAGTAGAAACATACAATATTTTAAAAGCTGTCATACAAGCATCTACTCCTGCGATTAAATTATTGTTATTTAAGATACCAATTCGTATATTACCTGCAATTTCATATTTAATATGTTTTTTATCATATTCATATAAGCGATTTTCGATATCTTCTACCTGCAAATCAGTAAGTTCAATAATTCTATAATCCATAAATCCTCCTATTTAATATGCTTTAAAGTAATTTTAAGTATATATATAAGTTTTTTAAGTTAAGATGTTAGTTCTTGTTAAACAAATTTTCTAGAATTTTTTTAGAATTTATTATATCTAAGTCACTATTTACGATATTGCATAAAGTTAAAGTTATTTTTCTTTGCAAAGCTTTTAATATAATTTCTTGAAATTTGATTTTAAATTCTGATTTATATTTCTATATATAAAATACCTTCTGTTCCTATAGGAAGTTCATTTAGTATATTTCCATTTGAAAATTCAATGCAACCTCCAAAAGCAGGAGTTTCTTTTGATATACTATTAATAAATAATACTTTTGATTCTAATTTACTTGCTTGTTCTGCATATTCTTTTTTATATTTAGATTCAAATTCTTCAATAGTAAAATCTACGAATAAAGGCCACAAAGTAAGGTCTTTTTTTAATTCAGATACTTTCTTAACATTATCCTCATACCAAAAGTCACCGCATAAACCTACTGAAAAAGTTAAATCTTTATATTTAAAAGTAGAGAAACTATTAGATTCTTTATAATAATTGTTATCAGCACAAGATTCCTTCCAACCTGGAGAGACTCTTTTAAAATTGTGTATTATTTTACCATTTTCATTAATGACTACATAGCTGCAATATAATAAATCTTCATCATTTTCAATATAGCCAAAGGATACTCCAATTTCTATTTTTTTTGCGTAATTACATATATTCTGAATAGGTAATGAGGAGATTTTAAGCGCTATTTCTTTATCCCTATTATATTTCCAACAAAGTGAATCAAATCCTTGGAGAAAAGCTTCTCCAAAACAAATCATTTCAGCATTATTTTTCTTAGCTTCTTTCATGGTTTCAATAATGGTTAAAATATTTTGATCAATATCTCCATTTACAAACTCTTTAGATGCTAACCCTATTTTCATATCAGATCTCCTCCTTGTTTATAAATTTTAATATAGATTATAAGTTTATCTAACTTTTATAGGACTCTTTTTCATAAAAACAGTCCATAAAAAGTTCTTACTGTATACTTTAGAATCAATAGACTATTATATTTTTCACCTATTAATTTATCAAGATAATATGAGTACTGACTATTTTAGAGTTCATAATATTATTTTCTATTTAGTAATGAAATTTCCTTTATTTAGGAAGAGTATTTTTAATAAACTATTTATTTAATAATTATAAATTGAAGTGCAAAAAATACATTGAGGTGATTAGTGTGTTTAGAAATAAAAGATATTTTATAGTTTTTATAAGTTGTATAATGATTTCAATTTTAATGAATAGCTATGTCAATGGGAAAACTATTTATAAATCCAACTCTAGGGATAATATAGATCCTCCTGTATTATTGGCAGCAATACCTAATGAGTACATATACTTATATGCTTTAGATTCTGATGAAGGAAAAGGAGTATATCAGGAGATACTTCTTGATGTTAAAGGAAAGCAGAAGATTTTTAATTGGATTGTTGATTCTGGTTTGTCTTTTAGACCTCAATTAATACTAAGTGACATTAATAATGATAACAAAAAAGAACTAATAATTATAACAACCAAATGGACAGGAACAGAAACGAGTGTCCAAGAAGTGCATATATTTAACATTGATACTTTAGAAGAGATTAAAGTTCAGGATCCACTTGATATTATAGCTAAAAATGTTAAAACAAAAGTAAATAAAACTAAAGATACTATTGATATTAAGATTAACATCAATGGTAAAGAAACTAATATTGATGGTAAGAAGATTAATATGCTTTATAATGAATCTTTATTTAAAAAGCACTGGCGTGATAATCTTTATTTTGGTAATTATATAAATTATGAATTTACTAATGGAAAACTAAAGGCTAGCATAGGTGGTCAGGCTTCTTTTATTACATATGTTGGAGAAGTAAAAGTAGAGTATAAATTTGAAAATAATATGCTAGTAGCTGATAAAATAGACTTTGAAGTATATGATAGATTTAAAAATTAAAATTAAAATGAGTAAAAATAATTTATATTTATTAATAATAACTATTTTAAAATAAAATTTTTATGTCTATAATAGAGGTAGAGAGAATTTATTTTGACAAGGAGAGAAAAATTATGGATATTAAAGAAAAAGTATTAGAAGTATTAACTAACTCTGAAGAACCATTAAAGGGTGGAGAAATTGCTGAAAAAGCAGGAATAGACAAAAAAGATGTGGATAAAGCAATAAAGGATTTAAAGAAAGAAGAAAAAATAATCTCACCAAAGAGATGTTTTTATTCAGTTAATAAATAATAGGATTTTTTAGTGTACTTTGACTTTTAGTTAGTCGTATATATTTGCCCAATATATACAAATTATTACTCGACAAAGTTAAATTAGAGGCTATCTAAAAATCAAAGTTTTACAGTAAAAATTAAAGAGATTTTTAAGCAGTTATAAGATAAATTTTTAGGTTTGTTTTATAACTGCTTTATTTTTAGCTTATTTTAAATAAACAGTATTTTAGAAGAAGCAAAGTTATTTTATATTTTTTTGATAATATTTATTATTGCCTTCATTTTGTAATTTTTCATGGGTAAAATATTTTGTATAAGAAAGAGTAAGTGAATATTTAAAGTTATGTTTTTTTAGTGAGAAAAAATTTAATAGAAAATTATGAATAAGGAAAGTAGCTAAGAAATGAAATTACTTATGATAATAAAATAGATGATTAATAAACTAAACAGTAGAGGGGTACGGGAGATAAAGCTCTAATGTTTAGGCAAGTATATAACTTGTAGAAGAAAGTATTAAAGAATAATTAGAGAAACTATTAGGTCAATATGAGGTGATAATATGAATTCTATTAAAGAAGAAATATTTCAATTAGAAAATGATTTATTAAAAGCTGATGTGAGAAAATCAGCACAAAAAATAAATGAAATACTAGCAGATGATTTTGTTGAGTTTTGTAGTTCTGGAAGTGAATATCACTATAAAAATGGAGATATATTTCAAGCTGAGGATGACGAGAAAAACTTAGATTGGGAAATCTTCAACTTTGAAGTAAAAGAATTATCAGAAGAATGCGTCTTAGCCACTTATAAGGTAGTAAAACATGATGAACTTGATGAAAGAAAGAGATATTTTCTTCGCAGTTCAATATGGAAAGAAGAGAATGGAAAATGGAAGATGTTTTTTAATCAAGGAACGTTACTGTCTAGTGATGGAATTAGTTAACTTATTTAATAAGTAAAAAGTTTAGACTATGTTTTAAGGTGCTGCTGATTTTATTTAATTATTTAGAGTTTTAAATTAATATTTTATGTTTTGTTTTAAGTGAAAAACGCTTCACAACATAGCCCAGAGCAAAAATAAAGATTGAATTAAGAAATTTTTTCATTTATAATCAGATGTAGACCAGTCACTATAATTAATTAAGTATAAAATTGAAGGGTGCTATTTACCACCTGAGCATATTATAGATTTTGAACCTGAATATAGAGACAGATAATTGCTTTATACATAGGTTTTTCAAAGAATTATCTTGAGAATTATTTTGATTCGGGAATTATTAAGCAAAATAAAATTCAAAAATATAGTTCATAACATTTATTTATTACGAATTATCAATAGAGTTCATAACATGTTATACGTAGAAAATAGTATAAAAAGAAGAGAGGTGAGTTTTAGTGGGAGTTTAGTGCTTAGTGTACATTCTCTTGCTAAAGATAATTTTTGAAAAATAATGTGAATACAAAGGAAAAATTTATTGAAACTTCATATAAGCTTTTTCAAGTTAAGGGATATAATGCAACTGGACTAAATGAAATCTTGAAAGAAAGTGGAGCTCCAAAGGGGTCATTATATTATCATTTTCCAAGAGGAAAAGAAGAGCTTGCTTTAGAATCAGTTAAATTAGCGGGTGAAAGAATAATTGAAAACTTATTAAAAACACTAAACATCTATGAAGATCCTATTGAAGGGATCGTGTCTAATCTTAATAAAATGGCGGCTATGGTAGACAATGACAAGAAAATGCAGGATATGTCCATAAGTTTAATAGCTTTAGAAACATACAATTCTAGTGAAATCTTAAGATCAGCTTGTGAAGAGGTTTTTTCGGCTATAGAAAATATATATGCTGAAAGATTGATTAAGCATGGAATTAAAGAAGAAAAGGCTAAAGAGATAGCAATAACTATATTAGCTATGACAGAAGGAGCTATTAATCTTTCTTTAACTAGAAAAAGTGGTGAAGCTTTAAGAATAATAGGAAAGCAAATAAGTCTATTAATAAAGGAGTAGAGAAATCCATAATAGTTATATTAAAACTGATTTATGTAAAATGATAAATCAGTTTTATGTTTTGGAGAAAATTATATAGACTGGTCTAATTATAGGAGGAAAATATGAAAGAGAGAAACAGAGTGGAAAGTACAAAGAAATTTAATTCAACAGCAATTGTAGCAGTATTGGTTGCAAGTGCATTTATAGCTACATTTAATGAAACTATATTAAATGTGGCTTTATCAGATATTATGAAGGATATGAATGTTACTGCTGGAACTGTTCAATGGTTAATTACAGCTTATATGATTGTAACATCAGTTATGGTGCCTGTTACAGCATTTCTTATCCAAACCTTTAAGACTAAAGAACTATTTTTTGGAGCCTTAGGGTTATTATTATTAGGAACAATATGTGTGGCTTTTTCTAGATCTTTTGGAGTCTTAGTTATATCAAGAATGATACAAGCCTCTGGAACAGGTATGATGATTCCAATTATGATGAATACAGTTTTATTAGTTGCTCCAAAGGAAAAGATAGGCTCAGCTATGGCAATATGTGTTTCTGCAATAGCCCTTGGACCAGCTTTTGGACCAACAGTTTCAGGAATTATACTACAATATTTTGATTGGCATATTTTATTTATAATTTTAGTTCCAATTATAATATTAATAATGATTATAGGAAATTCAGTATTAGTTAATGTAGGAGAAATTACAAAACCTAAAATAGATTATTTATCAATTGTTTTATCAACTATAGGGCTTGGAGCTATAATATATGGAATAAGCAGTATTAGTTCAAGTAGTTTAAAAGTGACTTTAGTAAGCTTTGTAGTAGGAATAATTTGTGTGATTATATTTGTAAAACGTCAGTTTAATTTAGAGGAACCTATGTTAAACTTAACACCATTTAAATATCCAAAGTTCGTAATAGGGGTATTATTAGTAATGATTTCAATGATGATTATTTTTACTATGAATGTAATGCTACCAATGCTTATGGAAAGAGCTCTTGGAACAACAAGCTTTGTAGCAGCTTTAGCCTTATTACCAGCTATAATCTTAAATGGAATTGCTACACCAATAGGGGGTAAGATATATGATAAATATAGTGTAAAGTGGCTTGTACCAATAGGAGTAGGAATAATAGCTTTATTCGTATTTGTTTTAGCTCATATTAGTAGTGAAACGTCACTTATAAGTATAATAATAACGTATATATTTGTATGTATAGGTGTGGGATTTACTATGTCACCATGTCAAACACATTCTTTAAATCAGTTACCTAAAGAATATTATCCTCATGGAGTAGCTATAGTAAATACATTTCAACAGGTTTCAGCAGCTATTGGTGCATCCTTATTTATGGGTATAATGTCTGCAGTTCAAGTTAAAGCCATGGAAGTAAATCAAGTTACAGAACAAGTGGCAGTAGCTAAAGGATTTACAAGTGCAGCAATGGTAGCATTTTTTATTGTTATAATTGGTTTGGTTTTATCCTTTATTTTTGGAAAGGGAGAAAATAAACAAAAGCTTAATGCAAAAGAGGTTTTATAGTATAGGTTATTATAATATATGAAAGTTTTGATTTTACATAGAATTCTTTATATATTAAAGGATGAAAATATAATAGGATAAAAAAGGGAAGTAAATAGTTTTATTTAAGACTATTTACTTCCTTTCGTTTTAAGAATTTATTTTAAGTTTTTCATTTTTAAATAGTGTATAAGTTTCAAATATAAGTAGAACTAAAGATATAAAGATTATTAAAAGTGCATTTTTAAAAAGTAGTGGAGAGAAAAGTATAAATATGGCACATAGATTTTCAAAGCTTTTCTTAGCATTTATCTTCATAGAAACCTCCTTATTATATATTGTTAAAAGGATTGATATTAAATTAATTGGTTTGAGTGTCAGCACTCTATATAGTGTTAAGAGTATTGACTATTTTTTTAGCAACTTTGATTTTTAGCTAGATTTAAAGGGAAAGTTAAAAAACAACATTACATAAAATAGAGCTAAGATATTAATAATTTTAGGCGGTAAAATGACTTAAGGAATTTCTGTAGAATGTTTTTCTATCTAAGAAGAAAGTTAGTGCTTATAAAATTTTATGTTGAGTGAATTGAAAAATATAGTAAATTTATAAAATGAATGGTAAAATGTGAATAATGATTATTGGATGAATTAGGATGGTTATTGAATTATATATAGTAAGAAGGGGGATAAGTTACTATATATTATTTAGCTAATAGGTAATTAAGAACTTTTGGAAACTGATTTAATAAATTGATTATTCTAGCTTTTCTATCTGAGAGCATGAGAAGAATATACAAATTATAGGGGGAAATAATTAGGGGGGAATTATGAAACATAAAAAGGAAGTATTTATAACAGCACTTTTAATAGTGTTTTTAATTGCTATAGGGCCAAGTGTTAAGCGACAGGTAGAAATTTTTATAAGTAATAGAAACATTGAAAAGAGCTATTCTCAGGATTCATTATATGATATCTATATAACAAATAGTACTGGATTAATGCTTCTTCAAATCGGAGATATTGAGAAAGGAAACATTGAATATTCAAAGATAGATAATATTAATGTAAAGTATGATTCAGCTAGTCTTTTCTTTATTGAGAAGGATTCAGAGGGAAAGATATATGTTCCTTATTCAAGGGATTTAGAAAATTATGAAAGGACAAACAGGCTTTTAATTTTTAATAAGGGTAAGCTAGAGGATGAAATAGAGTTTGATGACATAAAAGATCCACAGACCATAATAAGTGATAGTGAAAATAATAGAATTTTTCTTGAGCAATCAGTTACTATACAACTAGAAGGTTCTGAAGGATTAAAGCTTAAAGTTATTGATAGCAATAGTAAGGAAACAATTAGGGAGCTTTATTTAAAGGGATATATTAGAGATTATTATGTTGGAGAGGAAGAGATAATTTTAAGTTTAGAAGGAGCTAATAAGCTAGGATTTTTAGATGCACAGGACAGGAGCTTATATGCCATAAATAGAAAAACTTTAGATGGAAGAGTAGTTAGTAAAGAGGCCATAGGAAACGTGGTTAATGCCATATGCCAGGATTCTAATGGGAATAATGTAATCTTCAGTAATTTAACTTTAAAAGAAAGTGGAAATTTAGATAAAAACGAAGTTATTGTCATGGATAATCAGGGAGAAATCAAGGAGAGAAAAGAGGTTTCTTATGACATGAATAGTAACTTCTATGGAAATGAGAAGTATGAGTATATATTAAATGGAAAAATTCATAATAAGAATAATGGATTCCTTCTTTTTAACAAGGAGACACTTGAATTTGAAAAGTTAGTTGATGATGTAAAGAATATAAGCTATATAGAAAGTGTTGATGGCTATTTATTTGTGTTAACTAAGGATTCAAAGCTATTTATATATGATGAAAATACCCTAGAACAGATAGATGGTATAGAGTTAGGCAGTGAGACTTCGCATAGAATGAAGGTTATTAAAAGAAAGTAAGGGGAGGCTCTATTATGGAGAAGGTAGTAAGGGAGAAATCTAGGATTGAAATAAACATGGATAGAGTAATATTCATGGGGTTAATAATAGAATTTATTTGTACAGCATTTATATTTTTTAACTTCACAACACTCTATGAGAATTTAAATTTAATCATAGATGTATTAATGATTTTAAACGTAGTTATATTCATACTTAGCATCATTAATTTTAAATATAATAAGAAGTTGGCTTTAAGATATACTATATTAAGTTTGATATTCTTTTTCTTTTCTGATAAGGCGAGGTACAGCTTAATATTAGTTCTTATTTTAATAATGCAAGGTAAAGGAATGTATTAAATATAATTATATGGAGTTAAATTTATTGGGAGGAATAAAATGGGGTGTTTCAATATAAGATTTAGAGAAATGAGTGATGATGAATTTATACAATTCATTGAATCAAGCATCTTAGATTATTCACAAGATTTAATAAAATCAGGAATGTGTAGTAAAGAAGTTGGATTTGAGCGTTCAAAAAAACAATTTAATGAACTTCTTCCACAAGGAAAATACACAGAGAATAATTTTTTTTATATAGTTGTAAATAGCAAAAATGAATATGTAGGAACTATATGGTATAGCAAGTATAATGAAAGGGTAGCATTTATTGCTAATATACTAATATATGAGAAGTTCCGTAAAAAAGGTTATGGAAAACAGACTTTGCTTTTGCTTCATAATGAAGTGAAAGAAAAAGGCTTTAATAAGATATTGCTTCATGTTTTTAAATTTAATAGCACAGCATTTTCACTATATAGTTCTTTAGGATACAAAGTAGTTGAAGAAAATCCAGGCGGTATGCATATGGTGAAAAATATTTAAAAAACAGACTGTAATATATTATGAGAAAAATCCAACAACATATGTTGCTGGATTTTTTTACTCCTAACGCAATATTTTGAGATTGAGAAACTATAACTATTCTAAAATCCATTCATATATACACT
Source organism: Clostridium perfringens (assembly GCA_034421775.1). Lineage (GTDB taxonomy): Bacteria > Bacillota > Clostridia > Clostridiales > Clostridiaceae > Sarcina > Sarcina perfringens_B. The sequence continues at coordinate 49,024 of WNVL01000003.1, read as the reverse complement.
TTTGTCTTTCACCATTTTTATACATATCATTGTATGTAGGTAAATCTACTATATCTTTAAGTTTAAGACCTGTTTTTTCACAAGTTTTTCTTGAAGGAAAGTTATCTGGGTTACAGGTTATTATAAGTTTGTTCATTCCATGTGCAATAGCTACATCTTTTATAATTTTACAAGCCTTTGAAGCATAACTATGTCCTCTATAAGTTTCTTCAATCATATAACCAATATTACCCCCGTAATATGTCCCTTCGTTATAACCTATTCTAATATCAATAGCTCCTATGCTATGATTTGAATTATGAAGAGTAATTCTATATTTGTATGAAGGTACATATCCTTTTTCCTCATTAGATGCTATTTTTTCTTCAATCTTTAAATCAATCTCTCCATCAGTTAAATAATTAAAATCTTTAAATTTAAACATAAATATCCCCCTTTTATTTTGATCATAATATATGATTCTTCAATAAAAAACTACCTTAAACAGTTTATATAACAGAATTTAAGGTAGTATGAATTTTGCCATTAGTTTTTGTGTGATTTTAGGTTTTGCACCAAAAAATCGAACCTCTCTATAAACTTAATCTTCTTTAAAGTGGCCAGAAGTTATTTTGATAGCATTCGATTTAATATATTTTTTTTATAATTTTTTAATTTAGATATATTGTGGTTTTCAGAATATATTCCAATGAATATTAGTATAAATCCTAATCCAACACATAAGCCTTTTATAAACTCTGGAAGTAGGTTTGTGCAATTACCTAATAAGAAGATGCTGTTAAATAATAATCCTAAACTTATATAATTATTGAATTTTTTCATAGTAAATTATCACCTCCACTATTTTAGTATATATTATATATAAAATACTAACAATATTGCTATTAAGAGTAAAATGATAAAGTTATTGAATTAATGGAGTATAATGGAATTAAGGTAGGAGAGATATTATAAAGAAGAAATATTGTTTAATTACTTTAGTTGTTATATTAATTAGTTTAGGAACTTTATTGGGATGTGGAGATAAGAATAGTACTCCTGATGAAAGTACTACTACAAATAGCACAGAAAAGAAGGACTATGTTAACGCAGAAAACAATAAGGAAGAAGATAATAGTGCTTTTAAAGAAAATAATACTGAGAATAAGGATAGTTTAAATAAAGAGAGTACAGGTAATAAGGCATTAATAAATAGACTGTTTTGAAAATAGGTGTAAAGGGGGTGTATCATTTTGGTACAGCCCCTTTGATAAACTTAGAAGTTAAAAATAAAGGCTTAAAGTGGTCTACATCTAATTCCGTAGCAACCCCTACCACCAAGGTAACGAAGAATTTCATAGTCTTTATTATTTAATTTTACTTGCATATTACCATCTTCGTTATCTTCTAGAAATTCATACTCAATATTTTCTTTGGCACAATACTCTAAAATTGCATTTTTTGTAACACTAATTGTTGGATAAACAGTAAAATCCTCATAAGGAATATCAATAGATATTTTAAGCATGTTTTTAAAGATATTTGTCATAATTTTACCTCCTATTTCTTAGCTTACATTTTAATATATATATGCTTTATATTAAGTGCTATATTCTTTAGCAAGTTTATCTTATTAAAGGTTTAAGAAGTCTAATGCTTTGGTTATGAAATACTTAGTAGACAAGACATAACTTATAAAAATAACTCAGTATATTAAAATAAGTAGAGGAATAGTGTATATTAGCATGGACATCATAAAGATAGATTCTTAGAATATCTTTGAGTAATAAATTCAATAGCTATTCAATACATTTCTTGAGTAAATATTCATTCATATTATTTTTCCTATAGGTCATAATAAATAGATTTCGCTTATTCATATTATAAACAAAAATGTATAAAAATTCAAAGGAAGTAAGAGTAGATTTTTAAAAAAAGTTATAAATATATTATGGTGATTTAATACACTTAAATAATGTAAATAAAGCATAAATGTGTTAAAATAAATTCAAAGAAATTATTGGGGTGTGAATTTATGAAAGACTTTATTTTAATGGCTTTACCTTTGGTAATTCTTTCAGTTACTATTGCAATGGTTGTAAATATTTCTAGTAAGAAGCATAAAAAACTTAGCGAAGGGGAAGAGGGGACCGATGGTACAAGCTCCATGGAAAAGAAAGAAAATGCAGAAGATAATAATATGGCAAATGGAATGAGCCTTGGCATGTGCTTTGGAGTAGCAATAGGTTCAATGTTTATAAATAAATTTGGATCAATAGCTATTGCATACGGAATATGTTTTGGTATGTTAGGTGGAATGCTTGTAGGATTAGGAAGTAAGAAGAAGTAGAGTTTTAGATTAACTTAGAGTTGATTCTTGAGCTATAAAATTTTTATATAAGAAACATTAAAAGAGAGTTGGGAAGTCCAATTCTCTTTTATAATTTATGAGGTATTAAAAACATTAGAGTTTTATATTTTAAAAGCATATTTATTAAATTAATTAATATCTTTAAGGAAAGTAGAGAAAACTATTGAACAAATGGGAAAAATATAGTTAATCTAAAAGTAACCAAATTTTAAAATGACTAATAGAAATAGAGTTATATAATAGAATTAGGTATGGATAAAAATATGAAGGAAAATATTATGGAAAAGAAGATTTTAAGAGTGATAAATACTAATGAGGAAAGGAGAGGTGAAAATGGACTGGCTTATTCCAAGATTAAGTAAAGAAGATTATTTAAGCATATTAGAATTTTTAAAGAAGCACGCAGGAGAAGAATATAGAAATCCAGAAAATGAAGAGAACATTGAAGAGAAAAATAAATACATAAAGTTAAGAGAAGAAGCACAAGAAACTTTAAATAAATTCAAATGTATTGCAGATTCTTTTAAAGAAGATGGATTTGATTATGAAAAAATGGGAGCTTCAAAATGGTTAGTTGCTGCAAGAGTAACTAGAGTTAGAAATTATCTTTGTATTGAGCTTAAAGAAGTAGGAAAGATGAAATTATCTACAAGTATATCTTTATTTGCAGATAAGATTGAAGACGGAAATAAGCTTAGGTTTAGAGTTATTTTGGAAACTAAAGACTTAAAGAGTGATGAAAGTGATTATATTAGACATTTTAGATTTCTAGACAAATTAGATATGGATGATACTGATTTTGAGTATTGGGATAGTTATAGTGATTATAGCTATTCTGAGCGAGGAAAAACCGATGATATAAAGGCTTTAATACAGGATGTTAAAGAGAGAAAAGAATTAAAACTTCAAGTTGGAAAAACTCTATATTATGAAGATGCTAAAAAAATAAGTGGAAAAGAAATAAGAGATTTCTTTGAAGACGCAGTTAAAGAACTTAAACCTTATTATGACTTAGCTGTGGAAGATGAATATGATTTATCTAAGGATGAGGAAATGAGAATTAATGAAGAGGGAACAGAAGATTATTTAGAAGATGAACCTTATGAGTTTAAAGTTAAAAATCAAATTCTATATGGTCCCCCAGGAACAGGTAAAACCTTTAATGCTATTAATAAAGCTTTGGAGATTGTTGATTTTAAGAAGTATGAAGGCTTAATAAATGATGAAAGCAGAAGAGATGAGACTGTTAAAATCTTTAATGAGCTTTTAGAGTATGGGCAAATAGCATTTTGCACATTTCATCAATCTTATGGATATGAGGAATTTGTGGAAGGGTTACGTAGTAATGAAAGAGGTACAGGATTTGTTCCTAAGGATGGTATATTTAAAAAGCTTTGTAAGAGAGCTTCAAAGAGTAACAAAAATTATGTTCTTATTATAGATGAGATTAATAGAGGAAATATATCTAAAATCTTTGGGGAGCTTATAACATTAATAGAGGATGATAAGAGGCTTGGAGGGAAGAATGAGCTTAAGGTTACTCTTCCATATTCCAATGAGAGATTTGGAGTGCCAAAGAATTTGTACATATTAGGAACTATGAACACAGCAGATAGATCCATAGCTTTACTTGACACTGCCTTAAGAAGAAGATTTGAGTTCTTTGAATATATGCCTAAGGAAGAGCTTTTACCAGAGGATGTTAAAGGAATCAATGTAAGAGAGTTCTTAAAGGTTATTAATGAAAGAATTGAATATTTATTTGATAGAGAACATACTATTGGACATTCTTATTTCTTAAAAGAAAATCTTGATTTTGAAGGATTAGTTTCCATAATGAAAAATAAAGTTATTCCTTTAATACAAGAGTATTTCTATGGAGATTGGGAAAAGGTAGAATTAGTTCTTGGCGGAGCTTGTAAGAAGGGAAAATCTAATAGATTTATAGAAAAGAAAAGCATTGATACAAGAAAACTCTTTAAGGGAATGAGAGTAGATTCCTATGGAGAAGAGTATAAGTATGCCATAGTAGAAAATCCAGAAAAAGAAGCTTTCCTTAATATATATGAATATGAGGAATAGAAGAATGAGGCATATAGTTATTCAGGAGTGCTATGACTCACTTAGAATTGTAGATAATTTTAAGGAGGGAAAAGGGAAGTTTTATAGGAAAAAGGATTTAGAAAAGGGATTTAAGGAAGAGCCTAAAGAGGGAACTGCCTTGCATGAAGAGAGCTTTCAGGAAGATGACCTTCATAAATATGAAGAATGTCTTCATCAGGGTGATGACTTTCATAAATATGAAGGAGGTTTTCAGCAGGAAGATGGCTTTCATGAATATGAAGAGGTCGCTCTTTATGGTGAGCATAACTGTGAGAAGGTAATAAGCAAAAAGGAGTCTGATGAACTTTATAACTATGTGGTTTCTGAAAAGATAGACATGGATAACATAGTTTGGGGAAAGGATACTGTAAGGTTTATAAACTATGTGGGATATATAAGGCTTTCAACAGTTTCCATAGAAATATTGCCTAAAATAAGTATCAATAAGAATAATCCAGAGCTTGGAAGAAAAGCTTTGTTAAATATGCTTTCTAAATGTGGAATTTTAAAGGTTAATTATTCAGAAATTAGCTCATTAAAACTACATAAGCAAAGCTTAAATGAGATCTTAGCTTACTTATTCAGTAAAAAGCTGCAGAGAGAATTAACTAAGGGTCCTTATGGAGAGTATGTCTATACTGAAGAAAATGCAAACTCTTTAAAGGGAAACCTTTTAGTTAGGGAGCAGATTAAGAATATAGCTTCATGCGCACCAAAGGCCTTTTGTAGGTATGAAGAGTTTTCTATGGATAATAAGCTAAATCAGGTTTTAAGTTATTTTGTAAAAATAATCATGAAAAATATAAGAAACAAAGAGACATTGAAGCTTTTAAGATTTTCAGAGACTATTTTAGGAGATGTGGATGAAAGAAGCATTAGGCTAGATGATGTGAAAAGTTATAAGTTCAATAGACTTAACCAAAGATTTGAAGAGGCTTTTATATTAGGAAAGATGATTGTTTTAGGAGAATCATCTCTTGGAACTTTGGGAGGAAATAAGGCTTATTCAATCTTATTTAAGATGAATGAAATCTTTGAACTTTATATAGGAAAGCTTTTAGGAGAATTTCTTCAAGAGGAAACTGTTCATATGCAGCATTCAAAATACAAGCTTTTAATGAATGAGGAAACAAACAAGGGAGTATTTAAGCTGATTCCTGATATTGTTATTGAAAAGAATGGAGTAGAAAGCATAATAATAGATACAAAATGGAAAAGTGTAGCTAGTAGTTATAATAGGCATGGAGTTAAAAGAGAGGATCTTTATCAAATGTATGCTTACTTAACCAGATATAAAAATGCAAATACAGTTATACTTCTTTATCCTAATAATGAGAGAATAGAAGGAAAAGAGGGAGAATACTTAGAATCTTGGTATTTAGATCATGAGAGACATAAAAAGGTTAGAGTTTATGCAGTCAATCTGGAAAGTGAGAAGGAAACTTTAGAGTCCTTAGATAAAATAGTTAAAAAGTATATTTTGGAATAGATTTTAGGAAGCTTTATAAAATTAATGGCTATGTTTTAAATAGATGGTGAGAACTTATATAGTATTTTATATATACTATAATTAGGTTAGGCTTCATGGACTAGCTAAAAATCAAAATTAACCTAAAACATAGATAAATTTAAGGGGATGAGATAAAAATGGGATTTTGGATTTTTATGATGGTTATGGACTTATTAATTCCACTTACAATGATTGGGTTTGGAAAATACTTTAGCCAAAAAGCACCGAAAGAAATTAATGAGGGTTTTGGGTATAGAACCTCAATGTCTATGAAAAATAAAGATACTTGGGAGTTTGCACATCATTATTTTGGAAAGCTATGGCTAATAATAGGATATATGATGCTTGTTATATCTGTGATGACTATGGTGTTTGTAATTGGAAAAGATGAAAGTACCATAGGGCTTTGGGGTGGAATACTTTGTGGGGTACAAACTTTCTTTTTAGTTGGTTCAATATTTCCTACGGAGAGAGCCTTAAAGAAGAATTTTGATAAGTATGGGAATAGAAAAAGAGTATAATTTTATATTTAAATATAAGATTAGGAGGATTGGTTTAATTTGAAGTTAAATCAATCCTTTTTATTTTTTTATAATGTTACTAAATAATTTATTATGATAAATTTATTTTAAGTAAGTGTAAAAATATTAAATAATCAAACCTTTTAATTTAGGGATAAGATAGAATTTTATTGTAAGGAAATTAAGGGGGAAGATTAGATGAAGAAGGTGTATATAAAAGGGCTTTTTGCAATAGGTTTAGTTAGTTTAGTGTTAGTTGGGTGTGGAGCTAAGGAGCCATTATCTAGGGGAGAGACTATTGTAGCAAAGATAGGTAATGAGAAAATAACTTTATCTCAGGTGGATGCAGCTGCTTCAGGAACTATAGTTTATACAAGGGATATAGTCGGAGAAGATTTTGAAAATGAAATAAATAAGGTTTTAGAAACATCAGATGATGAGAGCAAGGTTGAAGAATATAAAAAGTATAAGGAAGACTTAATAGAGGCTAGAGAAGAATCACTTCAAAATTTAATTAAGATGAAGCTTTTAGCAATGGAAGCTAGAGATAGAAATTTATTTTCTAAAGAGATATTAGATGAAAAATTAAAGGAAGCTTCAGAGTTTGTGAAAAATCTTTTTGAAGTTACTGGTTTAAAGGAAGAAGACAATAAATTGGCAGAGATTTTTGAGGATAGAATAAATAAGTATGTAAATGACTATAATATTCCAAGAGAAAAAGTAATAAAGTGGTTTGAGGATTCTATAGCTGAAATGACTATGAAAATGGAATTACAAAAAGAAATCAATATTTCTGAAGAGGAAATAGAAAGCTTTTATAATGAAAATATAGATAACTATGTTAAGAAAAAGGGATATCATGTTCAGTTGCTATTTTTCCCAATAGAATATTCTAACTGGGATCAATCATATGAGTTTGCAATGGATAGTTTCTTCAATATGCATGATAATAAGCTTGAGTTTGATGATATGTATAATGATGTTATTAATGAAACAGGTAAATATAAAAAAGGGGAAATTATAGCTCAGGAAAAGTTTTTTGCTGAGGAAGATAAGGAAAAGTATGAAAGGTTTTGGCCACATTTAGAGGGGAATCCAATAGAATATGCATGTTGCCCAGTAACAACAGAGGAAGGTTCTTACATACCTAAAATTACTGAGATAGTAGAAAGTGATTCGGAAGTAACTCTTGAAGAGGCAAAAGAAGAAATAAAGTATGCTATTTATTTTCCAAAGTATAAGGAACTTTTGAAGAATGAAGTAGAAAGACTTTCTAAAGAGCATAAGGTTGAGACATTTGAAGAAAAGTTTGAATTTTAGGTGAAGAGGAAGTTGTTCGGTTATAGGGAAAGTTATCCAGATAGGAAGTTGCCAGTTAAATAATATTAAGAGATAATTTACTTTAAGTGAGGCTGGAAGGAATATTATTTGAGAATTTTATGAAGTGAATAGGACTTTTACTTTTATTCTTCTAAGGAATATGAGTCAATATTTATTATTGTAGATAGAATAATAACTTTTTAAGATGTAGTGATTTATGTGAATTTATTTAGGAAAGTTAAGGGAGAGAATTAAGTGAAGAGATTTTTAGTTATAGGACTTTGTTTAATTTCTTTAAGCTTAGTGGCTTGTGGAAATGATAATAAGGTTAATGAAGACGTTAGTAAAAATACTGAAATTAGTGAGAGGCGTAAAGAGCCATTAACTAGGAATGAGACTATTGTGGCAAAGGTAGGAGAAGAGGAAATAACTTTAGCTCAGGTTGATGCATTTTCACAGAGTGCTATAGTTTATGCAAAGGCCGTAGTTGGAGATGACTTTGAAAATGAAATAAATGAGGTTTTAGAAAATTCTAGTGATGAAGCTAAGGTTTCTGAATATAAAAATCAAAAGGAAATCATAATAGAAACTAGGAAATATGCTGTTGAGGCATTGGTTCAGAGTAAACTTTTTGGATTAGAAGCTAGGGAGAGAAAGCTTATTTATAATGGTATGCTAGAAGAAAATAAAGAACTAATAAAAATGTTTTATATCTCGCCAGGAAGTGAATTAAGTGATGAAATGGTACAAGATTTATTTGAAAAGGATATAAATAACATGGTAAACAATTATGGAGTTCCAAGAGAAGTAGCAATAAAAGAGTATGAGGATGTTGTAGGAGAAAACCTATTAAAGGATGAACTTGAAGGAAAAGTTAGTGTTTCTTCTGAAAAAATAGAAGAGTACTATAATGAAAATATTGAGAAGTTCAAAATTGATGAGACTTCCACAAAAAGTCTTGATGAGGTTAGTGAAGAGATAGAAAAAACACTTTTTTATGAGAAGTATAGTGAGCTTATAGATACGGAATTAGAGAGACTTTCTAAGAAACACAAGGTTGAAACCTTTGAGGAAGAATTGAACTTCTAGAGGAATAAAAGAACTTAGAATAGAAGAGAGTTAATATATAATTGATAAATATAAGAAGGGCTGTATCAAAGGCTAATAAGAAAAGCTGTTTTGATATATGCCCTTTTTGTTCGTTAAACTTTATTATTTTTATTTAGACTAATGTTGATTTTTAGCTAGTCCTTCAGACCTAACTTAATTTTTCTGATGCAATACTAACTGCTCATTAAGATGGTCTTACGGTTCTATCTAAAAATCAAAAACTATTATTTTACCTCTATAGAGACCTTAATTACATAGTTATTTATATCTTTAGTTGAAACCTCATCTATTAGAGTCTGTTCATAGGCGTTTCCTATAATAGTTAGGTTGTTTTTGTTTATGTATTCTATTAATCGAGGATATATATTAATGGTTTCGTCATAGTATCCATGTGAATATCCAACAACATAGAGTCCTTTAGGCTTAACTAAGGCCTTTTTATCATTTGGAGGTAATTTATCAACTTTGATGAAGTAGTAACTGTATTCACTAAAAATATTCTTTTCAATATTTTCTTTGTTCATAATACTTCCTACAGGATATCCAGCATCTAAGTTGTTTTCATTGCAGTATTTAATTATTGAACTATAATTTTCAAGATTATAGTCAAGAGGCTCTGTGCTTATGTCAATTTCATCACTTAAAATTAGATATTCTTCAGGTTGTTCTTCTATAAAGATTTCATCAGTATGCTTTTTACCTTCATTTATAATATTAATTTTATTTTTTATTATGTTATTTATTCTTTTTAAACGACTTATTTCCTTAAGGATTTTTTCAGATTCTAATTCTAAAAATTCTATACTGTTAGTAATATTTCTATTATCAATAAATTCCTTTATATCTGAAAGAGGTACTCCTATATCTTTTAAAATACATATTACATTTAATAGTTCAAGCTGGTAATGAGAGTAGTATCTATATCCATTAGAAAATACTTTCTCAGGCTTAAATAATCCTATCTTATCATAGTGAAATAATGTTTTTTTGCTTATATCATATAGTTTTGCAATTTCTCCAGTTGTGAAATAGGTTTTATTTTCTTTATCCATAATAAAAACTCCTTGTTGACTATGCCCTTAGGTAATACTTTAGAATATTTTATGTCAAAAGAAATAAAAGTTCAAGTAGTATTATATGAAAAACTATTTAGATAAAAAGATTAATTTTTTAACACTTATAAAATTAACATTACCAACAGTTGTAATGATGATTTTTTTCTCACTATACACCATTATAGATGGAGTATTTGTATCTAATTTTGTGGGAGCTAATGCATTATCTTCTTTAAATATAGTGATACCAATAGTATTATTTTTTTCAGGATTTAGTGTTATGTTTGCTACAGGAGGAAGTGCTATTGTAGCTAAATACATGGGGGAAAAGAATATAAAGGAGGCTAGAGAAACTTTTTCACTTTTAATTGTTACTGTTTTGGTAATTGGAGTAATCATAGCAATAATATCTTTTATATTTATAAATGACCTTATAAGAATATTAGGGGGAACTGATTTACTATTTCAGGATTGTTATTCATACTTGGCTATAATGCTACTATTTTCACCATTTCTAATATTAAAAATGTACTTTGATTACTTTTTAGTAACAGCTGGAGTTCCTATGCTAGCTTTAGTAGTCTCTATAATAGGAGGATGTTTAAATATAATATTGGATTATGTTTTTATAGTGGAATTTAATATGGGGGTATCTGGAGCGGCTATGGCTACTGGAATAGGATATGTTGTACCATCTTTTATAGGAATTTTCTACTTCTGCAAAAAGAAAAATATACTGCATTTTGTGAAACCTAAATTGGATTTTTCTTTAATAAAAGATAGCTGTATAAATGGATCATCAGAAATGGTTACTCAGTTATCAGCAGCAGTAGCAACCTTCTTATTTAATATAGTTATGATTAAGTTTTTAGGAGAGGATGGAGTAGCAGCAATAACAATAGTTTTATATGCGGAGTTATTATTAAATTCAGCATATATAGGATTTACATCTGGAGTAGCACCTCGTATAAGTTATAGCTATGGAAGTAAAGATCAAGAGCAGTTAAAGAAAATAGTAAGATACAGTTATATAACCATAGGAATATTTGCAGTATTGTCCTTTGTTATATCAAACCTTATTTCAGAAAATCTAATAGCTGCCTTTTCACCAAAGGGAAGCAGTCTTTTTAATATAACCTTAGAAGGATTTACTATATTCTCAGTGGGATTTTTGATTAGTGGATTCAACATATTTACATCAGGAATGTTCACAGCATATTCTAATGGGAAAGTTTCTGCCCTGTTATCATTTATGAGAACTTTAGTCTTATTTATAGTAGGGATTATAATTCTGCCATATATCTTTGGGGTAACTGGAGTGTGGTTAGTGGTTCCATTTTCTGAAGCTATAACATCTATATTGGGATTAATATATGTACTGAAATATAGAAATGAGTATATGTATGGAAGTTCATCTTTAAGAAATGAAACACCCTTAAAGATGGTTACTTCATCAAATGAGGAGTAGTAAAAAATATTTTAACTATATATTAAATTTTATAGAACTTGATTGAATTTAAGTAATATTAAGGTAAAATTTTATAGTTATTATATTTAAGGGGGAATTTTAAATGAAAAAAATATCTGCAATAATTCTTTGTTTATTTTCTTTATTTTTTGTAGCTTGTGGAAACTCTTCAAGTGCAGATCAAAATAATGTTGATGGAAATCAAAAGTTTATAGAAGTAGCATCAAAGGCTATAAATGGAAGATGGGATGAACAAGAGAAAAAAGAAAAAAGTGCAAGTTATTCACAGGAAGATTATATAGCTATTCTTGAAAAAGAAAATGAAAAATTAGAAGGTGCATTACAAGAGGTTGATAATCAGGAGTTATTAAAGGCTGGTAAGGATTATATAGAAGGAAACAATATGATGGTTGAGGCTAATAAGACTACAGATGATACTTTAATGTATGAGTATATAGAAAAATCAGAAAGTCTAAGAAAACCAGCTCTTATAAAAATGGTTGATGATTTTGGATTAGTTATTGAAGAAAAGAATCAGCAAATTTATAAAGACTTTAAAGCTAAAGCAACTGTGATTAACAAGGAGAATGAGGCTAAAAAGTTTGCTGAGAATTTAGGAGCAAATATTAAATTTGAAGTAAGTAAAGAATATGATTGGTCTAAATGTGTAGCAGTTTTAGAAAATACAAGTGAATTTGATTTTCAAGATTTAGGTTATACTGTTCAATTTAAAGACAAAGACGGAGTAGTAATAGATACTGGATACTTAAATTTATCAAACTTCTCAAAAGGATCTAAACAAAAAGTAGAAACTATGACAGATGAAGATTATTCAACAATATCTGTAGAGTTAGAGTACTTTAATTTGAAGAATTAATATCTTAAAACTTAAGTAAATAAAAATAAGGATGTTCAAGTTGGACATCCTTATTTTTTATGAAATAACTGGGGTAAAATAATATCTTTTTAAATTAGTAAATCATGTAGATTAAATATTAAATAGTAAGTTATATGGTAATATATGAGATACTTAATATATAATTATAGTTAAATAATGTTATTTATAATTTAATATGACAAAATTATTTTACTGACATGGAGGTGCAAATATGGATGTAACTAAGAGTAATATAAATTCAATACTAGAAGGAACTAAACAATTTATTATTCCTGTTTACCAAAGAACTTATAGCTGGAGAAGAGAACAGTGCGAAAGGTTATGGAATGATATTATATATATGCAAAAACATAATAAGGTTGGACACTTTGTGGGTTCTATAGTTAATATTGCTGAAGTTATAATGCCTGCAGGAGTTCAAAAGTATATGATTATTGATGGACAACAGAGAATGACAACCTTGACACTTCTTCTTTTGGCTCTTAGAGATTATAGATATGAAAAACAGAATGAAGAGGGGGTTAACCCTGATGAAATAAATATGAGATTTATTATTAATCAATTTAAACAAGGTAATGATAAATATAAGCTTCTACTTACTCAAGGCGATAGGGATGTTTTAATTAAGATAATTGAGAAATATGATTTACAAGAACTAAGCAATTGTAAGGCTTTAGAGAATTATAGATTCTTTTTAGAAAAGATAAGGAATAGTGATATTACGCCAGAAGAGTTATATGAAGGGATTGCAAAGCTTCAGATTGTTAATATAACTTTGGATAGAGTAAATGATGATCCTCAGCTTATATTTGAAAGTTTAAATAGTACAGGAGTAGATTTATCACAATCAGATTTAATTAGAAACTACATATTAATGGGGTTAGATGAGGAAAAACAAAACAACATATATGAAAAATATTGGTTTGAGATAGAGAATTTCTTTGGTGGAGAAAATCAGTCATGGTTAATGGATAAGTTCTTTAAAGACTATTTAACTCTTAAAAATGGAAGAACTCCTAAGTTAAATAAGATATATGAAGAGTTTAAGGACTATCATAATAAAAAGGTTGAGGTATCTATAGAGGAATTTTGTGAAGAGTTATATAAAAACGGGAAATATTATAACAAAATATACTTTGGGAAAAGTGGGGATTATGATATTGACTTAGTACTAAAGGACATAAAGGCTTTACAAATGGAAGTTTCATATCCATTCTTATTAAAAGTTTACAATGATTATGAAACAGGAGTTATAAACAAGGAAGAACTTATAGAAATCCTTAAAATTTGTGAGAGTTATGTTTTTAGACGTAACATTTGTGGTATTCCAACAAATTCTTTAAATAAGACCTTTGCAACCATTTGTAATAAGATTGATGAAAGTAATTACTTAGGTTCCATAAAGTATTTCTTTAATTATCTTGATAGTTATAAGGAGTTTCCTAGTGATGAAAGCTTTGAGGAGAACTTAAAGTTTAAGGATATTTATAATATGAGAATCAGAAATTATATTTTAAGTAAACTTGAGAATTTCAACAACAAGGCTCCAATTAATATAGATAACTACACTATTGAACATATAATGCCTCAAAATAAATCACTTGGAGAAGAGTGGAAAAGAGATTTGGGTGATAGATGGAAAGATGTGCAAAAGAAGTATCTTCATACTATAGGGAATTTAACCTTAACTGCTTACAATTCAGAAATGTCAGATAAGCCTTTTAAAGATAAGTTAGAGATGAGAGGTGGATTTAAAGAAAGTGCACTTAGAATAAATAACTACTTAGTTAAGCAGGAGAAATGGAATGAAGAGAAGATTTTAGAAAGAGCATCTGAACTTTGTAAATTAAGTAAGAAAATATGGGCTTATCCATTTATTGATGATGAAGAAATAATAGGATTTTCTGAAGAGGAAAAGGATAATACTTATGACTTAGATAGTTATGAGTATTTAAGTGATAATACAAGAATGCTTTATGAGGCATTAGATAAAAGAATATTAAATATGTCTTCAGATGTTAAGAGAGAGTATACAAAACTCTATATTGCATATAAGGCAGAGACAAATTTTGTGGATGTTATACCAAAGAAGGCAAGACTTAAATTAGCAATAAATATGAAGTATGATGAGATAGTTGATCCTAAGGGAATGTGTAATGATTTTAGTGAAATAGGACATTGGGGAAATGGAGACTGTTTGGTGTATTATTCTAGCATAGAGGAACTTGATGACATAATGGAGCTTATTAAGCAATCATATGATAAGCAGGTTTTTGATTAATAGAAGTAAGAATTATTATGGATTAATTATAATTTATTTGATTTTATACTTTTCTTAAAAATTTTTGATGATTATTATATAATATTTAGTTCTGGTATTAAGTAGTTTATACACTAGAATATAAAAAAGGAGATTAGTTTATGATAAATTGTTTAGTTGAAGAAAATAAATTACCAGAAGTGAAAGACTTGGAGGAAATTAATATTAAGGTTCTTATAGATGAACTAAATAAAAAGTTAAATGATAAATGTAATGAGTATTTAAATACTATAAAAGCTTCTAGTGATTGGAATGAGTTTGAAATAGATAGTATTAATGAATTACTTTCAAATAATATTTCTAAAGCGCCGGGTATATATTTCTTTGAAATTAATTTTAAAGAAACTCTAAGTGATTTTACCAATAAAGAAAAGTTAGTAAATTTCATTAATGATGAGTTTAGTGAAAATAGTGAAGGTTGCTGTCCTAAAATAAATAAAGAAAGAGCTAAAAAACATAATATAAAAGAGTTTACAAGCAATAATTGGATTAGTTTTTATATTGGAAAAAGTGGAAATTTAGAAGAGAGATTAGAGCAACATTTATTAGGATATGGACATGAGAAAACATATAAATTAAATTTAAAAAATAATAAAAGTAGTATTTTTAAAAAATGTAAATTTAGATTTAAATTTATAGAAGAAACTGAATTAAAAGAAAAAGAATATTATTGGGTTATAGTTAAAATAGAGGAGCATTTAAGAGAAAGTTTAAATCCGATTTGTGGTAAGCAATAAGTGAATTTTGATATAATATATTAAATTTAATATTTGATGGTTTCTTATAAAAAATTGGGTATGTAAGGAGAGGATTAAAATGCAGAATTTATGTATAAGAAGGTTTAGAAATGAAGATGCAGCAAAGGTATCAGAATTAGTAAGAAGAAACTCTTTAGAAGTTAATATAAAGGATTATCCTAAAGAGGAAATGGAGGAACTAGCAAAAACTTATAATGAGATAAGGCTTTACTTGTTAGTAGTTATGCACATATGTATGTTGTATGTGTAGAGAACGAAGTTGTTGGAGTAGGTGCAATATCAAGCTTCTGGGGTAAAGAAAATGAAAGTATTCTATTAACTATATTTGTTAAACCAGAATTACATGGAAAAGGTATAGGTAGAAAAATAATAGAAACATTAGAGAATGATGAGTACTTTTTGAGAGCAAGAAGAATTAAGATACCTGCATCAATTACAGCCTGTGAATTTTATAGAAGCTTTGGATATGACTTTAAGGATGGAATTAAGGAACTAGATGATGAAGGGAATTTAAGATTAGAGAAGTTTAGAGAGATTTAGAAAAGAAGTATGAACTAGTAACACTAGCAGATTTGTTGAAAAAATAATAAGTTAGATTAGTATTTATGGACAAGTTATTTATATTAACTTGTCCATAATTGACTTTTATTTTAGTTTGTTGAATAAAAATTCTTTTTGCAACATAAAGCAAGTTTTAGTTGTGTCATTAATAAAGAAGTTTTTATATGCATCATCACCAGCTTTACCTTTTGGAGCTAATTCTAAGTATTGTGTATCAAAAGATTTAGGAACTGGTAGATAAGAAATATCTTTATTTTTAATAGTCTTTCTTATTGCATCATAGGAAAGTTTGAAGTTATCTATATCATCAGGAGTAAAGGCAAGTTTTTTCACACCTTTAAGTTTCCTTTCACCATTTTTATCTCCTTTATTACCTTCATAACAAATAAAAATTATTGTAACTTGTTCAAAGTATTCTTTTAGTTCAGAAGTTTCCCATGGCTCATTAAATTCAGAAAGTGTTAAATTTCTAAAAGAAACTCTTTCCTTAGGATAACCATTTTTATCTAGTGAGATATTTTTAATTATATAACTAGTTTTAGAAAAAATATCATCAAGTTTACATAAATTAGTATCTGTAGCGATTAGTCTATTTGAAATCATTTTATTTATTTGTTTAGGAATATTATTAAGAGAATACTCTTTTTCGCTGAAAGTATCCCAAATTTCTAATTGGGTCATTCCTATAAATGGCTTAATTTTCTTATAAATAAAATCTTCAACTGTTTTAGATGTAGCTTTTTGTTTATTGATTTTTATACTTCTTAGAATACCTGTCATATAAGGTTGCTTAAGAGAAAATGCTCTTGTACGTGCTGGAATATTAGAATTAGGTTGAGATTTAGTTTGTCCATTTCCTTTTGTTGCAGCACCAAGATATGAAGTGTCTCCTTCTGAAAGCTTGTGCGCTAATCCAGCAATGACTTTATTTTTAATAATATTAAAGTCATTTTTAAATATGTTTTCATCTAAAGTCATATCATATAGTTGGTAATATTTTATTATAAACTCACCTTTATTATTCTTATTTTTTTTAGTGTATTCATACCATATAATCAATAATTTTTTATTCTTAAAGACTAATTTACTAAATTCATAGTCTTCGTATATTATGCTATTATAATCAATCATACTTAAAGAAATTCGTTCTTTAGCTCTAATAGTTTTATTTTTATTTCTTACAAATCCAGTAACTTTTAACTCAATTCCAAGTTCAGAAAAATCAGCTTCTGGATTATTATTAAGTGGATAATTGTAAAAACCAGTTTCAACAACTTTACCTAAAATACCTTTGTCTTTTTGCATTTTAGGATTTGAAAGTAGATTAAGAGAATCTATATCTTTAAATTTTTTGCCGACTATATTTTTAGTATAGTCTAATAATTCTTTTTCAGTAGTAAACTTCAAGTAATATTCCTCCAATTTATTATAGTAAGTTTATATCTAATTGACTTAAAACATAAGTGTTATTTAACCAAAAGCTTTGATTTGTCATATATCTTCCATCTGGTAATTCATTAGCATCTCTTGAGATATTACCAATTTCAGTTCCATCTTCAAATTTATATGCACCTTTTTGAGCGTGAGGTCTTATATGGATTACTTCATTATCTGATTTTTTAGGTAAGTTATTGCCATAAGTTACCTTACCGTTCTTATCAGTTTTAGGAATAAACTGAATTCCTTCTATTATAATGTTTTTTATCTTTTCCCAACCTTCACGTACAGTAACATTTAAATCATTATAAGGAATATGCCAAAGTTGAGCACCTTTTAGAACATACTTATCCCCATCTTTTTTATAAACAACAAATAAAAACTTCTGCTGATCAAGATAATTAAATAGTTTTGATTCTTCCCAAGTTTCTTCTGCAAGCTCTTTAAACTTAAATGGTGGAAGGGGGCTACTTTCAACTATTTTATTTTTTTCTTCAACTCGTAAAGCCTTTACTGTTATATTAGCTTTTTCAAATTCTTCTGCTTTGTTAGATTTTATTCCTAGCATACGATAAGCTAGTTCAATCCATTGAGCTTTATTGTTGTTATATTCTCTGTTAAAGATTTTACAAAGCTCTTCATCAGTTTTTCCAGCATAGGAATTAATTTTATTGATTATGATTTCTTCAAAAGTTTTAGATTTAAGTTCATTTACATCTTTAATGATTGGTTCGTAAGTTGTTTTATTTGGAACTATAAAGTTATTAAGTACATAAGTCATATAAGATGTTTTGAATGAAAAAGCTCTAGGTTTAGCCGGAATATCTGAAAAAGGTTGTCCACGTCTATTAGAAGAAGAGGCTGATTTAGTGGCAGCACCAAGATACATTGTATCTCCTTCTGAAAGCTCATGAGCTTTACCTGCCTTAATTTTATCTATAATTATTTTAAAGTCATTTTTGATTATTTCTAAGTCTTCTTCCGGAGGAGTAAATAATTTAACGTAATTTATTGGGTAGTCTAATCTATTTTTTATTTCTTTAGAGTATAAGTAGTACACTAATAAAATAAGGTTAGACTTAGCCAAAAGATGGCTATTTTCAAAGTCTTCTTCAACAACTTTGAAGTAATCAATCATAGTTATGATTAAGCGCTCCTTAGCAGCAATAGACTTATTTTTATTTATTTTATATGGGGTTACTTTAAGCTCTACCCCTGCATCAGGAAAATCAGGTCTAGAATCACTATTGCATTTATAGTGGAAATAGCATTCTTCTATAAGATCACCTAGTCCACCTTTTCTTTTTTTATTTTCATGATTCTCTGCATATTCATCTTTTTCTTCACTTACTAAAAGTTCAGATTCATACTTTGCATAATCCTCTAAAACATCATTAAATGTTTTTCCTATAAGTTTTTGAGCATAATTTTCTATACTTATAGGGCTTGTTTCATCATACAGTTTTGCTGACATAATCTTCTCCTTGTTAATATATTAAAAAGATATAATAATCTTTTTGTAATTCATATTTAAATTGTAATTATAACCATATTATACTATAGAATTATTTTGAAATTAAATTAATTATAGGTAAATAGATTGATTAAAATGATTTAAAAGAAAATAATGAAATGATGTTATTACATATGTACCTTGAATAAATTTTTACTAATATTAACATAATTAAAGAAGAGTAAGTTCCCCTTTGAATTTATCAAAATGTTATGTATAATTAATTAGTGACAAAGAGACGAATTAGATTGAGGTGCATATAATGGCGATAGAAAAAACTGTATGTGAACTGTTTGCTGGTGTTGGTGGATTTCACCTTGGATTAAGCAAAGCATCAGCAGACTGGGAGGTTCTTTGGGCGAATCAATGGGAACCTTCAAGAAAGGTACAGCATGCATATGAATGTTATGCAAAGCATTTTCCAGAGACAAATGCTGTTAATGAAGATATAGCTTTAGTTAATGAAAATCCAGAGGCTTTTGGACTTCCAAAGTATAATTTGCTTGTAGGTGGTTTTCCATGCCAAGATTATTCAGTAGCTGCTACAAAATCAAAAGGAATAGAAGGTAAAAAGGGAGTTTTATGGTGGGAGATAAGAAAGTTCTTAGAGAGAGACATGCCACCATTTGTTCTTTTAGAGAATGTTGATAGATTATTAAAATCTCCTGCAAAGCAAAGAGGAAGAGATTTTGGAGTAATGTTAACTTGCTTTAGAGATTTAGGATATAACGTTGAGTGGAGAGTTATAAATGCAGCAGACTATGGATTCTCTCAAAGAAGAAGAAGAGTATTTATATTTGCTTACAAACATGATACTAATTATTGTGAAAGAGTAACTCAAGGATTAGATAATGAAGAATTCATGGAAGTTTACATAAGAGAAAATGGTTTCTTTGCAGAGACGTTTCCTATAGAAAGTATATATAGTGAAGACGAAAAAGTGTTAGATCAAGATATACTTGAAGTATCAGACTATTTTTCATTTGGTTTCCAAGAAGCAGGAGCATTAATAAATGATAGAATTTATACAACTAGATATACACCACAAAGTCAAGAACCAGTTACACTTGGAGAAATACTTCAAAAAGATGTAAGTGAAGAGTTCTATTTAGGAGAAGAATTAGATAGGTGGACTTATATGAAGGGTGCTAAGGCAGAACCAAGAACAACAAAAGAAGGCTTTGAGTATATCTATAGAGAGGGAGCTGTTGGATTCCCAGATAGTTTAGAGTTACCTGCAAGAACAATGCTTACAAGTGAAGCAAGTGTAAATAGAAGTACTCATGTAGTAAAGGATCCACAAACTAATAGATTAAGAGTATTAACACCAGTAGAGTGTGAAAGATTAAATGGCTTTGATGATGAATGGACTAATACAGGGATGACTCAGAAGTTTAGATATTTCTGTATGGGAAATGCATTGGTTGTTGGATTAATTGAAAGAATGGGTAGAAAATTAGATAGAATATTTGAATTAGAAGATTAGATTTAAGAGCATACTATAAATTTAGTATGCTCTTTTTAATAATATTATAAAATTTTTGATATAAGTTAATTTATATATTAGATAAAAATAATATTTTAATAATGTTACTATATTGGAAAAAATAAAATAATATGGTAAAATGTTTAAAAGAGTAAAATAGGGGGATTTATGGTAAAAAGATATGAAAAGACAAATCGACTTAATAATGGTTTATTAAGTTTAGGATTTGAAGTTGATGAAGCTGTAAGGGAATACATAGATAATGAAATTGATGCAGGTGGAACGGATATAAAGATAAAAATATTTAAAAATGATTATGAGACTTTTAAATATCATATAAGTGAAGAGAGTATAAAAGCAACGAGATATGGTTTTGCTATAATTGGAAATGGAATGTCATTTGATGAGGAAAAATTAAAAAATGTATTTGAAATAGGTGCAGTAAACGATAATATCAATTTTAATACATTAAAAGAAAGTAATGGTAAATTTCACTATGGGATAATATCAGGACTTGGAATTGGAAAAAGTTTAAAGATATTTACAAGAAGAAAATCAGATAATTCATGGCGAGGAAAAGAAATACATTATAATGAATTAAATTATTCTACATATGAATCTAATATTTTTGAATTAGATAATGAGAGCTTTAGAGCGGAATTAAAAAAAATACAGAGTAATCTAATAAATATTAATTTTGGAACAATTGTTGTACTTGAAGGAATAAATGAAATATATATAGGGAAAATAGATGATTTTATAAAAAAAATAGAAGAGAGTATAGGAATAACTTATTATAATTACCTGAAAAAGAATAAAATTAGCTTGCAAAATGAAAGTAACAAGCCTATTGAGATAACAAAAATAGATCCAATAGGTATTAATTTACCACATGAGATTAAATCAAAAATGTTTGCTGAGTATAATATATCGCTAAAAGAATTATATTTAAATTTAGATGAGATTTCTAAACGTAAACTTATTGAAAAAATTGGAAGAGAAAATATTGACAAAGAAGTACTTTCAATAGCTTTTTATAGATTAGGGACAAAGTATTATAGTAAAAAAGTAAATGAATTTAAAGAAAAGTTTAAAGAAAATCCTAACGTTAGTGAATATCATTTGCCTTCTATGGAAAGAGCTGGTATATACGTAGAGAGAAATAACAGATATATAGGTAAAGTTATAGATGTAGGAATTTTGTTCGGAAGGAAAAATCATCCTAGTATAACTTCGATTAGAGGTATTGCAAAGTGTAGTTCAGTATTTGATGAATTTTTAGGAATACAAATAAACAAAAATAGAACTTATATGTCAGAATTACTTAAAGAGATTATAGTAAAAAAAATAATGAATGATAGAAGTTTAAATGGAACTAGTGTATTAGCAAAGTTAAAATATGGAATGGAAGAAAAAGATTTAGATAAAGTAGATAATGAAAATGAATTAGATTGCGAAGAGTTTTCAGAGATTTATAAATTTAATAAGCTTAATGAAAGTTTAAATCGTTTAAAAAGTAATTTGCAAAAATACAATCAAAGTACTCATAATCTAGATGGAATTGATAGTATGATTGAATCGAAAAAAGATTATGATAAGATAAACTTAATAATAATGAAAGAAAAAGTTAATTATGAAAATAACTATAAATTAAAATTTCAGGATTTAGATTATTTAATTCGGAGAGTTAAAAAATATAAAAAAATTAGTAAATTATATGATATAAAAGTAGAGCAATTTAAGTGTTTAGAAGGATTAAGTGAGGCAAATATAGAGGCGGATGTGTATGTATGGTTTTCTATAATTAAATTGTTGAAACCAGAAGTGTTTGGTTTTAAACAAATAGATTACCATACACATGATGGAATTGATTATATTGTAGAATTAAACAGTAAAACATATATAGAACTTAATATGAAAGAAAGATTTGGTAGCTTATATGATAAGCTATGTTATGAACTTGAAACACAAAATCCGCGATATAGTTTTGTAGAATTTAAACATACTTTAGGGACAAACATGAATCATTCATTAGAATTAGTATCACACATTATATGCTGGAAAAAAATAAATACATTAGAAAGAATAGAAACAATATTTGGAAACTATGAATTTTTAGATGGTGATTATAAAAAGTTGATAGGCCCTAATAATCAAATAATAGAAGTAATTTATTTGAAAGATTTGATTAGGGAGTTAACTAAGGGAAAATGGAAAAAAGATAATTAAGGACTACTAAAAGTAGTCCTATTTTTATTTGAAATAATTTAAATAATATGATAATTTTAGCATATGATGTTTTAGAATTAAAAAAATTAAGAAGAATGTATGACTAGAGAAAGATAAGAAAAGAGCAAGTTGCAATGATACATTGTTTTGCAATTAGTTATACAAATGAGATTAGCCTGCAAAATGAAAGCACAAATAGAGTATTTGAAGAAATTTTAAGGCATGCATAACTTAACAGCTCATATAGAACAGAATTAAGCAAGGGGTTAAAGCTAGCAAGTTATGTTGAAATAAAGAAAAACATTTAATAAATAGAAGGTGTTTAATTTGAAGAGTAAGGTTAAGTTTGAAGAGGTATATACTTCAGATTTATATAAAAATTGTATATATGAAGGTGGAAAAAAAGGCAATTTATCTGATGAAGTGATTAGTAAGTTAATGAACTGTGAAAATTCAGGAGGCTTTAGAAAAGTAGGAAAGTCTAAAGGGAAACTTAATTATGTTGTTTTATATTCTGCTGAGAATAATAAAGAGGAATGGGTTGATGAAATTAATTATGAGAATAAATTAGTTAAATATAATGGAGATAATAAAAAAGTTAATGTAGACATACATGATACACGTAAAAAAGGTAATTTAATATTAAAAAAGACTTTTGATAGTTTAAAAAATGGAAATAAAAAAGAAATAGCACCATTTTTTATGTTTACTCAAGAAGAGGGAAGAGATGTTAAATTTATAGGTCTTTTAGTACCAGGTCATAAAGATGTAGAAGAGAACTTAATTGAAGTTGATATTGAAAAGGAAAATGGAATAGTAAAAAATTATGTAGCCTATTTTACTATATTAGATACTAAAATTATTGATAGAAGATGGTTGGATGATTTGAAAAAGGGGATAAGTTATGAAAGTCAATATGCTCCAAAGGAATGGAAAGATTGGGTTGATAATATTGATTCTATAGACATAAATCATAAAGAACCGATTATGAAGGATGAAGAAGTAAACTATACAGAGATAGATTCAGAAAAAGAGTTTTTAGAAGGAAATACTAAGGAGAGACTAATAAAAGTAAAAGAAAGAAATAGTCAAATAAGAAGAGCGAAACTAGATGCTTTTAAAACAGAATTTGGACAAGCGTTCTGCGAAGTTTGTGGCGAAAATGATGAAGTGGTTTTAGATGTTCATCATGAAAAAATAAAAGTATCAGATATGGATTATGAACATAAGACAAAGTTAAGTGATTTAAGAGTGTTATGTGCTAATTGTCATAGAAAAGTACATGGTCATAATGTCTCTGTAGAGCATTTAATTAGTATTAATTAATTAGATTTGATAATTTTTATAAAGGTTAAGCTTATATAAAAGAGTATAAATACATAGAGAACGCTTTAATTAAAAATAAATAAATTCAATTTTTGTAGACTTACATAAGGATAAAGATATAAAGGACAGCCTTATATTTTTATAGGAAAAGGGTATGTAGTTAAGTATAAAGGGGAGAAACCAATAACAGTTGAGATAGAACTTCATAATAAGGTTCCAGAGAATTTGTATGTGGAGTTTACGAAGAGGGTTTAAAAATAAGTTTATTAATCTGAGTTAACTTAGGCTGCATTCAAAACTTTATTTTATTAGTAGTATAAAGTTTTGAATGCAGTCTCTTACTTTTATAATTGTATATTCAAAGATTGGTTTCTTAGGATCTTTATATTATAACTTTTATATTTTCTTTATTTTCCTCGTATTTTATTGTAGGTTTATTATATAGTTTTTTACTCTGAGATATATTAGATATATTATTTATTAAAATTAATTTATATTCACTATCATAGCAATATAAATATAATCCTTCATTTTTTAAAACATAAGATATTGGAAAAACTTCAAATGTTGCTTCATTAACATCTACTATTATAAAGTTTCTATTATCTAAAGCTTGGTCAATAATCGCATATTTACTATCTTTTGTTTCTAAATCATCTTTCTCTAAATCTATTATAAATCTATTCTTTATTTCCTCTAATATTTCAGTACATTTTTTATTATCAACAAGTTTGAATTTTTCAATAAGATCTGCTTTCTTTAACTTTTCTATTATATTTTCAGAAATATATAATGATAATATTAGATTTTTATAATCACTTTTTGTAAGAATGTATTTAGCTATTATATAATTATTATCTAATTTTATTCCGCCATTTACACCTCTATATGTAATTATAGGAATACCTAAAATAGAAAGTTTATCTAAATCCCTTTGAATAGTCTTAGCTGATACTCCAAACATTGTTGCTAATTCTTTTATTGTAACTTTACAATTACTTTTTAATAAGAAAAATAATATTTCTAATATCCTCATTTGTATATTACCTCACTAAAAATTATTATGTGGTTACTTCTATTAAATTAATTAACCAATGTACAAATGATTATGTCAATTTACACATTGGTTAATCTTAAAATAAAATTTTATAATTATTTTTATTATAATTTATTTATCGTATATTTTGTCTATTAAAAATATTATGATTTATTATTTTTAAGCCACATGATTGCACTGTATGCATAAATAGCTGCACCAGTGGCTAATATATCTTCATTAAATGTAACTTTATCATTATGCATTGGTAAACCATATGATTCATTTTCTTCTTTTGTACCTGCACCTAGCATAAAGTAAGCACTTGGTACTTCATATGAATAAGATGCAAAATCTTCTGATCCCATTCCACCACCTTCAAAAGAGATAATAGAATTTTTGCCAACTATATCTTTTATATAATCCCCAAGTTCAGTAGCTAAAGTTGTATTATTTTCTAAAGGAGGTACTGATGATAATTCAATTAATTTAGCTTCCCCTCTAAACATTTTTGCTGTTGATAGTACTATATCATTCATTCTATCAAAAATAAATTCACCTAATTCCTTATTTAAACTTCTTATTGTACCTTCCATAATCACTTCTTCAGGTATTATATTTGGTGCATCTCCACCAGAAAACTTTCCAATTGTCAATACAGCTGGTTCAGTGGCAGATATTTCTCTACTTAAAATTTCTTGTAAAGATATGTATATGTGTGCAGCTATGTTTATAGGATCCACTCCTGTTTCTGGCATTGCTCCATGACACCCTTTTCCTTTTACAACAATTCTAAACCTATTACATCCAGCTATACTAGGTCCTCCTAAACCATATAACACTACATTTGAAGGGGTTCCAGAGTGAACATGCATAGCCATTGCTGCATCAACTTTAGGATTTTCAAGTACTCCTGCTTCTATCATTTTTTTAGCTCCAGTGAATCCTTCTTCATCTGGTTGAAATACTAATTTGATAGTACCTTCAATTTTATCTTGGTTTTTTTTAAGTAATTTAGCAGCTCCTAAAAGCATAGCAGTGTGCATATCATGTCCACAAGAATGCATACAACCATTAACTGATTTAAAATCACATTCAGTAGCTTCTTTCATAGGTAATGCATCCATGTCTGCTCTTAATAAAAATGTTTTTCCAGGATTATTTCCTTCTATAGTTGCAACTATACCACTTTCACAAATTTCTTTTGGTTCATATCCAAATTCTTTTAATTTATTAAGTACAAAAGTTTTAGTTTTAGGCAATTCTGAACCTATCTCTGGATTTCTATGGATTGTTCTTCTATACTCTATTAAATCTTCTTTTATTTGTTTAGCTTCTTTTAAAAAATCATTCATTTTTTACACTCCTTGCTTAATTTTATTATTGATTATGAATACATAAAAAGTAATGTTTTGTATTCATTTCATATATTAAACTTTAAACTAGTCATATATAGTCTTATTTTGTGTTTATAGACTTTAAAATTTTCATAAGAATATATTTTGTTTTAAGAGAGTATTTTAGCTATAGAAATTTATGGTTTATATGTAAAGAATCTAGAGCTTTATTATTAGTGCAAGAGAATAGGGAAGCGAATAAATTCTTTTTAGTTTTTATAATTAAAGAGTAGATATAATATTGCTATAAGTTAGTAAACTTAACTTATTAACATAAATGTTATATAATGTTAATGGAATAATTAGGTGTTTTAATAATAAATAGTTAAGAACATATAGTTAAATATATTAGATTATATTTTATAAAAGTTTATGGGAGGGTATAAAGTGTCAAATTTAACAGTTGAAGCATTTAAAGGAATAGGAAGCATAAAACCTATGTTATTTTATCAATATAAAGTAACTGGAAAGGGAAAATATGATAATGTGTATAAAATTATTAAAAGTGCACGATATAAGATGCATTCAAGAAATATGTTTAAAGGTGTATTTATAAAGGGTGATAAATTATATACATTAGAAAAGTTTGAAGATATAGGGGATTTGGATTTTGCAAATATAAACTTTGAAAAAAGTGAAGTTTTAAATATAGAAGAGAATACTAAGATATATGGAGAGGTTGTTAAATACTATATAAACCTAAATCTTAAGAAAGTTAAAGTCTTTGGTAAATATAATAAATACAAGGTTAATTATTCTGATGAAATACTTAGTAACACTATACTGACTAAGGAATTAAGAGATGAGTTTAAGAAAAGTAATAAGGGATTTGAGTTAAAAAGAAAGTTTAGAATTTCTCCTGTAGTTAATAAATTAGGACATGTAATTTTATATTTAAGCTGTTCAGCTGATTTTTCAACTAAGAAAAATATCTATGAGATGATGAAAGAAGGATTAGATGTAACTGGACTAGCTGTAAAAAATGAATGGGCAAATATAGGTGGGAATTTAGTTATAGAAAGCATATTAGAAACTAAAATAACAGAACCAACAAGTTTAGGACAATCCCTAATAGATTATTATAAAAGCAATAATCAAGCTTATAGGGTTAAAAAATTTACTGAAGAAGATTTAGAGGCCAATGTAATAAGTGTAAGAGCTAATAAAAGCAATTTGTTTTTTATACCACATGCATTAAAGCCTATTATAACTAGGGAGTATTTAGCAAAAAATGATGCATTATTTTCTAAAGAGATTGAGTCTTTGATAAAGATGAATATGAAGTATAGATATGATACATTAAAGTCATTTGTAGATGATATTGGAGTTATTAAAGAACTTAATAATTTAAGCTTTGAAAATAAGTATTATGATGATGTTAAATTATTAGGGTATAGTAGTGGAAAAGTAGATGAACCAGTACTTATGGGTGCTAAAGGAATTATAAAAAATAAGATGCAGATATTTTCTAATGGTTTTTATAAGTTACCAGAGGGGAAGGCTAGATTTGGAGTTTTATATCCTACAGAGTTTGATGCCATAAGTAGGAAAGCTGTAAGAGCTATATATGATTTTTCTAAAGATGGAAAATATCATGGTGAAAAGAATAAATACATAGCAGAGCATTTGATGAATGTAGAATTTAATCCTAAAGAATGTATCTTTGAAGGGTATGAATTAGGAGATATTACTGGATATAAAAAGGCTGCACTAAAGTTAAATAATTATAATAATATAGATTTTGTAATAGCTATTGTACCTGATATGAGCGATGAAGAAATAGAAAATTCTTATAATCCTTTTAAGAAGATATGGGCTGAACTAAACTTACCATCTCAAATGATATCAGTAAAAACAGCAGAAATGTTTGTAAAAAGTAGAGATAACACAGCACTATATTATTTACATAATATAGTCTTAGGTATTCTAGGAAAGGTAGGAGGAATACCTTGGGTTGTTAAAGATATGAAGGGTGAGGTGGACTGTTTTGTTGGATTGGATGTTGGAACTAGAGAGAAAGGGATTCATTATCCAGCATGTTCAGTTGTTTTTGATAAGTATGGAAAGCTTATAAATTACTATAAACCAAATGTTCCTCAAAGTGGAGAAAAGATTAATACTGATATATTACAAGAGATTTTTGATAAAGTATTAATTTCATATGAAGAGGAGAATGGTTCTTATCCTAAAAATATTGTTATACATAGAGATGGATTTTCAAGAGAAGATTTAGAGTGGTATGAAAAGTATTTTGGGAAGAAGAACATTAAGTTTAATATAATAGAAGTTAAAAAAAGTACACCATTAAAAATTGCAGCTATTGAAGAAGGAAAAATAGTAAATCCAGAAAAGGGAAGCTACATATTAAAAGGGGACAAAGCATATATGGTTACTACTGATATAAAAGAAAGTTTAGGTTCACCAAAACCATTAAAAATAGAAAAATCTTATGGTGATATAGATATGTTAACTGTATTAAGTCAGATATATGCATTAACTCAAATACATGTTGGAGCAACAAAGAGTTTGAGATTACCAATAACCACAGGGTATGCAGATAAGATTTGTAAAGCAATAGAGTTTATTCCTCAAGGAAGAGTTGATAATAGATTGTTCTTTTTATAGGTTTAAAATTAATTAGATTAATAAAAAATAAGTGTTGAAATAGAAATTCATAATAAGACTCGAAAGAATTTTCTAGGAAACTTTAATTAATAAATTAAAGTTTCTATTAATATTATATTTAATTTCAAAAAATATTAACTTTTATGGATAAGTGTGGTAATATTATAATGTAATATGTCGAAATTTGGAGGTTAATTATGAATAGTGCTCGTTATAAAACAGATGATAAAAATTTTGTAGAGGTTTATGCAGATGATATTACCCCAAAACAATATGAAGAAACTTACAAAGGAAAATTATGCTGTGAATATTCAGATTGCAATGCTGAGTTGATTTATGTTGAAAGACAAAAAGGAAATTTTATAAGGTATTTTAGTACGCGACAAGGGAGTAGTCATAAATTAGGATGTCCTAATGAAATTCATCACAGTGGTAATAAAGCACCTATTATAAGAGTTAAAGGAAATGATGCTAATATTTCCGATAAACATATTGATAAAGTATTAAGTGATGCATATAAGAGTTTTTGTGAAAAGTTAAATCCAAGTAATGTTAAGAAGAAAAAACATGTAAGGCATAAAAAAAAGGCTGAGGTTTCAAAAATAAATGATGATGAAAAGCCATTGATTTCAATAATTTCTACACCAACAACAAATGGTGAAGGTGAAACGATAATTGAAGGTAGGGAACCATATATTTATAAGAGAGAGGTTTCAGATATAAAAAGTGAAGATAAAAATTCATATAAGGAAGTTCATGCTCTTGTAAATAATATAAGATTATACGAAGATGAAGTATATATTGATTTAATAGGACTAGATGGTAGTGAGTTTAGTGTATATATAGGAGCTCCATTTAAAAATTCATATAATCAAGAATTTAGATTGCTTCATTATCTTAAGGAATATATAGAAAAACAAAAGTTGATTAATGAACCTATTATTTGTACAAGTATAGGTGAAATAATGGAATTTGGTAATAAGCCAGTTATACAAGTTTATAGTTATCGTCATATTAAGTTAGATAATTTAGGATTATATAAAATAATCAATATGCTTCAAAATAAAAATCTTAGTAAATAGAACTTATATAGCAGTTTCTGATATAAATGTTCTATTTGATAACAGTTTTTCTATAAATTGTAATTTGTAGAAATCTAATGAAAATGATAAGATTTCCTGCTTCTTAATTGGTTTATATTAGGAGTATAAGCAGGAATCAATAATTTAGAATATTTATAAGTTTTTTGTATCAATATACATTCTTATAGTGAACAATAAATTAATAATAACAAACTTCTTACACAAATTTTGTGCAAGAAGTTTTTTTATTTTACTATTATTATATTAAAAACATAGAAGTTATATTTTCCATAAACAAACATTGTTGTTATAATATAATTATAAAATTCTGACTAAAATTATTTTTACTTTAAATAGATTACAGGGGAGAGAGTTTTTTAATAATGACTTATCAAAGCGAACATGAATTAGAAGAATTATTAATTAATCAATTAGTTGAGCAAGGCTACGCAAGAGTTACTATACCAGACGAAGCAGCTTTAGAGTCAAACTTTAGGGATGTTTTATTTGAGTTTAACAAGGAAAAGTTAGCAGATGTAGCTTTTACTGATAAAGAGTTTGAGAGAATACTTATTCATTTAAAGAAGAAGAGTATTTTTAATAGTGCTAAGCTTTTTAGGGACAAGTTCATTCTTGAGAGAGAGGATGGAACGAAAGTTTACATAGAGTTTTTTGATAGTAAGAATTGGCATAACAACATATTCCAAGTTACTAATCAGGTAACTATGGAAAGTAAGTATGTTAATAGATATGATGTTACCATACTTATTAATGGATTACCTATGGTTCAGATTGAGTTAAAAAGAAGGGGCAAGGACTTTAAGGAGGCCTTTAATCAAATAGAAAGATATAGAAGACATTCTTTTAAGGGTTTATATAGATATATCCAATGTTTTGTTATTAGTAATGGTGTTGATACTAAGTACTATTCTAATAGTGATAAGGATATTAAGTTTGATTTTACTTTTTTCTGGAGTGATGAAAAGAATAAGAGAATAACTAACCTTAGAGAATTTGCTGAATCATTCTTAGATAGACATATGTTAAATAAGGTTATAGCTAAGTATATGATTATTAATGAGAGCGAAAAGAACCTTATGGTTATGAGACCTTATCAGATATATGCAGTTGAAGCTTTAATGAATAGAGCTAAGGAAACTAATAACAACGGGTATATTTGGCATACTACAGGATCAGGAAAGACTTTAACTTCTTTTAAGGCAAGTCAGCTTTTAGCAGATGAAAAGAATGTTAAGAAGGTATTTTTCCTAATAGATAGAAAAGATTTAGATAGCCAAACTGTTGAGGAATTTAACAAGTTTGAAAAGGATTGTGTTGATACAACTGATAATGTTGGGACCTTAATAAAACAAATAGAGGATATAAACACAAGACTTATTGTAACAACAATACAAAAGTTAGCTAGACTTTTAAAATCAGAAAAGTATGCCCATAGAATGGAAAAATATAGAGATGAAAAAGTTGTATTCATAATAGATGAGTGTCATAGATCTCAATTTGGAGAGATGCATACAGCTATAAACAAGCACTTTACTAAAGCTCAATACTTTGGATTCACAGGAACACCAAGACTTCCAGAGAATAAGAGCCAAGATGGAAGAACTACAGCAGATATTTTTGATAAATGTTTACATCATTATTTAATTAAAGATGCTATTAATGATGGTAACGTACTTGGATTTTCAGTTGAATATATTAAAACATTTGATGGACAGGTTAATGAATATGATGATGAATTTATAAAGGCTATAGATAAAGAAGAAGTCTTTATTAATGATGAGCGTATAGAAAAAATTGCTAAACACATAATAGATAACCATGATAAAAAGACAGCAGGAAGGAAATTCTGTTCACTTTTAACAGTTCAGAGTATTCCAATGCTTATAAAATATTATGATGCTTTTAAAGCTTTAGACCATGATTTGAAAATAGCAGCAGTTTATACATTCCAAGATAATGAGGATTTAAGTGGAAAAGATGAACATTCAAGAGATAGCCTTGAAAGAATCATAAGTGATTATAACAATATGTTTAAAGAAGAGGGGTTAAACTTCTCAACAGATACTTTCCAAGAGTATTTTAAGAATCTATCAACGAAGCTTAAAAATTCAGAGTTAGATATAGTTATAGTTGTAAATATGTTTTTAACAGGATTTGATAGTAAACCACTTAATACTCTTTATGTAGATAGAAACTTAAATTATCATGGACTTATACAAGCGTATTCAAGAACTAATAGAGTATTGGACGCTACAAAACCTTATGGTAATGTAGTTTGTTATAGAAATTTAAAGAAGGAAACAGATGATGCTATATGCTTATTCTCACAAACAGATAGTACAGATGTAGTATTAATGGAAAGCTTTGACCATTATCTAAATCTGTTCCAAGAAAAGCTTAATAGATTATATGAGGTGGCACCAACAATAGAATCTATTGACTATATGCAAGATGAAGTTGAAAAGAAAGAGTTTGTAGAAGCATTCAGAGAATTAACTAAACAATTAACTAAGCTTAAAACCTTTGTTGAATTTGAGTTTGATGAAGGAAAACTAGGAATATCAGCTCAAAAATATGAAGACTATAAGAGTAAGTACTTTACTATATATGAAGGAGTTAAGGATAAAGAAAAGACTTCCATATTAGTAGATATAGACTTTGGTATAGAGCTTATGCAAACAGATAAGATAAATGTTAACTATATACTAAACTTGATAAGAACTATAGATTTTGATACAAAAGAGAAAACTAAGAAAGATATAGAAAAAATCAAGAGATTATTAGATAATGCTGATAATGAAAATCTAAGACTTAAATCAGAATTAATTAGAGAATTCCTAGATAAAGTTGTACCAAGTGCAACAAAGGAGGATTCTATAGATGAAATGTTCAATGATTTCGTAGAGTCAAAAAGAGTAGATGAAATAGAGTATTTCTCAAATGAAGTTGAGTTAGATAAGTTTAAAGTTAAAGAATATGTTTCAGAATATGAATATTCAGGAAGAATTGATAGTTCTGAAATAAAGGATAACTTAAGTGGAGGTCTTTTAAAGAAAAAGAAGCTTGCAGAAAAGATAAAAATGTTTATAGTTAATCATGTAAAGAAATTTAATTTTTAATATAGATATGTTTTAATTAGGTATGATTTTAGAGAGAGATTCATACCTAATTAATTTTGTAGAGAGTTTCTATTAGCTATTGTAAATAATGAATCTCTAAGTATTAATTAATATTAAACTATACTTTTATCTAAAATAAAAACTAATTTTAAATATAGTATTTATTAAGTATAATAGTATAAGAAAAAGTTATATGGAAAGCAGGGAAGACAGAATGAGTACATCAGAAATACAAAAGGAACAGCAAAGTAATTTACAAAGTAATTTATGGAATATAGCAAATGATTTAAGAGGAAATATGGATGCTAGTGAGTTTAAAAACTACATACTAGGTCTTATATTCTATAGATATCTTTCAGAGAATGCTGAAAGTAGAGCCAACAAGCTTTTAGAAGAAGATGGCATGAAATATGAAGAAGCTTGGGAAGATGAAGAATACAGAGAAGCACTTCAAGAAGAGTTAATAAATGATGTAGGATACTTCATTGAGCCTAAGTTTTTATTTGGTAAGCTTTTAGCTAAGATAGAAACTGGTGATTTTGATATAGAAATGTTAGAGGAAGCTATAAACAATATAACTGAATCTACTTTAGGACAAGAGAGTGAAGAGGATTTTGACCATCTTTTTGATGATATGGATTTAAAATCAACTAAGCTTGGTAAAGATGTTAAGAGTAGAAGTGAGCTAATAGCCAAGGTTATGGGAAAAATAGCTCAAATAGACTTTAGATTTGATAACAGTGAAATTGATATACTTGGAGATGCTTATGAGTATCTTATAGGACAGTTTGCAGCTAATGCGGGTAAGAAAGCAGGAGAATTCTATACTCCTCAACAGGTCTCAAAAATATTAGCTAAAATAGTTACAATGGGAAAAACTGACCTTAAAAATGTATATGACCCAACATGTGGATCAGGTTCACTACTACTTCGTGTCGCAAGAGAAGCAAAGGTTAGAATGTTCTATGGACAAGAGAAAACTTCAACAACATATAATTTAGCAAGAATGAATATGCTTCTTCATGGAGTTAAATATAGTGATTTCAATATTAAAAATGATGATACATTAGAAAATCCACAACATGGAGATTTAAAATTTGAAGCAATAGTTGCTAACCCACCTTACTCAGCAAACTGGAGTGCAGATGCTAAGTTCTTAGATGATGAAAGATTCTCAGCTTATGGAAAATTAGCTCCAAAATCTAAGGCAGACTTTGCATTCATACAACATATGATACACCACTTAGAGGACAATGGAACAATGGCAGTTGTACTTCCTCATGGAGTATTATTCAGAGGAGCAGCAGAGGGAGTTATAAGAAAATATCTTATAGAACAAAGAAATGTTTTAGATGCAGTAATAGGATTACCAGCAAATATATTCTTTGGAACATCAATTCCAACAGTAATACTTGTATTCAAAAAGAATAGAAAAAATACTGAAGATATAATGTTCATAGATGCATCAAATGAATTTGAAAAAGGTAAGAACCAGAATGTCTTAAGAGATAGAGATGTAGAAAAAATAGTAGAAACATATAAAAATAGAGAAAACATAGATAAATATGCATATGTAGCTACTATGGAAGAAATAAAAGAAAATGACTATAACTTAAATATTCCAAGATATGTAGATACCTTTGAAGAAGAAGAAGAGATAGATATAATAGAAGTTCAAAATAATATAAAAGAACTTGATAAAGAAATAGAAGAACTAAAGAAAAGTCTAGAAGAAGACTTAAAAGAATTAGGTCTTTAGGAGGTACAGGGATGAATAATAATGTGCCAAAGTTGAGATTTAAAGGGTTTGAAGATGAGTGGAAAGAATATAAATTAGGTGACCTTTTTAATTTATCATCTGGTGGAACTCCAAGTAGAAGTAATAATGAATTTTGGGATGGAGATATTCCGTGGGTAACAACTGGAGAAATAGATTTCAATGTTATAAAAGAAACAAAAGAAAAGATAACTAGCGAAGCTATTAATAATTCATCAGCAAAGATTTTCCCGGTTGGAACTATTTTAATTGCTATGTATGGACAAGGAAAGACTAGAGGGAAAAGTGCTATACTTGGCATTGAAGCTACTACTAATCAAGCTTGTGCCGCATTAATGAGTAAAGAAAAAATAAATAAAACATTTGCATATCAATATATTAGTGGTAACTATGAAAATATAAGATCAATGTGTAATGTTGGAGGTCAGAAAAATTTAAGTTTAGGAATTTTAAATAACTTTAACATTTCAGTTTCATCATTACAAGAACAAGAAAAAATAGCAAATTTCTTAAGTAAAGTAGATAGTATAATAGAAAAACAAGAAAAGAAAGTAGAATATTGGAACTCTTATAAAAAAGGAATCATGCAGAAGATATTCTCACAAAGGATAAGATTTAAAGATGAGAATGAGGAAAATTATCCAGCGTGGGAAGAGAAAAAACTTGGAAGTCTTGGGCAAACATATACAGGTTTATCTGGCAAGACTAAGGAAGATTTTGGTTTTGGTGATGGAAAATATATAACATATTTAAATGTATTTAAAAATACTAAGGTTGACATAAATATGTTTGATTTAGTAGATATTAAAGAAGATGAAAAGCAAAATAAAGTCTTAAAAGGTGATATATTATTTACTACTTCATCTGAAACACCAAATGAAGTTGGAATGGCTTCGGTATGTGATAATGATATAGAAAATTTATATTTAAACAGTTTTTGCTTTGGATTTAGACTAAATGCAAATAAGGATATAGATTATATCTTTATAGGTTATTTATTAAGAAGTCCTAGTTTAAGAAGGAAAATCTCGATATTAGCTCAAGGATCAACTAGATACAATCTTTCAAAAAGTGAATTAATGAAAATGAAAATACAAATTCCACATTTAGAAGAACAGAGAAAAATAGTTGATTTTATATCAAATATAGATAGTATAATAGAAAAAGAAACTCAAAAATTAGAAGAACTAAGACAATTGAAAAAAGGGTTATTACAACAGATGCTTGTATAGTAAAATTATAATTAAATTTCAAAGTTCATGGCATGAATCTCTTTACTTATAGAGTTTAAGTAAAGAGATTTTTACTTATTTGCAAATTATACACAATATGGTAAAATTGTTATTGCGAATTAATTAGGTTAAAGTTGATTTTTAACTTTTTATTATATAAGTTAGGTGAAAGGAATTATTAATGAAAAGTATATTAAGAAATTATATAAAAGATAATAATAAAAAAATAGAATTAAGATTGGGTGAAATAAATAATTTAAAATCTATAGGTGAGGGAGGAAATGGCTTAGTTTACTCTGGATCATTAAATGGACATGAGGTTGCATTAAAGTTTTTAGTTGAAGAAAGTAAAAGAAAATTAGTACGATTTAAAGCTGAATATTTTAATGTGAACTTAATTAATTATGATAAATCAATTGTAAGATATATTGATTATGATGAAATAATCATAGATGAATATAGCTTTCCAATTATAATAATGAAAAAATATGATAACTCTTTAAAAGAATATAGAAAAAGTTTAGAGATAAATAAGGAGGAACTATTTAGATTTTTTAAATTTTTAACTAATGTGTTAAAGACAATTCATGATAAAGGTATCATACATAGAGATTTAAAGCCAGAAAATATATTGATAGGCGATAATGAATATGTATTGAGTGACTTTGGAATAGCAAGTTATAATGAAGAAATGTTTGCATATAAACCTGAGACTCAAAAGAATGAAAGATTAGGAAATTATAATTTTTCAGCACCTGAGCAAGCAATTGGAGGATTTGAAGCTAAGCCTAGTATGGATATTTATGCTTTAGGGCAATTGTGTCATTGGTTTGTATTTAATGAAACTCATAAGGGAACTAGAAGGAAAAGTTTTTTGAGTGTTTTAGGAAATACGAAAGATATTTTAGTATTAGATAAAATTATAGACAAATGTATAGCTAATTCTCCAGAAGATAGATATCAGAGTATTGAAGAAATTCTTAAAGACTATAAAGAAAAACTTAACCAACGAAAACCTATTGATCCTTTTGATGAGATGGATTTATTAAATGAAGCAATAAGAGGTACAGAGCCGGAAGCATATAGAAGGATAAAAATTATAGAAGATAATCAAATATTAAAGGATCTAATAATAAATATAAAATCTAAGAATTTTGCCAATAATTCATTATGGTTTACTCATGGCAGTGGGGATAATAATATACATAGATTTGAATATTTAAAAGAAAATATAATATTATTAAATCAAATGGAGTTATTTGTAGAGAAAGTTTTTTTATATTCTAATGATAGATTATATGATGATTTAATAATATTACAAGTTAAAAATAGTGATCTTGAATATTATGATATTGAAGGAGAAAAATCTTCTCATGTTACTATAATTAATGACAAATATTATGTTAAACCTGAAATAGCAGAATCCGGATATGCAAAAATAGATGGAGTGGTTAAAGATCTTAGAAATGAAAAAAAAGATTATAGAGATAGAGAGAATTTTTACAAATATTATATTATTGGAACAAGATGGAATTGCACTTTGGTTAAAGAAAATGAGGATTTAATAAGAAAAATTCAGGTGTTTGACATTGATGAAGAATTGTTAGATAAGTTTTTATTAGCTATAAGAAGGAACAAACATTATGATGTTGCTAGAGCTTTATAAGATATTTATATTCTAAAAAAAGAAGTAAAGAAGAGATATTTTTATTACTTATCTCTTCTTTATTATAATTAAATAGAGAATATTAAATTAATTATTTTATAGTATTAAAAACAAATAAGGAGATATGAATGAGAAGTTGGGAAGAGGTTATAGTTACGGTAATTATCATATTAGCATCTATATTAATTTATAAAGTAAAAAAGAAGCAAAGTATATTAATATCCATCAAAAAATATTTGGGAACCTTTATAGTAATATTACTTAATTTTATATGGATTCCAATTACTTATATAATATTGACTAAAATTATACATATACAAAATAAAGAGAGTGTTAAGAGGATACTGGAAAGTATAGATGAAAATAGTTGGATTATTATAGTTATATTATTAATAGGATTTGTTGTAGAATGGTATCTTAAATATAGAAATAGTAGAATGAAATATATTAAACATAATATAAATAATTTTATCATTGGAATAGCTATACTCTATATAAACCAATATATATTAACATCAAAAATGGTTAATATATGGTTTATATTATTTATATTTTTAGTAAATATAAAATCTTTATTTGATTTAGATATATTCTTTAATTCAAATAAAAAAAATAAGCAAAGTAAGATTAATAAAATGAAAGAATATGTATGTGAATCATATGATGAGTTATTTCCAACTAGAAAAGAACAAGCAAGTAGTTTAATAAACTATATAAATTCATTTGACAGCGATACTAGATTTACATTATTAATAAATGGAAAATGGGGTACAGGAAAAACTAGTTTAATAAAAGCAATAGAAGATAAGGTTAAAGATAAATATAGTATGATATTTATTCAGCCTATGCTATTTGATCAAAAGGATTTGTTAATTAAATATTTTTGTGAGAGATTAAAAGAAGTATTAGAAAGAGAAAAGATATATACTGGAAAAGGCAGCAATCTAGAGGCATATTTGGTTTCTTTATTAAATTTAGTAAATAAAAAGGCTAATGTAGGATTAAAAGATATTACTATAGATAACAATAGTAAAGATTTTAGAGAAATAAAGAAAAATTTACAAAAAGATATAAAAGTCTGTACAAAAAATAAAAGGATAATTGTAATAGTAGACGATTTTGACAGAGTTGGAACTAAAACTAAAAAAGAAATTTTAATGTTTATAAGAGAATTGATTGATTTTGATGGTATAGACACAATACTATTAATGGAATACTTAAAAATATTAGATGAAGAGAATGGATTAACAAAAGAATATTTAGATAAATATATAGATAGAAGAATAGAGTTAAATAATATTGAGTTTAATGAAATAATAAATTATTTTATTGATATTGAAATAACTTGTTTGATAAATGAATTAAGTAATAATAAATTTGATTATTATAAATTTAGTGTTATAAGAAATGGTCTGGTAACTTTAAAGAAAATTATTGACTTAATTAAGAAAAATATCGAAAATTCAATAGAAAATTTAGATAAGAAATATTATGAGAATGATAAAATTAAAGATGAGAATATAATTAATAATTATAAAGAGAAAAGAACAAAAATAATTGATAAAATAAATAGCTTTTATAATAATATAAGGTTAATAAAGAAAGTTGTAAGAGAAACTGTTTATTGCTATAAAAAATTGCAATTTAATTGTACAGACCAATTAATTTTAAATGAGGAAGATATTAGACTTATATTTAAATTAAACTTTATAAAAAATTTATTTGTTGAAGAATTTGATGTAATGATTAAAATAAACGATTTTCAAAAATATATTGAAGAGATATATTTTTATGCAAAAGACAATAGAAATTATAATGGTGTAATTGATCATAAATATATAAAGGAGTTTTTAATCGAAATTACTGATATATCAATAAATGAGGTTATAAAGATAAATAGATATAAAATAGCTAATGCTATAATTAAATCAAATTTTAATAATATAAATTATGAAAATAAAAGCAATGATGAAAAAATTATTGAGAAAATTGATACTACTGAAAGTTATAGTCTTATAGAGGATATACTAAATTTAAATGAATTTTCAACAATGGATGATATAATAAGTGAGATAAAATATGTTTATGAATTAATATTTTCAAGATTTTATAATGGTGATTCGTATGAGTTAACAAAAAAAAGGATTAATAAGTTAAATAAAAATATAGTATCTTTCTTAGAAGATAAAAATAATAAGCTAGAGGTTTTATTACAAATTTTTTATTCTATAACTAGAGTCTATGAGCGATATCTTTTAACTTATTGGATAGTTAAAGATATTTATAAAGCATCAAAAGAGGATAATTATATTAATTATAATAATAGAATCTTACTAGAAAATTATATTAAAAATATTAGAATTAATATTTTAAACCATATTACAAAGATTATTAATATATTATTGAGTTGTCTGAATAAAGGAATAATTGATGACCAATTATTTCATTCAACTGATAAATTGAATGAAGTTGTTGAAAGTAAGTTTTCAAGTGTTTTAGAAATAAAAAGTATGAATCTTGAGGAAGAAGAAAAATTAAGATGTAATTTATTTTTTATACTCAACTTTTTAATAAAAAATAACTATTTAGAAAAGGTTGAATTTAAAAGTTTAAAAATATCAGTTACTAATTTGTTAATAGTTGAAAGAATATTAAGTAAAGTTAATGATAACGTAGGGAAATCTAAAAAAATAAAAAACTCACATGAAGCAAGGCTAGTTATAGATGGATGTAAAACTTATTTAGAGTTTGAAATGGTTGCAAATACCTATCTTAATGATATTTTAAGTAAAGATATTTTGAATAGCAATGATTTGAATGTAATGTGGGGAATAAAAGTTAAAATTCAAGAGTTTATTAATAAAGAGAATGTAGATGAAATTATTGAAAAATTAAAGATTATATTAATGAAATTAGAAAAAAATAAACATCCAAATGATTATAATTATATAGAAGTTATAAAATTAAGAATAGGTATAGATAATCTTAAGAAAAAATAAGTATGAAGACTTAATCCTAAAATAGGACAAGTCTTGTGACAGTATGGAGTTTTGTTTTTTAAACAAAACTAGTTATTGTCTCTATTTAAGATTATTTGTAAATTATTATAGTATTTCTTTTAGTAATTCATGATTACAATGAGAGCAAAAATAAATATTTGAGGTTTGCTTTCCTTTTGGCAATTTAGCAAAACATTTATGACATCTCCATATTAGATTTCCTATAAATTTACAAATAATATATATTAATATTGAGGAGAGATATAAATCTTTAATATCAAATAGTAATCCTATTATAAAAAGTATTAGGCAAATACTTCCTATACAAGAGGTTAAAGCCATAATTTTAACTTTAGAATTATAATTGTTTTTAAATAGCATAATTTCTCCATTTTACTATGAAATCCTTGTCCAAGGTTGAATTGGACAAGGATTATTTTATTATTTAAACATTTATTGCTTCAACTCTAAGTTTAACCAAGTCAAGTGGCAAACCTTCAGCTTCAGCCATTACTTCCAAAGAATCTCCTGCATACCTTTCTAAAAGCTCATCTGGTATAAGTAAGTGAGCTACAAAGATTTTTGCATATCTTTCAAAGTCATCCTTTGATTTTAGAGTTGAATCCACAACTAAATGAATTTCTTCCTTTGGATGCATAAGAAGGTAGCCCAGTTCATGAGCACAGATAAGTTTTTGAATTTTGAAAGGACACTTCTTATTTAAATGTATGAATCTCTGTCTTTTATAGGTATTAGAGTACCCATAAATATTTCCTAAGTCTTCTTCTAATATTATTATATTTTTAGTTTTTGCCAGTTCAAATGGATCTCTAGTATCATATTTTTTTACTAATCTATCTACTAAATTTTTTATATTCATAATAGGTTTGAGCCAATAGTGTTATCTACTAACTCAATTACCTCCCTTCAAAAATTAAAATTTGAAAGGATATTGGTGTGAAATAGGATTTAGATTTTATTCAGCCTTAGGAGCAAATTTACTTTTGGCAATTACTTTTGCCATTTTCATTGAGTTTTCTAAACTATCCCTTAATAGTTTTCTTGTTTCTAAATCTAGAACAGCTCCATCTAAAACAAGATCTTTCTCAAAGTTATTTAGGTATTCTAAAGTTTTGCCTAAGTCCTCCCAAATATTTCTTAGTTCCTTTTTTGAAAGTGTATTGACTTCATAAGGATCTTCTATTTCTTTTTCAATAATTTCATTTTCTGATATTTCTTCAATTTCTTCATGAGATGACTCTTCACTTAGAGGCTTTAAATAAAAACTTTCTTCAAGAAGAGCATCATCAAAAAATGATTTTAAATCAAGTTTTAGAGCGGATGCCAAGGCCTCAATAGTATCTAAGCTAGGGTTATATCTGTTATGTTCTATATCAGCAAGATAGGAACGGGATATACCAGCTTTTTCTGCCAACACCTTCTGAGTTATCTTTCTTTTCTTACGTAGTCTTTGTAGCCTATAGCCAACAAGCATAAACCAATCCCCCTTTAATTTAAAGCTTTTTAGTTAGGTTTTAATTTGTTACATATATTTTTTTATTATTTAATTTAGAAATTTTAAGAGTTATGTATTGTAATACCTGTAGTTCTTAGAATATAAGCATTACTTAAATATCTTGGTTATATCTTAAAAGAATGATAATTTTTAGAACTTTAGTCTTGTCTTAATTAATATATTTTTTTATTTAGGCTCTATTTTAAACTTGCTTTAATTTTTAGATGGTAGGTAGATCTAAAAACAATAGCTACCTAAAACAGAGCCTTTA
The DNA here is from genome assembly GCA_034421775.1 of Clostridium perfringens. Lineage (GTDB taxonomy): Bacteria > Bacillota > Clostridia > Clostridiales > Clostridiaceae > Sarcina > Sarcina perfringens_B. The sequence goes on along the minus strand of WNVL01000003.1, from coordinate 6,318 downwards.
TTTAAATGAGAGAATAGAGTTTGCTTAAAAATTATCATTTAACTAAAAGAGTAACCTTATATTAAATCACTAACCATAGTTAAATATTTTAATATGTCTATTTATTTCCTAAAAATCTATAAAATGTAAATTAATGTTTGTAATTATATTTTATCAGTATAATACGTATTAATCAATAGTTAATTACGTGAAATACCAGTTATATTAGCAAAGCGAAGATAATGGAAGATATTTCAATGTAAAGTGATTTATTTACATTTTATGACAGAAAATCAGGTTTTTAAAATGCCAAAAAAAGGTATATAATGCGATTGTAAGGAAATGGTAAGGGTAATACAAGTAGTATTAAGTGGTACAAAGTAGGATAAAACAATACAAGTGAAGCACTTATAAAGATTTTAAAATATAAAATAGATAGGACTTATACTTCTTATAAAATCCTTAGAGCCCTTATATAAAGGATATTGGTGTGAATACTAAACAACTGAACAAAGAAAAGTTTCTCTAATATTTAAGCTTGTAAGTAAGGTTTTTACCAGTTGAAAATTTAGAAATAGTTATGAGTTATGTAGTGGTGAAAACTTAAAACTTCAAAAATTCTTCAAAGAGCTAAGAGAAATACAAGTTATTATTTTAAAATTGTGAGAGCTAAGAAAGGATTTTAAAAGTTTTTAATAAAAGCTGATTAATACAAATGAAATTAACAAAGGTGTATTTAAGGGATACTTTAATAAGAATTTACTTTAGAGAAACTTTAAATCTAAAGTGATAAAGAAGTGGACAAAGATAAAAATAGGGTGCTTAACAAAAGTAAAGCAGAGTATTATACAAGTTACTAAGCAATATGGATTAAAACCATACAAGTAGAGTCCATGAGAAAAAGTATTAGAGTAAGGTTATGAACAAGAGTTCAATTTACCTAATAAGAAGCTGGTTAATTTATTGAAGTTTAATATTTTAAGGAGAGAATTATGGGAAATTATAAGGTTGTTTTTACAATAAGTGAGGTTATGAATTACTTAAATCTTCATGATAACAAGGTTGTTGCCTTTGATATTGAATGTGCACCAAAGAATAATGAGCTTAGACAAAGTGATAAGAATGCTGCTTTAGATCCTAACAAAGGGCATATAGTTGGTATTTCCTTTTCTGTTAAGGAGGGCACTGGTATTTACATTCCTTTAAGACATAGAAATGGGAGAAACATTGAAAACTTAGATAGGTTTATGGTTTGGCTTAAGGGCTTTGTTTTTCACAATCACACAATTATTAAGGTGGCTCACAATATTGCTTATGAATCATCTTTTCTTTATGAGTATGGAATTGTCATTAAGGAACCTGTTTATGACACCATGCTTGCTAGTATGCTTACTTTTAAAAGATATGGAGTTTATAGAAATCTAAAGGAAAGTGGCTTAAAGACTTTGGCTAAGGAGATTTTTAATGAGAGTCTTCCAAGCTTTTTAGATGTTGTCCAGGGAACCTTCTTTGATAATCTAAATTCTGAGCATAAGGAGACCATAAGGTATGCTTGTGCTGATAGTGATTTCACCTTAAGGCTTTATAAGTATTTTAATACATGGTTTGAGAGGAATATACCTCAGCATAAGTTGGTCTGTGAAAGGGTTGAAAGTCCAGCAGGAGTATATACAGGAATTATGAAAAAGAATGGTATGGCACTTAATTCGGCTCGCTTAGAGAAGTTAAGTGAAGTTGCAGAGGAGGAACTTAAATTTTGTAAGGAAGAGATTTTAAAATATGCAGATAGAGAGGTTAACTTAGGAAGCAATCTTCAAACTCGTGATTTTAAGAATTTTCTATATAATGATTTGAGACTTCCAACTTTTAAGTATTCTGAAAATGGAGGGTATTCCTTAGATGATGAAAGCATAATTCTTTTAAGTGAATGGTGTGAGGACCATTGGAAAGATGGAGAGTTTCTTATTGAATGTATTAGGAGACATAAGAGAACTGGCAAATTAAAATCAACTTATATTGATGCTTTAAGGAAGCTTATTAATTCTGAGACGGGAAAGATTCATACAGATTTTCTATCTATGGGAACTGAGACAGGAAGGTTTTCAAGTAGAAATCCTAATCTTCAAAATCTACCAAGGAAGGATAATGATCAACTAGGTATTAGAAAGCTTTTTATTCCTTCTCCTGGACATGTATTTTTAGATTTTGACTTTTCTCAGATAGAGCTTAGAGTGGGAGCTTATTATTGTAGAGATAGGAAGATGATAGAGGCTTTCTTAGCTGATAAGGATATTCATGGAATAACAACATCAATTATATATGGAATCTCCTTAGAGGAGGCATTAGACAAGAATTCATCTGATTTTAAGAGTAGAAGAACCATTGCAAAGAACTGTAACTTTGGTGTTTTCTTTGGACTTTTTCCTAAGGGACTTCAAAAGACATTAACATTTAAGGGTGGAATTAGGATAACTGAGGGTGAGTGCTATAGTATTATAAACAGTATAAAAGAAGGGTATCCAAGGCTTTCTATTTGGCAGGGAAATGCAAAGCAGCTTGTTCGATATAGGGGATATGCCATGAGTAGAACAGGGCGAAGAAGATATTTAAGAGATATAAGGTCAGAGGATTTTATGAAGAGAAGTGTGGCAGAGAGATGTGCCTTAAACACACCAATTCAAGGAACAGCAGCAGATATAATAAAGCTTGCTATGGGGAGAATACTTAGGGAACTACCTGAGAGAGATTATATAAAACCAGTTTTACAGATTCATGATGAGCTTTTATTTGAGGTTCGTGAGGATAAACTTCAGGAGGCAATAGATTTCATAAAGGTAGCTATGGAAGCTAAACCTTTTAAGGATTTTAATATTCCAATTAAGGTAGAGTATTCAGTGGGATATAGCTTTGATGAGGTTTAAAGAGTTAGCAAGGAGGTAAAAGTTTATGAAATGTAGTAGTTGCGGTGGACAAGTACATTTTATTATATAGATAGACACGCATTTTAATAAAGCTTATATAGATAGAATAGACAAGAGTTTAGATAAAGCTTATATAGGTGGAGGATGGACAAGCAATAAAGATACTAGTGAAATTCATAATGAGCATATATTACATATGTAGAAACTCATAGAGAATAGGAAGTTATGAAGTAAAGAAGTTACGGTGGACAAGCATATTTTACTGTAGAGTAGACAAGCTTTTATAAATAGAAAAACTAAGTATGACTATATAAGGCTTTAAATAAGAGTGTTATAAAGAAAAAAGCTTATTTTACTATACAGATGGACAAGCACTAAAAAGAGCTACCAATTAGAATGTAAAGATAAAGATATAAGGTGAAAAAGAGGCTTGAAAGGGTGTTAAAAATTGAATAGGAATAACTTTGAGAATATAAAGAGGTTTTTACAGGTCTTCAGTAGAGAGGGAGAAATCAATCTAAGAATCTTTTCAGATAGAAAGGGGACAGGCTTTAAGGGGAAGAATCTAAGCTTTAACCTTAAGGATTTTCATTCAAAGATTGAACTTTTGAGATCTCACAACAGAGCCAAAAGAGGAATATTCTTTGTGGTGAATTCAGGAGGCCATTCAGATAAAAGTATTAATGGAATCAATGCTCAATTCTTTGAATGTGATGACTTGACCATAGAAGAGCAGCTTGAAAATATTAAGAAGTTTCCCTTAGAACCAAGTATTATTGTTCAAACAAGAAAATCACTTCATGTTTATTTCTTAATTGAACAAGGGAAGGTAGAAAACTTCAGGAGAATTCAAGAAAAGTTAGCAGATGTTTTTAAAGGAGATAGAAACTGCATAAATGAAAGCAGAGTTATGAGAATACCAGGGTTCTATCATTGCAAAGAGGAGCCAATTCTAGTTAAATGCATTAAGTTTAAACCAAAACTTAGATATACTCAAGAGAGATTAGAAACACTTTTAAATGAGTTCATCGTAAATGATGATAATATACAAAAAGAAAAACATATCAATAAGAATTCAAATCAAGAAAACTTTAGGACAAGTCAATATAAAGAGCAAAGGTCAATTCAATATACAAATCAACATAGAGAATCTAATTTATCCAAAGATGTAGAAGATAAAAAATCAGAATACCTTAGGACAGGCTATCATGATATAGCCAAAAACACAGAGTCAAATAAAGAATCTAACTCAGTCAAATCACAAGAAAACAATTCGGAAGAGATTTATTCATCACAAGAAAATAATACAATTCAAAATAACAATTTAGGAGAAAATCAAGAGAAAAAGAAATTTAATAATGAGAAAAGAGAAGGCATAGAGGTTGTTTGCTTTAAATGCGATTTTCTAAAGCATTGCAATAAGAACGCTAAAAGATTACCTGAGTGGCAGTGGTATGCCATGATTACTAACCTAGCAGTTTTTAAGGAAGGAAGAGCTAAGATTCATGAGTTAAGTAAAAGCTATGAGGGATATACCAGAGAGGAAACAGAGAAGAAAATAGAACACTTCTTTAATTCTGGTACAGCTCCAATGACCTGTGAAACTCTTTGGAATAAGGGATTTAAGTGTAAGAAGCTTGGTAAGGAATGTATGGGAAAAAGTCCAGCAGCTTTAGCCTTTAAACCATTAAAAGTAGAGGAATTAAGGGAAGTCATAAAATCCTTAGAAGTTAGTAATGTTTCTAATGCCACCAATGTGGATACTGCTCTTAAGTTTATAGAAAACTTCATGTATAACATTGGAGCTCCTTTAGGTAAGAGTATTATTGAGGAAGATTTAAAAAATCACTTAAAATTTAAGAACTCAAAGGATTTGATTACATTTTATAGAGAGGTTATTAGGAATTTCAAGAAAGAGAGAGGCAATAAGACTAAAAAGAAGGAGAGTAAACCAAATAATAGTGGCAATCTGCCATGGTATGAGGAGCAAGATAAGGGACTTAAGTTTTTGCCCTTTGTTTTGGCAAAGCATTTAAGTGAGAATAGGGATGTTTTTTATGCAGGGGAATCCTTTTTGATATATGAAAATGGGGTTTATAACATCAGTGGAGAGAAGGAAGCAGGGAGAATCATCATGGATTATATGCTACCTAATTATTGTACTATGGCAACTATTAGGGATTGCAGGGATCAATGGGACATACTTGTTTCTAGAGAATTTGATGATTTTAATAGGAATCCTTATATAGTTAATACAAAAAATGGTCTTTTGGATATTAGAGATGGAAGCTTTAAGGAGCATACACCTACTTATTTAAGTACAGTTCAGTTGAATGTAGAGTATAATCCTCAGGCTGATTGTCCACAATTTAAAAAGTTCCTAAGTGAGGTTGTAGATTGTAGGTTAATTCCCTTAGTTCAGGAGATAGTAGGGTATTTACTTACCACAAATACTGCTGCTCAAAAATCCTTTGTATTTTGGGGACCAGCTAGAACAGGGAAAAGTACACTTTTATGGGTGGTGGAATACTTACTTCTTGGAAAGCAGAATGTAAGCAATATACCTTGGCAAGATATTGGAGACAAGTTTAAAACAGCAGAGCTTTTAGGAAAGCTAGCAAATGTATTTTCAGACCTTCCAAGCAAATCCATAGATGACACAGGAATATTTAAGGTTTTAACTGGAGAGGACTACTTAATGGCAGAAAAAAAGAATAAGAATCCCTTTAAGTTCAAACCCTTCTCAAGGCTTGTCTTTAGTTGTAATGAGCTGCCTAGAAACTATGTAGATAGAACAGAAGGATTTTATAGAAGGCTTATAATTGTGCCTTTTAATAGGCAAATAGAAAAAAGCAAAGTGGACAAGAACCTAAAATATAAGTTCCAAAAGGAAAAGGAAGGCATATTAAATTGGGCTTTGGAAGGACTAAAAAGGCTTTATGAAAATAACTTTGAGTTTAGTGAAAATGAGCTAACTGAGGATATTAAAAAGGAATATAAGCGTGAGAATAATAATGTTATTTCCTTTGTTGAGGAGTGCTGTGAACTTGATGAAACTTTTCAATGTATTAGAGGAGAACTTTATGATAGATATAAGGAGTTTTGTGAGGAAACAGGATTTAAAGCATTATCACAAATAAAATTTAATAGAGAGTTGGAAAGCAATTTTAATGTAGAGAGAACACGAGCTGAGTTCAGATTGTGGAATGGAATAAGGATTAAATTTGAAGATATGCTTTTAGCTTAATTTATAGAAAATATATAAATAACTCTTTAGATTTATAAGATAAATTTTATATGATTTTAAAGGTATTTAGTCTAAAACTATATATAATGACGGACTTTTGCCAGACTTTTGCCGGACTTGAAGCCAGAGTTTTTCTAGTGGTTTCAATGCTTTCGACACTTTTGACGGACT
>WNVL01000002.1:0-441008 GCA_034421775.1 Clostridium perfringens | reverse complement strand
TCTATACTCATATTACTTATAAAAGAATTGCTGGTTTATGTTAATATCTTCTGTTTAATTTTCAAAGACCATTTCTTCATCGCCCTCAAGCGACTTCCTTAGTTTAGCATCACTTTGAAACTTTGTCAACAACTTTTTTTCTAAATCAGTTTAATTTTTTAATCAAACTTAAATTTTGAAGTGAATTGTTTGTTTGTCTCTCAGCGACGTGTTTTATCTTATCATATATCATAACCATATTTTAAATAAATTCTATCATTTTCAAAAATTATTTTTAAATTTCTCCTTATTTCTTTATATTTTTTAAATTTACTTGCAATGATACACTGGGACAAGTTTTCTTTGTTGTTTTGTCTTATATTGTAAAAAAGAAGTTTTTTCACCTTAATTCTACATAAGATATATACTCTTGAACAGTTTCACTGAACTAAAATTTAAAATATATCTTTTAACCAACACTACAATTCGTTATATTCACTTATCTTTATTATTCCATCATTTATGCTTAATTTATTTATTATTTCACTAATCTCTACATAATTAGGTAGCTCTACTTTATATATAGCACTTTTATAATCTAAAAACTCGCTATTATTGTTTTTTAAAAATTCTATGCTACTTATTTTAACTCCCTTCTGAGCAAAAATTCTATCTATAAACTCTAGCACATGGGAGTCCTTTTCATATATTATTTCAAACCTTTTTTCTCCAGCCTTTGTTATGAATCTAGATTGAAATTTCTTTAATATTGCTAATGTTAAGAATATAAATAAAGAGCCTAAAATACCTAGATCATAATATCCCATTCCTATAGCCAATCCAAGACATGCCACTGCCCACAAAGAAGCGGCAGTTGTTAATCCTTTTACAGAACCTTTATTTTGTAATATGGTACCAGCCCCTAAAAAACCAATCCCCGAAATAACTTGTGCGCCTAATCTAGCATAATCAATTTTCACTACATCTCTGACGTAGTAATTATTGCTTATTAATTGAAATACCTCTTCACCTAATTTTATTTCTATAATAGAAACTATAGTAGCCCCAACACAAACTAGTATGTGAGTTCTAAAACCAGCTGCTCTATTATGAAATTCTCTTTCATATCCTATAATGCCACCTACTATGGTTGAAAGTAATAATCTTAAAATTATATCTCTTATACTTAAAGCTAACTCCATAAAAAGCTCCTCAACCCATAAAAAACTCTCTATTATAAGATATGCTTAATATAATTGATAAATATTTCGTTTCTATCAATATTTAAATAACTTTTAAGAATTAAGACGAGTTAATTTATAGGTTTAAATATACTTAGATTAAAATTTAGTCTAAATATATTTAAACCTAATTTACTATACTAAAATTTTAATTCTTATCTAAAAATATCTAATTTTAATTTATCTGTTATTTGTTTAAGTAATTTTAAGCTAGCAACACTATTTCCTGGTACATCTAGAGCTGGACTAAATAATCCTATACCACATTTATTAGGAACAGCAGATAAAATACCTCCCCCTACACCACTTTTAGATGGTAATCCAATATGAACTGAAAAACTTCCTGATTCATCATATAACCCATAAGTAGTCATTAATGATTTAACAACTGTTGCTGTTTCTGTTGAAAATAATCTTTCTCCATTCCAAGGCATAACTCCTTCATTAGCTAAAACAGCACCTAACCTTGCTAAATCTCTAGATGTAACTGAAACTGAGCATTGTTTAAAATATGAGTCTAGAATATCTGGAACATCTCCTTTCATGATTCCATTACCCTTCATATAATAAGCAAGAGATCTATTTATATCTCCGGTTTCTCTTTCAGATAAATAAATTTCAGTATTTAATGTAATATCATCGTCATTCATGATTTTTTTATAAAAATCTAAAATTCTTTGGAATCGTTCCTCATCATTTTTTCCTTTAAGTAAAGATACTACTTTAATAGCACCTGCATTAATAAATGGATTTGATGGTTTATTCTTATGATTTATTTGCATATTCATAATTGAGTTAAAAGGAAATCCAGATGGTTCTGTTCCAACTTCTGAGAATATCTTCTCTATTCCATTATCTAATATAGCAAGTATTAATGTAGGAACCTTTGATATACTTTCAATCGCAAATCTAACGTCACATTCTCCAGCTGAATATTCCTTATTATCTTTCAAATCATAAATACAAACTCCCAATTGATTAGGATCTACTTTTGCAAGTGCTGGAATATATGTAGCTACATGTCCATCTTTTGTATACTTTCTATTCTCTTCTACTAATACGTCTAAATTTATGTCCATAAAAATCACCTCTCAATTTACTTTCTAAATGTATTATAGACAGTTAATAAACTCAAAATCAAAAATCATAATTTGAACTTCCAACAACTTTTCCATTGATAATTTATAAATTTAATTCCAAAATTACAATTTCTTTAAAACAAAAAGAATTTTGATTCTTTTACAGTTTAAAAAGTGTATTTTTTGCAAATTAATTTACTATTTGTTAACTTTTACCTTTTAAAATTTATTTGATATTACCTTATGTATTTTCACTCATCAAGCTATTATATTGTACTTCTGATTCTCTATTTTATAACTTCCTTCTTATCACATGAAGAAAGTGTTGAATTTTCAGGAAAAACTATTAAATTACTTTTACTAACACCTATTTTCTGAGAACTATATATACCTGTATGCCCTGAGAAAATATAACTTATTGCACAAGCCATAAATAAGTATGGTGCTCCAGCTAACCCAAACATCTCTAATCCTAATACAAATGATGCTATTGGTGTATTGGTAGCTCCTGCAAAAACTCCAACTAATCCTAATGATGCTAAGAATGATGGAGATAAATTTAATATTCCTGATAATGCATTTCCTAAAGTTGAACCAATAACAAACAAAGGTGTAACTTCTCCTCCTTGATATCCAGAACCTAAAGTTACAGATGTAAATATTAATTTACCTAAAAAATCTAAAGGAGCTACATGCTCTGTAAAAGCATCTGATAATAAAGGAAGACTTAGTCCTAAATATTTTCTAGTCCCAACTAAATATACTAATGATATTACTATACATCCACCTACAAAACTTTTTAATGATGTATTCTTAAATTTATTAGAAAATACTTCTTTTAATTTGTGAGTTAATTGACTAAATAACTTACTTGCTAGTCCAAAGCAAATAGAAGCAATTATTATTTTTAATAAAACTAGTGCAGAAAGTTCAGGCACTCCCAAAACCTCATAATGAGAATGATGTACTCCAAGTCTTTTAACCACTTCATTTCCTACAATACTAGCAAAGAAGCTTGGTATTAAAGCTTCGTAACTCATCTTACCTAAAACAGATACTTCTAAGCCAAATATTGTTCCAGCAAGAGGTGTTCCAAATATAGCCGAAAAGCCTCCACTGACACCAGCCATAAGCATTATCTTAGAATCTTCCTTATTTAATTTTAATAACTTTCCTACAGCTTCCGCTATACTTGCTCCAATTTGAACTCCAGTACCCTCTCTACCAGCTGATCCACCAAAAAAGTGCGTTACAACTGTTCCAAAGAAAACTAAGGGAACCATACGAAGTGGTATATCACCACAATATTCATTTATATTTTCAATAATTAAATTATTACCTTTTACTGAGTTTCTTCCAAACTTATAATATAAAAAACTTACTAATGCTCCTCCAAGTGGTAATAAGAATAAAACCCAACCATGATTCACTCTATAATCTGTTGCCCATTCTAAGGATTTTAAAAATGCTGCTATTACGCTACCTATAAAAATACCTATTAAACTTCCTATTAATAGCCACTTAAAAAATGTTCTTCCTAGTAGAATTGTATTATTACTATTTATTTTAAAATAACTCTTCCATCTATGCTTCATTAATATTCTCCCTTCCTTGTTTAAATAAAATTTTTTCAAAAAAATAACTCCTACAAAATATAAGCTATATAGTTATAACTTATATTTTGTAGGAGTCATTAGCATAAAGCATTTAATGGCGAACTCCATCGCCCGTAAAATTTACTTTAAAATAGTAACATAATTATCAATACTTGTCCATATTTAATTTGGTATCTTCAACTTATGTAATGCAATGAAATGAGATAGTATTCCTTTAATATTTCCATTCTATATAAAAAGCTTCTTAAGACTATTATTCTTATGTAAATAAAATAAGACTTAATTCAGGGAAAAATAAATAGGAGTCATGTTAGGATTAAATTCTTTTAACATAACTCCATCTAAAATTTATAACAAATTTAAATAACCATATTTATATTTAATAATTTTTATTCACTTTTGACCTACTGTATAATACTAATGCTACTAAAGAGAAAAATATGGGTCCAGCTATCATCCATAAAGTAGAACTCCAATCTCCATTTATAGCTGGTGAAATTATTGTAAATACATTAGCAAATCCCACTACCAAAACAGTAACGAAAGCTCCTAATAATGCAACCCCTTCACCTTTGTATATTTCGAAAGGCTTCTTTATATTTTTATTTCTTTTGAATGAATAAAAGGCTCCTGCTATAAACATATATGGTATTGTCATTGCCACATTAGTCATAAGAACTAATTTTGAAAAGAATTTTGAAGCTCCTTCTCCACCAAAAGATACCAATAATATTATTACAACAACAATAATACATTGAGCTATCATTGCATTTCTAGGTACTCCGTCATCTAGTTTAGCAATTTTTTTAGGCCAAACAGTCTCTGGTGTCCCCTCAATTAATTGTCTTAAGGGAGAATATGCACCAGTAAAAACAGCTCCAACTAAAGCAAAGAACATTGATAATCCAACAAATCTAGAGGTCCATAAACCTAAACTTAAAGCACTACCCTCAGTTAAGTTTAATGCTACCCCAAGTTCATACCCTAAATTTCTCATTAGTACATATGCTACGTTTCCCATATGAACAGTGTCAAAAGATAATACTTTTTGCCAGTTTGTAAATACTCCACACATCAATATTCCTAATGAATATCCTATAGCTATAATAGTAGCAGCTAAGATTATTCCTTTAGGGAAAGTTTTAGTAGGATTTTCTGTTTCATCAACCAATCCTCCGACAACTTCTATTCCACCATAAGCAAATATTGCAAAAACTGAAAAAGATAATACTGATACTGTATTTTGATAATCAGGATTAGGCGAATTTATAAAATCCATTGTATTTGTAATTGGCTGAGCCAAAGTAAAATCATTCAAAACCCATATTATTATTGCCCCTAATATTAAAAGAACATTTAATAGCATTACAAAAATCCCTGCCGTACTTGTAACTTTTTTTATTTTATCTATACCCTTTATAGCTATTGAAGTTATAACTAGTATTAATATACAACCCAACAATCCTAATGTTTGAGTTGAATTTAGATTAAGAAGATGCCAAGTACTTGTCGTATCCTTACCTGTAATACCATTTGATAAAGGTATCCAAATACTTGATGATACATTAACCATCCAAATTAAGTAAGCAGCATACCACATAAAAGTTCCTATAAAGGCATACTTATCTCCTACTGATTTTTCCATCCATGAATATATACCACCTTTTTCAGTTTTAAAGGCAGCACCATATTCTGCAATCATAAATGCAAAAGGTATTAAAAAGGCTATAGCTGCTATTACATACCATAAGATTGCTCCATAACCCATTAAATAAAAGGCTCTTGGCATATTAGCAAAACCAAATACTGTAGTAAATATCATAAGGACTAATTGACTTAGGTTAAGCCTACCTTTTTTTTCACTCATAAAAACAACTCCTCATCATAAGTTAAACTATTAGTATTTAGTTTTGCTAATTATTTAATCATTTATTTAGGAAATATATACCTTTAATCTAAAATTATATCTTCAATAACATTAATGCCATTATCAAGCATAGAGTTTAAAAATACGTAATTCATAAAGTTTCCTCTATGCATAGGCATATCAAATGTATCTACAAGCTTTTTAGGTACATATATTTCTCCGCTTTTATTAACTCTATTAAAATCTGCTCTTAAACTTATGGCTAATTGATAAATACATATATCTGTACAATCCCCTACTATTATTATGTTATCTATTTTATTTTCATCGAAATTAAATTTTTCTTCTAAAAATCCATTAGTTGAATTTTTCTTTATAACTTCTATTCCTTCCAAGTTTAATTCATCTACTAATTCCCACTCCTCAGTATCAACCATACAATGCTTAGGATATGCTCTTAACTCTACAGATTCTTCTGTATGATAATCAGTAAAAGCTTTAACCTTTATTCCTTTTTCTAAAGCTAATTTAGCTAATTTACTTATTGGATTTATCAAACTTTCTATTCTTGAACTATATAAAGCCCCTTTCTTTGCAAATCCTTTATTTATATCAACTATTAAAAGCATTGTTCTTTCTTTATCTAAAGCCTCTAATGATATGCTTTCTAAAGATTGAAGTCTTTCATAAATTCCCTCCATCATTTCATGAGTTTCATTCAATAGTATTTCTTTAATATCCATAATATAATGCCCCCTATACTTAAAAATAATATTTTATATATAAAGTATTATCTAATCAATCAATTCTTTTATCAATAATTCTAGATATTTTTAACATTTAATTAAAGTATTTATTCTTAATAAATTCTTAAGTTTAACTATCATAAACTAATTTATGATAGTCTTATGTATCTTGTAATTGATTAATTCATTTTAAACAAATATAATTAAATGATAATCATATAAAAGGAGGTCTTATATTGAATAAGTTTTTTAAAAACAATCAAATATATATAAAAGTAGTATTAGTGGTAATAGTATCTTACTTATTAATAAAATTGATTGATAATGTACCAAGCGTTATGTCTGGAGTTCATACTGTATTAACTATACTATCACCTTTTTTACTAGCTTTTATTATTGCTTATATATTAAATCCAATTGTCAATTTATTTAATAAGAAATTCAAGTTATCAAGAGGACTTAGTATTGTAATAACTTATTTATTATTTGTTATATCAATTTCTTTAGCAGCAACTTATTTACTGCCTAAATTATATACAAGCTTAATTGAATTAATAGATAACATACCAGCTTTTACTATCTATGTCCAAAACTTATTTACTGAAATAATGGCACATTTAAAAATTCCAGAAGGAATAAATTCTTATTTACCTCAGAGTGATGCAAATAAGGTAATTACTTTTATAGGTTCATTAGTTACAGTATTGTCAAATTGGCTATTAGATACGGCAATTAGTTTAACTAGTTCAATAATAAATTGGGTATTTGGATTCTTAATTTCAATTTATGTCTTAATAGATAAGGACAAGTTCCTTAGCATAAGCTCTAAAGTTACAAAAATTATTTTTGGTAAAAAATTTGGAAATGAATTAATAGATTTTGTAAAAATACTTAACTATAAGATAGGTTCTTATGTAGGTATAAAAGCTATTGATTCCTTAATCATAGGGATTTTAGCATTTATAGGATTATCATTAATGAAATCTGAATATGCACTTTTATTATCTGTAGTAGTTGGTATTACTAACATGATACCTTATTTTGGACCATTTATAGGAATGGTTGTTGGATTCTTTATAAATGTATTTGTAAGTCCAATTAAAGCTCTTATTGTTCTAATTTATCTTTTCATATTACAACAATTTGATGCTTGGTACCTAGACCCTAAACTTATAGGAAACAGAGTTGGTCTTAGTCCATTTTTAGTAATTCTAGGTGTAACTATAGGTGGTGCCGTTTATGGTCCTATAGGTATGATTCTTGGAAGTCCAGTTATGTCAGTCTTTAAAATATATAGTAGAAAATTAATAAATAAATTTGAATACAGAGCAGAATAAATAAAGATAGATTGTATAAAAAAATATACAATCTATCTTTATTTTATTATATGTAAAAATAATACTACAAACAGTAGCTATTACTAATATTAGCTACACCTTCTTTACGTTGATAGTAATCTTATAAGTTGATACCTAAGTAGTTTAAAACATAACCTAAATTAATAAAGCTTGAACTTATGTCTTTATTTAATTTAAAAGTATAAGTTCAAGATAATAATTTTTTATTTTAATTTATAATCCTTTAAATACTCTCTATCTATTCTAGTTTAAATTTAACTTCATTACAAACTCATTTACAAGTATATTTTTATTTTTTGATTTTACTAATCTTAATATTGAATTAGATTTTTTTATTGCTACCGTAATTGGTAAATCATAATTATCTTCTTTTTCAAAATACATAAGAGGTTGTCCTGTCAAAACATTTCCTCCAACATCAATCATAGGTTCTACAGATTTTATATTCTTGTTTATATGGGTACTCACTATTATATCAACTTCATCATTAACTCTTATTTCTATGATGCCATCTTCTCTTGAAATATTAGTAACTTCTCCATCAACTGGTGAAAAGAAAAATTCATTATGTGAACTTAAGCTAATCAAGTCCTCTAAATCACACAATTTGAAAGCCTTATTTAAAACAACATATTCCAAAACAGTTCCGTCTCCTGGAGCCATAACACTAATCTCACCACTTATCCTATTCATCATTTATAAACACCTCTTATTTTAAGAATTTTCTGACTCTTAATAATTTATATGTTATTAGGTTTAAAATTATTATAATAAATATTAAAATTTTTGATTGTTTATTGTTGATTTTGATCGTTTTTGGTTGTATAATCTAATTACAAGGTTCTAGGAGGTTATTATGTTAAGTGAAAAAAGACACGAAATAATATTAAACTTATTAAAACTAAAAGGATTTGTTAATCTTAATGAATTACTTGAATCTACAGAAAGCTCTGAGTCAACTATACGGAGGGATCTTAGCTACTTAGAATCAATTAACTTACTTAAAAGAGTTCATGGTGGTGCAAAATCACTAGATAATGTATCAAAAGAATTAAGCTATAACGAAAAATCATCCAAAAGCATTCATGAAAAAAGAGCTATAGCAAAATATGCAGCTTCTTTAATTGAAGATGGAGATTGTATTTTTATCGATGCAGGAACTACAACCTATGAATTAATCGATTACTTAGAAAATAAAGATATTCTTGTAGTAAGTAATGGATTATCTCATATAGATACACTTATTCAAAAAAATATTAAATGTTATATAATTGGTGGAAATATAAAAATTTCTACAAAAGCAATAACAGGATGCGATGCACTAATGTGTCTTTCAAAATTCAGATTTGATAAATGCTTTATTGGAGCCAATGGAGTGCACCACACTTATGGATTAACTACTCCAGATAATGATGAAGCAATAATAAAAAATTGCGCAATAAAGAATTCTAGAAAATCTTATTTATTAGTTGATGACTCAAAATTCGGGGAAATTTCAACTATAAAATTTGCTGATATTGATAAATGTATAATAGTAACCAACGAAAAACCAGAAGATAATACATATGATAAAAAAACTGATATAAAGGTGGTCGATATTTAATGATTTATACACTTACCCTTAATCCGTCTATTGATTATGTAATAGATGTAGAAAATCTAGAACTTGGGAAGGTTAATAGAACTTCTAAAGACTTTAAATTCCCAGGTGGAAAAGGAATTAATGTTTCAAGAATCTTAAGCAATCAAAGCACAGAAAATATAGCATTAGGATTTCTAGGTGGGTTTACTGGTAAATTTATTGAAGATAAATTAATTTCTTTAGGTGTAAAAACTGAATTTATAAAAGTAAATGGAGATTCAAGAATTAATGTAAAAATTAAGTCTAACGAAGAAACAGAAATAAATGGATCTGGCCCATTAATATCTGATGAAAATTTAAATTCACTTTTCAATAGATTAGATCAATTAAAAGAAGAAGATATATTAGTACTTGCAGGTAGTATTCCTACTACTCTTCCTAGAGATTTATATCTTCAAATACAAAAAAGAGTTTCTCAAAAAAATGTAAAAGTAGTTGTTGATACTTCTGGAAAGGCTCTTTTAGAAGCTATAAAAAACAAACCATTTTTAATAAAGCCAAATAATCATGAAATTGAAGAGATATTTAATGTAAAAATCAACTCTGAAAAAGAACTTATTAAATATGGAAAAGAGTTAGTTTCTCTTGGAGCTGAAAATGTAATAATTTCTATGGCTGGAGCTGGTGCCCTACTAATAACTAAAGATGGTGTATTTAAAGGAAATGCACCTAAAGGAGAAGTTAAAAATTCTGTTGGAGCTGGTGATTCTCTAGTAGGTGGTTTCTTAGCCAAATATGTTGAGACTAAAGATTTAATTGCTTCTTTTAAAAATGGAATAGCCTCAGGAAGTGCTAGTGCATTTTCTTTAGATTTAGCTCTTGCTGAAGATGTTAATAAACTACTGCCAATTATAGAAATCAAAAGATACGAGGAGGAGTAAACTATGAAAATTTCTCAATTATTAAGTCTTGATACAATTAAACTTAATCTTGTGGCAACTAATAAAGATGAAGTTATAAATCAATTAGTTGATGTTTTATGGGATGCTGGAAAATTAAATGATAAAGCTCTTTATAAAGAAGAAATTTTAAAAAGAGAAAGCTTATCTTCAACTGGCATTGGTGAAAGAATAGCTATTCCTCATGCTAAGACTTCTGCAGTTAAAAATGCGGCTTTAGCTCTTGGTATATATAAAGATGGCGTTGATTATGATTCACTTGATGGTGAACCTGTTAATATAGTTTTTATGATAGCTGCTCCTGAAGGAGCTAATAATGAACATTTAGAGACTCTTTCAAGACTTTCAGTGTTATTAATGAATCCTGAATTTAAGAATGGACTTTTAAATGCTAAAACACCACAAGAAGTTATTTCACTTCTTGATAAATTTGAAGAAGATGATGAATCATCAGATTCAAATCCTGAAGAAAACGATTCAAACAAGAAATATGTCTTAGCTGTTACAGCTTGCCCAACTGGTATAGCACATACTTATATGGCTGCCGACTCACTTAATAAAACAGCCAAAGAAATGAATATAAATATAAAGGTTGAAACAAATGGTTCAACAGGGGTTAAAAATCAATTAACTCAAGAAGATATAGATAAAGCTGATGGTATAATAGTTGCCGCTGACAAGCAAGTTGAAATGGCTAGATTTAATGGTAAAAAGGTCGTGATAGTACCTGTAGTTCAAGCTATGAAAAGACCTAAAGAATTAATAAATGAATCTTTAAGTGGCTCTGCTCCAGTTTATTCTCATTCTGGTGATTCTTCTAACCAATCTTCTGGTAAGACTGAAAGAAGAGGATTTTATAAACACTTAATGAATGGGGTTTCAAATATGTTACCATTCGTTGTTGGTGGTGGTATATTAATAGCCATATCATTTATGTTTGGTATTCATTCAGCTGATATAAATGACCCTAGCTTTAATCCAATAGCTAAATTATTAAATGATATAGGTGGAGGAAATGCTTTCTTCCTTATGATTCCTGTTCTTGCTGGATTTATTGGATCAAGTATAGCTGATAGACCTGGATTTGCTCCTGCTATGGTCGGTGGTTTAATCGCTGCTAACAGTGGCTCTGGTTTCCTTGGTGGTCTAATCGCTGGTTTCCTTGGTGGATATGTAGTTGTATTATTAAAGAAAATATTTAGTAAATTACCTCAATCATTAGAAGGTATTAAACCTGTTTTACTATATCCTCTATTTGGTATACTAATAACTGGTGCCTTAATGTACTTAGTAATTGTTGGACCTGTAACTGCTTTAAATAATAATATAGCAATATGGTTACAAAACATGGGAACTGGAAACTTAGTTCTTCTTGGAATAGTATTAGGTGGAATGATGGCTATAGATATGGGTGGTCCTATAAACAAAGCTGCATTTACATTTGGTATAGCAATGATTGCTTCTGGTAACTACTATCCACATGCTGCTATAATGGCTGGTGGTATGGTACCTCCACTTGCAACGGCTTTAGCAACAACTTTCTTCAAAAATAAATTTACTAAAGATGAAAGAGATGCTGGTGCTACTAACTATATAATGGGATTAACTTTCATAACTGAAGGAGCTATTCCATTCGCTGCTGCTGACCCATTCAGAGTTATTCCAGCCTGTGTTATAGGTTCAGCTATAGCTGGAGGGTTATCAATGGTATTTAAAATAGGTTTACCTGCTCCTCACGGTGGAATATTTGTAATTCCAGTAGTTGAAGGAAATCCTCTTTTATACATGCTATCAATAGTAGTAGGCTCAGTCGTAGCTGCTCTTATAATAGGATTCTTAAAGAAACCTGTTTCTGAAAGAAATAAATAGAATATAATTAAAAGGTGGTGTATTAATAAATACATCACCTTTTATTATTAAGCTGATGAAGTTTTTCGAATTGTCATTAAACTCTTTAAAACCTTCTCATTTATTATCTATCGCTTCTGCTAAAGGATGTGTTGTAAAAAGATTTTCTAAGGCAAAGCTTAGAACAGTATCCTTGTTTTATTATTAATTAATTCTATTTTCTATCCTTTAGATATGAATCTGCCTAAGCATCTTCTCTATAGTACACCAATACTATTAATTAAGAAGCCTTTCCCTCCGATTTATTATTACCCCCAACAAGTTTGCTTTCAAATAATACTATATCTAATATTCACAATAAATTCAAATACATAAATCAATATTATATATTGATAACTTTAAATATATAAAAGGTTAGATAAAATCACTTTAAATTTTATCTAACCTCTATTTCAACGACTTAAGTTATAAGTCTATATATTTACTTATTTAAATTATAATATAAATTTAAATATTTCTACTACTATTGCTGCTATACCAGCACTTATTGGAATTGTTAATACCCAAGCCCAAACTATATTCTTAGCAACACCCCATTTAACAGCCTTAGGATTTTTAGAAGCTCCAACTCCCATTATAGTAGTTGTTATTATGTGAGTTGTACTTACCGGTGCATGGAACATAGTGGCTATTCCAATAACTCCTGCAGCTCCAGTTTGTGCCGCAAATCCGTTAACTGGGTTTAATTTAGCAACTCCACTTCCCATTGTTTTTATTATCTTTTGTCCACCTATTGAAGTTCCTGTAGCCATAGCAATAGCACATAAAGCTATAACCCAAGTTGGTACTTCAAAAGTAGATAAAAATCCACCACTTAAAAGTGCCATAGTAATTATACCCATTGATTTTTGAGCATCATTGCCTCCATGATTTAATGCCATTAATGCGCCTGATACTACTTGTAACTTTGAGAATATTCTATTTACAGGACCTGGCTTACATTTTCTTAAAGCCCAATTTAATAAAATCATAAATATGTATCCAACTATTAAACCTATAATTGGTGATAATATAAGCCAAAGAATTACTTCATCAAAAAGTGTTCCCCAACTTACTATGTTAATTGAATGAGAATAAGCTATTCCTCCACCTATTAAAGCACCTATTAGGGCATGAGACGAACTACTTGGAATTCCAAAATACCAAGTAATAAGATTCCATATAATAGCTCCTAATATAACTGCTGCAATTACCCATAAAGGCATTTTACTTTGATCTACTATACCATCTCCAACAGTCTTAGCAACTTCAGTTCCTAAAAAAGCCCCTATAAAGTTAAATATAGCACATAAAGCTATGGCTGCTTTAGGTGAAAGAGCTCTTGTTGAAATTGATGTAGCAACGGCAGTTGCTGTATCATGAAATCCATTTATAAAGTCAAAAAGTAATGTTAAGAGAATGATAACAATAGTTACCGCTAAAGTACTAGACATACTTCATCACAACTCCCTCAACTATATTGGCTACAGCCTCACAACTATCTAAAGTTGCTTCTAAGAATTTATATATTTCTCTCCACTTTATTATTTCAAGAACTGGAGTTTTTCCATCCTCAGCAAATAATTCTGAAACTATTTGTCTATAGAAAACATCTCCTTTGTTTTCTATTTTATTTATTGAAATTACTCTCTCTGTAATTTCTTTATTTTTCTTTTTCATATGCTTAAATTCTTCCATTAAAGCTACTAATTCTTTAGCTGCATCAACTATTAAATTTCCTAAAACTTTAGCACCTTCTCTTGACTCATTTATATTAAACATAGTGAATCTATGCATAGTACTTTCTATTGAGTCTAAAATATCGTCCATTCTTTTTGTTATAGAAAATATATCTTCTCTATCAATAGGAGTTATGAAAGCATTATTTAATTCTTCTATAAGATTATGAACTATTTCATCTCCTTTATGCTCTAACTCTTCTACTCTTGCTACGTGGCTTGTCTTGTTCCCAAGATCACCTAAAGCTTCACTTAATATCATTGCTGCTTTTTCTACATTTTTTGCTTCTTCGATAAACATGTCATAAAATTTATCTTCTTTAGGATTTAAGTTAAACATTCTTTTTTCATCTCCTGGTTCTCATTATGAATTTTTATTTAACAAACTTAGTATATCATAAGATTTTTTTATTTTTAACATTGAATCAATTAATTAACTTACACTTAACACACTATGTATCTTTATCCATTTATTTTTGTTTAAAATATTTAAAAGTTGAATTAAATTAAAATTACTTTAAAAACAAACTCTTTTAATATTAAATTTATGTTAATCTAATTAACATTTTACAATATAACACCCTCTATATTCTTAACATTTTATTAAGAATAAAATATCCTATTTATCAAAGAGACTAAAAAAACTATTATTTATTTATATAATATCAACAAATGATAAATAATTTTTAATAACTACTCTTTTAATAAATAGGATTTATTTATACTTCAAAGTTAAATTTTACGTTTTTCTTTAAATTTTCTTAATTTAATAGTTTTTTAGCTTCTATAGCCCGTTGCACTATGGTTATAAATATTATTATAGAAAATATATTGGTTACTAATCCCAATTTAGTATATGATAGTAAAATCATTAAAGAAAAGAAAATGAATCCTTCTGCTCTTTCTGCTATTCCTGCTTGATATCTAAAAGATTTAACTCCATTATTTTTTGCTAAAGCACCTACAGTTAAAAATATTGTCATAGATATTAATATCATCATGGTTAAAATCAATAATTCTAATCTACTGTTTTCAAACTTTAAAGCTAAAACAAAGATTATCCCTAACTCTACAATTCTATCAAAAGTTATATCTAAAAGAGTTCCAAAATCACTGGTTAAACTTTTTCTCCTTGCCATAGCTCCATCAACTGAATCTAAATATCCTGACACCCAAAGAAACACTACAGCTAAAATTAATTTATCAAAATAAAGTAGCACAGAGCTTAAAACTCCTAGTATTAAAGCTATTATGCTAACGCTATTTGGTGTTAATTTGCATTTTAATAAAACCTTAGCACCTAAATCTATGAATGGATTTACATATTTTCTTCCATAAGTATCTAACATTAATTTTCTCTCCCTACTTTGTTAGCTAATTTGATTCTATTTATCCATTGATTAATTGTACCTACATTCTTCTGACTCTTAATTTTTCCACTAATAACTTCATCATTAAAAATCAAATCTAATATATGAAGTACATTTTTATTTGAAGACTTAAAGGTATTAACACATGATTCACAATAAGAAATTATATTCTCACATTCTGTAGAGTTTGCTCTCTTATTTTTCTGACTTTCCCATAACTCTTTATTAGTAACTCCTACCATACCTCCACAGCCACAGCATTCAGTTTTACTTCTATTTTTATCAAACTCAACTATCTTTATTCCTAATTCATTAAGAATATTTCTAACTGATTCATGTATTTGTTCCTCTTTTTTTATTGGACATGGATCGTGTAAAGCAAATATTTCATTTAAATTCAAATACTTATTTTTAAGCTCTACAGGTACTCCAAGCTCATTAATAACTTCCCATAGTGTTATTACCTTAATATCCTTAAAAGCTTCTCCAAAAGTTTTGTAGCAATTTTCGCAAGCAACTATTATTTCATTAACATTTTTATTTTTTAAGCTTTCTTCTATATGATTAAGATTGCTTTCAAATAAATCTAAATCCCCAATATCTTTTGAAGGTTTTCCGCAACACTTTAATAATATTTCTGTTTCTCCTAAGTTCTCATCTAAGTATTTTTTCACTTTCATAATAATATCATTATCATATCCACTTAAACTACATCCTGGAATAAAGACTTTTTCTGCTATTTTATTATTATTTTTTGAAGTTAAAAACTTAGAAAAGCTTCCTTTTTGATGAGCCTGAACAACTCTTAAGTTAAATTTTTTTCTAGTGTCTTTTAAATTTTCTCTGTAAGATTTTATCCTAAATTTATGAAACATATCTTTTAAATTTATTTCCTTTGGACACACCTCAGTACATGCATTACAAAGCATACAAGAATATGAGATATCATCAAAGTTAATTTTATTTTCATTAATACTATTTAATATACTTTTAGGACTCTCTCCAAAGGTATTCATCATAGGACAAACTTTATAGCAAAGTCCACAATCAATACAATTTTCTAAATTTTTCTTTAGTTCTTTAGTTGACATTTTTACCTCTCTTTTCATTCCAAACTTTTTTACCTACATATATAGCTATACTTAAAGCAAATAAGATTAAAAGTCCGCTCATAAGTAATTGTGCTCCCCCTGTAAGCATTCCACCTACATAAGAGTATATTATTGTTGCTGGTAATTGGCCAATTCCAGTAGCTATAAAGAATGACCAAAAACTCATTGATGTTAATCCAGCTGCATAGCTAACTATATCAAAAGATATAAATGGTAATAATCTAGCTATTAATATAGTATGCTTACCATATCTCTCAAAAAATCCATCTATATCTTTTAATGCAAACTTACTAGTTAATTTTTCAACAGCATCTCTTCCTAATCCTCTTGCTATAAAAAAACATAATGCAGCTCCAGCCATGGCACTACTCCATGATAATACAGCTCCCTTAACCCATCCAAATATAGCTGCATTACTTAAAGTTATTAAAAAAGCTGGTATTGGAGCAATTACAGATTGAAGTATCATTAATAAAAATGATGTTATTGGAGCCCATATTCCAAAAGATAGTATATACTCCTTTATCATATCCAAATTCATACTGCTTAAATAAAAAATCATTTGATTTACTTTACTATTTACAATTGGAACAAAAAAATATATTCCTAAAATAACTATTAAAATTCCTAAGGTAATAACCCATGATTTTGTATTTTTTTTCGCCATATTCCCTCCATTTTAATTTAATAAATTTCACATTATTATTAACTTTAAATTATTAAATTGTATAAATAATTTATTGAAATAATTTTTCTTAAAAATCTATAGTATAAAACCATGTACTTAATATACAAAAATTTTATATTATCCACACTAATTAATTATATAGTAAAATTCATAAATGAACATACTCCTCATTGTAAATAAAAAATAGAGTGTTCAAATATTTCTAAATATGCCCTTTATTATAAATAAAAAAATCAGGTACTACTCTTAAAGTAATACCTGGTTTTTTAAACTATATTGGTTATATATTAAAAAATTATTTTTTAACCTTTAACTCCACCAATGTTAACACCTTCTGTTAATTTCTTATGAACTAATGAGTAAATTATCATTGTAGGTACCATTACTATTACTAGTCCTGCAAATAATGCACCCCAGTCAGTAGCAAACTTTTGAACTTCCATTAAGTTTTGTAAACCTACAGGTAATGTCTTTTTATCAGCATCTGTTATGAAAGTCATTGCCATAGCATACTCATTCCAGTAGTTCATGAAGTTAAATATCATAATAGTTATTATACCTGGTTTAGCTAATGGAACTACTATCTTTGTTAATATTTGAAGATTAGTACATCCATCTATCATTGCAGCTTCTTCATAATCCTTAGCAATACCCTTCATAAATCCACTCATTATATAGATTGAGAATGGTAAACTTAATACTGCATATACAAGAGCTAATGCAAAAAGATTATTTAATAACTTCATTTTCTCTAATATTGTAAATAAAGGAACTATGATATATACAGGTTGAATGAATAATCCAGCCATAAATAAGTTCTTTATAAAATTACATCCAAAAAACTTTTGTCTAGCTAAAACATAAGATGCTGGAACACTTAAACATAATGATAAAGCCATAGCTATTACCGTTACTAAAATTGAGTTAAGGAAGTAAGCTCCCATGTTAGCTTCAGTAAATGCAGTCACATAGTTTGCAAATCCAAAACTTGTTGGTAGAGCCCATGGGCTTGCATAGAACTCTTTAGTAGTTTTGAATGAAGACATTATTGTCCATATAATAGGTACTATAACTAAAATAGTTGCAGCTATTAATATTACTCTTAATAAAGTATGTGATATTATTTTTTTAGTTTTATTTTCAGTATCTAACCCAATATTCTTCTTTTTCTTAGTTTCTAACATGTTATCTCACTCCTCTCTGTTGTAATTTTTTAATTCTCTTTTCTTCTCTTGCATCAGAATCACTTAACTTGTTAATTATTAATGCAAGGATCATAGCAAAGGCAAATATAGTTACTCCAACTGCCATAGCATATCCATATTGAGAATTTGTAAATGCTTGCTTATACATGTATGTTAATAAAACTTCTGATTTTCCATTTGGTCCACCCTTAGTCATTACAGTTACGAATATGAAACTTAGGTTAAGTGCACCAGTTATGAAGAAGGCAAAGGTTACTCTAACAACATCCCATAAAAGAGGTAATGTTACATATCTAAACTTTTGCCAAGCTGAAGCTCCTTCTAAATAACACACTTCGTAAAGTGAAGGTGATATTCCATCTAATCCAGCTATATAAATTACCATGTAATAACCAACAGCTTGCCATACCATAGTTATAACTAATGCCCATAGAACTAACTTTGAATCTCCAAGCCATGCTAAGCCGGCTAACTTATCTAGTCCTATCATTTCAAAAAATGCTTTAAGTATTCCTATTGATGGGTCATAAACATATGTAAATAAAACCCCTATAACAACCATTGATAATATATTTGGGAAAAATAGTATAACTCTATAGAAATTCCTCTCTTTTAGCTTACTTTGAGTTATTACTACTGCTAAGAATAAAGAAAGGGTTATTGTTATTGCTGGAAATAAAACTATTATGAAAAATGTATTCCCAAATGCTTCTTTAAAATATCTATCACTTAAAAGTGCCTGAAAGTTTTCTAACCCTACAAATACTGGCTCTCCTGAAATCCCACTCCATTCATATAAAGACATCATGAACCCTTTTCCAATTGGATACAACATAAATATTGTAAATAGTATAAGTGCAGGCAACACACACATTGCTAAAAATATTTTCCTTTTATTACTGTTCATGAAATTTCACCCCCTATAATTTTAAAGAAGGAGAAGAATTTCTCCTCCTTCTAAATACTTTTGCTTTATATTTAGTAATTATTCAACAATTTGTTTAGCCATAGTTTGAGAATCTGCTTCTAAGTTCTCTATCCATTCATCAACAGTTAACTCTTTGTTTATGATACTTCCTATTGGTGCAAATACGCTATCTTGTCTGAAGTCAATCTTAGAGTTAGTTGGTTTGAATGAAAGTGGGATTGGTTTAGCTCCCTCTTCAACAACCTTATAAGACTCATATCCTGATGCATCTAATGAACCTTTAGCTTTTTCAACTGCCCCTTTAACTGGAACTACAGCTTTAGCTATTTCTGCATTCTTTTGAACCATAGCATCTGTATATTGGAATGCTAAGAAATCTTTAGCTAAATCAATTTGATCTGATTTAGCAGGTATATACATTTGCTCTATTGTAGTAGTTACATATGGAGTATCCCCTTCTTTAAATGATGGTGGAGCCATAAATCCGAATTCAAACCCTTCTGGTATAGCATCCTTCATTTCTCCTTCTAACCAGCTACCACATGGTAAAAATAATGCTTTTCCATTTAAGAACTCAACTTGAGCTTGAGTATGAGACATACCAACTGTTCCATTAAGAACCATATCTTCATCAGCCATCTTTTGGAATACATCTAATGCTTTCTTAACATTTGCATCTTTCCAAGCTCCTTCTTCATAATTAAATATCTTCTCTACAGCCTCTTCTCCTGCAGCACTAGCTAACATTGGGAATACGATAGCTTCATTATATCCTGGAGCTTGTCCTTGATAAGTATAAAGAGCTATTCCTTCAGCTTTAGCCTTTTCACCTAAAGCAAAGAACTCATCCCAAGTTTTTGGAACTTCCCATCCTTTTTCTTTAAGTAAAGCTTTGTTATACCACATACCTGTAACGTTATAGTAAAGTGGTGCTAAGAACACTTTTCCATCTCCATATGGAGTTGTAAGTGGTGTATCTAAGAAACCTGGTAATATTTTATCTTTTAATTTTTGTCCTGGATTGTCTGGGTCTTCTCTATCAAATACATCAGTTAAATCTACTAAAGCTTTATCTTTTACTAAAGCATTAGCTATACCTGATGGGTCGTTTGAACTTAAGTATATGAAATCTGGTGTATTTTCTGATGATAATTTTGGTCTTATAATATCACCAATTTTAGGGTTAGCCTCCATCTTAACTTCTACATCTGGATTTGCAGCTTCGAAAGCATCTATACAAGCTTCCCAGTAATCTTTACCAAATCCACCTTCAAAAACAGCTATTTCTAAAACTTTTTTCTCTCCTGAACCATCAGATTGCTCAGTTGATGGTTTTTCATTATCTTTTGGTGCTTCATCTTTACTACCGCATCCAACAAATGTAGATGCAGCGATAGCTGTAACACATGCAACTGTTAGCATTTTAACTAATTTTCTTTTCATAATCTCTCTCCTCCAATACCCTTACTCATTTCTTGTAAACATTTTCTTTACATTCTTATGATACTTCTTAATGGAAATTTTTTGAATATAAGGATTTTACTTAAATATGCACTTTTTTTACAACATTTATTCAAAACAAAAATAATACATATCTATGACAAAACTTTATTGCTATAGTCTTTTTTAAATTTAGATGGACTTATGCCATAAAACTTTTTAAAAACTCTATTGAAGTAAAATTGATCTGTCATTCCAATGCTATTAGCAACTTCCTTAACTAAATTATCTGGAGATTTTAATAATTCCTTAGCCTTTTTCATCTTCACCTCATTTATAAAATACATAAGGTTTTTACCAGTTTCATTTTTAAAAATCCTGCTTAAATAACTCTCATTTAAATTAACTGCATTAGCAACCATAACTAAAGTTATTCTCTTATCCACATTTTTCTCTATAAACTTTATAATTTCATTAACTTCTTTTTTATAATTCAATTCTTTACTTTTTATATATCTTTGATTTATATAATCTATTGATTTAAGGGAACTATTTATTAGTTCATCCACATTTTCACTCTTTAATATAGTTTCCTTAAGAAATTTTAAATCATTTGAATTTTCCTCCTGAACATACTCATGATTTTCTATTAATTCACAAATAAAATTAACATGGTTTATTAAATCTTCAGGTTTTATATTCATATTGGAACATCTTCTAACAAGCTCTTTTATAAGCTCTTTGTTAGCAGAAATCTCTCCCAATTCTATATTTTCTAAAATAGCATCTGTAATTTCCTTCTTAAGTTTTATAGCATCTCCAAAGCCTGGAAAATCATCAATAACAGTTAAAGAACCTTCTTTTCCATAGAATCTTAAGCTAAGAATTTCTTCTCCCTTTTTAAATAATTCTTTCAGCCTTTGTACATTCTCTATTTTAGATAAAATAACTGCACTTACTTTAATATTTAGATAAAGCTTTATTAAATTTTGAATATTAACTGTTTTAAGCTTTAAATTAGTAGCATCCATTTTTGAAATAAAAAGATATTTATGATTGTTTATTGGAATAATCTTAATTTCATTAGAACTAAACTCTTCTTTTATTATGTTCTCTATGGTAACAGTTAATTTATTTTTATCTTTTATCTTATCTTCATAAACCTTTTTATGGTTGTCTATACAAATACACGCTCCACTATAAGCTCCATCTCCTTTATTTAAAAAACTTAAATTAGGAAATTTACTTAAAAGCTCATCATATAAAAGTTCATCTTTAAGATATTCTCTTATTAAAGATAGTTCTGCTATTTTTTTAGTTTTATTGAACTCACTCTTTAACTTTTCTTCCTTTTTTTCATCTTCTTTCAATTCTTCTAAATTCTCACGGAACTTATCTACAATTTCCTCCAATTCCTTTGGTCTAAGAGTTATTTTTAGTAAATAATCAGCTGCTCCCTTTTTCATAGCTTCCCTAACTAATTCAAATTCACCATGATTGCTTAGAACAAGTATTTTCCCTTTAAAATTTACTTCCTTAAGCCTTTCAATTAATTCAATTCCATTTAATCCCTTCATTTTAAGATCGGTTATTATAAGATCAGCACCATTTTTATTTAGCATATCCAAAACCTCTTCTCCGTCTTGAGCTAACCCAACTATACTAAATCCATGTGCCTCCCAATCGATTATATTTTGCATGGCAATTCTAACTATTTTCTCATCATCAGCAATAATAACCTTAAGCATAAAAATTCCCCCTTAAATTCTTTTTGGAATTATTATTCTAACAACAGTCCCTTTATTTACTTCACTATTAATAGTTGTTCCATAACCTACCCCAAAAGTTAACTTTATTCTTTCATCAACATTGTTCCATCCAATACCAGAAAGTTTATTGTCATTTACCTTTTCCTTACTATTAAAACCTTTTCCATTATCTTTAATAGATATTAAAATCTCTTCGCCTTCTTCAGTAACATTGATAATAATCTTTTGATTTTCCTTATTTTCATCAATACCGTGAATTATTGAATTTTCAACTATAGGTTGAAGAATGAACTTTATTACCTTATTATCCAATAAATTTTCATCTACCTCATATTCAACATCAAAAGAATTACCATACCTTATTTTTTGAATGACAACATAGTTCTTTATATTATCAAGTTCTTCTTTAATAGTCACCAGTTCATTTTTATCTATAATAGTATTTCTTAAAAGTTCTGCTAAAGAGCTAAGCCCTTCGCTTACTGTATAATCTTGATTCATTAAAGCTGTCCACTTTAATGAATTTAATGTATTAAAAAGAAAATGAGGATTAATTTGTGCTTGTAACATTCTTATTTCTAAATCCCTTTTCTCTATTTCTTGTAACTTTGTTTTTTTAATTAAGTCATTTACTCTTCTTAGCATAGAATCAAAATTATCAGAAATCACACCAATTTCATCCTTATAAAAATCATTTACTTCAACAGTTAAATCACCTTTAGATACCCTTTTCATTTTGTTTAAAAGATTGTACAAAGGTACCTTAATGCTTGAATATAGAAAGTATGAAAATATTAAAATTACTAAAATAAAAAGTACGCTTATTATTATCATTTCTTTTCTTAAACTTTGAATATCTGAATTTATAAAATCATAAGGAGTTATTGATGCTATATACCAGTTAAACCCCTTTAATTTTCTATAGGTTGCCACATAGTTTTCTTCATTAACTAATATCTTTCTAATTGTATCCTTCGAATCTTTATTTCCAAGAAATTTATTTAAATATGGTTGGTTTAATATAAAATCTTTATTAAGATTATTCTCAGAAATTATTATGTTGTTCTTTTCATCAATTATAAATGTTTCACTTCCATTTCTTATATTTAAAAGAGAAAAGGAAGATGCAAAAACCTCATTTTTTATAGCCATAAAAACATATCCAACTGTATTTTCATCTTGCTTTACTGGAGTTGCTATACATATATGCTCCTCATTATTTAAAAGAGTAGAAAACCAAATCAATCCCTCCTCTGCTTCATCAGCATACTTTTCGATATCCCCTCTTTTAAAATATTTGAATCCCTGCATATAAACTACATCGTAGTCCTTTGATATTATTTCAACCTCTGCTAAGTTAGGTAGAAGTGATAATTTCTTCGATAAATAATCATTCATATATTTTAGAAATTCATTTTTTTCTTTTCCATCCATAAACTTATAATTTATAAGATGATCTACTATCTCTTCATTTATGGATAATTCAACGGATGCTCTTTCTAAAAATTCTTTATTCTTGTAAATGTCTTCATCCATGATTGAAAGCATATTTTCTGAATAATTGATTGCATTAATTTTCAGTGCGTTAGTAGCTTTTTGGTATAAGAGTATTCCTAATATACTACTACAAAATATTATTCCTATGGAAAAAGAAACTATAAGCCTATTTTTAATAGAAGTTTTTCTAAGAAAATTCGATATTTCATCTAAGATATTTATTATTTTCTTTATAATCTCCCTCACTCCCCAGCATAATTTCTATATTCTTTTAATATTTTATCATATATGTTATTTTTTTGAAATTAAAACAATAATTTCAACCTTAGTTTTTTATTAAGATTTGTACAACATTCTGTAAACATCAAAAAGATCCTTAGTGTAATTTTCACTAAGGACCTTTAATATAAGGGAATTAAAAGAAAAAGCTTATTTATTTATATCTAGCCATCTAATTTCCATAGGCTCTAAAGTTAAAGTTTCAACCTTAACACCATTTATATATGCATCTGTAACCTTTTCTTCTTGAGTGTTGTTTATTACAGCCATCTTTCCTACTTCTAAGAATGCAGCACACTCAGTATCTATATTAGTTACATAGAATTTTTTCATTTCATCTTCTTTACTTGCAGCCCAATAAATTGCTCTTAATAAAATTCTACAATTCTCTGGAGTATATGGAAATCCTGCAAAATAAACACTTCTACCTTTTCCATATGTGTTTACAGCACAAGTTGTATCTCCTCTGAAATTATTCTTATTGCAATGCTCATTACCGAAATCCATTCTTATAACTTGGTAATTCTCTCCCTTACCATAAACACCTTTCATTCCTTCACCAAAATCTATTGAAGCATCTCCAATTTCTTCTGTTATAAAATGATGTGGATTTAATTCATTATATTTTCTTGTACTTAAACTGAATCCAACCTCTTTATCTACTCCTAAAACATCTGCTAACTGGAAGAATTTATTTTCATAATGTATTGCAGTTGGTTCTCCAACACCTATGAATCCTCCACCATTATTAACCCAATTTCTAATCATAGAAACTAATTTAGGATTTTTCCAATACTCTCCACCACTCCAAGCAGTGTAAGCATCTCCAGCATTTATCATAACTCCAATATCATTTGGAATACCATTTTCTAATATATCATCAAAACTTATGAACTCTACTTCTACCGGCATACCACTTAAACATTCAACTATTCCAGCATATGAATATATTTCTTTATACCATAGTGCATGAGCTACCTGTTGTGTTTGCCAGCTTCTTAATTTTCCCCAACAGTTTAATACTCCAACCTTAAAAGGTGTAGTATAAGCCTTTGTTCCTTTTATAGTATTGTGAATTTCTCTAAACTCATCACATATTTTTTCAACTTGATCAACAAACTCTGGGAATTTAACTGCAAGTCCTAAATATCCACCATATCCTATTCTATCTAGTGGACTTCTCAATATAGCTCTTCTTGCTTGTAGCCAATTTTCCCTTGCCTCCCCAACAGGATCCCCTGTTTCATTAAATACATCTGGGAAGAAGTATGGTAAAAATCTTCCTTCTGTGTACTTAACTCCTGGAATATCAGCTATCATTCTCATAGTTGTTCCATTACCTACTGAACCAACTACTGCATCTAATCCAATGCTTGGGAAATACTTTCCATAAGGCTCTGTTCCTATCCAGTTATCACCTAAGAACATCATTGCTTCTTTTCCATTTTCATGACATAAATCAACTAACTCCTTAGCCATTTTTGAAACATGTTGACATTGGAAATCTATAAAATCTTTATATTGTTTTGTTGGCACTCTAAATGTTGAATTATAGTAACCAGCATCAACTATATCCTCTGGTCTTAACTTATACCCTTTTTCTTCTTCAAACTGTTCTAAAGCCAGTGGACTTACTGATGAACTATATCCAAACCAATCAACAAACTTCTCCTTAGCAACTTCATTGAAGCATAATGTAAAGTGATAGAAGAATGTTGTAAATCTAACTACATCAACTTCTGGATTCTCATCCATCCATTTCTTTAAAGCCTCTTTAACATGTACACTAGTTTTAGCTTGTCTACAATCATAAGGCATTTCATGAGGTTTATCGCCCCAATCGTTAGTTATATGGTTATACATTTGAGTTGGATCCCAAACCATATAAACTAAGAAATTTACTGTATATTCATGATAAGGTGTAGTTTCTTCAACAGTTAATATTTCATTTTCTTTATTAAAACTCCATTTTGAAGGTTCTATAACTTCTCCAGTAGTTCTATCTATAACTTCCCACCATTTCTTTTCATCATGAACTTTATCTATTTCAAATTGCTGATCATAATATCCAGCTAATATTTTTATTTCAGTTTTTTCTGATTTAGCAATAACAGGTTCTGACATTAAATAAAGCTGTTGTAATTCATCTTTATTTTCTCTAGCCCATTCTTGATCACTTCTAACTGTTAAGTATGTAGAATATAACTTAACGCCTAAATCAACTATGTCCTTAGAAAGCTTAGTTCCATCACAATCTCTTAATGCGTCAGCTCCCCATCTATCTATAATACTTTTTATTTCTTCTTTCATATTAGAATCAGTTGGTATTGTAACTCTTCCTTTTAACTCTCCCATAATTATCTCCTCCATTTACTCTACTGTATGACATTTAAAGTCTTGTATAGTAATCTCACCTTTTTCTTACAATTTAATATTAACACCTAACAATTAACGTTTACATGCAATTTATTTACTAAATTATTCAAAATTTTGAGTATATTAATTTTAATGATAATTTCTATAATTTAGCATTAAAAAAGTCATCATAATATATATTATGGTGACTTTTTTAAAATAACTAATTATTAAAGGTTTAATAATTTAGCTGTTACATCTTCTAAAGAGTTTAACTCTTTATCTAAATTTTCTATTTCTTCCTTAGCACTTGGCGTAAGGTTTAGAAGAATAAGACCTGAAGTTGAACATGTATTTTCAGTAGCTTCATGTAATCCTATTCTAGTATGTATTATACAGCCATATCTAGTTAATATCTCTTGAACTTTAGGTGCCACACTTGTTCTAGGTGATAGTTTTATTGCCATTATAGTATACATATTAAATTCCTCCATAAATTTAAATAATCTCAATATTAAATATATATTAGCATATAGTGGTAACTTTTTCTCATATTTCCCTTACTTATTATTCACAAAGTAAATTTATAATATACAATTCTCTTTTATTTTAAATCCTCTTAATAATAAATTAAAATTAATTCTCTAGAAATAATTTTAATTTCATAAAATTATTAAATAGTATTTTTAAAGGTTCAATATTTAAAATTTACATATGCGTAATTATTCAAAATTAATAATATAAATTATAAGTACATATAAGTAAGAAACATCATTATAAATTTTCTTTCCTCGATTGAGTTCATTTCTCTCATAGCTTTATCTTCTTTGTCAAAAATAAAATCAAACATACTACTTCCTCCAATATCAATTCTTCATATGTGATTCTATCCATAAATCAGAATATTAAACCTAATAATATTTTTATATTAACTGAAAAAGACTAGGCTTTAAACTAATGCTAATTTTCACATAAAGCTGTAAAAAGCCTTATTAAATCAACATTTGTCTAAAACATAGTCCAATAACTTATTTTAAATCAATATAAACTCCTTCTTCTGTTAACTTAGTGCTCTTAAATCCCATTCCTATAAGTTTAAATAATTTATTTCTCTCTTCATATAATACTGGAACTACTTTTATCTTAGTAAGTTCTTTATCTCCTTTGTATTCATAAGAAAGACCTTTTTCAGAATTTCCTCCTTTGCTTAAAAAGTCTAATTTTCCTCCATTCTCATCATAAAATTCTAACTCAATATATCTATGTTTTTCTCCTTCTTCAATAATTCCTAATGGCTCTTTAGAATTATATTTTACTACTAATGAAGCTGGTGTTTTTCTCACCTCTGTTAATACATAGTCTACATGCCCATACTTCTCAATACTCATAGTTTTATCTATATTTATTACTTCAACTTTTTCTATTAATTTCTTTCCATTAAAATTATTATCTAAAGTCCAATTTCCCTTAACAACTTTTTCACCCTTAAACCATTCATTTATTATCATATCATTTACATTAAACTTGATATTATAATCTTTCTCTAAATCAACATTTGCCATATCAAAGTTCATAATTATGTTGCTTACTTTATTTTTTTCATCATAATAATAACTTCCACCCATACCTGTTATATCAATCTCTTGTCCATTTGAAGTTATTGCAATTCCTGCATAAGGATATACTGAGACTTTATCTGCTTTACTTTCTTTTATTCCAACACTTTCAAAATCAAAGTCATTATAATCAACCATCATACTTACTACTAGCTCTTCATCATTTAAAATAAGTTCATTTAAAGAAAAAGTTATTCCTTTATCCTCTACTGATTTTAAAACTTCATTTTTGTATGGCTTTAATGAATCCTCCTCTTTTCCAAAATAACTTTCAAGTTTCTTTCCTAAAGAAGTCATACTAGCTATTACACTTTCACTATTTAAAATACAAGTTCCTATAATAATACATGAAACTGAAGCTGCTATTATTTTATTTCTATTTTTCTTCTTTCTACTCTTTATCTTTTTATCTTCATTTATAATTTTTTTCATTTTTAACTTTAATGAATTCTTTTCATTCTCATTAAGATTTATTTCATCTATTTTATCTTTACTGTTATCTAAACAATTTAAAATTCTAAATTTATCTTTTTTCATATCCAAACCTCTCCTAAAAATCATATAGATGAATCAACTTTCTAAGTTTTTTTCTTCCTCTTGAAAGCCTGTTGTATAATGTAGATTCTTTAATATTCATAATTTTAGATATCTTTTTAAGTTCTAACTCTTCAATATAATATTTAATAAATACCTCTCTATCCTTGTGGTTAAGATTTTTTAAAAGTGCATAAACATCCTCTTGAAGTTCTTCTCTTAATATATCTGCCTCAACGCTTCTTGAATCCTCTATTAAATTTAAATCTATCTCTAAATCCTCTAATTCTTTAAGATATTTCCTCTTATAATCAATTGCTTTATACTTAGAAACTGATATTATCCAATTTCTAAATGTATTTTTCTTTGCATCAAAACTCTCTATATTATTCCAAATAGAAAGAAGTATATCATTTAGACATTCTTCCTCATATTCTCTTAAATTGAATAAATACTTTCTAATAACCCCTTTAATAAGTGGAGAATATTTATCTATAAGCATATCTATTCCTTCTTCTTTCTTTAGTTCGATATATTTTATAATAAGGCTATCTTCCATATTCCCTATTTCCTCCTAATTTAATTCCCCTAAGTACTAGTACACTATTTAAATACGAATTGGAATATAAAAACCTATCATTTTTTACAAAGTTTTTTCTTTGTTAATTTTAAGAACAATTATTATAATCTCTAAGAATTTTTATTTACCTAACCGCACTATTTTTAACTATAAAATTACTGATTCTATACTAACTATATTTTTAAAATTTTATAGTTAAAAAATCATATTTAGTTTGAAATAAATCATAACCTAAATAGCTATTTGTTATATAATTTGTATATACTAAGATTTAAAGGGGTGTTTTTTTATGAAGAATTTTTTTAAGCATACATTAGAAACTCATACACCTCAAAGTATGAGTAAGATTACATCATATATAAAAGAGGACATAAAGGAAAGTAATATTGAAAATGGAATTGTTGTTGTTTACTGTCCACATACTACAGCAGGGATAACAATAAACGAAAATGCTGATCCTGATGTGGTTAAAGATTTAATTTATGGTTTTGAAAAAGTTTATCCAACTGAAGATCATAAATATAGACACTTTGAAGGCAATTCTCATTCACATCTAAAAAGCTCTACTGTAGGGGTTTCTCAACAATTAATATTACATAGAGGAAGGCTTGTTCTAGGTCAATGGCAAGATGTTTATTTCTGTGATTTTGATGGTCCAAGAAATAGAACTTTTTATGTAAAAATACTTGAAGGCTAATATTTAAACTTAAAATAAATGGCTATATCGGAATAAAAATTATTTATTCTGATATAGCCATATTCTTTTACTTAAATTCTAAATAAAAATTTAGCTTTGCTTTAGGTAAATGTTGATTTTTAAAACATAGCCTAAATTTTTAAATATTTTCTAAAAGATTTGCCATCTCTATTGCTGCTACAGCTGCATCAAAACCTTTATTTCCAGCCTTAGTTCCAGCTCTTTCAATAGCTTGTTCTATGCTCTCAGTTGTAACAACTCCAAATATTACTGGTATTTCAGTTTCTAAGCTAACATTGGCTATTCCTTTTGAAACCTCACTACAAACATAATCATAATGGCTTGTTGCTCCTCTTATTACTGTTCCTAAACATACCAAGGCTGAGTAGTTTCCAGACTTGGCTAACTTCTTAGCCACCAAAGGTATTTCAAACGCTCCAGGTACCCATGCCAATTCTATATCCTCTTTATTAACACCATGTCTCTTAAAGGCATCAACAGCTCCTCCTATAAGCTTTGATACTATAAATTCATTAAATCTTCCTGCCACTATAGCAAACTTTCTACCTTGTCCAACTAAATTTCCTTCTAAAACTTTCATTTCAATTATCTCCTTCAAAAATTATATTTTTTAAAATAAATAAAACTTTTAGACCCTGTTTTAAAATTACTGCATTATTAAGTGATCCATTTTATCTTTTTTTGTTTTTAGATAAAATCTATTTTTCTCATTACACTTTATTTCTATTGGAACTCTCTCAACAATTTTAAGTCCATATCCCTCTAATCCAGTTATTTTCTTAGGATTATTAGTCATAAGCCTTATTTCTCTTACTCCTAATTCTTTTAATATTTGTGCTCCAACACCATAATCTCTAAGATCTTCTGGAAAACCTAATGCTAAATTTGCCTCAACTGTATCTAATCCTTCGTCTTGAAGTTTATAAGCTCTTAACTTATTTATAAGTCCAATTCCTCTTCCCTCTTGTCTCATATAAAGAAGTATTCCATTTCCCTCTTCATTGATTTTTTCCATTGCTCTTTCAAATTGTTCTCCACAATCACATCTTCTTGAGCCAAAGACATCTCCAGTTAAACATTCTGAATGTACTCTTAATAAAACAGGCTTATCTGATTTAATTTCTCCTTTGACTAAAGCTACATGATGCTCTCCTGTAAGCTTATCTATAAATCCAATAGCTTTAAAATCACCCTTTTTAGTAGGCATATTTGTTTCAACAACTCTTTCAACAAAATTATCTCTTTCAGTCCTATAAGCTATTAAATCCTCTATGGTTATTATTTTCATATTATGTTCCTTAGCAAATTCTAATAATTCTTCTGTTCTAGCCATTGTTCCATCATCTTTCATTATTTCACAAATAACTCCAACTTCTTTTAGACCTGCTAACTTAGCTAAGTCAATTGATGCTTCTGTATGTCCTGATCTTTTTAACACTCCACCCCTTTTAGCTATTAAAGGAAATACATGTCCCGGTCTTCTAAAATCATCAGCCTTACTATTCTTACTAGCTAAGTGTTTAATCGTATCAGCTCTCTCAAAGGCTGAAATCCCTGTAGTTGTCTCCTTATAATCTATGGATACGGTAAATGCAGTCTCATGATTATCTGTATTATGTGAAACCATTGGATTTAAACTAAGTTTCTCTGAAATTTCCTCACTTATTGGAGCACATATTAATCCTTTTCCATAAGTAGCCATGAAGTTTATTTTTTCTCCAGTTACAAGCTCACCAGCCATAACTAAATCTCCTTCATTTTCTCTTCCTTCATCATCAATAACAATAACTATTTTTCCATTCTTTATATCTTCTATTGCCTCTTCTATTAAATTAAAATCTCTCATATTCTTAAGGGAATCCATTTTCCCTACACCACCTTTCAAAATATTAAAAGTATATTTTTTCTTGCAAAAACACCTCTATAAAAGCTCATCAAATTTTTACATAAATCCATTATTACGTAAGAAATTCTCTGATAAAGATGATTTTTTCTTTTCTCCCACATATTCCTTAAATCCTAAAAGCTTTTCAACATATTTTCCAATAGTATCACACTCTATATTTACTAATTCACCAACTTTTTTCTTTGTTAAGGTTGTCTCCTCTTTGCTATGGGGAATAATTGAAACCTTAAAATTACCTCCTTCAACATCTGCGACAGTTAAGCTTATTCCATCAATAGCTATTGATCCTTTGTAAACTATATATTTACTAAATTCATTAAGAATATTAATTTCTACCCAAATAGCTTCTGCTTCTTTCTTAAAGGAAATTATCTTTCCCTTTGAATCTATATGTCCAGTTACTATATGCCCATTAAATCTATCCTTAAGTCCCATAGCTCTCTCTAAATTCACCTTAGAACCTTTTCTTAAAATTCCAAGATTACTTTTTCTTAAAGTTTCTCCCATAATATATGCTGTAAAAAAATCCTTTCCTTTGTTTGTTATTGTTAAACAAACACCATTAGTAGCTATACTGTCTCCAACTTTCGTATCTTCTAAAACCTTAGAGCATTTTATTTTTACTAATGAAGATTTTTCTCCTCCATCTATGGCAAAAACCTCACCAACTTCCTCTATTATTCCTGTAAACATGTAATTCACATCCTCTTCTACATCTTAAATAAAGTCACATTCTATTAAAATGTCATTATAAAAGGTCTTTAAGCTTACCTGTTTAAACTCAAAAGCCTCATAAACCTCACTTACCCCTTCTCCCTCAACAGGACTTAAAGCCTTGCTTCCTCCAAAAACTTTTGGTGCTACAAAAGCATATATCTTATTTACTTTTCTATTTTCTAAGAAAGAAAAATTTAAACTTCCGCCTCCTTCAATAAGAACAGAATCAATATTTTTTTCTTTTAGAATATCTAGAACATCTTGAATATTAATTCTTCCATTATGTGAACCTACTTCTAAAATCTCTATTCCCATATTTTTCAATAAAAAATGCTTTGCCCCATCCTTCTGATTAGTTGTGAAAACTAATGTTTTTGATTCATCTTGATTTTTTAATACTTCTGCACTTAAAGGTATTCTAAGTTTGCTATCAAGGATGACTCTGAAATGATTTCTTTTTATTCCTTTGTTTTTAGCTTCACTTTCATTTTGCCTACACCTTAGATCTGGATTATCTTTTAAAATAGTGTTTATACCAACCATTATTGAACTATACTTTTTCCTTAATCCATGAACAAACTCTCTAGATTTTTCATTAGTTATCCATTTTGATTTAAAATCCTTTGTGGCTATTTTTCCATCTAAAGTCATCCCCCATTTAATTGCTACAAATGTCCTATTTTTTTCTATATAAAAATTAAATATCTCATTTAACCTTAAGCATTCTTCTTCTAATACTCCAACTTCAACTTCTATTCCAGCTTCTTTTAAAATCCTAACGCCCTTTCCAAAAACCAATGGATTAGGATCTAATGTTCCAACTACAACTCTTTTAAACTTATTTCTCTTTATGGCCTCTACACAAGGTGGTGTTTTTCCATAATGACAACACGGTTCTAAAGTCACATATATTGTTGCACCCTCAACATCTTTAATAGCACTATTTATTGCATTGATTTCAGCATGATTTCCTCCAAAAAACTCATGATATCCCTGTCCAATTATTTCTCCATCTTTAACAATAAGAGCACCTACTAAAGGATTAGGATTTACATATCCTTCACCTTTTTTAGCTAATTCCAAAGCCTTTTTCATAAAAAATCCATCCAAGTTACCCTCTCCTTCCAAAATTCTTACTTATGGGAAGCACATTTTTATCTAAAATGTGTAAGTTTAAAATTTCAAATTTTCAAATTGAATTTTAACTTAAAAAGAATTACCTAATAAAAATTAAAGCCCTGAGTATATTCAACTCAGGGCTTTGTTCGTTATCTATAAAAATATATAAAATAGAATTTTAAGTTCAAATTACTTTATTTTCTTTAAAAAAACTCAATTAATTTTATATAAAATGCTGATTAATTATAATAGACATCAACATTTTATATAAAAATAACATTAGTATTTAAGTAATTTAATAAAAATAAAAGCTCTGAACAAAAGTTCAGAGCAAAAAATTCTAAATTATAATAATCTATTTTATATACATATAAAAATACACAAATAAAAAGATAACTTATTAGATATTCTTCTTTCATCCAGACTTTACTGTCGGCTTCGGAGTCTCACCGAATCATGCTAAATATTAGCTCGCGGGCTTTACCGCCGGTAGGGAATTTCACCCTGCCCTGAAGAATTTATATTGAATTATGTCTATAAATTACCATTTTAAAATTTTGTTGTCAATTCTCTTTTAAGTTTATAAATTCCCCTTCTAACTAAATATTCACTATATCTTTTTTATTTCCTCAATAATACTACTTTTTATATTATCCATAGGAAAAAGACTTCCTGGACACAAAGTATCCACAACATCTCTATGAGGAATTATATCTTTTATAGGGTATTTTAAACTCAAATAAGTCCCTAATTTAATGAGTGAATTTCTCTGTGCTTCATCTAATCCTTCTTTTTCAAAATTACCCTCAACACATATACCTAAGGTGTTATAATTTGCATTTTTAGCATGAGCACCTATTATATTTTCATCTCTTCCTTTATAAATTGTTCCATCTTCTCTTATATAAAAATGATATCCAATCCCACTCCATCCATTTTGTAAATGAAATTTATGAATTGCTTCTGGAGTTTCTGGTGAATCTGTAGCTGAATGGTGTATAATCAGCCTTTTAGGTGAATTTCCTTTTTTAAGTTCATTTCCCCATTTATACTCAACATCTTGTACATTTAAATCTATCCTCATTTTCTCTAAATCTCTTTTTGAAAGATTTTTATTATATAAATCTCTATAACTTTCTTCTCTTCCTATAATTGAAAAAGCAAAGAAAATAATAATTCCTAAAAATAGTATAATGCCAAGAAAAAATATAATCCTTCTTCTTAAAATTTTCTTTCGTCTTTCTAAGGAATTTCCATTCTTAATTTTTCTCTTATCCAAACCTTCTACACCCCTTTTCTCTATATATAAAATTTATAAATCAACTCTTTTTTAATATACTTTTCACTAAATAATTTTATATAAAAACCTTATATGTAAATAATAAACAAAAACTAAACTAATCTCCACCTAATTTCTAATAATTAACAATTTATTCCATTTATAATTTTTTTAAATTTAATAATTAAATCTTCCTTTTACTAATATTATGTATAGATATAGTTTTTTGAAGGAGGTATGAAATATTGAAGAAATTATACAGAGATATGGCAGTAATCAGGAAACGACTCTCGTTTATCTTAGCGTTTATTATAATTATGTTTTTCATTTTAAGTCTTAGGTTATCTTATGTAATGGTAGCTAAGGGACCAGAATATGCTGAACTTGCTGTTGAACAATGGACAAACGAAGTTAAAATCTCTGCAAGAAGAGGAAAAATTCTTGATAGGGATTTAAATGAACTTGCTGTTAGCTCTAATGTTTACAGAGTTGACTTTAACTTAAATGCAATTAGATCCTATACAAAGAAAACTAGCAAGACTAATGACGAGTTAGCTTTGGAAATTTCTAAAGTACTAGAGATGGATAAGGATGCTGTTTTAAAGAAATTAGAATTTAGGCTTCCTTCTGGCGCACCTGCTGGTGCTGCAATAGTTGCTAGAAGAATAGAAAAAGATAAGGCTGATAAGGTTAAGGAATTAGAAATCCCAGGGGTAATGGTTTCTCCTGATACTCAAAGATATTATCCTAATGATAATTTCCTTTCCCATGTCTTAGGAACTACCAACTCAGATGGTGTTGGATTAAATGGTGTTGAATTAAAATACGATAAGGTTTTAGCCGGAACTCCTGGATTAAAAATAACTGAAATGGTTAAAGACGGAGCTGAATACCCTTATACTATTTCTAGATTTACTGCTCCTGTGGATGGTAAAGATGTAGTTTTAACAATTGATGAAAAACTACAATATTTTGCGGAGCAAATAGCTGAAATAGGTCTTGTTCATAATAATGCCGACGCTACTTCAGTAATTATAATGAACCCAAATAACGGTGAAATTTTAGCAATGGCTAATAAGCCTGATTTTAATCCAAATAAACCTTATGATGGAGCAGAAAACTTCCCAGGTAACACTTCATCAGATAGAATTCAAAAAATGTGGAGAAACAGAGCTGTTTCAGATTCCTTTGAACCTGGTTCTATCTTTAAGATAATAACAGCCTCTGCTGCTGTTGAAGAAGGATTAGCCGGTAAAGATGAGACCTATACTTGTGGAGGTGGTCTTCAAAAAGGCGATAGATTTATTAAGTGTTGGAAAAGAGGAGGTCATGGAACTCAGACTTTTGAAGAGATAATACAAAATTCATGTAACGTTGGCTTTATGCATCTAGGAGAAAAATTAGGTGCAGAAAAGTTAAATAAATATATCAAAAATTTTGGCCTTGGAAAAAAATCAGGTGTAGACTTACCTGGTGAATCTCCTGGAATTGTTAAGAAAACTGAAAACATAACTGATATGGACCTTGCTACTATTGCATTTGGACAAACCAACACGGTTAATCCAATTCAATTTATGGCAGCTGTTAATGCCGTTGCTAATGGTGGTACATTAATTCAACCTCATGTAGTTAAAGAAATAAGTTATATAAATGAAGCTAATGAAAGAGTTATAGATGAAAGC
The DNA here is from genome assembly GCA_034421775.1 of Clostridium perfringens. GTDB lineage: Bacteria > Bacillota > Clostridia > Clostridiales > Clostridiaceae > Sarcina > Sarcina perfringens_B. The sequence goes on along the minus strand of WNVL01000002.1, from coordinate 404,161 downwards.
TTTGTGCCTAAAAAAACAGAAAATATAATAAGCAAAGAGACTGCTGAACAAATAAATGCAGCCTTAGCCAATGCTGCTAAGAATGGTTCTGCTAAATCTGCCTATAAAGAGGGTTATGGAGTGGCTGGTAAGACTGGTACTGCCCAAAAAGTTAATCCTGAAACTGGTGGCTATGGTGGTGGCTATGTTGCTTCCTTTGTTGGCTTTGCTCCTTATGATAATCCTCAAATATCTGTAATGGTATCTGTTGATAATCCTAAGAATGGAGAATATTATGGTGGTAGAGTTGCTGCTCCACTAGCGGGAATGTTATTCCAAAATATATTTAACTATATAGACTTAACAGAATTCCATTTAGATGAAAAACTTCCTGAAAAGGAAACTGTTATAATTCCTGAAGTTTGTGGTTTACCTGTAGATGATGCTACTAAAATTTTAAAAGATTTAGAAATTTCTTATACTATAGAAGGTGAAGGTGAATTTATAGTTGATAGTAATCCTGCTACAGGCTATCCAATTTCACCAGATACAAAGATAACTTTAATTGCAGGCGATAGCTCAAATTTAAATAGAGATGTTATTGTTCCTGATTTCACTAGCTATTCTAAAGAATCTGCTGAAAAGCTTCTTAATCAATTAGGACTTAAAGGTGAATTTGTTGGTGAAGGACCATCTGTAACTAAACAAAGTATTTCACCTGACGAAGTAGTAGATGGAAATTCAAAAATTACATTAACTTTGGGATATTAAAGATTTGGTAATGTAAAATGTATACATTCCTTATTTAGATAATATTTACTAGTTAAAATAGATTTAATTTCAAAATATAGGCTTCAATATTAAAATTGTTTAATTTCATGTATTTGACATGAACTTTAAAAAGGTTTATAAATAAAATGTAAACATTATTAACTTTTTAAAAATTGTTTAATACTTAAGTGGCTTTCCTAAATTAGCCTTTACTACATCGAAACTTTTTCCTTTGCTATTTTAGGTGTTAAACATTATTCAATGAATGAGGGTACAATTTGTACTCTCCTTTTTTTATGTTGATAATTGTTTAATCTACACTATAGAGGCAATCTAAAAAGTAGCTATATCAAAATATTCATAAGTCTTTTGATATAACTACTTCTATATATTTTCACTCTATTTATTTAAATATGTCTTCAATATTTACTTCTAATTCGTTGCAAGCTTCTTCTAAGCTACATCCATTGTTGTCTATGTATCTCGATACATATCCCTCTAATCCTAAAGGTCCATAAAACTTTTCCACTACTTCACCTCCTTTTAAAATTTAATAGTTATTATTACCCCTAACTTATTTTTTATCCATGAGATTTTTAGTATAAATTTAATTATCCATTATAAATATAAGAAACTACATATTTATGATTATATTATCTATTAAGATTTTCTAAAAAAATATCACAATTCATAGTGTATTGTCTAAGTATTTACCAACTATGAATGTGATATTTATATTTTTTCTTTACAAAAATAATTTTCAAATAAATTAATAACTAAACCAATTATTTTTATCTTCTTGCAAAATCTACAAACTTAAACTTATCTGGTCTATGTCTTGATTCTGTATATTGAAACAATTTTCTTCCCTCTAAGTATGTGTAGCTTTTAACTACAGCTACCATATCATATCCTCTTAAATCTAATAATCTTCTATCTTCTTCTGTAGCCTTTTGAACTGTTATTTCCTTTTCTGCATAAGCTATTTTTAATCCTAACTCTCCTTCTATGTAATCATATAAGGAATTTTTGCAGATTTCCTCAGTTAATCTTGAAACAAACTCTGAATTTAAATAATCTTTATCTAAAATTATTTTTTCTCCATCTATATTTCTAGTTCTTATTAAGCTCCAAACATATTCATTAGGCGAAACCTCAAGCTTCTTCATTATATTCTCACTTGGATTTTTTAATGTTAACTCTTCAACTATTGTTTCACATTTCTTTCCTAAATTTTTCTCGATTTCTTTAAAACTTTTTATTCCTGAAACCGGGAAATTAAACTTATTCATATCAAGTACAAAAGATCCCTTACCTTTAGACTTCTCAATATATCCATTTTGCTCTAATAAATTTAAAGCTTTTCTTACAGTATCCCTTGATACCCCATACTCACCCATAAGTTGTGATTCAGATGGTAATTTACTATTTGTCTCAAAAACACCGCTGTCTATTTTTCCAACAATTTCATTATATATATTTAAATACTTACTAGACATATTTAACTCTCCCTAAACTATTATTACACTTTATATTCTTACTAAACTTCAACATTAAAATCAATTTAATACTTTGAACTAGCCCTCACCTAAATAAAATCTCTTTAACTTGCACCTCTGTTTTAAACCAGTATTGTTTTTTTCATGTCTAAAGATCTACCTAGAACTCAACATTTACCTAAAACATAGTCTAATATTTAAATTTACTTATATTTTAACATAAAACTCTATTTCACCAAATAAAACCTCTTAATTATAAAAAATTAAAACCTCTCTTAAATAATTTTACTTAAGAGAGGTTATTTCCTATTTTTCTAATTTATAAATTATTGATTCATATGGTCTTAAATTTAACTTAGATAGATGTAAAGTGCTATCATCATAGTTAGATAATAAAATTTTCTTATTACATTTCTCTAACTCCTCAATTTCTTTTGATAAATCTAATAAACACTCTTCTCCATAGAAATTATTTATAACAAGTAACTTGTCTCCATTATAGTTTCTTTCATAAGCATATACCTTAGGGTGATTTTCTAAAAGTTGAACATAATCTCCATATGCTATTATGTCTTCAGTTTTTCTAAGTTCTATAAGTTTTTTATAATGATAAAACACAGATTCATTATCTTCTAAAGCTTTTTCAACATTTATTTCATCATAGTTGTTAGCTACGTTTATCCACGGAGTTGATGTAGTAAATCCTGCATTTTTTTCTTTATTCCATTGAACAGGAGTTCTTGAATTATCTCTTGATTTACTCTTAAGAATCTCTATTATCTCTTTTTCATCAACGCCTTCTTCTTTTAATATATTGAAGTAATTTATTGATTCTACATCTCTATAATCTTCAATATCTTCAAAGCCAGGATTCGTCATTCCAATTTCTTCTCCTTGGTACACATAAGGAGTTCCATTCATCATATGAATTGAAGTTGCTAACATTTTTGAAGATTCTTTAAAATAATTTTTAACATCCCCAAATCTTGAGTTAATTCTTGGTTGATCGTGATTGCACCAGAATACTGCATTCCAGCCGCCACCTTCTATCATACCTCTTTGCCAGTGATTAAATATTTTTTTAAGCTCAATAAAATCAAAGTCCATTAAAGACCACTTTTGTCCATTTTTATAATCAACCTTTAAATGATGGAAATTAAATACCATTGATAACTCTTTTTCATTAGGATTAGAATACTTTATACAATTTTCTATAGTTGTTGATGACATTTCTCCAACAGTTACTATCTCTATATCCTTACCAAAGGTTCTTTCATTAAGTTCCTTTAAATACTCATGAATTCTATGACCATCAGTATAGAATCTTCTTCCATCACCTTCATAATCATTTTCGAATTTTTCTGGTTTAGAAATAAGATTTATAACATCTAATCTAAATCCCTTAACCCCTTTATCTATCCAGAAGTTTACTACTTTATATATCTCTTCTCTTAGCTCTGGATTATCCCAGTTTAAATCTGCTTGTGAAACATCAAATAAATGTAAGTAGTACTCTCCTAGCTCCTCAACATACTCCCAAGCATTCCCTCCAAATTTTGAAATCCAATTTGTAGGTGGTTCTCCCTTTTTGCCTTCTTTAAAAATATAATAATTTTTATATTTTTCTTCTCCTTTTAAAGCTCTCTGGAACCATTCATGATCTGTTGAAGTATGATTAAATACCATATCAAGCATAATATCTATATTTCTACTTTTAGCTTCTCTAACTAATTCTTCGAAATCTTCCATAGTTCCATATCTAGGATCTATATTATAATAGTCCGCTATATCATACCCATTATCCTTTTGAGGAGATACATAAACAGGAGTCATCCAAATATAATCAACTCCTAATTCCTTAAGATAATCTAATTTTTCAATTACTCCTCTTAAATCTCCAAACCCATCTCCATTAGAGTCCTTAAATGATTTTGGATATATTTGATAAACAACACTTTTCTTAAAATCTTTCATAATTCACACCTCACACAACTTGTACGTATAAGTTACCTTAAATATATTCTAAATTGCTCTTTCTGTCAACTCTTGTTAGTCTTAAAAGCTAGATAACAAAAGGTGGAGTTATCCCCCACCCTTTTTTATATTATTTTGAAGCCATGTTAGCTAATTTTGTCTTTGAGAACACTATTGTTAAAATGAATGGTACAACTATTGCTATTCCCATTGCTATTAGGTACATTAACATGCTAGCTGGTTGCATTGATAGTATTGCTGGTAATCCACCAACTCCTACTGAGTTTGCCATACATCCCATTGCCATTGAGAACATACCTGCCACCCCTGATCCAACCATAGCTGCTATGAATGGATATAAGTATTTTAAGTTAACACCAAACATTGCTGGTTCAGTTACCCCTAAATACCCTGAAATACATGCTGGTATTGATATTTGTTTTTCATCTTCATTTTTTCTATTTACATATATCATAGCTAAAACTGCTGATGCTTGAGCTATATTTGATAATGCAACTATTGGCCATAAGAATGTTCCACCTATATCACTTATAAGTTGTAAGTCAACTGGTAATAAAGTATGGTGTAATCCTGTTATAACTAATGGAGAATAAATCATACCAAAAATTCCTGCAAATAACCATCCAAATGATGATGTTAATCCTGCTACTATAACTCCAGATATTACACTACCTATTTTCCAACCTATTGGTCCTAAAACAGTGTGTGCTAATAATACTGTTGGTATTACTGAGAAGAATGGTACTATTATCATTTGTATAGGTCCTGGTGTAATTTTCTTAAAGAATCTTTCTAAGTAAACAAAAGTGAATCCAACCATGATTGCTGGTAAAACTTGTGCTTGATATCCTATCATTGGAACTTGAGCAAACCCGAAGTCCCAAACAGGAGCTACTGCTCCACTACCTGCACTATATGCATTTAATAATTGTGGCGATACTAATGTTATACCAATAACTATTCCAAGCATTTGATCAGCGCCCATTTTCTTAGCTACAGACCAAACAACGCCTACAGGTAAGAAATGGAATATAGCTTCACCTATTAGCCATAAGAAACTATGAGTTCCTGCCCAGAACTGAGATATTTCAATTAAACTCTTTGTCCCATCTTCAAATAGTTTCATATCTCCTATTATGTTACGGAATCCTAATATAAGACCTCCAACTATGATAGCTGGTATTAGTGGAGCAAATATTTCTGCTAATCCTGCTACTGCTCTTTGAACTATATTCATGTTCTTTTTAGCAGCTTTTTTAACCTCGTCCTTACTTTCCCCAGCGACACCAGTTTGTCCAACAAATTCATTGTAGAAAGTAGAAACTTCAGGTCCAATTATTACTTGAAACTGTCCTGCTTGAGTAAATGTTCCTTTTACACAAGGGATAGCTTTTATCTTTTCAACCTCTGCTTTGCTTGTATCATTTAAAACGAATCTCATCCTTGTAGCACAGTGAGTAACTGCAGCTACATTTTCTTTTCCACCTATGTAATCGGTTAGTAACTTTGCATCTTTCTCAAACTTACTCATCTTTTTCCCCTCCATAACTTGTACGTATATCTTATGTGTTTATACTAACATATACGTATAAGTTGTGTCAACCTTTTCATTAATCCTTTTCAAAAAAACTTTTTTCTCAATTAATATCCTATAGATTCTTTTAAAGTAAAAATAAGCTATGGTAAACTTCATCCTTTTCCATAGCTTATTTTTTAAGATTCTATAGCATTAATTTTCTAAATTTATTTCTTTTGAATACATTATTATACTTTTATCTACATTAGCTCTTTCTTCATCGCCTTTTACAACTTCACTCCAAAATTCTACTCTTATTTTATTAAGAGGCTTATATTTTTTAGGCAGTCTTGTAACTGAATAATCACCATATGAGCCACCGGATCCGTAAGGAATTAATTTTCCATCTTCATCAAATATCTGAAGAACACAGTCCCATGGTTCCACATCTTTAGGTGATGTTGTTACTATTTTAAATTCAGATGGTGTATCATAAATTTTAATTACTCCCATTCCCTTTTCATTTACATCATTAACCTCTATCTCTTTTGTAAGTGATTTATCAACTTTCACTGGGACTTTAAAATCCCAACTGCCTTTAAATACTTGACCTTCACCAGATGAGTCCATTTTCTCAATTGCTAATGCATTAATATTTGTAGTAAACTCAAATTCATTTGGTATTTCCGTTTTTAAATCCATTAAATCATACTGTTCAACACCAATAAATGTATGTTCATCTATAAAATCACCTTCAATCCTTTTATCTACTTTATCAAGCTTTTCATCTGTAAAACTTACCTCTACTTTTGATAAAGGTAATATATGAGTGTTTGCTATATTAGGATAATCATCATCTCTTAAGTATTTAAAAGGCTTCTCACTTTCAACCTTATAGGTTACATATAAAGACTGTCCATCATAAATTGCTTCTGATATAGTTACTCCTACACCATTATTATAAACTGTTTTATTAATTTCAGTTTCATATTTGGATAAATTTCCATGCCCCTCCATCTTGTCATGTATTTCTTTAAAAGCATTTTTTATATCTGGTATTCCATAAGCTAAGGCAGTCGTACCAATACCTAATGTAGTAGCTAGAGCAAGCCCCGCTGCAATAGTTTTAAACCTTTTTTTATATCCTTTAGTTTCCCTGTTTTTTTTCTTATCTTCATCAGCCATATTTATTGCATCGTCTATAATATTATCTAAGTTATCAGGTAAATTTATCTTATCTAAATCCCTTTTATTCATTTAAATAGTCCTCCTTTAAAACCTCACCTAAAGCCTGTTTCGCTCTTCTCAAATAAGTTTTAACTGTGTTTTCTGGAACCTCCATAACCTTTGAAATATCCTTTATCTTCATATCATTAAAGTACATCATAATTATTACAGTCTTATAATTGTCATTTAACAAATCTATTGCATTATATAAATCTAATTTTTCTTCTGTTGATATTTCATATTTTTCTTTCATTATGGGTGTGCTTCCATCTAATATCTCACTATTGCCTTTTTTCTTTAAGAAATCAATTGATACATTTATTAGAATTCTTGTAATCCATGTATTAAAGAATTTTGCCTTTTTTAATTTTCCTATGTTCAAAAATGCTCTATACACAGTCTCGTGTATAACCTCCAAAGCATCTTGTTCATCCTTAACATATAAAAAAGCCATCTTATACAAATATTCCTTATTATTTTTTATAAGAATTCCAAAAGACTCCTTATTTCCTTTAATTGATTCTTTTATTAATTTCATTTCATTTACTTCATTTTTTATATCTATATCTAGATATGATATACTCATAGTTTTTCCCATCCTTCTCCTCCTAACCAAAGCTTTAACATCGATGCTTACATACATTAGTCTTTTTAAGTGGTCAGAAAGTTTCAAAAAGTTTCTAAATTTTTGTTTTAAATAAATCTTTTAGTTAATTTTAAAATACTAATAATAAAAAAGCGTACCTAATTCTTTTTAAATTATTTATAAGATACTAGCTAAAAATCAATTTCCAATTAAAACATAGCCTAATTAGAAGATATTTATAAAAAAACTATCCTAATTATAAATTAAGCAAATAAAAAAGCATATTAAGATTATATAAATCTTAATATGCTTCTTATAAATTTTATTTAACATATAATACTTTCTATTCTTTTATTAAACCTTCTTGAATTAAGAAAGTTTTAGCAACCTCTTCAGGTGATTTTCCTAAAACATCTACTTGATAGTTTAAATCAATCATAGCCTGTTCATCTATTTTTCCACTTAAAGAGTTTAATACTTCTTTTAACTCTGGATATTTTTCTAAAGTTTTATTATTAACTATAGGTACCGCACTATAATTTACAAAGAAATTCTTATCATCTTCTAAAGTTTTTAAGTCAAACTTTTTAAGAAGTCCATCTGTAGAGAAAGCATCTATAACCTGAGATTCTCCACTTGTTAAAGCTGAATATCTAAGACTTCCGTCTAAAGATTTAACATTTCTAAAATTCATTCCATAATGCTTTTGTAATCCAACTAAACCATCTTCTCTGTTTTGAAATTCCATAGTTGGAGATAATGTTAAATCACTACTATACTTCGCTAAATCTGATATGGTATTTATTTTATACTTATCAGCTAATTCTTTTGATATAGCTAAATTATATGTATTATTAAATCCTAATGGATCTAATAATGTTAATCCATGTTCACTATTCATATTTTCTTTTATATCATTATAGTAATCTACACTATTATCAATATTTTTTTCTTTCATAACATTAGCAAGTAATGTTCCAGTGTAATCAACATACATATCTACATCACCTTTTTCAAGGGCTCCAAAGGCAACAGAGGTTCCTCCTAGATTTAGTTTTCTTTCTACTTCTAAATCTGTCTTATCCTCAACTAAATCTGCATACATATTTCCTAAAATAAGCTGCTCTGTAAAGTTCTTTGATCCAATTACTATCTTATTCTTCTTACTTGATAGGAATGAAGAAACTCCCATGAATAAAATAGCTATTGCCATTATTACTCCTATGATTTTAAGAACGAAGGTATTTTTCTTTTTATCTTGATTACTTAATCCCTTTGGTGTAACAGCTACCTCTATTTTTCCAAAAATAAAGTCAACTATTAAAGCTAAGATACAAGCTGGTATAGCTCCTGCTAAAATCATATTATTATTTACAGTTTGAACTCCTGAGAATACTAAGTATCCAAGTCCACCGGCACCAATGAAGGCAGCTAAAGTCATAAGCCCTACAGCTGTAACTGCTGATATTCTTATACCAGACATTATTATTGGTAATGCTAATGGTAATTGTATTTTAAATAGACTTTGATTTTTAGTAAGTCCAATTCCCTTAGCAGATTCTAATACTACAGGATCTATGCTAGAAATTCCTGTGTAAGTATTTTTAACTATTGGAAGTAGTGAATATACTACAACCATAAAGATTGCAGGGGTGCTTCCTATTCCTAATATAGGAATAAGCAATCCTAATAAAGCCATAGAAGGAACGGCCTGTACTAAATTAACAAACCCTAATATAGGCTTTCTTAAAAACTTAACCCTTGAAACAAGAATTCCTAATGGAATTCCTATTAATATAGCTATTCCTATAGCCATAACTGTCAAGTATATATGTTGAATTAATAAATCTAATATTTGAGTTTTCTGTGACATTACATATTGTAATAAATTATTCAAATATATTCACCTCCATATCCAAGAACTGATCACTTAATATTGAAAGTAAACTACTTCTTGTTATAAGCCCTACCAGTTTCTCCTCTGAATTAACAACTGGTATGAACCCTACTGAATTTTCATTCATTACAGTTAAAATATCTACTAAACTATCATCTTCATTAACTCTAAGTGGATTTTCACTCATAATTTCTGAAAGTGCTTTAGATTTTTCATTTGTAGTCTTTATATCCTTGAAGGTAACAATACCTTTTAATATATTTTCTTTATCTACAATTAATAAACTATCTACCTTATTACTTCTCATTATTTCAATTCCCTGTAATATGGTTCTAGCACCCTTAACTGAAACTGGATTTTTTATCATTATATCCTTAGCTTTTATAAAATCTGGGTTATTCCAAACCCTATCTGAACCAATGAAATCTCTAACGAAATCATTTGCTGGATTTCTAAGAATATTTTCTGGAGTATCATATTGAGCTATTTTTCCTCCATTCATTATGCATATCTTATCAGCTATCTTTAAGGCTTCATCCATATCATGAGTAACGAAAATAATTGTTTTCTTTAACTCTTCTTGAATGGTAAAAAGCTCTTCCTGAAGTGAAGTACGAGTTATTGGATCTAGAGCACTAAAAGGCTCGTCCATTAAAATTATTTCTGCATCTGTTGCAAAGGCTCTTGCAAATCCTACCCTCTGTTGCTGTCCTCCACTAAGTTCTGCTGGAAATTTATTTAAATAAATTTCCGGATCTAATCCAACCATATTCAAAAGATCTATAGTTGTCTGTTCTATTTTATCAATTTCCTTATCCTTCTTAAGTCTTGGAATAAGTTCTATATTTTCTTTAATAGTTAGATGTGGAAATAATCCATTATTCTGAATTACATATCCAACCTTTCTCCTTAACTCAATTGAATCTTCTTTAGACAAAGGTTTTCCATTTATAAATATTTCACCTGAAGTAGGTGTTATTAACTTATTAATAAGCTTTAAAGTAGTAGTCTTACCACATCCACTAGAACCTATTAAAACAACTAAGCTTCCTTTATCAATAGTTAGAGAAATATTATCTAGTATCTTTCTATCCCCAATTTGTTTGGATACATTTCTTACTTCTATCATTAAAAATCCCCCTTTTCTACTGCCAACTTTAAATTATTATTAAAGTTGTTAGTTTATTGTAACATGATATAAAGTTAAATGCAAATCTCAAGTCATTTAACCTTAAACTTGTTATCTATAATTTACTACACACTGAATGGTATACTCTTTCACATTAATAATTCTATTTCCTCATTTAAGAACTATTAAATATATGACTTAGATAATAAAAAAACACCATTATCTAAAACAGTGCTCTGCATATTAAAACTATTTATTTTTAGCATCTTTTAAGATCTTTTTCATATCTTTACTTGTTTTTCTTTTATTCTTTTTATTTTTACTAAATTCATTACAAATTTTATATATTAACAAATTAATCCTCCTTTAAATATCTAATTTATTATTTTTATAAATCATATTTCTTTATTCTATTCATTGTTTATTTCAGGCCTAAATTTAAGCATTAAAAATCATCTAGTTTCTCTTTTGAGTTAACAACTAGCATGAATATATTCTATTTTTATCAAGCAAAACTAAACTAATCAAATATTATTATAAATAATCTTTAATTAGTAGTTTATCGTTTATAATAAATTGTCTATAAATGTTTAGTAAATAGTCATGCAAATTAAGACTATTCTAAATTAATACTATATTTTGAAATCATTTGTTGGATTTATAAGAATATTTTAAGTGTTATATTTTTTTATACCATTTATCATGTTTTTATAATTTTTATCTAAAACATTAATATAAAAAATATTTTTAACCTATTGAAGTGAAAAACCTTCTTTTTGAAGTGAATTACAATTTACCGTCTTGTAATTTAATATATATTTTTTCTCTCTTCTATACCTTTTTAAACCTGAGAATAAACTCTAAACTTTATTTAATCACTAAATATAAAAATAATTTATTTCTATATTTTTACTTCAGCATTAAAACCCACAAGCTGATAACTTAGTATAACATATAAAATGAACAAATGCAAACATTAGTTCTCTTTTATATACAATTATTTCAAAAAATATATCATCCCAAACTTAATAATTATTTTATTTATAACAGAAGAAAGAGGCCATATCAAAAAAGTAGCTCATAAATAAAACTTATAAATAGTATTAAAAGAATATCTAAATTAACTTAGTGAAATTCATTAATTCTCGGAATATATTTATAAGTTTTACTCTTTGGTTTTGATATAGCCCAAATAATAATTCTATTTAATTTTGTACATTATAGCTTCATAAGGTCTTAAATCCAATTCATATAGATTTGCTGCTGAATCTTTATAGTTACTTAATAATATCTCTGGTTCTTTTTTTAAGTCTTCTTTTAACATAAATTTAGCTGGATTTTCTTTAAAATTACATACAACTAATATTTTTTCTCCATTTAGTTCCCTTGTGTAAGCAAATACATTTTCATCCTCAGGATTTAATAGTTCATAATCACCATAAATTATGGTTTCATTACTTTTTCTTATGTCAATAAGCTTCTTATAGTGATAAAATATTGAATCCCTATTTTCTAAAGATTCCTTAGCATTTATAGTTTTATAGTTTGAGTTTACTCCAAGCCAAGGCTCTACAGTTGAAAAACCTCCAAACTCTGAATCATCCCATTGCATAGGAGTTCTAGCATTATCTCTCCCCTTTGCATAAATAGATTCCATAACATCTTCATGTTTATACCCTTGAGCTATTCTCTCCTTATACATGTTATGAATTTCTATATCATCATACATATCTATAGATTCAAATCTTATATTAGTCATACCAAGTTCTTCCCCTTGGTATATATAGGGAGTTCCTTTCATTCCATGAAGAAGTGTTGCAAGCATTTTTGCACTTTCAACTCTATATTCCTTATCATTTCCCCATCTTGAAACTATTCTTGGTAAGTCATGATTATTCCAGAATAAGCTGTTCCAGCCTTCTCCATCTAGTTCAGTTTGCCACTTAGATAAAACTCTCTTTAAATCTCTTAAATCTAAAGGTTTTAAATCCCACTTTCTTTTTCCTGGAATTTTATCTAAACTTATATGTTCAAATTGGAATACCATACTTAATTCATTTCTACTTGGATTTGAATAAAGTTTGGCCACTTCTGGAGTTGCTCCCCAAGTTTCCCCAACTGTTAATAAATCATGTTTCCCAAAAGATTTTTCATTCATTTCTTTTAAGTATTCATGAAGTTTTGGGCCATTTTCCTTTATCATTTCATCTGGAATCTTTCCGATAAGGTCAATTACATCCATTCTGAATCCACCAACGCCTTTTTCTATCCAGAAATTGATTAAATCCCAAACTTCCTTACGAACATTTTCATTTTCCCAGTTTAAATCAGGTTGCTTTTTACTAAATAGATGTAGATAATATTGTCCTGATGCTTCATCATATTCCCAAGCACTTCCCCCAAAGGTTGAGCCTAACTCATTTGGCTCCTTGCCATTAACAGGATTTCTCCAAACATAATAATCTCTATATTTATTATCTTTTGATTTTTTAGCTTCAATAAACCACTTATGTTCATCTGATGTATGATTTACAACTAAATCCATAAGAATCTTTATTCCTCTTTCTTTAGCTTCCTTAAGAAGGTTGTCCATATCATCCATAGTTCCAAACTCATCCATTATGTCACAATAATTGCTTATATCATATCCATTGTCATCATTTGGTGATTTATAAACTGGACTTAACCAAATAACATCAATTCCAAGCTCGTTTAAATAATCAAGCTTTTCTCTTATTCCATTTATATCTCCAATTCCATCATTATTACTATCATTAAAACTTCTCGGATATATTTGATATACCACTGAGCTATGCCACCATTTTTTCTCCATTCTCTTATCCTCCTACACTCTCAAACTTGTACGTATATGTCACCTCCATAATATAATGTAAAGGTTTTTCTGTCAACAAGTATTTTATAAAATAATCTGTAAACCTTATTTCTATTATAAGATCTCGTTAAATTAAGCTTTTATTAAATAACTTAGGCTATGTTTTAAACTAGTGTTGATTTCTAAATAGTTCCGTAAGACCATCTTAATAGGCAGTTAGAATTTATTTATCTATTATTCTGGAATAGATAATATTATTTTTAGGAAGCACATTTTCACTTCACTTAAATATATAAGCTCAAACTGAAAAATTAAATTAGGTCTGAATAAATATCTAAGAATCAATCTTCACTTAAAACATAGCCATAAATTAAAATCTATATTTAACCAAAACATAGCTAAATATTTTTTTAATCTTTATTTTCATTTAACCTTTGTTACTGAAATATATACTCTTTACTACATCATCTATCTTCTCAACGGCTTTATCTTCAGCCTTAAACTTTTGTTCTATACTAGAGCCTGTGCCATCAACTAAGAGCTGATGAAATTTCTTTATTCCTAAGAACTTCATTATATCTTCAACATACTTTAGTCCTAAATTTAATCCTCCTTTAGCAAGCCAAGGTATTTGTCCGCCTGAAGATTGGATATAAACCATTTCTCTCTGCTTATCATCTAATAATCCTTTTACTTCATCTTGAGAAATCTTTACTGTTATCTTATTTTGAACGATACAATCTATATACTCTTTTAAAGGTGCAGGGAAAGATAAAGTCCATAATGGTGCCGCAATCACATATAAATCTGCATTCTTAAATTGTTCGCTTAATTCAATTATTCTCTTAACTTCTTTTTTAGTTTTTTCGTCTAAATCAGATTTTTCACCATCAACTACACAACTTCTTCCTGAAAAATGTTTATCTTCTAATCTAGGTATAAAGTCTTTATATAAATCTACTTCTTCAATCTCGAATTCAGGATTTAGTTCTAAAAACCTACTTACAAAAGCTCTTCCAATTGTTTTGCTTGATGAAAACTTCTCTGGTTTTGAATTTACTGTAATGTAAAGTAACTTTTTCATATACTCACCTCGTTTAATTTTCTAAAGTAACTTCTTATCTTATCTTGTGATTTTTCTTACTTTTTATTAGTACCTATCTTAAAAAATTTTAGTATTTACTTTTAAAATAAGTTTTTATTTTTTAGATAAACTAAAAATATAATTTTTAAAAAACTTAATTAACTTCTTCCAAAATTTAATTGATAAAAATTATTACTTCATTGTTGACAAAAAAAAATCCGAGGAGTATATTAGTATTGTACCCCACCCCCTAGGGGTGGTAAATTTGATTAAAGGAGGAAAACTGTTATTTCTTTTTATTAATATTAAATTTATAAAAGGATTTTAACAGCTAATAATTTTATGATAAATAAATCATTAAAAATAAAAGGCATGAGTTGTGCCTCTTGTGCTGCTAGAATTGAAAAAGTTCTAGAAAAAGTCAATGGCATCTCAAAAGCTAATGTTAATTTTGCAACAGAAAAATTAAACTTAGAATTTGATGAAAATAAAATAACATTTAAGGAAATAGAAGAAAAAATCAATAAACTTGGTTTTTCAATAGTTCAAAATACTAAAAAAGAAACTTTTAAGGTATCAGGTATGCATTGTGCTTCATGTGCTGCTAAAATTGAGAAAACATTAAATAAATTACCTGGAATTTCTAATGCATCAGTTAATTTAGCTAGTGAAAATCTTCAATTAGAATACAACAAAGATGAAGTTTCAATAAATGAAATTAAAGATAAAGTCAAAAAATTAGGTTTTGAATTAAAAGGTAATAATCAATCAGCTTCATTTAAAGTTGAAGGTATGACATGCTCTGCCTGTGCAGCTAGAATTGAAAAAGTAACAGGCAAGATGGATGGTGTAGAAAACTCAAATGTAAATTTTGCAAACTCTACTCTAAATATAAGCTTTGATAAAGACAAAGTTTCTATAAACGATATAAAAGCTAAGATTGAAAAACTAGGATATAAACTTTTAGATGCTTCACAGGAAGATGAGCATCAAAAAACTAAAGAAAAAGAAACTAAAAAAATGAAAAACAGACTTATATGGTCAGCAGTGTTTACTATTCCACTATTTATAATTTCAATGGGTCATATGTTTGGTCTTCACTTACCTAATATAATAGATCCAATGCATAATCCATTAAATTTTGCACTTATCCAGTTTATTCTTACAACTATAGTTATATTCATATGTAGAGATTTCTTCATACATGGATTTAAAAATCTATTCATGAGAAGTCCAAACATGGACTCCTTAATTGCTATAGGTGCTGGTGCAGCATATGTTTATGGAATATTTGCTATATACCATATCTATATGGGAGATAGTAATTATGCAATGCAATTATATTTTGAATCAGCAGGAACAATACTTACTTTAATAAGTTTAGGTAAATATTTAGAAACTTTAACTAAAGGAAAAACTTCTGAAGCAATCAAAAAATTAATGGGATTAGCTCCTAAGACTGCTACTATTCTTGTTGATGGAAATGAAAAAGTTGTTTCTATTGATGATGTTCAAGTTGGTGACTTAATACTTGTTAAACCTGGTGAAAAACTTCCTGTAGATGGTGAAGTTGTTGAAGGATATACATCAATTGATGAAAGCATGTTAACTGGAGAAAGTATTCCGGCTGAAAAAAATGTTGGAGATACTGTATTTGGAGCTAGTATAAATAAAAACGGAAGAATTGTTTATAAAGCTACAAAAGTAGGTAAAGATACTGTAATCTCTCAAATAGTTAAGTTAGTTGAGGATGCTCAAGGTTCTAAGGCTCCTATTGCTAAATTAGCCGATACAATTTCAGGTTATTTTGTACCTGTAGTAATCTCCTTAGCTATTATTTCAAGTTTAGCTTGGTATTTCTCTGGTGAAAGCAAAACCTTTGCTCTTACAATATTTATATCTGTATTAGTAATAGCTTGTCCATGTGCTTTAGGATTAGCTACTCCAACAGCTATTATGGTTGGTACTGGTAAAGGAGCTGAAAATGGAATTCTTATTAAGAGTGGTGAAGCTTTAGAAACTACTCAAAACTTAAATACTGTAGTATTTGATAAAACAGGAACAATAACTGAAGGAAAACCTAAGGTTACAGATATTATATGTGAAGGTCTTTCAAAAGAAGAACTTCTTATAATAGCTGCCTCAGCTGAAAAAGGTTCTGAACATCCTCTTGGCGAAGCTATTGTTAGAGATGCTGAGGAAAAACATCTTACACTAAAAACTGTTTCAAACTTTGAAGCAATACCTGGTAAGGGAATTCAATGTTCTATTGAAAATAATTTAGTTTTACTAGGTAATCAAAAGCTTATGAATGAAAAAAATATAGCTCTTGGAAGTTTATTAAATAACTCTGAAGAACTAGCTTCAAAAGGAAAAACTCCAATGTTTATTGCTCTTAATGGAAAAATAGCTGGTATAATCGCCGTTGCCGATACAGTTAAGGAAACAAGTAAAAAAGCCATAGAAACTCTTCAAAAAATGGGTCTTGAAGTTGTTATGTTAACAGGAGATAATTTAAAAACTGCTAAGGCTATTGCAAAAGAAGTAGGCGTAGATAGAGTTATCGCAGAGGTTCTTCCTCAAGAAAAGGCTGAGAAAGTTAAAGAACTTCAAAATGAAGGTAAGAAAGTTGCCATGGTTGGAGATGGTATAAACGATGCTCCTGCTCTAGCTATTGCAGATATTGGAATGGCTATAGGATCAGGTACTGATATAGCAATGGAATCTGCTGATATAGTTCTAATGAAAGGCGATATCTTACATGTAGTTGGAGCTATCCAATTAAGCAGACAAACAATGAAAAATATAAGAGAAAACTTATTCTGGGCATTTGGATACAATACTTTAGGTATTCCAGTAGCTATGGGAATACTTCATATATTTGGTGGTCCATTACTTAACCCAATGATAGGGGCTCTTGCTATGAGCTTTAGCTCAGTATCTGTATTATTAAATGCTTTAAGATTAAAAAGATTCAAACCAAATTATAAATAATCTTTTTAATTTAAATATATTATTTTCAAAATCTAATTATAAACTTTTAAATCCTATTAAACCTTAATCACAAAATAAAAAAACAGAGTCAAATGACTCTGTTTTTTATTTATTTTAAATTATTATTTTCTGTTAACTTGTTGAGCGTCTACAACTAATAATGGAATTTTATTTCCATCAGCATCTTTTAAGTTATTTAAGTTGATAACTTCTTTATAAACATTTCCTAAAGCATTGAACTCATTACCCATAGCTTCTGGATCTACTTCTAAGTTAACAACAACTTTCTTAGCATCAGTATATCCACCAATTTCATTTTCAACAGCAGTTTCAACTGAATCTAATTCAAATGTTACCTCTCCTTCATTCTCTAAAGCTAATGGTGATAGCTCAGTTGAGAAGCTTAAATTGAATACATCATCAAAAGTTATTCCATCTTTTAATTCAAGATTTAATAAATCTGGGTTTATTTTAACTGTTACATTTTGCTTTAAAGTTCCAACATTTTGAACTAAGAAATCTCTTGCAAAAGTATCTCCTGGTCTAACGTTTTTGAATGCAGTTCTATTATCCTTGTTTAAGATTTCTGAAGTTTCATCTTCAACTGTCCAACCTCTTTCAGCATCAATAACTTTAACGTCTAATGTACCCATAGTAAGTTTGATGTCTCCATTTACTTTAGCTTGATCTGTGAACCAAGCATATGAACCAACTGCTCCTACCATTAATGTACCTGCTAATAACATTCCAATTACTTTTTTCTTCATAAAAATTCTCCCCCAAACATTTCATTTTATATACATAATATCTATATATATACATAATTTAATCGTCTACATAAATATTTATATTCATCTTAATTACATGATATTACTATTTTTTTATTTATTTACATTTAGTTACAAATTTATTCATTATCTAGCTGTTCTAATAGTTTTAGACTCTTTATTTGATAACTCTCCATTAGAATATTTAGCAGCTATTTTAAAGTTATAAATAGTATGTCTATTTAATCCTGATGCCACAAACTCAGTAGTATCAGCTGGAAGTTCAGTTAGTTTCTTTCCATCTTTATAGATTACATAACCTTCTAATCCGTTCACAGTTTCTGGTGCCTCCCATAT
Organism: Clostridium perfringens; assembly: GCA_034421775.1. Lineage (GTDB taxonomy): Bacteria > Bacillota > Clostridia > Clostridiales > Clostridiaceae > Sarcina > Sarcina perfringens_B. Next base: position 385,527 of record WNVL01000002.1, on the reverse strand, counting down.
TAGTTTGACATCTTTTTTATTTATATCTGTAATATCAAAGTTTCTAACAGGGTTCACAACTATAACACCATCTTCTTGCTCTTTGACCTTAACTTCTTTATTAACAAGTTCTAATTCATGAGTACTTCCATCACCTGTTCCAATTGAAGCTGTTGTTATTCCTAGTACCTCTATCTCTGAAGAAGTCTTTGGAGTTAAATTAACCTTAACTAATTCTGATGTTTTTTCTATTTCATTTCCTAAAGAAGCCATTAATATTCTAATCTTACCCGGCTCAACTTCTTTACTATTAACAAATAAAGTATCACTAACTGAAGTTACTTCATTTAATGCAAACACTTCTGGATTATATTCAAATATATATTCTGCTGAATATGCATCCTTATCCTCTACTAAGTCTTCTACTCCTAATGTAACATCAAATGCTGTTCCAACTTTAACTTCGTTATTAGATTCTAAAGTTGAATTCCCAACAGTTGTTTTAACTTCACCAATTTGTACAGTAATACCTGTAGTGTCTAATCCATTCAAAGTTGAAACTTTGTCATAAACAGTAGAAAGTTCCATAGCCTCATTTGCTTTAAGCTTTATTTCATAACTTCCTGGAGTAATTCCTTCTGGTATAGTTCCTTTAAATATAGCTGAACTTTTTCCTTCATAATTAGCCATATTTAATGGAACCTCTACTCCACCAATATCTATGGTTATTGTTCTATCTCCAATGATACTTGCTAATTGATTAAAGTTTACTTTTATTGAAACTTCATCTCCAGCATTATAAACTAAATCTTCATCTAAACTTTCAATTGACTGAACTGTAGCTGATGGTGAATCCTCAGAAGCATTAAACTTAAGATAATTCAAATCAAATTCAGTGTATGCCATTCTGCTTGCGCCTTCACCCTCATAAAATAATCCTAAATTTCCATCTGGTAATTCTGTTAAACAAGAATAAGAGAATGAACCTGGTTTAACTGTTTTATTATAAATCCAATCAAACTCATATCTTGGTTCCCCATTTTCATAAGTTCCATTTTCATTTATTAAGCCAACTTTTACACTTCCATTCGTTCTGCCACTTGCATCTGGATTTGAGAATATAATTGCATCTTTACCATTTATCTTTCCACTATAATTTATAACACTTAACTGACAATATGGCTCTCTTAGAGAAGTATCCTCTGGAACCTCGTCATGCCATGTTGCTCCTCCATCAAAGCTAGTAGCAATCCTTGTATATGAACCTGTATTTCTCATAAATAACTTAAGTTGTCCATTTGGCATTTCAACTACTTGGCATTCTGTTAACTGAGTTCCTGAAGAAACTGTTTCAGAGCTAACGGAAGCTGTATCTATTGGAGATTCACCTAATTCCCAAGTTTTTCCGAAGTCATCGCTATAAATTACAGCACTTGATTGGAAGTTATTTTGATTAGTATAGTATATTGGGAATACTAATCTGCCTTTATGCTCTCCATTTTTTATTTGAATTCCCTTTCCTGGTGCAGTTCCAAAGAATTTCATCCATTCTTTCTTAAGTCCAGGGTTTAAATCCTCTGCTTCACTCCATGTCTTACCATCATCATCACTATAAATCATTTCAATATGAGCTGTTCCAATAGCCTTAAGTGGAGCATTACTTAATAAAGCATTTCCAACCTCTGTTCCACTCTGAAGAAGAGTTTTATCATTTTTCATTACATATTCTGTCTGATTACCCTCTGCATCATAAACAATTCCTTCTTCTCTAACTGTATATTCATTATTTTGAGCATCCTTTAATATAAAGTAATGTTTTCCATCAATTTCTTTATATCCACTTCCACTACCTGTATTAGGGAAACCATAACCTTCTGGGAAATGAGTTACTATAAGAAATATTCTCTCTTTTTCAATTCCATCTTCTTCTATAGTAGCTGACATAAGAGAAGTATCTATAGCTGCTGATTTTCCTGGGTAATCTAATATTACTTTGGCTTCTTCCCATTCTCCATTTACTTCTTTTCTTCTTATTCCAACATCTATATTATTATGTGGAGCATCATGATCTCCATCATTTCTAACATCTATAGAGGCTAAGACAGTTCCTTGCTTAGTTGTTTCTAAAGCCGGAATTCTATATCCTCTTGATCCTAAATATCCAGGATAGAATAATTCTAATGGCTGTGTTTTGTAAACATCATCTGGTAATAAACTATCCTCTGCTGGAGTTTTAGTCTCTTCTGTTTTTCTTAATAAGTAATTATCACTTATAGGTTCAGCATAAATATCCATAAAATCTATATCTCCTCTAAATAAGTATTCATTAGCTCCATTTGCTCTATCAGTTTTTCCAATAAATCCACTATTAATGTTTATTGCATTTAAAAATTTAATATTTGAATCTGATACAGTTTTAACTAGAGAACCATTTAAAAATATCTTAGCTCCTATATCCTTTTCTATTTTTAATGCTAGGGTATTTACTCCCTTATTAAGGGTAACATCTGCACTGTGATGTACATTAAAATCTCCATTTCCTTCTTGTCTTCTAAGCTCATATCCTACTTTTCCTCCACTTACATAAAGTGAAAAATAGTTATTTGCTTTATTTCCATCACTTAAACCAATTAAACTCTGAATTGAAGTATCATTCATATTAAATCTAGTTATTATTGTCCCTTCATCTAAAGAAGAAAATTTTTCTAAATCTCCAGTTACATTTACTCTCTCTTCCTCTTTAGTTATCTTTAAGTTTCCATAGTTAGCAATTTCATTTACTTCACCCTTAGTTTCATAAACATTTAACTCTGCTATTGAAGCAAATCCACCAACACCTTGAATTGCAGTTACTTTTATCTCTTCTGCATCAACAGGAGCATCAAAAGTTACGGTTTTAACTAAGTTATTTTCTTCCCATCTTCCCTCTGCAACTAAAGTTTCAACCCCATTATTCACAGCATGAATTTCATACTTAGTTATAATTCCATTACTTTGACTAGTTCTTGGTGTAACGGCTATAGAACTAACTTTTCTAGCTCCTCCTAAATCAACTGTCAAACTTTGAGGAAGTGCATCACTTCCATCCCACTTTGTATGCCACATAGTATTTGCATTTCCATCAATAGCATTTGAGGCTGGATCTTGTCCCTGTTGAGAAGTTGCACTAGCAGTCATTTCAGATTGTGGAATAGCTGTTTCAACAATAGCTTGCCTACTTTCTATAACTACATCATCATCACTTAAAATTGGATTTGCTTTTACTAAATATCCTCCCATGTTGGAAATAACTAATCCAGCAATAAGTGCCGCTATTATTTTTCTACTTTTCATTAACTCTCCCCCTTGGCATAAAAATTAACCTTATTATGTATACGTTTAAAAACACTTTAATATGACTAAAAATGTGTAAAATATACTTTATAATACACAAAAAGATATTTTCTAATTATTTAATTTTCTATACAAATATATTTTTATTTATAAAAGCCAGTTTAATATTAATATCAAAAATTATTACATTAATTACTTATATTAAAATTCTCCTTAAATTCCATAAAAATTTATCTGCTAATTAATAATGAATTTCTATAAAATAAGTTATAATTAAATTAGGAAAAGGATAATAAATACTAATGAAAAAAATTAGGAGGGATGATTATTGAAAGAACTTTTTATAGGATATTTAGTGTTAATAAATTTAGTTGCAATAGTACTAATGTATATAGATAAACAAAAAGCTAGAAAACATCAATGGAGAATTAGTGAAGATACATTAATAGGTGTAGCAATATTAGGAGGAGGTATTGGAGCCTTATGGGGAATGCATGTTTTCCGTCACAAAACAAAACATGCAAAATTCACTATAGGAATTCCTATAATATTATCGATTCAAGCTATTTTAATTCTTTACATTATTAGATAAATTAAAAGAGGGTTGTATAGGATTGTCTATTTATAGCATCCTACATAACCCTCTAATATTTATTGTTATTTTATTTATTGGCTATGTTTTAAACTAGTGTTGGTTTTAATAAGTTAGTTCTGAAGAGCTAGCTAAAAATCAAAATTTACCTAAAACAGAGCCTATTTATTATTTACTACTAATAACATTTCTCTTAAAACTTTGCATGCAACAGCAGTTGATGCTCCTGTCTGGTCGTATTGAGGTGATAATTCATTAATATCAAATCCTACAATATTTAGTCCCTTAAGTTTTAATATTGAATTTAAAAGCTCAGTAAATTGAACTCCACCAGGTTCCGGTGTACCTGTTCCAGGGAATACTGATGGATCTAGAACATCTAAGTCTATTGTTACATAAACAGGTTTATCTTTAACCTTCTCTAAGACATACTCTAGATTATCACAATTAAACTTATTTGTGTAAACATGCTCTTTTCCCCATAGGAATTCTTCTCTTTCACCAGAACGTATTCCAAATTGAAATATTTTGTTATCTCCTACTAAATCCCAAACTCTATGCATAACTGTAGCATGAGATAGTTTTTGATCTAAGTAGTGATCTCTTAAATCTGCATGAGCATCAAAATGAATTACATGAACTTCCGGATACTTTTTAAATACACCTTTAAAAGATCCTAAAGTTACTAAATGTTCTCCGCCTATCATAGCTGGTATTTTTCCATCTTTAACAATCTTTGTTGAAAACTCTTCTATTTGAGCTAAAGCTCCCTCTGAATTTCCAAAAGGAAGTTCTAATTCTCCACCATCAAAAATATTGAAATCATAAAGATCTAAATCTTGATATGGACTATAGCTTTCTAATCCCCAAGACTCTCCTCTCATCACTTGACTAGCAAATCTAGTCCCTGGTCTAAAGGATGTTGTTGAATCGAAAGGTGCTCCAAAGACAACTATGTTTGATTCATTATAATCTGATTCACATCCTATGAATGTACTTATATTCTTATTCATCAACGCTCTCTAACATCTCCTTGACATAATTAGGTAATGCAAAGCATCCTTTGTGTAAATCAGTATTATAATACTTAGTTTTTAATCCTAAATCGTTCCACTTTTCTACATCAGTAGTTAATGGATCATATTTCTTTGAAGCGAATCCAAATAGCCAATGTCCTGATGGGTAAGTTGGAATATGAGCTTGGTAAACTCTACAAACTGGGAAACATTCCTTTATTCTCTTATGAGCTCTCTTCATTCCTCTTGCATAATCTTCATAATATGGGCTTTCATGTTGATTTACAAGTATTCCATCCTCTTTTAATGCTTTAAAGCAATTTCCATAAAATTCTCTTGTGAATAAACCTTCTCCTGGTCCAAATGGATCTGTTGAGTCAACTATTATTAAATCATATTTATCCTCTACTGAACGTACAAATTTTAGTCCATCTTCAAAGAATAAACTTACTCTAGGATCATCTAATTTATTAGCTGTTTGAGGTAAATATTCTCTACAAACATCAACTACTAGTTTATCTATTTCAACCATGTCTATTTTTTCTATAGTTTCATATCTTGTAAGTTCTCTTACTGTTCCACCATCTCCAGCTCCTATAACTAATACATTTTTAATATTAGGGTTTGTAGCCATTGGAACGTGAACTATCATATCGTGATAAATAAATTCATCCTTTTCTGTTACCATCATAAGTCCATCTAGTGTGAAGAAAGTTCCAAACTCTTGAGATTTAAAAACATCTATTCTTTGGAAATCGCTCTTTCCACTATAAAGTTGTTCGTCTACTTTTATTGAGAAACTCACCTTGTCTGTATGCTCTTCTGTGTACCATAATTCCATAATTAAAAATCCTCCTAACAATCTAAAACATTTATATATTTAATTTCCATATCTTCAGGGCCTGTAACTAAACTTCCCTTTTTCTTAGAATACTCAATATAATCTATAGTCTCTCTAGTTATAAGCTCCCCTGGTGCAAGTATTGGAATTCCTGGTGGATAACACATTACAAATTCTCCAGAAATTAATCCTTCACTCTCTCTTAAAAGAACCTTCTTTTTGTCAGCATAAAAAGCTTCTTTTGGTTTAATTTTAACTATAGGATCTATATATTCGTGGTCAAAAATATCTTTTTTATCTTTTTCATGGATTCTCTTAATTTCACTTAAAGCTGAAACTAATCTCTCAATGTTGTATCTAGTATCTCCAACTGATATTATTGCAAGAATGTTAGCTACATCACCAAGCTCTATTTGAATTCCATAATCATCTCTTAATATGTCATAAACTTCTATTCCAGCAAGTCCAGTATTTAAAGTATTTATTGTTAGCTTAGTTATATCGAATTCATAAATATCATCACCATTATTTATTTCTTTTGAAAATGCATAATATCCACCAATCTTATTTACTTCTTCTCTTGCATATTCAGCAATACTAACAATCTCTTCAAATATTTTTTCTCCATTTAAAGCTAAGTTTCTTCTAGCAATATCTAGAGAAGATAATAATAAATAAGACCCGCTAGTTGTCTGTGTTAAGTTTATTATTGTTCTCACATAATCTGGCTTAATTCTATTGCATCTCATAAGTAACATAGAACTCTGAGTCAATGAACCACCTGTTTTATGTATGCTTACTGCAGCCATATCTGCTCCAGCCTCCATAGCTGATACTGGAAGCCTTTTATCAAAATAAAAATGAGTTCCATGAGCTTCATCAACTAAAACATACATGTTATTTTCATGAGCTAACTTAACTATTTCTCTTAAATTAGAGCAAATTCCATAGTATGTTGGATTATTAACAAAAATAGCCTTAGCATCTGGATTTTCTTTAATAGCTTTTTTTATATCTTCCATTGCCATTCCTAAGGAAATTCCAAGTTTACCATGAATTCCTGGGTTTATATATACAGGAGTAACCCCTGTTATTATTAATGAGTTTATAGCTGATCTATGAACATTTCTAGGCATTATAATTTTATCTCCATCTTTACAAACACTCATTATCATAGCTTGTACTGCTGATGTAGTTCCATTAACCATGAAAAATGCTTTATCAGCTCCAAAAGCCTCAGCCGCTAACTCCTCTGCATCCTTTATTACAGAAGTTGGATGACAAAGATTATCTAGTGGTTTCATTGAGTTTACATCAACTGAAACACAATCTTCACCTAAAAACTCTCTTAATTCTGCATTTCCTCTTCCTTGTTTATGACCTGGCACATCAAAAGGAACAATTCTTTGACCTTTGTACCATTTTAATGCTTCATAGATAGGAGCATTTTCTTGAGAAAGTCTTTTCACAGAAATCCCTCCTTTTCTTAATAAATATTTACACCACCGTATATTTCAATCATCTCTTTTGATATTCTATCTCTTATCTCTCTTCTATCATTTGGAGATAATTCATATGGATCTGAATTAAATAAATAGTCATTTAAAACAATATCCTTAAGCATCATTTTTGTATGGAATATGTTAGATTGATAAACATTAACATCCATAGCATCGTATCTTTTTAGGGTTTCTCCATCTATATAATCTTGAATAGATTTTATATCATGGTCTATATAACACTTTCTCCCATCAACATCTCTAGTAAATCCTCTCACTCTATAATCAATGGTTATTACATCTGAATCAAAACTTCCAATTAAATAATCTAGAGCATTTAATGGAGATATCTTTCCACAAGTAGATACATCTATATCCACTCTAAATGAGATTATATCGTTATTTGGATGAAACTCTGGATAAGTATGAACTGTAAGATGACTCTTATCTAAATGTCCAACCACACTATCTCTAAGCTCCAAATAGGAAAGTTCCCCTTTATTACATGATGGGTCAATTAGTGCCACCGGTAATGCCTCTTCAGTTATAAGAACATTTACGCTAGCTCCCTGAGGTTCATAATCTTGTTTTGAAATATTTAGGACATGAGCTCCTATCATCTCTGTAACATCACAAAGAATCTTTGTAAGACGTTCAGAGTTATACTGATCATCTATATATTTTATATAGTCTTCTTTTTCTCTTTCTGTTTTTGCATAACAGATATCATAAATATTAAAACTTAAAGTCTTAGTAAGATTATTAAAACCATAAAGGCATATTTTTTCTTTCAACCCTAACATCAATCCTTTCTTTAAACAACTTATTTTTGCATAAATATAAATTTTGAATTTATTATATATCACCATTTTATTTTTCGCTACAATTTTTTCTTTCCAGCCTTCATCCCAAGCTAGTTTCAAAGACTAACGTTAATATTTCGGTAACAAAAACTAAATAAAATACTTAGTATTACTAAACTTAAACTTTAGTAAATTAAACTGACAAAGTGTTTAAAAATGCACTCTTACAACAAATTTAATTAAAAAATAAAAAACTCCAAAAAAACTTATTTGTGAAGTTTTTTTGGAGTTTGTAAATATTTTATTAATAACTATACAGTATATTCACTAAATATAGCTTTAAATTCTTCATTATTCTCTTTAATCCACTCTTCAAAAGTTGAATTTTTAGCTTCTACAGCTTTTGCAACTTTAATTAAAAATTCTGGAGCCTTATCTTGAAGTATATCTCCATAATAATCTCCTAATCTAGTTTCTCCTATACCTAATTTACCACCAAAATGTAATTCAAAAACATTTGATAGTGCATCACCAACTCTTTTCTTCTTACCAGCGAATCCAAGTTCTCCGATTTCATGCATACTACAAGAATTTGGACATCCTGAGAAACGAACTCTTGGTAATGATCCTTCTTTAATACTATTTTCTTTTAATAATTCTACAAATTCTCTTAAAGTTCTTTGACTTTCTAATACTCCCATTTGACATGTTGGAACACCTATACAAGCCACACTTCTTTGAGCTAGAGTTTCTCCACCTTTACCTTGAGTAAATTCTAATATAGCTTCAGCTTCTTTTCCGTTTAAGTTTCTAACATATAGATTTTCATCCATACCTAATCTTACTTCTACTTCTTCTATTTTCTCTATCTTCTCTATTAATTCTTTTAATGTATCTAATTCTAATTGACCTCCAACTGGATGGAACAATACAGTGTATAATCCTTCTTGTTTTTGAGGAATTAATCTTTCATGTTTTATATTAGTTTTTTCACCTTTTTTGCTATATTTTATATCTTCAACCTTAAGGTCTAAACCACCTTTAGCTTTTACTTCTTCTAAGTGTTTTCTAAAGCAGTTTTTAAATTCTTCTTCGCCCATTCTCTCAACAATGTATCTGATACGAGCTTTTCCGTGATTTACATAATCACCTTCAGCTACGAATAAATTTGTCATAGCTTCAATGCAATATAATACGTCTTTTTCATCTATTAATTCATCAAATTCAACAGATTTTCTAGGATTTCTTCCTAATCCACCACCTATGTAAAGTTTGAATGCTCTCTTGCCATTATTATCAACAGCTAAGAAACCTAAATCTGTAACTGTACAATGTGCTGCATCTGCTTCTGTATTTGAGAATGCAGTTTTTATTTTTCTTGGTAGTTTATAAGTATATATTTTACTCATATAATGTGCGTTAGCTGCCAATGCATAAGGAGTTACATCAAAAGTTTCTCCTACTTGAACTCCTGATAGAGGATTTAAAGCTACGTTTCTTGGAAAGTTTCCGCCACCGCCTCTAGTATATATACCTTTAGTTAATCCATCTTGCATTATGTCACATACAGCATCTATAGATATTCCATGTAATTGTATTGCTTCACGAGTTGTTAAATGTACCTTGTCTAAATCATATTTTTTAGCCCAATTATATGCTTCTTTTAATAAATTTAAACCAGCAACTCCTGATGGGACTCTTAATCTTACCATGAATTCTTTTCCTCCACGGTGTGCATAAGCTCCCATTCCACCTGAAGCTTTTTTAAATTCTCCAACAGTCATTTCTTTATTTAAAAATTGATGTCCTTTTTCTCTGAATTCTTCAATTTCTTTTGATAAAATCTCATTTAATGTACTCATTCTATATCACCTCATTAAAATTTTAAACTTCAATATTTTATTAGTAAACAATTATTTCTCTATAACTAGTATAAGTAAATACTTATATATTTTTATTATTTTTTCTTTAATAGCATAAATATTACTACAATTTCTTCTTTTATTTGAAACTTTTTAATATTCTTATTAACAAAAAATTTTGTTTGTTTACATAATTTTAATTTTTATATTCTTATTATATAATTTATTTTTAGGTTTTTAAAGGAGTTGATTTTATGGGAGAAAATAAATTTAAAGAAGATTTAATTGAACTTTACAAAAAATAGAGAACTTCTGAAAAAGATTTTTTTGAAAAAAGGAAATTAAATCATGATTTTAAAAACTTAGAAAAAGAATAACAAAAGCTTCTAGCTGAAAATTTTTCTGATTTTCCTAAATTAGACAATCCTCTAACAGAAGAAGAAATACTTAGCTTAGAGGAATATTACAATAATATATTTATTTAAAGGAGATGTTTTTTATGGGCAATAACAAAGTAAAAGAAGATTTAGTGAAGGTTTATAAAGAGTGGAAAGATTTAGAACATAAAACTGGTGAAAAAATTAGACACCACCATGAATTAAAAAAAGAAGAACAAGAAGATGCTGCAAAAAGATTTTCTGATTATGCAGGCTTATCAGTCCCAATAACTCAAGAAATGCTTTTATATTTAGATGAAGAATATTTCAGAATGTAATATAAAAAGACACATTAATTAAATTAATGTGTCTTTTTCTTTATTTTAAATTTAAATATCCTAATTTAATTTATCTAATTGAAATCTCTTTAAGAAATTTTTCTTAACCATTAATATCATTTTATTCCATCATAGCAGTAATCTTTTTGCTTAGTAACAATAGAATTAATCCTAATACAATACTTACTCCAGATATTGAAGCAAATAACTCTAAAGCTCCTAACTTACCAACAAAAGATGCTATAAATCCTGATAAGTAGTTTGCTACACCGTTACTAGCAAGCCATACCCCCATTAATAATGACGCATATTTTACTGGTGCTAATGAACTTACCATTGAAAGTCCTATTGGTGATAAGCAAAGTTCCCCGATTGTATTAAATAAATATGTTCCAACTAACCATAACATACTTACCTTAACTGCTGGGTTAGCAATATTATTACCTGATAATACTGTAGCACCAACCATTATTAAGAATGCAATACCTAGTGATATTAAACCAAAAGCCATTTTAGTTGGTATAGATAAGTCTCCACGTTTACTATTAGCAAGTTTAAGCCATATTTTTGAAAATATTGGTGCTAATAATAGTATAAAAATTGGGTTTATAGATTGGAAAAATGCTACTGGCACTGTCCATCCAAATATTTCTCTATTTGTTGTTTTTTCAGCAAATATTGTTAATGTTGTTCCAGCTTGTTCAAATCCAACCCAGAAGAATATAACGAATGATGCAAGTATTAATATAACTGCAATTCTCTTCTTTTCTTGCTTAGTTAAAGGTTTATTTTCCTTAACTACATTTTCTTTCACTACTACTTTTTTCTCTTCACCAATATTTTTTAAATATTTTGGTGAAAGTGTTATAAATATTATTTCTCCTAATATTATTCCTATAGCTGCTGCTAAGAACCCATATCTAAATCCATAATGTAATATTATTTCTCCTGATTTAGTTGCAAAGAAACTCTCTGCTAAGAATCCACATATTAAAGGTGCTATAAAAGATCCAAGATTTATACCCATATAGAATATTGTGAAAGCTGAATCTTTTCTCTTATCTCCATCTTCATATAATTGACCAACCATTGTTGATATATTAGGTTTAAAGAAACCATTACCAATTATTAAAAGTCCTAGACCTACATATAATGCAATTCTACTTTGCCAAGCAAATAGAGTTAAATTTCCTAAAATCATTATTGCAGCCCCAAGTACAACTGATTTTTTTTGTCCTAGATATCTATCTGCTAATTCTCCACCTATTATAGGAGTAAAGTAAACTAACCCTGTATAAACACCATATATTGTAGCTGCAGTTGATACATCATATCCTAATCCACCAGTTACAAATGATGCTGTTAAATAAAGTGTTAATAATGCTCTTAATCCATAGTAACTAAATCTTTCCCACATCTCTGTACAAAATAATAGATACAATCCTGCTGGATGTTTTAATCGCCCTTTATTCTTCGCTACTTCAATATCAGTAGCATTAACTACCTCTGCCATTTTATATTAAGCCCCCTCTTTTAATTATAACTTTATTAAATTCTTTGTATTATATTAATTTATCATTAAAGTTATTATTTCGTTAACACATTTTTAATTATAAATACATTTTTAATTCTAATCAAACGTCACTTTCACAATTTATTGTAAGTTTATTAATAATTTAATCATATTTTCTCTTAAATACTCCTTTTTTCTATGTATACCGTAACAACACATTTGTTTTTTTATGAAATACATACTTTTACCACTTTACTCATCATTATGCAAATTAATTAATACATTAATAAATTTTATTATTAAAGTTTATTTTTTTGAAGTAAGTAAGATTAAAAAAGCATAAAAATTAGACCAATATATTTCTTAATAATATATTGATCTAATCTAAAAACTCTTATTTCTAATATTTAATTATCGCTATTCTAATTACTTATACATCCCTTTTTCTCTAAGTCGTCTGTTGGTTAATCTTTTTAATACCTTGAAAAAAACTCCAAAGATAGGTATGCCTATTAACATTCCCATAACTCCAAATAAACTTCCGCCAACTAATATTGCAAACATAACCCATAAGGCTGATAGTCCTATAGAACTACCTACAACTCTAGGATATATTAAATTTCCCTCTAATTGTTGAAGAACTATTATAAATAATATAAACCATAAAGCTTTCATTGGATCTATTATTAAGATAATAAATGCTGATGGTATTGTTCCTAAAAAAGCTCCAAAAATAGGTATTAAAGCCGTTACCCCTATCATTACACTTATTAATAAAGCATATGGCATTTTAAAAATAATCATTCCTATAAAACATAGTACTCCTATAACTATAGCCTCAGTACATTGTCCTGCTATAAATTTAGAAAATGTATAATTGCACATTTCTCCAAGTTCAATAAGCCTATCTGCCTTATCCTTTTTCATAAATGCATATATCATTAATTTTACTTGCCTTATTAGCAATTCCTTACTAGCTAACATATAAATTGCTAAAATTAAAGCTAAGAAAAAATTAACTATTCCAACTGTAACCCCTAAAGTAAAATCTAATAAATATCCTAGGGAACTTCCAACAATCTGACCTGTAACTTTAAAAACTTCTCTCCACATATTAACAAGTTCATCTGTAAGGTTTTGCAAGATAACTTGCGATTGCGAATTATTTATTGCACTATCTTGTAGCATTTGCTCAAATGCTGTTAAATACCCTGGTACATTTTCTATCAAAGTAGTAATACTATTTGTTAGTTGTGGAATTATAAATATAGTAAGTATTGCTATTGTTAATACAAAAATAGCTAAAGTTATTGTTATTGATAATACTCTCTTCCCCCCCCTTACAAATTCTCTATTTCCTAAACATTTTTCTATTAATGTCATTGGAATGTTAAGAACAAATGCTATAGCTATGCCCCAAAGAAATGGTTTTATTATCTCTAAAAAATTTGACAAAAAGCCTAATACTTCTTTTATATTTATAAATAAAAAAGTTAAAAATATTATATATGTGGCTAAAAAAATATATCTTTTGAAATTTTTATCCTTGTATTCCAATATTGTTTTTCTCCTAAACTCTAAATTGATGTGAACTAGCACCTTAAAAGATTTTTATTATTTCATCACTATATTATTGACCTAATTTAAAAATATTAATCTTTTATACACTAAATTTTCAAAAATATCATGTAAAAAAAGTTTTTTTAAACTGTATAATACCTATATAAATTATAAAAGCTACAGATATGGTTTACTTATAAACCATTTTAGGGTATAATTTAAATAAAGTTTACAATTAAACTATTTAAGGGGGAAGGTTAATGGACTTAAAAACTCTAAATCCTAACGGTAACGCATTTTTAGTTTCATTTACTAAAGCTAAAAAGACATATAAGAAGTTTATATCACCAATTTTAAATGAGTTAGGATTAACACATAATGAGTTTGAAATATTAGTTTTCTTACAAGAAAATTTAGAATACAACACAGCAAAGGATATAGTAGAATTTTCTGGTCTTTCAAAAGGATTAATTTCAAGATCTATAGAAAGCTTATTAAAAAAAGAAATGCTAACAATAAAAAAGGACGATAAAGATAAAAGAATAGTTAGACTTTATATATCTGACTCAGCTATTGAAACAATTGATGTTTTAAATAAAATAAGTAATGAATTTTGTAAATTGTTATTAGAAGGTTTAAAAGATGAAGAGCTTATTGCCTTTGATAATATATTAAACAAAATGATTAAGAACCTAAACAACCTAAAAATTTAAATGGCTATACATAAAAAAATCTATAAATAGCTCTAAGATTCTTATCTAGATGCTATTTATAGGTTTTTTAAGTTTTTGTAACATATTTACCAATGAAATTATTTCACTTCATTTATATGCTCAAACATACTCTTTATATTTTTTAAATTTCCATACACAGTTATTTTATCGTAAGTTTCAAAAACATAATCAGGAGTTGGAAAATTAATAAATTTATCTCCCTTATCTATATTTAAAACTTCAATTTCCATAGGTTTAAGTCCACTATCCCTTATACTCTTTCCAATAATTGTGGTTTTACTTGAAAGATATATTTCATAAACCCCAAATCCCCTAGTATGAGTTATTAAGGTTAAGTGCTTTGAATTCAGCTTGTCCCAAATTTTAGATTGCACAATAAATTTTTCTATTTTATTTTCTAGTTTTTCAAGTAAAGAACTTTTATGAAAAAATAAAACAAATACAATAAATAATACTATTATTGCTATAGAACCTACATCTATAACACTACTAGTTATTATGTTTACTGCGAAGGATATTATAGTCGCTGTACTTGCGTAACTAAATCCCATAAGCCAAACAGCAAGTTTTCTTCTAGTAGGATGTTGAACTATTATTTCACTTTCCTTTGTTGTAAACCCTGTTCCTGTTAAAAGAGAAGTAACCTGAAATCTTGCTTTTTCTATTGGAACTCCTGTAAGTCTAAATAATATAGCAAAAAAGTCTACTATAATTAAAAATATCATTAAAAATAAAATAAATGTAAGTACTAAAACCAAAACTTCTCTCCTCCCTAATAACTTTTAAATTTTTAAATTAGGCTCTGCTTTAGGTGAATGTTGATTTTTAGATAGACTTTCAGACCTAGCTAAAAATCAACACTAGTTTAAAACATAACCTTAAATTAATATATTGCAAACTAACAATTTCTCTGATAATTCATCTTCCAATTTAATTTTTGATTTATTATCCATTGACTTTTTCTCAGTATCAATACCTGTAATTTTAGATAAAACTCCTAAAAGTAATAAAACTATAAGCAGAATCTCTCCAGCCGTTATAATCATTCTTATTAATTTCATATACCCTCCTAGTAAAGAGTTTTATAAATTTTTACTATATCATCAATACTCATAGGTACATAATTGTTTTTTAATAATCTTTGTTGATTTTTTATAACGCTATTAGCAAATATATCTATTTCTTCTGTTGTCATTCCATATTCTTTTAAATCTTTTCTTCTAATAAGATTATTTAATAAATTTTCTAACTCTAAATAACATTCTTTTTCATCTGAATTAACAATATTACTTATTAATCTTGTTAGTTCATTGATCTTTCCTTCTGCATTATTTTTCTTATAAAAATTAAGTACTGCCATTAAGAATTCATAATTTGCTTCTCCATGAGGAACATGATATTTACCACCTAAAGGATATGATAATGCATGAACTGCACCGACTCCTGCATTTCCAAAGGCTATTCCTGCATAATTGCTTGCAATTAGGAACTTATCCATTATAGTATTTCTATACTCTTCTCCATTGTCTATTACATCTTTATAACCACTTAAAATCATTTCTATGGCTTTTAAAGCAAATAAATCTGTATAAGGAGTTGAATTTGGAGATAAAAATCCCTCAATACTATGAATCAATGCATCAATTGAGCTATAAACAAAAGCTTTATAAGGCATTGTTTTACAAAGTTCAGGAATTAAAACTGCCTTATCTGCATAAATTTCATCTACAGCTAATCCAAGTTTCGTATTTTCACTCTTTATCTCAACAATAGATATGTTAGTAACTTCACTACCAGTACCACAAGTTGTAGGTACAATAACAAGTTCCTTATCTCTTAAAATAGGAATTTCTCTTTTAAATAATTTTTTTGTACTATCTACATCTTTTAAAGATAAAAGCTTTCCTACATCTAATATAGATCCTCCACCAATTGCTATAACTCTATTGAAATCTAAATCTTTTATATCCTTAAAAATTTCATCTACAACTTCGTCATTTGGCTCATTAAAATCATATTTATCTTTTAATATATAATTACATTTTAAATTTAGCTCTTCAAAACTTCCCTTATATATTCTTTTATTAGTAAAAACTAAATCTTTTCCCCCTAAATTTAATTCTTTTGCAAAATCATAAGCATTATTAAAGCTTAATATTTCTGTATTTAAACTAAAAAGTTTCATTATAATCACCTACTAAACTAATAAAATATTTTTTTCAATTTCAAAATCAACAATCACATAAAAAGAGCCTGAAGTTAAATCAGTATATTGCTGCTCTTTAATTTTATTTACAATATATTAATAATTCCATTATACTAAACTTTCTATTCTTACTCCAACACAAATTATATACAGTAAGTTCTTAAAATAAGTTTTTGTAAAAAATTAAAATAAAAAACCTATAAATGTTACATAAAACCCTGCAACATTTATAGATTTTAATCATTATATGTAATATAAAAATTTAAATTTATAAATTTATCTTATAAATAATATTCTGAATTAATCTACCTGTCTTAAAAGTCTTTTCATAACATCATTAACTTTTGCTATTCCAAGATCTTCATGTGCCATAACCATTATTAATTTTACATCATTATAAGACATATCCCATTTATATGATCTTATATCTAAAACAGCATCTTCTGGCATGTATTCAAATATCATTCCAGCAACTTCTTCTGCTAAATCTAAATAATCTTCAAAAAGCTCTTCATCATTTAAATCCTTAAGATCATTATTCTCTTTTATAAGTCCTCTTAATATATCCATATCTATGCTTAACTTAAAAGCAACTATGTCCTCTCTTTTTGAACTCTTACATAAATCACTTACAACCTTAGCATCAGTATTGTGTTCTATCTCTTTTTTTATTTCTTCACTATCTAAAACTCTGTTTCCAAATGCAACATACATGTAAATTACCTCCTTAGTTATTTCTATAAACTATCTAAAAACTTTAATTAAGCTATATTTTAATCTAATTAAAATCATCTTTCTAAAATCTACCTATATATTTATAACACTTGTTTACTCTATATTACAAGTAATATTTTAATTTTTATTCTATTTAACTTAATTATGATACTAAGAAAATAGTTTTTCAATAATTCCAGTATGTTCTAGTAATATATTTATGCCTATAAGTATTAAAATTACTCCTCCAATTATCTCAGCGTAATTCTTAAATATATCCCCTAACTTTTCTCCTATTATTACTCCTAAAAAACATAAAACAAAAGTTATAACTCCAATTATTATTACAGATTGAACTATAGAAATTCCTAAGAATGCAAAGCTAACTCCAACTGCTAATGCATCAATACTAGTTGCAATAGCTAATAGTGTAAGATTTTTAGTACTTAATTCATCATTACTACTACGAACCATCTCTAGACCACTATCTTCAAAAGCCTCTAAAGTTACTGAAACCTCCCCTTTTTCTTCTCTCTCTTCTTTTATTGCTTCAAAAATCATCTTTCCTCCGATTAAGCTTAATAATATGAAAGCTATCCAATGGTCAAAAGCCTTTATATAATCAGCAAAGTATCTTCCAGCTCCCCAACCTATTAGTGGCATAATCGCTTGAAATCCTCCAAAAAATAAAGCAACTTTTAATGCATCCTTAACTCTTATTCTTGTAAGTGTTATTCCTTTTGCAACCGATACAGCAAAAGCATCCATAGCAAGCCCAAAACCAGTTAAAACAATTGATAAAATACTCATAACAAACACATCCTCCTACTTATTAAAATATGCATAAAAAAAGACTTATATGCAGCAAAAAAACTGCATATAAGTCTCGCTATTTAAGACTAAGCCAGACCAAATTTCTTTGATCAATTTGTTGACTTAATCACTCATTCAACTTGAGCTAACTACTCCCTCATATGGAAACAAAGTTTATTAAATACCTAAAAACTTTATCATAAATATTTATAAAAATCAAGTATATATTAAATTCAACGTAAAGTATTCAATATAATTGTTTTTATTCTTTAAGTTCACTTACCCCACTATAATCAACTTGAAAATATTCTCCTTCTTCTAAAATAAAATAAAATAAGGATATAAATAAATTTATTCTTTTAATAAATTCATTTATATCCTTATATTAATGCTTTGACTTTTAGGTTTTTGAACTTAATTATTTCCCACAATATCTTTCATGCGATTTAATTTTATCTGCAATTTTTTCTTCTTCTTTTCTGACTTCAGCCATTTTTTCTTTTTCTATTTTTATTGTGTGTTCACTATCCCAATGACTTATTTTATGATTTTTTGCCATATAAAACACCTTCTTACATTTAAATATTAGCATAGGTAACTTAAAATTTTAGGTAAGGAGTCTAGCTTTAAAGTCATCCTCATCATCAAGTTCATAATACTCTTATGCTAAAATTTTGTAAAAATCAATAACTCTTTATTTTAATGCATATATACTTAAAATATTCCATTTTTCATAAAGTTCAATGTATCTTCTCTATATTATTGACTCTACCATCCTATGTTTAAAAATAAATTATAATAAGGCTAATTCTAATAAAATCCCTTCTTCTTTATTAAAATACTATTCATTAAAAGCAAAAAAAATTAAGAAACTTATAGTTTTAAAACTACAAGTCTCTTAAATTTCATTAAATAGCATTTTTATTTACAGTTATTATAGTTTCTTCACCAATTTCAGAAAGCTTATATTGATTTCCGTCCTTTTCCCATTTATAAACTTTAGAATCGCCGTTTTCTTCATCATTACTAATCTTTGGTTCACCTAAGCTTTCTTTAATATTTCCTAATATGTTATCAGGTTTTATTCCTTTAAAATGAACACTTACAGCACTTATATTCTTAGAATCATCAAGTTCTAGTACTAAACTTGCATCATAATTAAACATTCTTATAGAATAGCTTGAAGATACGATAACCTTCTTTCCTTCAACTTCTTCTATTTTTTCAGTTCCAGTGCCTTTGCTTGCTGTTACTTCATCATAAGTTTTTCCTACGTAAGTACTTAAATCATTAAAGTTAGTTTGATTTTGAGTGCTTTGTTGAATATTGGAATTATTACTATTAGTATTAGCTTTATCACTAGAATTAGTACAACCAACAAATGATACAACTAATAAAGAAGTTATTATTAAACTAGCAACAATTTTTTTCCTATTCATGGTTCCTTCTCCCCCAACTCTTTTTCTTGTGTATTTTCCCTGATATGCAAATATATAATCATTTGCACAATAACTTTATTATAATATATTTTATATAACTATAGGTTAAAAAGTTGATTTTTATTTACTAACTTTAAATGGATTACCAGTATAAACCCAACTATCTTCATAAAATAATGTGAACCATAAGAAATTAATAAAGAAAATATACCATAAACTATTTCCTGTGGTAAAGCCTTTAAGTCCGATTAATGAAATTAATCCTAAGAATCCTAGATATCTATGTTTGTTATATTTCATAATATCCCTCCCAGTGAATACTTCTCATTTTAATTATACTATATTCACTAGGTAATTTTTACTATTTAAAACTCAATTTACTAACTTAAAGTATATTTATATTCTGGTCTTCCAACATTTCCGCTAGTTAATGTTACATTCACTTTCTTTATATTTTCTAAGTAATCCATATATTTTTTTATAGTTACATTACTTATTTTAAGCTCATATGCTATCTCTCTTAGCGTCCATATTTTTCCCTGATTTTCTTTTAAAAACTCTAAAATTCTCTCTAATGTTTTTTCATTTAGTCCTTTAGGCAACTCAAATTTTTCCTCTGAAATTTTTGAAATAACATCTATATCCTTTTGACTTAAAGAAGGTCCTTTATTTAACATATTATTTTTTTGCTTATATTTGTTTACTGCTTCTTCAAATCTCTCAAACTCAAAAGGCTTAACTAAATAATCAGTTATTCCATAAGCAAAGGCCCTCTTCACTTCTTCAACACTATTGGCTGCTGTTATCATTATCACATCAGTTAAATACTTTTTATATCTTAAGCTTTTTAATATATCAATTCCATTTTTTTTAGGAAGATATACATCTAAAAGTATTAAGTCAATCTCTTCTTCATCTAAAACTTTTATTATCTCTTCCTCTGTTTGCACTGGTCCTAATATATTTCTAAAGCCCATATTTTCTAAATATCTTTTATTTATAAGAGCCACCATTGGATCATCTTCCACTATAAGTATCTTATTCACCATAATTTTCTCCTTTTAAAATAGTTATAATAAATATTTTTTCTCCATTGAATTCCTCAATATCAATACAACCATCATAAAGCTCCACTCTATTCTTAACCAATGATAATCCTGTTCCTCTTCCTTCTCCCTTTGAGGAAACTCCTAGTTCAAATATTTTTTCTTTTATGTTCTTATCTATAGCCTTCCCATTATCTCTAACTTGCATTTCAATTTTTTCATCATCTTCATATAAAGTCACTTCAACTTGTTTATTTTCAGCATCTGAAGATGCACAAGAATCAAAAGCATTCTCTATAAGATTACCTAAAATAGTAACAATATCATAAGAATCAACATAATTATGCCTTCCAAACAAGAATGATTCCTCTGTTAAAATAAACTCCACGCCTTTTTCCTTTGCAACTAGCTCCCTACTAAGAAGTAATCCTCTAACATAATAATCTTCTATGCTTGAAAACTTCAAGGAATTATCCTCATGCATCTTTTGTGTTTTTAATATGTACTTTCTAGCCTCTTCATATTCTCCTAACTGAATTAACCCTAAAATTACATGAAGATTATTTCTAAATTCATGTACATTGGCTCTTAGATTTTTAACAACTTCATCAACACCAGTTATCTCTTTGGCAATCTTTCTAATATCATTTCTATCCATTAAAGTTATTACAGAGCCTAAATATTCCCCATTTTTCAGAATAGGATGTATATTTATGAACACCTTTTTCCCTTGTACTATAATTTCCTTCATCTCTACTGATTTATTTTTTTCTATATAAGGAACTAATTTTTTTAAAGCTCTTTCTTTTGAAAACCCATCTATAAGCTTATAGCAATTTTCATTTATCTCTGTTATTTCATTATTTTTATTTAATGCTATAATTCCTTCGCTTACCGTATTTAATATAATTTTCTTCTCCTTATAAAGAGTTGCAATCTCCTCTGGTTCCATTCCTAAAATTGCCCTTTTAACCTCTCTAGCAAAAAGTTTAGATATCAATATAGTAATTGAAAAAACTATTATAAAAAGCCATATGTACTTTATTAAAGTCTTATAAGTTAATAATTGAATTTCATTATAGTATTTTCCTACCATAACAAATCCAACTTGCTTACCATTATAAATTATAGGTTGAAACCATCTTAAAGTTTCTCCCATTGATCCTTGCATTAAAGAATAATAACTAGATCCATGTTCTAAAACCTCTTTTTTATCCTCATTTACAAATACTGTTCCTATCTGCCCTTCATCTAAATGAGAGTATTTAACTCCTCTCATATCAGCAATAACAATTATGTCTACATCCTTTCTAGATTCAATAAACTGTTTAGTATATTCCTGAATCTTTGGATCTATTTCCTCTTTACTAAGATCCTCTTGAACAAAAGGTGTTTGACTTATATTAAAGGCTGTTTCTTTTAAAGTATTTCTTATCCCCTCATCCATATAGGAAATCTTATCTTCTATAAATAAAGTAAAAGATAAAGCTAAAGGAATAAAGGCGATAAGTATAGCCCACAGTAATATTTTATTTTCAAATTTTACTTTCATAGCTTTCACCACCGTGAAGGAATTATATCATATTAATGAAATTACTCCAATTATATTTTTAACTTTTTATTAATATTTTTTCACAAAAAAAGAGTATATCATAATTTATAAACCTAGAAAATATACTTTATATCTTCTTAGTAATAAAATTATTGATATACTGCTTTTATTTATTAAAGTCTAATTTTAATTACCCTAAATAATACTCTCTTTTTATTATGCTATTGCATTCTTACAAGCATTTCCCTCTAAATACTCTTTTAAGTTTTCATATGATATTCCTATCATATTTCTTAAAGCTTCATCTGTATATGAACCCATATGAGGAGTTACTAATGCTCTTGGGTATAATCCTATTAATTTTTCATATGATTCATTTTCTAACTTTTGTCCTTCTAAGTTCTTGAAGAATACTGCTGATTCACCTTCTAAAACGTCTGTTCCGAATCCACCTAATTTTCCTGCCTCAAGAGCTTTTACTATAGCTTCTACATCCTGTAATTCTCCTCTTGCAGTATTGATTATGATAGCATCATCTTTCATTTTTGATATGAACTCTTCATTAATCATGTGATAGTTTTGCCCTTTTATATATGGCATATGTACTGATATTACATCAGAAACTTTTAAAACTTCATCTAAAGGCATAAATTCAACTACTTCTTTAGCAGCATCACTTTGGAATACGTCGTATGCTACAACTTTAGCTCCTAAGCCTTTAAATAATTTGGCAGCTGTTAGTCCGATTCTACCTGCCCCTAATATTCCAACTGTACAGTTTCTTATTTCTTTACTAAACATAAATCCATCTACTATGAAGTTCTTATTGCTTGTTCTATTAGTAGTGTATGCTGTATGTCTTAAAAGCATCATAGCTAAAGTTACTGCTAATTCTCCTATAGCATTTGGTGAGTAACCAGGTACTCTAGCAACATGTAATCCTAAGTCTTTAGCTGCATCTAAGTCAACATGGTCAAATCCAACTGTTCTAGTTAAAACATATTTAAGTCCCTTACTCTTTAAAAGTTCTAAGTTTTGTCTATCAGCCATGCAGTTTCCTCTTACCATTATAGCTTCAGCTCCGATAGCTTCTTCTACATTTTCATGGTTTAAGTTTTTCTCAACTAAAGTTAAGTTATATCCGAACTCTTCATTTAATTTATGGAAGTATGGTACCTCTGTTTCTCTAACTCCATAACATACTAATTTTATCATATGAAAATCCTCCTCTTTTCCCCGTCTTTTCTGCTTTAATATGAAAAATTTAAATTAAGTTTTAAATATCTATACGATTATGCGAATACGCCTAAGTTTTTGATTATTTCTAAAATTACTATCCAGAATGGCATTGCTACTACGGCAACAACTGTTGATAATAATGAACAGTTTGATGTTAATAAAGCTTCCTTGTCAAAGCTTATTGCATAAGCTGCTGCAACTGTTGCTGTTGGAGTTGCTAACATGATAACTGTTGTAGCCATTCCTTCGAATGAAACTGGTAATATACCTGTTTTAGTTAATACTACTAATAATACTAAGTTTATAGCTGGAACTAACATTATTTTTATTAAACTGTATATCCATGGATCTTTTTGTCCTACAGCTTGCTTAAATGGTACCTCTGCTAAAGTAATACCTATAGCTAACCATGCAAGTGGTGAACATAATTTATCTAAATATGTAAGTGGCTTATATAACCATGGTAATGTTTGGTCAATTCTTAAGAAAGCATAGCTCTTATCTCCAATTTGAACTTGTGGTAAGTTATTTTGGAATAACCATATAAATAATCCTAAGAAAGTTGCTATAATAATTGGGTTTAATAACATTTCTTTTAAATTCTTTTTCATGTTTTCTTTGTCCATTTTTACACCAGACATTTTTATGTAACCATATGAATATAAGAAAACTCTGTATGCTATATTAAATATTGATGAGTACATAGCACCTACTGAACCATAAACAGCTTTAACTATTGGAACTCCAAAGAAAGTTGTTGATCCAAATATAGTAAGTACTCTAAATACGTCTTGCTTGTCTCCTTTAACTCTTGCAAAGATAAACTTTGTTAAGACGATTAATAATATGTAAACTACAAATCCCCATATTAAAATATTAATACCTTCTTGTAATTCCTTTTGGTTAACATCTTTCATGAATGAAGTGAATGCTAATGCTGGAATTGCAACTGTTAAAACTACTTTAGTTAATATTTTAGATGCAGTACCTGATACTATGTTTCTCTTTCTGATATAAAATCCTAAAAATATAATTGCTATTGATGAAAATATTGCACCTATAATCGCATTATCTGTAAGTGTTTTTTGAATGATTTCTAACATTCTTAACCTTCCTCCTATTTTGTGTTTTTTTTAACATTTAAAATTATGTTGTTTTTTGTCGAATTTTTTTCCTTACAAGAATTATTGTACAAGCCTTGCCTCTTTCAAACAATTTATTTAAGTTTTTAAATAATTATTTAAGTTATTTAAGTTAAATAATTAACAATTAAAATAAGAAAAAGTTCTTAAAATAGCTCCATAAGCTACTTTAAGAACTCCAATTCATATATGTGTTTAGTTTTTTATTTTGAAAAAAGCAAAAATCTAACTTCATTATTTAAAAATTCGTTTGTTAATTGTTTAATTATTAATTTGGAACTTAAAGGTATATAATCCTTTAAAGCATCCTCTATAAGTGAAATTTCATTTAAATTTATATAATTATTGCTCATTAATATTAATTTAAATAAATTATCCCCTTGAATTTTAGAAAAATCACTTAAAATCTTTAATATTATATCACCCGAAAAATTTTCACCTTTTCCTTTACCTAAAGTTAATTTGCATTTAGCAAGTTCCTTTCTATAAAGAAACCATTTCTCATACAAATCATTTTTTAACGAAATAAAATCAATAAAACTATGAACAAACTCTTTTAAATCCACATCATAATTATTTAATAATAATGATATCTCTTCAATTCCTGAGTTAAACTCTATAAGTCTATTAAATACTACTTCTTCATTAAATATAATTAATACCTTTTCTGAACTTACTTCTTTAAAAAGCTCATTTAATCTATTAAAAAATAACTGTATACTCTCTTTTGGAATATCACTTTCTCTATTTAATAAGTCAAAAAAAATTATATTCATTTCTTCTTTTTTCTTAACACCTTTATTTAATTTAAATAAGTCTTTAAATGAAAATTTCTCATCTAGACACCTATTAATGAAACTTTTAGTTTCTAATGAAAAAAAATCAATAACAGCACCTTTTTTATTTAAGCATACTCTCTTAAAGTTCTCTTCTTCATTAACTACTTTCTCTAAATTACTGTTATAAATTTTCTTACAATCAAAAATACTATTCCCCAAAGAATAATTTTCACAATTTAAAACCCTAAAAAGCCCCTCTTCTCTATGACTTAAGGTTTTATCACCTATGTACAAAAACCTAAATTTCATAAAAACCTCACAATAACTAATTACTAAATAACTTTCTCTAAAGCCCCAAATTATAAAAGCTATTAGTAACTTTTCTATTTATTTAGATAAAACCAACTTATTTATCTATTTCAACTAATTACAATTATATCATAGCTATTTCTTTGCTCCTCTTTAAAAAAGTAAAATTATTTAATAATAGACTCTAATTAGGTAAATATTTATTTTTAGGCTATATTTTATTTCTAAATAAAAATATAAGATTATCTTAATTAGTATCCAAGCTAGTATGTACATCTTAACTTTACTGAGATATATGAGTTCAAAATATAGAATTAGAAATTTTGATTTCCACTTAAAATTAATCTATGTCTGAAAATTCAACTAAATATCACCCTTAGCTTAAATATGTTAAAAAATATAGCTGATATGAGCAAAGAAAGTATTCACTCTCTAAGCTCTATCAGCTATAATTAAAATCTTATTTAAATTTTATTTCTTTATTATGAAGCACTACTTTGTTCAAATTGGCTATTATAAAGTGATGAATAGAATCCACCTTTCTTTAGAAGTTCTTCATGGTTTCCTTGTTCAACTATATCCCCATCTTTCATAACAAGGATTAAGTCTGCATCACGTATAGTAGAAAGTCTATGAGCTATAATAAAGCTTGTTCTGCCTTCCATAAGTTTTTCCATAGCTTTTTGTATTAAAAGTTCTGTACGAGTATCTACTGAACTTGTAGCTTCATCAAGTATTAATAATTTAGGGTCTTTTAAGAAAGCTCTAGCAATTGTTAAAAGTTGTTTTTGTCCTTGTGATATATTACTTGCTTCTTCATTTAAGACCATGTTATATCCATCTGGTAAAGTTTTTACGAAATGATCAACATGTGCAACCTTAGCTGCTTCTTTAACCTCTGCATCAGTTGCATCTAATCTTCCATAACGTAAGTTTTCCATTATTGTTCCATTGAATAACCATGTATCTTGAAGAACCATTCCAAATAAATTACGTAAATCAGCACGCTTAAAGTCTCTTATATCATGACCATCAATCTTAATGCTTCCACTATTTATATCATAGAATCTCATTAATAACTTAACTATTGTTGTTTTACCAGCTCCAGTAGGTCCTACTATGGCAACCTTTTGACCTGGTTTAACATCTACTGAGAAGTCATTTATGATTATCTTATCTGGGTTATATCCAAAGTGAACATCTTCAAATTCAACTTCTCCCTCTATGTTTGAAGTATCTACTGAGTTAACTGGATCTTTAACCTCATCTTCTTCGTCTAAGAATTCAAATACTCTTTCAGCAGCAGCTGCTGTTGATTGCATTATATTAGCAACCTGAGCCATTTGTGCTATAGGTTGGTTAAATGAACGAACATATTGTATAAACGCTTGTATATCCCCAACTGTTATAATACTTTTAACTGTTAACCATCCACCAAGTATTGTAACTAAAACATATCCTAAGTTTCCTACAAAAGACATGATTGGCATCATCATACCTGATAGAAATTGTGATTTCCAAGCTGATTTATATAAAGTGTTATTCAATTCATCAAAATCCCTAGTTGAAGCTTCTTCTCTATTAAAAGCTTTCATTATATTGTGTCCACCATAAACCTCTTCTACTTGACCATTAAGATGTCCTAAGTATTCTTGTTGAGATTTAAAGTATTTTTGAGATTTCTTAACAACTAATGATATAAGAATCATTGAAACTGGTAATATTATGAATGTTGCTAAAGTCATAATCCAACTTATTGAGAACATCATAATTAATACACCAATTAAAGTAACTACTGAAGTTATTATCTGTGATAAACTTTGGTTTAAAGTTTGGCTGACAGTATCAACATCATTTGTAATTCTTGATAAAACTTCTCCATTTGTTCTTGTATCAAAGTATTTAAGTGGTAAAGTATCCATCTTTTGTGAAATTTGTTTTCTTAAATTATAAGAAACCTTTTGAGCTACTCCTGCCATTATAAAGGATTGTATAAATCCAAATAAGGCACTGACTAAGTATAAAGCTACTAAAATTATAGCTATATTACCAATGTATCCAAAATCTATAGAGGCATTTGGAACACCGCTTATTTTTTCCATTATTCCTTCAAATAATTTTGTAGTTGCCTTACCTAAAATTTTAGGTCCAACTATTGAGAAGGCAGCACTTCCTATAGCAAATAATATTACTATAGCTATAGCTAAACTATAAGGCTTTAAGTAAACCCCAAGCTTTTTCATTGTTCCTTTAAAATCTTTTGCTTTTTCAACGGCTCTTGGACCGCCACCCATTCTACCCATTGGGCCGCCCATTCCGCCTTTTCTTTCTTTACTCATTACCTAGCTCCTCCTTTGAAAGTTGAGATAAAGCTATTTGCTTATAAACCTCACAATTTTCTAGAAGTTCTTTATGAGTTCCTTTACCAACAACCTTACCCTCATCAAGTACGATTATTTGATCAGCTCCCATAATTGTGCTTATTCTTTGTGCAACTATAAGCATAGTACTATGTGATGTTTTCTCATTAAGAGCTTTTCTAACAGCAGCATCTGTCTTAAAGTCAAGAGCTGAGAAACTATCATCAAAAATATATACGTCAGGATTTTTAACTAAAGCTCTTGCAATAGAAAGTCTTTGTTTTTGTCCTCCTGATACGTTAGTACCACCTTGAGAAATTTCTTCTGCATATTTTAAAGCTTTAGTATTTATGAATTCAGAAGCTTGGGCAATATTTGCTGCTTCTTCTAAATTTTCTAAAAGTGCATCCTCATTACCATATTTTAAGTTACTTTCAATAGTACCTGAGAATAATACTCCTTTTTGAGGAACATATCCTATTTTCTCTCTTAAATCATGTTGTGAAACATTTCTTATATCTGTTCCGTCAACTAAGATTTCTCCTTCTGTAACATCATAGAAACGTGGTATTAAGTTAACTAAAGTAGACTTACCACTACCAGTTCCCCCAATGAAGGCAGTTGTTTTACCTGGTTTTGCAGTGAATGAAATATCTTTTAAAACATATTCCTCTGCACCTGGATACTTAAATGAAACATCTTTAAATTGAACATATCCTTTTTTACTTTCATCAAATTCATCTTTCTTTTCAGGGTCTTTTATACTTTCATCAGTGTCTAAAACCTCAGCTATACGTTGACCTGAAGCTGATGCCCTTGGAAGCATTACTGATACCATAGATATCATTATGAATGCCATGATGATTTGCATAGTGTATTGAATAAATGCCATCATATCTCCGACTTGCATAACACCATCATTTACATTGTGAGCCCCAACCCAAACTATAAGAACAGTTATAAGGTTCATTATAAGCATCATAAGTGGCATCATTCCACCCATTATTCTATTAACAAAAAGGTTTGTTCTAGTAAGATCTTTATTTACTCCATCAAACTTATCTTCTTGATACTTTTCTGTATTGAAAGCACGAATTACTAACATACCTGTAAGTGATTCACGAGCTACTAGGTTAAGTTTATCAACAAGTTTTTGAACTAACTTGAATTTTGGTATAGCTAGTCCAAACATAACTATTACTAATGAAAGTATAGCAGCTAGTGCTACAGCAATTATCCATGACATTCCAGTGTCAGTTTTTACAACTCTGAAAATACCTCCTAGACCTAAAATAGGTGCATAAAAAACTATTCTTAGAAGCATAACCATAAGAGTTTGTATCTGTTGAATATCATTTGTACTACGTGTTATAAGTGATGCTGTAGAAAACTTATCAAATTCTGCATTTGAAAAGTTAACAACTTTTCCAAAAACCATACCACGAAGATTTCTTCCAAAGCCAGCAGCCACTCTTGAAGCGATGAATGTTACTGATACAGCAGCAACCATACTTCCTAAGGCTAGAAGAATCATTATTCCTCCAGTTCTTAGTATATATTGACTTTGTATCTTTTCTACGCTCATACCTAAATCAGTATATTGAGTTTTAATAAAAGATGCAGCTGTTTGAGTAATCATACTCTCTGGCATACTTGCAAACTTATCATTAATTTGTTTTAACATGTCATCCTTTTGAGCCTCTGGCATATTCTTTATCATAAAGAATGGATCTGTATTTGCAGGTAATACTTTCATTTGAGCCTCTTGTGAAGCTTTTGCATCCATATTAGCTGGAGCCTTTTCTGAAGTGACTGTAGCACCTGATGGAGCTGAATTTCCCATTAGTTCTTGTAGACCTTTTTCTTCAATTCCACCAACAATAATCACTGCTTTTCCCATAATAGGATTTAATTCATTTATAACATCTTTATCTTTTGTGTTTAGCTTATAAACTGCCTCATTCTCTAAAGCTGGATAATCATTAACATATTTATCATAATCACTTTGAGATAGAGTGTTTTTATCTAACAATGTATAATTGCTTTCCACTTTTTCTTTTTCATCTTTGCTCATAAATAGTGTTAGTTTATCGAATTCTGATTGACTAATCACTTTAGGAATAGCATTTTCTATACCACCTTGCTGAATTCCTACATTAACAATGTTTGACATATAATCCGGTAATGATAAATCAAACATTGCTTGAGCAAAAAGAAGTACTATAACAGCTAAAATTGATGCAGTAAATGGTTTTAAGTATTTAATTAGCTTTGACATCTATTTACCTCTTTTCTTTTTATAAATTTTAATTGATCTCTTATTAGTTATATTTTAATATTAATTATATTTTTATAACTATTCTATGTCAATAACTATTTTTAGTGTATAATAGGTATATATAGTTATAATATAAGATGTTTGCTACTATATTAATGATTTTTTAATTTATTCATTTATTATATTATACATCAAATTAATTTTATCAACTTAATAATGATAGGAGGTAAAAATGAATACCGTAGAAATTTTAAATGGGGCTTCTGAAGAACTTTATACATTGTTATTATGTTTAAATAGAAAAGTATTTAGTCATGACGATATTGTTAAAAGACTGTCTATTCCACCATCACATGCTAAGGTTGTGTTTCATTTACATTGTGGTGGAGAGGCTTCTGTTTCTGAAATAGCGAAGCATTTATCTATATCAAAATCAAATATGACTCCAATTATAGATAAGCTTATTCAAGAAAATTTAGTTGAAAGGTTTACTGATCCTAATGATAGAAGAATTATTAGAGTTAGGGTAACAGAAAAAGGACATAACTTTTGTATAAAGCAAAGAGAGAAAACTAAAAAACATCTTAGGGAAAAAATTTCTTCACTTTCACCATATGAATTAGATAAAGTAAAAGATCTAGCAAAAGAACTTAATTGTATTTTTTCTAAAATAGAATAAACACAATAAAGCACATACATCTTATGTATGTGCTTTATTGCGTTACTTTTTTCTCTCTTAATCTCTTATGAAATGACAAAAGAATATTTAGCTATTATAATATTATTACTATATAAATTGATTTGGAGGAAAACAAATGAAAAAAGTTTATTTAGCAAGTCCATTTTTTAATGATGCTGAGCTTGAAAGAATGTATGGAGTTCTTAAAGTACTAAGAGAAGATAGAGGATTTGATGTCTTTGCCCCTTTCGAACTTAAAAGTGATCTTGAATTTGGTTCAAAGGAATGGAGAACTGAAACTTTCCATGCTGATTTAAGCGGAATAAAAAATGCTGATGTCATGGTTGCTATAATAAGTAATGGAAACTATTCAGATAGTGGAACAGCTTGGGAATGTGGATATGCATATGCAATGGGTAAACCAGTTATAATAGTAAACCTAACTGGAAAACCAGTTAACTTAATGATAAGTGATAGTTTAACTTCTTACATAGATTCTTTAGAGGAATTAAAAACTTATGACTTTGATAAATTAGAAAAAACTGAATATACAGGTCCTGTATTTTAGTCTTATACCTTTAAATAATGCTCTGTTTTAAACCAGTGTTGATTTTTAGATAGAACTGTAAGACCATCTTAATGAGCAGTTAGTATTGCATCATATACGTAAGAATAATAGCGTTAAGAAGCTTTTTCTGTTATTTTCTTAGGAATACAATCTCACTATGTTCGATTGCATAAGTTCAAGACACCAAATTTAAATTTGGACTTTCACTTAAGTTTAAAAGCTTTAGCTATTATTCTGAAGTAGATCATAGCAATACTTTGCGAAATTAAGTAAGTCTGAAGGGCTAGCTAAAAATCAACATCCACCTAAAACAGAGCTATTCTTTTTTAATATATGATAAATTCCTTTAACCCTATCAACTTATTTTACCAAACAAAAAATTCTAAATTCATAATATCTCTTAATTTTTATAATAATATTTAATAAAAGTATATTTTAAATTGTAATAATATAAGGAGTGTTTTTTATGAAGAAAGAAATCATTGAAGCCTTGGAGTTTAGACATGCTTGTAAAGTTTTTGATGAGATAAAAGAAATAAACGATGAAGATTTTAAATTAATACTTGAGTCTGGAAGACTTGCACCAAGTTCAATGGGACTTGAACCATGGAAATTTGTTGTTATAGACAATCAAGAATATAAAGATAAATTAGGAGAAGCCTCATGGGGTGGAAGAAGACAAATACCTACTTGTAGCAAATTTGTCGTTATTCTTACTAGAAATGGAAAATCTATTAAGTATGACTCAGGATATATAGATTATTTACTAAAGGATGTAAGAAAAGTTCCTGAAGAAATATCAAATCAAATAAAAAACACCTTAAAAGAACTTGAAATTTCAAGATTTGATATAGAAAATAGAGATGATTTAATATTAATGTATTCAAACACTCAAAGTCATTTAGCTCTTATGAATATGATGTATACAGCATCACTTCTTAAAATAGATTCATGTGCTATAGGTGGCTATGATAAGAAAACTTTAGAGGATATACTTATCAAGGAAGGTGTATTAAATAAAGATGAGTTTGAGATTGGTATTACTGTTGCCTTTGGCTATAGAAAAGAAGAACCAAGACCAAAAGCAAGACAAAAGTTTGATGATGTGGTGACATTTATTAAATAGTTAATAAAAGAGGATGTATTAAAATTTTAAGTTGCTTTTAATACATTCTCTTTTACTTTTTATAATAGCTATATTTTATATGAATGTTTTAATCAATTAGTAATTTCAACTAAAATTTAATGCTATATTAACCCTAATTCTGTAAGAGCTTTATAGATACCTTCATTAGGTACATTTTCTGTTTGTTTATATGCATGTGGTAATAATGTTTTATGAGCATCACCCATAGCTATTCCATATTTAACTCTTTGGAACATTTCTATATCATTCTCCCCATCACCAAAAGCATATGTATCCTTATCAGCTAAGCCTAATTCATTTATTAAGTGCTCTATTCCATGAGCCTTTGTAAATCCTACTCTATACATGTCATAAGATCTTTGACCTGGATGTTGCATAAATACAAACTCATCCTTAAATCTTTCAAAAATATCCTTGAAATCCTCTTTTTCATTATCAATTACAACAAGCTTGTTTGCTGAAAGTTCTTCTTCTGTCCAATCATCAGTAAAACTCTCTTCTGGAAGCGAGAATGTTTCTACCATTTTCTTAACCACTTCTTGATTTAAAACGTAGCTGGCTGCTTGTCCCTCTAAAATAAAATCAATATTATGTTCTGAACAATAATCCATAATTTCTTTTAATTTCTCTAATTTTATATCATTGTTAAGTACAACTTCATTATTTAATTCTATATATGTTCCATTAGATGCTATATATCCATCTAATCCTAACTCCTTTAATCCCTCATCAACGAAACTCATTGGACGTCCTGTTGCAAGCATAGTTAAATATCCATTTTCTTTTAGCTTTTTTATTGCCTCTTTAGTCTTATCTGATGGTTTATATAATCCTTTACTACAATCAATTAATGTACCATCTACATCAAAAAATACTATTCCTTTTAAATTCTCCATAATTTCCACCATCCTCTTTTTTATTTCTTTTAATTAAATAGTTCTGAAAGTCTAGCTAAAAATTAACATTCAACTAAAACAGAGCCTAAATATAAAATGCAAATAAGAAAACTTGTCCTAGGTTTCACAGTTCTTATAATATCATATTTTCTCTTCTTATTATAAACCTTTTCACCCTAATTAATCTAAGTATAATAAATATACTTCTTTTATACTTTCTTCTCCTTCGATTTATATAAAAAAAGTTGCAAACGAATATAAAGTACATTTGCAACTTCTCTTTTATTATATATAAATATATTTACCCTGTAATACAAAGCCTATATTTTATAAGCTAAAAAGTTTTCCTACTAAGTCACTTATTATTACCCAAATTGAGAACTCATTTCCTCCATAGGTTTGAATAAAGTTTCCTACAGTTCCACTTACTATATTTAAAGAAATAGCAGCTAATGCCATTAAAATTATTCCTCCTAAGGCACTTGTTATTATAGCAGCTGGCCATCCTCCTCTTGCATTAGCAAAAATAGCTCCCGGAGCAACATCAAAATAACAAGCAACTACTAATGGGATAAGCGCAAATGTTAATACTCCTGATGCTCCTAACAAGAATAAAGTACCTATACTTGTTATAAGTGCTATTATAAACCCAATTAATAAAGCATTTGGTCCATATGGGAATATCATAGGAATATCTAAAGCTGGAATTGAACCCTTAGCTAATTTATCTGCTATACCTTTAAATGATGGTATTATTTCTCCTAAAATCATTCTTACCCCTGTTAAAAGTATTATCATACCTGCTGCAAAAGTTATTCCTTGAATTAAAGAATAGGTAATAAGTGGCTCACTTCCATATATAGTTCCTCTACTTTCTTTTCCTATAAATAAGCCAACTATTATATAAACTATGAACATAACTATTGCTGCTGTTATATTAGTATCTCTAAAGAAACTTAAAGATTTTGGAAGATTTAAATCTTCTATATTTTTATCTTTTTTCCCAACAAGTTTTCCTATATAAGAACCTAATAAACAATATATTGAAGCAGTATGTCCAATAGTAAAACTATCATTGCCAGTTACATAAGTAACATGTTTTCTTAATATATATGGGAATATTGTTATAACTAAAATATACATTATTAATGTAAATATAAATAACTTTAATCCACTTACGTTATTTTCAATACCAACTGCTAAGAAAAGCATTGGATACCAAAATAATATATTTCCTGTTAAGTATATAGTCTTAAATCTTGTATATCTAGCAATTATTATATTGATTACAAATCCACAAAGAAGTATTAATCCAACATAACTTCCATACTCACCTAAAAATACATTAAAATCTCCTAAATTACTGTTACTTTGGGTATTGAAAAGACCTGAAAATGCATTGGCTAAAGGAGTAATTGAAGAAACTACTATATCTACCCCCTTAAGTAGAATTACCATTCCTATTATTCCTTTAAATATACCTCTTAAAATAGCATCTATTGGTTTTCTTTGAAGTGTTAAACCAATTGCTACTACCAACCCCATAAATAAAGCTGGATTTCTAAAAAAACTTACACAAAAATCTAATATTTCTTTCATTTTAATAATTCCTTTTTATCAATATTTATAAAATTTTATAAAATCATAACCTTTAACACAAATTAACTCTGTCTTAAGCTAGTTTTGTTTAGTAAGCTAGATCTGAAAGTCTAGCTAAAAACCTACATTAATTCAAAACAAAACCTGTAAATTATATGTTTTCTTTAAACTGAAGTATTTTTTCCCTAACTTCTTCAGTATCCATAAAATTAGCTATATAAATCAACTCTCCCTGAACTTGCTCTTTTATTTCTTCACCTATTTCTTTTGATGTTAAAATAATATCGGCTGAGCTTCCACATACACTAGTCATGTCCATTGCTTCAACTTCGCCTTCTATCCCTTCTTCACTCAATACTCCATCAACTGTCATTTTTAGAAGCAAGCTTGTTCCAACGCCAAATCCACAAACAGTTATAATCTTCATAAGTTTCTTCCCCCTTCATTAAATACTCAAAAGATTTTAATAATTATTTCCCAAGTAATAATTATAGCTTAAAAAATATCAATATAAGATAATATTTTACCTTAATAAATTTAAAGAAAAAGTTCCATTACCTCTTCTGCTCTTTCAGCATTTTTAATCTTATTTACAGATTCCTCATTTATTAATACTCTAGCTAAATCTTGAAGAGCATCTAAATGACTATTATTTTCTTTGGCAGCAATTACAAATATTATCTCTATAGGATCGTTTGCTTCATGCCCAAATTCAACTGGATCACTTAAAGTCATCATACTCACACATTCTTTTTTAACATATTCCCCCGGTCTTGAATGAGCAATAACTACACCTGGCATAATAGCCATATATGGCCCAAGTTCCTCCAGTCCCACTAAAATATCTTCTACATATTCTTCCGAAATATCTCCCTCTTTTAAAAGAGGTTTTGCAGCTAATCTTATTGCCTCTTCTTTATTCAAAGCTTTAGCATTGAGAATAATTCTATTCTCATTTAATAAATTCCTAATAAAATTCACCAACCTTCTATATGAAATTTAATATATGTTAGTAATCCCCAAAATGAAAAAATAAATCCTCAAAAACCAACATATATAACAAATTCACCTAAGTATATTATCACTCTATGCTATTTAAAGTCAATTTTAGAAGTATATTTATTTTTTAAAATCCAATACTAAAAAGAACAAAGATTATTCAACGAGGTGAAAATATATGTCAAATTTAATCAATAAAGAATCTATGCTTATTAAAGAAGAAAAAGCTAATGAAGAGCTTTGTATCGCTAAGTATGAAAAAGGAATAAAAGAAGCTAAAGACCCTGAACTTAAACAACTTTTTTCTTCAATTTTAGAGCATGAAAAGCAACACCTAACAAGCTTAAATAGAATACTAAATGGTGATGTTCCTGATATAGAAAAGGAATCTCAATCACAGCAAAATTCTAATCAAGGCGGTTCTCAATCCTCTTCTAATAACGGATTTAATAATAGTCAATTTAATATGTACCAAAATCAAATGAACTCAAATTTTGGTATGGAAACAGCATCTGAAATAACTCCTAATGAAAATTTCCATGAAGACTGTACATTATGCCAAGATGCTCTAAGTACAGAAAAATATATATCTTCAAGCTATAACTCAACAATATTTGAATGTTTAGATACAAATATAAGAAAAGTTCTAAATCATATACAAAAAGAAGAACAAGAACATGGAGAACAAATTTCAAACTATATGCTTTCACATGGATATGCTCAAGTAAAATAGTCCTTAATGTAAGATAATATCAAAATTAAAAATATCACATTCAATGCATAAATCCCTAATTTGAAATTAACTCAAATTTTAGTGCTACTATGCTATGAATGTGATATTTAATATTTCCAACAAACTAAATTTTCTTTATTTATAAAACACTAACCACTAATATACCGAAGTTAGCTTTGATAAACTTGTTCCATTAGGAATATTAACTAATAAGCTCCAGTTCTATAAGCCAGAGTAATTCCCTTTTAAATTATTACTTCTTATTATAATCTTAAAAATAATAACTACTTAAAACAAAGTCTACCTTAAAAATATTTATACTAATTTAAAGCTGATACATTAGCTTCTATTGAACTTTTTATGTTAGAAAAATATACGCTATATCCTAAATTATTTGGATATATTCCACCCTTTATTGTTAATTTAGCGTAAGGTGCTGGGTCCTTTGTAAATACTGTAGCCATATCTATAACAGTTAAATTATTAGCTTTTGCTAATTCTTCAATTGCATTTGTGTACTCATTTTTCTTTCTAAGAGAATTTTCTATTATAGGAACTATAACAATATTCTTGTTTCTTTCCTTAAGACTTTCAATTATTTTTTCATAATCCTCTTTAAACTCTTTAGGCTTTAAAGCTTTTTGATCATTTTGACCAAATATTATGTAAGCTAAATCAAAATTATCTTTATTTTGTGCCAAAGCTTCTAATCCAGTTTTAACAGTTGCTTTATCTTGTGATAAATTTGTTATATTAGCCTTTGATTTATATGTTTCTTCTAACCATTTAGAAAGACTGCTTGTCCAATTACCACTTTCATCTGATTTTCCTTCACTAAGTCCTATTCCATTACCTAAAACTAATATATTAACTTCTTCACCCGTCTTTATTTTTTCATAAACATTTGATGAAGTTTTCTCTTCATTATTTTGGCCTTTATTGTTTGACTCCGAAGAAACATTGTAATTTGATTGTCCCTTTGCAAAAGTTCTTTTATCTTTTATTGTTCCTACACTTATAACTAAAACTAAAGCTATCGCTAAAACTATTATTGCAATATCTAAAGCTCTAGATGTACTTCTATTAGAAAAAGTCTTTTTAGGCTTTTTAGCTCTTCTTTCCTTTTTCATGATCTTCCTCCATATTTTTATTTGTGAGATAATTTGTTATATATTATATATTTTATCTAAAAACTGGTCATTTTTGTAGTACATTTTATGAATTAATTTTTAAATAAAAAAATAGTAAGCTTTTAATACTTACTACCTTAAACTGTATAGAAATTAACTATATTAAATTTATTAATTCTTAAAAGTCATATATAAAGTTACTTCAAACATATTATTAGAATCTCTAAATTCAATATATCCTTCATTTTTACTTACTGCTTGTTTAACATTTTCTATTCCAATTCCATGGTTTTTAATATCATCTTTACTACTTATAAATTTTCCATTACATTTTTTAACCTTATTTTCTTTAGAATTAATAACCTTAACATGTAGTTTATTTAAATAAACCTTAGAGCTTACTTGAATAAATTTCTCTCCTAAATTTTTATCACATGCTTCTATAGCATTATCTATAAGATTGCCAAAAACTGTGCAAATGTCTATAACATCTATATTTAATTCTTTTTCTATTACTATATCAAAACTTATATTTATATTTTTTTCTTTACATATGTCAGCCTTTTCTACACATATAGCATTTACTATTTTGTCTCCGCAGATTTTCTTATCTTTATTACTTGGAATTCTATTACTAAGAGTATTTACATATTCTTTCATACCGTTATAGTCTTCATTTTCTAAAAAATATTTTATTACACTCATATGATTGTTCATATCATGTAATACTTTCTTACCATCATCGTAATTATCAATCATACTTTCATAATAATTTTTTTGATAATCTAATTGATTCTCAAGAATCTTTAATTTATATTCTAAATTATTATTTTTATATTTTCTATATATACAAAAATATACTATTCCTAAACTTATTGCTATATTAATGGAAATTATAGACTCTTTGTAAACTATTGTATTGCTAATATTTATACTGTCAAAAGCTTTTCCTGACAATATAACTAATAGTCCTAATATAATAATTGCTATATTATATTTACTTAAAGAAAGAATTTTTTTAGAAAATACAATACTTAATAAATATTTTATATATAAAATCAATCCAACTAATAAAAGAAATGTTAATATCATAAATAATACAAATAATTTTTCATCTAAAATTCCTAATGTATTTAAATCAAAGAACATTATTGAATGAACCAAAATAATGATATATCTACTTAAATAAATAGCTAATAAGTATATTGATGCAATAGTTAAACTAGTGTATGTATTTTTATTTTTATTAAAATATATAATAAAAAATATTATTAAGGCTTCTAAGGTGCAATAAAATATATTTATTGTAAAAAACAAATTCATGACTAAAACTAATATACTTATAAATGCTAAATAAAAATTTTTTTTATTTAACTTTTCTTTCTTGTCCAATCTAAAGGAAAATAATACTCCTAAGGAAATTATATACATATAATATATAGCTCTCATAGTGTTACTTAAATACATCATCTAAATATCAGCAACCTTTTCTATTAAATACTCTCTCAAATGCTTTTTATAACTTCTTCCAACAGGAATACTAATATCATGTTTTAAAATAATCTTATTTTGTAATATTGATTCAACTTGAGCCATATTTACTAAATAACTCCTATGGCATCTCAAGAAATTTCTCTCCTTTAATTCTTCTTCTAAATCTTTTATTTTCATATTAAAATCTATAATTTCTTTTTCTAAATTAGCTGAAATAGTTTTATTATTAACTTCAAAAAATAAAACTGAAGATAAATCTATAAAACTTGTTTTTCCATTTATAGTGATTGTATATTTTGATGGATTAGAAAAATTCAAGTTTTTAATTGCTCTTAAAAACTCACTTTCTAATTTTTGAAAAGAGATTGGCTTCATTAAATAATTTAAAGCACCAACATCATACCCATCAAAGACATATTCACAGCTCCCGGTAATAATAATTGCTTGAAATGATGAATCTATTTTTCTTATTCTTCTAATTAATTCAATTCCATTTATTCCATCCATAATTATATCGCATAAAATTATACTATATTTTTTAATATTTCTCTTATAAATATTAATTAATTCACTTCCAGAGCTAAATTCATCAACACTTATCTCCATATTGTTTTTAGCACATATTTTAGAAAGCATATCCTTAACTATAACACGCTGAAATTTTTCATCATCACATATAGCTATATTTAGCATAGTTCCCCTCCTAATAATGTTAACAAGCTACGTGAAAATTATAATAATTTTTTCACATTCTTTCAATTATTCCATATTAATACATATAATCACCATATAAATCACCCATTATTTTTCTATTTTTGTAATATTATGTGAACTGTTTGTTAATATAATAACTCTATATATTTTTTATTTCTACTTTTAATGCGTAAACTGCATATTTTGGGCGTAAACAGCATTTACCTTTTATTTGAAAGCAAATAAAGTTCTTACTTTAAGACTTTTTAGACTTAGAGTAAGAACTTTATATTTTGTAATTTATATTTAATTTTTATCCTTCAAAGCTTCCAAAAGAGTTTTCTAGTTTATCTGCATCATTAAATTTAGTATTTTTATTTTTAACATTTTTTATTACTATATCTATTTTTTTATTGTCCTTATTTAAATTAAAAACAGCATTATCTTTATCAACTTTTTCTCCATTTATCTCAATACTATCTAAATCATAATTTAAAGAATCTAACTCTATAACCTTATATTCACCAACCATTAAATAGTTTTTAGATGTATCCGTGTTATTAGATATATCAGTTTCTGAATCTCTCATATAAAAATTCATAACACTAACTTTTCCATTTGGAGTAATTTTCAAATAATATTTCCCCTTACTTCCACCATCAAGACAAATTGTAAATACTTTATCTTTATAGTCACTTATTGGTTTGCCATTTTTATCAACTAAATTCTTAGTTACATTAATACTCCCCTCTTTATACGGAATATCTACCTTAGGTATATTAAATTCCTCATTTATTCTAGTCATTTTCGAATCTAAAGGATCATAGAAATCTATAGTTGCTTTTGTATTTGTAGGAATACCACTACCACCATAATAATAGTTTTTAGGTCTTATTTTAAATCTTACCTCAACTCCACCGTAATTTATTTCTCCTAAATTCCATGATAGCGCTTCTCCTGAATTACTCTCTGTAATTTTAGGTTGTGCAATTTCTAATCCCTTTTGATCTTTAATTTTAGAATCTGCCGATAAGTTAGTAACTATAGATGTTTTTCCTTTACCATATGCATTATCTACTACTTCAAAATTTTTAGGAACCAAA
This sequence comes from Clostridium perfringens, assembly GCA_034421775.1. Classification (GTDB taxonomy): domain Bacteria; phylum Bacillota; class Clostridia; order Clostridiales; family Clostridiaceae; genus Sarcina; species Sarcina perfringens_B. Next base: position 344,162 of record WNVL01000002.1, on the reverse strand, counting down.
TCAGTAAGCCTTGCATCTTCCATGATTCTATTTTCATTGACTATATTCTGAGCTATATCATTATAAACTGAATTTAAATTTTGACTACTATCTGTTATAAAATATGATCCAGAATTATTTATATAATTTATAAAATTCTTTGCTGCATTCTTTTCTCTTGAGCTCATTTCTCCATTAAACAAACCTATAGAATAAAAATTTGCTTTATTTTTATCTTTAAATCCTAACTCTTTAAAATAATTCTCTGTTTCTGGAATTATAATATTATTTATATAATAAAAATCTGAATATGGTAATTCTTGTCCTAAAAGGTGTACTGGTAAACCGTCTGTAAAAAATACAATATATTTTTCGTTATTTGAACCAGTCTTATTTAATTGACTATTAGCTAATTTTAAAGCTGCTTCTATATCAGTCCCCCCATCTGCTTGCACTTGATTAATTTTATTCTTTATATATGAATAATTACTACTATAATCACATAATATCTGAGCATCACTATCAAGACCTTCAGCTACATATGTTCTATAATGATGACTCCATTTAACATTACTCCCACCTGAAAATGTTATAACTGAGACTTTAGCTTTATCTCCGAATGAACTTTGAATATTATCTAAAAAATCTCCCATAGCATTTTTTAAAGTAGGCATTTCTTCTTTCATACTTCCTGATTTATCAACAACCATAACAATATCTACCGGATTTACTATTGATCTTTTATTTCCTTTAACCTTTAAGGATATTTCATACTCTCCATTGCCAATATCTGTAGCTGTTTTAAGTAAATCTATTCCATTTTTAGTCTGAATCCAATTAGTTTCTTCTTTTGTATTAATATTATTTACTGCTATAGCTGATGTAAAAGGGAAATTTATACTTAAAGCTACAACAACTAAAGCTACTATTATCTTCTTGCCTATCCTCATATCACTTCACCCTACTTATCTATTTACAAATTCCCTCTAAGTATTTCTTAACTTTTTCATTTAAATTATTCCAATTTGTTGAAATTTCTGTTTTATTTGGAGCAATTGCTTCTACATTAACATCAATTATTAACTTTTTCCCCTTATATCTACTTCTTTCAGCTTCACTTAACCCGTTTAAATTTAAACTTACTGAACTTAATATCTCTGAACTATAGTTGCTTTTTGTACTTCCATCACTATTACTAACCAATGAATCATCATATCTACTTGATGGATTAAATTTGTTATTTTCTTCAGCTTCAATATCCTCTTTAGTTCCGTTAGGTAAAATACTTGAATAATAGTAATATCCATCATTTCCATTTATCCACATATTTTTTCCAATATTATCATCTAAATTAGCAGTGTTTTTTAGATTTAAAGTAACTAAATTAGTATCCCCTGGCCAAGGATTTCCATTTTCATCAATCCACCTAGGTATTATACTAACTCTAACAAGTTCACCATTACTTCCAGTATTTTTAACTTTTACATTTTTACTAATTTCCTCTCCATTCCAAGTATTTTTTTGCGTAAACTTTTCAGCAATTTTAACATTAATACTTCCGACTCCCAAATTATTAATAACTTTATCTGAAGAAGTAAAGTATTTAGCAAATACCGTAATAGAGAATATACTAGTAATAACAACAAATCCTATTAAAATCTTAAAAAAAACTTTTTTCTTCATATCTATATTCCTCATTTATCAAGTACTAGTTTTTTCTCTTTTTTTATAATTAATAATAACTAATATTGTTAAAGCAATTATTATCACAACTAAATAAATTCCAACACCACTATCACCAGTATATGGAATAAAACTATGTCCTTTATCATTGTTCTTACTAGTACCTGTACTAATATCATTCTTTGAATTATTTTTATAATTATCAAGTTTAACTGCGGTAAAAATCCAATCAACTTGTCCATATTTATTTTTATATTCATTCCCCATTTCTTTTCCTAGGAATTCTGCAAAAGCTTCAAGCTTTTTTTCCTGACCTGGTTCTATTACACCTAAACATATATCATTTTCTAATCCATTTTTCCCACTAACGGGGCCATTATATATGTAATTTCCATCATATTTAACTTTAAGTTGTATTTTTTCTAATAAATCATATTCTTCCTTTTTAGTAACCCTTTCAGCTCTCATAAATATCTTGTATGCACTATCATGCTTGTTTTTTAATAAGATATCTCTTTTAAGCTTATCTCCTGGAAGTATATTATCTGACCATAAAAAAGGCTCATCTCCAGAAAGAAAAACTATACCATTGGCATTCCCCTCTAATTCAACATTAGGGGTTGCAAAAGTACTTGCAACCCCTGGTTTACATATTATTAAAAGAAGTGCCATGGTAAATAAAAAGGATTTTATTATATTTTTCATCCTTTTCACTCCCTGCATATCGTTATAAACATATTTAAAACTTAATTATTTATGTGAATTATTACTAGCACCTAAATCCTTTATTGCTTGTGGTGCTGTTTGCCATGAATCACTTACTGCTCCATTAGCTGCTTGTACACCTTCTGATTCTACTATTACATCAAATTTTAATCCTTTATACTCATTTGGAGTATTACCTGATAAAGTAACGCTTTCTAAACAGTTTAAAGTATTAGCCTTCGGAGCTACTATATCATTATAATAATAATATCCTCCATCTTTTCCTTGATTTGCATCAGTTGTTTGAATCCATTTTCCTTGTGTTCCATCAGCACTTAAATTATCTTTAAAGTTTAAAACTATGTAATCAGTATTTAAAGCCTGCTCTGTAGCACCTTCAGTTCCAGCAGGAACTCTTTGTCCATCTTTAAGCCAAATACTAGTTATTTCATTTCCATCAGTATCTTTCCATACTTTTTTAATTTTTACTCTTATTAATTGGTCATATGTAGCTTTATTCTCTACACTAACTTGTTTAGTAACTTCATCACCTGGAAGTGTGTTATCTGCTGTAGTCTTATCAAAGTTTTCATGAATTTCTATACCTGAATTTGGATTATTTGGATTGTCTGTACTTGCTGTTGAGAATGGGTTAGTAACTGAATCACTTGAAGTAAACCAAGCTAATGATCCTCCTATACATCCAATGGCTAAAGTACCTGCTATACATAGTCCTATTATTTTTTTCTTGCTCAAAATTAATACCCCCTGTATTTTAATTATTTTATTTATAATATTTTTAATTTCTAATAAATCAATAATTAACTAACTTGCTTTTCCCTAATAAAAACCTTAGGAATAATCTCTATTAAAACAGCTAAAATAGCTATCATAATTACACATAAAATTAAATTTTCTTGAATATATCTTATAATTCCTCCTGCATAAGGAATTTGAAACATCACTTTTCCTATAAGATTATTTTCAGTTAAAATTGCAGGATCCTTTGCATTATTAGCATCACCTTTTGTGACAAAAGTAATATTTCCGTTATTATTATTTACTTCTATAGCTCTATGAGTTGTTATATTGTTTGTAATATCACTTTTAAATGTAATAACATCGTTCTCTTTTATTTCATTAGGAGATACTTCCTTAACAACAACTAAGCTACCTGGTTTTATTGTTGGGCTCATACTTCCAGTTAAAATATCATAAGCTCTATAACTTCCTAACTTAAATCCTTGTCCACTTTTTTTAGCAATGAACCCAAACAATAAAAACACTATAAGAATACATAAAACACCATAAAATAAAATATTACTAAAAACTTTTATACTAGATTTCATAGAATAGTCCTTTTCACCCTTATTTATAACAAGTTTAAATTTCTTACTTGCAAATTATTTATATCATTAAGAATAACTATGCTCAATGACTATAGCGTGAATCACCATTTTTATTACGTAAATGTAAATTTTTAAACACAAAAATCTACTGTTGTATTCATAAATAAATTGGTGTAATATTGAAACTATCGTAGTTTCATAAAAAATTTTAAGCATTAATAAACCCAATGAACTATTAACCTTTAATTTAAAATTTATACATACTTTTTGAAAGTGATTAAGTATAGTTTACTAAGGTCTTCTAGTTAAATAATCGTGGAATTATATGTTCTACAAAATCTAATGTATTGTTTAGAGGTGAATATAATGAAAAGCTCAAGAAGAAGCAAAAAAATAATAACTGTAATTTTAATACTTATAATTTTCTTTTTCGCGCTACAAATATATCAAAAGCGCTTAGGATATTACACTGATTCAAATAATTATGAAAAATTGAGAACTCTTTCTCCTCTATCTGATTCTGCTATTAATACAGATTCAGAGAAACATAAGAAAGATACTGAAAATGAAAAGATTTTAAAAGATATGAATTCAAACTATAAATTTTGGATAAAAGTTGATGGAACAAACATAGACTTTCCAGTAGTTCAAGGAAAAGATAATGATTTTTATTTACATCATAATTTTAATAAAGAAAAAAGTTTCTCTGGTTCAATATTTGTTGATTCATCAAATGATTTAAATAATGATTCTAACATCGTTATTTATGGTCATAACATGAGAAATGATACTATGTTTGCTCAAATCAAACATTTTAAAAATGAGAATTTCTTCAATGCAAATAAATATATAACTCTTTATAGAGATGGAAAAAAATCTAAGTTTGAAATTTTTTCAGTTTATCAAGAAAATTCTAAGGATTTAGAATCTCAAATAAAAATTAAATTTTCAAATGAAGAAGAGTATGAAAAATATCTAAAAGAGCAAGCTGCTAAATCACTATTTAAGAGGAATGGTATAGATTTAAAAGCTGATGATAGAATCTTAACTTTAGTAACCTGTGGATATGATTTTGTTAACGCTAGAATAGTTGTAGTAGCAAAAGAAGTTAATTAAAGAAGGTTTATAAATATAATTAGACTCTGTTTTAAAGGTTGTTTACTTAAATCTGAAAATCAACACCAAAATAAAACAGAGCCTTTTATTTATAATTTTGAGCCTGATGTTGCTATTCCTTCTATGAATTTTCTTTGGAATATTACAAATATAATTAGCATAGGCCAAATAGCAAGTAATGAACCAGCCATAAGCTGAGGATAATTAGTTGAAAATTGTCCTTGTAATGATGCTAATCCAGCTGATAATGTCATTTTATCAACAGACATATTAACAACTAAAGGCCACATAAGATCTTTGAATGCAAATAACGCTGTAAATATACCTAAGGCAACTAATCCAGATCTTGCTAAAGGCAACATAACTTTATAAAAAGTTTGCCATGTATTACACCCATCTAACTTAGCCGCTTCTTCTAGCTCCTTAGGAAGTCCCATAAAAAATTGTCTTAAAAGGAAAGTTCCAAAAGCACTTACTATACCTGGAATGACTAAAGCTGAAATAGTATTTAATAATCCTAACTTTTGAACTAGTAAAAATTGAGGAACTATAAAAATTTGTCCTGGAATCATCATTTGAAATAAAACTAATCCAAAAAATATTTTTTTTCCCGGAAAATTTAATCTAGCAAAAGCATATGCAGCCATAGCACTAAAGAAAACAGATCCTATAACTCTCCAAATAAGCATAAGTATTGTATTTATATAAAACTTACCAAAAGGTAATAATCTTGAAACTTCTGAGTAATTTTCATACATAGGTTTACTTGGGAAAATTTTTGGTGGAACCTGTGTTGCCTCTCCCATAGTTTTTAATGAAGTTAAAACCATCCATAAAAAAGGTAATATCATTATTAATGCTCCAAATATAAGTGCTCCATGTATTAATATCTTCTTAGTTTTAATTTTTTTGTCCATAATTCTAAACTCCTTTCTAATAATGCACCCATTTCTTTTGCACTTTTAATTGAATAAAAGTAATGACCATTATAATTGCTAATAAAAGCATAACAATAGCTGATCCATATCCTTGATCATTAACAACAAAAGAATATTTATAGAAAAGATAAACTAAAGATTGAGTTCCTTCTATTGCTACATTCGTTTTATCTATCATCATAAATATAGTATCAAAAACTTGAAGTGAACTTATTATACTTGTTACAACTACGAAGAACATTGTTGGTGATAAAAGAGGTAATGTAATCTTAAAAAATGTTCTTATTGGACCTGCTCCATCAACATTTGCTGCTTCATAGTAATCTTTTGGAATTTCTTGAAGACCTGCTAATAAAAGTACCATGTTATATCCTATACAGCTCCATATACCTACTATAGCAATAGAAATTAAAGCCGTTTTAGAATCAGATAACCACATAGGACCATTAATTCCTATTACACTTAAGATTTGATTTATTATTCCAAACTCTGAATTAAAAAGCCATCTCCATATCATAGCTATTGCTGCTGGAGCTGCTACCATTGGAAGAAAATATATTGTCCTATAAAGTGATTTCCCTTTAATATTCTGATTCAATAAAACAGCTACTATTAAAGATAAAATAATACTTATAGGAACAACTATAATAGCATATTTAAAGGTATTTCCTATTGCGCTAATCACCACTTCATCTGTTAATAATTTTTTATAATTACTTAAACCTGTCCAAACGTTATTTCCAAAGTCTCCAGTCTTTTGAAAACTCAAAATAAAAGTTTTTATTGCAGGAAAAATATTAAGTATTAATAGTCCAATTATTGTTGGAGCTATCATAAGATATCCCCAACCCCATTCCTTTAAATTCTTTTTATTAAACTTCAATTCTTCCTTCTCTATACGTTTTGATTTTAATTTTTCCTTACTTTTAACTGATATATTCATAATCATTTACTCCCTCTAATTTAATTAAGTGATTAAATATATTTTTAATCCTCAGCCAAAACTTCTTCTATATCTTTGTCCATTCTCTTAGAAACCTCATCTAAATTTGCTTGTCCAGCCCAAATTCTTGGCCAAAGATCCTCTTCAATTACTTTCCATCTAGCAGTTCTATTAGAATAAGGTAATATCTCTGCATAATCTAACATCTCAACATGTGCCCTAGCATTAAATTCCTTAGTTACTTCAACCCATTTCTCATCGATCCCTTTATAAGCTGGTATTGCTGCTCCATACTCAGCTTGTAAAATATTAGCTTCTTTTCCACCTAGAAATTCAACAAATTTCCATGCTTCTTCAGGATGCTTAGTATTATATCCAATAGCATTTCCTAATCCATTATAAACACTGGCTCTCTTTTCTCCCATTGGAAGAACTGCAATATCACAATTTTCTCTTACATATTCATTTTGCTTAAAATTTGCTACATTCCATGAACCAAAAATTCCCATTGCCAATTTTCCTGATTCAAATAAAGTTAAAGGAGAAACCTCTGCAAATTCCTTTTGAGTTGGTGATACTCCTTCCTTAAGTCCTAAGTCAATATACCATCTAAGCGCTTCTAAAGTTTTTTGATCATCATATCCACATTTTTTCTTATCATCCGATAATATATATCCACCATTTTGAAATATGAAGTTATAATAACCCTCATGACTATTTAATGGTGCTCCAAATCCATATACTTTATTATCTTTATCAGTAAGTTTTTTTGCCGTTTCTAATAAAGTATCCCAAGTCCAAGTTTCATCTGGATAAGGAATTCCTGCCTCATCAAACAAAGTCTTATTATACCAAAGTGCTGTTGTATCATAATCTTTAGGAATAGCATAGTTTTTATTGTCTGGTGAATATAATTCTACTAATCCTTCTGGATAATTATTTAAATTAATTTCTTCACTATTCTTTATTCTATCTGTTAAATCTAAAAGCTTCCCATTCCTACCATATCTACTTATTTGGCTAGAATGCATCCAAAAAATATCTGGCAAAGCTCCCCCCTGAGCAGCTGCATCCATTTTCATCCAATATTGATCCCATGGAGTTATTTCAACATTTACTTTTATGTTAGGATTCTTTTTTTCAAAAGCATCAGCAATAGCTCTCATAGCCGGCTCTTGTCCTTTATCCCAAATACTATACGTTAAAATAACATTTCCATCACTACTATTCTCACTCTTTAAATTATCATTTCCACATGCAGTTAAAAAACTTCCTACTGTGAATGTTGCTAATGTCATAGCAATAATATTTCTCAATCCCCTTTTCACCCTATTTCCTCCTAAGCAAGTTTAATTTTATAACCAAATAAAACAAAATATGGCTATATGTGTTATTACTCCTTTATGATATATTACTATTAGCTTTAATTAAATGGAATAATGTAAGGTTTTTATGGCACAATGTGATAATGTTTACATACAATATAAAAAAAAACCAAGTTTTACATAAATACCGTAAAACTTAATCCATTAAAGAAACTGTAGTTTCATTTACAAATGTTGACTCTATAGAGTATATATCAACAAAACCCCAATCATAAAAATCACCATAAACAAAAGCTGTTATGTAACACGTAATCATATTTAAATCTATCTTTTTCATGACCATGTAACTTTATCTCTATTAGTAATTTTATCTTTCCTTTAGTTAATTATGACTTAAAAAAGTTCATAATTAAACTCCTATATATTATAAAAAAATATAAAAAAGTTAATTATGAACTATTATTCTATACTATATTTTAAGTTTGTTTTCAATATGCTTCAAGTTATATATAACCATATTAATTCTCTACTTAAAGATAAACAGCACTTCTTTATTCAAAGATATAAATTAAAAAGATAAACTTGAAGTTTTGCTTTTAACTTTAAGTTATTTGTAAGTATATAACTGAACACATTAACGCTTAAACAAATCCTTATTATAAAACTTTTTTCTTTAACTTCCAAAGTTTTGAAACATAATCTCCATTAAGTTCTGGAATATTTAAACCTATATACATAAGTTCATCTCCACTAAGAACTATATCTTCCCCTATTATTTCATACTCTGAATCCTTATCTAAGGCTGTAAGTTTTAAATTACTAAAGCTTTCGTTTACTAAAGCCCACTGCCTAACATAGCTTACAACAATATCATTCTTATCTTCTGAAATCATCATCCATGCTACTTCATTACTATTAAAGGGACTCTTTAATCTATATAAAGTTCCAAATTGTACAGTTTCTCTAATTTCTTTATATAAACTTATTTGTTCCTTTAATTCTTCCTTTTCTTCCTCACTTAATTTAGTTATATCAAGCTCATATCCAAAATTACCCGCCATGGCAGATATCCCTCTAGTTTCAAGTGGAGTTATTCTATTAGCTTGATGATTAGGAACAGCAGAAACATGGCACCCCATAGAAATCGGAGGATACACCATAGAGGTTCCAAACTGTATTTTTAATCTTTCTATGGCATCTGTATCATCACTTGTCCAAGTTTGAGGCATATAATAAAGCATTCCTGGATCAAATCTTCCACCACCACCTGAGCAGCTTTCAAATAATATGTTAGGGAATCTACTTGTTATTTCCTCCATAACCCTATATAATCCTAAAATATATCTATGTGCAGTTTCTCTTTGTCTATCTGAAGTTACTCCTAAAGAACCCACTTCTGTCATATTTCTATTCATATCCCACTTAACATAAGATATGTTAGCACTTTCAAGAACTTTACTAATGGATTCTATTATATAATCACATACTTCCTCCCTTGATAAGTCTAGTATTAACTGTCTTCTGGCTTGTGACCTAGTTCTTCCTGGAATATGAATGCACCAATTTGGATGTTTTTCATAAAGCTGACTAATAGGTGAAATCATTTCAGGTTCAAACCATAATCCAAATTCTAGTCCCATATGATTTATATCCTGAGCCAGTTTATTAAGTCCACCCTTTAATTTATCCTCATTAACAAACCAATCCCCTAAGGAACTTCTATCATCATTTCTATTTCCAAACCATCCATCATCAAGAACAAAAAGCTCCATTCCTAGTTTTGAAGCCTCTTTGGCTATTTCCTTTATTTTAACCTCATTAAAGTCAAAATAAGTAGCTTCCCAGTTATTTATAAGTATAGGTCTTACCTTATCTCTATACTTTCCTCTACACAATTTCTTTCTATAAAGATTATGGTAAATTTGAGACATTCCATTTAATCCCTTTGAGGAATAAACTAAAACAACCTCTGGTGCTTGAAACTCTTCTTTTGACTCAAGTAACCATTTAAAATCAAAAGGATTTATTCCTATTTGAGCCCTTGAATTCCTATACATATCAACTTCTACATTTGCTAGAAAGTTTCCACTATAAACTAAGCTAAAACCATAAACATCTCCATATTCTTCATTAGTATCCTTACTACATAAAGCCATGAAAGGATTTTGTGCATGGCTACTTGCCCCTCTTCTACTTTCAATAGCCTGACTTCCACTTCTTAAAGAATTTCTAAGAATATGTCTCTCTCTTGCCCAAGATCCTGAAAGTTGAATAAAATCAAATTGATCTGTTGTAAAATCTACATTAGCACTTAAAACTCTCTCTATATTTATCTTTTCATCACTATTATTCACTATCTTTAAACTTCTTGTAATAGCATCAAAGTCTTCAAAAACATTATATGTTAAGATAACCTCTAAGTTTTTTAGAGAATCAACTAAAGTTATTTCTAGTGAAGTAGCTTCCTCATCCCTTTCAACATATACAGATGGCAAACCTGAAAGCTTTTGTTTTCCTTCATAAATTCTATGTGACTTATATCTTAAATCAGTAGCTGATGTACCATCTTCATATTGAAATTCTAAACTTGGACTTCTTAAATCAGTAGCTCCAAAAGTTGGACACTCCTGTGGCACTAATTCTAATTGATATTCTTCTATGTTATCTGTATCAGCTAGAAAGCTTCCAACCTCTTTTTTTCTGAAAAAATATTCTAAGTTATCAGCTTTTAATTTTCTTCCCCAATAAAAATGACTTATATGTCCTGTTTCTAATATTTTCAAAATATAACTTGTATTTTTTGTTTTTAGATGAAAAGTTTTTAAATTTTCATTATAATTTATACTCATGATTCTCCTAGAGTTAGTTATTAACCCTTCCCCCTATATTAATACTAATATTTTTATATAGACTTTTTCAAATTGATTTTAATCTTAAAAGAAAACCTTAACATTATAAATAAAATGAAAAGGCTTAATTTTATTTTAAACTAAATTTATTATGAAAAGCTAAATCAAAATTACCAATAGTCTATCTCTAATTTATCCTTTAATAGAATTATATAGGAAATTGTATTAAAATTAAATATATAAATGTGATTTATATATGGATTAATGTTAGATAAGTTAGGATGTGATAAATTGAAAACTCTTGAATATAATGAGTCTAATAAACATAAATATCTTGAGCTTAAAGAAAAGAATTCTTTAGATTTATATCTAGGATATTGTGGCATGGAAAAATGTCTTCCTAGTCATTCCTATGGACCAACTGTTAGAAATAATTATTTAATTCATTACATAATAGACGGAGAAGGTACCTACTATGTAAATGGCCGATCATATAAGCTTAGAAAAAATCAAGGGTTCCTTATATGCCCAAATACACTTACTTATTATAAAGCAAGTAAAGATAATCCTTGGACATATATGTGGATTGCTTTTAATGGTATTAAAGCAAAAAAATATTTAAATTATGCTAATTTAAATGAAGATAATCTTATTTTTGAATACACAGAGGATGATTCTCTAGAAATTTATATAAATAGAATGCTTGAATTAAATAGAATGAACTATTCAAATGAACTTGAAATACAAGGACTCTTATATCTTTTTCTCTCTAAATTAGCTATGAGTAAAAATGAAACCTCCTTAAAAAAGAATAACATATCAGATTTTTATGTTGAAAAAGCAATTGAATTTATGCAAAATAATTATTTAAATCCAAATTTAAAAGTAACTGATGTTGCTAATTTTGTTGGTCTTAATAGAAGCTATTTGACCCATCTTTTTAAAAAATCATTAAAACTTTCACCTCAAGAATTTTTATTAAACTATAGAATTAATGAAGCCACTTCTTTATTAAAAAACACAACCCTCTCTGTTGGAACAATATCTAAATCTGTAGGTTATAATGACCAATTAACCTTTTCAAAGGTATTTAAAAAAGTTAAAGGTATTAGTCCGAAAATATATAGAGATAAGTTTTTAAAATAAAAAAAGTTCTACTTTTTTAAAGTAGAACTTTTTTATGGTTGCGGGAGCAGGACTTGAACCTACGACCTTCGGGTTATGAGCCCGACGAGCTACCAGCTGCTCCATCCCGCGTCATTAAATTGTCTCTCTGACATGTACTTAGTATATTCCTAATTCTTTAATAAGTCAAAGGTTATTTTCAACAAAATATATTTAAACTTAACTCAAATTACTTATGAGCTAGTCATAGCCTCAATACCTTAATAAAAACTTTTTTATTTCAAGTTATTTTTAGAGGATTTTTACTCTTTAGTTGAGGTTTTATCTATAAATATTAACTTATGCTTTTCTTCAAGTTAATATTACTACTTAGATAATTCTTTTCACTTAAAATTTTCATATATTTTTTGATTTAACTGTTATGTTAATAAATAAATTATAAATATAATATCCCCATACTCCACTTAAAGTATTACATATAAGGTCATTAATTTCAAAAAACCTTTTAGTGTTAGGAACAGCTAAAGATAGAACAACCTGAGAGGCTTCTATGAATAAAGCTATTAAAAAGCAAAATTTCAAAATAGTCTTTAATGAAGGAATATATGAATTTTCTCTTATTCCATCTTTATTTCTTCTTTCAAAACTTTCTAAAAGTTCATTTATCTTTTTTACTATCCTTTTTCCTAAGGTTAATTTTTCCTCATCTATACTATAAAAATAACAAAGGAAGAAAGCCATTGGGCTTAGCACTATTAGATTACCTGTTAATTGATAAATAACACTTCCTAATCCACCCATAAGGTATATTTGTTTTATACTCCAAAGTGGTCTTAGCCAAATTTCTGGTGGATTATAAACAATATGATTTCCCCAAGCAATAGTTAATGGAAAATAAACTCTTGAAAATACACCAATTATGTAAATACAAAATAAATCAAACATAAACTCTTCATCAGAATATATAACTTTATAGATGTGTTCTTTTTTAATTACTCCTTTGATTTTAACTGTCATTCTAAAGAGGAAAAAAAATAAAATACCCCATATTAAGAATTGATTTTGAGAAATAAAAATCATAAACTCTCCTTTTGACCATAAACCTAAAAATTATTCCCTAGAAATAAATTTCACTTCTAACATTACTTAATTATATCCCAAATAATTTAATTTTAATCAATTTAATTTTAAATTATAGCTCTGTTTTAGGTGAATGTTGATTAACAAACGTTATAATGTAAAAGCCATGTTTATTATAATAAACATGGCTTTTATATTAAGCTTGAGTTACAAGCACTTTTTCTTCTTCCTCTTCTTTTTCTACAACAGAAACCCCTTCAAATATATTATTTGTATTAGATAGCTCCTTTAAATAATTAATAAATCCATCTCTAAGATCTGGTCTTCTTAATGCATACTCAACAGTAGCTTCTAAGAATCCTAATTTATCTCCAACATCATATCTTCTTCCCTCAAAGTCATAAGCATACATAGCTTCTTCGCTCATAAGCTCTAAAAGAGCATCTGTTAATTGAATTTCTCCACCTTTACCTGGCTTTGTATTTTCTAATATTTCAAATATTCTAGGTGTTACTATGTATCTTCCTAATATAGCAACATTTGAAGGAGCTTCCTCTGGTGATGGCTTTTCAACTAATCCTTTAACCTTGTAAACTCTTCCCTCTATATGTTTTCCTTTAACTATTCCATATTTAGATACATCCTTCTCTGGAACAGTCTGAACACCTAATACACTAGTTCTATACTCATTGTAGCAATCAATTAATTGCTTTAAGCATGGTTTTTCATCATTATAAACTACATCATCCCCAAGTAGTATAGCAAATGGTTCATCCCCAACAAAAGTCTTTGCACAATGTATAGCATGTCCAAGTCCTTTTGGTTCTTTTTGTCTTATATAATGAATATCAACCATTTCTGATATATCTCTAACTAAATCTAAAAGTTCAGTTTTACCTGACTTTTCAAGCTCCATTTCAAGTTCAACATTACGATCAAAATGATCTTCAATTGACTTCTTACTTCTTCCTGTAATAACAAGAATTTCTTCAATACCTGAAGCTATGGCTTCTTCTATTATGTATTGAATAGTTGGCTTATCAACTATTGGAAGCATTTCCTTAGGTTGTGCCTTCGTTGCAGGTAAAAATCTAGTACCAAGACCTGCTGCTGGTATTATAGCTTTTCTTATTTTTTTACTCACTCTCTTATCCCCTCGTACAATAAAAATTTAAAACCCTTTAAAAATACTTTATATATAAATCTTTTAATGGACTTGTATTTTAAAATATCTGTTTTTAATTAACTATTAATTTTATACTCTCTAAATAATGTAGATTTCTTAAACATACTAAGTTAAATTTATCCTATTTAATTATAACATAGATTTAAGTTATCTAAAATTCTTCATACCAACACACTGCCATTTCCAAAAGTCTTTACACATATCCTCTAAATTTTTCTCTGCTTTCCATCCAAGTTCTTTCTCAGCTTTTGATGGATCTGCAAAGCTAGTAGCAATATCTCCTGCTCTTCTTTCAACAAATTTATAAGGAATTTCTTTCCCTGAAGCTTTAGAAAAGGCCTCTATTATCTCTAAAACAGAATAACCTTGTCCAGTTCCTAAGTTATATGTGCTAACTCCTGAACCGTCCTTTAACTTTTTCATAGCAGCTACATGTCCCTTTGCTAAATCCACAACATGTATATAATCTCTTACACCAGTTCCATCTGGAGTATTATAGTCATTTCCAAAAACTCTTACATAATCTAACTCACCATCAGCTACCTTTGAAACATAAGGCATAAGATTATTTGGTATTCCATTAGGTAATTCACCAATTAACCCACTCTCATGAGCACCAACTGGATTAAAGTATCTAAGAAGAACAATATCCCATGAATTATCTGATACATATATATCTCTTAAAATATCCTCTGTCATTGTCTTACATCTACCATAAGGATTGGTTGCAAATCCAGATTGAAGTCCTTCATGTACAGGAACAATTTCACTCTCTCCATAAACAGTTGCTGAAGAACTAAATATAAATTTCTTAACATTATGGTTTCTCATGCTTGTTAAAAGATTTAAAGTTCCAATAATATTGTTATTATAATATTCTAAGGGTTTTTCAACTGATTCTCCGACTGCTTTAAGAGAAGCAAAGTGTATAACGGCATCTATTTTTTCATTTTTAAAAACATTATCTATATCTTCAAAATTTACTAAGTCACCTTCATAGAACTTTATTTTTTTACCTGTTATATTTTCAACTATATCCTTAACTTCTTTTCTACTATTTATTAAGTTATCAATAACAACAACAGAATTATTCTCATCTTTTAATAACTCTATTATTGTATGGCTTCCTATATAGCCAATTCCACCAGTTAGTAATATATTCATTAAAACTTCTCCCTTACCCAAAAATTACATTTTAAATTATATCATAAATTAATTAATCACTTCAAATTGACACTCTTTAAAAGATAATTAAGTTAATTTATTGCTATCCACTCTTCAAGTGTTATCTTTTTTTATAATTCATTCACTTACAATTTCTTACTTATTTTTTCTTTTAAAATATTGAACTTTAAAAAAATATTTTTAAATAACATTAAAATTTAACTACGAATTTATTTTATTTATTGTTTTGACATACTCTTATAATACACTTCTAAGTATTTTATACTAATATAATAAAAAGTCATACTAGTAAAAAGTATGACTTTTCATTTATTTTCTAATTAGCTTTTTTCCTTAATATATTTTTTAAGGTATTTACAAGATATAAATAGCATTCTAGTTTAAATAACTTTGCTAATAAAACATATGAAAGTACACCTATAAATATTTGAATTACCAATGTTAATCCATCTCCTAGACATAAAAATTTTATACTGTATGTTATTACACCCATCAAAATTGATATAAGCATAGATGGTACTATATCTTTTATTTGTTCAAAATAACTATAATTTAATATTTTTATATTAGGATATGAATTTATAAAAGTAGAAATTATTCCACTTATTAGAGTACCCACAGCAATAGCATAGACTCCATAAAATAATGAAATTATTAATATTATTGTACCGATTATCTTTTTAACTATTTCAAGCTTTAAAAATACATTGCTGTGCCCTAAAGCGTTTATAGCTTGAAGATTAGCAGTATGTATTGGCCATAGTGCATACGAAATACAAAATATTTGCATAAATGGAACGCATGGCAACCACTTATCAGTTAATAATATTCTAACTAACGGCTCCGCTATTACTGCTAACCCAATCATTATAGGAAAAATTATAAATGAACTTGTTACTATAGCTCTTCTTACCATATTCTTAACTCTAACCTTATTATCTTGTTCTAAAGATAATGCAGGTAGCATTACGGATTGTATAGAACCATTTATATTTGAAACTATTATTTGTGGGAATTGATCTCCTCTATTATAAAAACCAAGTACTGCAGGATGATAAATTTTCCCTATTATCAAGCTACGAATGTTCATATAAAATGTGTCTATCAAAGAAGAAACCAATAACTTCCATCCATATCTAAATAATACTTTAATTCGATCAATTGAAAACAGTAATTTAGGATGCCAATCTACTATAAATGAAAGAATTATAATAATAGTCAACTGATTTATTAGCTGTTGTGCTACTAATGCCCAAACTCCAAACCCTAAATAAGCTAATATTACCCCAATAAATCCTGAAATTATAACTGATATTGAGCTACTAAAGAATAACTTCTTAAATTGCATAGTTTTAGAAATAACAGCATTTTGTATAGAATTATATGCTCCCAAAAATAATGTTATTGCTAATACTCTTATTACTTTTGTTAATTCTGATATTCCATAAAATTTAGATATAATTGGTGATGCAAAAAATAGTATTATATATAATACTAATGCAACTAGCATACTTAAATAAAATACAGATGAAAAATCTTTTTCATTTGTATTCTTATTTTGAATAAGTGCTGTATTAAATCCACTTTGTACGAATACATTTGCTATTGTAATAAATATAGCAATTATTGCTATAACTCCATAATCATCCGGAGTAAGTAATCTTGCTAAAATCAGTTGAAGTATAAACTGAATTCCTTGAACTCCTCCACGCTCCAAAAGTTTCCATATTAAAGAGTCAATAACTTGACCTTTCATATTTTTATTTTCCATTATAAGTTGTCCTCATTTCTCGATGATCTAATAAAACTAAATCTATTCACCAGAAATGCTATAATATTTAAACTTATTTTTATAAAAAACCAATATTATAGCATCGTAGTATTTTCTTATTTTCTAAACTAATATTATCTACCCAAATTTACTTTCTATTAACTTCTAAAATAACATCACAAATTCTATCTACGTCCTCAAGCGATAAATCTGCATATAATGGTAATGTCAGAACTCTATTAGCTATATATTCTGCTACTGGTGTTAAATCACAGTTAAACCTGTCTTTATAACATTCATATGTATTCGTTAATGGATAAAAATACTTACGAGCTATAATATTATGCTTCTGTAATTTTTCAAATATTTTATCTCTATTAAACCTTTCTCCATCAAATACTACTGGGAAATATGCATAGTTACTTTCTACTTCATCCGGTGTTTTGCATAGCTTAATCCCATCAATACCATCTAATCTTTCAATATATCTATCTACAACAGATTTTCTCTTATTTATTTCTCTTTTTATATGTCTAAGATTACAAATTCCCATTGCAGCTTGAAATTCGTTCATTTTGGCATTTCCACCAACATATTCTACTGACTCTGGTCCAGTTATACCAAAATTCTTAATATCATATAAAACTTTTACTAAATCATCATTTTTATAGGTAACAGCTCCACCCTCGATTGTATTAAATACCTTAGTTGCATGAAAACTAAACATTGATGCATCCCCAAAATTAGCTACACTTTCGCCATTAACTTTAACTCCAAACGCATGTGCTGCATCATATATTACTTTTAAATTATGTTTCTTAGCTATTTCCTCAATCTTTTTTACATTGCATATATTTCCATAAACATGTACTGGAACTATAGCACAAGTATTTTCTGTTATTAACTCTTCTATTTTACTGACATCAATTGTATAATCATCTAAATTTATATCACAAAATACAGGTGTTAAACCATTTCTAACAATAGCATGTGTTGTCGATGCAAAAGTAAACGGTGTTGTTATAACCTCACCTTTTAATTCCATTGCAGCTAATACATTTTCTAGTGCTAAATGTCCATTAGTAAATAAAGTTATGTTAGGAGTATTTAAATAATCTTTTAATTGTTTCTCAAGTTCTCTATGCTTTATTCCCATATTAGTTAACCAATGAGTTTCCCATAAATCTCTTATTTCTTCAACATATTCTTCAAAATCTGGCATTGAAGAACGAGTTACTAAAATTGTTTTTTCTTTAGACTCCATTTTATTCCCCTCTTAACTCTTTAAATCTATTTAATTCCATTTCTTTCTTAAAATCTTTTAAATAATCTAAATAATAATATTCTGGCTCATAACCTAAGTCTTCTTTAGCATTTGATATATCCATAATAAATTCCCTACTATCTGCTTTTTCTGGACATTCTATTATAATTGATTTCTTATTTTCTGGACACATAACTTCTATCAATCCTTCTATTTGATCTCTTAAAGTTACTGCAACCCCAGTTCCTACATTATATATTCCATGATTTTTATCTGTTAATATTGCTTTAAATAACATTTGGCAAAAATCTCTTACATAAACTATATCTTTAGCTTTTGTTGGATTTCCCCACATTTCTATAGGCTCACCCTTAAGAGCTTGATTCATTAAATGTCTATATGCTAATATTTTCTTTTTTCCATCTACATAAAAATATTCATTTGGAGTATATGCATATATTGTTGGACATCTAAATATAAAACTTTTTATTCCATATTCTTGATGATAGTGTTCAATCATATCAACAGCTGTATTCTTTGATATTACATATAAAGCATGATCTCCTTTAAAACTAAATTTTCTTGGCATATCAGGTTTTAATAGGATTTCTTTTCCCCAATACTCTGAAAGGTCACCTTCGGATTGAGGATATAAAATTCTATCTGCTTTTACTTTTCTACAATATTCTAAAACATTAAATGCTCCAACTATATTAGTTTGTATATATTCTTCCGGTTTGTATCCTTCCATATAAGCTGGTAAGACTGCTGCTAAATTTACTACTGCATAGATTCCTTCTTTAGGTAACTTTTCGAAATCTTCTTCCTTTACTATATTAACTCTATAATATTTAGCACCTAACTTTTCAAAGAAATTAGTTTTTTTGCGTCCAACAGCTATAACTTCAAAAGCATTTAAATCTAAATTCTTTAAGCAATATTCAGTTAGATATGCCCCTGTATTACCAGTTGCTCCAAAAATAATAATTTTCTTTTTCATCACTATCATCACTCCTTTATGTTAAATCAATTTATATTGATTCAAGAAATTTCTCACATCAGTTACTGAATTAAACATTAAAATATCCAATATTGATAAATTTGAAACAAATTCATCTTTAAATTGCTCATATTTTATTTCATTAGTTTTTAAAAAACTAAGCTTTATACCCTCATTTTTAAAATCTTCATAAGAATATAGTTCTTGTCCACCTATAGCATTATAATATTCTGTTGCTTCAAGCTCTTTACATATTGCAATAACTTTATCTTGAGATCTTAAGTTATTGTCTTTATTTAAAGTGGATGAAATTATGAGTTCAGTTTCTATATTTAGATACTTACAAACTTTTTTTATTGAATTAGCTAAATATTTAGCTAAATTAATCTCATCATAGTTTATTATCTCTTCTATAATAGGAAATATATCATTATAAAAAGGTGCTTTTTTATAAGCATTTTCTATAGTTTTTAACAATTTTTTCTTCCAAACTATATTATCAGATACTCTAACCTCACTTATAAGTTTATTAGGACTGGCCCCTTGCATTTGAATATTAAAAAGTTTAGCTTGATTATTAATTAACATTCTATTTCTATTTATCCAACCACCCTTTATAAAATTCACATCATCATATATTACATATCTATCTACAGCATTTAACAGCTGCCAATATCCTATATATGGGAAAAAATACGGTTGCATTATTCCTACTTTCATTTTAATTACCTCTTTTTCTAGTATAAAGTACATTCTTTTATGATCTATTTATTATTGCTAACTTCCTATGTTTTTTATTTTACTTTTCATATTAAACATTAATTTTCCTAGTCTAATATAGGTACTAGGAGAAATTTTTATTAAATATATAACAAATTTGTTTTTTAAAGTTAGCGAATTATACAGCTCCTTAAATTTTTCACTTTTCAATTCCAAAGTATTTCCCTTATATTTTTCTTTAAGAAACATCCAATATAACCTTACATCATTAACTTCATCCGAATATTTTCCTTCAGTATATTTATCAAAATTATTTATTATATCTAAAAATCCGTCACATTGACTTATTTTATTATCCATATTATAGTTTTTAATCCATTGATTTGTAACAGAATTAGAATTTTCAACTCTGTATACACTCATACATTCATCAATATAATATGCAAATCCTTTACTAATAGAAATTAAATTGCCCGGTAAATCACCAACAATAGCACTAAAATACCAATCTGGTGGGTTATCTAGGCTTTTTTTTCTATACACTACTGATGCTGTTGGTATAAAATCTAGTTCTAATACATCTTTTACAGAGCACTTCTTACTTTTTAAATCTAAAGGAATCATAAATCCTTTACTTTTCTTATCTAAATCACTTATCTTTTCAGCATTATGAAAAACCAACATACAATCACCATTTTTTTCCATATAATCAACTTGCTTTTGAAGCTTATATGGATCAGTCCAATAGTCATCACCTTCACACCACGCTATATACTTACCTTTAGCTCTTAAATGGTTATTAAAATATCCTATTCTCTTTATTCCCTTAGAATATTGGTTCTCATCTCTTAATATAGGCTTTATTTTATCTGGAAATTTTTTTTGATACTCTTTAATTATTTCTTGTGTCCTATCAGTTGAAGCATCATCATGTATTAATATTTCAAATTCAAAATCAGTTTTTTGCATTAAAAAACCTTCTATTGCCTCTGCTATATATTCTTCATGATTATATGTAATGCAATTTATACTAACTAATATTTCTTTCATTTATTTATCACCCTTTTCTAAAATTGAATCTATCCCAATATTCATAGACATAAAAAATTTAATTTACTTTATAGTTACGTATAATATTATTTTTAAAATCTGCTAAAACAATTATTGGTAACCAAATCCACATAGTATATATTCTTTCAACTATAATTCCATCTCTTAAAAGCAATATTAAACCATTTAAAAATGCAAACATTATATAAAACAATAATATTTTTCTATTTAAAAAGTTCAATCTTATAGATTTTAAGGCTATTAGTGC
The DNA here is from genome assembly GCA_034421775.1 of Clostridium perfringens. Taxonomy (GTDB): domain Bacteria; phylum Bacillota; class Clostridia; order Clostridiales; family Clostridiaceae; genus Sarcina; species Sarcina perfringens_B. The sequence goes on along the minus strand of WNVL01000002.1, from coordinate 322,626 downwards.
TATCACCAATAAATTAACAATAAATATATATATTGGAGAAATCATAGTAAAAACATTTGACCAAACGCCTGATTTTAAAGCTTCTATAACTATTGAATAGCCAACTAAAATTCTTAAAACAGTTTGTATTAGAGCATTAAAATATCCTAAACCATTAACATAGCTATTTATATATTGCATACCTAAAAAACCATATCCAAATATTATAGACAATTTATTTATAACTAATAGACAAATTATACTTAAAATAAATTTAAATATTAATGATTTTATATTTTTAGACTTCATAAATATAAATAAACATATTCCTAAAGTTACAGATGTGTATAACCTTAATAAAGATAATATAAACATTCCTAAAATAATGAAAAATATATTTTTCTTTTTATTCCCTTTAAACTTTATTAATTTTAAATAGCTATACATTATAAATAATATAACTGTGACTATCATTATGTCTCTTATAAAATTAATATTTATTGAAAGAAATCCTGGATAAATTGAATATAAAAAAACAACTAAAAACATTCTTTTTACATTTAAAATATTACAGATTTTAGCAAGTAGATTTAATGATACTACACAAAACGCTAATTTAGCTATTAATAAAATTTCTATATTAACTCCAAAAATTTTACTAATCATTAAATTATATAATATATACAAATTATACATATAGTTATCAGATCTAATATTCAAAAAGAAATTTTTTAAATATTCAAATATATTGATATTATAATTATTTAAAACATTATTATAATAATTATTTGCATCATTATATAATACACCTTTTACATTTCCATGTAAGACTCCTGTCGAAAAGCCTAAATCTCTTGCTTGTGAAGTTACTAATAAAATCATAAATATATTTAAAAGTATATAAATATATATATATATAGTTACTCTCTTATTAATATTTTTTTTCATCATAAAATTAATCATAAATACCCAAAAAGATATCATTATCAAGCTATAATAATAATTACTACATATTTTTGCAAGCAAACTTAAGATAAGCATTATTATAAAGAAAATTCCTACTAATAAATTTTTTTTATCAAACTTTTTTATATTCATTTTAATACTTTCCTTATCTCTTCGCCAAAATTATTGTTTTTTAAATATTCCTTGATCTTTAAAAAAGCATTTTCAGAAATTTCTTCACCCAATCCATTATTTTTTAATATCTTTAATAAAGCATCATATAAACTTTTAATTTCATGTGGATTTATACTTATATAATCAATACCATCCTGTAAAATTTCATCTATTCCTGATTTTTTTGTCATTATTATCAATTTTTGTTTAGCAGCTGCTTCTAATACCACTAATGGAACACCTTCTGTAAAAGAAGGTAATATTAAAATATCTATTTTTTCATAAAAACTATTCATGTTTTCTACATTTCCGCAGAATTCCACATTATTTTTTAAGTTATTCTCTTCACAAAAAATTTCCATTTCTTTTTTTAATTCTCCATCACCAGCTATACTTAAATAAAAATTATCATTAGTAGCTTGTAATTCTTTTAATACATTTAATATTAAAATTAAATTTTTATTTTTAACTATACTTCCTGCAAATCCCAATTTAATTTTTTCATACTCTATCTTTCTTCTATTCTTTTCTAATTTCATGTTAATAGGATTTCTTATAACTTTTGAATTAAAAGCCCCGATATTCTCTTCCCAATTATCCTTTATTTTATTTGATATATAAATATTGAAATTTTTATCATATTTCATTAGTTTTTTATGTAAAAAACTAAATCTTTTATTAAATACGCCTCCAAACTGTTCATGTATATGCCATATATGTTTGTTCTGAGTAAGTCTTGCCAGTAATATACCTAAAATATTTACTCCAGTATTACTATATATAGTATCTATATTGTATTTTTTTACGAATTTAATTAATCTAATTAATGTTATTAATGTAAATGGAAATTCTAAAACACTTCTTAGAATACTAGTATTTAATAATCCAAATGTATATTTTTGTGTAATATATTTATTATCAATAACTTTTGAAAGCCGTCCATTTCCTCTATTATTCAAAATAATAAAACACTCATTTTGTTTATCAACTTCTTTTATCGCTGATAATAAAACCTTCTCAGCTCCACCTAAACTATCTACATGAGAAATAAACAAAACTTTATTATTTTTTACCATTATTCAAAACCTCTTTTAAGCCTTCTAAATATGAATATCTATTTAAAGTATCTGGTTCCAAATAAGTTCCCTCTGCCCATTCATTCCATGCATTTATAAAAATATATTCAGAACCATTCTCTATAGCTTTTTTATATTGTTTTTCAAAATATTTTTTAAACTTATCAGCTGAGTCTTCAACTAATACTAATCCTTTATTTTTCTTTCTAGCTGTATTATCCCAAGATACAAATGCTCCTAAAAACTTCTTTTTGTTATAGTCTTCATTTTTATTCAATACAGCTTTCCAAACATCATCATAATTTAGCTTATCTAAGACACCTAATTTCTTTTTTAAATATCTTAAACCTTGCACATTAATTGGAAGATGATGTCTTATTGTCAACATTGGTTCAAACTCTACAACCGCACTTGATTTATCAAGACAACTTTTATTTTGAAAAGAATTCATAGTTTCAACTATATATATTCCATCAAATCCTAATTTCTTGCATTCTCTATTCCAAAAATCCACCATCTCATCACATTTAGGAATATTAGACGTTCTATAAATTAACATTAATGGTTTATTATCAACTTTTATATATCTATCATCTAAAAAGAATTGTGATAAATAATCAAAATGTTCTTTCCATTCTTTTTCTTCCCCATAAACTTGTGGCATTAAAACTTCTTTATTTTTCCCATCCCAAGTTCTTGCCCAAGGTTCATTTGCCCAAGAAATACAAAATGGAAGTTTTATTTTCTTATTATTTAGCATATTTTCCATAGGTTTTTCTAACAACATTTTTCCATTAAACCAATAATGATAATAGCAAAAACCATATATACCCTGTTCTTCTGCAAGCTTAGCTTGCCACTCCTGTGTTTCAGAATCAAGAAGACAATAATAATTATCATTTAATGGAGTCTTAGGTTGTTGATGCCCTTCAAATAAAGGTTTTGCTTTCTTTGTATTTACCCATTCAGTAAATCCTTTGCCCCACCATTCATCATTTTCTGGTATAGCATGGAACTGTGGCAAATAAAATGCTATAATTTTAGGTTTTTTCACAATAATTCTCCTTTACTTGTACATCTTTTCATAATACTTTTGATAATCACCTGATGTTACATTTTCCATCCATTCTTTATTATCTAAGTACCATTTTATTGTTTTCTTTATTCCTACTTCAAAAGTTGTTTCTGGATACCAACCTAATTCTTCTTTTATTTTAGTTGGATCTATTCCGTATCTTCTATCATGACCTTTTCTATCTTCAACATACTTAATTAAATTCTCTGTTATTTCTTTATCAACATTATCATGTAAGTATTCTATAACTGTTTTTACTATTTGAATGTTAGTTCTTTCATTATGTCCACCAACATTGTAAACTTCTCCAAGTCTTCCTCCGTTTATTACCATATCTATTGCTTTTGCATGATCTTCAACGAATAACCAGTCTCTTATATTCATTCCATCTCCGTAAACTGGTAAATCTTTATGTTGTAAGCAATTGTTTATTAAAAGTGGTATTAACTTCTCTGGGAATTGGAATGGTCCATAGTTATTTGAGCATCTTGTTATGTTAACTGGCATTTTATATGTATCTGCATATGCTTTAACCATTAAATCTGAGCTTGCTTTACTTGCTGAGTATGGACTATGTGGATCTAATGGAGTTGTTTCCATGAAATATCCTGTTTCTCCTAATGAACCATAAACTTCATCTGTTGATACATGAAGGAATTTAACCCCTTCTTTCCATCCTTCTTCTGTTTCCCATGCATTTTTAGCACAATTAAGTAAATTTACTGTCCCTAATACGTTAGTTTTAGCAAATACTTCTGGTTCTCTTATACTTCTATCAACATGTGATTCAGCTGCAAAGTGAGCGACATAATCTATTTCGTATTTTTCAAAAAGACTTGAAACTAATTCTTGATCACATATATCTCCTTGAACAAATATATGTCTTTCATCATTTTCTATTGATTTTAAGTTTTCTAAATTTCCTGCATAAGTTAACTTATCTAAATTTATTATTCTTATATCATCATATTTTTTTAACATATATAATACGAAGTTTGAACCTATAAATCCTGCTCCACCTGTAACTAAATAAGTTTTCATTAAATTCTCTCCTAACTGTAAATAACTTTATTCCATTTTCATTAATCTTGGTTTTGATTTTAAAACTAAATCTAAATTAATTCTAATTAAAAATTAATTTATTGATTATTCTTTTGATTTTCAAAAAAGCTTTTTAATGCTTCTTTCCAATCTCTCATTTCATCACCAACTGTACATCTTAGCATCATATTATCTAATGATGAATACTCCGGTCTCTTAGCTGGTGTCTTATATTCTTCTGAAGTACAAGGATTTACCTCACATTTATTTCCTGATAATCTCATTATTTCCTTAGCAAAATCATACCAAGTACATTCCCCTTTTCCTGTACAATGATATATTCCATATTCTTCTGTTTCTATAAGTTTTAATATGTGATATGCTAAATCATTTGCATGAGTTGGATTTCCTTTTTGGTCATTAACTACATTTAATGAATCTTTCTCTTTTCCAAGTCTCATCATCGTATAAACAAAGTTATGACCTACGTATCCATATAGCCAGGCTGTTCTAACTATATAATATTTTGAACAAAACTCTCTAACATAATTTTCTCCTAGAAGTTTTGTTTTTCCATAAACACTATAAGGCGCAGTTAAATCAAACTCAGTTAATGGTTTTTCTCCAACTCCACTAAATACATAGTCTGTTGAAACTTGAACTAATTTAGCTCCTATTTCTTCACAAACCATAGCTAAATTTCTTGCTCCTATTGAATTTACTTTAAAAGCAAAATCTTCATTGCTCTCACACCCATCAACATTAGTTGCTGCTGCACAGTTTATAACAACATCTGGATTTTCTTTATTAAATACAGATTTAACATTTTCTAAATTAGTTATATCTAACTTATCAACATCTAACGCTATAGCTTCTGAATTTTTTATATTTTCACTAACTGTACCGATTTCTGCTTTTCCGCTTTTTATTATTGATTGAAGTTCATTTCCTAATTGTCCATTTGAACCAGTTATTAATATTTTCATAGTTAGCCTCCTAATTATCCTTCATATACAAAAGGAATATCTAACTCTTTTAAAGTCTTTTGTTTTTTATCTTTTTCTGATAATATTATTTCTTCTATTCCTTCTAATGGCCACTCCACATTAATATCCTTATCATTCCAAAGAAGTCCACTATCATATTCTGGAGCATAGAAATCTGTACACTTATAATTAAATACAGCTTCATCTGATAAGACTACAAATCCATGTGCGAATCCTTCTGGCACATAAAATTGTCTTTTATTTTCTGAACTTAGAAGAACGCCTTCCCATTGTCCAAAAGTAGGTGAACCTTTTCTTAAGTCAACAGCTACATCCCAAACTTCTCCTTGTGTTACTCTTACAAGTTTTCCTTGAGTATGCTTAGTTTGGAAGTGTAACCCTCTTAAAACACCTTTTTTAGATTTTGATTCATTATCCTGAACAAATTTCATATTTAGTCCCGCTTCTTCAAAAGCTTTTTGACTATATGATTCCATGAAATATCCTCTTTCATCACCGAAAACTTTAGGTTCTATAATGTATAAATCTCTTACCTTTGTTTTAATAAAATTAAAGTTACTCACTCTTAACCCTCCTTAAGCTTCTGTAACTGCAACTTCTCTTGAAGCCTTTTTACTTTCAACTTCTTCTACTATATCAACTAAATATTTTCCGTATCCTGTTTTCATTAATGGCTTAGCTAAATTTATAACTTGTCCAGCCGTTATCCATCCTTTTCTATACGCAATTTCTTCTAAGCAAGCTATATATGTACCTTGAGTATTTTGAACAGCTTCAACAAAGTTAGATGCTTTTAACATTGACGCATGTGTTCCTGTGTCAAGCCATGCCATTCCTCTACCAAATAAATTAACTTTTAAAGATCCTTCTTCCATATATAATCTATTTAAATCAGTTATTTCAAGCTCTCCTCTTGCAGATGGATTTAAACTTTTTGCCTTTTCTACTACAGAGTTATCATAAAAATATAAACCTGGAACCGCATACTTTGATTTTGGATACTTTGGTTTTTCTTCTAGAGAAATAACATTACCATTTTCATCAAATTCTACTACACCAAAAGCTTTTGGATCTTGTACATAATATCCAAATACCATAGCTCCCTTTTCTAAAGAAGCTGCTTCTTTTAAATTGCTCGAAAAGTTTTGTCCATAGAATATATTATCTCCTAAAATCATAGCTACGTTATCATCACCTATGAACTCCTCCCCTATTATAAAGGCCTCAGCAAGTCCATTTGGCGCTTCTTGAACTTTATATTCTATGTTTAAACCTAATTCGCTTCCATCCTTAAATAATTCCTTAAAATTAGGTAAATCTCTTTCTGTTGATATTATTAATATATTTTTTATCCCCGCTAACATTAATACTGACATTGGATAATATATCATTGGCTTATCATATATTGATACCATTTGCTTTGACATTGCCTTTGTTACAGGATATAGTCTTGTACCACTTCCTCCTGCTAATATAATTCCTTTCATTTTATCTCCCCCTTCAAATTTCTCTTCCAATAATGTTTATTTGATGAATATTTTAATATTGTTTTTTCAGATAACTTATTATAATTTTGTCCTAATTTATTTCCTATAAATCTAGCTCCAAAATTAGGAATTATATTTAAAAATGCTTTTAAATTTTTTTCTTTAATGGATTTAACAATAACAAATTTCAGAAGTGAAATTGCACTATCATTAGCTTTATAATTCATTAGGTAATCATTTTGTTTTAAAAATACTCCTTGATCAAAATATCTCTTTATTAATTGATTAAACTTATAATCATGTGAATGTATTACTTGTGCTTCTGAATTATACATAATTCTATAACCGTTTTTTATTAATTTATGTGAAAGATACATATCCTCATTAGTTAATAAATCCATTCCATCGTAACCATTTATTTTTTTATAAATTTCAGCATTTATCGCAGATGCAGCATCAGAAAAGAAAAAAGTCATTATTCCCAAAGTTTCAATATCTTTTTCTGTTACAACTCTAGATTTTTCACTGTAATTTTTCATCCTAGTATATCGTTCAATAGATTTATTATTACAAATTTGTCTTGAAAAGGCGGCTTCACACATATGGTCGTATATAGGTTGAGTTAGTTTTTTTAACCAATACTTGTCTTCTATTTCTATATCTTGAGTTATGAAAACTATTATATCTCCCTTGCTATTCATAGCCGCTCTTTCTCTTGTAAGAGAATGTGAAAAATCTTTTTGTTCAATTATTTCAGTATTTGCTTTTTCTAATATACTCAATTCACTTTCTAATCCATCACCTGTATTAGTTAGTAAATACTTTATCTCGGCTATTTCTACACCTAACTGATTTATTAAAGAATTATGTAATTTACCTATATATTTTTTAGCATTATATAAAGGGCATACTATAGTTATACTCACTAAATAGCTCCCTCCTTTTTTATTACAGATACAAATGTTTGTATTATTATTTTTAAGTCTAAACTTAAAGATTTATTATCAACATAATAAAGATCCATAGCAACTCTCTCATCATAAGTTGTGTCACTTCTGCCGTTAGCTTGCCAGTATCCTGTTAAACCTGGTTTTACTGAAAATACCTTTTTAAAGCTTTTGCCATACTTAACCATTTCTTTTTTTACTATTGGCCTCGGTCCAACTACGCTCATATCACCTTTAATAATATTCCATAATTGTGGCAGTTCATCCAAACTAGTTTTTCTTAGAAAATTTCCTATTTTAGTTATTCTAGGATCATTCTCTAATTTGAAATTTTTATTAAATTCTGCTTTTTGCTCTGGAGTAAAATTTTCAAAAACTTCTTGAGCATTTTCAACCATACTTCTAAACTTATATACTTTTATTTCTTTTCCATCTTTTCCTATTCTAGTATGTCCAAAAACTATAGGACCACTTGAATCTAATTTTATTAATATTGATATGATAATTAATATTGGTGAAAATACTATTATTCCAATTAATGAACTAATAAAATCAAATAATCTTTTTATAATTATATATCTTTTATTACTTTCGTCATTTTTCAATGTTTCTTTTTTATTATTGTTTTTTTCAACTAACTGCAAAGCTATTCCCCCTAACTTACTTTTTTAACCTTAACAAACTATTTTTTTTATTCATAACTATTTTTGAATTTTAATTATATTTAATTACTTTTTTCAGTTTTTTTACATCACAAAAGCCAACTTAACACTCCAATCCCCTGAAGTGTTAAGCTGTTTGTATTTAAGTATTAATCTTTTTTATAATAATGATAGTATTTTCCTCTTTGAGTTTCTTCTCCATTAAATACTGTGCCTAGTATATTAGCCTTAACTGCTCTTAGTCCTTTTATGGCCTCAATAACAGCATCTTTTTTTGTATAACCATACTTTACAACTAATATTGTTCCGTCTACCTTTGTTGAAAGTATTTTTGAATCTGCTACAGCATTTACTGGTGGAGTATCTAATATTATGTAATCATACTTTTCTTCTAATTGGCTTAGTAAATGCTCCATAGCTTTTGATGCAAGCATCTCTGCTGGATTTGGAGGAATTGTTCCTGATGGTAGTACATGAAGTCCTGATTCATGTTTATAAACCACCTTACTAAATTCAACCTTACCAATTAAAAATTCTGATAGTCCAACAGAATTACTTATTCCAAAATTTTTATGTACGACTGGTTTTCTTAAATCACAATCTATGAGTATTACTCTTTTTCCATCCTGTGCAAAGGAAAAAGCTAGATTTCCACTAGTTGTTGATTTTCCCTCTCCTGGTTCTGAACTAGTCATAACAATTGACTTAACAGGATTATCAAAAGATGAATATTGTATATTTGTTCTTAGTGTTCTATAACTCTCAGCAGCAACTGACTGAGGATTACTCTCTAGTATTAACATTCACTTTCCTCCCCTTAAAGGTTAAGATTATTATAATCAGGAATTGTTCCTATTATAGGTAACTCTAAAGTTTTTTCTAGTTCTTCTCTTGACTTAAATGTATTATCTAAATATTCAAGTAGAAGCACTACTCCAACACCAACCATAAGTCCTAGAACAAAAGCAATAAGTATATTAAGCTTTTTATTTGGACTAACAGGACGCTCTGGAAGTTGAGGATCTTGTATTATTTGGATGTTTCCATTCGGTATAAGTTTTTTTGATTCTGTAATAAATTCATTTGTCACTGCCTCTGTGATTTCTAAAGCTTCCTTAGGATTTTTTCCTTTATACTTTAGTTCTAATATCTGAGTATCTGCGCTTGGCGTAGCTTGTAAATTTTTCAATACATTTTGAATTTGTTTATTGTCGAAATTCAAACCAGCATTATCTACAGCTTTAGTCACCAAATCTGAAGTCTTAGCAAGTTCTGCATATGTCTTCATAAGTTGTTGATACATAATAACATCACTGCTATTGTAAGCGTTATTATCTTGTGATTCTTGCTTACCGATAAAGAGCTTAGTTGATGCTTCATATTGTGGTTTTATAACAAAAAAACTTAATATTGCTGAGATTAAGGTTGCTCCAATAGTTATTAAAGCTATTAATCTCCATCTTTTCTTTAAAGCGTAAGCAATCTCTTGTAAGCTTATAGTATTTTCTTCCATGAACCCTCCTACTTTATTAAATTGTTCTAAGTTTAATTTAAATTTTATTTTTTGTTTTATCAACAAATTATCTCACCTAAATATAATATAACAAAATAAAAAATTCATAAAGTGGCTACCAACTCTTATATTTCTATTTTTTATCTTTTTTAAATTTTTAATTTCCTCCTTTTTAAGTTAAACTCTGTGTAAAAAATAAAAATAATTCCTTTTTTTTGAAACTTATTATAATATTAAAATATTTATTAAAATATTTTAATAAATATTTATTAAGTTTTTTAATTAATTTTCTATATATTATATTTCCACTGTTATTTTTAACTTTTTTATACTTTTTTTTAATATTATCCAATCTCTGAAAACAATTTCGTAACCATTAATAATATGACTTTTTTCTACAAAATATTTTTTTGTTAATTTTTTGTTAACTTATGAATAATACCTTTTTGCTCTAACAAAAAAAGTATTTATTTACTTTATAAGTAAACAAATACTTTCAAATCGCTATTTGTTAATTTTTTTCTAAACTAGTTATATTTTTAACTTTATCAATTTTTCATATCGACTTTAATCTCCTTAAAAAGTTTATTATTAATTAAAATATCCTTCATAAAAGAGAGAATTCTATCTTCTTTTAATAATTTGTAATAAAAATAAAAGTTTTTATTTATAATATTCTCTCTTCTTTTTTTCTATTAATAAACTTCTCCTTTTCTATACCATTAACTTCCACCCCCCATTTCTCTAAATTATCATCTACTACAATCCTTTTAACTCCTTCTAGAATCGCCCCTAAAAGACTTTCCATAATAGACATAGCCACTTCTTCAAATGCTTTATTATTAATTTCTTTTTTAACTAATTCAGGATTTAGTAAGTATGAATTTTATTCTTTTTCACTTTGACATATCATCTAAAAAGTAAACTCTATTTATAATCTTTCATTGCTTCTCTAATCTTTTTTAATAAGCTATCTTTTCTATGTCTAACCTTACCATAAGTCATCTCCTCTCTATGCTCTTCATAATATTTTTGTAGATTTCCTCTGTCCTTATGAACATATAATATAAATTCTCTATCACTCTTAGATAATGACCCTAAAACTTTTATTAAAGCTCTTATTCTTTCCTTTTCTATATACTCATCCTCTATAGAAATTTTATCTTCAAGAGTATCCTTAATAACAACTCCAGATCTAGTAGGTTCTTCTAAACTTGAGAAGTTTTCATTGTTATCTTTTTTTCTCCCCATTGTTCCAAGCTTATTTTTAACATTAGTGCTTACAAAAAATATAAAATCCGAACCAAAATCTCCATCAAACTTATGAACCGACTCAATAACAACACACCTAGCAATTTGCTCTAGATCCTCAAGAGCATACCCATTTAAAAAGAATCTAGAAGCATGCTTATGAATTAAACCCTCATATAATCCTATGATTTCTGCCATAGCATCCTTATTTCCATCCTTTGCTCTTAAAATAAGTTCATTTATTGCAGCCTTATTTCCTTTCTTTGCACTTTCTCTAAGCCAAACTAAATCCTTGCTTCTTAACTCACTTGCTCTTCTTTCCATAACTTATACTCTCCCCTAACCTAATATCTATCATTTTCTTAATTTTAAAATCTCTCAAATCAAAAATTCATCTGATAGCCACTACCTATAAAATTCTCATTTACACAAACAAGAATTTTACTTTCTTAGAGTATCTAACTTTAAACTTAGAAATCATATCATTCCAAATTAACTTTTATCAGTTATTTTATTTAAAGCTATTTATGGCAAGTTATTTTAAATAACTTATATCGTTATCTTATTTATTATAAATTTGTTTTATCGTTATAAATTCTAAAACTCAATAAAAAACTTATTATTTTCCATGTTTTTGCACTAAATACATAAATGAAATAGCTTCTTCTTATGCTAGTAAAAATAAAGAAAATTGAAATATTCTCTCCACTAAACAATTCTTTTATTAAGTAAACTAAAGTCATATGCTACTAGTAGTAATAATTAAGTCTTCACTATATAAATATGAATTAAAGTGAGAAAGAGTTGTAAAAACAAATAAAAATAGATATTTATTTCTATAAATGACATAATAAATATCCTGTTTAAATATTAATAATTTGTAGAACACCTCAAGCTCATACTCAATAAACTATTATTAAAAGATATTGATAAATTTTACACTTTAATCTTTGAGTAAAGGAGACTTATCTTATGAAAAAATACAAAAATAAATCTAGCTTTAAATTTTTAAAATTCCTTCTTCTATCATTACTACTTTCTGGATCATATAGAATATATTCGTATTCTTCAAACAACTCTCTAAGCAATGTTAATCCTAATGAAGTTCCTTATATTTCAACCTATTATATAAAACCTGTGGTAAATCCAAATGAAGATGTAATAATAGACTTTTATATAACAGACTATAACCATACTGAATATGTTGAAGAAACCTTTGACCATACCTTTACAGTTACAGTTAAAGTGGATGGAAAAGATGATATAGTAATGACAGGTTTAAAAGGTGGAGATCATTCAATAAACCTTGGAAGATTCTCTAATTTAGGCGAGCAAAAGTTCTCAATAATAGCTACAGACCAATACGGAAGAAACTCTCATGAACTTTTTAACTTTTTCCTAGTAAAAAATACTGAAATTCCAAAACCAAAATGCGAATGTGAGTTTTCTTGCAATTTTAAAGCTCCTCATGATTGTACAGCAAACGCAGTTTATTCTGGAAAATGTGCATGTGATTACGTATGTAAATTTGAAAATTCTACAGAAAATCAAACTTTAATTGATGAATATATAATGACAGAAGCAGATTTAATAAAATATAATATTAAAAATACAGATAATTATGAAGTAAAAGATGTAAAAACTCTAAATATAACAAACCCAACCTCTGAAACAGTAAAAGCTGCTCTTGAAGAAGCTGCAAAAAGCATAACTCCATCACCTAACACTTATACTTGTATCATTGCAGATACTAAAGGAACTGGAGAACCTGGTCAGTGGTGGAAAGAATCAATAGTAAAATATGCACCTGATTATAATAAAGATATCGTTATGGAAGAATCTAAAAATACAAGACTTGGATTACAAAAGTTTTTAGATGACAAAAAAGCCGAAGGATATAAGAAAGTTACTCTTTTAAAGGGAGTTTACAGAATAGATCACTTAGAACCTATTTATATACCAACAGAATTTACTCTTGATATGAATGGTGCTACATTTAAGCAAAATCAATTTACTGGTGATAAAGCTTTAATGGTTGACTTAAACAACACCTTTGATTCACATGTGATAAATGGAATTATAGAAGGAGATTATTATAGCCATGACTATGCTAACTCACCTAATAATTCTGAATGGGTAAATGGAATAAGCATAGGTGGTGAAAGTAAATATAGTTCTTTCGAAAACCTAGTTGTGAAAGATATAACTGGTTATGGTGGAACTAATGGAATTGCTAATTCAAGAGATAAATCTCTTGGTTACACCTATATTTATCCTAAAGGAATAGGAGATTCATTTACTCTTGGAGATATAGATAGAAGTAACGGTGAAGCTATTACTTCTGATAGTAGAACTACCTCTAATTTCATAGATATAAATGGATATGGTGATATTGGCTATTTAAGTATTAGCAGATATTTAGGTTACCAAGGAAATCCATGCTCTACTTGGAATCTCATAGCTCATTTCTATGATGGGAATAAAAACTTTATAAAATCAATTGATGGATATCAATATAGAAGAATTGGAGTTCCTAAAGATGCTAAATTCATGAAAGTAACTATTCTAAGCACAGACAAACCTACTGACCTTTCAGTTCAACTTTTTAAAGTTCCAACTCACTGTGCATTTAAAAATATAAAATTTGAAAACTGTAGAGCTGTTGGCTTAGCCTCTGCTGCCATGAAAGATATGCTAGTAGAAAACTGTGAATTCACAAAATCAGGTCAAACATTAGCAAAATGTGCTTTTGATGCCGAAGACGGTTGGGACTTAATGCAAGATGTAACTTTTAAAGGACTTAATTTTTATAATAATCCTAATAATGAATTTTTAACTACTGCTGGTCATAATTTTATTATTGAAGAAATGAAAGGTGGAAAATTATATTTTTGGGAAAGAACAAATTCTTATGTTGTTAGAAATTCTCCTAGCATAACAGACGTTAATTTAGGTCATGGGAGCAAAATTAGAACTGGTTACACTAGATTTTATAATAATACCGTTAACGGTAACATCAAAATTGGCTATGTAGATAATGATAATTGGAAGCTTATTGTTAAAGATTCTACAATAAAAAGAAGTGCTGAAAATAAAATTGATACTGGACTATATCTAAGATGTGATATTGGAGATTCAACAGTAACATCTGATATATATACTGCAATAGCTTCTGGTAATTTTAAAGATTGTTATATTCATGACAAGTCACGAGAAAACCACGGTGGAGTATATGAAAACTGTAAACTAGAAAACATCAAAGGAAATATGCATGGAACATTTACCTTAATTAATTGTACACTTTCTGATTGGAACTGTAGTGCTGGATATTATAATCCAAATTATATTATTAAAAATTCAACATTAAATAACTTTAAAATCCAATTTCCTTATTGGTATCAAGGTGCTAATGTTTCTTTAGAAGATTGTACAATAAACAACTCTGACTTTTTATTGAAGCTTCCTCATTATTCAATGAAAGAAGATATAGTAATAAGAAATAATACTGTTAATTCAAATAGTAACGTAGGCCTTATTAACTTCTATGATGATAGAACTGGTGGTCAAGCTGGTGAATTAGTTCCTCAAGCAGAATTAATTTTAGATTCAAACACTATAATTCTTCCTAATTCACCTTATATAGTAACAGGAATTACAGATAAAACAATAAATAATATAAATGTATTATCAATAAACAATATCTTTTCTCCACAGACTTTACACTTATGCGATCCTAAAGCAAAACAAAATCCAAACTTAAAAATTGAAGAGAAATAAAAAAATGCTATGGCAAATTTACTTTGCCATAGCATTAATCTTATTCTTATTTAAATATTTATCCAAAACCTCATTTATAGGTTTTTCTATTAATTTAATAATATATGAGCTAGCTAGGCATAAAATTATTAACCATGGAAATATCAGAAAACTATACCTAAGTGCAAATACTAAATTTTTAAAATAAATCATGTAAAAAAACATATGAATTAACCACATATTTGTTGAATGATTACTCAAGTAATCCAATAACTTATTAATCCATCTAGGTTTGTCAATAATATTAAAAACACATATAAACACTACTCCAATAAATACTGCCACAAATAAACCTTCTACAAATCCATGAGCTATAATCATAAAAATTATTACTGAAACTCCTAAGATGTTTTTATACTTTATTCTTTCTGCTGTATTATATATCTTAGAATATATCCTTCTATAAGCAAATACTCCTCCAATAACAAAAGGAAGTTGTGATGTTCCAAAGAGTGCTAATTGTCTGATTGCCCAATTTAACATTTCATTTTCTAACATTATTATTCCTTTTATTCTTTGTATATACGCTAAAAAATAAAATATAAATGAAATTATCAGAACTCCATAAATATTATACTTCTTAATAATATTATTTATAAAAGGTGATATTAAAACTAATATTATATATGTAGTTAAAAACCACCATGCTCCATTATAACCTGGAGATATTGCTGTAAAAGTTAGCAAAAATGTTTTCAAAATACCTGGATGCTCATTACTTCTCCCAGTTATAAACCCTAAAACTACTACAAAAATAAATAATATAATCCAAAAATTAATATACAACTTAAAAATTCTTATTAAATTTTTTCTTAAATATTCTTGTCTATTATTTTCATAGCTTATCATTAATCCACACCCACTACAAAAGCAATATATCACTACACAACAATCTCCAAATAAAGCCAAATAATATACCAGTGGAACCTCACCAATAAATATTAAAGGTGTGTACAATCCTTCATAGGATTTAATGCAAAATAAGTGTAATAATAACATAAATAATATTGCTATACCCTTTGTTATTTTAATTTACTCCCTACTTAATTCCATAAACTCGTCTTAACTTACCCCCACTTTTTTTCTTATATTAAAACTCTTAATATATTGATTCAAAAATTTAGCTATTAATATTGAAATTATAAATGCTGGTATTGAAATAATAATGTTTTTTTTAAGCCAATGATATTGTATATTTATAAAAATCTTTCTGAATATAATTAAAATTAATTCGTGAACCATATAAAATTCAAAACTAAAACAAGCCATTTTTATTAACACATTATTTTTTAATATTTTATGTGAAATCCATCCCTTGCCTTGTGAGAAAATATATATTCCTATTATAAATATAGGAGAATAATATATTCCACTTGGAACCTCTTCACTTACAATAAATGACATAATATAAACTATTATTAACGCACTTAAAATACTAAATTCAACAATAGAATAATTTCTTATTCTACTTTCTCTTTCCTTATTTTCTAAAAATAATTTCGCTACTAACATACCTAAAAAAAAGTCTGATATTCTAAAATATGGGCTAATATAAAAGAACCATCACTTATAGTCAGTCATAAAATCAATATTTGAAATTATAAAAATTAAACCAACTTGTATTATCCAAACTAAAATAATCAAACTTTGTGTTTTTATATTTTTTAAGATATTAATAAGAAAAATTAATGGTAAGGTAAAAATATAACAAAAAACATTGTTGATAAAAACCATGTTGCATTATTAAAATCAATAACATGATTAGGAAATAAACTTTGAATTAACATCAAATTTAATATCCCCTTAAAACATATCTCTGTGAAATCAAATTTAAATATAAAATCATATCTTATTAAAATACTCGCAATAAAAGTTATAATATGAATAAAGTATAACTTTTTAATTCTTTTTATTCCCCACAGAAAACTTCATTTTATACTTACTGAATTAATTTTATTCGAATAATTATAATACAAAACAAATCCAGACAATATAAAAAAGAATGTAACTGGAAATGTTCCTCTTAATAATAAGCCAGAATGAAATAAAAATATTCCTAGCATAGCTAATGATCTTAACCCCTGTAATGACTCAATCATTTTAAAATCTCCTATTATTGATTTTTTAAATCTTTCTTTTCTACCTCTAAAACTATTAATATTAATTATTAAATCTTTTTTATTCTAATCAATTTTCTTCTATACACAATTAACTTTTAAATTTTCACTTTATAAATTTTTATATTATTTATTTGATTCTTAATAGAAGTCCATAAATACTGAAATTCTTTTGTTCTAAGAAATAATATACAATAAACTATATTAGGAATAATTACACATATACTTCCTCTAATTATCAAGGATATAAAACTATATCCATTAACTACAAAATTACATATATTAGTTGTTAAATATCCCACTAATAACATTATTATTAGATAAATTATATGGGTAGTGAAATATTTTTTAACTGACTTTTTAAATAATTCTTTATAAACTATTCTTGGTTGGTTCCAAAAAGGAACAATAAGTGTACTTATTGTTGTTCCTAAAAAAACACCTACTAGTCCTAAGTATTTTATTAGTATTAGTGACATTACCAAGTTTACTATTCCTTCTAAAACAGGCATGTATTTATCTTGTACAAATAATCCTGCTTTACTTTTATATGTTCCTATAACACTTCTCATACCATTAATATAAAAATTAAGCAATATTACTAAAAATACAAACTCATTTAGTAAATATCCTTCTCCAATCCACCAGTTTATAAACGGCTCTAGTAAATTATATAAAAATATAGTTGCAAAAGAGTATATCCAAAAGCTTATGAAAAATGTAGTTTTAAATATCTCATAAACCTTTTCTTCATTTTCTGTTGCAATTAAATTTCCAACACCAGCACCTATACCCCCGATTATTGGAGATAGCAATCCAGATAATTGCCCTATAATCATGGTATAATTTGAATATAATCCTACTGTTGAAACATTTATAAATGAAGATATTAAAATATTATCTGTACTAAAAACAAGATATCCTCCAATGTTATGTAAGAACATAGCTCTCACATTTTTATTTATGTTATTTTTAGTTTCTGAATCTATAGAATAATTATATTTATAATTTATATATGGATACATTTCTTTAACTACTTTTGTATTAACAAGGTTTTGAATTACAAATATTAATAATTCCATCAACAAAAAAAGCAAATAATTTTGTGTTATCATAAGCACTATTATTTTTGAAATAGTTGTTACTATCTGAAAAATCAAATTGTTTCTAGTTAAAACATATCCCTTTTGATCAGCATTTATCAAAGCCCATTTGTATGCATTTAAATATGAAACTGCATTTTTAATCACAAATATACCATAAACTAATAATAATCCTGATATTTGGTTCTCTGTTTTCATTACTTTTCCTAATAGAGGATATAATGTAACACTAACTCCAATCATTATAAAAGCTAATACTTTATATGCCTTCTTATATAAAGTAACCAATGCTGTTATTTTTTCCTTATTACCTTCGGCTAAAGGCTTATATAAATTATAAACTATACTTATACCAATACCACTTTCAATCAAGACCATCATTGATAATACGTTTGTTAATAATCCGTTTATTCCTAAATATTCTGTTCCTAAGTTATCTATAAATACTTTTCTTGATATAAAACCCAATATTATAATTACAACTTGAGCCATTAAACTCATAGAAATATTTTTAACTGCATTTTTTGTTCTCATTTTAACCTCTCTTTTAGATATCATTACACTTTTGCTTAGTTATACCAGATATAAATTTAGATATATTTTATAAAATTTCTTCTCTTCTCAATTTATTATCAATAATATATTTAATATTTTCATATACAGATTCCCAATTAATTTCTACAATAAGTCCTGTTTTACCTTGATCTATCTGTTCATTAGCACCAGTAAAATTCGTTGTTATTATTTCTTTATTTAATATTTTTGCCTCTGCAAGAGTTAAACAATATCCCTCATGTCTTGATGTCTGAACATATATATCTGCCATTTTCATGTAAGGATATGGATTAGTCTTGGCTCCTAATAAAATGAAATCTTTTTGCAATCCGTACTTTTTTATAAGCGATTCATATTCGCTTCTTAAATTTCCTTCCCCAACACAATACCATCTAACTTTATATCCCTCTTTTTTTAATCTAGCTAATGCCTTTATTCCTAAATCTTGACCCTTTTCTACTGAAAGTCTCCCTACAGTTACTATTTTTATTCCTTCAAAAGCGTCATCAAAATCTACTTTTTCACAAGCCATTTCTCTTATTAATTCTTCTGAAACTATATTTTCAAAAACTTCTGATTTGTTCGATATGGCTGGAAATTTTTCACCAAATTTAGCTTTTCCTTCTTTAGATACAATAAAAATTTTGTCCATTTTACTAAATAACTTTAAATATAAATTAGTATTAATTTCATGTTTTGATACATCAAAATGTATCCACCCTATCTTTTTTTTAGCCTTAACTTTATGAGTTATATATGAATCTATTATTTCTGTTGGCCCTGCATAGGCTATAGCCACATCATATTCATCTTCTTTTATAGGGATTCTTCTTAAAATATTTTTATAATAAATATATCTATTTTTAAAATGCTTATCTATAAAGTAGGAAAATGTGAATAGAACTCCATCAATATATTTCTTTTTCTTTATATAATTTTTAAAAGTTGCTTGTGGTGCTTCCATTATTAAAGGCTTTACATCTTTAAACCACTTTGCCTCTTCAACCTTAATCCAACTAGGTATATGATTTAAAAATCCTCCCTTTTTCTCTAAAAGCAAAATCGTAACCTCATACTCTTCTCTAGGAATTATTGATAACAAAGAAAGTAATGATTTCTCAACGCCACCAATATTCATGCTACTAACCATAAATAATATTTTTTTCATTACCCTCTCACCATACTCCTTATAGAAAATTAAAAATTCAACTTATCTATCTCTCTTGTAGTATCAACAAAATCTTCTGCTAAATTATTTTTAATTGAGTCTCTTAAGTTTTTGTCTATTATAATTCTTTTGATAGCATCATACATTTCGATCTCATTGAAGTTAACTATTAAACCTGTTTTTTCATTTTTAATTTGCTCACTAGCTCCTGTAAAATTAGTTGTTACTATAGGATTATTAAAACATCTAGCCTCTGCAAGCGTTATACAATACCCTTCATGCCTTGATGGCTGAACATATATATCACATTCTTTCATAAAAGGATACGGATTAGTTTTAACCCCTAGTAGAATATAATTCTCTTGAATATTTCTATTTTTTATCATATCCTCAAGCTCTTTTTTCATAGATCCTTCTCCGATGCAATACCATTTAACCTCATGACCTTCTTCTCTTAATCTTTCTAAAACAGAAACAGTTATATCTTGTCCCTTTTCTTTGCTTATCCTTCCAACAGTCAGTATCCTTATTCCACTAAAGTTATCATTAAATCCTTCTTCATACTCTGCCATTTTCTTTACAAAATTTGAAGATATAATATTAGAAAAAATTTCTGTTTTATCACTTAAACTTGGTATTAAAGAGTTCAACTTATTTTTTCCTTCTTTTGAAACAACAAATATTTTATTAAATTTACTATACATTTTCTCAGCGAATTTCTTGTTAAATCCAATTTTACTTATATCAAAATGAATCCATTGTACCTTCTTCTTTGCCCTTATCTTACTAGATATAAAATATGTGATAAAATCCATTGGTCCAGCATAAGCTACTGCTATATCATATTCCTCTTCCAAATTATCTACATTCTTTAATAAATATTCATAATAATAAGAAATATCATCCTTAATCTTTGATATAAAATAATTTAAAGAAAGTTTAAATGCATTAATATACTCTCTATCCTTTAGTAATTCTTTTACTAACTTTTGTGGTGGTTCATTAATATATTTTTTTAATTCTTTATACTCATTTACATACTTAAGCTGTACCCACTCTGGTATCTGATCTAAAAATCCTCCAGATTCTTCTAGCAATAAAACTGTTATTTTACATTTTTCTTTTGGAAACGCATTTAACATTGTTAATAAGGCCTTTTCAGTTCCACCTACATTCATATTTATTGCCATAAATAAAATTTTTTTCATAAAAGTTTCTACCTTACTTAAATATAAATTTTGATAATTCATTAAATTGTTGACTAGCTTCATTTTTAATACTACTTATACTTAGACATTTATTATTAAATGCCTCTTCTAAAATTCTTTCATTATATAACATATTTAACTGATTCATAGTTACATTTAGTTTATCGTTCCCAATATCTTTTAACATATTTAATGTCTTATCACTATATATAACTGGTAATACTGGGATCTCTAATAACTGAGCTAATATATTAGCATGAAATCTTGCTGCTACAAAAAGCTTAAAATCTGATATAACATTAAAACATTCTTCTATTTTGCCATTATATCTATATATGTGTACTTTCTTCTTATAATTTTTATTTAAATTACTTAATATCATTTCTATAATTCTTAAGTCGCCTTCAAATTCACAAAAAGACATCAAACAACAGTTATACCCTTTATTGATTAACATTTCAATAGACTTAATTGTACTATTTATGTATTCATCACTATATTTACTTAATCCGACCTTATGATTTACGTCAATTATAGAAAATCCGACTACCTTCTTCTTATTTGCTTTCTTGTACTTATTTAAATCTAACTGAAAAACGATATCTGGAGCATATCTTACATTAGGTAATTCTCTAAACAAATTATATGAATATTTATCTCTAAAACAAACATCTGTACATCTTTTAAAAAATTCTCTATAATCATTTATAAACTCCCTATTTTCATACGGTCCAAAATTAGATCCCAAAACAAATATTGGCTTATTTAGTTTTTCAAATTCGCTTATCATAGAAATTCTTTCTTTGTAAAGTTCTTTATGGTATGATTCATCTCTAAAAATAGATCCACCTATGAAAATAATTGCATCATACTCTCGTGCAATCACCCCATAATTTGTTAATGTATTCTTTAAATTTAACTTTTGTAATAGTTTATCCTTCAAATCATACTTTCGCCTTTTAAGATTATTATAATTTTTTATAAATTCATCATAATTGTTTCCAACATAATTTAATGTAAATTGTGCATTAGGATATTTTTTCGATAATATGTCTACAAATAAATCATCTCCCAAATTAAACGCTAAATAAACATCAACAAATATTTTCTTCATATTCATATCCTTTCAATGGCAATCATATTATTTCCTCATAAAACTTATTTATTTCACCAATAGTGCTATAACTTTCCGATTTCTCCAAGTTAAATTTTATAGTCTTATAAAGATTTTTGTCACAAAGTATTTTATTTATAACTTGATATATATCTTCTTCTTTTTTTTCAACTATAAATCCATCAAAATTATCTTTTATCAATTCTTTAGAAGTATCAAAATTTGTTGTTACTATAACATTTTCTAATATTTTAGCTTCTATTACCGTTAATCCAAATCCTTCTTTTTTTGATGTTTGAACATATAAATCACAATGCTTCATATATGGATACGGATTTGATTTAGCACCTAAAAGAACTACTTCACTGACTAAATTATTTTTCTTGATAAAATTTTCCATTTCTTTTCTTTCAGGGCCCTCCCCTATAATAAACCATTTAAATTTATGCCCATTTTTTTTTAACAATTTAGCTGTTTTGAGAAGCAAATCATAACCCTTAACTTCTACTAATCTTCCAACTGTTAACAACTTAAATCCATTTACACTTATAAATTCTTTTATATTTCCGTCAGAAGCCATTTTTTTTATTAGATTTGCATCAACAATATCTAATATTATTTTCATTTTATCTTTATATGAATATTTCATTTCCGATATAGAATTATATAAAAAATCAGAAACAACAATAATTCTATCTATTTTGTTATAAAAATAGTTATCAATATCTTTATCATATTTTGTTCTTATATAGTCACAATTTATCCATGCTATTTTTTTTGATGCTCTGACTTTCTCAGCAACAAAATAAGTAGGAAATCCTTGATTATATGCAATAGCTACATCATATTCTTTATTTATATTAGGTAATACTTTTTCAATCGAATTGTACACGACTTGCTCCGAATGTATTCCATTTTTATTAATTGCATTTGCTCTCAACTTTAATGAGGTCTTAATTCTATAAATTTCATATAAAAATTTCTTATAAATTTTAATTTTATATTCTCCATTTAAAAAAGAAAAATATTCTGGTACATCTAGTATCTTAACTTTCTTTGGTAAAAACTTTTCAAATTCTCCACCTTTTTTCATCACAAGTATATCTACTTTAATTTTAGAAAAATCTATATTATTTAATAATGATATTAAACTCTTTTCAGCACCACCGCATCCAAGTGAATCTATAACAAACAATATCTTCTTCATTTCTAGTTAACCTCTATACACTTTCTTAGCACCTTATTTTTAATCCCTCTAAAAAACTCAAAACAAATATAAAAATAAAATAATTCTAAATATCTTTCTTTTCTTATAAGTAAGTTTAAAACTTTATCAAGCCTACTTTTAGCTTCAAAATCTAACTTATATAGCTTTATAAAATCATCATCTAGTACATGTCTTATCTTTTTAATACACTCTTTAGTACTACTATTAAAGTTCTTAACTTCAGATATTAATATTGACTTTACTAAATTCTGTACCCTATCAGTAATTATCTTTTTTATATCATATTCACTTATACCAATAGAACTTAACAAATTAGCTACCTCTTTTGTTACTTTAATATTGTTGCTCATATAATTTATATTTACATTTGAGCTTATACTTTTTTCATTCAATCTATTGTATTGGTAAAGGAAATTAGGTATTGCTGCAAACCTCTCTGCTTTTAAGCAATATTCCAAAACAAACAAAAGATCTTCACTCATAAAAATATCTTTTCTCAACCTGATGTTATTCTTTAAAATAATATCCCTTTTAAATATCTTTGACCACAAGACACCACCAACACCACTACAACAATACTTAGCAAACATTTTTTTCTCTATCTCTAAATTATCCTTCCAAAAATCATTTAGTTTTACTTCACCATAACAACTTTTATCTACATATCCACAGCAAACAATATCATAGTTTCCATTATCAATACATTCATAAAGTAATTTTATATATAAAGGTTCTATAGTATCATCAGAATCTACAAAAACTAAATATTCTCCAGTCGCTTCATTAATTCCTGTATTTCTCGCTTGCGATGGCCCTGAATTTTTTTGATTTATATATTTTATATTATTAAAACCATAAACATATTTTTTTATAATTTCTCCTGTATTATCAGTTGATCCATCATTAATAATAATTATTTCTATATTTTTATATAATTGACTTACTATACTTTCTAAACATTTCTCTATATAGTCTTCACAATTATATACGGGTATTATTATACTTACCTTAGTTTCCATATTCACTCCTAGATATAACTTTTAACCAAATATTTTATATAACTTTCCTAATTCATGCGAGTTACCATAACTGCTTTTTTCACAGTTAAAGGCTAATTTTTTTCTTAATGCTTGATCTTTAAATAGCTTTTCAATTCCATTTGCTATTCCTTCAATAGATAAATCACATATGTATCCATCAAACCCTTCTTTAACCTGACTTTTAGCAGTTGTATAATTTGTTATCATAACAGGCTTTCCTAATATTTGAGCCTCACCTACAGTTACAGCCTTCCCCTCATATCTAGAAGGTTGTACATACAAATCGCATGCTTTCATATATGGATATGGATTAATTTTCTTTCCTAATAATATAAAGCTTTCTTGAAGGTTATTTTCTTCTATTAGCTTTCTGATTATTTTTTCATCTCCACCATATCCAACTACATACCACTTAATATTATTGAATCCTCTTTCATGTAGAAGCTTTAAGGCTTTTACCCCATTATCAATTCCCTTAGCATGAGATAGCCTTGCTACAGAAAGTATTTTAAAACTATTATATCTTTCTATGTTTTCTTCTATCTTTTCTTCTGCCATTTTTTTTATGAATTCTGGCGAAGTTATATTTTCTATAACCTTAAGTTTTTCTTTTAAACTAGGGTATTTTACTAAAAAAGCATTTTTACACTCCTCTGATACAGCTATAATATAATCAAATTTATTCCACATTTTAAGATCCAATTTTACATCCGTTTCTATAGTTGAATAATCTGTATGAATCCAAGCTATCTTTTTCTTTGCCTTTACCTTTTCTGCTATAAAATAGTGAGGCCAAAGATAGCTTATGGCAACATCATATTCCTTCTCCATTTTTGGTAAAAAAGGTAAGGCATACTTCCACATAAGCTGCATCTGATAATATCCTGATTCATCCAATCTTTTTATTCTCCCTATAAAATTTGCATTAATTTTAGCTGAAATTCTTGTTAATGCAATTAAATACTCTTTGCTTTTAATTATTTCACTTATAGGCTGCCTATAGGTTGCATATTTTACTTGTTCTTTAAGTAAATTAGTATTTCTAGGTAATAAATTTAAAAATTCACCTTTATGGCTATAAAGCATTAAGTCAACATTATTATTCATGTAGTCAAATTGTTCTAATAAATTTATTAAACTTCTTTCTACTCCACCAACATCCATATCAAAAGAAGAAATCAAAATATTTTTCATAAATTATCACCCTTATTTAAATTCACTAAATAGTTCTCTGAATTTTGCAACTCTATGTCCACCAATAAACTTAGCTATATATTTTTTAATATAACCTTTTATTCTTACATTTAATGGCAACCAACTTTTATAAAAATGATGTATGGTGTAAGTATTATTATCTTCTTTACTATAACAATTTATATAATCATATGGTGAAAAATACTGTTGTGGATAAATAGTCGCTATTCCATCTATTTTCTGATAAGTACCATCTAACCTAATTCCTAATTCTTTAAGAATATTAGTTACTATAAATACATTTGTTAATGTATCTATTTCACCATCACTACCTATAAAATTTTTATTTTCATATGAATCAATAAATTTTTTAATCAATTTATTCCCTTTTTTTGCTCCAATTGTACTTGTCGCTATGAAATTTTTTTCTTCAAATCCCCAAAAAGAATCGTTATTCAATATTTCATAATCAAAAGACTTATACACTTCTACATCTGTATCCATATATATTCCACCATAATTATATAAAGCAAATACTCTTACATAGTCACTAACAAATGCAAATTTTCCCTTTTCATAAGCTTGTCTTACAAAAAAATTTATATTTATGTCGAAATTATCTTCATTCCATTCCTTTATTTCATATTCACTTAAATTTTTTTTCCAACTTTTTATGCACTTCTTAACTATTATTGGTTTTTCTTTTTTTCCAAACCAACAATAATGAATAATCTTAGGTATATTATTTTCAAAATTATTCATATATCCTCCATCTTCCCCCTGAAATCTATACTCTATCCGTTATTTCTGTAAAAAGCTTTTACTATAAAATATACTTATAGTTTATTACTTAATACTGTAAAAAAAATTATTTGCATTTATATAGTCACTACTATATTTAATTCCCATACCAACAACTTGCTCTCTATAAAAAAATATAAAGTAGCAAACTATAAGTCCAAAATAAAGTAACCTTTTTTCCTTACCTACAAAACAATTCTTAATTAAATATGGAATCAAAATAAAATTGTATAATTGAAAATACAACGTAAATCTATTAAATATCCAATTAAACATTCCAAAGGCTACGAAAATAAGATTTATTAAAGCTATATTTACAAATATATTGCTCTCAGGCCATTTTTTCTTTAACTCATCTCTTTTTAAATATGCTAATATTACAGGAACAGCATTTACTACTGTTCTAATAAAACTAGATCCTCCTTCCTTAAAAGAGGAATACCCCCCATATTGTGTTCCTTTTAATAATTCAAATAAAATAGGCTCTAATATACTGTAAAAAACCACTCCAATTGCAGCTAATCCAATAAAAATTACTACACTTCTAGACCACGCCTCTTTTCTCACTATAAAATATACCGGTATCATTACTAGAGCTGATGCATGTATTGCTGATATTATTAATACTAATAAGCAATACACTTTAAATTTTCCTTGTATTAAAAATCTAATGCATATAAATAATAAAGCTGCTGCTAAACATTGTCTAAGTCCATTCATTGTAACTGTATAATATCCAGAGGCTATATATAAATAAAATTCTAATTCCAAATAGCTTCTATATTTGTAAAGAATAATCCCATTACAAAGATGATTTATAAAGGCAGCTACAAATAACAAAGTTTGCGGATTAGTAGAAAATTGAATTAATATTAAATTAAATAATGTCCATCCTCCATCTCTGTCAAATCTTGCTTGACTTGGATCTTGAACCAAAAGATTATATGTATGCTTATACATACCACTGTCGCCTAAGCCATGACTTAGCCCAGCAACCAATATAAGTACTGCTATGGAAAATGAAATCCAAAGTATTGATACTAATTTATAATTTTTTTCCCTTGTTATCCTACTTAAAAAAGAAAAAACATATACTAAAAATAGACTTGCATAAAATACACCCAAACCTAATTCTCCTTTGTTTTGTATGCTATTTTAATTACTAACATGTTGAATCTGAAGTATTTTTTATTATATAGATATATAATGCTAACCCTAATGGTAATGCTAGTAATGCTAAGAACTTATTAGGAAGATTTCTTAGAAAACTTCTATTTTTTGAAATCAAACTACTTGATATGTAGTGTATATACTCCTTAAATTTAAATTTTAAAGAAGCATTAGGATTATTTATATTTTCAATCCTATAGAAAGAAAATCCCTTTGGATTTTTTCTATATTGATTAAGCATATTTTTTGAAGAGCCATCTTCCATATATTCAACAATGCATAATACATCATTAGTAACAGCTAACTTATAATTTAAGTCTATTTTGTAATACTTATAAGCTAATCCAACATATTTTTCTCCTTCAAAGATTGGATACTTGTATTCTTTGGTTAATTCAGTTCTGTAAACTATCTTTTTGTCTCCCCTAATTTTAAGATTATTATTAAGTTCAAAAAGTGTAGTTTCTCTTAGACTTTTTGGAAATTTCTCTCCAATTACTTCCCCATTTTTATAAGCATCTAGCCCCATAAATCCTGCAAGATCATCTCTTTTATTTTTACTCCAAAAAGATATTATTTTTTCTACAGCATCATATGGCATATAATCATCAGAATCGATGCATACATTTAATTCTGTATTAATATTTTCATATGCAGTATTGTGAGCTCCATGCATTCCTTGATTTTTTTGATATATATATCTTATATTGAATCCATTGTTTTGCTTAATCCACTCTTTAACAAGTTCTTTCGTATTATCTGTGGAACCGTCATCTATAATTAACCATTCAAAATTTTTATTGGTCTGCCTTTTTAAACTCTCATAACACTTATAAAGTACGTATGCTCGATTATATGACGGTGTAAATATTGTAAGCATAGCTTTCATAAATTGTTTCTCCTTTATATCTTTATTACACAGGCCATCCTATATACCCAGCTGTAGCACTTGATGACTCTTTAATTAAACCTGGATTTCCAATTACAATAGAATTATCTGGAACATCAAAATTAACAAATGCACCTGGTGCAATTAAAACATTGTCTCCTATACTAACTTTTCCTACAATAGTTGAATTAGCTCCAATCCAAACATTGTTTCCAATCTTAGGTGAACCTTTTTTGTTTCCTCTATTTTGTTGTCCTATCAAAACGCCAGAAGTAACATTAACATTTTTACCAATTATAGCGTTTGGATTTATAACTATAGCCCCTCTGTGATCAATTTTAAAACCTTTTCCGATTTTTGCTTCATTGGATATTTCTAATCCGTATTTTAAATTTAATCTGTACAAGAATGCTCTATATAATAAGTACTTAATTCTGCTTTTATTCCTATGGAAATTACATTTTCTATGAATGTATATAAATTTAAATGCTGGATTCATAACTAAATTCCTTATAAATGTTTTTTTATCTATGCGACCACCTAATCTGTATAAATCTGAATTAATAGTTTCTCTTAAATTCTCTCTCATGAAATTCACCTATCACAAAACCAATCTATTATAATAATGAGAAATTTTCTCCACATAAAACTCTATATTATAGTTTTTACTTACGAATCTACTTGCTTCTTCCCCATATTCCATAGCTTTATTTTTATTATTCTTTATGTTATCTAAGGCTTCTATAAAGCTACTATAATCTTTTTCTTTAATTAGAACTCCTGTTTTTCCATTTATAATTTCTCCAATACTCCCAACATTCATAGATACTATTGCCTTCTTAAATGCCATAGCCTCAAGTAAAACCATTGGTAATCCTTCGTACAATGATGGTAAGAAAAATACATCTATTATCGGATAAAATTTATAAGTTTCTTTTTGGAATCCTGTTACTATAAAAAATTCTTCTAAATCTAATTCTTTTATTAGATTTTTAATTTCTTGTTCTTGTGAACCACTTCCTACTAAGAGAACAATACAATCCATGAAATTTTCTCTATTAAGTGAAAATTCTTTTATGAAAGGAATTATTCCTTTTTGATTATCGAGCCTGCCTATAAAACCAAGTATTTTTTTGTCACTTGGAATATTAAATTCATTTATGACTTCACTACTTTTTTCAATATCAAAATTTATTATCTCTTCAATATCCATGGCATTAGAGAGTATCTTTGTTCTATCTTCTCTAAAATAATTAGTATTTTCCTTGTAAAAATCATATACTATTTTTCCACATGTTATATTGTAGTCATATCTAGGTCTTAAATAGCTATCTAAAATTTTATTTAAATTATTACCCTTTAAAAAAGGATAGCAATTATGTATATGTGATATTATCTTGATATCCATTTTATAAAGCTTTTTTACTAAATAGGCATTTAAAGAAGCCTTATTGTCATGAGCATGAATTATTTTTATATTATTTTTTTCTATAATATTTTTTAAACTACTTAGTATTTTAAATAAATTCTTATGTGAAAAATTTATGTCATGGCTTTTTATTCCTTCTTTTTCGAATATTTCTCTTAGTGTCTTTCCACCACATACTACTATCGGAGTGTATTCCTTCATATTCTTGCACATTAAAAGCGCTATTTTTTCTGCTCCACTTAATTTATTCATTGGCAATATATGAAGACATTGTTTCATAATCTACTCCTCCTTCTTCAAGCTTTTCATATATATTCTTTAAATCTTTCAATACCCTAGAAAGATCATATTTCATAGCTTTATCCAAAATCTTTTCTTCCTCAGCTAAATTTAAATAATATCTTTCTATAGATTTAGCTGTAGCTGTAAAGTCACCAATATCAACCAAACTTCCAATGCAATCATCAGAAACTATATCCCTATTTCCTCTTATATTAGTGGCAATAACTCTTTTTCCATTAGCCATAAGTTCCATCAGATTTCTAGGTAATCCCTCTCTATATGAAAGTAATATTCCTATATCAGACACATTTATTAATTCATTTATATCATTTCTAAACCCTAAAAAACTTATATTATTTTCTAACTTTCTAAGCTTAACCTCTTCCATTAAGTCTTGAAGTTTTTCTCCTTCTCCAACACTTAAGGCTTTTATATTAGGATACCTATCTTTTAATAACTCCATTGCCTTTATGAGTTGAATTTGGTTTTTATTTTCGTTAAGCTCAGCAATCATTATTACTACAAAATCATTTTCATTTAGTCCTAATTCTGCTCTCTTTTTGTTTTTTTTCTCTTTACATAAAGCCTTGTATTCATTAAAGTCTAAACCAACCCCATTTACTAAATAAACTTGCTTTGGCTTAAGATTATTTTTTGTTATCTCATAATCTTCTTTATTTATGTTAATAGTCACATCTGTAAGCTTAGCCATAATTTTTTCTATAGGATAGTACAACATCCAAGCATTCTTTGATCCACCTTTTAAAAAGTGGTATCCATGAGCTGTATAAATTGTCTTTAACTTCTTAAATCTAAATTTTAAAAGTCTTCCATATATAGAAGCTATAGGAGTATGAACATGAACTATATCATATTGATTTTCTTCTTGAATCTTTAATAAATTTTTAAAGGCCCTTAAATTATTAAAACTTAATGGACTTCTACTAAAGGGAACTTTATAAATATTAACTCCTCTTTTTATCAAATTCTTATTAATCTCTTTATCTATAGAACAAGCACAATCAACCTTATACCCATTATCTATAAGCATTTCTATATGAGGAACCAAGAATGCATTTATTGTTCTACTTACGGTAGTAACATATAAGACCTTTTTCATATTCATCCCTCCTTCCTAAACTCTACAATATCTGTATTCGTAATTTATCTTATTGGTTTAGATGGCACACCTATTACAGTTTTCCATGCTTCTATATCCTTAACTACTACAGATCCTGCTCCGATTACTGCACCTTGTCCAATATTTTTATTTTGAATAATAGTTGATCCAGAACCCATTAAAACTCCCTCTTCTATATAGTCATATCCAGAAACATTAACATTCCAAAGTAATGACACATAATCCTTAATTATTGAATTATGTCCTATTCCACACTTTGGACTTATAATCACATGGTCTCCAATCCTTATATCAACAGTAATAATAGTCCCTGGATAAATAACTGTTCCTTCTCCAACTTTATTACTTTTATGAATATATATATCTGGATGAATTAATGTTGCAAATTTAACTATACTTTTAATGCTTTCTACTATGTTTTTTTTTATTTTATAATTAGCAATAGCTACTACTACGTAAAGTACTTTTCTATCTTCATAATCTTTTTCTAATACATTTATGTCTTCTCTCTTATCTGTTCTACTTCTTTCATTAACAAATTTTTTTAACCAATTTAATCCACCAAGAACTTTATATCCAAGAACTTTATTATCATGAAGCTCTTTATTGTCATCAATAAACCCCAATAAGTTCCACTGTTCTTTCTTTTTATTTATCTCTTCAACTATAAGAGTTAATTCTTGTCCTACTCCTCCAGCACCTATTATTACTAAATCTTTCATTATTAATTACTCCCATTAAATTTAACTGTAGTAGCCATACCTTCTTGACTTATTCCTTCTCTTTTAAATAATTTATAAAAGGTCAAAATAAATATTTTAAAATCAAGTTTTAATGACCAATTATCTACATAAAAAATATCTAACTTAAACTTTTTTTCCCAAGATAAAGCATTACGTCCATTAATCTGAGCCCATCCAGTTAATCCGGGCATAACATCATGTCTCCTAATTTGTTCCTTACTATATAAAGGAAGATAATCAACAAGTAATGGTCTTGGTCCTATTAAGCTCATATCTCCTTTTAATATATTTATTAATTCAGGAAGTTCATCTAGACTTGAAGCTCTTAACTTTTTCCCAAAAGGAGTTAATCTCTCTTCGTCTGGAAGAACATTTCCCATTTTATCTACTCCATCTCGCATTGTTCTAAACTTCATCATTTTAAAAACTTTATTATCTTTTCCAACTCTTTCTTGAGTAAAAATAATAGGACTTCCTAGCTTTGTTTTAACTAAAATTGCAACTAAAATTATTACAGGTAATAAAAATATAAATCCTCCTAAAGCAATGCATATATCTAAAATTCTTTTTATAAAAAATTGATATTTTTTCTTTGACATATTTCTCCCCTTATTAGTTTTATAATCTTTATTTACAAATAAATTTCTCTTTCGAGAATCATGTTACACTATTTTATTTTTCTGTTAAAGACTAAAAAAATTCACATTTTTTTCTATTTATTTATTTTTTACTAATTCCTTTAATATCAATATGAATACAATAAATTTATAAAAAAAATCTATCTAATCTAATACCAAATTTTATTTTTCGTTTTAATTCTTCATACTTGTAATGCTCTATTTAACAAGCTTTTTTCCTGTTATTAAATAAGAATCTATATGACTTTTTTCAACAAATATTTTATGTAAATTTTTTTCAAACTTTAAAATACTATGAATATATTTCAGATTTAAAACTTTATAGATTCATAAAAATTTATGTATAAATTTTTATTTTTACCTTATATTTACACCAAGTTCCTTGTTTATAAAAAACATTATGTTACTATTATTGGTATGTATTTTTATAAATTTTAAGTTTTGAGAGGTGTTTTTATATTGAAAGAATTAAAAGAATTATTTAAAAAGATAAAATGGATATATCTCCAGTCAAAATTAATACTCCCCTCTCTAATTTTGATAGTAATAATAGGCTCAGTCTTTTCTTTAATAGGCGTTTATGATGCCTTAGTTTCAAAGAATCTAATTGATAGTGCTATTTCTGGAAATACTCCTAATGTTGTAAAGTGGCTAATAATAATGGCATCTATAATGATACTTAATATATTGAGTTCACCTGTAATCTCTTTAATAAAAACTTATACTTCAACTAAGATGTCTCAAACCCTTCAGAAGAAGATTTACGCACATATAACTTATAGTAAATGGCAAGAATCTTCTAAGCATCACAGTATGAGTCTTTTAAACAGATTAACTAGTGATGTTGGTACTATTACAGGAACAGTTATGCAAACAATTCCTACCATAATATCCTTATCTGTAACCCTTATTGCATCGCTTACAACTTTAATCTACCTAGCTCCTGCTGTGGCAATGATAGCTGTTTTTATAGGTCCGTTCTTATTATTAATAAGTAGGTTATTTGCAAGAAAACTTAAGAAAATCTATAAAGAAATTCAAGAGGAAGATGTTAAATATAAGACCTTTATTCAGGAAAGCATAAAAAACTTAATAATCGTAAAAACTTTTTGTCTAGAAAAAGTCAATTTAGATAAGTTAAGCGAAATTCAAAAGAAAAGATTTAATCTTGGCATGAAAAACACTAAAATAGGGATAAAATCTGGAATGACTTTAAGCATATGTTCTTACATAGCATATTTCACAATCTTTTGTTGGGGTGCGTTAAACCTTTCAAAAGGAATAGGGACCTATGGAACACTTATGGCAATGCTTCAGCTTTATAGTAAAATTCAAGGACCTTTTTCAGCATTAGCTAGCACATTTCCTAATTTAGTTGGTGCTATAGCTGCCACTGAAAGACTTATGGAAATCGAATCATTATCACTCGAGAATCATAAAGATTTGAAAGAAGGTTTAGATATTTTATGTACACCTAAAAAATTTAAAACTAATAAGAAGAATTTTGAGAACTCTATGGATATAAATTCAAATATATCTAATTGCTCAAAAGAATATATAAATAATAATTTAAATATTAATTTTAAGGATGTTTCCTTCTCCTATGATGAAAATAAACCAATTTTTAAAAATTTAAATCTTTCTATAGAAGCTGGTGAAATAATAGGATTAATTGGACCATCTGGACAAGGTAAAACAACATTAATAAAAATACTTCTATCTTTACTTAATATTGATAATGGAAATGTCTATTTTAATTTAAAAGAGGATACTGCTTCTCTATTAGCTATAGATTCCTTAAGTGAAAAAAATGAAAATATATTAAATGAATATTATTGTAAGAAGGAATTATCACCTATTCATAGAGAACTTATATCCTATGTTCCCCAAGGAGATACTCTTTTTTCAGGAACTATAGAAGAAAATTTAAGACATGGTAAACCTAATGCGACTTTGGCTGAAATAATTAAAGCAACTAAAAAGGCTTGTGCTTTTGATTTTATAGAAAAATTAACTGAAGGATTCAATACAGTTATTGGAGAAAATGGCATTGGAATATCAGGAGGACAAGCTCAGAGAATAGCCATAGCCAGAGCATTTTTAAGAGATAAGCCGATCTTAATTTTAGATGAAGCAACTTCTGCCCTTGATCCAGAAACAGAGCTTAATGTTATTAATGAAGTTAAAAATCTTCCTCACAAACCTATCTGCATAATAATAACTCATAGACCATTAGCATTAGGTATATGTAATAGAATTTTAGAACTTAAAGATGGTTCAATAAAAGAAGTCTCTAAAAAAGACTTAAAAAAATTAAATGAAATTAAAATTTAAATTTTAAACAGCCAATAACTAAAAGTTATTGGCTGTTTTTTATTAATTATTAACTTGCAGTTGGCCCTGGCAATTCTGGAGTTGGTGGAGGATAAGGACCTTCACCCGGTTTAGCTGGGCAATGATGCTTCTCCCAATGCCAATACCACTCCCCACATTTCATACAAATAAGACGAGGTTCTTGTCCCTCCTTATCTTCTTTAGTGTTTTCAACTCCTAAAGTCATTAGTTCTGGATTTTCCCATTTTTTCATAAAACTCACTCCTAAAATTTATTAATATTATATTAAATAGGCATCAATTGAATTTAAAACTTCCTTAATAATTATTTATAGCAAAGAAAATTTATATTAACCTAGTTTCAAATTCATAATCTTATAGTTAAACTAACAATCACTAGCTTAATGATGGCTTTGTATCAGTTCTGTCACAACAAGCACATGTACCTTTATCTGCCCATGCTCCGTGATCATGCCCATTTATAGTAGAACAGAAACAATCATTTGGTCTTCCATTATCATTTCCATTACTATTGTCACTTCCAAAAGTATCCATTGTTTTTGTGTTTTCAACTCCTAAAATCATCAATTCTGGATTTTCCCATTTTTTCATAAAATTCACTCCTAAAATTTATTAATATTTATATTAAATAGTCATAAATTGAACTTGAAACTTTTAGTTAAAACTTCTTTAATGACTATTTATATAGCAAAGAAAATTTACATTAACTTGATTTCAAATTAATAATCTTGTATTTAAAATAATACAAGATTGATTAACTTAATTTATTTTGCAAAGCAGTTAGCTCTTATATAATTTAAGTCTCCATTTCCTCCAGTAACAAATAGCTCACCACACCTAAGCCATGAATGAGCAATCATGCTATTTCCCTCCCTAGCTACTCCTAAATATAAAGTTGTTTCTACTCCTTTATCCTTTAAAAGCTTTTGTGCTGTCATAGCTTGTACTAAACACTTACTTTCCCATGGAGTATGTGAACTTGCAAGTTTAACAATAAATCCTACTTTTTTTGCAATTTTATAATGCTCTATGTTACTTTTTAAATTGCTTTCCTTACCTTTTTCCCCAAGTAGCCTTTTTACTTTACCAAAGTTTACATTTAATATAATAAACCTATAAAATCCACAAAGTATAAATGCCTTACAAAACATAACTTTACTTTCAAAATCTATTTTAAAAAAAGTTTTAACCTTTCTACTTAATAAAGACAAGCTCTTCATGATTTAGCTTCTCCAAATACTCTAAAACTTTACTTTCACAAGTTTCTTTATCTATATCGTATTCATTTATTATTGACTCTATTATTTCTGAAATAGATTTAGGCTCATTAATTGCATCCCATATAACACTTCCTGTTTCATTTAACATAAAGTATTTACCCTTATCTAAGTTCATCATGACCTTTTCACCATTTAACTCAGTTACATCTATATCCTCTTTTTGAGAAACTATAGAATCCAAACTTAACAATTTATTATTCATCATAATCCCCTACCTTTATATAAATAAATTTAACTATTGCACTTTAACTTTAATTCTTTTTCTATAAGCTCAATTTGTTTATCTACAGAAAACTGATCTCTAGGTCTTTTTATTCTATATACTAAAACTTTTTTTGCTATATTTATAACCTTTTTAAAATAAATTGGTGGAATTCCATGAGGTGCTATAAGTTCTATTCTATATATATTACTTAATATTATTTTCATCTTATTTCCACCTAAAACTTCCTCTATTTTAACTTCTTCTCCATCATAAGGTTCAATTTTAAATATAGCTTCTAACTTTCTTTTTTCTTTTATAAAGCTTTTATGTGCAGGTATTACATATTTTTCTCTACCTTCATCTATTAGCCTAAAATCCTCAATATTATATCCCATCTTTTCCATGGCATCTCTGCATATTTTTTGTTGAGGATAAGCTGGTTCAACGAATATTTCATCTTGAAACTCTATAGTTGAAGACACATCATCAGCTATAAAAGGGTATTCATAATGCCTAAAGGCATTTGTTAAGGTTGATTTCCCAGCTCCACTTTGACCAGTTAAAACTATTGCCTTTTCTCCTATTAATATGGATCCTCCATGAATTGCAACCTTATTTCTTTGTGATAAAATCATTCCAAAGGATGTTCCCAATATAAATGTTTTTACCATTTGTTTATCTGCGTTTTCTGAAGGTTGTACAATTATATTTTTTCCATCATATATATAAAAACTTCCTACATTTTCAACAGTAAAAACCATATTCTTAACATCATATTTAAACCAAGAATAACTTGGTATGCTATCAATAACTTCCTTTTGGATTATTCCCTTTATAATTTTAATGTCTATTCTATTCTCCTCTACATCTTCTATTGGTAAAAGTTCTGAAATCTCTATATCTGATTTCACATTTAAACCATAAACCTTATAATAATGATATTTTTTCATACTCACTCCTCAATAACGTATTTTTAAAATAATTACTATTTTTAAAACCTAAAATTACTTGTATTTAAGCTTTACTATCACACATCCATAATCATCCTTATGTAGTCTTGTAAGTTTTGCTCTTATTGTTCCCCATCTAAATGAGCGTTTTTGCCATTGAAAGCTCTCTAACTCAACTCCTAATTTTCTTTTTACCCATTCTTCGTAAAGCTTAATTCCATCCTTATCTATATTATCTATACTTCTTAACTCTATTTCTTTAGGATTAATCCCATAAAAATCTATATCAATAAGGAAATCTAGATTATCAATTTTTATAGAATCTAAAATTTCAAATTTATGTTTATTATTAAATTCTGAAGGTATATATCTATAATTTTTCTTTAGATACCTTTCAAAAAAGAACCGTATAGTTCTTTTTTTTACTTTTCTTTTTCCAATTTTGATTTGTCCCTTACATAAACTCATAAATCCCTCTATACCTATTTTTTAGTTAAATTAAGCTCCTCCAAAAGCTCTCTTTTCTTTTTTGAAACACTAACTGATTTTGTAAAAAATCTTATTTTACTTTTTAAAGAATAGTCTTTATTAAACACACCAGCTCCTAAATGATGTGCCCAAGCTACAGGAGTTAATATTTTATTATTTTGAGCATATTGATATTTTTCTGACATGTTTTCCACCTTAGGAAATAGTAATTCTAAATATTTTTCACTAATACTTCTTTTTTTCTCTTTTTCATCTTTGCTATAAGCAAAATCTGCCCCCAGAGTTCCTATAACGTTCTTCTTTCCAAAAACTCCACTTTCAAAAATATTTTGAATTAGGTCATCTACTATCTTCTCATCAATATTGCCTGCTCTCTTAATATCACTTGGAACCTCCATATTAAACAAATTTTCACAACATCTAAATATTGCTAAAATAAATTTTTCGGCCCCACACTCTTTTCCCTTAATAATAAAATTATCCCAATTTATCTCATTTTCTTTTTGTTCTACAAGAAGTACCAAATCACATAACTGTCTTAGTCCAAATCCGCCACATACTATATGCACAGCCATATGCAAGCATAGATGCAGAGCTAAATCTTCCCATCCTAAAGATAAAACTTCTGCCTCTCCAATATTTATTTTCATAGAGTTTTCCCATATACTTTTTTCAAATTCCTTTGTTCCTAAGAAATAATCATCATTTACTAAAGTCCAATGAACCTCAACATGTCTATAATTTTTATGACTAAAAACTATATGAGCCCCATGTTCATCTTCACATTCCTCTAATTTATATCCTAATCCTTGAAGAAGAATTGTTACCCTTTCTAAATCTTCTTCATGTACTAAAATATCTGCATCTCCCATAGTTCTAAATTCTGGCTTTGGATATAATTCTCTTACAACTAATCCCTTAAGAGCTATTACATCTATATTTTCTTCATTAAAATTTTTAAGTAATTTTCCAACTTGATTATAATGAGCCATCCCTCCTATTCCAGTAAAAAAAGTAGTTTGTTTCCAATAATCAAGTCTCTCTTTATTTAATCCCTCTAATGATTTAACCCCATATATAGAGGAATAAATTAATGCACTTATTTCGTGAGCCTTAGCTTCCTCAATTATTTCATCCCATTTTGAAATTTTTTTAAAATCTTTAAGCTTCTCTCCATGTATAGCTAGATTTAATAATTTAATTATTTGAACTTGAGAATTATTCATTAATTCCTCCCCTTTTTAACTTTCATATTAGAATCATTATAAAAATAATTCTCTTATAATTCTTATTACTTCTTCTATATCATCCTTAGTCATTTTCGTATCACTTGGAAGACAAATTCCTCTATTAAAAATATCCTCCCCAACACTAATTCCATCTTCATTATGACTAAAAAACTCAAACTTTTTATAAAATGGTTGAAGATGCATTGGCTTCCAAATTGGTCTTGATTCTATATTTTCTTTTTCAAGTGCTTTTATTATATCTATAGGTTTAATTTTTGATTTTTCCTTTAAAGTCATTATACTAAGCCAGTAATTAGGCTCCCCATATTCGCATATTGGTGCCATTTCTATATCTTCTATATCCTTAAAAGCTTCCTTATAACTTTCAAAAATATGTTTTTTATTCTCTATTCTCTTTTCCAAAACTCTTAATTGTCCTCTTCCTATTCCCGCAACCACATTACTCATCCTGTAATTATAGCCAAGCTCTTTATGCTCGTAGTGTCTTTCGGCTTCTCTAGATTGAGTTGACCAAAATCTTGTCTTTTCTATCATTTCTTCATTGTTTGAAATAAGCATTCCTCCACCAGAAGTTGTAATTATCTTATTACCATTAAATGAATATATGCCATATTCCCCTATGGTTCCACTCATCTTTCCTTTATATGTTGCTCCTAAAGATTCTGCCGCATCTTCTATTATTGGAACATTATGGAAATCGCATATTTTTTTGATTTTATCTAAATCAGCGCTTTGTCCATACAGATTTACCACAATTACAGCTTTAGGAAGTTGTCCATCTTCTTCACAGCTTTTAAAAGCTTTTTCTAAAGCCCTTGGAGACATATTGTATCCATTTGGTTCCGAATCTATAAAGACAGGTTTTCCTTTCTCATAAATTATAGGATTACAGCTTGCTGCAAATGTTAAACTTGAGCAAAAAACCTTATCTCCCTCTTCTATTCCTATACATTTCAGTGCCATATGAATAGCTGCCGTTCCAGAAACCATAGCTGAAGCTCCCTTTACTCCAACATACTCTGCTACTTCTTTTTCAAAAGCATTTACATTAGGTCCAAGAGGTGCTATCCAATTACTTTGAAAAGCCTCCTTAACAAACTCTTCTTCTAATCCTCCCATATGAGGTGAAGCTAAAAATATTCTCTTTTTTTCCACAATAAGTCCCCCTACATTATTCTAAATAACCACCATTTTAAACTATCATTTTTACCACAATAACTATATATTTAATCTTAAAATTACTTCCTTAAACTAATTATCTTTTAACTAGAATACATACTCAAACTATACAACTTAAGCATATATACTAGTTAAAATATAGTATTTAAGATAATATAGCTTTACTTGTTTTGGTTGATGCAACCTCATTAAGAATCTTATTATTTTCATCATCTAATCTTCTGTATGTCTTCACAATAAATTGAAGAGCTGTTTTTAAGGTCTCACTATCTCCAAGATCAGCAATTTCTCTTAAAGCATTTATTCCAAGCTTTAACCTTTCTAAATCATAATCCCCAGGTTTTGCAATAAATATTTTTTCATGACTTGTTTTTCTCAGTCCTTCTTCGTCCATAAGAAGTTCCTCATATAGTTTTTCTCCTGGTCTAAGACCTATTATTTTTATTTGCATGTCAACACCTGGTTCAAATCCTGAAAGTTTTATTAAATCCTTTGCTAAATCATATATTCGTACAGGATTGCCCATATCAAGTACAAATATTTCTCCTCCTTTTGCATAAGCTCCAGCCTGAAGAACAAGCTGCGCTGCCTCTGGAATAAGCATAAAATACCTTGTTATTTTTTCATCAGTAAGAGTTACTGGCCCTCCCTCAGCTATCTGCTTTTTAAATAATGGAATTACAGATCCATTACTCCCAAGAACATTACCAAATCTTACTGCAACAAATTCTGTATAAGAATTCTTATTTATAGCTTGTATTATCATTTCACACATTCTTTTTGAAGCTCCCATTACATTTGTTGGATTAACAGCCTTATCAGTTGAAATTAATACAAATCTTTCAGCCCCATATTTATGAGCACATTCTGCAACATTTAATGTTCCAATTACATTATTTTTGATAGCTTCCTCTGGACTATTTTCCATAAGGGGAACATGCTTATGAGCTGCTGCATGAAAAATAACCTGTGGTCTATATTTATTGAATATATTATCAAGCCTATTTTCTTCTCTTACAGAAGCTATCAATACATCTTCTTTAAGTTCAGGAAAATTTCTCCTTATTTCATTTTGAAGCTCATATGCATTATTTTCATAAATATCTAAAATCAAAAGCAATTTAGGTGAAAATTTAGCTATTTGACGACATAACTCAGATCCTATTGATCCTCCTCCACCAGTTACCATAACAACCTTATTTTCTATATAATCTTTTATTCCACTCCTATCTAACTTAACTTCTTCTCTTCCCAATAAATCTCTTAAATCAACATCTCTCATTCTACTTAAGCTTACCTTACCACCTATAAGCTCATACATTCCTGGAATAATTTTAACTTTTCTCTTTGTATTTTGGCATATTTCTATAATACCTTTTTTTTCCTCACCACTGACTGAAGGCATCGCTATTAAAATCAAATCCACATCTTTTTCTTGTACTATTTTTTTTATTTTTTCTCTATTTCCTAGTATTTTAATACCTCTAAGGTATGTTCCTATCTTACTTGGATTATCATCTACAAATCCAACAACCTTTTGTTTAATAGGACTTTGCTTTCTAATTTCTTCTATAATAAGTTGTCCACATGAACCTGCTCCTATTATTAATACTCTTTCTAAATCATCCTTATTATTGTTTTTTAGTAAAACTCTTCCATGAGAAAGCATTCTTCTATAAATTCTAAATGATACTCGTATCCCTATTGTAAAAATCGTTATAAATATACCTGCTAAAAGCACAGCAATATGATCTACTTTATTTGGTATCATTATAGTAGCAAGTAATATAATACTTGTAGCAATTGAACAAGCTATTGTGCCAAAGGCTACCTCATCAATTCCCATAATAGTCCATATACTCTTATACATTTTAAAAATAGATAGCATAAATATATATGTCATCACTATTACTGGTAAAAATAATATTAGCCTATTTTTTTGCTCAATGCTAAAATCAAAATTAAATCTTACTATAAATGCTAATATATAAGAAATTACTATTATTAGAATATCTAATGACATCAAAAGAAGAGCTTTAACTTTACCCTCTTTACCCATTTTCTCCTCCAAAATAACTAACATTTAAATCTATTAAGCCCTAACCTTTACTTTTTTCTTATTGTTTTTCTCTTTGTTTTTTTCATTGTAATAATAATAACTTTTATTATTTCCTTTTATCCCATTTAATACTGCACCTAAAACATTTGCTCTAACTTTTTCAAGTTCTTTATAGGCTTTTATTATTGAATCCTTTGATGTTGATTCAGCTCTTACAACTAATATAGTTCCATCACATTTTCCTGCTAAAACCTGTGCATCAGTTACAGCTCTTAAAGGAGGTGTATCTAAAATTACATAATCATAGCATATGCCTAATGCCTTTAAAAGATTTTCCATTGACTTAGAAGACAAAATTTCAGAAGGATTTGGTGGAATTCTACCTGAAGTTATTACACTAAAATTTTCGTTTAATACCTGTATTACATTATTTAAATCATTTTTACCAATAATATATTCTGTTAGTCCTATAGAATTAGATATATCAAATTTTTTGTGAATTGTAGGTCTTCTTAAATCACAGTCAATTATTATTACTTTTTTATTATTTTGTGCTATTATTGAAGCTAAATTACCAGCTATAGTTGATTTTCCTTCACCAGGTTCTGAACTAGTTATAACAATACTCTTTAACTCCTTATCTACAGATGAGTATTCTAAACTTGTCCTTAGCACCCTATAACTTTCCGCTGCTATTGATTTTGGATCTTTATCTACTAAAAACACCTACCCCACCCTTTCTCTCTAATCATGTATTGGTATTTCTCCTATTACTGGAATAGGTAAAGTCTTTTCTAACTCTTTTTTATTCTTTATAGAATTATCTAAATAATCTAAAACAAAAACTACACCTAAAGCCAATATTAATCCGGCTGCAAATCCAACTAAAACAACCTTCTTTTTATTTGGATAAATTGTTCTTGATTTTGGCGAATCTAATATATCAATATTAGAATTTACTATATATTCCCCAACTGTACTTTCAAAACCTTCAGTTATAACTTTAATAATCTGATCAACCTCATCTTTATTGTAAGACCTATAACTTATTTCTAATGTTGGTATTGAACCACCACCAGGAATAAAAGATAATCCAGCTCTAACATAATTAGTAGGCAAATTTATATCTGATTTTTTTAAAAGTTTAGCAACAACATCTTCGTTATTGAATATATCTACATATGCACCTATCATAGTTTTATACTGTTCAAGCTCTGCAGACGAATAAGTAGCTTTTATTCCTTCTTTTCCAACAAAGAATTTCACTCTAGACTCATAACTTGGTTTCATTTGAAAAGCTTTATACACTGAAAATAAAACTGGTAATAATATAATAATTATCATAAGTTTATATCTTTTTTTTAGGGCATATAGAACTTCTTGAATATCCAATGTTTTTTCTTCCATTATTATTCCCCTTACTTTTACATATTAATTCTTTTTAGTTAATTAATGTAATTATAGCATCACTATTTTTCTCTTCAAAGAATAAATTTCATGCTAAATTCGACATTACTCGAGTAATAAAAAATTCATAATAATTTTTATTTTCTATTTATTTAATATTCTATATTGTATTTCTTAATAGTTAATTCTTTTTATTTATTCTTTATTAATATTATATTTTTATATCTTTTTTAAATTTAATTATTTTTTAATTTATATTATTAAAACAATAAAAAAAGTCTTAGTATTTTCTACTTTTTTATACATTTTTTTCTCTTTTATGCTTTTTAAATTTATTTTTAACTTAAGATAAATTTATTTAACAAATAAATTTATTTTTTATTTAAAATAAAAAAGGCTTATTTTAAATTAAGCCTTTTTTTTATAATCATAGATACCTTTATTCCTTTTATACTCACATATATAGCACTTACTATAAGTATTAATGCTGTGCTTATCCCCCAAGCATTTCCTTCAAATAATTTATACAAGGTTATTGCGGCCACGATAAAGCTTACAGCTGTTCTGAAATAAGCTAAATCCGTTCTTTCTTTAGCTAATACTGTCCTATCAACTGCTAGCTTATCCCTTAACCCCATCTCTGGTGTTATTTCATCATATGCCTTATATTTTTCTAGTTCTTTTTCTATCACTTTTACTCCCTCCACTTTTATAAAATTTATTTGAATTTATATTAATTTATTCCAAAATTTATCTCATATACTTAATTATAGCACTAGAAAAATTTCAAATCTGTATTATCACCACTTAAATCTATAGTTATTCCTTATAGATACTATTATAAAAATCTAATAAAAAAGGCCTGTACCAAAACTTAAATATAAAACTTATAAATATGTTCCTAAAACTACTTAATATAAATAGAACTCTATAAATTTTATTAA
Source organism: Clostridium perfringens (assembly GCA_034421775.1). Lineage (GTDB taxonomy): Bacteria > Bacillota > Clostridia > Clostridiales > Clostridiaceae > Sarcina > Sarcina perfringens_B. The sequence goes on along the minus strand of WNVL01000002.1, from coordinate 277,716 downwards.
TGAGTAACTTTGATACAAACCTCTTAAATAATAACTTAATGTATATTTTTCTATTAATACACTCTTTCAGTTAGCATAATCTACTTTTCCTACAATTCACTTTTATACAGTTTAATTAACTATATAAAACCATAATTATACCATAATAAATTTAATCTAAAATCCATCATTTACTTTATCTATACTTCTAATAGTATTTTCTAATTCTTCATTACTTTCATCTAATTTTAACTTTCCATAAATAACTTTGTTCACTATTAAAGCTATTGTTATTCCTACTACTATAAAGGCTATTCTCATAGGTACTGAAATTCCTGGTTGGAATAAAATCATTGCAGCGCCTAAAGCATTCATAGTTATAAATATCATTTTTATTTTATATTCTTTGATGAATGTATAAATATAACTTAAAACAAGTAAAACTATGGTGCTGAATTGTTCTGGTACAAGATAAACAAATATTACTATAAATATTGCTGATCCTATTAAAGTACCAAAAAATCTTTCCTTCACTCTTGTCTTAGTATCATCAAAATGTGGTTGTGTTATTGACATTGCTGTAATGCTTATCCACATTGACTTCTGAACTCCAAATACACTCCCTAGAAACATAGCTACTGATACCGATAATGCCATTCTTAAAGAAAAGTTAAATTGAAGTGTATTCTTGTCCATAGTTTTTATCATTTCAGTTATAGTCATATGATCTGAATCATCTTTTTTTCTATGACTAAAGTAATAAACTAAAGCTATTAATCCCCCACCAACAAATAGTGCCACAATTCTTATTGGGAATTCACTCCAAGCAATAGGAGTTCCTTCTATAAATACATAACAAAGCATAAAAGGTAAATATGCTTTTGTTTCCATAGTATTAGTAACTAAATATGAAACTATAAATATACTTATAAGATTTATTATTAATCCTAGAAATGGATTTATTAAAGCTATTTGAGTTGAAACTCCCATAAAAACAAATGATAATATTGTAGTTATAATTGCTTCATTTAACTTTAAGCTTAAATGAACATCTACAAACATAAGCATTGCAGTTACAGCACATACACCTATAAGACTATTAGAACTTCCAAAGACAGCTCCATATAAAGTAACAAAGACAACTATTCCAATTATCATAATTAAATTGTCTATAAGAATCTTGGGTTTTAAATTCTTTTTTATACTTTCTACCATTCTCTCTCTTCCTCTTTTCTCTCTCTTCATTTCTTCTGTCGAGCATTATACCATATTTGTAAATTTTAGTGAAATTAATTTTTTATATAAAAATAGAGTTCAAAGTATTTAATATAACTTTGAACTCTTCTTAATTATCTTTATTAATTTTTCTAATAAGTTTTAAATATTATTTATCTATAAAATATATTTTCTAATTTAAAATTCTAAAGTTTAGGAAATTAAGCTCATACTCTCTAACCAACCCATCCCCATTTAAGTCATATTGGCTATTAGATGAATTATAATTTCTTGAAACAAGGGCTAAATCTCCTATGTCTATCTTTTTATTATTATTAAAATCTCCAGTTGTTTCTGTTATTTTAAAGCTATTGAAACTATCCTTTGCTAAGTTTAAGTCTTGTAGTGCTTGTATTACTTCTTCATTAGTAGAATTTTCTTTTTCTAATACTAACTGAGCCTTACCTAAAGCTTCATTTAATCTAACCTTAGCTCCTTCATGATATTCTCCAACATTAAATCCTTCTACACTTTCTTCATATAAAGCCTTTACTTCATTTATTTCCTTTTGAAGTTCTCCCTTATAATCAATTTCTGTATTTCTTATTTTAATAGCAGTAACAGAATGAGGAGTAAGCTTATAATCTAAATATGAATTTTGAGAAGGAGTTAAATTCTCTTCCTCAACAACAACATTATTTTTATTATTCACAGTATTTTCAGCATCATAGCTTGGTCCATCTACTCTCATTACGTTTCCTAACTTTCCTGTGAAATCAAAGCCTTTAATTTGCACTCTTACATCTATTTCCTCCTTAGCAGCATTAACCATCATTAAATAAATATTTCCTTCATCATCCTTACTTACCATAGTTTCAACAGCTTCTAAATTTCTATTTCCATCAATATTTAAAAGCTTATTATTTATTACTTTTTCTTCTAAAACATGGTTTCCTGTCATCTTATTAAATAAAGTGAATACTTTAGCTGTTGGAGTAGCTACAAATTCTATTTCTCCAGTTTCCTTATTTACTATGCTTTGTATTATTGCTTGTTGTCCTGGTCCTAAAAGATCTCCTTCTGGAAAATCTATTAAACAATGTTTATCTGCATATGGAACAGAGGCTATATCTGCCAGTCCTATTAAAGACTTTGCTGTATAAAGAGCATTTACTTGAGATTTTACAAATCTACTATCATCCCTAAACATTCCATATTCTGATACGACTACTTTTTTATCTTTACTATTTTCTTCTCCCAAAATAGATTTCATTAGATCTTCATATGCTTTAACATCTGCCACTCTTTCTTCAGCTCTATATAATATTTTTTCATAATATTTAGGATCAGAGCTATCTATTGTTCCTGAATAAGGATGAATAACTACTCCATCATATTTTTTATTAGTTCCCATTCTTCTTACAAACTCATGAGAATCATAACTTGAATAAATTTTAATATCTGAATCTATCTTTTTCATTTCTTCATAATAATCAACATACCCATCTCTATATGCACTATAAGAAACCTTTATATCTAAATTCTCAGCAGGAATGTCTCCTTTAACTCCATCACCAAAGGTTATTTTTCCTGTAGAATTATCATATTCAAAAACTTTTCCCCCTTCACTATTTTCTAGTGAATCTACTCTTGTCCAAGTTTCATGTCCAACCTTTAAAACTAATGTCTCTTCTTCTATTGGATAATATCTTATTTCTTTTTCTTGATTAGGCTGTCCATTACTCTTTCCTGCTGTACGATTTCTCCAATCCTCTTCTTCTACTACATATTGATTTGTAAAATTAATTAATCCTCCATCTATATATGAAGCTATTCTATCTGAAGTATTGTTTATCCAATATCCTTGTTCTCCCAGTTGAAATTCATTTCCCATCTCAAAATGAGTTATTCCATATGGCTCTGGATGTCCATTATCAGCTCTAACTTGTGCCCAATCTATTCCTCCATTTGGATTTTCTCCAACCTCACAATTTAAATATTCAACTAAGTCAGCTGCGTCCTCTTTACTTCCATTCCCCATATTATAAACATAAATAAATTCACTATTTTTATCCTCAGCATATTTTGCTGCCTCATCTAACCCAAAGTAAGGAAATTCTGGTTCTTGCTCTGGATCTCCATGAATTGTATATTTTCTTTCATTAATATCTCCAATTGACCTTTTCCAATTGAATAGGTTTGCAACCTTTCCTCCCGGATATCTAATAGAACCAAAGGAAGATTCATCATAAAGTACATCAAATTCCTCTTTAATCTTTAAGTTTTCACTATCATATGAACCATATCCGTTATTATGATATCTATGATTAGCACCGTATAAAGCCTTGTCTACAGTTCTAAAAATATTATTTACATTAGAGTTTATTAAAACTTTATCCTTAAGCTCTTCATTAACAAAATTATTTACTTCCTCAATAATTTGTTTCAAATTATTTATTCTATTTAAACCTTCTTCTTTATTACCATTCTCATTTTCTAAAAACTGTTCACTTAAAGCTATTTCATTTTCTAGTTTTTCATTTAAAGAAGACTCAATTATTCCATTTGCTAAAGCGTAAAGCTCCTTAGCTTCATTTAATAAATTCTCTATATTTAACTTTAAAGATTCAATAGTTGCATTTTCATAATATATATTGCTTATTTCATCATCTGATAAATTTCTTCCATATATTAAAACTTCATCTATAATTCCATTTAAGGCATACCCATCATTTCCTTTATGATCTCCAATTCTTAAGGGATCATTAGAATTTGGAAATGAACCTACAGTATGTGTACTATCTAGCTCTCCATTTATATAAAAATCAATTTCTTTCTTATCCTTTTTACTTACTATGGTTAAGTTATACCATTTTCCTTGTTCTAGAGATTCTTCTCCATAAATGTTACTTCCACCAACAAAAGATCCTAACCTATCTCTCTGATTGCTAGGAGCATAATAAAGTATTGAACGTCCTGCCCCTTCCTGTTGTAATAAAATTGTATTCTCAGTTCTATTATCAGAAGTTTCTTCATCTACATTTACCCAAAAAGAAATTGTTGAGTCTTCATTTGCCATATTTAATATTGGAGGAATGCTTAAGAAAGTTCCTTTTTGTCCTGTAAGCTTTAGCCCTTTATTACTAACTCCATTATTTACAATAACTCCATTTCCTCTAATAGTAGCGTTCTTATTATTTTCACTTTCATCTATTATTATATTTCCACTACTTTCTTCAAAGGTCCAATATCCTCTTAGTCCTTCCATAGGTATGCTAAATTTTTCTTTTGATAATACTTCTACTCCTCCTAATAAGGATATACTTAAAAGTAATGTTGTTGTTAAAGCTAATAATTTCTTTGACTTCATAAATTCCTCCTACTAAGATAAATATACATACTATATATATGCCTTTTAGAAATCTATATTCTTAATATAGATATATGGTTTTTATGAAAATCCTTCTTCTATCTAAACCTAATTTTAAAGAACTAATATAGAACTAATATTCCTTTTAAAAATATTAGTTAAAATAAAAAATAATAGTAAAGTTTGTTTAATAACTTTACTATCATTTTTTATTAAGATCCCTTTCTACTATTTGCTTTTTCAATAGAAGGATCTCTAAACTATTACTTATATTTCTCAAATCTCTTTTTTATCAAAGCCTCCTACACAATTTTTATTTATAGGCTCTGTTTTAAAACAATTTAAATTTATTTCTTTTTTATTTATAAATATCGTGATACAAACCTATGTTGATTTTTAGATAGAACTTCTTTAAAAGTCATTACTTACTTTATCCATAGATCTACAAATTTTCTCTATTTCTTCATCTTCTTCATCTAATTTTAATTTTCTATAAATAACTTTGTTCACTATGAAACCTATTATTATCCCAACACTTATAAATCCTATTCTCATGGATACTGAAATTCCTGGCTCGAATAAAATCATTGCTGCACCTAAAGCATTCATTGTTGTAAAAATCATTTGTACTTTATATTCTTTAACAAAGGTATAAATATAACTTAGAACAAGTAAAACTAAGGTACTGAAATTTGGAGGAACAATATAAACAAATAATAAAACGAATATTGCTGCTCCTATTAAAGTTCCAAAGAATCTTTGTTTTACTCTTGTCTTTGTATCACCAAAGTGTGGTTGAGTTATTGACATTACTGTTATACTTATCCACATTGCTTTTTGGAAGCCAAACACACTTCCTATGAACATAGCTATTGATAAACCAACTGCCATTCTTAAAGAAAAGTTAAATTGAAGTGTATTCTTATTCATAGTTTTTATCATTTCAGTGATATTCATATGATCTGAATCATCTCTTTTTTTATGACTAAAATAATAAACTAAAGCTATAAGTATTCCCCCAGTTAAAAGTGCTATTAGTCTAATAGAAAATTCTCCCCAAGTAACTGGTGTTCCTTCAATAAAAACATAACATAATATAAATGGTAAATAAGCTTTAGTTTCCATTTTATTAGTAACTAAATAGGTTAATATAAATACACTTATAAAGTTTATTGCTAGTCCTAAAAATAGATTTAATGAACTTAACTGAGTAGAAATTCCCATCAAAACAAAAGATAATATAGTTGTTATGATAGCCTCATTTAACTTTAAGCTTAAGTGAATTGATCTATACATAATCATTGCCGTTACGGTACATACACCTATAAGAATATTTGAACTTCTAAAGACAGCTCCATATAAAGTAACAAAGGCAACTATTCCAATTATCATAATTAAATTGCCTATAAGAATCTTAGGTGTTAAATTCTTTTTTATACTTTCCACCATTCTCTTTCTTCCTCTTTTCTCTCTCTTCATTTCTTCTGTCGAGCATTATATCATATTTGTAAATTTTATCAAAATTAATTTTTTTGTATTTTTTAGTGAAAAAACGAATATTTTAATAAAAATTTTAATTTAAATACAGATATTTTAATTCATATTCCCATTTTCTCTAAATTCTATAGAATTACAAATACTTATAGTTATTTTTTATATAAAAATAGAGTTCAAAGTATTTAGTATAACTTTGAACTCTGCTTAATTATCCTTATTAATTTCTCTAACAAGTTTTAAATATTATTTATCTATAAAATATATTAGCTACTCGCTCCTCAGCTCTATATAATATCTTTTCATAATATTTAGAGTAATAACTATTTATATATTTAGACTTATCACTCTATATGCATCTTAAAAATTTTATTTAGTTTTTCTTGAAGTTTATTATGGCTTTGAATAAATCTCCATCTACTTCTATATTGAATCTTCCACCTTGAAGTTCAACGAAGCTCTTAACTATTGCAAGACCTAAGCCTGAACCCTCTGTGTTACGAGATTTATCTCCTCTTACAAATCTATCTGAAATTTCATTCACATTAAATGTTATTTCATCTGCAGATATATTTTTAATAGTAACTTCAACATCATTCTCTTTATCTTGAAGTTCTACATATACCCTTGAATTTGGAAGAGCATATTTAACCACATTTATTATTAAGTTTTCAAATACTCTGTAAGTTCTTTGACTATCTAAAGGTAAGATTACTTTATGCTCTGGCATTGAAAGTCTAATATCTAATCCAGCTTCACTTATTTTGTCATCTAATTCTATGATAGCTTGCTTCATAAGGTATGAAATATCTACATTCATTATATTTAAGCTAACATTTCCACTAGTAGCCTTACTAACTTCAAATAAGTCTTCTATTAAATATTTTAATCTTTGAGATTTCTTATCTAGAGTCTCTAAATAATCCTTTCTCTTTTCTTCATCCTCTTCTCCCTTTAAAAGATCAACATAAGCAATTATTGATGTTAATGGAGTTTTTAGGTCATGAGAAACATTTGATATAAGCTCTGTTTTCATTCTTTGACTCTTTACTTCTTCCTCTACTGCCGCTTTGAATCCCTTTTGAATATTATTTAATTCATCTCTAATTGGATTAAAAAAACCACAGTCTTCATCAGTCTTAGAATCTAAGTTTCCATTTGCTATTTCCTTGGTCTTTTCTAAAAGCTTGTTATAATCATTTTTCCACTTGTTAACATACTTTCTAGCAAAGTAGAATAATACTGCTGAGTATAAAATCACTCCAAATATTCCAAAGAACCATACTGAACAAAGTATTGATACAATAACAAAGTTGATTCCTAGAAGTATTACAAGCGCCTTGTCACTTTTCTTATTTAAATCTATTCCTTTAATATATCTTGATATTTTTCTTATACCTGCAAATATAACTTCCTTAAATCTATATACTAGAACTTGTTCTTTTAAGTATTTTTTGAATCCCATATCAAAAATATTTTTAATATAAGTTATTCCAAAGAATATTCCTCCATAAATGAATATCCAGAATAATATATTTAAGATATATTCAATACTATCTAAATACCACATGTTTGCATTCTTTAAAATGTTTAAAATATCTCCATTTATAGTAGGCTCTATTATTAATGATCCACTCTCTGCAATTAAAGGTATTGCACATGACGCTATAATTAAATATATTTCTAAAGGCATCTTTAATAAATGTTTAAACCATAAAGTATCTTTTGTATATTTAAATGGCATTATTAAAGCTAATAGTGCAGCAACTGCTAGTCCTATTAAAATAAATGGTACGCTTGCATCTCTAACTGCATATCCAGATCTATTAAGTTCACTATAGTATAATTCATCTCCAGCTTGTAACTTATTTGGAACTGCATAGACAAAGGTCATATTTTCTATTGGCTTAGCCTCATACTCATTGTTTAAATAGTTATGTCTCTCAATATAACTATTTCTACTTGAGCTCAATGCCTGTTTAACTTTATACTCATCTTCACCATAGATATCACCTATAGTAAGTTTTCCTCTATCATCATATTTTAAAGTTACACAGAAGCTATATTTACTACTTATATCTGAATTTCCCACAGAATAATTCTTAGCAATTCCTTCTAATAACCATGGATTTTTTTCATTGGTGTAAACTAAATCTCCATTTTCATCTAAAGCATAAACTTTTAAGTTTACTAGATTATTTAAATTTAAAATCATAGAGTTAACATAATCATTTAATATTATCCTATCTTCCTTTTTAGCCTCTTCATAATAGCCATCATTTTTAGAATAGTTTTCTCTTTTCAAAGTAAAAAAGCCATCTGCTGGTACTAATTCCTCTCCTGCATCATTAGCCTTCTTCTCTAAAAAATCATAATAAATTGCATAATTAGTTGTTTTTATTTCCTCGGTCAAATTATTATTATTAAATACACTATAATTTTCATCATAATTTTGTGCATTCTTTTCAATTATAGGGTAAGATAAGCACATTCCTACAGATAATATCCCTAATAAGGTCACTATTATTAAGGTAATAATCCAATTTGTTTTTCCATTTGTTTTAGTTATTTTATTTTCTCCATTACTGCTTTTCAATTTTATAGCCAACGCCCCACACCACCTTCAAATATTTTGGATTCTTTGGATCTATCTCTATTTTTTCTCTTATATTTCTTACATGGACCATTACAGTATCAGTGTTTACTGCATTTTCATTCCATACTCTTTCATAAATCTCTTCTGCTGAGAAAACTCTTCCTGGACTTCTCATAAGTAAATGAAGTATTTTAAATTCTATTGGAGTTACTTTTATTGATTCTCCATCTAAAGTTACCTCTTTTCTATCTACATTAATTTCTAGTCCACCAATAGCATAAGCATTTGATTTTTTCTCATCTTTCTTTACCATATTTAAATACTTAGAATATCTCCTTAATTGAGAATTAACTCTTGCAAGAAGTTCTAAAGGATTGAAAGGTTTTGTTACATAATCATCTGCACCAATATTTAAACCTAAAATTTTATCCATATCCTCTGATTTTGCTGATAACATTATTATAGGAAAATCATGTTCTTCCCTAATCTTCATTACCATTGTTGCTCCATCCATCTTAGGCATCATTATATCTGCTACAGCTAGATGAATCTCTTCTTTTTCAACAATTTCTAATCCTTCTAAACCATTACTTCCTTTAAAAACATTGTATCCTTGATTTCTTAAATATATCTCAATAGCATCTGCTATTTCCTTTTCATCTTCAACAACTAAAATATTATACTTTTCCATTGCTTTATTACTCCCTTTTGCATTACTATATTTTTACTAGATATCATATAAAACCCTAGTTTAGCTTTACTTTTGTATTCTTAAATTTTACTAACCGTAAACTAGCCTGTTTCTATCGACTATAATTTTATCCAATAATTTCAATATAATAATATCATAGAAAGCTTTTTCATTGTTAAGAACATAGCCTCTCTTTGACTATTTCCTTATATTCTTTAAAATTTGTTAACACCTCAGTATCTATATTCCCAAAAACATCTGCTGAAAACTGTATTTTGGTAAAAGGAAGTGGTATGCCATAGTCATCCCATCTGTTTTTCAATCTTAATTTTCTTGAGTGTTCAACCTTTATTCCAACAAAAGGCTTATTAGAATCCTTTGCTAAGGAAAATGCTATTTTCTTTGGTTCATGTAATGGACCTACTGGCCCATCTAAAGCCAATACCACCACTGATTCCTCTCTGCTCTTTTCTCTTAATTCCTTAAGAAAATTCTTCATTTTAACACCATCTGGCATTCTTAATGCATGAGCTCCATAAGAGTTCAACATGTATTCTATATACTCTCCTCTAGGGTCTGCTGTAACAACTACATTTACATCTAACTCCTGATTCTTTTTAACTCTATAATACCTATTTAATTTCTTTAGTAGAAGATTCATTGAATAACTATCTCCATGCCAAAATCCTAGAATACAATTATCCATAATTTTATCATCTATCTCGTAAAAATTTTCAAAGTTTACTGTACTTGTTTTTAAAACAAAATCCAAGTAAACCTTATAAGCTCTTTTTACAACTGCCTTCACCAATTACACCTTCCCCTTACTAACCTATTTTAAAGTTTATTTAGCCCTTCAGACCTAGATAAAAATAAATACTCTAGCAAAATAAATTCTTTTTCAACTTAGATTACATAATTTTAAAACACCAAATTGAAAATTTGGACTTTCACTTAAGCTTTTAGATTAACCTTTTTTAAAATTGTTGACAAACTCATATAATTGCTATAATTTCTTAAGGTTTCTTTATATCTATATCCTGAATAAGTTTTTCTCTTGTATATTAGAAAACTATAAGTTTCCTCAACTTGCTTTGCTATACTAGAACTCATATAGCTTAAGGCTGTATTATAAGCATTTTCCTTTAATACCTTAAATAATTCTTCGTCTTCTAATGTTTCTTTTATTTTTGAGCTCCACCCTAAAGTATCTTCTTCGGTCATAAAGCCATTTTGTCCATTTTTAACAACCTCAACAACTCCACTTGCCTTTAAAGCTACCACTGGCACCTTTGCTGCCATTGCTTCAAGAAGAACAATTCCTTGCGTTTCAGACTTTGAGGAAAATAGAAATAGATCAGAAGCTCTGTAATAATTAGCTATTAATTTATTCTCTATGCTGTTTAAAAACACTACATTATCTTGTAATCCTAATTCATTTATATTTTCTTCAAGTTTCTTCTTATAAGGGCCCTTGCCTATAATCATTAATCTAAAGTTATCTCCAATTTGATTTTTTAAAACTTTTAATCCATTAATTAAGAAATCTAAATTCTTCTCTTTAGTCAATCTTGAAACTGTACAAAATAAATACTTTTTATTTCCTTTATATTTTTCTCTAATTAAATTAACCCTATTATTAATTTCTTCATCCTCTTTAAAATAAGATTCATCTAATCCTGTAGGCATAACCTTTATCCTTGACTTAACTCCAGTTTCTTCTAAATAATCTTTTATTAAATTAGTTGGTGAAAATACTAAATCACAGCTATTAGAAAATATTTTTATATATCCTGGAACAAATTTTTCTTTAGTATATTCTAATATTTTTCCCTCAGCTTTTCTTAATGGATTTACAAGACACTTATTTTGATGATTCTCTAATATTTCATAGGCCTTTATGTTGTGTAAATATTGTTCATAACGAGTATGATATGTGAAAATTAAAGGCACATTATATTTCTTACTTAAATATTGAGCTGTATTTCCAACTAACATTGGATGATGAGCATGTATTACATCTATTTTTAACGCCTTAAAATATTTTTCTATATCCAAATCAAACATATTTGGAATAACCATTCCCCCTTTTAATTTTTTATTTCTTAAGGATTTATACCTTATAACAATTTCCTCTTCGTCACTATTTATTCCATACATATTTTCATCGTAGCTTGGTGCAAATATATAAACTTCATGACCTAACTCTCTTAATCCTTTAGATAATCTTTCTATTGATATTGGAACCCCTCCAATAAAAGGTTTATAGTTATTAGTAAACATTGCTATTCTCATTTTTTAATCTCCTTACCCCAAATTCTTTTTATCTTTCTAAATCTCCATTTAAATTCTCTTTTATAACTAAAGCCCTCTTATCCAAAGAAATGTAGAATTTTTTCTCCTAAGAAATATCCAGATGATATTAAAGCTGTGTTCCATATTAAAATTCCTAAGGCTGAGTAAGCACTATATTTAATAAAATTTAGTTTTAAAACCCCTGCTGGTATTGCTATTACTGTTCTGGCCATTGGAATAAGCTTACTTATTAAGATTCCAACATAGCCTTTTTCTCTTAAGTACTCTATCTTTTTATTTATGAAAGTTTCATGACTTGGAAACTTATCTAAATATTTTCTAAGGATTATATCTCCTCCAAATCTTCCTATACAGTAAAGTACCCAACTACCTAAAAGTCCTGCTATTACCGATACTAAAAGTGCTACAAAGAAATTCATATCACTTCTTGAGATTACAATCCCAGCAGCTGGCATTATTATCCCTGCCGGAAAACCTGGTAAATTCATATATTCCAAAAGAATAATAACGAACAAAAATATAAGACCATACTGTGCAAAATAATTATTTATAGTTCCTAAATCCATTTCCATTTTCCTTTCTCAATTATTTTTATTTTTGGCTATGTTATAAACTAGTTTGATTTTTAGATAGAACTGTAAGACCATCTTAATAAGCAGTTAGTATTGCATTATTCTGAAGTAGATGATAGCAATACTTTGCGAAATTAAGTTAGGTCTGAAAGTCTAGCTAAAAATCAACTTTCACCTAAAATAAAGCTCTATATCTAAAAAACTTTTACCGAACTAAGTTTTTTGCTTCTCATTTGCTATACTCTTATAATAAATTCTAAAAATAAAGAAACCCCTCAGATAAATCTAAAGATTTTCTAAAGAGTTTCTTAATAAATTTTTAGTATGGTAAAATTAACTCATATTTACAAAGCTACTACTCCTTTCAAATTATCAACAATACAAAAATAGGCTATATCAAAGATACTTAAAATTAAACTTATAAATAATATTTAGTATTCTCGGAATATATTTATAAGTTTTATTATTTAAAGTTTTGATACAACCTCTTTTTTTCATTTATTAGCTTATTAATTGTTTTCTTTGCATTCTTTCTCTATTTTATTAATAAAGTTATTTAAGAAAGTCTTATCAATAACTTTATTTTGTGAGGAAACTTGCCATTTTGAATAGTGCACTAATAATATGAATAATCTCATTTTTCTTATTATGTCACTTTGTTTTCTTACAAATTGCTTAAATGAATCACTATTTTCAAACTTCTCATTACTTATTAACTTTGATTCTAAAAAACTACAGTTTAACATTAATCTAAATACATTTTCATTATTAAATCCGTTTTCTATTGTTTTCCTTAGTTCTTCAATAAGATTCTCAGTTAATTCTATATATCTATCTTTTAAATCAGTAATAATATTACATTTGCTATATGGGAAAAAATATTTATTTGCTATTAATGCAATTATTGCTCCTATGAAAATATATATAAATCTATGAAAAGCAGGTATCCATACTTGTCCATGTCCTTCTAAACTTAATATTAATAAAGCCATACATACAACTTTTTTATCATAGTCAGTAAACATATAGTAACAAAATAAAAGAGTTAGCATTAACAATTGTATAGGAATAGCTTTAGGAATAAGTGTATATATAATCAAATACATTGAAACACCTAGTACAGTTCCTTTAAATCTATTTTTTACTTTTGTTACCGTATCCTCTTTAAAAGGTTGAATAAGTACAAAAACCGTAGTAACCATCCACTTTCCTTGTGGAAGTTTAAAAATTTCTACAAAGAACATTGTTATAGCAACTGTTAAGGCTACTTTAAATGAATAAGACATTCCTAAATTTCTTAATCCCCAAATACTTTTATTTCTGATTAATTCTTTAAAATTCTTTTTGCTTTCATATATTCTCTTTACTTCATCTTGTTTATAATTATTTAAATGATTAACCATTATTCTTAACATTCTAATAAGTTCAATTCCTTCTCTTGCTGCTTTTTCGTCTTCTTCATAAGACTTATATTTCTCACTTAAATCTTTAAAAATACTATTGTCATCCTCTAGAAAAACTTTTTTATTTAAAGCATTTTCTAATGTTTCTAACTCATTTTTTAAAATTTCTAAATAATCTTTTTTAGAATTTTTATTTAAGTTTCCTTTTCCTTTATTGTAAATTATAGTGTTTAATCTTTCTAATATAAGAATAATATTAAAGTAAATGTTATCCTTGTTATTTGACATGAGAGCATTACTATTTCTTTCATCAAGTAAAAGCATTAATTTCCTTAACTCTTTATGTATATGACGATTTTCTTCCTTTTTACAATTTCCATTTAATATGTTCTCTATCTCAATTTGAAGATTCTTTATAATTCCTAAAATTATATTTTTAGAATTTCTCTTAAACTTATTTTTATTAAAAATAAAGTTTATTATTATTATGATGAAAACCCCTAATATTATTGCGAGTATCCTCTTTGGTAAGTGTTCTAAAGTTGTAGGCTCTTCCCACATAATTATATAAGTCATCAAGAAAAGATAAGATACACTACTTTTAAATTCTCTCATATAAATAAAGGAAATACTAAATAAATTTATAGTATTAATAAGAAAGCCTAAGAATGGATTTATAATTATAAAATATGAACTTATAGCTAAGTACACATTTAAACATATGAATATAGCTGTTTTGTAAATTGGATAAGATGTTAAGTCAATTTTTGTAAATGCATAACTTGTCAGTGCTATCATCATTCCAACCCCACCATTTTCCAAGCCAAAAGCACTTGTATAAAAAGTCATTAATACGACAGTAATAATAGCAAATAATAATGTCTTACCTATCTTTTTTTTATCCATAAATCCTCCTTCTATTTTTATCTTCTGTAATATGTAATATGTAATAAAATCTATAAATTCTCTTTTAAAAGCTTTTGGGAATACTTTTATTAATAGCATTAAATTCTTCTATTAAAATTCAAAACTTTATTTTTCTAATTAGCCTTCACTAAAATAAAGCTTAATTTAAAGCAAAATTAGAGGGAGTAAAAACTCCCTCACAAATAAATTTTGGGTTTAATTTAATTTTAATAATATGTATTATAAACTCTAGTATAATACTAGAGTAAAGAATAAATTAAAAAATGAGGTAATTTTTTATGGATAAACTTTTTTCCATAGGCGAAGTGGCAAAAATAAATGAAATTTCTATAGATAGATTAAGAAACTACGATAAAATAGGATTACTAGTTCCTTCTTACATAGATCCTAAAACTAATTATAGATACTATTCTGAAGATCAATTTAGAAAACTAAGATTTATAAAATATTTAAGAAAGATAGGAATTCCATTAAAAGAAATTGACTTAATTTTAAATAAAAATACAGATTCTAAAGAATTTACAGATTTTCTTAATAACAAAATAAATTATATTGAAAAAGAAATTGAAAGTTTAAAAATAATAAAAGAAGATATATTAGAACTTAAATCATCACTTGAACATAACCTTAAGATAAGTAATATTAATTATATATATAAAAAAAACTTTGAAGAAAGGTATGTGTTTAAGAAAAAAATTGATAGAACCATAAATTTTGTTGTTTCCCATAGAGAACAAGTCTTTTCAGAATTTAAAATGGAAATAAATAAAATTATCCCAAGTCGTTCTTTTGAAAAAGGAATTTATATTAAGAACCTGGATGATAGAAACAAGGATAGTTCTGAGGTTTATTTTCTATTAAAAGATTATAAAAAATTACATAACTTTGTTATACCTAAAGGAAAATATCTATGCCTTTCTTATCAAGAGGATGAAAGAAATAATGCTATATGTGAACTAAAAAATTATATAGAAAAAAATAATATAACTATTAAAGGACCTATATTAAATGTTGTTTTATCAACACTTCCAAAAGAATATTTTCAATTTCAAATTTTAATAGATTAAATTCAAAAAGACTGTATTAATTAATACAGTCTTTTTTAAAATTTATTTATATTTGAAAGGTTAAATAAAAATCTAAATTTCACTTTAAATTATGGTATTAATTTAACATCTTTTCAGTAATAAGTATAACTAAAAATTCCTTTATTTAAGATTCATAAAGCTCTATAGGTAACCCATCTGGATCACTAAAAAAGGTAAATCTCTTTCCAGTAAACTCATCCACTCTTATGTTTTCAACTTCAATGCCTTTATTTAAAAGATTTTCTACTTCTAATTTGATATCATCAACTTGAAAGGCTAAGTGTCTTAATCCACAAGCCTCTGGATAGCTTGGTCTTTTTGGAGGATTCTTAAATGAAAATAGTTCTATTTGACATTCTCCAATCTTTAAATCAAGCTTGAAAGAATCCCTTTCTTCTCTATAAACTTCTCTAATTATTTCAAGACCTAGTATATTAACATAGAAATTTTTAGATTTCTCATAATCTGAAGCAATAATTGCTACATGATGTATCTTCTTTAAATTCATTTAATACCTCCCTATTAATATAAACTAATTATTAAATTCTACTTCTATATAAGTATTAATTTTTAGCTATCCATTTAGATACAATTAAAAATTAATACCATCCTTAAAACATCTATATCCTCAAATATTAATGTGTTCCATGAACAATTTTAAATCCTTCTTTTTCTAAAATTCTTTCATGCTTTTTATAGTCATCACATTCAACTTCTATACAATGAGATATATGTATTGTTTCAACACCATTTTTTTTTAATTGCTTTATTTTATGTATCCAGTTTTCACCTTCAATTAAAGTATCCTTGCAGCCAACACAATAAAAGAAACTAGCTAAATCCTCTTTATTTTCTCCATAAATGTTGAAGGCTGCTGTTGAATTATTATACGCCTTAAAGCACCCTGATGCAGCACATTTCCCAATCATTTTTCTACATGCCATTATAGCTATGCTCATTAAATCATTCCTTCCATTTTGTTATACAAAGGTATTATACCATATGTTTTAAATAACATCTCAATAAATAGAACGCACCTTTTACTTCTTTCAAAGGTGTAAGTTCAATATACCGAATTGAAAATTTGGACTTTCACTTTAAATCAAACTAAACCTGAAGGACTAACTAAAAATCAACATCAGTTTAAACCATAGCTTATTATTTTTAATTATAAAAAAAGCTATATCAAAAACCTCCTTCAATAAATTTATTATAATTGGCTTTTGATATAGCATATATATTATGAAAATTTAATTAAGTGGCAAATTAATTACATAGCTTTTTTGAATATAGCTATTACCTCGTCTAAATTTCCTTGTCTTGGATTTGTTAATGCACAAGCATCATTTAAAGCGTTAGTAGCTAAAGTTTCAAAATCACTTTCTTTTACTCCTAATACTCCAAGACCTTCTGGTATTCCTACAGTTTGAGATAATGATTTTATCATATCTATGCAAAGATCTGCACCTTGCTCATCTGTTAATCCTTCAATATTTCCACCCATTATCTTAGCTATTTTAGCTAATCTAGCAGCACTTATAGCTTTATTATATTCTTGAACATGTGGTAATAATATTGCATTACATACTCCATGAGGTAAGTTGTAGAATCCACCTAATTGGTGAGCCATAGCATGAACGTATCCTAAACTTGCATTGTTAAATGCCATTCCTGCTAAGTATTCAGCATAAGCCATCATGTCTCTTGCTTCTACATCTTCTCCATTTTCAACAGCCTTAACTAAGTATGTACTTATAAGTTCTATAGCCTTCTCTGCACAAGCATCAGTTATTGGTGTAGCTGCAGTTGAAACATAAGCCTCTACAGCGTGTGTTAAAGCATCCATACCAGTAGCTGCTGTTAATGATCTTGGCATAGCAAGCATTAACATTGGATCGTTAACTGCTATAATTGGTGTTAAATGTTTATCAACTAAAGCCATTTTTATATGTCTTTCTTCATCTGTAATAATAGCGAATAAAGTCATTTCACTACCAGTACCAGCAGTTGTATTTATACCTACCATTGGTAATTGAGGTTTTTTAGATTTATCTACACCTTCATAATCTTTTATTTCTCCACCATTAGTAGCTAATAGGGCTATTCCCTTAGCACAGTCATGAGCTGAACCTCCACCTAATGATATAACGAAATCACATTCTTTTTCTTTTAATAGAGCTAAACCATCATTAACATTTTTAACTGTTGGATTTGGTTTAGTTTCATCATATATTGCATATTCAATATTTTTGCTATCTAAAACATCTGTTACTTTTTTAACTATTCCTATTTGTCCTAAAACCTTATCTGTTACTATTAAAGCTTTTTTGAAGCCTAATTCTGCAACTTGATCTCCAGCGTCTTTTAAGCAATCTGCTCCCATTAAACTTATAGCTGGCATAAAAAATTTATAACTCATATTCTCTTCCTCCAAGTCTATCTCTCAAATGTATTCCCAATATTTATCCCCTAGTTATAATTTAATTTTAATTTACTGTTAAAAATTTAACTAATCGATTTTTTTTAAAAATATCTCATTTTTAAATCGACATAAATTGACAACCTTATCATAGCTTTTATATTATTTATTATGAGGTGAATTTTATGGACAGATTTGATAGACAACTTGAATTAGCAGATGGTATAGAAACTGAATATTTAAGAATTCTGTACTACACCTTTGATAAAAATTATAAAGATACATACAAATCCTATGAATATAAAAGGTTATGTACCATAGTCGATGGAGAAAAAAATGTAAGAATTAATAATGGAGAAAATATAATCTATGATTCATCTAAATATATGCTCCTTCCCCCTAATTCAAGTGTAGAAATGAAAATTGAAAAACCTACCAAGGCATTAGTTTTAGAACTAAATGAAGATTTAATAAATACAGTTTCAGAAAAACTATCTTATGAATTTGATATAGATTTAAAAAACTCTAAACTAGAAAAGCCTTTTTTTAATGAAAATAATGAATTAATAGAATTAACAACGAAGAGGATTGTAGAAACCGCTACTCACAATACTAATCATAAAGAATTTCTTCTTGATTTATATGCTCAGGAAATAACCTATAGTCTATTGAACACTAAAGGAGCTAAAGATATTCTTGCTAATGACTTTAACAATCCAATAAGTCGTTCAATTCAAATAATGAAATCAAACTTAAAAAACAATATAACAGTTTCAGAAATTGCCTATGAGCTTAATATGTCACTTCCTAGCTTTTCTTCTAAATTTAAAAAAGTTATGGGAATGACTCCTAATGATTATCTTACAAGCTTAAAACTTAATGAAGCTGCACGGCTTCTTAAACTAAGTTCAGTTACTGAAGTGGCCTATGACTTAGGTTATGAAAATATATCCCACTTCATAAATTTATTCAGAAAAAAGTTTGGACTAACTCCAAAGCAGTATTCACTAAAATACGCTAAAGAAGGAATAAAAATTTAATACTTATTAACTAGCTTAAAATAAAACTTATAAATATATTCCGAGAATTACTAGATTTCACTAAGAATTTATAGCAATTACTCCGAAGAATTTGCTAAAGCTTCGAAACTCCCTACGGTCAAACAATCTCAGCTTCTTAACGCAAATTTTTCTACGTAATAGCTTAAATTCTAAAGTTCATCTAGATATTCTCTTCATACTATTTATAAGTTTTATTATTGAGTTATGATACAACCCCTTATTTAAAATTTTAATTCTTCTATTTTCTTATTATTAAGCTATGTTTTAGCTAGGTCTGAAAGGCTAGCTAAAAATCAATAATCGCCTAAAATAGAGCTTATTACTAAAGTTTTATTACTTCTACTTTATATCCATCTGGATCTGTTACAAAGTAATATGTTGCAGCTCCATCTGAAAGACCTTTCATAGGTGTAACTTCATATCCTAAAGCCATATGTCTCTCTCTTTCAGCCTCGATATCTTCTACTCCAACAGCAATGTGACTAAATCCATTTCCTAAATCATATGGTTTTTCTTGATCATAGTTATAAGTTAACTCTACTTCATAACCATCTTCTTTATCTGAAAGATAAACTAAAGAAAATTTATATTCTGGGTAATCCATTCTTCTTGTTTCAATAAGACCTAACGCTTCTTCATAGAATTTTAGAGATTTATCTAAGTCTTTTACTCTTATACATGTGTGTAACATTTTGCTTGCCATTTTATATCCTCCATGATTATAAATAATATTTTTATTATATATTACCATTTATGCACTATTACATCTATAAAAAAATCTATAGATAACATTTAAATAACTATATAAAATAGTATAGCTATTTCTAATATTATCTATAGACATATTTTTTAATATATTTATTAAGTTACCTAATTATAATTCTTTTACAAGAAATTTATTTAATGAGAATTTGTATAAAATAAATGACATAATCACTGCTATCACTGATAATACCGCTATAATAAGTGGTAATGAGTTTAAAACATATGAAATATCATAATTTATACTTTTTAAAAATTTTTCTGCTAAAGAAAGCCCTATTATTAGAATGAATAATGGTACACTTCTTAAATAAGACATTGTACTACTTTCTGGATATACAATAGCCATACTAAATGTTATTGCTGCGTATATATAAAAAAGTATAAATGCTAAAAGTAGATTTAGAGGATTTACAATAATTTTTTCTCCAACTATAAGGCTCACACCTATGATTGCAAATATATTAGGTAAAGCAAATATCATAAAAATTATTATAGGTAATATAAAAGATACTCCTACTACTTTCCTTGCATCAACTGGTAATGATCTTAATAACCTATTTGTCATTGTTCCTTTATTAGTATTCTTAGCAACTATAAAGTTAACACTAACCATTGAAGCTAATAAAGTAAAATAAATAAATACACTATTTATTAAG
This sequence comes from Clostridium perfringens, assembly GCA_034421775.1. Lineage (GTDB taxonomy): Bacteria > Bacillota > Clostridia > Clostridiales > Clostridiaceae > Sarcina > Sarcina perfringens_B. The sequence continues at coordinate 257,164 of WNVL01000002.1, read as the reverse complement.
AATTCATAACGTGCTTTTGGTAAATCTATAAAAAAAGGAGAATATCCAAATGTCATTGCAAAAATATAAAATATAAATACTACTCTTATATTTTTTAAATCTTTAACTATTAAATTCTTCATGTTACTTCACCTCACTTTTTTTATAAATAATTAAGGATACTATTAAAGATATTATTAAGGCTATTATTCCAAATATTAAACCATATCCACCACTAGTAACATCAAATAAAGCTTGCAGTTTTTCATTTTCAGGACAATTAGATAGTAATGAACTCACTATCATTATTACCATGATAAAAATTATATTAAATACTCTATAAAATTTATAACTTATAACTAAATATACAGGTAAAGTTATTGCCACATAGAATAATTGAATTGTCAAGCTAGGAAGTATTTCTCTTAATGTTAATGTAAAAGCATTTCCTGAAATCATACCTAATATAGTACATAAAAAATATAAAAAGAAATTAACTATTATCATATAAACTAATGTTGCTACATATTTACCATAAACATATTCTGTTTTTTTCATTGGTAATGAATTTAAATACACATTAAATTTAGTTTTACCTTCCACTTCTATTGGTATTATCATAAGATAGAACACTATAAAAGTTCCCATGGTAAACAAATAACTTAACCCTTGAGTAAGTGTGAATGTAATTCCAAGTAAAGCGAAAACCATAAGTGAACTTTTAATATATTTCTTTTGTATAAAAAAATCTAACTTAAGTAATTCTTTCATACTATTTCACATCCTTTTTAGAATAATAAACAACTATATCATCTAAAGTAGCTTTTTCAAGAATGATACTATCTCCACATAACTCTTTTATTTTTCTCTTATTCTTAGTTAATCCTTCAAAATTATATCTTGTTTTTCTTAATCCAATTAATTCTTTTTCAACATATTTATTTAAAACATCTAAAGCACCTTTAACAATGAAATACTCTTCTATTAAAATATCTTTTTCCTTAGAAAATTCAATTTTTCCTTTGTTTATAAATGTTATATAATCAGCCAGTCTTTCAAGATCAGTTGTTATATGAGTTGAATAAAGAACAGAAACCTCTTCTTCACCTATTATCTCAAATAGAATATCAAGAAGTTCACTTCTGAAAACTGGGTCTAATCCTGATGTTGGTTCATCCAAGATTAATAACTCTGCCTTATGTGAAAGTGCTATTGCTAAAGAAAATCTCATTTTTTGCCCCTTAGATAATTCTTTTAATTTTTTCTTTTCATTTAATTCAAATCTATTTATATAGTAATTAAATTTTTCTTCATCCCATTTAGAATAAAAAGGCGCAATAATATTTTTATTTTCCTTTATTGTAAAATCCTCAAAAGCACAACAGTCATCATAAACAAAACCAACTCTATCTTTTATTGCTATTTCATTTTCCTTTATATTTTCACCAAATATATCTATCTCTCCACCATCTAGATGTATTAAATTCATAATGGCCTTAATAGTTGTTGTTTTACCAGCTCCATTTGGCCCTATTAATCCCATTACAAATCCCTTTGGAATATTAAAACTTATATTCTCTAAAGAAAATTCTTTATAAGTTTTACTTATATTTTTTACTTCAAGCACATTTTCCATATAAATTTTCCTCCTTAAACCTATCCCTTATTTTTATAATTCCTTTAAAGTTTTAAGCATTCTAACTAGTTCTTCAAAATCTAATCCTATGCTATTTGCAATATCTATTGCTTCACTAAATTTTTCTTCAATCTCTCTAAGTTTTTCTTCTATTAGAAGTTCCTTATTCTGCTCTGCCACATATGATCCTTTACCAGGCAATGTATATATAAAACCTTCCCTTTCAAGCTCTTCATAAGCTCTCTTAGTTGTTATTACACTTACTCTAAGCTCTGAAGCTAAGCTTCTTATTGATGGTAATGAAGAATTCTCTTTTAACCCTCCTGATAAAATCTCATTTTTTATAGCTTTTGCTATTTGTTCATATATGGGTACCCCTGAAGTATTTGAAACTATTATATTCAAACCCTCACCTCTTTCTGTGTATATACTGTATATATTCTATATATACAGTATATACACCAATTCCATATAGTGTCAATATATTTTTTATAAAAGACTTCCTTCTGAACTAGTGTTGATTTATAAATATAGATGAAAAACCATCTTAATGAGCAATTAGAATTTCATTGTTTATGGCTAGAAATCAACACTTATATAAAACATAGGCAAATAAAAAGAGGTGCACAAAAATGTGCACCTCTTCAGGTTTATATTATTATTTATTTTCTTCTACTAACTCTTCAATTTTACATTTGCATCTAGCGCCTCTACAAGCACCTGTTCCTGCTCCTGTTTTTTCTCCTACAGCTTCAAAAGAAAGAGCTCCTTCTTTTATTGCCTCAACTATCTTCTCTTCTGAAACACCTTTACATAAACAAACATTTGCCATAATAAAATTCTCCTCTCGTTTTACCTATATATTAATTTAATATTTATTCTTAATTAATAATATTTATTATTTAAATAGATAGTAACAGATAAGAATACTTATTGCACATATTATTTTAGGTCATTTTAAGTTGTTTATGCTTATTTAAATAAAATAAATTAATTTTACTTAATTATTCTAAAGTTTTCTCTCTGAATTTATCTATTCCTATTCTATCTATAAAATCTCCTAGTTTTTCACCTGCTTCTGCTTCTCCTTTATAGACTTCAAAAATTTTATCAACAATTCTTAAAGCTTCTTTTTCATCCACATCCTTTATTAGTATATCCGCCATTCTAGGATTATATCCTGCTGAACCTCCAGCAGTTACTAAAAACCCTGTTTTATCAGCTATAACTCCAACATCCTTTGAATATACACTTCCACATGCATTCCTACATCCCGCAACTCCTATTTTAGTTCTACATGGCATATCCATATGCTTATATTTGTTTAAAAGTTTCATTCCAGTACCTATAGTATTGAATTTTGATCTTTTGCAGAATCCAGCCGGACACATCTCTACATTTTTTACTGAATTTTGTTTTTTAACAGCTGGCTCCATACCAAGCTCTTCCCAAATTTGTGGTAAATCTTCTCCCTTTAAATTTGTTATTAGTATTCTCTGTCCTGAATTTATTTTAATAACTCCATTATATTTCTTAGCTACCTTAGCTATTTTCTCTAATTGATCAGGTAAAATAAATCCTCCTGGTATATGTGGAGTTATTCCAAAAGTTCTTTTTCCATCTCTAACCTTTTGTAAATTCCCATAATGAGTTCCACTAACCATCTTAGGTATTCCAATTCCTATACCGTCCATAAAAACTCCTCCTCTATATAAAACTCTATGTAAAATATTAAAATCAACTTTATTAATGTTAGTATACACTAAAAATTTTTTTCCAAAAGTAACTCAGGTTACTAAGTTAATAAAAAACATATTAATTCCAAATAAAATTCTATTTTTTCCCCTCTTTTCTCTTTTAAATATATTAGTAAAATTGTTTCCTAAAAGTTTTGAACTTTCTATTAATCCAGATGATTGTTTCTCTAGAAATGCTCTAGTAACCATATAAACATCTGGAAATAAAAATAGAGTAAATATGAATATTGCTCCTTCAATTGAAATAATATCAAATAATTGAGATAACACTTCTATTTGAAGTTCTTCATAATTTATAAAAATAAAGAGCCTATAAATTATTTATAGGCTCTTTTAAGCATTATTTATCTATTTAAAATGAACTTTCATTCACTTTCCTTTTTAATTATTTAAGATAACATCTGAGTTAAAACTATTTGAATTATTTAAACATATCTTAAGTTTTTCTATTCTCTTCTTGTTTGTTTTACAAACTTGGAAAGAAAGATTGTTATATTCAACCATTTGATTTTCATTTTGCGGAATATTTCCTATTAAATTAACAACAAAACCACCAATAGTCTCTATATTTTGACTTTCAAGATTTAAGTTTAAATAATCGTTTAGCTTGTCTAATGTTAATAGACCATCAACTACATAGGTATTATTATCGATTTTATCTATGGAGCTCTCTGAGTCGTCATATTCATCTAATATATCGCCCATAACTTCTTCAATTAAATCCTCTATAGTAACAATTCCAGAAAAACCGCCATACTCATCTATTATTACAGCCATATGTTGCTTACTATCTTGAAGTTCTTTAAATAAGTCATCTACAGCCTTATTTTCAAGAACAAAGTAAGCTGGACGTATTAACTGATCTAATTTAATATTATCAACTCCAACTTTGACAACAGCCTCAAAGAAGTCTTTTAAATAAAGTATTCCTACTATATTATCTTTATTTTCACTATAAACAGGTACTCTTGAAAATTGCTCGCTTATAAGTTTCTTAGCAATTGTTTCATTTGGAGTTGTTGATTTTATAGCAAAAACCTCTCCTCTGGGAGTCATAACTTCTTTAACAGTTTTATGATCAAATTCAAATATACCATCTAACATCTCTTTTTCACTCTTATCAATTACACCATTTTCTTGGCATATACTTATCATAGACTTAATTTCATCTTTAGAAACAGTCTCTTGATTTTCAGCTTTGTTTAATCCTAAAACTTTTATAAAAAAGTTTGTTGAAGCTGAAAGAAGCTTTACAAATGGTGTTGATATTTTAGATATAATAGAAATTGGTCTTATAGACATCAAAGCTATTTCTTCTGGATTCTGCAATGCAATTCTCTTTGGAAGTAATTCTCCAAATACTAAAGTTATATAAGACAAAAGTACAGTTATAAGTATAACTGATATTTGACTACCATACGGAATATTTAACTTGTCCATGAATTGTGCTAGAGTTTCTGAGATACTAGTAGCTGCTGATGCACTGGCAAAGAATCCTGCAAATGTTATTCCTATTTGAATAGTAGATAAAAAGTTGCTAGGTGACTTTAAAACCTTTCTTAATAAAAGCGCTTTTTTATTACCTTTCTCTGCAAGCATCTTTATCTTAGATTTATTTACAGATACCATAGACATCTCTGCAGCTGCAAAGAATGCATTGATTAAGATAAGAAATAATATTAGAATAATTTTTGGTAAAATACTGGGACTCGGGTCCATCCTTTAATTCCTCCTCTAAAAAAATAAATTTTTATTACTTTATCTTATAGCCTTATTTAATAATTATTTTAAAATAATAAACTATACGATAATCAATTTTACACCATAATACCATACTGATACGTTTTATTCAATTATATAATATGCACAATTCAGCCTAAATTATACTAAATAAATAATTTAAGTAACTTATATTATTTATTACATATACTTGAAATATAATACTCTTATATTTAACTTATATGGTCTTTCATACATATAATAAATAAGATCTAATTTATCTTAAGTTTTGACTATTTTAGAAGTTTAGTTAACTTTCTCTAAAATATATCTTTGCTTACTAATAATTTTTTGCAAGCTGTAACTTTGAAGTTTATAGCTCCTTAATCTTCCCCCCATTAACTTTTTATAATAAATAATATGAGTAAGGTGGTTTATTGTGAAAGAAAATTTGAATCTCTTTAAATTCATTCTTGGAACAACTATTCTTTTGTGTAACACTAGCAAAGATATCATTCTAAACTCAATTAAATATACAAAAACAATATTAAAAGCCAAAATATATAAAAGAGGAACTAATGAATAGAATTCTAATAATTTTAACTAATAAATTTAAATAAAAAGATCTATAAATAAAAGTTATTTATGGATCTTTTTATTTTTAAGAATTTTAATTTTCATTTTTAAACTTATAATTAAATAAAATAAAATTTAATATATATATAGCTAAAAATTGCAACTTTTTTATTTAAATTAAATATATATATAACATATTCATAAATATTACATTTTCTTAGAATAAATTTCAAAACTAATATCTATAAAACAAGTATATTAAGTAATAGTTATTATTGATTTTTTTATACTGTATAGTATAATTTAATTAAACAAAAGTAATAAATTTATTGGGAGGTACGAATTATGAGTCTATCAAGATTAATAGAAGAAAAAAGAAAAGCTAAAGCAAGAGCAGAAAGAAATAAAAAAGCTAAAGTTGCAGTAACTGGTGCAGCTATCGGAACATTAGCTGGTGTACTAGGTGGAGTATTATTCGCTCCTAAATCAGGAAAAGAAACTAGAAATGATATAAAAGAGGGCTCAAAAATAGCAGCTCAAAAATTAAATGATAAAACTGTTGAATTAAAAGGAAACTTAAATACACAAGTTGCAAAAGGAAAAGAGAACATTTCTGAAGCAAAAAGTAAAATAAAAGAATATCTTAATAGTAAAAAAGGTATAAACACTAACGAAGCTGTAGAAGAAGATTTAGATGCTCCTGTTGAAGTTGTTAATACTGAAACTGAAGAAGTTAAAGAAGATAAATAATAGCTATGTATATAGATTTAAATATAATTTATTTACTATTAGCTATATTAGGTTGTGTGGCTATTGTTTATTTGATATTGACTTTAAACAAAATACTAAAGTTAATATCAAATATAAATGGCCTTTTAGATCAAAATAAGGACAACCTAAATAAAACTATTCAGGATTTACCTGTTATAGCTAATAACGTTAATAATACATGTCAAAACATTAAGGATATATCAGATGTTGCAACTGAAACTACAGCTGAATTAATCGTTGCTAAAGAAAATATAGAATCTAATGTTGAAATAGTAAAAGAAATTGCTAAAATAATTAATCAAGTTTTCTTTAAAAAATAAAAGAACCCATTCCAATCTAAATTTGTAAAAATTTCTTTGGAATGGGTTTTTAATTAACCTAATTTTTTTCAAAGCCTAAATTTTCAAAAAAACCTACAGACTCATCATTATTTGCCTCTAAATTAATTCTAGTAGCTCCATCTATATCCTTAACTATTTTGTATGCTTTTGATATAAGTATCTTACCAAAGCCTTGTTCTTGATATCTTGGAATAATAGCTAAATATTTAATTTCTTGAACTCCACCCTCTTCTGTGGCACTAGGCAAAATCATAACTGTTCCTATTCTCTCACCATTTTCATTTTCAAGAAATACACATCTTTTTGAAAATTCTCTTTTAAACCTATCAACTTCCTTAAAAATAGCTCTTACAGCTAACTGATAATCTTTAAATACACCTGCCGAATATTGAATATATGCCCAGTTATTCTCATCACCAGGTCTAAATTCAGTGAATCTATACCCACTAGGTAGGGAGGCACTATAAATTTTTTCTAGTTTATTCTTTGCCATAAAAGACTTTTTACTATTTTCTTTATTCTCCATTTCCTATCCCTCCTAAAATCTTATATTAAGAAATATAACAAATCTTATTTTACTTATATGTATGATTACTCACAGAAAAAATGAGTCTTTGCTATGTAAAATTTAATTAATGTATCTTCTTTAAAAATACTTAGTTCAAAACCTTATAAGTTTTTAAGCAATAATTTTAACTTACTGACTATAATATGAGTTGCCATAACCATTTACATTAAATTATAGAGCTTTTTTAAGATGATTTCCAGTAACTTATTCTTCATCAAAAACCATGAATACTCACTTTATGAATATTTATCATTTTATACTACTTAATCTCATTGTATTTTTTTCAAATACTTCAAATTATAAACTTTATTTAGAAATTAATATTTTCTTAAGTTTAATGATTGCTCTTCAAAGAAATTTATAAAAATTAAAGGTTTCTATTAAGAACTATTTTATATAATAATTCTTAATAAAAACCTTCTTCAATGATAAAATTCAATACTGAAAATATATTAATATAATGTTTTTCCTGTAGAATCCACGTATGAATAAACTCCATCTTTATCTACTAAAATAACATCCTTTGATATAACTCTTATATCACTGTATTCCTCTTCTAAAATTACGCTGCCATCCTCTTTAAGCAAACCTTTTTTTCCCTCTTTGTTAGCAGAAACTATTAGCCCACTAGAAGAAACTTCTAAAGAAGCATAATCCTTCTTCTCAAGATTCTTAATTTCTTCTCCCTTAGTGTTTATAACCGACATATATTTTGATTCTCCATCTAAAATATCAACAACAGCAAGTCCATTGTCACTGAATCCATTTATAGATACATTATTTTCAAAACTTATTGATATTTCTACTTCATTTCCCTCTTTATCAATTATTATATGCTTTCCGTCTTTTCTAGCAAAGGCAAAACCCTTATTCATTGCCGTTACTCCATCAAAGTCTGGCTTTATAGCCCAAGCTCCCTCCTTGTCTAAAAATCCTATTCCTGTTTCATCTAGCCTTGCAGGTGCTACCCCTTCATTCATTGGCCCAACATAAAAATATTCTATTGGAACTATAACTTCTCCCTTTTCATTTAAAGCTCCACAAAGATTTCCTTTTGACACCGGAATAAATCCTTCATTCATAGTTCCTATAGAATTATACTCACAAGGTACTATTTCATTTCCATCAGGATCTAAAAGCCCATACAACTTATTTTTCTGAACTAGTATATACCCCTCTCCAATATCTGAAACAATAGCATCATATCTTCCTGGTTCAACTACAACCTCACCCTTTAGATTTATTATCCCAGTTGTTTTTAATGTTTTACCAGATTCAGCTAAAGTTTCTATAGCTTCTGTAGTATTTTCGTTAGTTAGAATTTCATTAGCTAACTTTTCATATCTTATAAGTTTATTACTTAGAGGTGATAATACTCCATCTTCTTTTTCTACTAATGTTTTACCTTTCTGATTTATTATTTTATATGTGTCACCTTCTTTAACACCAGCCATTCCGTAAGTAAATTCACTACCTTTATCAAATTTAAGTTTTATAGATTTATTTCCCTTTTTATCTATATAGCCAATTTTCCCTTCATATCCTTTTTCCATAAGTATTTCTCCATCCTCTGTTATCCCAAACATTCCTGGTTTAGCATTTATTAAAGATTTTGTAGACTTATCTTCTGTTACAATATAAAGTTCATCTTCTGCTTTTTCCTTAGCACTACTTATCCCACATCCTGTTAAAAACGATGTACATAGAATAGTAGTCATGGCCACAAAACAAATGCTTTTTAGTCTCATATTAAACTCTCTCCTTAAACATACCCGCCTACTTTTTAATTAACTTTTGTCTATTAAAATACTTATTCCTTAGCTTTTTATAAAAATAATTTATGTAAAGTTATATTTACAAACATATTTTCTTCTCCCTTTTGTAGCTAACATATATCCATGGTTATTTACTAAAAAGTTTAATGTAAGATTATTAAAAATCTCAAAAGAATCAATATTGCATATATGACCGCAATTTTTTAAAATAACAATATCTTCTTTTGGTACAAATTTTTTAATAGTCGGTAAGAAAACATGGTCTTGATCTCCCATAATAAAAATTTTCTTAATATGACTTTTATTATATTGGTAATTCTCCAAGTGTTCTCTCATAAGCTCAACCCATCTAAAACATTCATTCTTGTCTAATTTTTCAGAAGCCTTTAAGAATATATTTCTTGAAAGCTTATGATTTTTACATGGCATTGACATATAAGCCACAATTTTGTAAAAAATTTCTCTTGGAATAATACTCTTGGCAAAAATAGCTAGGTTTAAGAAAAATTTAGATTTTAAATTCATCCCCACAATTCCTCCCCCTAATATCATTGAAGAAATTCTCTCTGGGAAATATTTCTCAAATTGCATTGCAACTATAGTGCCAAGAGATATACCTAATATGTTTACTTTTTCTATATTTAAATTGTCTATTACCTCTATAATATCCTCACAAATGTATTTAAAGCATATTTCACCTTTAGTTTCTTTCATATTTTCTAAAGTATGATTTTGTGAATTTCCATGGCCGTGAAGATCTATTAAAAGCAAATTATAATTTTCTGAAAGTATATCTATCTGCTTTTTAAATATATTTAAATTTCCACCTATTCCATGAAGCATCAGAATCCATTCTTTATCCTTGTGGAGATATTTATTATTTACTATTTTATGATATAGCATATATATTGAACTCCTTAACATTCTGATTTAAAAGCTTTTCACATTTTGTCTTATGCGCTAATAACCTTTAACTTAAATTCTTTAAGTAGAAAAATTAAAAGTCATATTAATTAAATAAATTCGAATTATATTGCTTAAATTCTATCACCTTTTAAGGTGGTATGTAGCAATATCTATGATATTTGAACAAAATTTTACACAACATTAACATTATTTAAATCTATGCAATATTACCTTATAGTAACTAAGGTTATTTCTGGTCTATTTTTAATTCTTACCCTTAAAAATTTATTTCCAAGTCCTCTACTCAAAATCATAGAAGAATCTCTTTCTATAAAAATTCCTTTTTTTCTTTCCATAAGATTATTAAAAATATACCTATTTATTATTCTGCTATATCCTGAAAAAGTTATATCACTTCCCCACTTTACATAAGCCTCAAAGTTTACAACATCATTTGTTAGAACAACATTAAACTCACTTCTATTAGGCTCTCCCAATTTATTTTCTATCTCTTCCTTTGAGAAAACAAGCTCTCTATTCCTTTCTTTAAAAGAATATTTTTTTATTTCATCTGACTCTATAAAAATCCCATAAATATTTAATTTATCTTCCTTTTTTATTAGAGAGACTTTATTATTGTTTAAAAGTATTATTCCAGCATCTTTTAATTTTTCTAAATATATTTTATACTTATTATTTTTTTCATTCTTTAAAGAAGCTGGACTTTCTATTGAATAATAAATTGGATAAAAACTTCTTAAATTTTTACAAAGCTCTAAGAAAATAAAATCTTTATCTAGTCTAGATGTGAGCATATTTCCTGTAGTAACTATAATATCTGGTTTTAAAGATTGTATTTTCTCTATAAGTCTATAATTATCAATTCCAAAACTTTTGCCATATAAATTATTTAAATGCAATATTTTAAACCCCTTAAAGGCACTGGGAGTTTTTCTAGTAAATAACTCATATTCTTTTATTGCTATACTATTATTTTCATATATTAAATAAGTAGTTGCTGCAATACCTAAAATCGAAGTAATCTTCAACCAATCTGAAACCTCATTCATATTAACCTCTTACTTTTTTGTTCTTATATTTTATATATGTAAATATTTTTTTATTTAAAACTTATAATTTTATATACATTTTATTACTTTTATTCCAATTTATTGATTTTTGTGGTATTATTATTTCAAGACAGGAGGTGCCTTGTTGCAATTCATATTTTTTATCTAAAAGTTGAAAATAAAAGCTCATATGATTTTAGATAAATTTGATAAAATTCAATATGATATCTAAGGCAACATAATATTTTATGAGTTCGTTATCTGAAAGAAATGTATCTACTTTAAAAAAGAAATCATACTTAAGGATAAAGGATATAATAATTTTTTTCATAGTTGTTTTTGGAGCATCCTATTTTATAAATAATTACCTGTTTTTTAAAGCATATATTCCTACTGGATCAATGAGACCAACAATAATGGAAGAGGATGAAGTGCTTGTTAGTAAAATTTTTACTAGTGTAAATAGAGGTGATATATTTGTGTTTAGTCATGAATCTTCTAAAGAACTACTTATAAAAAGAGTTATTGGTCTTCCTGGAGAAAAAGTTGAGATAAAAGATGGTGTTGTGTACGTAAATGATATTTTAATTGATGAACCATACGTAAAAAATAATGAAGTATTAAATAAAACTTTTAATGTTCCTGAAGGACATTATTTATTTTTTGGAGATAATAGGGTTCGTTCAGAAGATGCGAGGAAATGGGAAAATCCTTATGTTCCAAAAAAAGATTTAGATGGAAAAGCTTTTTTCACTATATACCCAAGAGAAAGAATGGGCCTTTTAAAATAAAAGGCCTATTTTTCATTTATAAAAATAACCATTAGGAAAATCGCATAAATACTTAAAACTATCATTAGTGCTGTAAATATTGACAATATTATTTTCATAGTATATATATATCTTGAATTCTTTTCCAAATCTTGATTTACATTATATTTTATTTGATTTATATAATTATTTACTTCTTCTTTTTCACTTTCTGTAAGGTTTGCTCCTTTGATTTCATCATGCTCAGATAATACATATTTCTCAATCTCAGGAGTAACTTCCTCAATATTGTATCCCTTAGTATTGGCTAAGACATCTAAAGTCATCATTTCTTCAGGAGTCAAAGAATTATATTTATAATAAATTTTAGGAACTCCAACTAAATTTTTTTCTTTAATATAATCCCTATATACCTTTCCCCTGTTAATAACTTTAGAATTTATCTCCCAATTTGAATCAACATAATAAAGATTATAAACTCTAAAAGTTATAGGTACTAATACTAAAAGTAATAAAACGATTTTTGTTAATATGCCAAACTTCTTATTTACCATAATAACGCCTCCATTAATTCTCAACATATAACAAAAAGTCCTATAAGCTAAGGGATACTTATAGGACAAATGCATATATATATGAAATATAGGGAAATTAGGTTTATGCTTTAACCTGTTAACATTATATTAACATATGGTTAAGCAAATTTCAAGTGTTTTTTCAAAAAATAAACATTTTTTGATTCTAATCCCTTTACATTAATAAAGCATTCTTGAAAACTACCTATTTTCCACCAAATTTAGAATTTCTTAAAGTTTATTCTAACTTCTAAAATTATAACTTATTGTTCATAATATTCTAATTTATATGTGGACTTTGGAATCCTTCTCTTTTTACTGAATGTTTTTTAGCTGTTCTATTATGATTTTTACCTTCTTCACTTGTTATTGGAGTTTGAAAATTGCACTTCTCCATTCTAGCTGTCTTATTATCTGGTTGACTATCCTTTGACATAAGTAATCCTCCTTTTTGATTAAGTTTAATTTTATTTTTCTCACAAAAAGAAAATATTATTATGGTAAATACTGAAATAATTCTATAATAAGAATTAATATTTTAAATAGACTATGTTTTAGGTGAATTTTGATTTTTAGCTAGCTATTAAAATGTTCTTACACTTCTATCTAAAAATCAACACTAGTTTAAAACATAGCCTTTAATTAAAATTTATATTTGTATTTGTTTTTATAAAATATATCTGAAGAGCCTTTATAAACTCCTATTATTAAAACATTATCAAACCTTCTTAATTCTATAGCCTCTTGTGCTTCCATATCTAAATTTTCACTTTCCTCACATAGATAAGCTATAGCATATGCTTCTCTATCATTAAAAATAACAGTATCTAATATTACAGGAAACTTAACTATATCTTCTCCTATTAAAACATCTACTGATCTAAAAGCATCAGAGACATCCTTAGCACTTTCACCTCTATCTCGAGCCATATTTATAAACCAATTTTCATATTCTTCTATGGTTTTCTTAGGAACTTCAAAATTTTTCAATGTTGGATCATTTTCATAATAACTTTTTAAATCTTCTTTATTTATTTTAGTATTGTTATTTCTAAACTGTTTAAATTTATCTTTAGACTGTATTGTTATATTTCTTTTTTCATTTTCTTCAACCTCAAGTTCATTATCAACAAGATTTATAACAATTTCTTTACCTTCTGATCCACAAGATATTAAATTAAATAATAAAAATATATTTAATAAAATTAGGCTTAACTTTCTCATAAATTCACCTCAGTTTATTTTTACCTTTTTATCCAATGTTTATTCTCAACAAACTCTCTTATTAAAGAAATATAAACTCTTTTATTATATATTTTTTTCATAAAGCCCTATTTTAGATTATTGTGATTTTTGGTTAGACTTTCATACCTAACTTACAAGTTATATCTAAAAATCAATACTAGTTTAAAACATAACCTTTCATAAAATAAAATTTTAATTTTTTTGTTGTACATATTAACTTTTATCAATAAAAAAAGAAGTATCAATTGATACTTCCTTTGAAATATATAAATATATACTTTACTTAATTTAGATGATTATTATTAACGATTATAAACTGTATATTTTAAACAACAACGGAGATTAATATTCAAAAAATATAATATTAAAATAATCACTAAATAAGTTCAGGTGAACAAATTTATTATTTATTATTTATAACTTTCTCATATATGAAATGTGAGAATAATGAGTTTGACCATGCAAACCAGTCTCTTGTAAATTGAGCAGGATCATCTACATGGAATCCTTCATGCATGTATCCAGTACCAGCATGAGTTTCCTTTAATAATTTAATTAACTCATCAATTTCTTCTTGATTATTTGTTGTTAATCCTTGCATTGATAGTGCTATATGCCAGATATATTGATCTGGAGTATGTGGACTTCCAATTCCCTTAGCAGCTTTTCCTTCAAAGAAAAATCTATTATTTTTACTTAAGATGAATTTTCTAGTATTTTGATAAACCTCATCATCAATTCCTTTATACTCTAAGTAAGGTATTGATAAAAGACTTGGTACGTTAGCATCATCCATGAAGTTATAGTTACCCATACCGTCAGTTTCATATGCATAAACTTCTCCAAAACCTTCTTTATAAACTTTTCCATGCTTTTCTATAGCATTGTCTATTTCTGCTCTTAAACTATCAGCCTTTTCTTTAAGCTCTTCATCCTTATATACTTTCTCTGCGATTTCTGAAATATATCTTAAAGCAACTACAGCAAACATATTAGCAGGAACTAAGTAACCATATTCACAAGCATCATCACTTGGTCTAAATCCTGACCACGTCATTCCTGTGTACTCTACTGGAGTTCCTAAACCTTCATGGCTTAATGTATCAGTTACTGAACAATTTAATCTTTGGAAGCTATAGTCTGATTTTTCTCTATGATATTGTTCAACTCTCCAAAGATCTATTATCATATTGAAAGCTTTCTTGATATCTTCATTGAAGAAAGTCTCATCTCCTGATTCTTTCCAGTATTTATGTATTAATCTAACTGGATAACAAAGTGAATCTATTTCATATTTTCTTTCCCAAACCCATGGACTATCCTTAGTAATATCATTATCCCATTTTTGTCCATTAGGTTCTTTATTGAATGCATTTGCATATGGGTCTATGAATATACACTTAACTTGTCTATTTATTAATCCAGTAAAAATAGCTTTAAGTTCTGGATATTCATTAACAAATGGTAAGTAATGTTCTACTTGAGATGTAGAATCTCTAAGCCACATTGCTGGAATATCTCCTGTTATTACGAAAGCGTCTCCTTCAGAAACCTCAACAGTTGTGTCCATTGTGTTTATGAAGCAGTTATAAAATAATTCTTGTAGCTCTTTATCATCTATTTTTGTTGATAAATCTTTTCCGATTTTTCTTACAATTTCTTTTAATTCATTAGTTGATAAACTCATCTTCCCTTACCCCCAAGTTCAAATAATTTATTATTAAATGCTTTACTTTACAAACTAACTAAAGTTGACTTTAAATTCTCTATTAATTCCTTAATTTAAGCTTTTAAATCAACTTCAGATTCATTGTATACCATTTCACTTTTGTAATAAATATACTTTCTAAAACTTCTTAAGTTTTCTAAAATTTATCACCTAAATCTAGAAACTAGACAAAAACTAAAATACTCTAAGTAATAATATCTTTAAAATACTTATTAATTTCATATAACTTTACTACTAAAATCTAACTATTTATAGTAAAATAACTTAAAAACTTAGATATATAATGAATTATTTACTTTAAGGGGGATTTTTAATTTATGCGAATTATTGAATATAGCTTAGAGCCTGAGGCCTATGGTGCTAATGGTAAATTTGTAGATAAAAAAGGTACTGTTGCTAATTTAATATTAGATAACGGAATTCTTATAGGATTACCCTTTGACAAGGTAATTCCAGAATTCAAAGTATTAAATAAAGTATTATTAGAAGGCTTTTGGCCAAGAAGTGGTTGGTGGACTCCTTTTGAGATTACTGAAGAGGAATATGATGAATTAGTAGAATATTTATTAGCTCTTCCACTTAACAGGCCATTTAGAGTAGAAAAAAGAGTCTAATTATCAGATAAATAAAGGGACATGTATCAAAATAAGTTTTATTATTAAGTTTTGACACAGTCCCTTACAACTAAAAGGCTATAATTTCTTAGCTATTAAGAATTTTATTTTTATTCCTTGCTTTGAGAACATTTCTTCATGTTCTGTTACTACGTTATATTCATAACCACTATTATGTAAATCATAAGTTATATAAGTTATTTCAAAATTACATTCCTTGAAATACTCTAAAGACTCTTCAAAAAGCTCATCATCATCAGTTTTAAAGTGTATTTCTCCACCATCAACTAAGAAGTTTCTATAGTTTGTTAACTGTCTTGTATGAGTTAATCTTCTCTTCTTATGTCTGTCTTTAGGCCATGGATTACAAAAGTTTATATAAATTCTTTCTATTCTATCATTATTGTCTAGGATAGTATCTATTAATGCTATTTCTTGAGGCATTAATTTAACATTGTCTAAAGGTTGATTTTTTTCTTCATAAGCTTTTTCTATGTTTCTTTTAGCTAAAACAAGAACTTCATCCTTTATATCTATTGCTATGTAATTTATTTCCGGATGCTCTGAACCATGAACTGCCATGAATGTTCCTTTACCACATCCTAATTCTAAATATATTGGGTTTTCTGTATTCTTAAAAGTATTCTTCCAATTTCCTTTGTTCTCTTTTGGGTTAGCTACAAAGAAGTCACATGCTTCTAATTCTGGTCTAGCCCAGGGCTTTCTTCTCATTCTCATTTTTAATCCACTCCATTGTTTAGTTTCAGAATTATTATACAGATTTATAGTAAGTATATCAACCTTAGTGTTTATCCAAATACTTTAAAATTAGTATATATAATCATGGAAATTCAAATAAGTATTTTTTAATTCTCACAGAAATTTATTAACACATTATAACTAATCATAATATTATAATATTATGATTAATTTTATGGAAGAGGATTTTTATGTCATTAATTAAAGAATGTACTGTATGTAAAAAAAGAGGTATGTTTTTAAAATTAAATAATGGACTATGTGTAGATTGCTCAAATGAATTGAAATATTTAGAGAATCAATATTGTTATTTAGAATCTATACTCAAAGAAAATTTAACTGTAACTGAACCTAATAAGATAATTGAAAAAGCAAATTTAATTTTAAATAACTTAAAAAAATTTCAAAATACCTATACCTTAATAGAAAGAGATATATGCTTAGACGTTATATGTCTTATGAATCAACAAATTGAAATGCTAAAAGAAACTTCTGAATCAGAACCAATTTCTATGAATTCTATAATATATGATTATAAAGACTTTGATTCATCTGAAATTATTTTAGAAACCGTACCTAATGATGATTCTTTAGAAAGTGATTTGCTAAAATATGAAAATATTACCGAAGATGACGAAGATATTCATGAAGATATAACAAATGAAATTTCAGAAAATATTTCTCCTTCCTTAGAGGAAGAAACTAACAACTCTCTAAACTCTGATGAACTCCCACCATGTATTGTTTCAGATGAAAATTTAAACGAAGAACCTAATTCTCAAAATGAAGATTTCTCTATTTCTCCACAATCAGAAGCCGTTGAAACTCCTGAAGAAAGCAAATAAACTAAAGCCCTTTTTTAATTAAAGAATTCACTAAAAACTTTAGAAAATTCTAACACTTAATCTATAGATGATTATAAAATCAATAAAGGTTTTAAGAAAAAACTTTTTCTACTCATTCTAAAATTTTAAAAATCATATGAGAAAAAAATAAATTAAGGCAAGAAAATATTACTCCCGAATACATGAAAAACAACCCAATTGAAGTTTTAATTCTCAATTGGGTTGTTTCTATCTTAACAATATTTTATTTTAATTATTGAAATGAATATTATATAATCTTAAAGAAATCATTAGGAATATAATTTATAAATTGACTTATTTCATTTCTACGACCGTATTTTCCTTGAGAATTATATGTTATTACTAATCTTTTCTTAGCACGAGTTATAGCTACATAAAATACTCTTTTTTCTTCAGCTAGATTTCCACTTTTTATAGACATATATGAAGGAAATGTATTATTTTGAATACCAGCTAAAAATACAGTGTCAAACTCTAATCCTTTTGCTTGATGTACTGTTATTATTGGTATTCTAGGTTTCTTTGTCCTATTAATTATTAAGGATTCTAACTCTCCATTAGAAAGCCCTGTTATTCTTATAATATCTAACAAGGCATCTCTATTTCCTTTGCTTTTATCGTCTAAATCTCTAAATAAGGCATATAAGTCTCTAAGCCTATTTAGTTTTTCTTTATTTTCATCTCCAGCATACATACTTTTAATGTTAAAGCCATTCATCACACAGGCAACCAGTTCATATGGTCTTTTACTCTCTGCTATTTTAAAAAGTTCATTTAGTTTCTTACTAATAGCCGTAAATGCTTTTAAATGCTTTGACATTAAAGCCATTCTTTCCATTGAAGTTGGAACTATTTTTTCATTTATAGCCCTAACTAGAAGCTCCCCTGTAGCTATAATATCATCCATAGCATCATGACTTGGCTTATGTTTAGTATCATAAACCTTACTTAAATTTTCTAACTTATAATTTATATTTCCAGGATAAAATCTTCTATATATATCCAAAGTGTCATAAAAAGTCTTAAACTTAGGCTTCCCTAATCCATTTCGCTCTAATTCACTAGATAATATGTTTATATCATATTGAACATTATGCCCTACTATTATTGAATCTTTAGAATACTCCACAAATTCTTTTAAAACTTTTTCTTTATCTTCTCCAATTTTCTGAAGCATTTCATCTGAAAAACCATGAACATAATAAGAATCCTTAACTGGTTTCTTATTTTTTAGGAATTTTTCAAACTTATCTATTACTTCTCCATTTTTATTTAATTTTATGGCTGCTATTTGAATTATTTCATCCTCTGTAACATCAACACCTGTACTCTCCACATCAAAAACTATTATATTTTCTTTTTCAAACTCATTTATTAATAAAGAAAATTTTTCTCCATATTCTAGTACAAGTGGATCTATATAATCTGATAATCTTATCCCAACCTTTTTGCATTGTAAAGACTCTATAGACTCTAAAGTTCTCATTCCAATCCCTGTTGGCAATCTATTTACTATTCTCTTTAAACTTAAAGAATCATATCTATTAGCTATTAACTTTAAGAAAGCCAATATATCTTTAACCTCTTGTCTTCTAAAGAACTTAAATTGATCCACAAGTATAAATTCAAAATCAGCACCTTCATAACCGCCAATTTGATAAAGCTCCTCACTCAGCCCTATGTTGTAGTTATTATCTCTTGTAAGAACACATACTTTTTTTAAATCTTCTTCTTTTCTGCATAAATTATTTACATAATCAAAAATGAATCTGGCCTCTTCTCTTAAACCTCTTGTTTCCTTTAATATTATTTTTTCTCCAGTAGTTTTGGATTCTGCTGAAATTCCATCCTTATAAATACTAGATACTTTTTTTGAAAAAGCATTATTTAAAAAAACTAAGGAAGCTTGGTTTAAATTTTGAGTGGCTCTATAATTTTTTGAAAATACAACTTCTATAGGCTTATATTTTTCTTTAAATTTATTAAAAATCATTTCTGGATCTGATCCACGCCAACTATATATTGTTTGAAAGAAATCCCCACATATAAGAACATTATTTCCCTCAAAAAGTTTTTCAATTATTGAATACTCTATAATACTTGTATCTTGTACTTCATCTATATTTATATATTTAAATTTATTTTTAAGAGCTTGGACAACTTTTTCATCCCTAAATAATTCCTTAGTAAGTATTATTAAATCGTTAAAATCTAAAGCATGTTCCTCTCTAAGCTTAGAATCATATAGTGTAACTAATTCATGTCCATGAAACTTAATATAGGTTTTAAGCTTTAAATTTAAATTTCCTTTGTCACTACAAACCTGATTTATTTTTTCTTCGCTAAACTTAAAAATTTCATCAATTACGGTCTTATATTCATTTAAAACTCGATCTTCTAAAGTTTCTCTTCTTGCCTTTTCAACCTTTATAAAATCAATAACCTTTTGTATTTGCATAGTAGTAGCCATTAAATTACTTGTAGCATAATAATAACTTAATTTACTTATAACTTCCCTACAATCATCTTCATCAAATATTGTAAAGTCTGAAAATATATCAGTATTTCTCTTTGCGTAAGTTTTAACTATATCAAAACAAAAGCTATGAAAAGTTCTTATGGTTATATCCTTAGCTTCTCCCCCAACAATCTTAATTACTCTATCACTCATCTCTTTACATGCCTTATTAGTAAAGGTGATGCATAAAATTTCTGAAGGCTTTGAATTTTCATTTTTAATTATGGATGCAACTCTCTCTGCTAAAGTATTAGTTTTCCCTGTTCCAGCAGATGCAAGCAAAATAATATTACTACTTTGTTCATTTACAACCTTTTGCTGCTCTTCATTTAAGTTAATCATAATAGCCTTCCTTTCCCTTAATTTTTTATAATAAAATCTATATATTAAATCATACTCTTTAAATATTTTATATTTATTATTATAAACTAAAATTCTAAATTGCTAATTTATTTTTATCTTATTTTAAGTAAAAATCAAAATTTCAAATCTAGTATAAGTAAAAATAAACGCTAAAAAATAGCACCAGCATGATTTTATGCATGCTAGTGCTATTTTGTAATTAGTTTATCTTTTTATTGTAAATCATACTATATTTATAATATAAACCTAGTAATTATACTTATTTTAAGCTTATATTAATCCTTCATAGTTTGTACCTTTAAGTAATTTTTCAACAAATCCTTCACCTGGAAGTGGTTTTCCACTATTTAATGCCTTCATTGATCTTGCAACAACACGAATATCAAATTGTGAAGGATATACTATAGGTGGTTTTTTATTTATATTTAGTAATTTATAAGTTGCCATCATAGCTGAACGTATAGAATACTCAACTGTGAATATAACATCTCCTGGTATTTCTGCAAATTGTCCTAAGAATGCTAGGTTAACAGAACCTTCTGGAACTACTTCTGGACGGTCTCCTTTAGCCCTTGGCATAAATTGAGCAGTTATATAAGGCATCATTGTTGGGATAACCTTAACTGTCTTTAATATTTCAGGTATATCTTTTTCAAGACCTAAATGATAAAGAAGCTCTTCAAGAAGTTCTTTTCCTGTACAATCTTGCATTTTTTTCTTAATATAGTTACCTTCTTTTTCTAACATTAAACCATATGCCCATAATACAACTACATCATCTGGCTGATCCTTAAATTGTGGTTGTCTATTACAAGTTACACTCATTAACCAATTAGAATCAGTCATAGTAATAACTCCACCTGTAACAGTTTTATGTTTTGCAAATGGATCTCTTCCACTTAATTCATGAATTTTATCTGTAAGTTTAGATTTCTTACAAGTAATAGTGAAAGATTCCCATTTTGATTTATCTATATCACCACAGAATTTTTCTGGATGTCCAAAGTCTATAGAATTTTTAGCTATGTTTTCCCATAATGTCCAAACAGAACCTGGTTCTCTTATTAATTCTGGAACTTTATCAAAATCTCCATATCCTGTACATTCTGTCATAGAACCATTAGTGACCATTACTAAATCTTTTGGAAGTACATCTATGTGTTCTTTAGCTTGTCCATCTCTTACTAAATGAATTCCTGTAACAGTTTTTTGCTTTCCTATTATTTCTATATATAAATCCTTAACATCTGTTTTGTGTTCAAAATTTACTCCCTTTTCTTTTAGATATTTAGTAAGTGGTAATATGAATGATTCATATTGATTATATTTTGTAAATACTAAACAATCCATCTTAGCAAATCCAGGGAAAGCATGTATGAAACGTTCCATATATCTTTTCATTTCTAATACACTATGCCATGGATTAAATGCAAACATTGAATACCATAAGCGCCAAAAGTTTGTTTCAAAGAAACTTGGGTCAAAAAACTGTTCTATAGTTACATTATCAAGAGCTTCCTCTTTTGCAAGGAATAGATTTGTAATTTTTTTGATGTGCTCATGAGTAAGTCCTAAGTCATCAAGATTAATTTTCTCACCACAATTTCTAAGCAATCTACAATTTGAACTGTTAGGATCCTTATCATTAAGTTCCTTAAATTCATCTAAAATAGAAAATCCTTCTTTTTCTAATGAAGGTATTTCTCCAAAAAGATCCCATGTACATTCATAGTGTGATTCTAATTCTCTTCCACCACGACAAACATATCCATGTTCTGGATCTCCAGCAGCATCCATTGATCCACCTTCTATGTCTAATTTTTCAAAGATAGTTATATTCTTTCCTGGCATATGACCATCACGAATTAAGTAGAAAGCAGCTGCTAAAGAAGCGATTCCACCACCTACTAAGTAGGCTTTACGTTTTTCTATACCTTCTGGAACATTAGTTTTTATTCTTTGATAATTTTCCATAAATTCATCATCCTCTCTAATTCTTAACTTTCTTTATATTGACATTATATTCCTTGAATACTATGATTTAAATAATCAAGTTTTCAAATTTGAGACATGATGTCACATTTATTAAAATGTGTGAACAATGGTTATATGGGGTGTATTATGAAAAGTGAAGCAATTTCAAAAATTACAAAACAGCTTTTTGCTAACGCTCTAAAAAAGAGAATGAAAGAAAAGCCTATAGAAAAAATTACAATTAAGGAGATTTCAACAGACTGTGGTTTAAATAGAAGAACTTTCTATAGACACTTTAAGGATATCTATGATTTATTAGAGTGGATTTTTAGCTCTGAACTCAAAGATTCCATTCAAGATTCATTAAATTTTGAACACTGGGAAACTTGCTTATATAGACTGTTAAACTATTTCTATAATAATAAGGAACTAAGCTATTCATTTGTTAGACTTTCAGATAGAAAATACTTAGAAGCTTTTATATGCAATCTTTCAAATAAAATGATTATTAAAGTTATTGAGGAAAATAAAGGTGAATTTCAACTTTCTGATAGTAATGAAAAATTTCTCTGTAACTTTTATAGCGTAACTTTCACAGGTATTCTTATTCAATGGATTGAAAATGGAATGCAAGAACCGCCAGAAGAATTAGTTGAAAAAATTTCCAAAATCCTCAAAGGAAGTGTTTCTAGAATTAACACTTCTAACTAATAAGATTTTATTGTAATTGCATTTATATACTAGTTTAAATACAATCACAATAAAATTTTATTAAATATAATATTATATAAACAAGCATAACAAAAACACTCTATGATATAAGTTATTAGTTTATATTATAGAGTGTTTTTTCATTAACTATATCTATTTTACCTATGCTCCCACAAAACTTTTTAGGTGTATTTCTTTTTTCTTAGAATAAACTAATTTATTATGGTTAAAAAACTTTTGATACAACTAAGTATAAATCTTTTATTTTGTTATTACTTCTACTCCAAAATGATCTGATATGATTTTTTTGTTTTCTCCATTAAATATAACTTTACTCTCATAAACTTCCGTATCTTTATTAGTAAAAATTATATCTATTCTTAACTCTTCTGTGTTATCATCCCATCCGGCTATACTTTCTTTAACTGTAACACCAGAATCTTTATTTTCAGCTAAATTATAAGTATCAATTAAGCCATTACTTTTAAGGAAATCATATCCTTCATTTTTTAAGAAAGCATTATTATTAAAATCACCCATAAAGAATGCTCTATTTTTACTTTCTTTTGCACTTGAAAGTAAATTCTTAACTTGAACTATAAAACTCTCTTCCTCATCATTCCACCAACCCATATGACAAGAATAGAAATCTATGTTTTCGTTATTTATATTTATTGTTGCTTTTACTATTTTTCTTGATTTCCAAAAAGTTTTTGATTGATTTTTTGATACATAAAAACTTTCACTATTTACTATTTTATGTTTAGTTAATAAACATAAACCTTCTTCATATATGTCATATCCAATATGAGAATAATCCCAAACCAGGTGGTATCTTTCTCCACCTAGTTTGTTTATTTCTTCAATTAATAATAACCCATAGTTGTCTTCTTTTAGGTTTCCTTCTTTAATACTAGCTTTGATACTTTGACTAGCCTCTTGAAGAGCTATGACATCATATTCCTCTTCAACAATTGTCTTTGCTAAATATTTTATCTTCTCTAATTGTTCTTCCTCTAGCCAAGAATGACAGTTTAAAGTAAGTAATTTCATTTTATAAACTCCTAAATACCTAAGATATCTTGAATATCTGATTTTAATACGTCTGCTTTAGGACCATATATAGCTTGAACTCCTTTATCTTTAACTATAAGACCTAAAGCTTTATTTTCTTTCCAAGCCTTTTCGTCTCCAACCTTATCAATTTCCTTAACAGTAACACGAAGACGAGTCATGCAAGCATCTACATCTACTATATTTTCTTTTCCACCTAATAACTCAATAGCCTTAACTGCTAATTCATCCATTGAAGCTTTGCTATTTGATGAACTTTGCTTTGTGTTTTCATCTTCACTATCAATATAGTTACCCATACGTCCTGGTGTAGCTATTTTGAATTTCTTGATTAAGAAACTAAATACAAAGTAGTTTATGAAGAAGAATACTATTGCAACTATTATAAAGTTTATTAAATCTTTAGTTAAACCTGCATTTATCATAAGTGGTGAACGAGTTAAAAGTTCTATAAATCCAAAAGCATGTACTCTTAAGTTTATTACATCCGCTATGGCAAATCCTAAACCAGCTATAACAGCATAAACCACATATAATATTGGTGATATAAACATGAACATGAATTCTATTGGTTCAGTTACACCAGTTAAGAATACTGCTATAGCAGCTGAGAAGAATACTGATTTATATTTTTTCTTCTTATCTGGATCAACATTTTTGTACATAGCAAGTGCTACCCCTATTAATGATGCACTTGAAAGTATTACTTGTCCTGCTTTGAAACGAGCTGGTACTACTGAGCCTATAAGTTGATTATATGAAGTTATGTCTCCTGCTTGTTTAAAGTTATTTAAGTCAGTTATCCAAGCAAGCCATAATGGATCTTGTCCTGCAACGGCTTGTCCAGCTGTTGGACCTGTAAGTATATGATACACTCCACCAAGTTCTGTATAGTTTATTGGAACTGTAAGCATGTGATGTAATCCAAATGGTAATAATAAACGCTCTAATGTACCATATAAGAATGGTGCTATTATTGGAGCTGTATCCTTTGATGTAGCTATCCATTGTCCGAAAGTATTTAATCCATATTGTACAAATGGCCATACAAAAGAAAGTATAATTGCTGTTATTGTTGAACCTACTATAACGACAAATGGAACAAAACGTTTACCATTAAAGAATGCTAATGCATTAGGTAATTTATTATAATTGTAATACTTGTTATATAAAGCTGCTCCTAAGAAACCTGAAATAATACCTACAAATACACCCATATTAAGTGCTGGAGCACCAAGTATTGAAACAAAGTAATCTTTAACTAAAAGTGTTTGACCTGTAAATGATTGAACTGTGGCAGTTGAATCTGCTGCTAACATAGCATTGCTTACACTAAATATTACACCAGTGATTCTATTAATAAGAACAAATGCTATGGTACCTGCAAAAGCTCCCCCTGCACGTTCTTTAGCCCAAGAACCACCTATTGCAACAGCAAATAGTAAGTTTAAGTTACCAATTATTGCCCAACCTATATCCTCCATAACTCTCGCTATAGTTTTTACGAAATCTACATCAATGTAAATTCCCATTACCTTACCTATTGAAATCATAAGTCCGGCAGCAGGCATTACAGCAACAACTACAAGTAATGCCTTACCAAACTTTTGCCAGAAATCAAAAGACCCTAATTTAAATTTCTTCATTCTCAAATACCTCCAATTATTAATCTTATAACACTCGTTCTCAGGTTATAGTCCATACACACTCTAGCCCCTAAGTTTTGTCTTTAGATAAATCTAGCTAAAATTCAAAGTAAAAACTCCACTCTGAATTCAACCTAATCTTACTAAGAAACTTTATATACCCTACACTCATAAGGTTTTAAAGTAAATTCTACTAAATCTTTATGTTCACAAACTTCATAGTTATTAAGAAGTAAGTCTTTAGAATTAAGTTTTTCTCCCTCATAATTGTAGTTAGCGTTCTCTCCAGTTAAATTAGCTATTATTAAGAACTTTTCATCATTTAAAGTCCTTGTATAAGCATAAATACTTCTATCTTCTTCAAGTATCAAATCATATACACCATAGCTTAAAGCTTCATTAGACTTTTTAAGTTTTATAAGCTTTTTATAGAAGTTTAAAACTGAATTTTCATCCTTTTCTTCAACTTCTACATTTATTGTTTTATAATTCTCATTAACTCCTATCCAAGGTTTTCCTTCAGTAAATCCTGCATTTTCACTTGAGTTCCATTGCATAGGTGTTCTTGAATTATCTCTTGAAGTTATCCAAGCTTCTTTTAATGCCACTTCTTCTGAAACACCATTTTCAATTCTTTCGTTATAAGTATTTATAGTTCTAACATCATCATAATCAGATATGCTATGATACTTAACATTTGTCATACCAAGTTCTTGACCTTGATATATGAAAGGTGTTCCTTTTTGTAAGAAGTAAACAGCTCCAAAAGCTTTTGCACACTCAGTTAAATATTTATCGTCATTTCCCCAAGTTGAAACGACTCTAGGTATATCATGATTTTCAATAAAAAGTGCATTCCATCCTTTACCCTCTAAAGAATTCTGCCAATTTGTTAAAACATCCTTATATGCCTTTACATCAAATCCTTGTCCCTCTTCATAATTCCAAAGATTAAGATGTTCAAATTGGAATATCATATTAAATGTTCCCCGATCTTCTGCTACCCAGTGATCAGCTTCATGAGCACTAACTCCATTAGCTTCTCCAACAGTAACTATATCATATTTTGAAAAAGTTTCTTCTTTCAATTCTTTAAGATGAGAGTTTATTCCTTGTACATTCATATGCTTTTCAAAAGATGAAACATATTTTAGTCCATTAGGATTGTCCATATCCTTAAGACCTTCTTCTTTTTTTATGTGGCTTATAGCATCAACTCTAAATCCATCAATTCCTTTATCAAGCCACCAATTTATCATTTTATATAGTTCGTTTCTTACATCTTTATTTTCCCAGTTTAAATCTGGTTGCTCTTTAGCAAATAAGTGTAAGTAGTATTGCTCACTATTCTCACAAAATTCCCAAGCTGAGCCTTTAAAAATACTTTCCCAGTTATTAGGTTCTGCTTCATCTTTTCCATCTCTCCAAATATACCAATCTCTTTTAGGATTGTCCTTAGAAGATCTTGATTCTATAAACCACGGATGTTCATCACTAGTATGATTTATTACTAAATCTATAATAAGTTTCATCCCTCTATTATGAACCTCATTAAGTAACTCATTAAAATCATCCATAGTTCCAAATTCATCTAAGATGTCTTTATAATCACTTATATCATATCCATTATCATGATTTGGTGATTTATACATTGGACATAACCAAATTAAATCAATACCTAAATCTTTTAAGTAGTCTAGCTTAGATATAATTCCTTGGATATCACCAATTCCATCACCATTTGAATCCATAAAACTCTTAGGATAAATCTGGTATGCAACTAATTCTTTCCACCATCTTTTATTCATATTTACTCCTTGTATTTTTACTTATATTATTTGAATGTTAAAAAGCTGAAACTCGTGCAAACGTTTGCCCATTTTTCAAAAAAATTTGTTTTTTAGATTATCTAAAAAACATAATTGATAAAAATTCGTCTAAAATTTAGAGTTCGCAAAGCTCCTCTAAATTAAGTCTCATTTTACATTTTTATAATATCAGATAATTAAATCCTTTACAAAACTGATTTTAGAAAATTTTCATGCTATTTTCTCTCTTTAACTTCTATTTTCTCATTTATTCTCACTTTCTTGTGCAAACGTTTGCCCAATTTGCATGAGGAATCCTATCCTCTATCAATGAACTCAGTATCTACTATACAATAATCATTTCTACCTGCTAAATTGCTATTTAAATAGTCTATAAGTAGTTTAGTTGCCTCATATCCTAGCTCTCTAGCATTAATATCTATAGATGAAATTGGTGGATTTTGATATTTTGTCATAGGTGTATTATTAAAACCTACTATTTTAACTCCTTTAATTCCCTCTTCATTTAGAAATTTATTTGCTCCAAAAGCAAGTAAATCATCTGTAGTAACAACTATTTTAGGAGTTCTTTTTGATATTATCTCCTTCATAGCCAAATACCCACATTCTTCTGAAAAATCTTCCCCTTCAGTAACCATAGTCTCATCATAACTTAAATTATTTGCTTTAAAAGCATCTTTAAACCCATTTAATCTGTCTTTTGAAACATTCCAGCTTCTCTTTCCTCCAATAAAAGCTATATCTAACTCTCCATCTTTTATAAATTTATTAACTAACTTAAACATAGCTTCAAAATTATCATTATCAACCCATAAAACACCTTCTTCATCAGGTCTTCCAATAACTACAAAAGGAAAATTTATGTCTTTTAAATATTTTATAGTACTGTCATCTTCCCTAACAGATAATAAGCATATTCCTTCTAACAAATTATTAGTTGCAAATTCCTTTATTATTTTTAACTCATCATTGTCATTTTTACTAAATGCATACATTATATGGTATCCATTCTCATCTGCTGACATGCTCATTCCTCTCATAGCCTCAACAAAGAAAGGATTTTTAAATAAATCATCTGCTTCATTTGGAAGAACTACTCCTAATATTCTAGTCTTATTATTAACAAGACTTCTAGCTATTGCATTGGGTTTGTAATTTAATTTTTCTATGGCTTTATTAACCTTTATCTTAGTTTCCTCGCTAATTTTAGGACTATCAGATAAAACTCTTGAAACAGTAGAAGGGGCTACATTGGCTTCTCTCGCCACATCTTTAATAGTAACTTTCACAAAATCACTCCTTCCAAAATTGTTTACCTAGAATATACCATAAAAAGCTTTTACATTCCACAAAGTACTTAAAATCATAAATCATATTCCCATTATAAAATAGTAAATTAACTTAAAATCAATTTAAATTTTTAAAATAATATATAAATCTCTCATTTATTGATTAATTTTAATTAATATATTAGTATATTTTTGTAAGAAAGTTTATCTGATAATTATTTTTTTCTAAGAGAAAGGTTTATATAAAGTATAAATCCCTATTCTATATAAATTCAGATTAAATTTTTATATTTCACTTAAGTTTACTTTTCTATAAACATATCATAAATGATTTTATTTAAAATAAATTATATAAAATCAAAAAACTACAAATGATAATATCCAAATAATAAGATCACTAATGTTAGTTAATAAAATTAATATAAAAATTTGATTCAAATTGACTAAAATTTCAGTTCAAAATTTGAATAACTAAAAAGGGGAGAAACTTTATGATGAATGAATATGTTGAATTAAGAAATGGCGTTAAAATGCCAATGTTAGGCTTTGGTACTTTCCTAGTTAAAAATGGACAAACTACTGTGGATGCTGTAAAAACTGCACTAAAAATAGGATACAGACATATAGATTGTGCTTCTCGTTATGAAAATGAAGATAGCGTTGGAATAGCTATAAAAGAAAGCGGAATTCCAAGAGAAGAAATATTTATTACAAGCAAAGTTTGGAACACTGATCAAGGATATGAAAGTACTCTTAAAGCATTTGAAGAAACAACTTCTAAGCTTGGAGTTGATTATTTAGATCTTTATTTAATTCATTGGCCAAAGGCATTAAATAAAGAAACTTGGAAAGCTTTAGAGAAACTTTATAAAGAAGGAAAAGTAAGAGCTATTGGTGTTTCTAACTTCAAAGAACATCACATCGAAGAATTAAAAGAAGTCGCAGAAATAATGCCTATGGTGAACCAAGTTGAATTTCATCCACAATTAGCTCAACCAAAACTTCTAAATTTCTGTAAGGAACATGGAATCCAATTAGAAGCATGGGGACCTCTTATGCAAGGGAAAATATTTGAATTTGATCTTATGAAAGAACTTGCTGAAAAATATAACAAATCAATTTCTCAAATAGTTTTAAGATGGGATATTCAAATGGGTGTAGTAACAATTCCAAAATCAATTACTCCTCACAGAATTGAAGAAAACTCAAAAATATTTGATTTTGAAATAAGTGATGAAGATATGGCTAAAATAGCTACTTTAAATACTGGTGAGAGAATTGGACCTGATCCAGACCATATAACATTTTAAAATTTTATATAATTAAAATAAAAAGGAGTTGTATGAATTTTACTATTTAAATATTTGGCGCAACTCCTTTTTCATTAATAAATATTCTCTTTTCAAATCATAAAATAGCAATTTATTGAGGAGTTAGAATTATATTTTGAGAAGGTATTAAAGAATAATTATTTCCATAATTAGATATTTTAACAGAGTATTCTTTTCCATCTATTGCTACTATTGGTTCACTAGCTAAATTTCTAACATAAATACATTCTTTGCCTTCCTTTTCCATGTGATTTATTACATTAGAAACAAGCTCTTTTTTATTGAAGGACCATTCATCTAAAATTAAAATTATAATCCCCTTACCTTCTAAGCCTTTTAGAAAATCACTATGCTTTTCCATACCAATACCTCTCTTTTATAATGAATATTTATCTATGGATAAACCTCATTTTATCAAATTCACGTTAACATTTTATTCATATACTAAAATTACCATAATTTAATAATAATTTCAATATCTTTCATAACACCACTTACTTCAATATCCTCTAATAACAGGGATTTAATATGGCTAATTCATTAAAAACTCTATTATTTAAACTATTTATCAAATTCATTAAAATATATAAATTATTTTAGTTATAAAGCTAAAAAAGTTTATGAAGATAAAAATTTTTAATCTAATCTTCATAAACTTTTTTATATTAAAATACAAATATATTTTCACCTGTTATTGAGATGTTTTTCTTTCATTCTTTAATAACATACTAAGTGTTACTATAAATCCTCCCCATAAAACAGTTGCTCCTATTAAGAAAAATACTATTGATGTTGTATTCATTTTATTCCCTCCTCTAATAAATATACCTTTTATTTTTGACTATGTTTTAGGTTAATATTTATTTTTAGTTAGCTCTTCAAACCTGTATAAAAATTGATACTAATTTAAGATAGAACCTTATTTTTAGATTATTTTATTGATTAGTCATTAGAAACAAATTCTTCCTCTTCATCATAGTCTTCAATTTTTTTATCTTTCCAAGGTTTCTTAGAAATTATTAAAGCACATATTATTCCAAAAGCTATTATGCTCCATCCATAAGCTAATAATGCTGATAATCCATATCCACCATATGGAGTTTTTATTTCAATTATAATATTTTGAATTACCATATATATTAAAAGCGCTGGAGTTATAAACTTAACAGCTATATCCCACCATTTTCCTACTTTAAAGTGTGATATTTCATTAGCGTGCTCTCTAACCTTTTCTGGAGTAACAATCCATCCAATTAATATAACCTCTAATAATCCAACGACTACTATTCCATAGTTATTTATAAATGCATCAACAATATCTAACATATATAATCCGGCTCCAGTTGCGAATACTGAACTTATTAAGAATCCTATTATACACATTCCAGTTACAACCTTTTTTCTACTCCATCCAAATTTCTCTCTAAATGGTGCTGAAACTGCCTCTGTTAATGAAACTGAAGATGTTATTCCTGCAAAGATTAAGCATAGAAAGAATAATGGTCCAAGTAATGATCCTACAGCTCCCATTTCACTAAATATTTGTGGGAAAGCTACGAAAGCAAGTCCAACTCCACTTGATACAACTTCTGAAACTGGTACTCCCTGAGCTGTTGCCATGAATCCTAATATAGCAAAAACTGCTATAGCTGATAAAAATTCAAAGCTACAGTTAGCAAAAGCTGTTACAAAGGCACTATTATTTATATCTGTTTTTCTAGGTAGATAACTTGAATAAGTCATCATTATTCCTATAGCTAAGCTAAGAGAATAAAACACTTGTCCATAAGCTGCTATCCAAACAGATGGTTTCATAACCATGGACCAATCAGGTGTAAATAATGTATTTAATCCCTCAGTTGCTCCCTCTAAAGTTACTGATTTTACTGCTATTATTATCATAATTAAAACTAATGTAGGTAATAGAATCTTATTTGCTTTCTCAATGCCTTTTTTAACACCCTTATAACAAATAAACCAATTTATAACCCAAATTAATGCTATTCCACCTAACACATACCAAACAATGCCACCTAAATCAAAAGGTGATGAACTTAACTTAAGAAAATCATTATGGAAAAATGCATTCGAATCACTGCCCCAACCTTTAGTGAAACTTAATGCAAAGTAATTTGCTGCCCAACTTAAAATCATTGAATAATAAGCTACTATAATTGCTGAAGTTATTGTTGGCCACCAACCTATCCATTCCCACTTTTTAGATGCTCTTGCTATTGCAAGTGGTGTTGATCCCCTATATTTATGTCCAAGAGAATATTCTAAAATTAGAAGTGGAATTCCTGCCGTAAATATTGCAAAGAAATAAGGTATCAGGAATGCTCCTCCCCCATTTGAATATGCTACATAAGGAAATCTCCAAATGTTACCTAATCCTACTGCTGAACCTATAGCTGCTAAAATAAACCCAACCTTTGATCCCCACTGTTCTCTTTTTTCATCCATTTCAATGCCCCCTCTTTTTCTCTTTATTTTCCATACGCCTTTCATCCATAATATTACAACCTATTAATAAATTCAAGTGTTTTTTATATAAATAATATATTTAAATTAATTTTATTATTATTATATTTATAAAATAGCATTTTTATTATTATTTTATTATTTATACCATATGTAAATTTTACTAAACATTAAAGTTACTATAGCCGTTCTATAGTTTATTTCAAAATTTTAAAATACTTCTTTCTGAAATCCCTTTATATAAATTATCTTTAAAATATAAAAAAACTGACTCCGGTTCAATACCGAAATCAGTTTTTAAATTTCTAGTTCTTTTCTTAAATATCCTGACATATAGTCCAGTTTAAATTGGATGTAACTTTTTATTTATTTCATTAACTTACATATATCATTTGTAAATTCAACTGGATCTTCAATGCTTAATCCTTCAACAAGTAGAGCTTGGTTATAAAGTAATTTTATATATAAATTAAATTTATCTTTATCATTTTCAAAAGAATCTTTTAATGAATTAAATACTTCATGATTTGTATTAACTTCTAAAACCTTTTGTGCTTTTACACCTTGATTATTTGGCATAGCACTTAAGATTTTTTCCATTTCTATTGAAACTTCTCCCTCCGCTGATAAGCATACTGGATAATTTTTAAGTCTGCTTGAAGCTTTAACTGCACTTATTTTATTTCCTAAAGCTTCTTTCATAGCTTCAAAGATATCTTTGTTTTCTTCATTTTCTTTTTTATTTTCTTCTTCTGGCTCTATTCCTAAATCACCACTTGATACTGATTTAAATTCTTTTTCTTTATAGTTCATAAGCATTTTTATTGCAAATTCATCTACATCTTCAGTAAAGTAAAGAATTTCGTATCCTTTATCTAATACAATCTCAGTCTGTGGCATTTTTTCTATTCTTTCATTTGATTCACCAACAGCATAATAAATATACTTTTGATCCTCAGCCATTCTTTCTACATACTCAGCTAAAGTTACCATTTTCTTTTCTTTTGATGAATAGAACATTAATAAATCTTTTAATTCATCTTTATTCATTCCAAAATCATCGTAAACACCATATTTTAATTGTCTACCAAAAGATTTATAGAATTTTTCATAGCTTTCTCTATCATTTTTAAGCATAGATTCTAATTCATTTTTAATTTTAGTTTTTATGTTCTTAGCAATACGGCTTAATTGTCTATCATGCTGAAGCATTTCTCTTGAAATATTAAGTGATAAATCTTGAGAATCTACTATTCCTTTTACGAATCCAAAATAATCTGGTAAAAGTTCTGAGCATTTATCCATTATTAAAACACCATTTGAGTATAGCTCTAATCCTTTTTCATACTCTTTTGTGTAATAATCATAAGGTATATTTTCTGGAATATAAAGAATTGCATTATAACTTATCATCCCATCAACACTTATGTGCATATGTCTTAAAGGCTTGTCAAATCCAAATCTTTTTTCCACGTAGAAATTATTATAGTCTTCATCTGTAAGTTCATTTTTATTCTTTCTCCATAAAGGAACCATGCTGTTTACTATTTCTTCTTCCACATATTCTTCATGTTCGGTTTCTGTTCCTTCTTTAATTCTTGATTTAGTAACATCAAGTTTAATTGGATATCTTATAAAATCTGAATATTTTTTAATTAAACTTTTTAATTTATATTCTTCTAAAAATTCATCATAGTTTTCATCTTCATTATTTGCTTTTAAGTGTAAAATTATATCTGTTCCAAAGGAATCTTCCTCTGCTTCTGAAATAGTATATCCATCTACCCCATCTGATTCCCATTTATATGCTTTATCTGATCCAAAAGCTTTAGTTATAACAGTAACATGATCTGCAACTAAAAATGATGAATAAAATCCAACTCCGAATTGTCCTATAATATCAAAACCTTCTTCAAGAGCATTTTCTTTTTTAAATTGTAAAGAACCACTTTTAGCTATTACACCTAAATTTTCATCAAGTTCTTTTTCTGTCATACCAATACCTTTATCTGATATTGTAAGAGTT
The DNA here is from genome assembly GCA_034421775.1 of Clostridium perfringens. GTDB lineage: Bacteria > Bacillota > Clostridia > Clostridiales > Clostridiaceae > Sarcina > Sarcina perfringens_B. The sequence continues at coordinate 222,266 of WNVL01000002.1, read as the reverse complement.
CTATTTTCTTTATTTGGTACTATTTTAATGTAATAATCATCTTTATTAAAAGTTAATGAACTATCTCCTAAAGTTTTATAATAAATTTTATCTATTGCATCACTGGCATTTGAAATTAATTCTCTTAAAAATATTTCTCTGTTTGTATAAATTGAGTTAATTACAATGTCTAACAATCTTTTTGATTCTGCTTTAAATTCTCTTTTTTCCACTTTTAATTACTCCCTTCAAAACAAAACGTCCTTTTTTGTTAGCACTCTTAATAGTTGAGTGCTAATCGCACAATTTATATATATCACTTTTTGAAATTAATGTCAATATTAATTCTTTTTATATATTACTTAGTAATAATTATCTATTTTAAAATAAAAAGATACATCAAAATACTTCACTGCTATTTGTGATTTATTGTAATGTATCTGTTTTACCCCTCTTATGGTTATATTTAGGTTATTGTAATTCTTTACCACAATATGGACAATATTTATAATCTTCTTTTAAAATATTTCCACAATTAGGACATCTTCTTTCTAAACCATTTTTACCATATCTTTCTCCCTCTTGAATAAGAACCGTGTCATTAAATTTAATATCTAGATTTACGCCATTTTCAATTCCTTTTCCTTTTTCTTTAGGGATTTCATAAATAGAATTACATCTTTTACACATAACATAATATTTCTCATTCCATCTAAAAATAGGAATAAAGAAAATATGAAAATACTCATAACTCTTTACTAAAACTCCTCTAGTCCCTGTTTCACAAGTTTTACATTCTATAGTCTCCAGTTCTTTTATTTCTTTTTGTTTATTTTCAACCCCAAATATTCCGATAAAAAACATGATATTCTCCTATTAAAAACATTATCTAATAAAACTTATATACTTATTTTGTTTATTCATTTATAATTTATTTCATTTCTAGCTATTTTTTAATAATCTATTTTAATTATTATTTAAATATCATATTGGGATAAATCTTCTTTAAAAATTCATCTGGATACTTTTTATCTAAAAATCTATCTAAAGCATTTTTGGCTTGTACATCTTTCATTCTTGCTACTTCTCTTCTTACAGCTAAAGCTGAAATAATAATATCAGGTATTAAAAACACTAGAAATATAATTGTAAGTATTTTTATTGTTTCATCTGAAAAATAACCCATAAATTTATCAAATAAGGGATAAATATCTCTTAAGAAAAATACTCCTAGTATTCCCCAAAACACTGAATATTCAACACTTGTTCGTCCATTTATACTAAGATTTTTGCTATCATAGTCCCATGAAACACTTCCAAAAGCCTTTTCTTGTACCCATGAACATAGATATTCAAAAACCCCTCCTATAATTGCACTTATAAAAAATATTATTATTCCATTATAATTTACAAATCTATAAAGCAATAAAGTTAGAACAATGCCTCCAATACCGTATACTGGACTGATTGGCCCATAAATTAATCCCTTTCTACTTTCAAAGTGTCCATTTCTTATATAACACCAAAGCATCTCAACACAATATCCTAAAATGGAACCTACAGTAAATATCCAGATTAATTTATATATATTTATAACATTATTAATATTAAACATCTTTCCACCTCCATATTCATGTAATAATACAATTATATCATGCTAACAAAAATTTTACATTTAGTTAATATTTTGCTTTTATTTATTGCTTTCATATTTCTTGATTTAACTTCTTAAATCTATCAAATACTATATTTTTCTTTATATTCCTTTTAAATACTAATGAACTTCATAATATACTAAAATCTAATCTTATTAAATTTAAAAGCAATAAAATTTTCATACAAAATATAATAATAAAAGGATAGGATATTTAAATAAATTTATTTAAATATCCTATCCTTTATCAATTTTTTTTAAAATTTTCTTTATTCGTATCCATTAACTATAACTTTAAGTTCTCCTGTATGAGGATCAATTAGAAGACCGTGAATATTTACATCGCTAGGCATTAATGGATGATTTCTTAATGATGTTACACTCTCTTTTACTGATTCTTCTACACATCCAAATCCATGAAGCCATTTTTCTACATCTATTCCACAATGTTTTATAGTTGAAATAGTTTCTTCTGATATTCCTCTGCTCTCTATTTTTTCAATCATATCCTTAGAATTCAAATTACTCATTCCACATCCATGATGTCCAATAACTAAAACATCTTCTGCATTAAATTCATAAATAGCAACAAGTATGCTTCTAACAATACTTCCAAAAGGATGCATTATTGTGGCTCCTGCATTTTTTATTATTTTAGCATCTCCATTTTTAATATTCATAGCTTTTGGTAAAAGCTCTGTAAGTCTTGTATCCATGCATGATAGAATTACTAATTTCTTTTCTGGTTTTTTTGTAGCTTTATATTTTTCATATTCTTTATCTTCCACAAAATTTTTATTAAATAATAAAATCTCATCTAGTCTTTTTAAATTTTTTTCCATATCAATACCTCTGAATTATATTTATTATTTATTTTTATATTTTAGATTTAAAAAAATTAACATTTATAATACTATATCATAATATTAAACCATGTCATAAAAGCTTTTTGCTTCTAAAATATTAATTTTAGAGCCTTATTAAGAGAAAAAACTAAGTATTCTCTTTTAATCTTAGTATTAAAAAAAATGTTCTGTTTTAAATTAGTGTTGATTTTTAACTAGGTCTAAAAATCAATATTCACTTAAAACATAGACTAAAAAAATTAAAAATAATAGGATTATGATAAAAATTTCACCATAATCCTTAGTTTTAGATTCATAAAACAATATTCCAATCTTGATATCCCTTTTTTATTATATCTAAGTAACCATCTTCCGGTAATTTATTTCCTTTTTCAACCATTACATAAGCAAATGCCTCATAAAAAATCCCATTACTATCTTGAACCTTTAAATCTATCTTTTCATAAAGATGTGGATACATTTCAAATTCATCTAAGTTTTTTAAATCATTTATTGAAAGCTCATAAATAGCTCCATATACCCTTTCCCCTTGGCATGGAATTATATCTGCATATTTATTATAAACTAATTTATAATCCTCAAGATGTACCCCAACCATAGGAATAGCTTCAGGGCATCTTCTTTTCATTTGTTCTAAACTTAGATTACTTCCATAAGCAAAATAAACCATATACTCTCCCCTTTTCTTAACGTATATCATATATATTATTCCAATATATCTATAATCTGTTAACTAATTCTACCATAACATACTAAAATAACTCTACTAAAAATTAAATTAATTTTTAATAGAGTTAAAATAATGCTTTATAAATACTTATGTAGTATTAAAAAATTTTATTTTAAATAACTTACAAGTTTCTTACATTCAGCTTCGATTTCTTCTATTGATTTATGAACATAAATTGCATTTCCACAAGCATAAATATTTTTCTTAGAAGTTTCTAAATTTTCATCAACTTCCGGACCTGTTGTAGATGGATTAAGTTTAAGTCCACTTCTTAATGCAACTAAACCATCTGAAATCATTGGATACGCAAAGATTACTGTATCACATTTTATAAATTTTTCTTCATTATCATTTTTTATAGTTACAGAGTTTACCCTTCCTTCTCCATGTATTGAAATTATCTCATATCCAGAATATAAATTTTCGCTTAAATCAAAAACTTCCTCTTTAGATTTATCAGTTATGATTCCAGCAATTTTAATATTATGTTTCTTTAAATCCTCTTGAATCATATAAAGAGTACTATCACCTACGATGAAGATATTTTTTCCTGGAACAATATTTTTGATTCCAAAAGCTTTTTTAGCCATTCCTACAGTTAAAACACCAGCTGTACGATCCCCTGGTATCTGAACTGCATTTCTACTTTTTTCTTTACCACCATTAGCGATTATTATGTTTTTACCTTTTATTTTTTCTACTCCAAAATCACTGCTTGTGCAAAGAACCTCATTTGAATCTTCTATTTTTAGAACCATAGTGTTTAATTTAACCTCAATATCTAAGTCATTAAATTCTTTTAACAATTTTTCTTTATATTCTATTCCAGTTAAATTTCCACTTTCACTTATATTATAATCTGCTGAACCTAGTGCACCACCTAAGGTTGGATCTTTTTCTATTAAAAGAATATTTTCTATTCCATCTTTTTTACCATTGATAGCTGAAAGAAGACCTGATGCGCCTCCCCCAATTATAATTAAATCATATTCTCTCATGGTACTAATCCTCCTTAAAACCAATAACTGGTGAACATTCACTATTTTTATTTATTTCACTTATATCTACGCCTAGCTCTCTACTTAGTATTTTACTTATAGGAAGTGTACAACCAACACCTTGACATCCTCCCATTGAAGCTCTAGTTCTTCTCTTAATAGCATCAACTGTAGTAGCTGGTATAGGTCTATGAATAGCTTCTATTATCTCACCTTCAGTAACAAATTCACACTTACAAACCATATGTCCATATGCAGGTTTTTCTTTTATTAATTCATTTTTTTCTTCTAAAGAAAGTTCTGCAAATCTAGCTATTTTTTCTCTAGTTCCTTTAAAATTTTTCTTTTCTACTAAATTTAATTTTTCCTTAATCATATTAACTACATATACACCTATAGCTGGCGCTGCAGTTAATCCTGGAGAATCAATGCCTATAACGTTAATAAAGTTTTCAGCACCTTCTGCTTCTTCTATTATAAAATCATGCTCTTTAGTTTTAGGTCTTATTCCTGAGAATGTATTTAAAATTCTAGCTACTGGTAACTCTTCAACTGATTTTTTACTCTTTTCTAAAATTTCATCAATACCCTCTCTAGATGTTTCTAATGTTTCTCCACTTTCTGCATTAGGACCCACTAAAAGATTTCCTTCAGCTGTTGGAGTTACTAAAACTCCTTTGCTTAATTTATTTGGAACTTGGAATAAAGTTTTCTTAATCATAGATCCAGCAACCTTATCAAATAAACAATACTCTCCTTTTACCGGTTCTATTTCTCTTTTTTTCATACTAACAAGATTATTTAAGAAAGCTCCTTCTAGTCCTGAAGCATTTATTATTATTTTTCCATCTAATACTTCGCTATTATTTAAAGTTACTTTATATCCTTCTGATGTTTTTTCTACATTAGTAACCTTTGAATTTAATTTAAACTCTACTCCATTTTCAGCAGCATTTTCTCCTAAAGCAATTGTCATTTCATATGGACTTACTATACCTGATGTTTTTACACTTAAAGCACCAACTATTGATTTATTTAAACTTTCTTCAACCTTTAAAGCCTCTTCTTTAGTTAAGATTTCAAGACCTTCAACACCAAGCTTTTCACCATTTTCCTTTAAAGCTTCTAAAGTTTTCATATCTTCATCTGAAAATGCTAAAATAAATGCACCATTTCTTTTAAAAGGGAATTCTAAGTTTTTTGATAAATCATCAAACATTTTATTTCCTTCTATGTTTAATTTAGCTTTTAAAGTACCTACTTTTTCATTGTATCCAGCATGTACTATTCCACTATTCCCTTTTGATATTCCCTCTGAAACATCACTATTTTTATCTACAACCACAACATCTAAATCATATTTTGATAATTCTCTAGCTATGGAGCATCCAACTACTCCAGCACCAATAACTATAATATCTTTCATACCATATCTCCTTCTTTAAATTAAGTTCTATTTTAGGTAAATGTTGATTTTTGGATATACCTTAAGACCTAACTAAAAATCAATCCTAATTTAAAACATAGTCTTAAATTAAAACTCTTTTTAAAATAGCTTGTCTACCAATTTTAAAGTGCAAATTTTCTTATAGCCTCTGCAACACCTGCATGTTTATTGTCTGAAGTTACATAATTTGCAGCCTTTTTAACCTCATCTATGGCATTTCCCATTGCAACACCAGTTCCTGCCCAAGTTATCATTGATAAGTCATTTTCACTATCTCCAATACACATAACTTCATCTTTAGAAACTCCTAAATGCTTAGCAAGCATTTTAACTGCATCCCCTTTAGAGCTACCTTTTTTCATAATTTCAAAATTATCATCCCATGAAGATACAATCTCTAAATCTGTTGTGCATCCAATTAATTCTTCCTTAGCTTCTCTTAGATTGTCTTTAAATTCTTTTTCTACACAAACACCTTTTAATATTTCTCCGTTATATTTTTTGAAGGCTTCATCTAAGTCATTAACAACTTCTAATCTTATTCTTTCTTCCTCTGGTAATGTTCTATTTAAAACTTTGTACACATGATTTTCTGGTAATTCTTTTGTTGAAATAATTCCCCAGTTTGTATTAACATATGTAAATAAATTATTTTTCTTTGTTATTCTATTAAAGTCCTCTAAATCTTCAAGTTTAAGAGGATTATTATATATTTCTTCATTATTAGCTCCACCAATATATGCTCCGTTACAAGCTATAATTGGAGTTTTTAATCCTATTGTGTCTGAGTACATTCTTGCACAATCATAAACTCTTCCTGTTGTTATTGCTACAGTTATTCCTTTTTCTACAGCTTCTTTTATTGCTTTTTTATCCTCATCAGCAACTTTTTGTTGATCCATAAGTAGCGTACCATCCATATCAATGCATATTAATTTTATACTCATACTAAACACTTCTTTCTTTTGTTAATTCTCTCTGTCTACATATTTATTATATATCCTTCTTATAAATAAGTTAAATATTTGTTTTTGATAATAATAATAAGTTTTTAATTATATATATAATAATTAAAACAAATTGATTATATTATAAAAAAAGTATAGAAATTTTACTTCTCCTTTTGTTTATTAATATTTTTTCTTTGCCTAAATCCCCAAATTTTCTAAATATATTATAGTTTATTTAAAAAAATTATCAATAAAGTCTAATTATTAATGTTTTTAAAATAAATGTAAATATAAATGATATGAAAAATATATAATTAACTATTCATCAATATATTAAAATTAATGCATATGTGTAAAAAGCATAGAAAACTTTTTAAGTTCTCTATGCTTCTTGCTTTATATAATTCTATTTTATTCCCTGTTCAAAAGAAAAGAAGTTACTTTCATCATATATCTCTCTAATTTTTCTTAGCTTGTCCTTATTTTTCCCATAATATTCTTTTTCATAATTCTTAAGATCTCTAAAAGGAAAGTTTATAAATGATCCAGTAGTTATATTCTCTATGTATTCAAAATTATTTTTAATCCAATTTATATTTTCTTCTGCAAAGATATCATCTTCCCAAACAGATTGTATTCCCATAATAAAATACGCATCTCTATGATAGAATGCTGATGAATACTTATCTACATCATTAACTGCACCTCCAAGCCCATAAAAAGATATAGCTGTGTAGTATGCGCCATTTGCTTCATTTGAAATTATATCTATAAGATTTTCAATTTCATAAGTTTCATAATCTCTAAATACAAATCTTCCTGTTGATTTATACTTTTCATAAGGAGGATGACTATACTCTATTTTTCTATTTGCCTCTAAAACTCTCATGTAACTTAAATTGAAATTAACCTTTGTTGGTAATTTAAATGGAAGCAATATTTCGTTTGCTTCATCTTTTCCACCATAAAATAACCCTGTAATTTTAACTCCAATTCCTTTATCTTTTGAGTTATAAATAGCAGTTTTTAAATTCATTCTTCTATCTAGATTTTTAAATGTTTGCTGTAATGTTTTTATTACATAAACCAGCTCTTCTTTTTCTGCATTAGGATAATCTATATCTATTAAAGTTGCCATTTCTATTTTTTGTGGAATTTTAAAAGTCATTGAAACAACTACGCCAAAGTTGCCACCTCCGCCGCCTTTAGCAGCCCAGAATAATTCTGAATTGTCTTTTTCATTGGCAATAACAATTTTTCCTTTACTGTTTATGAATTTTACTTCTAAAAGATTGTCACATCCAAGTCCAAATAATCTACTTGAATATCCCCAACCTCCACCTAGAGTAAATCCAACAACTCCGACTGTAGGGCATCCACCACCTGGAAATGGGTATCCTAAAACACCTAATGCCTCATATATTTCTTCATTTTTAACGCCACCTTCTATAGTGACTTTCATATTTTCCTCATCAATAATTATATTATTCATTTTACTTAAGTCTATTACTAATACATCATTTCCTGTAGAATAACCTTCATAATTATGACGTCCAACTCTTATTCTAAAAGAAATATTATTTTCTTTAGCCCAAGCTAAGGCATTTTTTACATCCTCAATATTAGTACAAAATACTATTCCTAAAGGATACTTTTTTATAGCCCTATTCCATGATTCTATACTTTTTTCATATTTTAAATTTTCTCTAGTTACAATTTCTCCCGTTAATTTAGAGAAATCAATGTTTATCATAAGCTCACCCTCTATACTAAATACTTTCTTTAATGATGATATCATAAGTTTTTTATTTATAAAATCAAAAAAAGAAGTGAAAGATTATAACTTTAGTTAATTTAACTAAAATAATCCTTCACCACCTAAATTATATAAGAGAATTATCGTAAAATTTTCCTACAACTTCAACTGTTGGCTGTATGTTTACAAAAGCATCTGGATCTATATCCATAACATTTCTCTTAACAAGTAGTAATTCGTGTTTTGAAATTACTGTAGTAATTGAACTTAACGGCTCATTAGTATATCCACCATAAAGATTTCTTCCAATTGTAACTCCTCTCATTTGACTCTTAATCAAGCTATCAACTACTTCTTTTTCTTTCTTAGTATAAATAGTTACTGTAAGCTTGAATTGTTGTATATAGAATAAATCTATAACCTTAGTAGTTACATAAATTGAAACTAAGCTATATAAAGCTAGCTCCCATCCATAAACTAACCCAGCAACTAAAAGAATTATTCCATTTACTAGGAATCCTAATTGACCAACTGATTTACCTGTCATTTTTTGTACAACTAAAACTATAATATCTGTACCTCCAGTCGAGAAACCAGCTCTAAAGCACATTCCTACTCCAGCACCCATAAGTACTCCACCAAATATGGCATTTAAAAGCTGATTATCAGTAAGTGCTCTTGTTGGAATAAAACCTATAAAAAATGACAATGAAATTATTGAAAGAAAACTATAAAGAGTAAATTTCTTACCAAGTTTCCTAAAGGATAAATAAGCAAGTGGTAGATTTAAAATTAGAACCCATGTTGAAATATCAATATTAATATTAAAGAAATCTCCACCAATTGATGATAATAGCTGTGATACTCCTGTAACACCTGATGAATAGATATGAGCAGGTGTTAGGAAAAAATTAACCCCAATTCCAGCTAAAGCCCCAAAAAGAATTATAGCGGTAATTCTATAGGCAACCTGATAAATTCTTTCGTTCTTTTTATTCATGCACTTCACTCCGTTCAAAGATATTTTTTATTATGCATTATTGTTTTAAAATTTATTATATCATCAAAAATTTTCTTTTAAATAGCTTTACTTACTATTTTTACAATTTATGATATTTTGTACTTTTTACTATCTATTTATTATTTTCTCTCCATGTAAGTTAAAATATTAATATCCGATAAGTCCCCTTCTTCACCTATTAAATAAAATTTCTTTATAAAATTAGAGTACCCTCCTATTACTTTAATATAAATAATCTAATTTACCTCTATAATTTTTTCTGTACCTTTTTCTCTACTCTTTTCAGCAAATGACTTTAAAACTATACTTATAGCTAAGCCAAGGAAAGCTGGTAAAACCCATCCCAGTCCCTTTGAATAGAACGGTAATTTTTCAAAAACTCTATTTACCAATTCTATATTTATACCTGCACCACTTAATGCATAAATCACGCTAACCACAGTTGTAAAGGCTATAGTTGTACTATAGACAATTGAATTTCCTTTTATATATTTATCTAACATAGATAAAAGAATAAGCATTATTGCCATAGGATAAATTGCATTTAATACAGGTACTGATACCGTTAATATCTTATTAAGCCCCATATTAGCTAAAACCATACTTGTTAATGTTAATATTCTAACCCAAGAAATATAATTTATTTTTTTAGTTAAAGTTTGAAAATATTGACTACAAGAAGTAATAAGTCCTACACAAGTTGTTAAACAAGCCAATGTAAATATTACTGCCAATAAGATGGCTCCTGGTTTTCCAAATATATATGTGACAATATTTCCAAGAGTTTGAGCTCCATTTTCAGTTAATCCAAACCTACTACCACTTGTTGCTCCTAAGTGAGCCAACATTGAATATATTAAAATTAATAATCCCCCTGCAATTACACCTGCTTTCACAGATGTTTTTACCACAAATTTTTCTTCTTTTATTCCTTTAGACTTTATTACAAGAGCTATTACAATTCCAAAATTTAATGCAGCGATTGTATCCATAGTCATATATCCATCTAAAAAGCCACTTATAAATGGCGACTCTTTATAAACCCCAGTTACTTCTCCATACCCACCTAAAGGTTTAAAAACACTAGCTATAAACACTAGTCCTATTAACACAAGTAGACTTGGTGTTAATACTTTTCCCATTCTATCTACTAATTTTGCTGGTGATAAAGATAACCAATATGATACCGCAAAAAATACAAAAGTATATAAAAATAAAGCTAAATTATTAGATATAAGTCCCTCTGGTAAAAAAGGCGCTACTGCCATCTCAAAAGGAAGACTCCCGGCTCTAGGTATTCCTAAACCTGGTCCTATTGAAATATAGATAAGAACTGTGAAAAATGTTGCAAATACAGGATTAACTCTACTTGCTAATGCATGTAGTCCACCTGACTTTGCTACAGCAATTACTCCTAAAACAGGAAATCCTACTGCAGTAACGAAGAAACCTAGAATAGTAATCCAAGTGGCTCCCCCAGCAGCTTGTCCTAAAAATGGTGGGAAAATTAAATTTCCAGCTCCAAAAAATAATGAAAATAACATTAAACTTACTAATAATAAATCTTTTCTTGATAAATTTTTCATAAATACTTGCCCCATTTCTTTTTTATTCACCACATTTTAAATAATGATTATGTTTCAAATAAATATTAATTTAAATAAAATCTAAATAATATTTTACTCACTCTAAAAATTAATATAAAATATAGCCTTAATTTTTAATCACTGTAAAAAATTATAATTTCTCCTTCTATGTCCATAAAAAAGCCCCCTTTAAAAATAAAAATACCCCGTCCCTATAAAAGGGACGAGGTTTAATCGCGTTACCACCCTAATTCTATAAATATAATCTAAATAAAATAAACTACATTCATAGCACTCTAAAAATACGTACTAAATAATACGCTTTTCCTTTAACGGTGAAAATCCGATAAAACTTACTAAAATATAGCTTCAGTTTTACTTCTCCGAGATGATTTTCAGATATACCTTGAACATTGACTTTCAGCAAATTATCAACTCTCTGTGGAACAATAAATATTTCTTACTTTTTCTCTTCATAGAATTTATTTTTGAATTTATATGTATATTATCTCTTATTTTTCCACCTGTCAACTACAAGTATATTTTTTATTTGTTTTTTATTTATTTCTATTTTAAATTAATAAAAAACAAATTTTAACAAAAATAAATTTATTATATTTGCTAATTTAAAATACTTCTTAATTAAATAAAAAATTCATGAAGTGTATTCTTTGCATAAAAATAAACTCCATGAATTTAAACTAAATATAAATTATATTAAAATATATCAATTATCTAGGTCTTTTTCCTTCTACTATTAACTTATTAACTTTTTCTACTAACTCACCTATTTCACCCATAGTTCTTATAGTAAAGTCAGCTCCCCATTTTAAAAATTTCTTTTCAGTCTCTGATATGATATTTTCTTTTTCTTCCTCTGAAAGCTTATTAAATTCTTCATAACTTAGTCCCATTTCAGAACTTCCAACAATAACTCCAACAGTCCATACTCCTGCATTTTTTCCTTCTTTTATATCTGATTCAGTATCACCAATTTTAATTGTATTTAAAACAGATGTAATCTTTAACGCCTCTAAATTTTTAAAAATCATATAAGGATAAGGTCTTCCACAAGAATTTGTTGAATCTGCAGTAATCCAAAAATCCGGTTCATATCCATTTTCTTTGGCGCCCTTAGTCACTATCTCCATCATTGAATTAGTATATCCTGTTGTTGATCCAACTTTTATGTTATTTTCTCTTAAATATTTAATTGCATCTAAAACTTCTGGTATAGGTTCAGTATATTTTAAAAGAGATTCTAAAAGCGTTGTTTCAAATTTACTATGAAGTTTCTCAACATCATCTTCAGTGAATTCCCTGCCATAGTTTTCTCTCCATAAGCCTCTAATTCTATCCATTTCAAGCATAGTTCTTATATGATCTATTTTTAGCATTCCCATTGGCTTTCTTGCTTCTTCCATCGTTACATCTATTCCTGCATTCTTAAATATATCTATAAATACATTTATTGGTGCAAAGCATCCAAAATCTACAGTTGTTCCAGCCCAGTCAAATATTACTCCCTCTACTCTTTTCACCTCTATTTTCCCTCCATATATCCTTTAATTATGCTACAAAGTTTTTCTATATCTTCTGTGTAAATTTCTCCAATATTCCCAACTCTAAAAGTATCTGCATAAGTAAGTTTTCCTGGATAAATCACAAATCCTCTTTCTTTTATATACTTATAAAATTCTCCAAATTCAAACTTATTTCTATCTAAGAAAAATGTAGTTATTATAGGAGATTGTAAGTTTTCATCTATATATGCTTCAATTCCTATTTCTTTTAATCTCGCTCTAAGGAGTTCATTATTTTTCTTATATCTATCATATCTTACTTGAACTCCACCCTCTTCCTTTAACTCATCTAAAGCCTTAGAAAAAGCTGCTACCACATGAGTTGGAGATGTAAATCTCCACTTACCATCCTTGTCCATTTCTTTCCACTGGCTATATAAGTCTAAAGAAACACTTCTTGCTATTCCTTCACACTTTGAAAGCTTTTCAGTCTTAGCTATTATAAAGCTAAATCCTGGTACCCCTTGTATACATTTGTTAGCACTACTAATTAAATAATCTATTTTAAGCTCTTTAATATCTATTGGGATTCCTCCGAAACTACTCATAGCATCAACAATAAAGCTTTTATTATATTTTTCACATAACTTTGCTATCTCCTCAATAGGATTTAATATTCCTGTTGTAGTTTCACAATGAACCATAATAACATGTGTTATTTCATTATCTTCTTTAATAATATTTTCTATTTCTTCTATATCAGGTAATTTATCATAATCACAACTATATACTAAATGATTTATTTCTAAGCACTTTACCATACTAACAATTCTTTCGCCATAAGCTCCATTTGTTATAATTAAAGCTTTCTCCCCATTTTTTATAGTACTTGTTAAAACTGATTCAACTCCAAAACTTCCACTACCTTGCATTAAAACAACAGTGTACTCATCTTCTGAAACATTTCCTATTTCTAAAAGATCTTTTCTTATTTTTTGAGTTATTCCTTTATAATCATCATCCCATGTACAACGATCAAAAAGCATTTCTTCCTTTACTGTTTTAGTTGTTGTTAAAGGTCCTGGTGTTAAAAGTTTATAATTCATTTTTCTCTCCCTCTCACTTTAGAATTTATATTTAAAATTACTTTGCTTCATTAAAAAATTCTTGATGCTCATTTAATAATTCTGCAGTTAAATTCTTTTCAAACTTTTTTGGATAACTAGGTTTATTAAAATCCTCAACTATTTCTCCTTTATATAAAGGAACAGGATAATTATTTATTAATTTGTTTCTCGCCTTACTTAATATTACTTCAGCCATTCTCATAGATAATTTCTGTCTATCCTTATCATCTTTTTTAATAACAGCTACTGCCTCTGTAAGAGAATAATTCCCTTCTAGTGGATCTACAAAATCTATTGCTTTTCCTTGTTTCTTATATAAAATAGCTTGATGCCTTAGACCAAACCCTATTGCAACTTCTCCAACGCTAACTTTTTTAAGAGGGGCTGAACCTGATGACTCTATATGAGATTCTGAATTATTAATAATCCCTCTCATAATTGCTTTTCCTTCTTCTTCTCCATAAGCACCTATTACACCTTGTACTAAAAGCCATCCTGTTGAAGAATTCATTATATTTGGTATTGATATTAATCCCTTATACTCTTCTTTTGTAAGATCCTTTAATGATTTTGGAGCCTCTAATCCCTTATCCTTTATAAAATTAGTATTTATAAACATGGTTCCTGTATTAGATAAAATAGGTAAATAAAAATCTGGGTATTCTTCTAATGTATCTAACTTAAAATCTAAAGTTTCAAACATGTTATGCTTAATTTGTGCACTTTCTAGAAAATATGAACTCATAGTTACTATATCGGCTTCTATGTTTTTTCCTTCAGCCAATAACTTACCACCTAATTCTGATGTACCTATAGGTTGAATAATATACATATCTTCATATCCTTCGCTATCTAAACTCTCTTTTACAAATTGAATTGCTTCATCATCTGCATTGGTATAAATGATTATTTTATCTTCCACTTTATTTCCACAAGAAATAAAACCAAGAATTAAAGCCAAAATAACACATAGAGAAGTAGCAATTTTAAATTTTTTATTTAAGAATTTAAGTTTTTTATTTTCAACTTTTTTCTTATCTTCAACTAAACTTCTTTTTATGGTCTCTGAAAAAACTCTAACTATAATATTTGTAATAAAAACTAGAATTGACAAAATAAATATCTTATTGAAATCTCCATAATGTTGAAATTCCTTAATTTTACTTGTTATCACTGTAGTTCTAGCTGTAATTAAAAATATAATTGCACTTATAGTTATCATTGAATTGATAAAGTAATAACTTGTCATATCTATTATTGTTAATATTGAATTAGGAATTACTACTCTAAAAATCGTTTTTCCCCAACTATCTCCTAATAATTCTGCTGTGGTTTCCCATGATGGATTCATTTTTGAAAGAGAACTTTTTGCCATCATATATGGAGTGGTAAAAAAATGTACAATATTACAGAGTACTATTATTGTAAAAGTACCTTTTAAATCACTTTTATTAAATAAAAATAAGTACGCTAATCCTAAAACCATTCCTGGAACAGTATTAGTTATCATTGAAAAAAGATCTATTGATTTCTTTTCTTTGTTTCCTATATTTGTTCTAACATTTATAAGAGCAGCTACATATGAAATAAATGTTCCAATTAACGCTGTCATAAATGCTACTAAACAAGAATTTTTAAATATATCTATTATTTGATTAGATTCAAAAGCTTCTTTTAAAAACCTTGTAGTGAAGCTCATATCATAAGGAAAAGCATTAACAAAGGGCACTATAAACATAACTATGAAAATGGATATAATTCCAATCATTATTAAAATTGAAAATATAGAAAAAATTGAATCCCTAAATTTATTTTTAGTAAGCTCAACCTTTGATATCTTGTCATAATGGAAATCAAATTTCTCCAAGTATCCAAGAAGTAATATACCAATAGCTGATGGTACTAACATAAATATTGCAATTGCAGCTCCTAATTCAAAGTTAGGCATAGATCCTAGCATAACCTCATAAAGTTTTGTTGAAATTACACTATATGTACCACCTAAAGATGCTGGTATACCAAAGTCAGTGAAACTAAGTACAAAGGACAGTAAAAAACTTCCTGACAGTGTACCAATTAATGGTCTAACAATAGTGCTAAAAAAACTTTTTATGCTCCCATCTCCCATGAGTTTTGAAACTAAAATAAATTTCTTATCAATATATTGAAATGAATTATTTATAAGCAAAAATGCTGAAGGTAAGGTATAAATCAAGTACCCAAGTAATAGCCCATTAAAGCCGTAAATTTCAAAAATCTCTCCCCCTACAAGTTTTGTTATTAACCCCTCTTTTCCAAAGGAATACATAATGACAAATCCATATGTTATTGTTGGTAAAAGCATAGGTATTGATATTGATATATTTAATAACTTTTTTATTCTCTCTGAAAAGTTTGTACAATTTACTCCATATGCTAATAAGAAAGCTAAAGTTGTTGTTATTGTTGCTGTTATTAAAGATATTTTCAAACTATTTATTAAGGCTATAAAAATTTCTTTACTGCTAAATATCAGCATATAATTTGATAGTCCAAATCCATCTCCTTCTTTAAATGAATTTATAAAGAGTATAAATAAAGGAGAAATAAGAAAAACCATGAAAAAAACTAAAATTATTAAATATAGTGATTTTATTTCTATCTTTTTTCTATGCATAACATTCTCCAAATAAATTATAAATATTTTCTTTTTTTATTATTAATTGTCTTAATATAAACTCTTGTATAAAGTTATTTTTAGGTTTATTTATAATTTCTTTCGGAGTTCCAAATTGAGATATCTCTCCTTTATCTATAACTAAAATCTTGTCAGACATTGTTAGTGCTTCCTCTGGGTCATGTGTTACTATAATTGTTGTAAGATTATATTTTTTAGTTATAGTTTTTATTTTATCTTTTATAGTTTCTTTTATTACTCCATCTAAAGCACTTAAAGGCTCATCTAAAAGTAATATTTTTGGTTTTGTAGCTAAGGTACGTGCTAAAGCAACTCTTTGTTTTTGCCCCCCAGATAAATATTGTATTTTTTTATTTAGATGAGGTTTTAACCCTAATAAATCAATTAATTTATCTAATTCTTCTATTGATATTGTATCTTTCTTGTTTTTTAACCCATAAATTATATTTTCATAAGCATTAAGATTTGGGAAAAGAGCATAATCTTGAAAAACTATATTAAATCCTCTCTTTTTCATTGGTACATTACTTATATCATTTCCTTCAAAAATTATTTCTCCATTATCAACATCTGTAAGTCCCAAAATTATATTTAGCAAAGTAGTTTTTCCACTTCCACTCGGCCCTAGCATTGATACTATTTCTCCCTTTTGTATTTCAAAACTGACTCCATCCAATACTGATTTACCATCAAAAGTTTTTTTTATATTTCTTAGTTCTAACACTTTTATTCCCCCTAATAAATCACTTCTTAATTTCTTTAACTTAAGTATAACTTCTCTTAAGTTAAACCATATTATGAACATGTTAAAACTAAGTAAAATGTTACAAAGTTATTATAAACTCTTTACTATATGTTTATCAACTTTTTGCTTTAACTTTGTAAGTTTCCCTAAATTCTTTATGATTCCTTTAATTTTAGGGTAATAATATGATAAAATTTTTTTATATCTATTTTTATGGGAGGATTAAAATGTTACCTAGCGAAAGACAAAATAAATTTTTAGAACTTTTATCCCAAAAAGATGTTGTAACTATTATAGAGTTTTCAAAAGAATTTGAAGTATCAATTGAAACTGTACGAAGAGATTTATCAATCTTAGAAAAGGCAGGCAAAATTCAAAAAGTTTATGGTGGGGCTAAGCTTAAAGATATGAGTTTTAGTGAACCTTCTATGGAGTCTAGAATGAATACTAAACTTTCTCAGAAGGATGCCATAGGAAAAAAATGTAGTGAATTTATAAATGATGGAGACTGTATTTTTATAGATAGTGGCTCTACGCCTTACCATATAGCTAAAAATATTTTAGATAAAAAAAATTTGTTAATAATAACTAATTCACTGTTAGTAGCTAATGAATTAATAAATACGGATTTTGAAATTATAATAATTGGTGGATCAGTAAGGCATAGCGAACGCTCTATTGTATCTTATAATTATCTATTTAACTTTTCTGAATTAAATATACAAAAAAGCTTTATAGGTGCTGGTGGAATTACTGCTAAAAATGGAATTTCTGATTTTGATATGCAGGAGGCTGTAACTAGAAAACATATTTTAGAACGTTCTAATGAGGTTTTTATAGTTGCTGACAGCAGTAAATTTGGAAAAGATGTAACTATTAATATAGCTTCTATTGATGCTATAGATCATATTGTTACTGACTCATTCTTAGATAAAAGCCTTCAAAAAACCTTTGAAAAAGATAAACTTATTGTAGCTGAAGTTTAATATTTAAAATTAAATTTATATATTTTTGATTTAATACCTTTATTTTATGTTGATATTTGTTAGATATTACTTCATACTTGGCTTTAAATAAATACTATTCTAAATATAAAAAAATAGAAGAGATTAAATATGAATTTAATCTCTTCTATAAGTTTTTAATTACTTATTTCAACAAATATTTTCTCTCTAAAATATTTGTTTTCTCTATTTTAAAACCATTATCACTTCTTAAATAACGCTAAAATCCTAACTAAAAATCAATTTTAATCTGACATAAAACCTTATTTAAAAAGTTTTCTGTATTTAGGTCCTATTTTATCTATTAATAAATTTCTTAATTCATCCATTAATGAACCTTCTAAATCAAATTTTCTTATTATTGAAGCCTGTCTTCTATTGAAATATATAAAAAAATAATCCTTAGTCTCTATTACCTCATAAAATTTGTAATACTTAACTTTACTTTTTCCTTTAAAAGCGGTACTTTTAACAACTACAGCATCATCAAAGAAATCTAAAGTTTCTATTGCCTTTAAAACTCCAGCTTTATCAGCCTTTATTCCCTCTCTATTTTGAAATTCAATTTTCACAATTATTGCAAATAGTGTTATAGCTAATAATATTAACCAATAAATTAAAAAGCTCTTTATTTCAAAAGCTTTATTATTATAAGAAACAAAACCTGCCATTAAAGCAGTAATTATTATAATAACTGGTATTGTAAATTTCTTTCTTAAAAAAGTAGCTATGTACAAAAACCTATGATAATCTTTTTTATGCATAGAGGTTTTTATGGTAAATAATTTCTTTTCGCTCATGTTAAACTCCCTCATGAAATATTTATTATAATAAGTATTTTATCAAAACAATATAAATTAATAAATATTCTAAAAAAACTTGTATCAGAACTAAATGCTAAAAGGTCTAGCTAATACAAATTAAACTATTTTTGCTTAGCTTGTATTTCTTTTTCTAATTTAGCATTTTCATCTTTAAGATTTTTTACATTCTCTTTAAGACCTTTCAATTCTTTGTCATCATATAATTTTTCTGTATCATTTTGTATAGTCTTTATTTTTGCAACCTCTTCATTATATTCCTTTGAGTAATCATGAACCATAAGGTTAGGAATAATACCTAAAATCAACGCTAATACAATAACTACTTTGTGAGTCTTTATAAAATCAATAATCCTACTCATTACTTATCCCTCTAATCAATTCAATTTATTTAATTCATTCTTAAGATCAGTATTTTTCTTTTCTAAATCTTTTTGCTGAGAAATCAATTCTTCTTTTTGTTTTTTTATTGTCTCTTTAGCATCTATTTGACCTTGTTCTAGAGTTTCTCTTTCCTTTTGTGCTGCTCTTAATTCAGTTTTACTATGATAAACAATTGATTGTAAAAAACTAAAACCAATTGAAAAAACCACAAGCAACACTATAAAAGATATTATTTTATTAGCTATTCTTTTTGCTAAACTTTTCTCTCCATTATCGCTTCCATCATCATAATTATTATAGTAATCATCCATAATTGCTCTCCTCCTCTTAAGTATCCGTTTTCATTCTATCATATTTTATTATTATTATATATGTTTTCAATCCTTTAAAATTCTTTTTTGTAACTATTTGGATATTGATAATGAGTATAATTATATTTACAAACAATTAATTATGGAGGATTGTATGAAAAAATTTAGTTCCTTTATACTACTAATTTTTATTCTACTAATAAGCACTCTTTTTCTAGGGTGTGATAGCTCACCTAAAGATGAACTAATAAAATTACCTAACAAAATTTTTGTTTACTATGATGGCTCTCCTATTGAAATTTCAAAAGATAATAAAATATTTAAAGAAATAGTTGAATTGACTAACAAAAGAATAGATAAAGATAAAATTTCTACTGCTCAGGATGTTGTTTCCGAGAACTATGTAGATTCTCTAAAGAAAGAAAAGCTTTCCTTAGAATTTTTATATGAAGAAGAACAAGAAATGAACTTAACCGGAGATGGTTTTATGCCTATGAAATACACAAAACTCTTCTTTCCTTTGGTAATTAATGAAGATTCCAGTTATGACCAAAGTTCTACAATAGCTACTTTTCAGTATGGCACTGCCCAAGGATATACCGATTCCTCTAGAAGTCCTCTAAACGAATCTAAAGAACTTATAGAACTTCTTATGAATAACGTAGTTTTGCTTAAATAAAAAATAAGTACGTCAAATATATTTTGACGTACTTATTTTTCTGATAATTATAATATTTGTCTTTAATATCTCTTAATGTAAATAATATTCTATAACTCTACTTCCACTCTGAAACATTTTCTAATCCTGGAATAGATGATGCTTTAAATACAGGCTCTTTTATTCCAGCTTTCTTTTGCTTTGTATAGTCTTTTAAAACTAAGAAAGCTTTTTTGCTAAGTAATGTTATTGCTATTAAGTTTAATATTGCCATAAGTCCCATAAATAAATCAGCTAAGTTCCAAACTATTTGTATCTCTGCTACTGATCCAAATAAGACCATACCAATAACTAATACTCTATATATAACTAAGAAATATTTTTTACTATTTAAAAATTCTATATTTGACTCTCCATAATAGTAGTTACCAACTATTGAACTGAAAGCAAATAATAATATACATATAGCTAAGAATATTCCTGCCCATGATCCTAATTCACTTGTTAATGCATTTTGTGCAAGAGATATTCCTGTTACAGACTTATCCATATAATTAACATCTGATAAAAGTATCATAAATGCTGTACAGCTACATATTAATAAGGTATCTGTAAATACACCTAATGTTTGAATAAGACCTTGCTTAACTGGGTGACTTACATCTGCAGTTGCTGCCGCGTTAGGTGCACTACCCATACCAGCTTCATTTGAGAAAAGACCTCTCTTTATTCCCATAAGTACGGCACCACCTAAAGTACCCCCTACTACTTCTCTAAATCCGAAAGCATTTTCAAATATTAATTTTAAAACTGAAGGTAACTCTGTTATATTAGTTATTACAATAAATACTGCTACTCCTATGTAAGCTAATGCCATTACAGGAACTATAATTTCTGAAACCTTAGCAACTCTTGTAACTCCTCCAAATATTACGAAGCAAGTTATAATAGTTATTATTACCCCTACTAATAATCTATCTGTTCCAAAGGCATTATTAAATGCTATAGTTATTGTATTGGCTTGAACTGAATTGAATATTAATCCAAAACATATTGATATAAGTACTGAGAATGCTACACCCATCCATTTTTTATTAAGTCCTTTTTTCATGTAATAAGCAGGACCTCCTCTGAATGTACCATCTGGATTTTTTTGCTTATATACTTGTGCTAATGTTGATTCAATAAAGCTTGAAGCTGCTCCTATTAATGCTATTAACCACATCCAGAAAACCGCTCCAGGGCCTCCAACTGAAATAGCAATTGCTATACCAGCAATATTTCCTGTACCAACTCTTGATGCTGTACTAATACAGAAAGCCTGGAAAGATGATATACTTCCTTTTTTCTTATCTTTTTTAGAAGATGCTGTCAACCCGTCTCCTAATAGTCTTATCATTTCTTTAAAATATCTAAATTGTACGAATCTTGTTTTAATAGAAAAATAAATTCCTAAGATTATAAGTAACGCAATTAAGATATAACCCCATAATACATCATTAATATTTGAAATTATTTGATTTAACGATTCCATATCTTTTTCCTCCGTAAAACACAAATTTAACTTTTTATTAATTCTACACTACAAATGTAGAAAATGCAAGAATTATTTTTAATCCTTCATTATTTGTTATTCAAGCTTAATTATAAGAGTATATATGTCATTTATTGCAAGGTTGTCTATACATTAATTCATCTATATAACTCTTTAGATATCTTATTTTCGAATATATTTTTATTACAACTATATATTTTTCGCTTTTTTCATATTCTTTTTAATTTTATTAGAATTATGTTAAATAATTATGAAGATTTATATTATTACAATTTTTATAAAAATAAATAAATTTTATGCAACGAACAATATAAAGTATTGCTATTTGAATTTTTCGTGATATAATATATAATAATTTTAACTCGTATATAATCGGTAATATGGTCCGAAAGTTTCTACCTGCTAACCGTAAAACAGCAGACTACGAGGAGTTGTACGATATATCTAGAAATACTAGTGTATAAAAGCAACACCTCTAAAAAGGTGTTGCTTTTTTTATTAAGTATAACTTCCTAAAAGTTCTAAGAAAACTTTCTTTATATGAGTTTTAAGATTTAAAAATATATCTTTTTAAATAAATAATTCTTTTAAGGTTGTTTTCAAGTTTTAACTAATATTTTTTATACTTTCTAGACTTATAGAGAATTTTATTTAAGAAATATATTAAAAATCTTAGATTTAATTATTCTAATGAAAACTATAAGGAGATGGAAAAATGGAAAAGCAAAATTTAAAAAATACGGAAGTTAACTTAATTTATGGCGTAGATGATAATTTAGATTTACCTAAAAAAATTTTATTTGGACTTCAACATATATTCGCTGCCTTTGGAGGAATTATCGTTGTTCCTTTAGTTATAGCTACCTCTCTTGGCTTTGATAGTAAGACCACAACGACATTAATAAGTGCTTCAATTTTAGCTTCTGGACTTGCTACAGTTATACAAGCTAAAGGAGTTGGAAAAGTTGGTGCAAGAGTTGCATGTATTATGGGTACTGACTTTACCTTCGTATCACCTGCTATTTCGGTTGGGTCAGTTCTTGGACTACCTGGCATAATCGGTGCTACAATACTTGGATCTTTATTTGAAGTTATTTTAAGTTTATTTATAAAACCTTTAATGAAATTTTTTCCACCACTTGTTACAGGTACTGTAGTTGCATTAATAGGATTAACTTTACTTCCTGTATCAATTGATTGGGCTGCTGGTGGTGCTGGTTCACCTAATTATGCTAGTTTAGAAAACTTAGCTGTAGCACTGTTTGTATTAGTAATAACTCTTTTACTTAATAACTATGGAAAAGGAATGCTTAGTAGTGCCTCAATACTTATAGGTATAGTTGTTGGATACATAGTTTGTATTCCTCTTGGATTAGTTGATTTTACTCCTGTAAAAGAAGCTAGTTGGGTATCTTTCCCTAAAATACTTGAATTCGGAGTTACTTTTGATGCTAAGGCAGTAATGGCATTTATCCCAGCTTACTTCGTTGCTACAATCGGAACTGTTGGATGTTTAAAGGCTATTGGAGAAACATCTAATATTGATATTGATGATAAAAGAGTGGCTGCTGGAGTATTATCTGATGGTGTAGGAAGTGCCCTGGGTGGATTAGTAGGATCTTGTCCTAATACTTCTTTTAGCCAAAATATAGGTATTATTTCTTTAACAAAGGTAGCTAGCCGTCATGTGGCTGTTATGGCAGGTATCCTATTAGTTATACTTGGTTTCTTACCTAAAATATCTGCTATAATAACAGGAATTCCCAACCCAGTTTTAGGTGGTGTTGGAATAATGATGTTTGGAACAGTGGCTGCTGCTGGTATAAGAACCCTAAGTAATATAGATCTTACAGAACGTAATCTTTTAATAATAGCAATTTCTATGGGACTTGGTCTTGGTGTTACATTTAGACCTGATGTAATTCAAAATCTTCCAGAAGCAATTAGAATGATCTTCTCTTCTGGAATATCAACTGGAACAATAGCTGCATTAATATTAAATGCAGTATTAAAAGAAAGACCTAAGGCTATGGAATTTGAAAATATGTACGATGATGAAGAAATAAAAACAAGTTAAATTTCAAAATGGAGTAAATATGAATCAAAAGATTCATATTTACTCCTCTTTTTAATCTATATATCTAAAGTTTTTCATACTTATATCTAATACTTTAAAAGAATGTGTAACTGCTCCCGTTGATATAAAATCAACTCCTGTTTTAGCTATTTCTCCAATATTGTCTAAAGTTACGTTGCCTGAAGCTTCAATTTCCGCATTATTATCTATTAAAACAACAGCCTCTTTTAATGTCTTTATATCCATATTATCTAACATTATTATATCTGCTTTTGCCTCTAAAGCCTCATGTAACTGTTCAATACTTTCAACCTCAACTTCTATTTTTCTTACAAAGGGAGAATTATTTCTTGATAGAGAAATTGCATTTTTTATTCCTCCTGCAGCTTCTATGTGATTATCTTTTATCATAACACCATCATTTAAACCGAATCTGTGGTTAGTTCCTCCCCCAACCTTAACAGCATATTTTTCAAATAACCTCATATTAGGAGTCGTTTTTCTCGTATCTAGAAGTTTCACTTTTGTCCCCTCTAGCCTCTTAACAAATTCTCTTGTAAGTGTTGCTATTCCACACATTCTTTGTATATAATTTAAAGCAACTCTTTCTCCCATAAGAATGTTTTTTGCATCTCCAGAAACCTTACCAAAGCGCTCACCTTTTTTAACTTCATCACCATCATTTACTGAAAATTTTACTTCTACATCGCCTAAAATTTTGAATACCATCTTGAAGACTTCTGTACCTGCTATTACTCCATCTTCCTTAGCTATAATATCAACCTTAGCTATTTTCTCATCTAATACTACGGATTCTGTTGTTATATCTCCATATTGTAAATCCTCATTAAGAGCTCTTCTTACATTCTCCTCCACAAGTAACCAATTCATCCCTAATATCTCCTCTCAACTTACAGATTTCATCAAGTAATACCTTTTGGTTTAATAATCTATATCTATCTAAATCTTCACATTCACTTTTTTCTATATTTATCTCTAAGCTATCTATATAGCTATTAATTTCTAATGCTCCCCTTCTTGAAAAAACTAAGGCCTCTAACAAAGAATTACTAGCAAGCCTATTAGCACCATGTACTCCAGTACAACTTACCTCTCCAAAAGCATATAAATTTTTCATAGAAGTCTTACCATTTAGATCAACCTTAATTCCTCCCATGAAATAATGTTGAGCTGGAGCTACAGGAATTGGCTCTTTACTTATGTCAATCCCTTCATTTAAGCACTTATCATATATATTAGGAAACCTATTTTTTAAAAAGCTTTTTTCCATAAATGAAACATCTAAAAATACATTTTCAGAACTTGTTTTTCTCATTTCTTCATATATCTTTTTAGTTACTATATCTCTAGGTAATAACTCATCTATAAATCTTTCTCCATTACAGTTGATGAGTTTTCCTCCTTCTCCTCTAACAGACTCAGAAATTAAAAACCTTTTTTCATCTACTCCATTTGAAAAAAACGCTGTTGGATGAAATTGAATATATCCAATATCTTTAACTTCTATATTTTTTCTTAAAGCTATTCCTATACTATCTCCAGTTAATATTCTTTCATTAGTAGATTTTTTAAATAAACCACCAATTCCTCCTGTAGCTAAAATTACAACTTTTGCATGAATGCTTAACTTATTTTCATCTTTAATAAAGATAGCTCCTTTACAGTTATTACCTCTATCCCATATATCTATCATTTCACAGTCTTCTATTATTTTTATATTTTTTCTTTTTTGTACATTTTCTAAAAGAACCGCTTCAACATGTTCCCCAGTAATATCCTTATGATAAACAATTCTGTTTATTGTATGAGCACCCTCCCTAGTGAAACATAACCCATTTTCATCGCCTTCAAAATCAACACCTAATTTAATTAATTTTTCTATATTCTGCATTGATTCCTCAACTAAAATTTTAAGAGAACTCATTTTATTTTCATATCTTCCTGCTCTTAAAGTATCCTGGATAAATAAATTAAAATCCTCTTCTCCTCTAGCCACAGCAATTCCTCCCTGAGCTAGAGAAGAGTTACACTCATTAACCTTACTCTTAGAAACCATAACTATATTTAAATCTTCTCTTAAGTTAAGGGCTGCATATAAGCCTGCAACCCCTGTTCCTACTATTAAAACATCAGTTAAAATCTCCATAGCTTACTCTCCAAGCTTATGCATATTTTCTAAAGAATTATATGCTTTTCTTCTTAAATCTTCATCTATCTCAACTACATTTTTCATATTTAAAAGACTTTCATAAAGTTGTTCTAAGGTAGTTATTTTCATACTTGGACAAATCATACTGCCATAAGGCGTATAAAATTCTTTCTCAAGATTATTCTTTCTCAGCTGATGAATTACACCCTCTTCTGTTACTATAAGAAACTTTTTCTTTGAAGAAGTATTAACAAAATTTATTATTTCACCAGTACTTCCTATAAAATCTGCTTCCTCTCTTATTTCCTTGTTACACTCTGGATGAACAACAACTAAAATTTCTTCATATTCTTTTTTAAATTTTAAAATTTCTTCTTTCTTCATTCTTTCATGAATTATGCAGAAACCATCCCACAATATTATTTTCTTCTCTGGTATCTGTTCTTGAATATATGATCCTAAATTTCTATCAGGTAAAAATATAATTTCCTCTTCATCTATATTTTTTATGATATTTAAAGCATTAGATGAGGTACAACAAACATCAGATACTGCTTTAACCTCAGCAGAAGAATTTATATAACAAACCACCTTAGCCTTAGGATACTTTTCCTTTAATAGAGAAACACCCTCAGCACTTGCCATATCCGCCATTGTACAGCCTGCTTCCATAACTGGTAATATAACTTTTTTCTCTGGAGAAAGAATCTTAGCACTCTCAGCCATAAATTTAACGCCACAAAAAACTATAGTTTTCTCATTACAATCTTTAGCCACTTTACTTAAGTAATAAGAGTCTCCTACAGCATCAGCAATATCCTGTATTTCAGGAATTTGATAATAATGAGCTAATATAATAGCCCCCTTTTCCTCTTTTAATTTCAATATTTCATCCCTTATGCACATTTTTTATCCCCCAATTTTTCATACATTAAAAAACTTTTATGTTATTTTTTACTATATAATAGCATCATTGGTAAGGTATTTCAACATATAAGATTTTATTAGAAAATTCAATTATTTACTTTATTGAAAGAATTTAAGTTTCAAACAAAGTAAAAAAACTACTCATTATCTATGTGATTTAGAGTAAATAAAAAAAGTCTACATCAAAACTTAAAATAATAAAACTTACAAAACATTATATAGAAAATATATGGACGAGCTTTAATAACAACTTTAGAATACTTGTTTTAAAATTTTTTCGTCTTAGTAATTTTCAGTATATATTTATAAGTTTTATTTTAAGTTGTTTTTGATACAGACCTTTTGAAATATTATTTCTTATAATGTTTTATTAAAGCTTGAGTTCCTAAATCCCCAAATCCTTCTTTTTCTAAGGATTCATAGTTTTCTAATGCTTTACTTAAAACCTCTAATTCTAATCCATTAGCTAAAGCCTCATCTCTAGCCAATTTCATATCTTTTATGAAATGCTTTATGAAAAATCCTGGTGCAAAATCATTGTCTAAGATTTTAGGAGAAACTAATTCTAATTGCTTACTTCCTGCAGCACCAGTAGATACTGAATCTAACATCTTTTTAACATCTAACCCTTTTTCTTCAGCATAAGCCATAGCTTCACAAACTCCTGATATTGCTCCTGCTATCATTATTTGGTTTGCTAATTTAGTATGTTGCCCAAAACCTGCTTTTCCCTCATAATGAATATTAGTTCCCATCGCTTCAAAGATAGGCATACAAACTTTATAATCTTCTTCATCTCCTCCAACTAAGATAGTTAAAGTTCCATTTTTGGCGCCAATGTCTCCTCCTGTAACAGGAGCATCTAAAGCTTTTATGCCTCTTAATTTTGCCTCTTCATATATTTTAACTGCAAGCTCTGGACTAGATGTAGTCATATCAATGACATAAGTACCTTTTTTAACATTTTCAAGTATTCCATTTTCACTGAAGTAAACTTCTTCAACATCCTTTGGAAAACCCACTATAGTTATTACAGCATCACAGTTTTTAACACATTCTGTTATTTTTGGATAAAACTCTGCCCCTTCTGAAATTACATCTAAAACCTTACCTTTATTTCTAGCAAAAATAGAAACCTCAAATCCATTTTTCATAAGATTACGAACCATTGATTTCCCCATTATTCCTACACCAATAAAACCTATTTTCTTCATAAGCTCTCTCCTTTTAACATTAAATTTAATGCTCTATTTTAAAAGTTAAAACAGAGCAAATTTTTTAAAACATCCTATATTAAAATTTTAAATCTTATAAAATTATTTATCAAATAATCCTCCACCGTTATTGCTCTTTCTTCCTCCCTGAACGAAGCCAATAGTTTTTTGAGCTCTAATATTAGATTTTGTACCCTTTCCTTTATTCTTTTTTTCCTCTATAAGTTTCTTCATCATTTCCATGTTCTTGTTCATTTGTCATTTCTCCTTCTATATAATTAAAATATCAAATTCTTATTTTGAAACTAATTTTATCTTAATACTAAATAATATACTCTACATAATAAGCATTATATCCCTTTTTCATTACATACCCTAGCTTCTCTGCTAAAGCTACTGATTCAAGATTTGCAGCATCCCAGTTAGGATAGATATTATTTTCTATACAATATAAAATCAATGCTGATGCTACACTTTTGGCTAATCCCCTTCTTCTATAGCCTGCTAAAGTATCAATTTCTATTTCAATTCCATTGTGGTAAACATTATAGGATGATGCTCCTGAAACAACCTTTCCATTGTGAATAATACAATATCCTATGCCATTTTGTAAATAATCCTTAATAGAATCAAATTGACTTGTAAAATCAACAGTCAACGCTTGTAAAGATTGACTATATGCAATTTCTTCATCTATTTTTCTAAGCTCATAACCTTCTGGAACTAATTCTATATTTTTTCTTAACTTATCTGTATTTAAGTTCTTCAACTCCCTTTCAAAGGAATATCTTTTTACCTTATTCACATATCCTTTATGAATTTTTTCTATTAACTTCTCCCATCCTTTATCTTCTACTATAATTAATGCCTCATCTGGTATATTTTTTATTAATTCATATGCCTCAGTTTTATTATAATCTCCTGCAAAGAAAATAAAAACACCAACCAAAATTTGTGCAACTGTTGGGTTTTCAACATTATCCACCCAAGCTCTTCCCATGTATCCTTCAATATAAGACTGAATCATTGTATATTCTATTTTATCAAACATCTTTGAAATTTTATGTCTTTCGTTAATACTTAACTCATAAATCATTCTACCCACTCACTTTTCAATAATTATTTACAACTAACCCCTTATTGTATCGGTATATTTGCCATTTAAATTTCTTAAGCTTAATATTTTATCTAACAGATAATGGTTATAAATTTTATAGTCAATTATATTATTTATATTTATATTTATAAATATATCCTAAATTCATTGTTGATTAAAACAAAAATTTTATTACCACAATTTTAAAATTAGGAGGTCTTTGAGAATGAGTAGAGAGGAAATTAATAAAAACTTAGCCCAAATGTTAAAAGGTGGCGTAATTATGGATGTAACCAACAAAGAGGAAGCTATAATTGCCGAGAAAGCAGGTGCTTGTGCCGTTATGGCTCTTGAAAGAGTTCCATCTGATATAAGAAAAGAAGGTGGCGTTGCTAGAATGTCTGATCCTAAAATGATTAAAGAAATTCAGGAAGCTGTTTCTATTCCTGTTATGGCCAAAGTTAGAATCGGACATTTTGTTGAAGCAGAAATACTAGAGGCTTTATCTGTTGATTTTATAGATGAAAGTGAGGTTCTAACTCCAGCAGATAATAAATATCATATTGATAAAAAGAGATTCAAAGCTCCATTTGTATGTGGTGCTAGAAATCTTGGAGAAGCCCTAAGAAGAATTGGTGAAGGAGCTTCTATGATTAGAACTAAAGGAGAAGCTGGAACTGGTGACGTTGTACAAGCAGTAACTCATATGAGACAAATTATGAGTGAAATAAATCAAGTAGAAATGGCTTCACCAGAAGAACTTATGAATATAGCTAAAGATTTTAATGCTCCTTATGAATTAATACAATACGTTCATGAGCATGGTAAATTACCTGTGGTAAATTTTGCAGCTGGAGGAATAGCAACCCCTGCCGATGCAGCCCTTATGATGAAATTAGGAAGTGAAGGTGTATTTGTCGGCTCTGGAATATTTAAATCTGAAAACCCAGAAAAAAGAGCTAGAGCAATAGTTTTAGCAACTACTTTTTATAATGATCCAATAAAACTAGCTGAAATTTCAGAGGGAATAGGTAATGCTATGAAAGGAACAGCTTGTGATGAACTAGAGATAAAATACGAAGAAAGAGGATGGTAATATGAAAATAGGTGTATTAGCTTTACAAGGAGGATTTATAGAACATATTAAAGCAATAGAATCCATAGGCCATGAAGCCATAGAAGTAAAAAATACTTACCAACTTAACAAACTAGATGCTTTAATACTTCCTGGTGGCGAAAGCACAACCATTGGAAAACTATTAAGGATAACAGGACTAATGAAATCATTAAAAGAAAAAATTAAAGAGGGGTTACCTGTATGGGGGACCTGTGCTGGAATGATTCTCCTCGCAAAAGAAATTGAAGGAGAAGAAATTCCTCATCTAGCATTAATGGATATACGTGTTAAAAGAAATGCCTTTGGAAGACAAATCGATAGCTTTGAAACTTATGAAAAAGTTAAGGGATTATATGAACCTATAGAATTAATTTTCATAAGGGCCCCTTATATCTCTGAGTATGAAAGTAATGTAGAAATTCTATGCACAGTAGATAATAAAATAGTAGCTGCAAGAGAAAAAAATATGCTAGTAACTTCTTTTCATTCAGAACTAACTGATGATACTACATTTCTAGATTATTTTATAAGAGAATTTTGCTAAAAAATAATTAATTATTTTAACTAAGATTTTCATTATTGCCAATTTAAATTTTTAAAATCTTAATATAAATTTAAAAGCTTATATAAAAAGCAACTTAAATTAAACCTTATAAATATATTACGTGAATTACCCTAATGATTAAAAGCTGTTCTTGATAAAATTTACTAAGAACAGCTTTTAATCTAATGTACCAAACTAAAATCAACTACATACCAGTCAACAAATTTAGTTTTAGAATATCTAATTCTACTAGTAACACTATACCATATAGCTTATCATATCATTCTATTCCCTATAATCCTGAATTTCTGGATGACCTAATAACATTATACCTACACAATTTACAATCAAATCAACCTTCCCAAATTTCTCTTCCGCTGCACTTATAGCTTTTTTCATTGCTTCTAAATCAGTAACATCAACTTACTTAAAACTATTATTTTATTTTTACTTTTACAATTTCAGGCCTATTGAATAATCTTGTTATTCTTCCACTATTTCCAAGACCTCTACTAATAATAAGTTTATTCTTATTTCCATGGATTCCCTCAGTATATTTAGGAAAAAAACCTTGTCCAGGTGCAATTAATCCTCTTTTTACTATAGGAATTCTAAATTGACCGCCATGTGCATGACCAGAAAACATTACATCAAAGTTATATTTTGAATATTCAGCTTCAAAGTTTTCTGGATAATGGCTCAAAACAATCTTTAACCCCTCTAAACTTTCTAATCTTTTAAAAAGTTTATCAGCACACCAATATATATAGCTTCCATTAACCTTTTTAAATGGAGAATTTAGCACTCCATTTGGCACTTCAAACATACCTAATATGTTAACTTTAATACCATTTAAATTTAAAGTTATACTTTCATTTTTTAAAACTATAACTCCCTTTGATTTTAAACTTTCAAATATAAAATTAACTTTTTTGGATCTTTGCTCATTATTTCCTGAGATAAAAATAACTTTTGCACTCTTATTTAAATCGCTTAAAAAGTTTATTATGCCTTCCATATTTTTAAGATTTGAATCTATCATATCTCCAGTTGCAACAACTAGATCGGGTTTCTCTCTTAATATTAACTTTTTAAGATTTTTATTATTTTTTCCATACTCCTTGCCATGAAGATCTGACAAATGAACTACCTTTATATCTTTACCAATTCCAGAATTAACTTCATAATTTGTTGTACTTATTCCATTATTCTCATAATAAAAAAAACCGGCTATGGCTGTTATTCCTAACACACTTAGCAAAATACCCATAATATCACACCTACACTCTTAATTAATTTTAAATACTATTTTATTATATTTACATAATTCATCTTTATCCAATTTAACTATTTATTACTTTTAAGAACTCTAAAAATTCTAACATCTATATACTTATAATTCTATAAAATACTCTTATTCTATCATAAATAACTACTTAAATCTTTAAATATAATTTACTAAAACAAATATAAAACTTCATCTAAATTCAAATTGAAATATATTAATATCAAAATATATTATTCAATAATATGTTTTTGGTTTAAATTAGGATAAAATAAAATAAGACTGTATCAAATTATTAATTAAATAATTTGATACAGTCTAAATTTTTATAAAGCGTATTAAACTAATTTATCTAAAACTGATTCACCGATTGTTCCTTCTGGCATTTTTAATCCGAAGTTATCAGCAATTGTTGCTCCAATAGTAGCAAATGTTTTTGGAGTTTCTAATTGTCCATGACCTTTCATTGATGGTGAATATGCTAAGAATGGTACATACTCACGAGTATGGTCTGTTCCTGTATATGTTGGATCATTACCATGGTCAGCAGTTATGATTAATAAATCATCTTCTTTTAAGTTCTCTAATACTTTTCCTAAATTAACATCGAATTTTTCTAATTCTTCAGCATAACCTTGAGGGTTTCTTCTATGTCCCCATAAAGCATCAAAGTCAACTAAATTAACGAAACAGAATCCAGTGAAATCTCTATCCATTATTTCTAATGTTTGCTCCATTCCGTGAACTGAACTCTTAGATTTATTTCCTTCAGTTATTCCTTCTCCATCGAATATATCTTTGATTTTACCAACTGATATAACATCGAAATTATTATCTTTTAATTCATTAAGAACGGTTCTTCCATATGGCTTAAGAGCATAGTCATGTCTATTGCTTGTTCTCTTGAATTCACCTTTTTTACTTCCTAAGTAAGGTCTTGCTATTATTCTTCCAACTTTCCACTCATCTTTAAGAGTTAATTCTCTTGCTATTTCACAACATCTGTATAATTCTTCTAATCCAAAAGTCTCTTCTTGACCACAGATTTGTAAAACTGAGTCTGCTGATGTATAAACTATCATATCTCCAGTTGCTATTTGATGTTCTCCTAATTCATCTAGGATTTCAGTTCCACTAGCACTCTTATTTCCTATGATTTTATGACCAGTTCTTGCGCTTAATTCATCTAATAATTCCTTAGGGAATCCAGTGTCTGTGAAAGTTTTAAATGGAGTAGTTATATGTAACCCCATCATTTCCCAGTGTCCTGTCATTGTATCTTTACCAACACTTGCTTCAGCCATTTTAGCTTGATATCCCAAAGGATTTGCTACTGGAACTACATGTTTTATTGGATGTAAGTTTGCTATACCCATTTTTTGAAGGTTAGGTATATTAAATGTATCTACTGATTCAGCAATATGACCTAATGTATCTACATTTACATCTCCATATTCTTTTGAATCATCCATTGCACCTATTCCTAATGAATCGATTACTATTGTAAAAATTCTTTTATATTTACTCATTTTTAGACCCCCTCATTGCATTTCCGTTATCTATTATAATTTTTAAGATTTTATATTTATAATACTTATAATTTAATCTAATTAATAGAAACTCTAAGGCTCCAGCCTCATGAAACTGGAGCTAAGAGTTATTATACAAAATTTAAATATTAAAAAACTTATGATTCTTTAAAAATCCTATGCGTTTTCTCTCATTTGGTCTTCTTTAATTAAGTTTCTTATTCCTTCTATTCCTGCTTTTATTGCAAGTTCTGTATCATGTACTTGAGGATTATCTAAACCTTCTTTTTGTCTTTCTTGGTTAGCTATAGTTAGGAAAACAGCTCCAACTCTTACTCTTAAGTAGCTTCCTACTATGAATAAGGCTGCTCCTTCCATCTCTGAACCTAGACATCCACATCTTTTCCATGCTTCCCATTTATTTAATAATTCATAACTTACAGGTTTAGTTTCTGGTGAATGTTGTCCATAAAATGAATCTTTTGATTGAACTACTCCTGTATGATAAGGAACTTTTAATTCTTTTGCTCCTTTAACTAAAGCATTTATTACATCTAAGTTTGCTACTGCTGGAAACTCTATTGGAGCATACTCTCTTGAAGTACCTTCTGCTCTTATAGATCCAGTTGCTATAATAAGATCTCCACCTTTAACATTTAAATCAATTCCACCACAAGTTCCTACTCTGATGAAAGTATCTGCTCCACATTTAACTAATTCCTCTAATGCGATTGCAGCTGATGGTCCTCCAATACCTGTTGAAGTAACACTTACTTTAACTCCATCTAAATATCCTGTATATGTAACATATTCTCTTTTATCTGCAACTAACTCAGCATTATCTAAGTATTTTGCTATTTTAGCACATCTTTTTGGATCTCCTGGCATAATTACATATTTTCCAACTTCTCCTGATGCTACATCTATATGAAATTGTTTTTCTGAACCTTGTGAATAAATCATTTAAATTTCCTCCTAATTGCTTGTTTCTTATAATAATTTTAAACTTGTCTACTCAGTTGTCTATTTTATATTTATATAATACTACAAATTTCAGAAATTATCAAACGTTTACAGAAAATTTTTTAAATTATTTATTGGTTAATAAAGCAAAATCTTTTATAATTTAAGTAAATAACACTTTATCCTAGTACAACTTGTTTGTAACTTGTCTATTTTTAGGAAGGTGATTATAAATGGAGATATTAACTGTAAATAAACCTAAAGAGTTATTGTATGTTACTGTATATGATAAACTTTTTAAAATGATTAATGAAGGAACTTTCCCTGAAAATAGTAGACTTCCTTCTGAACCAGAACTCGCTAAAAGATTAGGAATTAGTAGAAGTACACTTAGACAAGCTTTAGCTCTACTTCAAGATGATGGATTAATAAGAAATATTAGAGGTAAAGGGAACTACATAATTAAAGAAAATAAAACTGATACAACAGGCTTAGAAAAGATAGGACATCCTGTTTATAAGTGTTTAGATTTAGAAACAAACGATGTTGAATTAGATTTTAAAATAGAACCACCATCAGATTATTATAAAAAAATATTGGGAGATAAATCTGTGGCAACTGTTTGTGTTGATAGATGGTATTTAAATAAAAATTCAACCTTAGCTTATACCTATACAATAATAGCCATAGAAGCTATATCAAAATTTAATATAGATTTATCAGATAAAAGTAGTATTTTGAAATTTGTTGAAGAAGAAAGTTACAAAGACTGTTCAAAAATAAAGAGCACTATTAAATTTACTACTGCAGGTAACTTTGTAACTAAAGATCATCCTATTCCAAATGAAAAACAATTTTATCTTATTGATGAAGCTATCTATTCGGACTCAGAATTCCCAATTATATTTAACAAACACTATCTTCCAATTAAGCATAGTACGATAAAAATAAATCCTAATAGATAACAAAATAAATAGAGCTATATAGTAACTCATTAATCTTTTAACTTCTTAGTAAATCTTATTAACTATTGAAGCATAGTTTTATGAGTTATCTTTATATAGCCCTTTTATTTGTACAACCTAAATATTTGCGATTATTTCTTTAAATTAAAATGCTGTAAAACCACCATCAACTGGCATAAAGATTCCAGTGACATTACTTGCCTCTGGTGAAGCTAAAAATAGTATTACATCAGCAACCTCCTCTGCTTTTGCAACTCTATTTTGAGGAGAATTAACTTTTCCTGATACTATACCGCCTTCAATTTTAACTCCAGCTTTAGCAGCAGCCTCTCTTTTTCTCTTTAAGAATTCTAAAGCCTCATGATACATTGGTGTATCTGTAGTTCCCGGATTAACTGCATTTACTCTTATACCATATTTAGCATAATCCAATGCCATATTTCTAGTAAGTCCATTTAACCCATGCTTAGATGTTACATAAGCTGAATGTCCTGGAAATCCTGTTAATCCTGCAACTGAAGAAACGTTAATAACAGCACCTCCTTTATTTTGTTTTATCATTTCTTGAATTCCATAATGAGAGCAATGAAAGGCTGTCATTATATTACAATCCAAAACATTTCTAAACATTTCTTCAGTCATTTCATGTACTGGTTCTGGTGTTCCCGTTATACCAGCATTATTTATTAATATATCAATACCACCAAATCTATTTATGGCTGTATCAATAACACTCTTACAATTCTCGCTTTTTCTTAAATCACATATTAAGAATTCAACATTTGATGTTATTTCTTTTATTTCATCTAAAGTTTCTTTGCTCATTTCTTCTTTTCTATCTGCTAGAACTAACTTAGCACCTTCTTTAGCAGCTCTTAAAGCTACAGCCTTTCCTATTCCGCCGGCTGCACCTGTAACAATAATAATCTTATCTTTGAATCTACCTGAAATTATTCCCCTCATTTTCTCCATTATTAAAGATATAAATACCAATTTAAATCCTTAATAATAATTCACCTCCTTAATAATAATTAACAGTATTTTTCTTTAAAGCGCTTTATGTTATAAAGTACTATATCGTCCTTAAACACTTATGTCAACATACTCTTCAAACCCTCTTTTCATAAGATTTATCTTTATTTTTCAATAATATCTGTCTCCTAATATATAATAAAAATAGCTTGTCCTGTATCTTTCCTTTCCTAATGAATATTCCATTAAAATAAGCCTATATAAATTTGCTAAAAAATTTTTAAAATAAATAAAAAAACTCTATATTTATATCTAATTAATTCTAAATTTTAAACATATCTTTAAAATTATTTGTTTACTTATAAATTTAATTATTTTCATTTATTATGAGAATACTAAAAAAGATATTCCACATCCAATTCATATCATAAATTGTAAAATTTTATCTAATATGTTAGACTTATTTAAAACAACAAAAGAAAAATATAATAAATTGACTTAAGCTAAAATTTTTAAAACAAAACTTATATTTAAATATGGTCTAAAATTTAATTAATTAGGAGAAAGTACTATGAAATTTTTTAAGAACAAAGGATTTATAATTATTTTAATTTTAGCAGTTATTTCAGTATCAGCCTTAGCTGTATTTAAAACAAATTTCAATAATAAGAGTGTGCTGCAAAATTCAGTTAAAGTCGAAGCTAAAACTGAAAAAGAAAATGATTCTAAAGAAAATTCTAAGAGCACAGTAAATAATTCTCAAAATATTGAATCAACTACTGAATCAAAAGTTAAAAATAGATTTGAAGGGATAAAAACTACTTCTCAGGACATGAATATACCAATATTGTGTTATCATGATGTGACTCCAAATAATCCAGATAACAATGGTCTTTTAATAAGTCCTGAAAAATTTAAAGAACAACTTCAGTATTTAAAAGATAATAATTATACTCCAATAACTTTAGATGAACTTTACGATTATTTAAGAAATAATAAAGAGATTCCAGAAAAACCAGTTGTTATAACTTTTGATGATGGATATAAAGGAAATTACGAATACGCCTATCCTCTATTAAAAGAATTTAAATTTCCAGCAACAATGTTTGTAATCGCAAACTATGTTGGTGGCGCTGATTTCATGACAACTGAACAACTAAAAGAAATGTCTAATAATGGAATTGAAATAGAAAGTCATACATCTAAACACGATGATTTATCAAAATTAAATGAAACTGAACAAGTTGAAACCTTAAAAAACGCTAAAACTAGTCTAGAGAAAATTATTGAAAAGCCAGTAAATTTCGTTGCTTATCCTTTTGGTAGACATAATTCTGACACAAGAATAGCAGCTGAAAAGGCAGGATATAAATTAGGCTTTAATTTAAATGGAAACTTTGCTGATAGAAAAGATCATAATTTTAACATGGATAGAATTTATGTTAATGGTAATGATTCATTAAAAATATTTGAAAATAAATTAACTGGAAAATAAAAGATAAAGGGCTGTATCAAAACTAACTTATATAAATTTTTAGAATTATTTAATTTCCCTAAGAATTTATAAGTTTTATTATTTAAAGTTTTGATACATGCCCTTTTTATTTCTAAAAAATTTAAATCTTTCATAAAATTTATAAATATTTTTATTATTTTAAAAATATTATATATTGAATAACAATAAATAATTGTTGATTATTCTTAAAATCGATGATATACTATGCATAAATTTAAGCAGTAAATTATTTAAAATAAATACTTTTTACTTTTCTTTAGTTAGAACCGTATTTAATATTTATTAACTGCTAAAGTATATATATGATTAAAAAGGAAGGGAAATTTTATGAATATGATGTATGATGTTGCTATTATAGGCCTTGGACCAGCTGGTTCTACATTAGCAAGATTACTTTCCAAAGAATTTAAAATTATTGCTATAGATAAAAAAGACTCTCTTGAGAAGGGGTTTCAAAAACCTTGTGGAGGATTACTCTCTTCTGATGCTCAAGAGGTGTTTGCGAAGTTTGATATGACTTTGCCAAAAGATATTCTAGTTGATCCACAAATTTTTGCCGTTAAAACCATCGATTTAGATAGCAAATTAACTCGTCATTATCAGAGATTCTATTTAAACCTTGACCGTCACAAATTTGATTTATGGCTAGAATCACTAATTCCTCATAATGTTGAAATTCACAGTAATTCTGCATGTTCTAAAATTGAAAAGATTGAGGAAGGTTATAAAGTAACATTCCTTGAAAATGGATTAGAAAAGGTAATAATAGCTAAGTATCTGATTGGAGCTGATGGAGCAAACTCAATAGTACGCCGTACTATTTATCCAAATAAAAAAATAAGAACCTATATGTCTATTCAACAATGGTTCTCTGAGGAACACGAAAATCCATTTTACTCTTGCATATTTGATGAAGAGAATACTGATTGTTGTTCTTGGTCCATTTCTAAGGATAATCAATTTATTTTTGGTGGTGCTTATCCTTTAGATAATTCAAGAGAAAGATTTGAAAAACAAAAAAGTAAGTTAGAAAAGCTTGGCTTTAAATTTGGACAACCCCTTAAAACTGAAGCATGTCTAGTTTTAAGACCATCTAAGTACTCTGATTTTTGTTGTGGAAAAGATAATACTTTTTTAATAGGTGAATCTGCTGGATTCATTAGCCCAAGCTCCTTGGAAGGTATAAGTTCTGCTATAACTAGCGCTCAATACTTAAGTGAAATATTAAATTCACATAGTAAAAATCCTAACAAAAAATATAGATTAAAAACATTAAAAATTAGACTTAAAATATTTTCAAAATTATTTAAATGTCCTTTTATGTACAACAAATTTTTACGTAAAATGGTTTTAAAAAGTGGACTACAAAGCATAGGTATTATTTCTACAAAAAAATAACTGGGTAATTGAATAAAAAAGATAGGTTTATTATGAAAATAAAAAAAATGTTTATTATTAACTGCATTTTATTAGTTTCTTTGTTGTTAATTTATAAATTATTAGGATATATATTAATGAGTAATTAAATCTAATAAATTAAACTAATCTGAACCCTAGATATAATTTTATATTGATTTGTATAATCTTTATATTTTAAATACAAAAAGGACAAATTTGTACTTGTCCTTTTTTATCTATATGCATTTATCAACAATTATTTAAAACATAGCTCCTAATTAAAGTTTTTTTACAAATTCCGCCTTAACAAAACCTGTTACACCATATTTAGTAGTTATTCTATACCATCCAATATAGTCTGAATCTACCCAATCTATTCTAAATATTTCTCCTACATTTATAATTGCAACTACTTTTGAATCTGTAGTTCCTTTTTCTCTCACATTTAAAAAAGTACTTACATTATTGGTAGTAGCCATTTGTAACTTTTCTACATAATTAGCATTTACATATCCATTAATATTTTTGTATTCAATATAATACCATCCTAAATAATTAGAATCCACCCATTTTATTATAAAGCTATCTCCTGCAGGTATTTCCCCTACAATACTAGCATCTGATGTTCCCTTAGCTCTTATATTTAAATGAGTTGATACATTTTTAGTAGTTGCATTATCTAACTTAAAATTATTTGTTACATCTAATATTTCCTCTTTAAACTCATCCATATCACAACCACCATCTATGCCAGCTACAGTTCCATTATCTGAATATTGGAACCCAATCCAACTATCCCAAATAGCATTATCTTTTGGTGCATCTACACCATATTCAGCTATCCATAATGGATAAGCACCTATCCTTTTATCTAAATTAGAATTAGCAAAACTTGTATAAGTGTAAACAACCACTTCTTTATTTGTTATTTTTCTTACTTCTTCTAAAAATTCTATACACATAGTTGTTAACTCAGTAACTCCCACTCCCTCTGTAGTTTCAATATCTAATGCTAACTTACAATCATAATTAGTAGCACCTATTTCATTTAGATAATTTACAAAATAATTAGCTTGACTCTTAGCATCCTTATTAGCTCTAAAGAAATGATAAAAACCTACTTTTAATCCTTGAGCTTTTGCACCATTATAATTTTGTTTAGCATAAGCATCCTTATAATAATCTCCTTCTGTAGCCTTAATATAAACTACTTTAATTCCATCATTTTTTACACTTTGAAAATCTATATTTCCATTCCAATTTGATACATCGATTCCTTTTAAATTATTACTGTTTCTACTTTCCATGATTAATTCCCTCTTTCGTTATTTTATTATGTTACATTCTATGATTTTTGTACTTAAATTTACATAAGATACATCATCCTTTCTAAATTTTTATTTTTTAATAATTTAATTTTGAATTTTTGTTTTATTAAATTGTCCTTACATATTATAAAAAGGATTTAAAATTTAATTTGTAACCCTTCCATATGAAGATTTATTATTTTTATATGATTTTCACACTAAAAAAGACCTAAAAACACCAAAGTGTTTTTAGGTCTAATTCATTTTATTTATATAATTTTTAAATTAAAACTTTTTAGAATAAGTTTTAATTTGCTTCTTCTTTGCTAGCAAATTGGCTATTATAAAGACTTTCGTAGTAGCCACCTTGTTTCATCAACTCTTCATGAGTTCCTTGCTCAATTATATTTCCATCATTCATTACTAATATTAAATCTGCACTTTTTATAGTTGAAAGTCTATGAGCAATAACAAAGCTAGTTCTATTCTTCATTACATTTTTCATTGCTTTTTGAAGTAACAATTCTAATCTAGTATCAACTGAACTTGTTGCCTCATCTAAAATTAATATCTCTGGGTCCTTAAGTATAGCTCTAGCTATAGTTAAAAGCTGTTTTTCTCCTTGCGATATATTAGAAGCCTCTTCATTTAATACCATATCATATCCACCAGGTAAAGTCTTAATAAAGTGATGAACATTAGCTATTTTAGCTGCCTCTATTACCTCTTCCTTAGTAGCATTAAATCTTCCATACTTAATGTTGTCATAAATAGTTCCTTTAAATAACCAGGTATCTTGAAGAACCATACCAAACATACTTCTTAAGTCATCACGCTTCATATCTCTAATATCCACACCATCTATTTTTATTGATCCATCTTGGATATCATAAAATCTCATTAGAAGATTAATAAGAGTAGTCTTACCTGCTCCAGTTTTTCCAACTATAGCAACCATTTGACCACTTTTTACATCTATATTTAAGTCTTTTATTAATTCTTTATCTTTGTTATATCCAAATTTAACATGTTCAAAAGTTACATTTCCTTTTGGATTTTCAAGTTTTACTGCATTATCTGAATCCTTAACCTCTTCCTTTTCATCTAAGAATTCAAATACTCTATTAGCTGCAGCTACAGCTGATTGTATAGCAGAAGATAATTGAGTTACTTGAGATAAAGGTTGATTTATTTGCCAAATATAACGTATGAAAGCTTGTAAATTACCTACTGTAATTCCACCTGCTATAACTATCATTGATCCTAAAATACCAACTACTGCTATTCCTAAATAAGTTACTAAACTTATTAAAGGTGACATTATACTTGATATAAATTGAGCCTTAAATCCAGTTTGGCATAACTCTTCATTTGCCTCCATAAAGTTTTCTAAAGCATCATCTTCTTTTCCATATAACTTTAATTCATTAAATCCAGTATAAAGCTCTTGTACTCTTCCATTTAAGTTTCCTAAAGCTTTTTGTTGCTTATTAAATAACTTTTGTGATTTTCCTACAATTATCTTAGCTATAATAATACTTGCTGGTATTATTATAGTTGATATTAAAGCTAATTTAAAATTTATAGAATACATCATTATAAGTGCTAATGATATAGATAAAAAAGCATTTATTACTTGTACAAAACTTTGTTGTAAGGCATTTGCTATGGTATCAACATCATTAGTAATTCTACTTAAAACATCTCCATAACTATTACTATCAAAATATCTTATAGGAAGTCTGTTAATTTTATTTTCAACAGCATTCCTAATATCTTTCATTGTATTTTGAATTGCATTTGTTAATAAAAATCCAGCTATAAGCGTTGATCCCGCACTACCTGCATAAACTACAAATAATAAAATCAACACTTTTATAATATAACTAAAATTTACAGATGCTCCTGTAACTCCTCTTATTAACTTTTCACAATCCTCTATTAATTGTGTTATTATTAATCCCTCAGTTCTTGGAGCTAATGCTGTAAAAACAGCCGCTGAAATTATAAATAAAATCGCTCCAAAGAAAGACCATTTATATTTACTAACAAAAGGAG
The DNA here is from genome assembly GCA_034421775.1 of Clostridium perfringens. Taxonomy (GTDB): domain Bacteria; phylum Bacillota; class Clostridia; order Clostridiales; family Clostridiaceae; genus Sarcina; species Sarcina perfringens_B. Next base: position 179,336 of record WNVL01000002.1, on the reverse strand, counting down.
AAATCTTTTTAACTACTGATTTAAATTTATTCATTTGATAACTCCTCCTCTGTAAGTTGTGATGTAGCTATTTCATGATAAATCTCACAATTTTTTAATAACTCTTTATGAGTTCCCATTCCCACTACTTCACCTTCATTTAATACTATAATCTTATCTGCATCCATTATAGATCCAATTCTTTGAGCAACGATTAATACCACTGCATCTTTTGTCTCTGCTCTAAGTTGTTTTCTTAAGATAGCATCTGTTTTAAAGTCTAAAGCTGAAAAACTATCATCAAAAATATAAATATCTGGTTTTCTAACAATAGCTCTAGCTATAGAAAGTCTTTGCTTTTGACCTCCTGATACATTAGAACCACCCTCTGTTATTGGTTCATCAAACTTATTAGGTTTTTCTGAAATAAACTCATAAGCTTGGGCAATTTTAGCTGAATGTTCTATATCTTTAGTATTAGCATTTTTCTTACCAAATTTTATATTACTTGCTATGCTTCCAGTAAATAATAGAGTTTTTTGAGGAATAAATCCTATCTTTTTACGTAAGTATTTTAAATCATAATCTCTTACATCTACCCCATCTATTTTTATAGAACCCTCAGTAACATCATAAAATCTTGGTATTAGATTTATTAATGTACTTTTACCACTTCCTGTACTTCCAATAAAGGCAATAACCTGTCCTTTTTCTCCTTTGAAAGATACATTTTTAATAACTGGCTCCTCCCCATTTGGATAAGTAAATGATACATTATCAAATTCTATTGAGCCTTCATTATTAGTCTCTTTTATTCCATTCTCAGGATTTTTTATTATTGGCGTTTCACTAAGTACTTCTCTAATTCTATTAGCAGAAACTTGAGCCTTAGGATACATAACGAAAACCATTGAGAATAGCATTATTGAAAACATTGCATGGAATAAATATTCAATAAATGCAACTAATTGACCTACTTGAAGAGTCCCAACATTTATCATATTACTAGATATCCAGAATATAGCTATAATCGCTATATTAAGTAAGAAGAAGAAAAGTGGTTGAGAAATTAACATAAGTTTGTTTAATTTTTTAGCTATACCTGTGTAGTCCTCATTAGTTCCCTCAAACCTTTTACTTTCATATTTCTCATTACAGAAAGCTCTTATTACCCTTATACCAGTTAAGTTTTCTCTAGATATTCTATTTAGTTTATCTAAAGTCTTTTGTAACTTTTCAGATAATGGCTCTGAAGTCTTGGCTATTATAATAACACCTAAAATTATTATAGGAATTACTATAGCTAGTACAATTGATAATGAAAGACTTGTTTTAAGAATCATTACTAAACTTATAGTAAACATTACTGGGGTTATTAATGCTATTCTTAGAAGTGTATTTGTAAATTGTAAAATAACAAATGGATCGTTTGTAGTTCTTGTAATCATAGATGAAACTCCAAACTTATCATACTCTGTATGAGAAAATTCCTGTGCTTTTTTGAATATATCATTTCTAATATCTCTAGTTATTCCAGTTGATATTTTAGAAGAACAATATCCCAATAGTATTGTTCCAAGCACACCTACTATAGAAATAGCTACCATAACTAATCCCATTCTTTTTATATAACTAATATCATTGTACAGTATTCCAGTATCTATGACCTTTGCCATAATAGTTGGAATCCCAAGTTCTACCAAAGCAAAACCAAATACCGATATAACATTTAAGATAAGAATTAATTTGTAGTTTTTTAGATATTTTAGTATTAGTTTCATTGCTATATCTACCTTCCTTTCCTAATTTTTTATAATTTGAAGATGACTTTGTATCAGAATAAATATCAATAAATTTTTATACAAACTCACCTTATTTTTAAATCTTTAAATAAAAATTATGCAAATTTTAACACAATTGAAGATAAAAATCCATAATCAGTACAGCTAAAAAAAGCTTCAAATACGTATTTAAACACTATTTTTCTTATTTAATATTTAAAATTCTTCGACTTTAAAAAGCTATTCGTATATTTTTAATATAGTCCTAAGACTTTATATTATCATAAATTTTTAATTATTGATATTGATTTTCTTTATCTAAAATGAAAATTTATTTCTTTTTTAAGTTAGTCAATTTAATTATAGCTTAATCTTAATACTATATAATATATTTAACTTAAAATAAACTATACAAAAATAGATCACGATAAAAGTTCACACCTATTACAGATGATTCCCTTTTTATCATGATCTATTAAATCCATCTAATAACTATATTATTATTTAATAAATAATAGTCTAATTTTATATCTAAGTTTTACAGGCTTATATAATACCGTATTCCTTTAATAATTTTTCTATTTCAGTTCCTGATATTTGTTTCATAATCTTCCTCTTTGTTAAAGGTGGCAAATCAAGTTTTGGTTTTTCACCATCTAATAAACATACTCCAGCATTTAATAAATAACGAATGTCATATCTTGATGCATATACTTCTGGTACACCTTTTTCAACGCCAGTTAATACATACACTGCTTCCATAGCTGTACGTCCTGAATATTCAATAGTAAATACTGTATCTCTTCCAGGATCATCTAATGTTTCTGCAAATTGTCCAAGGAAGGCAAAGTTAACTGCATTCTTAGGAACAACATAAGGTCTATCACCAAATTCGCGAGGCATAAATTGTGCAGTTATAAATGGCATCATTACTGGAATTGCTGTACAAGACTCGGCAAGTTCTTCAATCTCCTCAACTGGAACTCCTATATGGAATAACCATTCCTTTGTAATTTCCTTACCAGTACAATCTCTCATAGGCTTCTTAATATAATCACCATCAACATCAGAAAATAATCCATATACCCAAACAACTACATCTTTTTCTGGTTGACCATAATATTGTCCTTGACGATTTATAGTCCAACTCATCAGCCATGAAGAATCCACCGCTGTAACTATACCTCCTGTTACAGTCTTTCCTCCATATGGTGAACGTTTTGTTATTTTTTCAATATACTTTGGTACACGTTCATCATGGCAAGTTACTGTACAAGATTCCCAATTTGATTTTTCAGTATCAGTACAGAATTTATCTGGTTTTCCAAATTCATCTGATTGTTTAGCTATGTTTCTCCATAATTCCCAGCATCCTTGAGGTTCTTTATTAAATGGTGCTGGAGTATTGTCATCTCCATAGCCTGATCCTTCTGTAATAGAACCATTAGTTATAAATACTAAATCATTTTCTGTTAAATCAACAGAAATATCTTTTCCATTTTTATCTTTAGCAACTATTCTCTTAGCCACTTTTTTGTCAGCGCTTATATCAAATTCTATATTTTCAACATGTACTCCATATTCAAACTTAGCTCCCTTTTCTTGTAAAAATTTCACCATAGGTTTCACAAAGGATGTATATTGATCATGTTTTGAAAATTGTAATGCTGAAAGTGTTGGTAATCCACCAACATGGTGTATAAATCTATTCATATATAATTTCATTTCTAAAGCACTATGCCAGTTTTCAAAAGCAAACATAGTTCTCCATAGTGTCCAAAAATCTGTGTTTAAAAGATCTTCGGAGAATATTTCATCAATTGCCTTATCTTGAAGTTCTTCATCTGGTATAAGAACAAATTCTGCTAACTCTTTAGCTAAATCTTGTCCAAGATTAAATTTAGCATCATCATATCTTTCTCCATTTTTATGAGTTATGCGACAATTGCTATAGTTTGGATCATCATAATTGGTGTAGAAGAAGTAATCTAATACAGTCATATTTGGATCCTCAGTAGCTGGAAGTGAACTAAATAAATCCCATAAAACTTCAAAGTGATGTCCCATTTCACGTCCACCACGAGCCACATAACCTAGATTTTGAAGAACCTCTCCATCTAAAGAGCCTCCTGGAAGATCTAATTGTTCGAAAAATGTTATTTTACTACCATCCATATGTGCATCTCTAATTAAAAAACATCCTGCTGCCAATGCTCCTATTCCAGTACCAATCAGATATGCACTTTTATCCTCAATTCCTTTAGGTTTTCTAGCGTGTACTAATGAATGATAATTTCCATTTGTTAAAGTAAGCCTCTTATCATGTGTTTTAAGTTTCATAAAATCCCCTTCTTTCCTAAAACTAGATATAATTTCCTAAAACACTTTTATATTTAAAACCTAATACTTATTAATTAATTATAAACTTCTAAATATAAGAGTTTTATTAAGTTATTTAAGTTTTAGAACTAACTTTAAGTTCTTTAAATCTATAATATAGCCTTTTCCCAAATATTTCATTAGATAAATAAGCTAAGTGTTCAAAATTCAAACACTCATATATATTTGTCTAAAAATTAAGCATTTCTTCTTTATTGCCTAAATTTTTTAGTATGTTATACCTAATAGAAAGTAAGTGCTTCTAAGCTTACTTATTAATTGATTTAAGAATTAAATCTTTAGTTTTCTATCATTATTTTTGCTCAATCTTATTAAACTTTTCACTGCGTTCAAGTGATAATTTTATATTTCCATCGAATAATTTACCTATTCTTCTTATAATTGCATCAGGATCTTCCTTCATTCCAGAAGAAATCCATTGAATCACCATTTCTGTAAGTGCACATTGATAAAATGTTGCTATTAATTTCATATCATATTCAGAAGCATTAATACCACAGCCTATTTTCTTCACATATCTATTCATCATATTTCCTGAAACATTATAAATATAATTAACTAATTCCTCTCTTTGCATTGAATTATATACATGGTAAATTACCTTCTTATTTCCCAATGCAAATCTTGTTGCTAACATAAAACTTTCTTCCCAAGACATAGTGTCATTATATTCATCTATAACAGTTTGAAGTTCAGTTTGAAATAATTCAGACAGAAGTTCATAAATATCTGAATAATAATAGTAGAAAGTATTTCGGTTAATTCCACAAGCTGATGCTATATCTTTTACTGTAATCTTATTTAATGGTCTTTCATTTAACAATTTTATAAATACACTGCGAATCATTTTTTTAGTATATTGCTGAGCCAAAAGAATCTCCCCCTTATAATTTCTATTACTAAATTATACCACTCATTTTATCAATTTTTATACTTACCTTTTTTACTTAAATAAAATAGGAATCTATCTAAAGCTCAATACTTAAGATAAATTCCTTCTTTTTTATTTTAGGTCCTATTTTAACATATTATAAATGGTCCTACTTCTGTATATACTATTTCAAGCTTACGCCCATATATGTCTTCCATTATTCTTATAAATTTTTTTTCATAATCTTTCTCGCTACAATCTATTGAATCCACTATTTTATTATTACTTAAAACTATTATTCTATCTCCATACCTTAATGCTAAATTAATATCATGTAATGTGACTAAAGTAATTAAATTCTTTTCTTTTATTAAAGGCTTAATAAAACTAAAAAAATCATGTTGCTTTACATAGTCTAAAAATGTATTTGGTTCATCCAAAAGCAAAATACTACACTTTTGAATTAATATTCTTCCTAAGTAAACTAACCTTCTCTCACCGCCACTTAGCTCGCCTATTAACTTATTTTTTAAGTGCAATATATTTAGCTCACTTAATATATCTTCCACAAGTCTATAGTGATCTTTATTTGGCATTTCAAACATTCCAAGATAAGGAGTTATGCCCATTAAAATTATATCCTCTACACTATAATTTTGGTTTGTGTGAATATGCTGTGGAATATATGATATTAACTTACCTCTTTCCTTGTCTGATAGACTTATTAAATCAATATCCCCATATTTTATTTCTCCATTATCTATAGGATTTAGGTTAGCTATTGATTTAAGCAATGTGGTTTTCCCAGCTCCATTTAACCCTAAAAGCACCGTAAATTCTCCAGGATTAATCTCAATATCTACTCCATCAAGTACTATTTTCTCTCCATATGAGACATTTAAATTCCTTATCTCTAATGATTTATTCATCTCATAACAGCTCCTTTTTTATTAAGAAGATATACAAGGAAAGGGGCACCAAATAATGAAGTTAATATACTTATAGGTATTTCTGTTGTAGTAATACTTCTAGCCACTGTGTCTGCAATTAATAGTATTATAGCTCCAACAACCATTGTTAATGGCATAATTTTTGATATATCATCTCTAGCAAATGATTTAACTATATGTGGTGCAAGTATCCCTATCCAACTTATAAGTCCAGCAACTGATACCACAGAAGATACTAAAAGGGTTGCTGAAAATATTGCTATTGTTCTTACATGTTTAACATTGACTCCCAAAAGTTTAGCCTGATCATCTCCCATGGTTAAAACTTTTAACTTCCATCTAAACAATAATAAAACAATTGTTGATATGAAAACTAAAACCAAAACATTTATTACGCTCTTCCAATCACTATTATAAAAACCTCCCATAAGCCAAAAATCTATGGCAGTTAATTCCTTATAAGGATCTGCAAAGTACTTTATTATCATAATAAATGATGAAGTCAATGCTCCAGTTACTATACCTGATATAACAAGTGCTAATACCCTATTACTTCTCATCTTTTTAGATAAAATCAATGAAAATATAACTGAACATATACCAAATAAGAAAGATAATCCTTGTATCATAAATGGTGATGCTGATAAAAATACTATTCCTATAGCAGCACCAAGTGAACATCCTGAGCTTACCCCTAGTACATCTGGTGATATTAATGGGTTTTGAAATATACTCTGAAAAACCATGCCTGATAGTGCTAGAGCTGCTCCACTAATTATTACTAATAATACTCTTGGTAATCTTATATTTATTAATAAATTAGCTTCTTGTCCATTAATTGCATTTCCAAATAAGATATTAAGTATTTCACTTATCTTAAGTCCATATCTTCCTATACATAATGATACTAAAGCTAGGATCACTAAAATAACTAAATATGGCAAGATAGAATATTTTTTAATCATAATCCGATTTCCCCATCAGTAACTTCTAAATTATAAAATCTTTTATAAAATTCCTTAGCATCCTTTTTAAAATCATCAGTGCTATACTTTTCAGGATGAAGATTATTTACTATCCAAAGCATACCTAATATAGATGAAGGTGTTGGGTAATCCCAAGGTTCTAATGTTGATGGGAATAAATATACCTTTTTATTTTCAATTGCATTTACGCCAGTTAATTTACTATCAGCTAAAACATCATCAACAGTATAGTTTGCATAACCTACTACATAAATAACATCAGGATTATAGTCTATTAACTGCTCTACTGATATGTTTGTCCAATATCCATCATCAATATTTCCGGTAACATTTTTTCCACCTGCTGTATCAATCATGTAGTCTTGATACATTTTAGATGTACAAGTCTTAAGTATGCTATCACTTCCTGATAAGTACACTGTTGGCTTATTTTCTATCCCTTTTGTCATATCTTTAACCTTATTTATAGTATCATCATAATATTTTAAAAGTTCTTTTGCTCTTTCCTCTGAGCCTGAAATTTTCCCTAAAAGTTCTACACAATTATTGAATCCTTCTAATGTTTCTGGTTCTATTGCTATAACTGGTATATTTAGCTTTTCAAACTGTGGAATAAAGCTCTTAAGTCTAGTAGGAATAATTACTATATCTGGATTTAGCTTCATGCACTCTTCAACATTTATTTCTTTTCCTGTTCCAACTGTAGGTAAATCTAAAAACTCTTTTGCTACCTTCTTATACATCTCTCTATTTTTTGCCTTTGCCTCTATGCCAACTACTTTATCTTTAACATCTAAACTAATTAATATTGAGGTTGATATATAATAACTTGATATTATTCTATTTACATCTTTTTTAACTTCAACCTTTCTACCAAGTTGATCTTCGATAGTAATTGTTTTATTATCTGATTCCTTAACTTTAGCCTCACTAGAACATCCTATAAAAAATGTCATACTCATCATAACTAAAAGCATTATAGCAGTTAACTTTTTAATCCCCTTCATACTTAATCATTCCCCTTTAATCTATGTAATTTTATATAATTTTCTATAGCATCTTGTATTATTTTTCTATCATCATAACTTATGTCTTCTATATTTATAATTAATGTATCATTCCTAAGTTTTATTGAGTTTAGAAATTCACTACTTTTATCTTTTAAAACACCTAAACAAAATTTTTCACTATCTAGACACTTATTTATCTCTAATTTAAATTTCTCTGAATCATCTTCTAAAAATCCAATTTCATCTAATAATATAAGATTACAGTTCTTTTGTTTTCTACTCTCTTTTAATATGTGAGATCCAAGTATATCAAACGTTTCTGTAACCTTCACACATCTATTACTGCTAATTTTTATGGATATTGGACTATATAAATTTCTTTTTTCTATTTCATCTATATATCCATGTAGATAATATCCTTGCATGTACCCATTTATATAATAAGGAAGAGTTCTATACCCAGTGTATTCAATTCCCATATTATCTAATATTTTATTTATAAGTGTGCTTTTTCCACAATTTCTTTTACCAGTTAAAAGAATATTTTTATATTGCATATAAGTCCTCTCTAACCCCTTAACCTATATTAAGTAGGAAGTTCTATAAAACTCCCTACTTAGTATAAACTCTTATTTGATCTTATAATTTAGCTATTACTTCAATTTCTATTGGTGCATCCATCGGAAGCTTAGCTACTTGTACACAGCTTCTTGCTGGTGGGTTTTCATTGAAGTATGTTCCATATACTTCATTGACTGCAGCAAAATCATTTAAATCTTTTACAAAAACTGTTGTTTTAAATACTTTATCAATTGATGCTCCTGCATTTTCTAATATTGCCTTGCAGTTTTCTAAACTTTGTCTAGTTGCAGCCTTTATTTCAGTTTCTAAAACCTTAGTTTCTGGATTTAATGGTAATTGACCTGACGTATATATTAGATCTCCTACTATTACTCCTTGTGAATATGGTCCTATAGCAGCTGGTGCATGTTCTGTGTTAATTATTTTTTTCATTTTAATTCCTTCTTTCTATTTTTTTTATTTTTTATAAAATGTATTTTTAAGTGGAAGTTCAGTTCTGAACTCACCATCTAATTTGTAATATGCTCCCTGTGCAGCTGGTGCTGTTGGGATACAAGTTATTTCCCCAACTCCCTTCGCTCCAAAGGATAATTCTTGAGTATTTTTTTCTATTATGATAGGTTGTATTTCTGGAACCTGAGTTGCTCTTAGAAGACCAAGTGTACCAAATTTAACTTTTGGTACTGAATTCTCTATAGGATAATCTTCTGTTAGGCCATATCCAAGTCCCATGACTACGCCACCTTCAATTTGTCCCTCTACATTTTTAGGGTTTATTGCTTTTCCAACATCATGTGCCGCAACTACCTTAGTAACCTTTCCTTGATCATCTAAAATAACTACCTGTGTTGCAAAGCCATAAGCAACGTGACTTACTGGATTTTTCTTTTGACTACCCATCTTGTCAGTAACACCTAAATATTCGCCATAGAACTCCTCGCCTTCTAATTCTTCTAATGACTTTTCTTTTAAAGCCTCTTTAAGTTTCATAGCGGCGACTTTTGTTGCCTCTCCTGTAAATACAGTTTGTCTTGAAGCTGTTGTAGTTCCTGAATTTGGAGTAATTCTTGTATCTGGTGATTCATATACTATCTCTGATGCTGGTATTCCTAAAACTTGTCCAACAATTTGAACTACTATTGTTCCAAGTCCTTGTCCTATACATGCAGCAGAAGTTCTTATATGAACCTTTCCATCAATAACCTTAACTTTACATCTTCCTGTATCAGGTATTCCTACTCCAACACCTGCATTTTTAAAAGCACATGCTATTCCTGCTCTATCTTTATTAGCATAATAAATATCTCTTACTGCCTCTAAAGTTTCAATTAAAGCAGTTCCTTCATCTGCTATTTGACCATTTGGAAGTACTTCTCCAGGTTTTATAGCGTTTATTCTTCTTATTTCAAAAGGATCTATTCCTACCATCTCAGCAAGTTTATTTAGATTACACTCTGTTGCGAAGGCTGATTGAGTAACTCCAAACCCCCTAAAAGCTCCTCCAGGTGTATTGTTTGTATAAAGTGCCTTACCATCAATATCCATATTCTGATAATTATATGGTCCTGCAGCATGTGTACATGCTCTTTGAAGAACTGGCCCTCCAAGAGATGCATAGGCACCTGTATCTGCAAGTATCACAGCTTTCATGGCAGTTAGTCTTCCATTTTCATCACATGCTGTTGTAAATTCCATATCCATTGCATGTCTTTTAGTATCAACTATAATACTTTCTTGTCTTGGAAGAACCATTTTAACAGGTCTTTTAATAAGATAAGCAAGTAATGCTGCATGGTGTTGGCAACTCATGTCTTCTTTTCCTCCAAAGCCTCCACCAACATATTTAGAAATTATTCTAACTTTGCTATCATCAAGTCCTAAAAGTGATTCTATCTCACGAAGATCATCATATACACTTTGTGTTCCTGTATAAACTATTATTCCATCACCATCGGGAACAGCAACAGCACACTCTGGCTCTAAAAATGCATGTTCTGTAAAAGGAACCCTGTAATTGTATGTAACAACATACTTAGAATTTTTTATGGCTTCATCTGCATTGCCTCTAACTAAATGTTCATGAGTTAATATATTCCCCTTCTCATGTATTTTAGGAGCATCTTCTAATAGAGCCTCCTGTGGAGAAGTTACTGGTTTTAATTCCTCATATTCAACTTTTATATGTTTTAAAGCTTCTCTTGCTATCTCCTCAGTTTCTGCTGCAACTAAAGCTAATGCATCTCCAAGATACCTTGTTTCCTCTCCAACCTTTATTAAGGCAGGAGTATCCTTTTGAATATGACCTAAATATCTTTCTCCTGGAATATCTTCAGCAGTAACTATCTTAACTACACCTTCTAATTTTTCTGCTTCGCTAAAATCTATGCTTTTTACCAATGCTCTAGGATACTTACTTCTAAGTGCAACTCCATGTAACATTCCATCTATTCTTATATCATCAGTGTATTCAGCTATTCCCAATGTCTTATCTCTAGCATCTACTCTACCCATTCTTTCTCCAACAAGACCTTTACAAACAACCTTTGGAACTTCCTTATTTTCTCTAAAAATTTCAGCTGCCATCATAATAGCTTTTTCTATTTTTACATAGCCTGTACACCTACATATATTTCCGATTAAGGCTTTCTTAACTTCTTCACCTGTTGGATTTAAGGTTCTGTTAAAAAGTGCTTTTGCACTAATTACCATACCAGGTATACAGAATCCACATTGAACTGCTCCTGCTTCAGTAAATGCATAGGCAAAGACATCTCTTTCTCTTTCTGTGAAACCTTCTATAGTTAATATTTCTTTTCCATTAACCTTTTCAGTTGTTAATATACATGCCTTAACTGCTTTTCCATCAACAATAACCATACAGGTTCCACAAGCCCCTTCTGAGCAACCATTTTTAACTGATGTTATATTACAATCTTCTCTTAAATATTTAAGAAGCTTTTTATTTTCTTCTACTAATCTTTTTTCGCCGTTAAGAATAAATTCAAACATATATTATCTCCCCTCATAACTCCATTTCTTTCTTGAGATATATTGGCCAGTTGGCTCTTTTCCTATGAATTTTCCATCCTTAACCAATTCCTTCCCTCTTAAAAACACCCTTTTTATTTTTCCATTACTTTTAAATCCTTCATAAGGAGTGTAATCAACTTCTTGTATGCTATCCTTATGGCTTATGACACCATCATAACCACCTTCTATTATTAATAAGTCAGCATCACTGCCTTCTTTAATTTCACCCTTTTTAGGATATAATCCAAATATTTTAGCTGGGTTAGTTGATGTTAATTGAACCATTTCATTTAAATATATTTTCTTATCTTCTACTCCATAACTAAAAATCAATTCCATTCTATGTTCAACACTTGGTATTCCATTAGGTATTTTAGAAAAATCAACCTTTGCATTTTTTCTTTTATCTTCATAATTAAATGAGCAATGATCTGTTGCAATTGTATCTATTTCTCCTAGCTTTATACCTCTCCATAATGCCTTATTATCTTCTTTACTTCTAAGAGGTGGAGACATAACGTATTTAGCTCCTTCTAACCCCTCATCTTTGATTAACTCATAATAAGAGTCATCTAACAGAAGATAGTGAGGACATGTTTCCACAAATATCTTAACCCCTTCTTCTCTGGCTTTTCTTACAGCATCTAGTGACATTTTAGAACTTAGATGTACTATATATATTGGGTAATTAATTTTGGTAGCTATTTTTATTAAAGTATTTACTGCTTCATATTCAACCTCTGAGGATCTTGAGGTTTCATGATACTTCACATCGGACTTGTTTTCTTTTAATAAATCATTTATATTTTTTATAATTTCATCACCATTTTCACAATGAAATGAAATAAGAGCTCCAAGTTCTTTTGCCTTTCTTAATGCTTGTTCTATCTCTTCCTCGTTTACTTGAAGAGTATCTTTATATGCCATATACATCTTAAAGGAAGTTATACCTTGACTTACCATATCCTCCATTTCAGATTCAACATCCTTATTCCATTCACATAAAGTCATATGGAATCCATAATCTGAATAACAGCTATCCTTTGTTTTTTCTTTGTAAACCTCTAAGGCACTACTTAGTTTTTCTCCCCTATGACAATTTACAAAATCTATAATGGTTGTAGTTCCCCCAGCTATTGCTGCCTTCGTACCACTATTAAAATCATCAGATGTTTTTATATTAGGTAGTTCTAAATCAAAATGAGTATGGGCATCAATCCCACCAGGAAGTATATAGCTTCCTTTTAAATCTATTATTTCATCTCCATCCTTTTCCAAAGATAACCCTATAGATTCAATTTTTTCTCCATCAATTCTTAAATCATTTCTTATTATTTCTTCACTTGTCACTATATAAGCTCCCTTTAGCACTGTTCCCATAACTCATTCTCCTTTTTAACTATTTATATTGAATTGATAATGCATGTTTTGGACATCTTGTTACACATAATCCACATCCAAAACATTTTTCCTTGTCTATTACAAGTTCTTCTCCAACTTCAATTGCGTCATATACACAACTTACTTTACATTGTCCACATTTGATACAAGCATCCTGATTAACCTCTGGAGCAATAGCTTCAGTTCTAAATCTTCTATCTTCCATTTTCTTATGAGCTAAGCCTATTATCTCATTAACATCTTTGTATCCATGGCTATCTAAGAACTCATCTAATTCCTTAGCAATTTTTCCATATACTCCAGGTCCTTTTAAAATAGCCTCAGTACAAACTTCAACGGCTGTAGCTCCTGCCATTAACATTTCGGCAGCGTCTCTTCCACAAGTTACTCCTCCAACTCCTATTATTGGAATATTAACTGCTTGTGCTGCATCATATATATTTCTTATAGCAACTGGTCTTACTGGTGCTCCTGATAACCATCCATATCCTGTTTTACTTCCCATTATTGGATAACCTGATTCAACGTCTATTGCCATACATGGTCCTAAAGAGTTAATCATTACAAGACCATCTGCTCCAGCCTCTTCTAAAGCCTTTGCTATTTTTTGAATATCTGTATGTGGACTCATTTTCATGAATACTGGACAATCTAAAGCTTCCTTAGCAGCTTTCATAGCTTCTACTATTGGAGTTACATCAGTACCAACATAATGAGTTGATAATTCAACTGCATCAGCATAAGGCTTTACAAGTGGTGCAACTTCTCTGATTTGCTCTGCTGAGTATCCCATACTTACTATCAGAGGTACACCAGCTGATTTAGCTTTTTTATACTCTTCTTTTATCCATTGTTCCTTTGGTAATTCTGACCAAAGCTCTGTATTTAAAAATCCTGAATTTGTTCTTCCCATACATGGTCTTGGTACTGGAGCTGGATCTACTGAAATAGTTTTTGTAACTAAACCACCAGCACCACCTTTTACTGCTTCTATACAAAGATCTCCATCTTTTGCTCCTGGACCTGCTGCCGTAAATATTGGATTATTAAATTTCATCCCTAATATGTTAACGTTTAATTTTGACATAACAAACACTCTCCTCTAAACTTTCAATTATATTTATTTAAATTTTATTTGTTTCCTTCTATAACTAATTTTTCTTCATCTACTTCTTCTTCAATTTCTTCTATATCTGCCTCTAAAGTTTCTGGCATTGGTTCTTTGTTACCTAAAAAATTAAAGAATATATTTAATATCACAGCTGATAAACTTCCTGTTGTGATACCACTATCAAATATTGTTCCTACCCATGATGGGAAGTTATGATAAAATCCTGGATTTGCAAGTGGAATCATTGCAAGGCCTACACTAACAGCTACTATTACACAGTTCTTATTTCCATCAAATTGAACTTTTCCTAAAGTTCTTATTCCACCAACTAAAACCATTCCAAACATAGCAAACCCAACTCCACCAAGTACTTGCTTTGGTATAGCTCCTATGATTGCCGCAAATTTAGGTACAAAACTTAATGCTAAAAGTATTATTCCTGCATATACAGCAACGAATCTTGATTTAATACCTGTTAATCCTACAAGCCCTGTATTTTGAGCAAATGGAGTAATTGGAAATGTATTAAAAAACCCTGCAAACAATGTTGATATACCGTCTGCTTTTAATCCTTTTTTTATGTTTTCCTCAGTAACTTCTTTATCAGTCATTTCATGAATAGCAATCATATTTCCAACTGATTCAGTCATTAAAACTAACATTATTAGTATCATTGAAAGCACTGCTGATGGATCAAAAGTCGGCATTCCAAATTCTAATGGGAAATTTACACTAAACCAATCTGCACTGCTTACAGCGCTAAAGTCCGCCATTCCGAAAAACATTGCAAGTATTGTACCAATAACTATTGCAAATAAAATAGCAGCGCTATTCCATATACCTTTTAGGTATTTAAATAATAATAATGTGATTGCCAATACAGCCATTGAAAGAGCTAAATCTTTTGGATCTACCGCTTGTACTTTACTATTAGTAATCCATTTTATACCTACAGGCATTATAGATATACCTATTACTAATACAACGGTACCTGTAACAATCTTTGGAAAAAACTTTATTAATTTTCCAAAGACAGGAGCAATTATTAAACAGAATAATCCTGCTGCAATAACAGCTCCAAATACATTAGTCATTGCTAGTTCTTTGCCACCTGATGTAGCCGCTATTATAGCTAAAATTCCTGAAACAGCTGCGAAACTGGTACCTTCTATTATTGGTATCTTAGCACCAGCAAACTTCTTAATTCCCATTGTTTGAATTAAAGTTCCTATCCCAGCCATAAAAAGCCCAGCACTTATAAGAAATACTATTTCTGAGTGATTAAGACCTGCGGCCTCCCCTACCATAAGTGGTACAGCGACAGCTCCTGCACACATTGCCATAACATGTTGAAGCGAAAATATCCACGCCTTCGAAAAAGGTATCCTTTCATCAACTGGTGCTATATTTTCTTTTCCATTCTCCTCTCTCATAACAAACCCAAACCCCTTCACTAGATTCTATTCCATAACTTGCTACAAACCTCTCTTGATTTAGCTAAGATTTCATCTTCATTAATATTTAAAATCTTTCCATCTTTAACTAAAACCTTACCATTTACTATGGTAGTATCAACGGATTTCCCCATCATTCCAAATAGAATGTGAGAATTGTAGTTACTTCCATTCATTGGTGTTAATGGATTATAATCTACTACTATAACATCTCCAACTGCACCTTCTTCAATGATTCCAAATGTTCCATTAAAGTGTTTCTCTGCAATCTTTCTATTATTTTCAAATAACATCATAGGAACTTCTCCCCATGCTACTGATGGATCTTTTAAGTGGTGCTTATGAATTATGTTTGCAACTTTCATTGATTCAAACATGTCTGATGTATAACCATCTGTTCCAAGTCCAACAGTTATTCCCTTTGCTATTAAATTAATTGCAGGTGATACTCCTACTGCATTCCCCATATTAGACTCTGGATTGTGAACAACTGTGGTTCCTGTTTCTAGAATTAAATCTTGTTCATTATCATCTGCATGAATACAATGAACAGCGATTGTCTTTTCCCCTAATATATTAAATTTTTTCAATCTCTCTACTACCCTAATATTATGTTCTTCCATACATTTTTCTTCATCGGCTAAACCTTCTGCAACATGAATATGATATCCACAGTCTAAACCGTCTGTAGCCCTTATACACTTTTCTAGTGATCTATCTGAAAGTGTAAAACTAGCATGCATTCCAAACATACCTGATTTCATATTGCTATTGCATTCCTTGCAATGCTTTATGTAATCTACATTCTCTTTTATACCTTCAATTAAAGCCTTTTCTCCATCTCTATCAGATACTTCATAACAAAGAGAAGTTCTTATTCCAAGCTCTTCAGCAACCTTACCTATAGTAAAAAGGCTTCCTTTAATTGCATTTGGACTTGCATGATGATCAAAAAATGTTGTAACCCCGTATTTTAAACTATCCATTAAAGTACTATATGCACTATATTTTATATCTTCAAGAGTTAAGCTTTTATCTAATCTCCACCACAAATTATTTAATATATCTAAGAAATCCTTTGATGTAGGTCCATCTAAATTCATTCCTCTTGCAAAGGCGCTATAAATATGACCATGTGTATTTATAAGTCCAGGCATTATGACTTTGCCATTCGCATCTATATACTCACTATCTTTATATTTTTTTAGTATTTCTTCAGTGTTTCCATAGTTTAATATCTTTCCATCTTCTATAACCACAGCCCCATCTTCTATAAATGGATTTTCTTTATTTTGAGTTATTAACCTTCCATTACCTACTACTAACACACGAATCCTCTCCCTATTTTTTTCTTAATACTTTACCTGCTTTTACCCTTTTATACTCTCCATTGTCTATTACAACCTGACCATTTATAATTACATAATTTATTCCTTCTGGGAACTTTATTGGATCTTCAAAAGTTCCAATATCTTTGACTTCATCTTTATTAAATAAAACTATATCAGCAAAGTATCCTTCTTTAAGAAATCCTCTATCTTTTATACTGAATGCATTAGCTGCTTTGCTTGTCATTTTCATAACTCCCTCTTCAAGAGTTAATACTCCAAGTTCTCTTACAAATCTTCCAAGTATTCTTGGGAATGAACCATAAGCTCTTGGGTGTGGTCTTCCAGCTAATAGCCCATCTGTACATACATTTTGCTCAGCAAGCTTCATGAATTTGATTATGTGTTCCTCTAAACCATAATAATCAACCATACCTACAGCATTTTCTTCTTCAAGTAAAAGATCAAAAGTTGCATTATAAGGATCCTTACCTCTAAGCTCTCCAAGCTCTACTAAGTTCTTTCCTATTGCATCTTCATTCTTTTGGTTTCTAACTGAAGTTACATATATAGCATCAAGACCAGCAAAATCAACAAAGTTGTCCCAACCTTCTATACCATGCTCCATATCATAAATCATTTTTTCTCTCATCTCTTGTGAAGCAAGTCTTTCCATAAGCTTATCTGTTCCACCATCATGAGCCCATGGTGGTAAGATAACTCCTAGCATTGTACTACCTGCTGCATATGGATATTGATCAAAAGTAACTCTTATTCCTTTTTTCTTAGCTTCATTGAATAATTCAATTACTTCATCAATGTATTTCCAATTTTTCTTACCACATACTTTAAAATGTGAGAAGTGAACTCTTACCCCTGACTTTTCCCCAATCTCAATTATTTCTTTCATTGAGTTTATAATAGTGTCAGCCTCACTTCTTTGATGTACTACAAAGACTCCATCAAATTCTGCAACAACTTTACACATCTCTATAAGTTCTTCAGTGTGAGAATAAGCACAAGGCATATATATAAGACCTGTTGATAAGCCATATGCTCCAGCTTCCATTTCTCTTCTTGTTATTTCACACATTTTTTTTATGTCATCCTTAGTTGCAGGTACATTTCCAAGTCCAACCACTTCCATTCTTACATTTCCATGTGGTACTAGGTATGCTTCATTTAACCCTACTCCATTGTCTTCCATCATTTTTAAGTAATTATCAGTTATTTCATATTCCCAATCAATTTCATCTGATTCACCATCTAAACCAGCTATATTTTTTCTCCACGGTGAAATATATTTTTTCGGTAATGGAGCCATTGATATTCCATCTTGTCCTAATACCTCTGTAGTAATCCCTTGTCTAATTTTTATTTCATTAAATGGATTTTCTAATATCTTAAGATCACTGTGTGAGTGAGTATCAATAAATCCTGGGGCTATGACTAAGCCCCTAGCATCTATTGTTCTATCTACATTGTTTTCACAAAGTCCATGTCCTATTTTTTCAATTCTCTCATCACAGATTAAGATATCTCCGATGTATCCTTTATTGCCACTTCCATCTGCTATAAAGCCATCTTTTATTAATATCTTCATCCTCAAAACCACCTTTTATTTGTTATAAACAGATTCTAATATTCCATAATACCCTTCAGCACCAGTAAATAATTGATCTAATTCTATATATTCATCAATTGTATGAGCTAAATTTTCTTTTGATGGTCCAAACCCAATTGTTCTGATTCCTGCTTCTCCAGCATAATGCGAACCATTTGTACAGAATGAATATTGAGTTATTTCTGGGTTTATACCTGCACGTTTTAATCCATTATAAGCAGCTTGTACAAACTCATCATCTTCGCTATATAACCAAGCTGGGAAGAATCTTTCACCTTCAATTACTTCTCCTGTATAGCAAGTTTCTCTACCTACTGCATATGAAACCTTAGCATTTAATTCTTTATCTTCTTTCATAAGCTCATCTATAATCTTTTTAATTGGAGCTAAAACTTCCTCTTTAGTTTCTCCAACTAAAAGTCTTCTATCGAATGTAGCCTTACAATAATCTGGAACTACAGATGCTCCTGGATATGGTGATGATTTAATATCAGTTAATACAAGAATTCCTTTTCCAAGTACCTCATGTACAGGAGTCTCTATTTCTTGAATTTTTTCAATTATTTTTGACATTTTATATACTGCATTTATTCCTTTTTCAGGGTTAGCTGAATGAGCTGGCTTTCCAAAAGTTTCAATAACTATTTCAGCTCTTCCTCTTTGTCCAATTTTTAAGTTTAATTCTGAAGACTCACCAATAACTACATAGTCTGGTTTAACAGCTTCACTTATTTTTCTAGCAGATACTCCTTCAAATATTTCTTCATGCACTACGCCAGCTACAAATATATCTCCAGCAAAATCCTTTTTAAAATCTTCTGCAAAGTAAGCTGCAGCTGCTATCATAGCTGATGTTTGGCCTTTCATATCAGAAGCCCCTCTACCATAGATTTTTCCATCAACTATTTCTCCACCAAATGGTGCATAGGTCCATTTTGAATCATCTGGTACTGGAACTGTATCAATATGACCATCAAAAAGTATTGTTTTACCAGGTTTATTACCTTTTATATGTCCAATTACATTTCCATAACTATCTACAAAACATTCATCATATCCTAATTCTTTGAAGCCTTTTTTTATAGCTTCTACTACCTTACCTTCTTCTCCTGAAACTGATTGATTTCTTATTAACTCTTGGCATAACTTAGTTAAAGTTTCTTTTCTTTGATTAGTAATCATTTCTATATTCCTCCCATAAATTATTTAGTCTATTAACATTCGCTGTTCCAAACTATTTCTCTATATTTTTCTGGATCTGTATCCCCTTCAGTACTAAATAAAAGAACTCTTGAGTTTTCATCTAGTTCTAAAGCTTCTTTTAAATCCTTATAATCTTCATTTGTCATGATTTCATATAAAAGTCCTGTTGTAACTGCTCCTGATTCTCCTGATGTTACTTTCTCATCTCCCTTTAATGGATTTCCAAGTATTCTCATACCTTTAGCTGATACCCAATCTGGACATGATACAAATGCTGTTGAATGATTTTTTAGAACTTCCCATCCAATAGTATTTGGTTCACCACAAGCAAGTCCTGCCATTATTGTTTGCATATCTCCTCCAACAAATCTTGCCTCTCCATCATCTGCAATTGCTGATTTATAGAAACAATCTGCTAAGTTTGCTTCAACAATAATTGTTTTTGGACACTCTTCTCCAAACTCTGATGCAAAAAAGCCTTGAACAGCTCCTGCAAGTGATCCAACACCGGCTTGTACAAATATGTGTGTTGGCTTAATAACTTTAATAGCATTTAATTGGTCTAAGGCTTCTAATGCCATAGTTCCATATCCTTGCATTATCCATGCTGGAATCTTTTCATATCCTTCCCAAGCAGTATCTTGCACCATTAAGCCATTATGCTCATCTGCATATTTAGCAGCTAATCTAACTGCATCATCATAATTTAAATCAGTTATGCTAGCATCTGCGCCTTCTGCTTTAATATTATTTAATCTTTGAAGTGATGATCCTTTTGGCATATAAACAACTGACTTTTGTTTCAATCTGTTAGCTGTCCATGCTACCCCTCTTCCATGATTACCATCTGTTGCTGTAACAAATGTAATATCCCCAAGTTTTTCTCTAATCTCATCTGATGTTAATCTTTCATAAGGTAAATCTTTTATATCTTCTCCTAATTTATCTGCTAAGTATCTTCCCATAGCAAATGATCCACCAAGAACTTTGAATGCATTTAATCCAAATCTATAAGATTCATCTTTTAAATATATTCCTTTAAGTCCTACTCTTTTAGCTAAATTATCTAATTCAACTAATGGTGTTTTATCATATTCTGAAAAACTTTCATGAAAGTTTCTTGCTTTTGATACTTCTTCTTTACTTAAAAATTCTATACATCCTTCTTTATCTGTTTTTGGTAATGTGTTTAATTTCCATAATATTTTCTCCATAAGATTTCCTCCTATATTCTTTTTCTATTTTCTAATATTTTATTTGTTTTATTTCTAAGTTTTATTTCTATGCTATTTATTAAAGCAATATCCATGCCAAAAATTCCTATATTTTGTATAAATTTTATCCTGATTTTGTATAAATTTCATCCTATAATTTTCTATTATTTTATTTAAAACCTATTTTTGTATACGTTTATAATGTGGTATATAGGTATTTTTTACTTTTTTATCAAAATGATAAAAGTATTATCAAAATGATAATACTTTCAATCCACTACATTTTCGTTATTTTATTAACAAAATAAGCAAGATAAATTATCATTTTGATAATTCACCTTGCTTATATTTATTATTGTTCTCCAATTTTTCTGTATAATGTAGCAATACCTATTCCTAATTTTTTTGCAGCCTTTTTCTTACCAGCTGTATCCCGGCCATATAAGTCTAATGCTTTGTTTATATATTCACTTTCTATATCCTTAAGCTCTCTTATTTCTTCTAAGTCATCTGAAAACATAATGTTAGAACCTTCCTTGTCCTCATTTTCATACTCTAATACTGTTTGAGGTAGCATTTCTAATGTAACTATTCCATCCTCTCCACTTAGGTTTACCATGAACTCAACTACATTTTCTAATTCTCTAACATTTCCCTTCCATTGATAAGCTTTTAGCTTTTCTATTACATCTTCATTTACTGTATGAACATATTTATTGAATATCTTATTATATTTTTTTATAAGCTCATGCATAATAAGCTCAATATCACCGTCTCTTTTCCTAAGAGGGGGAACTTCCATCGGTATAACATTTAATCTATAATATAAATCCTCTCTAAATTTGCCTTCTTCTACAAGCTTTCTTAAATCTTTATTAGTTGCTGCCACAACTCTTATGTCAAGCTCTATTAATTGGTTAGAACCTATCTTAACTATTGTTCTTTCCTGTAAAACCCTAAGTAATTTTACCTGAAGATAAAGAGGCATATCGCCAATTTCATCTAAAAATATAACCCCTTTATTTGCAAGCTCAAATTTACCTACACGTCCACTTGAACTAGCACCAGAAAAGGCGCCTTTAACATAACCAAATAACTCACTTTCAAGCAAGCTTTCTGGTATAGCTCCACAGTTTATAGCTATAAAAGGTTTATTCTTTCTACTACCTTCTGCATGTATAGCCCTTGCCACTAACTCTTTTCCCGTTCCACTTTCTCCTGTTATTAAAACAGTTGATTTTGAGTATGCTATTCTTTTTATTTTACTTTTAAGCTGTTTCATAGCTGCAGATTCGCCAACTATTTCATCACAGTTTATTTTATTATTTCCATGAGTTAAGTTTACAACTTCATCTTTTAAATGTTTAAGTTCATTAAACACCACTATTTTTTCACAGTTACTTTTATTTATATAATTATATATTATCTTTCCAATAACTTTATAAGGAATCCCTTTTATATATAATTCAAATATATCTCCTCCTGGAAAGTAATCATCTGTCTCTTTGATTTGTATATATTCTCCTACTATTTCAGGCTTTAAATTTAACATTCTAAGAGCCTTATTATTTATTATTTTAATATTATTCAAACTGTCTATTGTAATAATTCCATCATCTATAGAATTTATAATTTCTTTAAAGAAATCTAAATTATTTTTATTTGCTAATATTTCATTTTGTTCTATTAATTTTATTGCTATAAACTCAGCTATTTGTTCCAAAAAACTCATAATTGTATCAAGATTTAAAAGTAAATGTTTTTTCTGTTTCTCTGTTGAACATACAAGCCCAATTATTCCAAATATAGAATTTTCATATTTTATAGGCACGCATATCTCCATATATTCCTTACATTTACCCTTATTCATACAATCTCTACAGAGAAAATTTTCTCCTGGATCCTCTATTATTTTTGATTCTCCTGTATATAAAGCCGCCTTATATACATAACCTGCAGATTCGATATTTTCTCCTACTCCATCTTTATATATTCCTGTACCTGCTATCCTTTGCATATTGTAATCAACAATTTCTACATCCAATTTCAATATATTTGATAATAAGTTTGCATATTTATTTACTACATCTGAGATATCTATTAAATTTATCTGCATCATTATGGTGATTCTCCTTTTTATTGGTTTTGTAATTTTTTCATTTTTACATCTTGTAAATGAGCCAATCTACCATTGTTTTTTACTAATAATATTTCTGATAATATACTGAATGCTATTTCTTCTGGTGTTCCATCTGATATATCAAGCCCAATAGGCGCATGCATACTTTCAATTAATTCTTCAGAAATTCCCTTTTCTGATACAGCTTGTTTTAATTCAATAATTTTTTTTGTACTTCCAACTACACCAATATAATTATAATTTTTATCGATTAACTCTTGAGCCCAATAAGTATCACTTTTATGTCCTCTAGTTACAATTACAATATAACTATTTTCAAAGTTTATATGCTCTAATTCTTCTATGCTTTCAGCTATTATAAATTCTTCCACATTTTTAAAAGCATCATATTCTTTAAACTCTTCTCTATCTTCAATTACAGTTCTTCTAAAGTTCATATTGTCAGTTAATCTACATATACTCTGAGATATATGCCCACCTCCGAAAATAATTAAATTTGGTTTTGGTTCAAATATCTTTATGTATCCTTCTACAGCTCCACCACATGCCATTTTAACCCCATTTTCATTTAAGTTATAGGCAAACTTTTCTCCTTGTCCACATTCTATACAATTAACTGCACTTTCTATAACCACACACTCTATTTTACCACCACCTATAGAACCAACAATACTCCCATTTTCGTCTACACTCATTAAAGATCCATTCTTTCTTGGAGTAGATCCATTAGAAGATGTTAAAGTAACTAACGCCATTCTTTTTCCATTTGCTAATCCCTCAATAATACTCTTCAATACCTTTTCATCCATTATTTATTCCTCCCTTGTCTCAACATCATTATACTTTCTAAAACTGCCCCACCTATACATCTGGCTTTATCTGAAATTAAATCACAATTTTTCTTTTGATTGACCCTAGGATCTATATCTGCTATTTTAAGTCCCTCTTTTACATAGAACCCATTTCTTATCATTCCTCTTATTACTCCGGTTAGTGAAGCTTTAACGACTTTATCTCCAACTATACATATGGGTTCTCCTTC
Organism: Clostridium perfringens; assembly: GCA_034421775.1. Lineage (GTDB taxonomy): Bacteria > Bacillota > Clostridia > Clostridiales > Clostridiaceae > Sarcina > Sarcina perfringens_B. The sequence goes on along the minus strand of WNVL01000002.1, from coordinate 155,230 downwards.
TTCTACAATACTTCCAATATCCTTTATTATTTCAATATTTCCTTCACAAGGTGAATAAACGACTCTCTCAATTCCAAAGCCTTCTATTATTCCTGGAACTCCAGTATTTTTAGCTGCTGGTCCATTAAAAATTAATCTTCCTAAGTTGTGTCCCCTATTGGTTTCAACTACTATATCAACATCCTCACCAGCTATATAACCAGGTCCTAAGGCTACAGTTATATCAGCCATTTCCTTATTAGTTCCTATATTTTTCTTACAAAGAGTAGCATCAACAACTGCTATAGGTTTAAGCTTTTTTATTATTTCACCTGAAGTATCCTTTATAATACAAACCTTATTTTCATCTAATATATTAAATATTTCATTATACGAATCAGCTCTTTTTGCAACTACATCCTCAACTTTAAATTCCTTTTCATACATAGCCTCACTTAAACAAACCCTTCTCCTTATAGAAGTTGGTTTTTCTATTTCTAATGCTACTATTTTAAATCCTGCTCTATATAATTTTTGAATTGCTCCAGTGGCAATATCTCCAGCACCTCTTACAACTACTATTTCACTCATTATATTTTCTCCTTACATATCCCAATTCCTCTTTGGTGTCAATATCAAAGAATTCAATATCTGAATGAAAATTCACAAAAGATACCTTGTCCAAATTATTTCTTATAACAGGTCTTCCTCCAATATCTCCTTTTAAAGACATTAATTCATCTTTAAAATCACTTGAAAAAATTGTAGGACTCTTATTTTGACCATTAATTCTAGGAACAACTATCCCCCCATTATCATTAAACGTTTGCACTAGTTTTATTATAGTCTCTCTTTTTAATAATGGCTGATCTCCAGTAAAAAACATATATCCATTGCTTAAATTTGATGATTTTTCTAAGGAAATTTTTATACTTTCACTTTGTCCATAGTTAGCTTTTTCATTATATACAGTAGATATTCCATACTTTTGGGCAATTTCTTTTACTCTATGATCTTTATAAACTACAATAATCTCTTTAAATCCTATAGAGCTAACAGTTTCTATTACCCATTCTACTAAAGGTTTACCATAAAAATCTAATAAAAGCTTATTTCTCCCCATTCTTTCACCTTTTCCAGAGGCTAAAATTATAGCTAATATTTTAGGTCACCTCCAACTAAAATTTATAATATTGATTCTTCTTTAAATCTCCACCAATAATTTTTAAGGAATTTTTATTTTTTCCACTTAATATTTCAAGCAATTTCCATACCAATTCTTTACTTTTTTCATCATCAATTCTATTTAAGAATAATATTTTCTCTCCTACGGAATCTTTAAATAATCCCTTAGGATTTGTTATTATCTCTGCTATTACATCTAATGTTATTTCACCTCCAATTTTAGTTTTAAATATATTATTGAAAATTTCAATTCTATGTATGTTTTCTTCTGTAATCTTTTGTCCAATAATATGCAAGGGAATTATTCCTATAGTTTTTGTAGATTCATTTAATATTACTGGTTCAGTGTCATTCCATCCCTTAAGAGGTTTTCTTTTTGATCCATCACATTCAAGTAATACATAATCAAAACTACTCATATATTTTTTTATTAAAGATATATCGCCTGAAATCTTATTCTGATTTACTTTTTCTTCTGCAATAAATGTTCTGCCTTTTTTTATATTTAGTTTATTATGTTCAGATGAACAGAAAAAATAATCAACTTGATTTTCTTCAGGACATAGCATCTTTGTTGTTGTAGATATCAAAACTTTTTCTTCTCTAAGTTCCTTAGCTAAATTATATATAAATGTTGTCTTTCCACCAGAACCAACAACAGATATAATATCTCCTATTTTTATATCTATTAAATCACCTAAACGCTTCTCCAAAACTATCCCTTCTTTCATATCATTTACAAATATAACTTTATTTTATAAATACAATGAATATTTTTCAATTATTTCAAGTCATTAAGTTCCATATGTTTTTTCTTTGTCTTAATCTAATTGAATAACCTTGATATGTAACTGACTCTCTATTCCATGTCATTTTATCTTCAATAGTCTGATATTAAGTAGATTAATCTAACTTAAATTCACTTTTCTGGAAGTGATAATTTTTATCTAAAATTTCTTGATGATACCTTTGACTTACTATTACTAGCTTATCTAAATTATATACATCTACACATCTTTTAATAGATTTGCTCATTTTTGATACTTTATTTTTATATGTTAAAATATCCATCTTTTATAATCAAAAGTTTTAAACCAAATTTTTTCTTTTTAACTAAATTAACTTTAATGATTTTTTTATAATTAATAGCCTTATAGAGCAAGCTGCTCTTAAATTCAAAATAGAAAATAATGAAATAGTGAATACATGTAAAAATAGTTGGCTTTATCGCTAGAATAATCTATTTTGATGAAATAGCAAATTGTGAAAATAGGATAGTAAGTGGAAAAAGAGTAAGAGTAACTAGACTAAGTAAAACATCTGTAGGGTGTATTATTGGAGTATAAGCTAAGTATTAATATCTTATATAAAAATAGTAGTTAAATTTTAAAATTTAACTACTATTTTTATTTTTAAGGATAAATTATAAAGTCCATAACTTATACTTTTTCTTTAGTTTAATTTCTATAGATTTTAGTTCTTTTGAATGTTTAGAAATTTTATTAGACTAAATCTTTAAAAATTCAATTTTATTTTTTTCAAATATCTTGTCACTATGAGAATATCATAATAAGATATTTAAAAACTTTTTAGTATATTTGGATTTTCAAATATACTATCTAATTTTTTTATAAAAGGTATAATTTCTCCAAAATCTAATGCACGATGGTCAAAAGCTAAACATATTGGTAATACTTTACGAATACCAATAGCTTTTTCTCCATTTTCGTCAATATATACACCTGGTTTTTCTAAAATTGCACCAAAACCTATTACACAAACTTGAGGAGGTATGATATCTAATAAAGCAATAGCACCTCTTTGTTCTCTATATGTAGAACCAATATTTGATATGGTTATAGTTCCAATTTCTAAAGGTACTTTTGATTTATCTTCATTATTATCTTCAGACATTTTATGTTCTCCACTTATTATACTGTTTATAATATTATAGTTTATTTTATCTGAAAATGATTTAGATAAACACTCTGAATCTATACTTGAAATTTTCTTATCTAAATCTTTAATATATTTATTAATTTCATATAAAGACATTTTTTCAATATTATTTATACTTATTGTCATCATTTTTCCACTTGGTAAAATCCAAGGCATATTTACATTGATATCTTTAATTGTATGAATTTCTCCTTCACCAGTACTTTGATCATAAGATATGTGAGCATTTAGCTTTGGTGCAAATTTCAATCCTTCAGAAAATACTTTTAACATTAATGAATTAATTGAAACATTTTTTAATGATTTATCTTCTTCTTTTAATTTTTTAAATTCATCAATAAAATTTGTAATATCAGGTTCATACATATAAGATACGTGTGGTATTGTTTGCCAAGATTTTGTTGTCATATAAGATATAATTTTTCTTTCAGTTGAGAACTTTTCTATATTAATAGTTGTTAATTTACTCATAATAGACCTCCTATATTTTTAAATATGTGTTATTCTCACTATATAAAAATTGCGAACTTTTATTGTATTATGCATAATATATAATTCCTACTAGTTATTTTTATATGTAAGTATTTTTCATATTTTGTTCCTTATTGCCCTTACAATGCTATTTTATCCTCTTTAAGAGAAATCACATATTTATTTATCTTTCATATATATTACAATTTTGTAATAAAAGTTCTTAACTAGTTATTTTTTATTTAAGATTATTTTTAATTTCGAACTACTTTTCGCCCCTTTTTCTCATAGTTTTCATTACCATTTTTCTTTTTCGACTTTTAGAGATTTCCGTAATTGTCTAACTTTTTATTCTTTCTTTTTTCTTCCTTTTCCCCTCTCTTTTATAAAATAAAAAACCCTCCAAAGACTCTTCTTCTCTTCCTCCAGAGGATACTTATTTTTTCTTTAGCTCTGTTTTAAACTAATGTTGATTTTAGATGGAACTTTAGAATCATCTTAATAGAAACTTTTTACGAAATTAAGTAGCTTTGAAAATCTATCTAAAATTAATACTTATTTAAAACATAGCATTTAGATAAAAAATAATATTATGCCAGAGTTTATGCCAACTAAAAAGCCATATAAAAATTAGTAGTATCAATGCTTAGCCATATATGCCAACTTTTTTTTACTCTAATATATAGGAAAATAAAAAAATAATAGATAAAAATTAAAAATATTAAATACCCTATATATAAGGAGTGAAAAATATTGGCTAGTTGGCAAAGTATGGACAAAGCAAGTTATATCAATGGTTTTAGCTTTTTCACACTTGGCATAAAGTATGGCAGTCATATAGAAAATATTAGTTTAGGTATAAAAATAGTAGATTTTGTGGCACTTAAAACAGAGCTTTTTCTTTTTATTTCCTTATAAACTATCCTTTGTGAACCTCTTTTACTTCGACTTTCTTGGTTCTGATTGAGCTTTCAAGGGATTTTTTTCTACCTCCCTACATTTCCTCCTTTCATCTACTACTACAGTTAGAGATGCTATTTCGGGACAGTTTTTGATAGAAATCTACAAAAAAATAAAGCCCCACTATTTTTTAAGGGCTTAATCTTTAAAATTTATATTATTAAATTACCTATATTTTATTGTTTATATTTATTTGCATATATACTATGATTCTATCAAGTGCTTGACTCAATAAAACTACTTCTTCACTATTTCCATTTTCTAAATATAAATCTCCTAATATTCTCTTTATAGTAATAAAATCTTGATATTTCATTTTAATCACTATATCTCCCTCCTAAATCGGTTCATATTATTCCCTAAAAAAACCTTTAATTCAATATAATTCTAATTCATTATATATATTTTTTTATAAACCTTCCTTAAACGACACTCTTCTATAACTAAACAACTAATTACTGCATAAAAAAATTGTATTCAAAATTAATTTGAATACAATTCGTTATAATATTTTTATAAAATAAAAAACTTTATTACTTAATCCTCTATTGCTATTGGTATTTTTATTAGAAATTTAAACTCTTTATTTTCTTTATCTACCTTTACAAGAGCCATACCATTTGCTTCATTTACTATATGTTTTATACTTTCTACACCTATACCATGAAGTTTTTTATTTTTTTTGGTAGTAATTAATTTATCATTTCTAAATTTTATAACTCCATTAAATGAATTGCTTTGATATATAACTAAATTATTATCCTTAACATAGCTCTTAAAGTTTATCCATTTTGAATTAGTATCGTCTTGTTTAATACAAGCTTCATATGCATTCCTTGATAAATTATTAAATATATTTACTAATTCCAAATCTGTTATACCAAGATTACTTGGAATATAACAATCTGAGTCAAATAAAATATTCTTAGAATTACATTCTTCATATAACCGGTTTAATAAAGCATTAACCAATGAATTATTTGATAGCTTTTTATTATAATTTGTAACCTCTTGTATTTTTTCATCAAATGCCAGTATTATTTCTTTCGCTTTTTCATTATCTCCTATTTCAATAGAATCTTTAATATTTAATAGTATATTTTTAAAATCATGATTATACATTTTTAATAAATTTGAGTAATCATCTATTTTTTTATTTATATCTTCATTATGCTCTAAATTTAATAAGTTAGTTTTATAAAAAACTTCCTCTTCTATCCACTTTATTGATTTAATTCCCATATTTAAAGAAAAGAAAAAACAAAACATTATACAAATTCTATTTATTAGCATAATATATGTAGTTGTACTAATATTTCCTGAATAATAATATGTGTAATTAGAGTTAAGCAATATAATAATTAAACTAATAACAGTTAAATTACTCATAATAAGCTTTTTTTTATTAATTAATAACTTTTTAGACATTCTTATATCACATATTTTATTAAAATTAACAATCAAAATATACATAAAAAATCTACACAATCCAAATGATAAGATATAAATTTCATAACATTGAATAGCTTGATACATACTTTTTCCAGATACTATACTTAAAATTCCAACAGATATATCTCTAAATAAAATCATATGAAATATTTGATATATAATTATACTAACTATATCTGCAATTGAGTTATAAAAAATAGCTTTAAATGTAATAACATATAAAAAAAACAGTATTATATATCCAATAGGAGTATATATTTTTTTACATATTAATATCATAGAAATAATAGATATAAACATTGGAAAACATTTAGCCAAAATTTTACTTTTAAGATCTAGTAAATTCAAACTATAGTCTATTAAAATTTTATTAAATAAACAAATTGATGAAAAAGTTATTAATTCTATAAAAAATGTCAATACAATTCTCACCCCATATAAATTATTAAGATAATTATATTATAAAAATTTATTTTACATTATATTTTATTTAAATGATTACGATAAAAAAATTTAATATATAAACAAAACACTGTTACAATAATTCCCTTATGTAGCTCTATATTCTAATTTATATATCAATTTTTCTCATAAAAATAACCTTAATCATTACTATTTGATGATTAGGGTTGTTTTATTTTTAATATATAAAATTTATACCTTAGTTAAAACTATTTTCATTATTAATTGTAGTTTCTATATTAATTCCACTTAATATATCACCTTCTACTTCTTCAAATATCTCTATCGGCGTCTTTCCTATAGCAAAAGTCCCTACTAACGTTATTATAATTATATTTTTATTTAATACTTTAATTAATCTTTTCATTTACTTCCTTCCTAATAATAATCAATTATTATAACTTAATGATAGATTCTAATTATTATATTATTATATTATCAAATTCATTTTCTAGAAGTATACGTCTAAAATCTTTTGAGTATTTTCTACCTATTGGTATAATAATATCTTTTTGTAACCTGCATTCTAATTTATTAAATGTTTGCACATACTTTATATTAATTATATATGATTTATGGCAACGAATAAATCCATATTCTTCAACTTTTTCATATATGTCTTTAAAAACACAATTTACTTCTTCTAATTCTCCAGATAACTTATGTAGTATAACTTTTTTATTTAAACTTTCCATATAAACAATATTATCTAAGTTAATAACTTTGCTTTGTGGTTTAGATAAAATAATAATATTCTTGTTAGAATTTTTGTAAACTTGTTCAATAGCTTTTAAAAATATATTATTAAATCTATCATCACTCTCATTTTTCAATATATAATTTAACGGTTCTACCCTAAATGAATCTAATGCAAATTCTTTACTTGAAGTCAAGAATATTATAATTCCAGAATATCCATACTTTCTTAATATTTTTGTAGTTTCAATACCATTAATTTGTTTCATTATTATGTCTATTATTATAATATTAAATCTATTTGGATTATCTTCTAATTCAAATATTAAACTCTCTCCATTTTTAAAAGTTTCTACCCTAAATGCATAATTATTTTTTTCTGCTAACTCATTTATTTTATTAGTGTAGTAGTTTAAAACATTTATATCATCATCACATAAACAAATATTTAACATCTATAACGCACTCCTAAATACAAATTTATTATACTTACTTTATATCAACAATCTCTACAAAGCCACTTAAAATATCTGCAAATGTATAAGATTCTATTAACCCTATATTCCCTTTTATCACCTTACGCAAAACCAACAAATTTCTACATACATTTTCAATAATATAGGTACCAATATATCCATTCTTTGCTCCTTTTGTTTTATTATAATTATATCTTAGAATTATAGTTTTTCCTATTGATTGTTCTAATTTGCTTTTAAGGTTTTCTATATCTTTTTTATTAATCATTATTTATAAAAGTTCTCTCCTCTCATGATTTTAGATGAATATCCCTGCATATTATGAACTCTTTATAAGCTTAGCATGAATAACTAATCTAGCATTAGAAAATTCATAAGAACATGTAGCTAATGTAAGTATTTTATCTGTACTTTTAATATCTACATTTAAGTTGTAAATAGACTTATTAAGTATTCTATCTATATATTTACAGAAATCTTCCTCTTTATTAAAATTAATTGAAATACACTCTGTATCATCTTCACTAGTAACATATACTCCGAATATTTCATAGATAAATTTTTTCTCATCCTTAGTGGTTATAGATATATATTTATTTTTCCTCAAATAATTTAAATCTTTGAACTTATCCAATGATCCAAACATAGACTTATCTTTCATATTATGTCCATAAATTACTACATTTCTATCTTTAAATCCTTCATTTCTATAGTCCATAAAAATAGAACCAGTTTTTAAATATTGTTTGTTAAAATCTCTTGTAAGATAGAACTGATTGTTATCACCTTTTACTATTGGATAATCAATAGTAGTATTCTCAATATTTATCCATCCTATATAATCAGAGTTTATACTATATAAATCTATATTTTCTTTCTTGTCTCTTATTTCTTGGTATATTTTTTTTGAATCATTATACTCTTTTATTGAAATAGCAATATTGTATCCGCTAACTATAAAAACTATTAATATTAATCCCTTTAAAATATTTCTTAATATTTTTATATTTATCACCTTCATGCTTTTTTTTTTAAATTATAACAAATTTCCATTTTCTTTAATCCCCATTTCCTTAAACAACACTCTTATACCCATAAACAACCTACATTTATTTATTTGACAGATTGTCAAGTCAATTGCGACACTTCGTATAAAAAATTTCAATAGAAGATTTCTAACCAAGACACTTACATAGTCGGTTATTTATAATGAACAAGTTCTAAAATAGTTCCTTATTATTTATTAAAGCTAAATAATATTATTATAATTTTATTATGTTTTTAGAACGTATTTTTTGATGTTAGTATAAAAAGTAAACACATTTTATCAAACTAGGTAAATAATATTTAGTTAGAGAAATGGAGCTTTAGCTAAAGTTGAAAATATTCTTATTAAATAATAAAAAAGCAAGTGCAAAATCTTGTACTTGCTTTTTTATTATTTATAAGAATATTAATTTTAGAATATTAAGTATTACTATCATATAAGAATTATTTTTCTATCTTTTTAAAAGTACTATTACTAGTACTTTTATTAACATCAATAAAGTTATCATCAAATTAGGCTCTGAATCAACATTAACTAATAAATTAAATATAAAAATATTTAGATAGTTGATATTGATAACTACATATAAGTAGTATTCTATTTCCTAATTTAAATAACTATTTATTATTTATGTCCAAACTAACCACTTTTTATTATAACCTTTCAGTGTGGCTGTTCTATATAAAGCTAGTCATGTAAACACATATGTTACTATTCCTATTTATCTATCATAAAAAATAAATTTTACTTTAAATCATTTCATTATATAAATAAGCAAGTCAATTAATATTAACTTGCTTATTTTTTATTTATGTTTAATTTATCATACTCTCAGGCATAAAAGGAAAGATTATGTTAATCTAAATTATTAAAATTATTTAAGTGTATTTACATTCTCTGTGAATGTATAAGTTAATGTATCTTTGTATTGACCTTTTACTGTAGCCTTACCTCCAAGTCTAGCAGTTCCTCCTTCTTTTTTCACAAGATCAGCCTTACCTACTCCAAAACGCTTTGTAACTTCTTGCTCAGCATCATTAGCTTCAAATTTATCAGCATTATTATCCATCTGAATTTCATATGCTACTGACTTATTTCCATCCTTAAGCTCATATGAATTTTTTGATGATACTTTCGCTGTTACATCTAACTCTGTCCAATCTTTATCTAAATCATATCCATTTATACCAGTGATTTCGATTGCTGCATCTGCTTCTTGCTTATCATCTGTAAATGTAATAGCTGTTGGTATGATCATTCCATATTGTCCATTTCCATCTGGTAATACTTGTCTGTTATCATAAGTAACTGGTGTTGTTCCTGTTTGAATTGTATTAGCAAAAACAGGTACTGTTTGTGCTGCCATTCCTCCTATTACTGTTGCTGCACTTGCTAAAGCTATTATTCCTTTCTTTTTGAACATTTTTATCTCCTCCATTTTCTTATATTTATTTTATATGTTCATATATATCAACATAGATTAACTATGCTAATAACTAATTAACTCTTTCAAAATAGAATGTAACATTACCATTCCATCTTCCTTTTGTTTTATTTTCTTCATTTCTTGTTGCTTTAAAATTAATAGTTAATGGATTACCTTTATGATATCTAAAATTCATAGTATCAATAAATAATCTGTTATTTCCTTTATCTTCAGCTCCAGGGAAAGATGATGTTACGTTTATTTTGTTTGATGCATCATCTGTCTTAGTTAACTCAAATGATTTATCGACATATAATTTATATCTAACATCTTTTGCATCATAGTTTGCAAAGAAGATATTTCCATCTGCTACTAATTTATCTTTATCTTTTCCACTTCCAACACTCATGTTAATACCTTTAGGAATAACTATGAATCCAGAAGCACCATTTGCTTCTGTTCTATCTTTAGTATCATAACTCCATGTGTTTTCAGTAACTTCCTGTTTCACTTGAAGCTTAACAACTGGCTTTTCAGATACAAAAAGATTTATTTGTTGTTCTCCAGGTAACTGATATGGAATATCGTTGCTATCTAACCAATCTGTTGTATCAACATCTACATCCTTCATCTGCATAGTACCATCTTTTACATGTTTGAAAGCTCCTGGCTTAGCATTAGCCTTAACATATTCTTTAAACTCTTGTTCTGACAGCGTAACTAACTTTGTTTCTGAGATAGATGTTGAATCACTTCCATATATGTAATATTCACCATCTGTATATATATGGTCAGCAACCACTATATATCTTCTAAAAACATTCGTTAATCTAGGATCATCTTTATCTGATACCTTTATATATAAAGAATAAATATTACCTTTTTCTACATTTGACGGAAGACCATTAACATAGCTTAAGTTTTCAAAATACATCCAGTCTATGTTAAAATCATTTGCATTGTTATCTTCAGTTGATAACTTAGTTTCAGCTCCAGTTGCCCTTTTGGCATAAATTTCTTGCCATAATGCATCTGTAGTTACATCTTCTACTCTTGATACATTAAACACATCAAAAGTATCTTTTGGTTGTCCATCTCTTTTTGTTACTAAAGATGGATTATTTCTTATTTCAAGGCTACCATTACTACTAATCTGAGTCATACCTTTTAGTCCAAGTAAAACTTCATAATCTAAATGATTAGTGTATCCATAATTCTTTAAATCTGGTATTTCAACCTCATACTGAACATAATAAGAGCCACTATTTGCTGGATATTTTACTGACATTGGGGTATTTTCATCAAAAACTCCATTTTTATCTATATATGGCATTAACTGATCTAACCTTTCACCAACCTTAACATTTGATATTGCTAAGTTGTTACCAGCATTATCTATCTTCATATTTTCTAAATTTAATACATCATACAATTCAATTGTTGATTTTTCATTCTTTATCTCATGCGTTACTGTAACCTTTTCAGTTGGTATAGCATAACCTTGTTTAACTGTATTTACTGTAGTTGTAATTTGTGGCTGTACATCTGTATATTTAAACACATCTAAAGCTATAGTGTTTTTGGCATCATATCTTTCCTCCAATATAACCCCATTATCATCTTTGTCCATTAATGATAAAACAGTGGCAACTGTATAATAAACATCTGTACCTTTTAAGTAATCTCCATAACTTCCCACATTGTATTCTAATGATTTTTTTCCTATTTGAAATTTAATTTTATTTTCAGATGGTATCCAACTAATTTTAAAAGCTACATTTTTATCCAGAATTTCTTTTATACCATAATCATTTACAGTTTCTATTATTACACCACTATTATCAGTCTTATTAACTGCAATATGTGTCCCATTTGTACCATTTTGTTGATTTGAATTATCTCCGAAAGGAGATGTGACATTACCACCATGATTATTAAAAGTATCAACTTCTAAAACAATTCCATTAGGAATTCCTTTTTCACTTGCATGAGGATATCCTGGTAAACTATATACCCCTAAAGTACCACCAGCATTTTTATTTACATAGTTTGGGTTCGTATGAAAACCTATTGCAAATCCATCTGGCATTGACGATATATTGGCAGTTCCAGCAATTTCAAAACCACGCTTAAAATCAACTTTATACTTACTTGTCAATGCTATTGATTGACGAACATATTCACGATCATATTTACCTAAGACAATTTTATTACTAGGTTCTATTTTATAATATGAAGAATCAATATTTTCCTTTTTATCTCCATCATAATTCATTTTAATTCCACTAAAATTAAATGAATCCTTTAAGTTTACGCTTTCATTTTGATTTGCTCCTTGTATATTAAAAGTACTTTCTGATTTTTCATTAGTACTTTTAACTTCTGTAACTTCAGCAGCACTATCAACAAAATCACCAGCTTTTTCCTGCTTATTTTCTTCATTACTACTGTTTTCTAATACAACTTCACTATTTTCTTCTTTTATTCCATCAACTGTAACATTAACAGTAGTTTCTTTTATTTCAACTTCGTTTACTTTTTTTTCTTGTACTACTGAACTTTCATCCTTTATGGTAGTTTCATTTGTGTTATCTACAATCATACTTTCATCACTAGATTTTTCAGTTTCTGAAATATCTTTAGATTCAACCTTATTTTCTGCTACATTTTCTACTGCTTCTTCCTTCTGCTTTTCTACATACTTTACAGTGAATTTATAGCTTCCATTTTCAGTTGTTTCATATGCTACAGGTTTATTTTCTTCTGTAACCTTAGTCTTATCATATATAACTGTTCCTTCTTTATCTGAAATAATAGATGTCACTTCATACTTTTCTTTGTCTATACTATCTATTTCAAATTTAACATTTGCTTGAGTCTTTTCATCATTATAAGTAACACTAGTCTTGATAAAGTCTTCTTCCTTATCAGTTGCTGCCCTTACAATACTATCAAAACCAAATGTTGTTGACGTCACTGCTGCTGTCAACATAAGTGCAAACATTTTATATACACTTTTCTTTTTTAGTTTCTTTACTTTCATTTTTTCACCTTCTTTTTTATTCAACTACATTCAATTTTACCTCAATATCAGAGCCATTATACTGTATAGTTGTATCTTCTAAATCAAAAGACTGAAACTTCAATATAGCATCATAGCTTCCTATTTCATTAAATGTTTTGTTTAGCTTGATAGGTGTAACTCCTTTTCCAGGAGGAACTAGCTTACTTTCATATAAAACCTCATTTGTTGATTTTTCTATAAGAGTAAACTTAAAAAAGCATGGGTTACCTTCCGGATTGAAAAAAGCAGTCTCTATTGTGTCACTTCCTTTTTTTATTGTGAACTTCCCATACCCAGGTACAAGAATTTGAGACTCGTCTATGTTGTCAGGACGCTTTAATGCTGATGAGTAATCTCCGGCGTTCGGATCTATATCTTGCTTTTCATTATTCTTAAAAAAGAATCCTCCAAGCAATACTAACACAGCCAATAATACTGTTAAGAATATAACTATTATCTTTGTGTAACTTCTTTTCTTTACAGCTATATATTCGTTATTTTCACAAGGAATATACCCAAGTGTCTTATATTTACTCTCTTTATATGTTCCTATTGGTTTAATATGTATTTCTACATCTTCCTCCAATATTTTCTTTATTGTCCCTTCATCATTTTGATCCTTAATAGATAACTCTCCAATAACATAATAATCTCCCTTTGGATGTTCTTCTTTTAAACTCTCAAAATTAATATAATTTATTTGTTTTCCTGTCTTCTTATCATAAAAACAATGTTGGCGATTACTATTATTCACTACTTTTTTCTTCTCCTTTCTTCATTAATTAACCCTTCAATGCTTTTTTGTCTTTATAGCATATATAACCTAATATACTTAATGATATTAGAGCAAAAAAGATAGATATTCCTAATTTAGTAGTATCTCCTGTATGTGGAAGCTTTGATCCGTTAGCAATTTCAAAACTTACAGAAAGAGTTTGTTCTTTTTCTGCTCCTTCAACAGTAATTTTATTATCTTTTACTTTAGACATTGCATCTTCGTTGTTTAATTTAACACTTTTAATTTTGACTCCATTATCTGCTTTTAGTTCGAAAGTCATAGATTCATCAACAGCTAATAAATATTGTTGTTTTTTGTTTCTCAATATTTCTTGTCCATTTGAGATTTCTCCATCTCCACTTACATCTACATGTAAAGGATAGGTAACACTTTCTGTTTTGGTATAGGTTACAGGAACCTTTCCAGTAGTATTAGCGTAAACTACTTGCATACCAATGAAGGAAAAACAAAAAAACGACATTATCGCAATTGCTGCTTTCAAACTTCTTTTTCTTTTGAAGATAGTGTTCATTTTCTTCACTCCTTTCCGTTTAATTGATTTATCCAAAAATCATCCCCTTTTTGGTAAATATAAGATTTAGATACTTAACTTTAAATCATATATTTTCAATATTAATCAATGTATTTTCAAATTCTTTTGAATAGTATCTTCCTTTTGGAATAGTAATACCATTTCTTAACATACATTTTGATTGGTTAAAACCTTCTATAAAATCAATATTAACTAAGAATGATTTATGGCATCCAATAATTCCTTATATTCTAAGCTTTTCATATATTTTTGAAGTAAACATCTAAATGCTGTTTCTTTTCCATCTAAAGTAACTATTAAGCTCCATTTCTCAAAAGCAGCAACATATATTACATTATTAATATCAACAATCATACTTTTTGTTTTACTTCTAATAACTACCTCTCATAAATTCTCAATACCCTTTTTTTCATAAAAAATCCTTAAAATATAATTCTAAAAATTATTTTATTCATATAAACCTTCATTATCGTATCGTAAAACTTACAATTACATTTCTATAAGAAAACTTATATATTTGCTTCCAAATCCTTAACATATCTTGATTATATTTATACATCATGTGTAGTAAAAAAAGTTTATTTTTCACCAAACAACACTTTTAATAGAATAAACGACCAACGAGAGATTTATAAATAAAATCTACAATAATAAAAAATACAGACTAACATCTAAAAACAAAAGAAGGTTTAGAAAACTTTTTTTAAATGTAACTTCAAAATAACTAGTATAAATAAGAAATAGGCAAGAGGGATACATTATATAAAAGCTCAAAAAGATGGTTAATGATACTTAGTTTCTTTACTTAATTTGCACTCTAATAAAATAGTTAGATACTCTTTTGGTAAAAATATTAAAAATACTCTTATTATAGCATCATAAAAAAATGCCTGTTATCTTCAAGATATAACTAAAGAAAATAAACTATTTCATAGTTATTTAAAATCACAATATACAAGTAATGATATAAAAAAATTATTTAATGAATTTAATCTTTTATTCAAAAACATTCACCTATAATAATGTTTGCATAGAGTCATTTCATACAATTTTAAAGAAAGAAGAAATTTATAGAAATATATATGAAAATTATAAAGATGTTTAAATAACAATCTTTGGATATATAGAAAGTTTTTATAATACTAAAAGACTACATTAAGCTTTAGTTTTTAATATTCCTAATAAGATAGGATTTAAAGATTTGAATGTATCCTAAATAAGTTCGAATTTTCGTATCAAAGATATTGACACAAATCCACTTTAATATAAATATTTTAATAAAAAAGCACTATACCTTATCGTTATTTTGATACAGTATAGTGATTTTTCATTAAAGTTTACATTATTAAGTTTTTTATTAAAAATCTAAAACTAATTTATTTATTAAATAACTATTTTAAATCTTAACATATAAGCTTTTTATATTTTAAAACACTCTTAAACTAAACCTTTATATACTTAAATTGCAATAACCTCTTCTTAAATTAATCACTTAAAATTTAATTTATTTCCCTAAATATAGTTAAATACTTATTAACTGATACTACTATATATTAATCAAATCCTGTATTGTTTTAGATTTTAAAGAATTTTCAATATTATTTTGTAGCTCACAATAAAATTTCCTAACAGGACAAGTTTCTATTGCTAATCGGCTGCAATATTTATCTTCTTCTAAACAAAGATTAATTTTCATAGTATTTTCCATAACATTTATAACATCAAACATTGTAATTTGATTTGGTTCTTTTGCTAGTAAAAATCTATCTTTTATATTCTCATCTCTTTTTACTATTCCAGCATCATATAACTTTTTAGAAAACTTAATTATATAATGTTCATCAATACTAAGACTTTCAGATAATTCTTTTAATGAAATACTTTGTTTTTTCATCGCTAAATGTAAAATTATACGTATCACATAGTCAGTAGAAAGCTTTAATTGCATATAAATCTCCTTTATTTTTAACATTAAATATTTTTTATGTCTTAACAGTATAATCTCCTATACTACTCTATTAATATAAATTACTTAAACAACACTTAAAATAAGACAACTAACATTTATATAACTGTTTTTTTTATTTCCTAATGTAATTTCTATAGCTTTAATTCTTGTTATGCTTATTTATAAATATATTTTTAGTAATATATTTAATTATCAATATTCCATTAAACTTTCCTATTTTCTTATATAACAAAAAAAGAACCATAGATTAATCTATTGTTCTTTAATATTGTTTATAAAAATAATAAATCATTATTCCTTTAAGTTCTTTTTCTATTTACTACTATTCTATTTCTTTCTGGCCTAAAAGTAGATATATATCTTTTACTTTTTAAATTTTCTAAAATTAACATATTTGCCTTAGTATTTTTTATATACATTTTTTTAGGACTTAAATCTAGTAAACCATTATATTCTTCATCTATATATGCTATTAACTTCCTTCTTTTACGTTATAAAATTTAATCCAAAGTGAATATTAATATTATTTACAATCTATTTTCTTATATATATTTAAATAATACAAACATTGTAAATGCGTATAATCCTTTTAATATATTCTCTAATAAAAATAGGTATTAAATATTTAAATTCAATGTCTATTTAGTCTAATTGTTGTTAACTATACTTAAATATAGTTAAATTTTATTATTTCTTATCTCTAAACTCTATATCTACACGTTAAAATACTGCTTTACCTTTTCATTTTTAAAATTTTCTTCAAAAATCATATGCCTATTAAAGTGTTTAAAATACTGTATTTCAAGACTTACTGTACTTCCCCCAAAAAGTCACACAAAAACATCCACCTAAAACTCGCTTGTCTTGATACACTCCCCAAATTATCGAACTACTTTTCTCTGTTTAATTCTTATATCTTCTCAAATAAAAAACCCTCTAAAGGCTCTTTTCTTCTGCCTTCAAAGGGTATTGTTTTTTCTTTTTATTTCATTGTAAGCTATCCTTTTCAAACCTCTTTTATTTCGGCTTTCTTGTTTCCGGTTAAGCTTTTAAGGTATTTTTTCGAGTTTTATGTCTCTTTACAATTATTTTCTTATTAACTTAGCAACATTTTCTATATGAGCAGTGTTAGGGAACATATCAACTGGTTGAACTTCTAGAGTTTTATAGCCATTCTCTTCTAATATTGCTAAGTCTCTTCCTAATGTGCTTGGATCACAGCTTACATATACTATTTTCTTAGCATCTATGTTAGTTATAGCATCTAATAATTTTTTGTCACATCCCTTTCTTGGAGGGTCTACTACTACCACATCAGCTTTTACTCCCTTGTTTATTAAATCAGGAATTACTACTTCTGATTCACCAACAAAGAGTTCTACGTTTTCTACATTATTTTCTTTTGCATTTATCCAAGCATTATCTATAGCCTGTGGAATTATTTCTACTCCATAAACTTTTTTAGCTTTTTGTGATAAGAATAATGTTATTGTTCCTGTTCCGCAATATGCATCAAATACTTCTTCATTTCCTGTAAGTTCAGCATACTCTAAAGCCTTACCATATAAAACTTCTGTTTGAGTAGGATTTACTTGGAAGAATGATAGTGGAGATATATTAAATCTAAAGTCTCCTATGTAATCTGATATTGTATCTTCTCCCCATAGAGTTTTGCTTTCTAAGCCTAATATTACATTAGTTTTCTTTGAATTTATGTTTTGTATAACACTCTTTATTCCTGGAATATTCTTAACTATTAAGTCCACAAACTCTTCTTTATGAGGAAGTTTTTCTCCATTTGTAACTAAGACAACCATAACTTCATTAGTTGTAAAACCTCTTCTTATCATTATGTGTCTTACTATTCCCTTTTCATCATACTCACCATCAACATTATATGGTCTTATGTTAAACTTCTCTATCCATTCTCTAGTAAGTTTAACTACCTTATCTCCTATTTCATCTTGAATTAAACAAGATTCCATATCAATAATATCGTGACTTCTTGGAGCAAAGAATCCTATTTTAACTTCTCCATTAATTAACCCTATGGGAAGTTGAACCTTATTTCTATATCTCCAAGGTTCTTCCATTCCTAAAGGATATTTAACTATGCTAGGATCAAGCTTCCCAATCTTACTGACACAATCCTTAACTCTATCCCATTTAAAATCTAACTGAGCCTTATAAGAAGCATGTTGAAGCTTACATCCACCACATCTCTTATAAATATTACATGCTGGATTTACTCTTTCCTCAGAAGCTTCTAACACTTCTATAAGTTTTCCGTAAGCAAAGTTTTTATTAACCTTAACTATTCTTACCTTAACCTTTTCGCCCTTTAAAGCTCCTTCTATAAATATTGGGTATTTATTATCAATTTTGGCTATTCCTTCTCCCTCATAACCTTGAGAAATAATATCAAAAATATATTCTTTATTCTTTTCAACCATTCACTAAAACTCCCTTATGTGTATTTAAATCATCTATCCTCTGTGATTTATTTTTTATCAATCTATATTTAAACCTTAATTTCTTTCAAATTTAAGTTAATAACTAACTTTTAAAGTTTATCACATGCTATATGCTTTTACAACGGACTAATTATTTGAAACTACTATTCCTTACCTCTTCTCCGATTATCTTTATTCCTTTTTCTATGTCTTCTTTTGAAAGTCTAGTAAATCCAAGTCTTAATGTATCTCTTTTCGTTCTATTTTCTTCCTTAATGACTAATTTCTCTTTAGAATTAACTCTATTTTCCTCTTCTAAATAAATATCATTATCTATATAAAATAAATCTCCTGGCATAAAAAGAACGCCTCTATCATAACATTTTTTTAAAAGTTCTCTTGTATCTATTCCCTTTATCTTTAGAAACATATGAAGTCCACCTTCACCCCAGATTTCCGAACTTGGAATATATTTTTCTATGACTTTCTTAGTAAATTTATATTTTTCTTTATAAACCTTTCTAACCTTTTTAATGTATTTTTCAAAGGCTCCACTTATCATAAAGTCGTATAATATTCCCTGATCTAAAAATGAAGTATGAATGTTTCTACATCTTTTTACACTTTCTAATATATCTATTATTCTTTTATCTCCATAAATCCAGCCTATTCTTAAACCTGGAAATAGTATTTTAGAAAAACTGCCTATATATATTACTCCATTACTCTCTCTATCTAAAGAAGCTAAAGGAATTGTTGGAGAACTTTCATATAATAGCTCTTCATTAAATCCATCTTCTATAATAGGAATTTCTACATTTTTAAGAATATTATAAACATCTTCTCTCTTCTTTATGGATGCAACAACGCCTGTTGGATTATGATATGAAGGAATTAAGTACGCAAATTTAATTTTAGAACCAAATTTTTTTACCTTCTCCTTAAGATCACTTATATCCATGCCATCTTTAGTCATTTTAACTCCAATAATATTTAATTTGTGAGTTTTCATTATCTTTAAAGCTGTATTATGTGTTGGATTTTCACAAAGTATATAATCTCCTTCTTCTGTAAATGTAGAAAGTATCATATCTAGTCCTTCTGTAAATCCATTAGTTACTATTATTTCTTTTTCTTCTGAATATGCACCCTTTTCCTTCATATAATCTTTTAAATATTCAATAAAAGGTTTATATCCAACAGCGTAACCGTAGTTTACTATTTTATGTTTTTCTAAAGCTATCCTATTAGAAAAAGCTCTTTTAAGCTCTTCAATATTAAAAAGATTTCCTGGTGGAGCTATGCTTTTAAAAGAAATCATTCCTTTTTCCCACCTATATTCGCTTTTTTGAATATCTAATTTTTCAGCTAAAGCTCCATATTCATTAGTTTTTTTATTCCAATCAATACTCCATTTCTTTTCTTCTTTGTTTTTAGAATTCGCCTCTTCCCATATAGGATTACTGTTTTTAAAAGCATGAGAATTTTTCCCTTTAACAAAGGTTCCTTTTCCTTTTATAGTTTCAATAAATCCTTCACTCTCAAGAATTTCATAAGCAGAAATAACTGTATTTCTTCCTATTGATAAAATGCTACTAATCTCTCTTGATGATGGCAATTTACTTCCTTCTATTAAAATATCTCTATTTATAAGATCTCTAATATAATCAGCTATTTGTATATACTTTTTCTCATTTCCACTAAAAGTTAAATTCTTAAACATAACTTCCTCCAAGGTTATTTATTAATAAACTACCTACACTTAATTGTTTTCTCTTTTTATTTCAGATTAATCTCTTGAACTTTAAACTAAATAAATTTTATCACATATTACTTTTTAATACATATAACCTTAGAAATATGAAAAGAATTAATAAACTATTAGTTAACCATATATTCTATTATGTTAAATCTACTCTTTAGTTTTTAAGACTATTCCCTTAACAATAATAATCTACTAATTAATTATAGTACTCAAAAAATTTCATTTTTGAAAAATTATAAATATTTAAGACTTAAAATTCCAGTATAAATAAATTCCTTTATACACATTATATATATTGTTGGTACTTCCAACAAAGAGGTTCTTAAAATAAGGAGGAGTTTATTATGGAACATAATTCTAGCATAGGATGTACAGTTAATGAATGTAAGCACCACTGTCATGATGACAATTATTGTACTCTAGACAAAATCCAAGTTATAAAAAATAGCGCTGATGCTGATTCTACTGAATGTACTGACTGCGGAAGCTTTGAAAGAAAATAATATTTTTTTTCATTCTAACACCACAAAAAGGAGACTAAAATTTTAGTCTCCTTTTCTAATTATTCTTCTTATTCAAAATTTTTATTTAAATCTTTCTAAGACTCTATTTTAATTACATAAGTGGTGCAAATACTCTGATAACCGCTCTTAAAATTCTAGTTGGCATTTTAACCTTAGCACAATCCTCTAAGGTTATTCTCTGACACTTTTCTAAAGTTTCTAAGAAATCTTCTTTTATTTGCATTACAGATTTAGTTTTATATAACCATACTCCACATTCAAAATGAAGATATAAACTTCTATAATCCATATTAATTGTACCTACTGTACCAATCTCATCATCAGATACAAAAGTTTTTGAATGAATAAATCCTGGAGTATATTCATATACCTTAACACCAGCTTCTATAAGCTGATGATAATAGGCTCTTGTTACTATATGTGCATACCATTTATCCTCAATATGAGGAGTAACTACTCTAACATCTACTCCACTTTTAGCTGCAAGCGTAAGTGCTGTCACAAGCTCATTATCAACAATAAAATATGGAGTATTTATGTAAACATAATCTTTAGCTTTATTTATAATATTTAAATAAACATTTTCCCCAACTATCTCATCATCTAAAGGACTATCTCCGTAAGGCTGAACATATCCATCACTTTCAAATTCATCTTCGTGATGAAAATATGGATAGTACTTTTCATATGCTTCTTTACCTTCACTATAAAAATTCCAAGTTTGAAGAAACATAACTGTTAAATTCCAAACAGCATCCCCTTTTAGCATTATAGCTGCATCTTTCCAGTGTCCAAACCTAACAATTTCGTTTATATATTCATCTGCTAAATTTATTCCTCCAGTAAAACCTGTATGTCCATCTATAACTGTTATTTTTCTATGATCACGATTATTCATTCTTAAAGATAAAAGCGGAACAAATGGGTTAAATACCATACATTTTATTCCCTTAGCCTCTAAAACCTCATTATATTTATAAGGGAGAGTTCCTAAACATCCCATATCATCATAAACAAATCTAACCTCTACACCTTCTTTAACTTTTTGTTCCAATATTTCAAGAATACTATTCCACATAACTCCTTCATGAACTATGAAATATTCCATAAATATATAGTGCTTGGCTTTCTTAAGATCTTCTTTTAACCTTTCAAAAAACACCTCTCCTGGTGATAAATATTCTGTAATTGTGTTTTTATATACTGGAAATTGAGAGTAATTAGCTATATATCTAGACTGATTAGCTATACTCTTATCTAAGTTTTCTAATTCCTCTATTACTTTTCCATCATTATATAATAAATGCTTAGTTTCATCATGAGAAGCTTGAATTTGCTTTCTAAACTTCTTACTTGTCTTATTTCCACCAAATATTAAATAAAATAATCCTCCAAAAACAGGCACCAATAATACAGGCACAGCCCATGCTAACTTATAGGACGGATTATCTTTTCTACTTACAATATAAATAAAAACTACCACACTAATAAAAATAAATAGAAAATATAGATAAACGAAATCTTCACTTACCTTCCATATAGCAGCTATTAATATAACTAACTGTATGAATATGAGAAATCCAACTATAAATGTTCTACTTAATAATTTTTTCAAAAACTTCTCCATTTTATCCTCCTTAATCCTATAAAAACTACTATATTTATTGGATTAAAAACCTTACATAACCAAACCTTTTTGCTAATCCATTAGCTCCCACCCTTTTATTGCTACTTTATAATATAGCCACCTAGGTGTGAACTTACTAACAAAATAAAGAATCTTGTTATAAACCCCAGGTATAACAATAACCTTTAATTTTTTATCTATATTTTTTAAACTTATTTCTACAACCTCTTTAGTACTCATCCATCTTACAATACCTTTATTTTTAAGCTTATTTTCATCCATATTCAACTTGCTATGAAAATCTGTTCTCGTAAATCCTGGACAAAGGCATTGAACCTTAATATTGTTTCCTATAAGCTCCATAGCTAAACACTGTGAAAAGCTTATTAGAAAAGCTTTTGTTGAACAATACATAGCTGAACTTGGGAAAACATTAAACCCGGCCATAGAACTAACATTTATTATATATCCTTTATTATTTTTTTTCATTTGCTTACTTATGCTATGACATAATCTCATAGTGACTAACATATGTACCTTCGCCATATCAAGCTGCTTATTATATTCATCTCTTGTAAATGAATCATCAGCTCCATATCCAGCATTATTTACTAAGAATTCTATATTCTCTTTTTCTTCTAATCTTTCAACAAAGTCATTAAATTCAACATCATTAGTTAAATCTAAAATTTCAATTGAAACCTCTACCTTAAATTTATCCTTTACCTCTCTAGCAACCTCATTTATTTTTTCTACTCTTCTACCTACTATTATTAAATCATATCCTTCCTTCGCTAATTGGAAGGCATATTCTTTTCCAATCCCACTAGTTGCTCCAGTAATTACGGCAACTTTATTTACTTCTTTTATGTTTCTCCCTCCCTTTATATAGATAAATATTTTACTAAAATACATAAAATATAAATTACTTCAAGTAATTTATATTATTTTTAAACTCAATTTAAAATTTTCATAACATTATTCATTCAATTATATCTTTAAATGATTTATTTTTAATTATTATACTATAAAACACCATTGTAAGTAATTTATATTAGATTCTTTAAAATATATTTTATTATATAATAAAAAAGCTAGAATACAAATATTAACCTTTATATTCTAGCTTTTAATAATTATATTTTATAAAAAGTCTCGCACTCTGTTGAAGTAGATGTACTAGCCTCTGGTCCGAAAATTTGTATGTCAGTAGATGTACAAATCATACCAACATTATATGTACAATTCATAGCATAACATTTTATTTTATGATCTACATCAGCCTGACTATCTAAAGCCTGTATTATTATTCCTGCATAATTAGTGTTAAAAGCACTTTTAACAGCATTCATAAAAGTTCTTGGTGCAAAGGTCTCACAACAAGTTTCTTGTTTACTTTCAGCAGCCTGACCATCGACCTGAATAGTCAATGCTGAACACATACCATTAACATAGTTAATACAATTATGAGCTGAACATGCTAATCTTGTCATATTCAATACCCTCCTCAAAATAATTATTTGAAGTTATTTTTTGTATTTATTTTTAATTTATACTATATGAATAAATTTCATATCACACTATTTTAATCTATTATATTTAAAATATTTATGGAAATGGAAGATGTATTGAAAAAATGTTATGAGATTAGAACATCTAACTTATGTGAATATTGATTTTTAAATAAAAAAAAGAAGCACTCGATGGTATCAGTCATCAAGTACTTTTAAATTTTGGAATCAGTTGCCATTTGATTCTACTTATATTATTTCATAAGCACTATTTAATATACACTATTTTTATCTACTTGTCACAATTATTTTGTTAACTTTTTGTAAACTAATTATTTTTATAAAATTTATTTAATAAATAACACATATAATTTAAAAATATAATTAAATTTTTATAAATATTTGGATAAAATTTTTTATTCACAAATTATTAACATTTACTTTTATAAAAACTTTCCTGTTAAATTCTATTATAAAAGCCTGTAAAATAAAAAATTAAATTAAAAGCCTTATATTTTAATTGTTATAAAAATTTATAAAATAAAAAATAGGTAGCTAGTGCTACCTATTTTCTATATATTTGTAAAATTATTTTACAACTTCAACTTTTACTATGTTAGTGTTTCCTTCGTTAGCTGGTACACCTGCAACAACTACAGCTGTATCTTCTGCTTTAACGAATCCAGCATTTTTAGCTATTTCAACAGCGTTTTCCATTGTAGCATTCTCAGCAACAACTGGGTAAACTCCGAAGCATAAAGCAACTTTCTTAGCAACTCTTTCATTTGGAGTTATAGTAACGATTGGTGCATCTGGTCTGCATTGAGATATTCTCTTAGCAGTAGCTCCTGATTGAGTTAATGAAACTATAGCAGCTGATTTTAATTCGTGTGCAGCGTTACAAGCAGCTCTTGAGATCACTCCTGGAACAGCTGGTATGTGTTTCTTAGCTTTTGAAGCAGCTAATTCGTAGCTTAACATTTCTTCAGATTTAGTAGCTATTTTAACCATAGTCTCAACAGCTTCTACTGGCCAGCTTCCATTAGCTGACTCACCACTTAACATGATAGCATCAGTACCATCTAAGATAGCGTTAGTTACGTCTGAAACCTCAGCTCTTGTTGGTCTTGGGTTTCTCATCATTGAATCTAACATTTGAGTAGCAGTTATAACTGGTTTTCCAGCATTGTTACATTTTTCTATTATCATTTTTTGAACTGAAGGAACGTCTTCCATTGGTATTTCAACACCAAGGTCTCCTCTAGCTACCATGATACCATCTGAAGCTTCGATGATAGAATCTATGTTGTCAACACCTTCTTGGTTTTCGATTTTTGAGAATATTTGTATATCAGCTCCACCATTAGCAACTAATACTTCTCTTATAGCTTTAACGTCTTCTGCTTTTCTTATGAATGAAGCTGCAACCATGTTAACGCCCATTTCACAACCGAATATTAAGTCAGCTCTGTCTTTATCAGTCATAGCTGGTAATTTTATTGATACTCCAGGAACGTTAACTCCTTTGTGAGTTCCAACTAAACCAGTGTTTCTTACGATACACTTAACAGCGTTACCTTCTACAGATACAACTTCTAATCCAACTAAACCGTCGTCTATTAAGATAGTATCTCCAGCTTTAACGTCTTTAGCTAATCCTTCGTAAGTTACTGAACATTTAGTAGTATCACCTACTACATCTCCTCCAGCATATATAGTAAATTCAGTTCCAGCAGTTAATTCAACTTTGCTTGGCTCGAATTTTCCAGTTCTTATTTCTGGTCCTTTAGTATCTAATAATATAGCTACTTCTTTACCTAATTTTTTTGATATTTCTCTTACTTTAACCATTCTTCCTTTGTGCTCTTCATGGTCACCATGTGAGAAATTGTGTCTTGAAGCGTTCATACCTGCTTCGATTATTTTTGTTAAGATTTCTTCATTTTCACTAGCTGGTCCGATAGTGCATACTAATTTTGTTCTTCTCATTTAAAAAACACTCCCTCGTAAAAAATTAACCCTAAGTTTAAAATATATAATAAATAATAAATTTAAAAATTTATTATGTCATTAACTAAAATTATTTGTTTATAGCGTTAGCCATTTCATAAAGACTTTCGTCAAAGCTTCTTTCTATATCTAAAGCTTCATCTATATCCATATCGAATATTTTGTTTTCTTTAATTCCTATAACTTTTGAAGTTTTTCCTTCTAATAAAACTTCTACAGCTTTAGCTCCCATTCTTGATGCTAATACTATATCATCAGCAGTTGGTGATCCACCTCTTTGAATATGACCTAAAATTGTAGCTCTAGTTTCTATACCAGTTACAGATTCTATTTCCTTAGCTAATTCAGCTGATCCTCCAACTCCTTCAGCAACAACTACTATGCTGTGAGTTTTTCCATTTGATCTACCTTCTAAGATAGTTTTGATTAATTCATCTTTGTCAAATGGCATTTCTGGAACGATTATAGCTTCTGCCCCACCTGCGATACCAGCATATAAAGCAAGATCTCCACAGTTTCTTCCCATAACTTCTACGATAGATACTCTTTCGTGTGAAGTTGATGTATCTCTTAATTTGTTTATAGCATCTACTACTGTATTTAATGCAGTATCAAATCCTATAGTATAGTCTGTGTAAGATAAGTCGTTATCAATAGTTCCTGGTAATCCAACAGTCTTAACTCCTAATTTTGAAAGAAGTTTAGCTCCCATGAATGATCCATCTCCACCTATAACTACTAAAGCTTCAACGCCATAAGCTTTTAATATTTGTGCAGCTTTTTCTCTTACTTCTTCTTGTTTGAATTCTAAACATCTAGCAGTTCTTAAGATTGTACCACCTCTGTTTATGATTTCTGAAACAGATTTTCTATCCATTTTGAATAGTTCTCCGTTTATTAATCCAGCGTATCCTCTTTGAACTCCCATTACTTCAAGTCCATGGTGTAAAGCCATTCTTGTAACTGCTCTTAAAGCAGCGTTCATTCCTGGTGCATCTCCACCACTTGTTAAAACAGCAATCTTTTTCATAATATTTTCCTCCTCTACACCACTTGGGACAAGTTTAGTCCCAACAGTGCCAAATATTACCCACATTTTTAAGATATTATTTATATATGTTAAATGTTTATCAATTTTAAACTATTTGAAAATCTTATCTCAAAATTTAAATACCCTACGTAACTTTGTTAATACTATTCTACCACAATTAATTGTACTTAAAGTAGTGTCCATTTTCAACCTTTTTATGTAGAATTAAAGAAAAAAAACTCGACATTTGATAATTTTTTCAATAATTATTATGCTCTAATTTCATTTTAATATTTAAATAAATATCAAAAGTTATAAGTCAAAATTTAACTATACCGCTCGTTTAAAACTAAATTAACACTTTTTTCATAAAAAAATTTATTTAATTATGTAAAAAGAATATATTTTTTTAATTTTAAGAAAATTTACAAATTTATTTTATCACTTTTTAAAAAAAAGTCCACTTTAAGAGGAGTTTTTATGAGTGCTTCTTCTAAAATATCTCCCCAAAACTCAATAAGTAATCGTTAATACTTATCTATTTAGAAAATATTTTTAGCTCATAACTCCCCCCTTATAAGCGGACATTAATTTCCTATTTTGTTTATTTTTTCACCAATCCCCAAGTTCTAAAAACTAAGTTTCAACTACTTTTACATTCTCTTTGCCAAATTTACTGATTAAAAAATCTATTACATCAGTCTCTAAATTAACCCACATATCTCTATTTAGTCTAAAAGAGGCTTTTTCTTTTTCAGCAAAAACATACACTGGAGAATCTCCTTTATATTGTGATAATAAAACTTTTAATGGCTTAACTATCATATTAGCTTTTGCCTTATCTTCTACCTTTATATAAACCTTAGATGAATTCATTAATTCTAATGGTTGTATATCCTCACAAAGTATCTTTGGCTCTTCATCTTCTTTTAGCGAAACTCTTCCTCTTATTAAAACAAAAGAATCTTCATTCACTAGCGTATTGCATTTTTCTAAAATTTTGGGGAATATAACGCATTCTAAATATCCTGTTAAATCCTCAATTTTTGCAAATGCCATAAGTGTATTATTTCTAGTTACTTTTCTAGATACATTAGTAAGAATTCCTCCTACAATTACCCTTGTTCCATCACTTAAAGAGTTATCTATAACTAAATCTTCTAATTCAACATCCTTCTGTTCGCTTAAATTCTTTTGAGCTTCAACTATTTTTTCTATAGTTATTGAAGTTTGTTCCTTTAAAGGCTTTTCATAGTCATCAAGAGGATGCCCACTCATATAGAGACCTGTCATCTCTTTTTCCATAGCAAGCATATACTTTTTATTAAACTCTTTTATATTAGGATAACTAATCTCTAAATTATTACTTTCCTCTTGTATCGCTCCAAATAGAGACATTTGACCATCTATATTCTTCTTTCTTTGAGAGTAAACTCCATCCATTATCCTTTCAAAAACAGATAATAATTGTGATCTATATACCTTTAAGCTATCAAAGGTTCCAGCCTTAATTAAACTCTCAACAGCTCTCTTATTAACAATACTTAAATCTATTTTATTACAAAAATCCATAAGAGATATGAATTTACCTTTTTCATCTCTAGAAGAAGATATGTTAGCAACAACGTTAACTCCAACATTCTTTATAGCTCCCATACCAAATCTTATGGTATCTCCTTTAACAGTAAACTTAGTGTAACTTTCATTTATATCTGGTGGTAATACTTGAATTCCAAGTTTTTCTGCACTTCTTATATATTCAGATACCTTATCACTGTTGCCCATAACAGAGTTAAGCATAGCTGCTAAAAACTCTACTGGATAATATCTCATTAAGTATGCAGTTTGAAATCCTATTACGGCATAAGCAGCAGCATGACTTTTGTTAAATGCATAAGATGCAAAGTCCATCATGGAGTCAAATATTTTATTGGCTGCCTCAGCTGATATTCCATTTCTTAAGCAACCTGGCACCTCAATATTTCCATTTTCGTCTTCAACTCCATAAATGAAGTTCTTTCTCTCCTCTTCCATTACCTTATGCTTTTTCTTAGACATGGCTCTTCTAACAAGGTCACTTCTTCCCATAGAATATCCTGCTAGCTTTCTAACAATCTCCATAACCTGCTCTTGGTAAACCATAACTCCATAAGTTACGTTTAGTATGCTTTCAAGTTCAGGAACTATATATTCTACTGATTTAGGATCTCTTTTTCCATCAATATATCTTGGTATTTCCGCCATTGGACCTGGTCTATAAAGAGAAATTCCCGCTATAATATCCTCTAAACAGTCTGGTTTTAACTCTTTCATGAAAGAAGTCATACCAGCTGACTCTAACTGGAACACCCCTACTGTATGTCCTTCCCCAATCATTTTATAAACTTCTTTATCATCAAAATCTAGATTATCTAAGTCTACATCTACGCCTCTGTTATATTTAATCATATCAACAGCATCACGCATAACAGTTAAGGTTCTAAGTCCTAAGAAGTCCATCTTTAATAGTCCAAGTTCCTCAAGGGTTGTCATATCAAATTGGGTTACTATAGACTCATCATTTTTTTGAAGTGGAACATACTCAACTAAAGGCTGAGATGCTATAACAACACCAGCAGCATGAGTTGATGAATGTCTTGGAAGTCCCTCTAGTCTTCTGCTGACATCTATAAGCTCCTTCACTCTCTCTTCACTATCATATATAGTTTTAAGCTCTGGATTCAGATCTAAAGCCTTATCTATAGTGACTCCAAGTACCGTAGGAATTTGTTTAGCTATTCTATCAACCTCTGCATAAGTGTAATTCATAGCTCTTCCTACATCTCTTATACAAGCTCTTGCAGCCATTGTTCCAAAAGTTATAATCTGTGATACATTATCGTGACCATACTTTTCAACAACATAGTCTATAACCCTTTGTCTTCCCTCATAACAGAAATCGGAATCTATATCTGGCATACTTACTCTCTCCGGATTTAAGAACAATTAGTGTTTATCTACAAGCTCTTTATCTTGTACTCTGGAAGTTTCCTTCATTTTAATCAAGTAGTCATTTCTACTTCAGTTTGGACTATATCATCATATTGAATACATCCCTTTTTCTATGCATATATAATTTAGCATCAGTATACATTAACTTATATAAATTCAAAATCGAATTCTTTTCGTATATTTTAACATACCAACACTCATGAAACTTTCTCGAATCTTTAACTATTTTTGCTTTTATACTTTTTTGATTTAATAAATTTGATAATTGTTTAGCCATGTTTATTGATCCTGTAGATATACTAGCATTTAAATATTTATACTCCTTAATATCTCCATTAGACAGTTTATTCTTTGTTGTATTTATATACACGCTTCCATCACCATCAAATATTCCTCGTATAAAATCACCAATAAATCTTTCTTCTATATTCAACAAAAATACATCTTTACTTTTTCTTTCAGTAATACCTATTTTCTGTATAAACTCAACATCATATTTATTTGTTGTTATAAAACTATAGCTTATTTTTGCATCTTTAAATTTTTTACTCTTATATTCATATATCTTTTTATTTAAGCAATAGCTCTTATTTAAAAAT
The DNA here is from genome assembly GCA_034421775.1 of Clostridium perfringens. Classification (GTDB taxonomy): domain Bacteria; phylum Bacillota; class Clostridia; order Clostridiales; family Clostridiaceae; genus Sarcina; species Sarcina perfringens_B. The sequence continues at coordinate 124,242 of WNVL01000002.1, read as the reverse complement.
TTAATTATCTCTAAGTCTGTTGATGTTATTGTTATTTTGAATCTCTTACAATGTTTATCATAACTTAAACATCCATCTGAGATTATTAAGCCTAATATATATGCACTAATTTCATTTATACCTTTATCAAATATACTTAAATCTTCAATTTTTCTTAAAGTTGTATTGTGTGAATTCGCACAACTTTTTGAACAAAACCTTTGCTCTTTTTTTCTAGTTAAAAATTCTTTTGAACACTTTTCACATATATACTTATGCATAGATTCCTCCAAAATAAAAGTCTTACTTATATTTGGCTTGCTAAATATATTTATATTCAATATGTCGGGCACTCGTGGAAAAGATTATTGCTTAGCTACTCACTTTTCTAGTCTCTGAACCTTTCTAGTACTTTTCTGCTATTCCTAGACTTGGCTGCTGATTGGCATATCTTTCGACTTAGCTTTCCAGCAATTCACCCGATTTAAACAGCGCATCTTAATTTACGCTCGAAGAGTAAGCTGTATTTCATAGGGTCAATTTTTGTTATTCCTAAGGTATAGGCAACTAAGGCTCCAGCTGCTGATCCTCTTCCTGGACCAGTTGGTATTCCATTATCATTGGCATACTTAATGAAATCCCAAACTATTAAGAAGTAATCAACATACCCCATTTGCTTAATTACTCCAAGCTCGTATTCAAGCCTTTCAATATCCTCTTTTACTTTCTCATTATTCTCGCCAATTTCATAAACCTTATCTATATCATATATTCCCTTTTCCTTAAGAGGATTTAGTTCTTCTAACCTATCTATGAGACCATCAAAGCAAGTCTTTCTTAGATATTCAAAAGGCTCTACCCCTTCTGGAAGTGGGAACTTTGGAAGCTTTGAAACATGGAATTCATAATCAAAATTGCATTCCTTTGCAATCTTTAATGTATTTTCTAAAGCTTCTGGAATGTAATCAAACATATCCCACATTTCCTCTGGTGATTTTAAATAGAATTGGTCAGAAGGATATCTTCTTCTATTTGGATCATCCACAGTTTTTCCAGTTTGTATGCACATAAGTATATCATGTGCCTTTGAATCTTCCTGATTTATATAGTGAACATCATTTGTTGCAACTAAAGGAATATTAAGTTCTTTAGCTAATTGTATATTTACTTCATTAACCTTCTTTTGCTCTTCCATACCATGATTTTGAAGCTCTAAATAAAATCCGTCTTTAAAGGTATCTCTATAGAATGTTGCAGCTTCTCTAGCCTTATCTATATTTCCATTTAAAATAGCCTTTTGAACCTCTCCTCCAAGGCAAGCACTTAAGGCTATTATTCCTTCTGAATGTTCTTTTAAATACTCTCTATCAATTCTTGGTTTATAATAAAATCCCTCAATAGATGCTACAGAAACAATCTTCATAAGGTTCTCATATCCTTTTTCATTCTTAACAAGAAGAACTAAATGATATGTTTTATTATCTTCATCATTACTTTTTATCTTTCTAGACTTAGGCACAACATAAACTTCACAGCCTAAAATTGGCTTTATACCTTGAGCCTTAGCTTCTTTATATAAGTCAACACATCCATACATAACACCATGATCAGTTAATGCTATGCTTTCCATTCCAAGTTCCTTAGCTCTTTTAATAAGTGGCTTTATCTTTCCAGAACCATCAAGCAAACTATACCCTGAGTGCAGATGTAAGTGACAAAACTTTTTATCCCCCATTTCTTTCACATCCTTTCTTCTCATATTGTTTCTATTAAACATTTTTAATGTTATATAAACTACTATTTTTCTAATCTTAATTTAAGTAAATAGTCATTTTTTTTATTAAAATTACATACTAAAAGCTATGTTTTTATTTAAGTGTAATATATTAATTTTACCATATTAAATAAAAATACACTAAGAAAACTTTGTTGTATTAATTCTAATTATTAACCTCTCAAACAAAAATAATCTTTTTATGAAAACATATCTAATTTACCATATTAATTTCAATTATTGGCTTTAATATCTTGGTTTATAAAGTAAAATTTTTTAATTATTAATTTATAATACTCCTAAAAATCAGTCAAGTTTTAAATAAACATTCAAATTTTTTTATTATTTGTAAATAAAATGAAAATACTCATTTTTTTATGGAACAATTCTGTATAATTTACTCTCTAATAGTTGAAAAAGGAGGGATGATATTGGAACTAATAAGCTTTTTTAATAAAAATTCATTTAATAAAGTTTCATACAAAAAATTAACTAAAGAGGAATTATCTCAAAACTTTGAACTATTAATAAAAGAAAATCTCACATCTATGTATAGAGTTGCTAAAGGTATTTTAAAGATTGAAGAAGATGTTGAAGATGCTATCCAAACTACTATTTTAATAGCCTTTAATAAGATTAATACCTTAAAGGATGAAAGGTATTTTAAAACATGGTTAATAAGAATTTTAATAAATGAGTGTAATAAAATTTATAAGAAAAATAAAAACACTTCAAAAGAAATATCTGATGAGTTATATACAACTCAACACTATGAAAATATAGATTTATATGATGCGATTAAATGTTTAAAAGAAGACTTAAGAGTAATAACAATACTCTACTATTTTGATGATATGTCATATAAAGATATCTCAACAGCATTAAATATAGCTGAAGGAACTGTAAAATCTAGACTTTTTAGAGCCAAAGAAGCTTTATATGAAATTCTTAAGGACACTATTTAAGGGGGATGTATTTATGAGAGATGATTTTGATAAAAAACTTTTTGAACTGGCTAGAGATTCTAAAGTAAGAGAACCAGAGGCTTTAAAAGCCAAAGTTAATTATACTTTTAAAAATCTTAAGAAAAAGAAATTCAACTTTAAACCGTTTGGAGCAATAGCTGCTATTTTAACCTTTTGTATTTTAAGTATTGGACTTTGCTTTCCAACATACGCAATGAATATCCCAATTTTAGGTGACGTTGTAGAAGTTTTAAGTAATAAATTTAATCTAAGTGGTTATGAAATAAATTCACAAAACCTAAACTACGAAGTCAGCAATGAGAACTATACACTAACATTAGAAAGTGCTTATTATGATGGAATTGAAACAACAATCTTTTTTAAAATAAAAGGAAAGGAAAAATTAAATAGAACAGGCCAATACTTCTTTGAAGCAGATTTAAAATATAGTGAAGATATTGCTTATGAATACGGTGTTGAAAAAGGTGAATTTATAGATGATTACACTTTTGCTGGTATGCTTACCTTCTATATATCACCTCACAATGGAAATAAATTACCCGAAAAATTTAATATTAAATTAAGTATTCCAAACATAATTGCAGACTCTGAACTAATAGCAGTTAATAGTCCTACTTTAAATCTTTCTTTTGATATAAATGACTTAAAGGTAGAGGAAACTAAAATTGATAAAGAAATAAAAGCTAATGGAAACTCAATTTTTATATCATCCATACAAAAATATCCTACGTCTTTAATTATTAACTCTGATGAAAAAATTACTAATCCGGAAAGTGAATTGTCTTTTATAATTTGGCATGAAACTTTAGGCCAAGTTGATCATATGGAAGCTAGAACACCAGGCAAACTATATATAGTTCCTAAAACTAGAAGTAAACTCCATCCAGATAACCTTGTGAAGGAAACTATGCCTTTATCAATAGGTGAAACTAATACTTTTGGAAAAGTTGGAACAATAGCTATAGAAAATATAGAAGTTAAAGATGGGAAAACCTATATATCAATAAGGAGAACAGGTGATATACCTTCTTATGATTTTAAGATTATTGAAAAAGAAAATACCAATTCAAAAATTAATATGTATGAGATGTATGAGTATGAAACAAAAGCTCTAGGGATATTAGATACAATAACAACATATGTTATATCAGATTTTGACACTAACACTGACTATCTTTTAGAATATGAATATATTTCAAATGATGATATTGAAATATTATATGACCAAATAATAGAAATAAATTAAGGATTATATCAAAACTCAATAATAAAACTTATAAATAGTATGGAGAGAATATCTAGATAAACTCTTAGTGAAATCTAGATATTCTCTCCAAATATATTTATAAGTTTTATTGAATTATTTTGATATACTTCTAAAAAAATTACTTAAAAGTATTTTTTACATCCTCTATAGATTGTTGAAGTTTAACTCTGGCATCATATGCTGATTTTTCAATATCTTTCATAGAATTAACAAATTCATCTGCTGGCATAGCCATTAATTTGTCTTTATTAGCCTTCAACTCATTTTGAACATTGCTTATAGACATTTTTAAATTATCTATATTCTCTACTATTTTTTTATTCGCTTCATTAACTTTTGAATCACTATGAGAAAGTTTGCTAGTAAGCTCATTCTTTAAGTTAGTAAGTTCAGTATCTAAATTTGTATAGTATTTTTTATAAGCGTCATAAGTTGCCTGCTTAGTTTCCTCTGTTACACCTGAGAAATCATATTCTGCTGCAAGTTTTATGTCTCCCATATAAGCCTTAATCTTTTCTTCTAACATTGTCATATACTCTGCTGGAGTAGTGGCTGTCACTCCAGATCCTCCTGGCATCTCAGTAGCTTTTTTTGTACATCCAACCATACCTATAATACCAAAAACCATTACACCTACTAGAAGCCAAATTATTTTTTTAAATTTCTTTACCATATCAATACCTCCATATGAAATAATATTATTTTCAAAATTAGTTTCTCCATTAGTAAAATTAATATTATCTCAACATTAGGTATATTTTTATAAGGCTCTGTTTTAGGTGAATGTTGATTTTTAGATAGATCCATAGAACTATCTAAAAATCAACACTTTACTGAAATATAACCTTAAATAAAAAAAACTTTTAAGTTTTTCTAACAGCAAATATAGCATTTGCTGTTAAAATAATCACTTAAAAGATTTTAAAAAGTCTGCTAGAAATTACCTGTTCTAAGTTCTTCAGCTATTTTTTCAATTTTTCTTAATCTATGATTTACTCCTGATTTACCAACTGGAGGCTCAAGCATTTCCCCAAGCTCCTTTAATGATTCCTCTGGATAATTTAATCTTAGCTCTGCAACTTCTCTTAAATTTTTTGGAAGTCTTGCAAGGCCAATCTCTCTCTCTATAAGTTTTATACTCTCAACCTGTCTAACTGCTGCATTTACAGTTTTGCTAAGGTTTGCAGTCTCACAGTTCACAAGCCTATTTACATTATTCCTCATTTCCTTCATGATTCTAATGTTTTCAAGTTCTAGAAGTGCTGTATGAGCTCCAATTATATTTAATAAATCAACTATTTGCTCTCCTTCTTTTATGTAGACTATGTAACTATTTTTTCTTTGTATTACTTTTGATTTTAAACCAAATGTATTGATAAGTTTTCCTAAATCCTCTGCATATTCTTGTGAATGAGTAACAAACTCTAAATGATAAGTTTTTTCAGGATTACTTATACTTCCACCACCGATAAAAGCTCCTCTAATATATGCCTTTTTCTTAGCTTCTGTATCAACTAAATCTTCATCTATATGATAATCCAATGACATTATTCCTTCTATTTCTCTTAATATTCCTGTTATTTCAAGTAACTTTTTTACTCCCATGTCTTCAGTTACAACAACCATATAAATATTATTTTTCTTTAAGGAATTACTTTTTTTAACCATAAGCTTTGCGTGTATGTCAAAGTAATCCTTTAATATAGTAAACATCAATCTTGCCGATGCAGGATTTTCTGTTGTCATTTTGAAGCTTATTTGTCTACCACTAAAAGCAAGTGTTCCACAAACTTTCATGATAGCTGATATTTGAGCAAGAGCTTCTTCCTTTGATATATCAATATATCTACATATTTCTCCCTTTACTTTTGCTGAAAATGACATGATTGCTCCTTCCTATTTAAACTTTCTCTTTTCTTGATTCTTTGTGATAAATATATATACTCTAAAATTTTCTTTCTATCATATAATAAATGCTTTTCCATTACTGTTTCAATGAGAAGTTGTGCCAAGTACTCTGAATTATGTCTTATATAATCCCCATTTACTTTTATTAAATCACCTTCAATAACACACAATCCCATTTTCTTAAGCTTATTTATATCAAGTTCTACAAATTCAGAATTCTTTTCTAAATATTTTTGTTTTAGCTCTTCTGAAATATCTTTAGAGTTTGCAATTATACAATCTACCATATCTTTCCCACAATGATCTAGTATAACTTTAACATGATCAGAAACCTTAAATCCATCAGTTTCACCTGGTTGGGTCATTATATTACAATTATATATTTTAAACGCTTTACTCTTCTTTATAGCCTTAGTTATATCTTTTACCAAAAGATTAGGTAATACACTAGTATATAAACTTCCTGGCCCTAAAACTATAGCATCAGCATCCTCTATTGCTTCTAATGCTCTATCTAAAGCTTTAGCATCTTCTGGTATTATTTTTAATTTTTTTATTGGGCTACTTTGGTCTATAACTTCCTCTCCTATTAAAGATTCCCCTCTTACCTTATGTCCATTCATAAGTTCAGCTTCTAAAATCATATTTTCTAAAGTTACAGGTAAAACTTCACCCTTAACTGCAAGGACAGAGCTCATTTTTTGGACAGCGTCCTCAAAATTTTCAGAAATCCCATCCATAGCAGCTAAGAATAAATTACCAAAGCTTTGGCCCTTTAGTCTACCATCATTAAATCTATATTGCAATAATTCATTCATTAAAGGTTCTGTATTAGCTAATGCTAATATACAGTTTCTTATATCACCTGGAGGAAGCATACCTAAATCCTCTCTAAGAATACCAGATCCACCACCATCATCTCCAACTGTTACTACTGCAGTTATATTTGATGTATAGTGTTTAAGTCCCCTAAGCATTGTAGAAAGGCCTGTCCCACCTCCTATAACAACGATTTTAGGACCTTTTATTAAAAGCCTGTCATCCTCTATTAAATCTTCTAAATCATCTTCTTCAATAGATAAATTTATATATCCTTTGTTTACTAGCGAAACTACAGATTTAACACACCAAACTATGGATTTATAACCAACTAATCCCGAAAAAAATATAAGAATTATAAATATGGCTTTATCTTGAATATTAGTTACATGTCTCTCACCAATTAACTTTGCCATAGCTATAGCCATAGTAATTATAGATGCCAAAGCCATAAATATATATCTTTTAACTTTGATACCAGGCTTAAGCATTTTTTTCGTCATCATAGTTTTCTATCCCCTCTATTTATATCCTCATTAATATCTCTATGCTCTAAGCTAACACTAAAGTTTTTAGATAGTAGTTCTTTATATAAAGCATTTGCTATTGCTACTGATCTATGTCTTCCCCCTGTACATCCTATAGAGATAATAAGTTGTCTTTTTCCTTCTTTGATATAGTTAGGAATTAAGAACTCTGCCATATCTGTAAGTCTTGATAAGAAACCTTTAGTTTCTTCTTGCGCAAGTACATAATTTTTAACAGGTTCATCTTCTCCTGAAAATGGCTTTAACTCTGGAATATAAAATGGATTAGGTATAAATCTAACATCAAAAACTAAATCTGAATCTGAAGGAATACCATATTTAAATCCAAAAGATAAAATAGTTATTGAAAGATTTTGCTCAACTGGTTTACCATCTCCATATAAAAGATTTATTTTTTCTCTTAAGTTTCTTATAGGATAATTTGAAGTATCAATTATATTATCAGCTCTATCTTTAAGCTCTCTAAGTCTCATTCTCTCTTCACTTATACCAGTTATTATTCTTCCATCTGGTGAAAGTGGATGACTTCTTCTCGTCTCTTTAAATCTCTTAACTAAAACTTCATCTGAAGCTTCTAAGAATAAAATTTCATAATTAAAATTATTAGCTTTTAAATATTCTATACTTTCAAATAAATCGTCAAAGAATATTCCACCTCTTATATCTATTACTAAAGCTATTTTATCTATTTTACCTTCACTTTGAACACAAGCTTCAGCAAATTTTGGTATTAACTTTGGAGGTAAATTGTCCACACAAAAGTATCCTAAATCTTCTAAACTTCTTGTTGCTTCTGTTTTTCCTGCACCTGAAAGCCCAGTAACTATTACAAATCTCATATTATCATCTCCTAAACATATAATTCATTTTATCCGACAGCTTATAATTTTGAATTTCAAAAATTAAAAATACTTAACTCCACCATAAATTTCAACAATATATTATTGGGAATCTCTTCTCCCCTTAATATTAAAATCTAATTTATCTTACAATAATAGAATCTAATAAAACAAATTAAAACATAAATTTATAAACTTAAATAAAATTAATTAATTTTCAAAACATAAGAAATGCTTTAATCACTTAGTAATTAAAGCAAATCTAATAATTTTATAAATAAATTATAACATAAAATAAGGTAATTATTATTCATTTTATAAAGCTATCTTTATTTATAAGTTTTCCTCTAAATAGCTCTTCATAAGTCTAATTAATTCTTTATTTTCATAGTCTTTTCCAATACTTATTCTCATCCACTGAGGACATCCTAATAAGTAACCTGGTCTAATTATATACCCATTTTGAAGTAAATAGTTAAAAAACTTTTTGTCATCACATTTAACATTTACCATTATAAAGTTTGCATCAGATTTTACGTATTTTAATCCCATATTCTCAAATTCTTGTTCTAAGTAGTCTCTTTGCTTCTTATTAAATCTTTTGACCTCCTCTAAAAAGACTTTATCCTTTAAAGCTTCTACTGCTGCAACCTGTGCATAAAGATTTACATCGAAGGAATTAACTACTCTATTAAAATAGTCCACAAGCTTTTCCCCTGCAACTCCATAACCAACTCTTAAAGAAGCTAATCCATAAGCTTTTGAAAAAGTTCTAAGAACTATTAAGTTTTCATATTCCTTTAAAAGCTCTATGGAATCTGGATAATCCTCTCTTGAAACATATTCGGCATAGGCTTCATCCATTATTATATAAACATCTCTTGGTATTCTATCTAATAATCCTTTTATTTCTCCTATTCCAAAAGAATCTCCTGTTGGATTATTAGGATTACAAAACCATATAGTCTTTGTACTTGATGTAATTGAATTTACCATTTCTTCTAAGTCCAATTTCATACCCTTCATTGGAATTTTAACTACTTTTCCACCCATAAGTTCTATATTTGTTTCATATCTAGGGAATGTAATTTCTCCTATAATATTTTCCTCACCAGGATTTATTAAAGTATTACATATAACTCTTATTAGTGAATCAGATCCAGCCCCACAAAAAACCTGACTTTCCTTTACTCCCAAGTTCTCAGCTAAAAGTTCCTTAAGCTCAAAGTTATTAGCATCTGGATACAAAAAAGTTTCTTCGACTACATTTCTAAGTGCTTCTTTAACCTTAGGTGAACACCCAAGAGGATTTTCATTAGATGCTAACTTAACCACCTTTTCAAGCCCTAATTCTCTTTTCACCTCTGATATTGGTTTTCCTGCCACATAGGCGTCAATTCTTAAGACCTCATCTCTAACATTAAATTTCATTTTAAATAGCCTCCTTAAAATTATTGCTAAAAGTTAGTTTAATTTCCCCAAAACTAACTAATAAAATTACTAACAAAAACTTTTTAATTACAATTCATAAAGTTTTATATCATTATACAAATCAAATTCATACTACTCTAGTTTTAAAATTATTTTAATGACAATATGAACATTCTCTATCAATTCAATTTAAGATTTTTAATAATTATTGACTAAAATAAAGGTATCAAAACTAAAAATACTACTCTAAATTTTATAAGTTATTCTCATGATAATTCAAAATATAAATCAATAACAATTATAGATAAAAAAACTTATTTATTTCTGAAGTATTTTCTTTTTTCTTACGAACTAATTAATAGAAATATTGTTAAATATAACTATTTTAATTTTATCTATCAGAATACTTTTTATTACAATTAACCAATTATTATGAAATTAATTATATAATTAATATTAAATGCGTAGGGAGGTGAAACTTAGAAAGTTTATCTTAACTTTCTAATAGCAGTTATGAGAAAATTTGATTTAATTGATATAAATGAAGATATTCTACCTGATGTTGAACTTTCAGAAGATCAAAAGAAAAAGATTAAAAAACTTTTTAATAACTTAATAAAACCATATTTATCTTTAGATAAATATCCTATTGATATTGACCTATCAAATTCTAATTTATCTAAGATTAGCAATACACTTAGTGAATCATCTGAGGAAGTTCTTAACCACGTTAAAGGTGGTAAGATTCTTAGAGATTTAGTAATAGAAGCCTTAGATAAAGATTGCCCTCTTGAAAAAAATAATATTTTATATAAAACATTATTATATATTCCAGTAGATTATTCATTTAAAACAGTTGGGATTTTATATTCAAATTCAGTTTTTTCACACAGAATATATGTTACAAAGAATGAAATCTTTATTTATAACTTGGATAATTACTTTAGAGTTGTAAATACAACTAAATTGCCTTTAACATATATTAAGTCTGCTTTTATAAGCAAATACGACAAAAAGAATTATATTCCTTTTAGCTGTAATACTTTAATTATTAATTTAGAGAAATCAACTAAAAATAATCTTTCACTTCCTAGTACTTATTACTTAGTTGGTGAAAAAGGAAAAAATGTTCCTGAACTTTATGAACTCTTGAACACACTTGATTCTTTAGGTGTGAACACTAATCCCCAAGAAGTTACTTCTAAAGAAAAAACTAAAAATTTGATAATCACTGTAATGGCAATTATATTTTTCATCCTCTTGTTTATTTCTCAAATAGTTTTAAACTTACCAACTTAAGATTTTAATAAAAAATTAGTTTGGAGAGGATATTATGGAAAAAACATTTATAGAAGAATTAAAAAAAAGAAATCCAAATGCGCTTGAGTATGTTTTAGATGCCTTTGGAAACTTAATATATAAATTGGCTTATATGCAACTTAATTCAAAAGAACTTAGTGAAGAATGTGTAAATGATGTACTTTTAAAAGTTTGGGAAAATATACAAGGTTATGACTATGACAAAAGTAAATTTAAAAACTGGATAGCTACTATAACTAAATATAGTGCTATTGATATTCTTAGAAAAGAAAAAAAACATTTTGAAAATATAGAGCTTAAAGAAGAAAGTAAAGATATTGATTCTGTTGAAGAACAAGTTATGTCGAGAGATGAATTAGAAACTATAAAAAAAGAGATCAATAATTTTAAAGAATTAGATAAAAAAATATTTATTCAACGCTTTTTCTTAAATAAAAGCATTAAAGATATCGCCAAGGACTTTAATATGACCCCCAAAGCTGTGAGCCTCAGGATTTTGCGAGGGCGTAAAAAGCTCTCATTTGCTAATAAAGAAAATTATTCTGATGAAAAAATCACTTAATGAATGCTTAGACTTATATATTCATTAAATTAAGGAGGACTTTTATATTATGACCACTTTTAATCTAGTTGAAATAAATGATAAAGATTTACCAGAGATTAATCTCACTGAAGAACAAAAAAGAAGAATCAAAACAGTTATAAAATTTGCTATAAATCCATATTTAAAGAATAACTTTGATAATGTTAATGCAGACTTTTCTTTAAAAAACATTATAAAAGTAGTAAATAATCTTGGTGATGAAGCAGATGATACTCTTAATTATGTTAGGAATGGTAAGGTGTTAAGAGATATTGTCGTAGAAGCTTTAGATAAAGAATGTCCTATTCCTAAAAATAAACTTATTTATAAGACATTATTATACTCTTTTAATGATTATACTTTTAAAGTTCTATTAATAGGTTTCTCAAAAAATGCTGTTGCATATAGAGTTTATGTTACCAAAGATAAACTTTTATTTTATAATTTAGATAATTATTTTAGAGTTATAGATACAACAACAATTCCTATTGAATATATAAAAACAGCTTTTATATCAAAGAAAAGTATAAGAGACTTTATGGAATTTAGCAGAAATACGCTCTTCATAGAATTTAATAAGCTTGGAGAAAATGATTTAAGTATTCCTAAAAACTATATATGTTAATAGGCTCAATAGAACACAATGACGAGGATTTAAATAAATTTTTAGAAGTTTTAAAATCTTTAAATGTAGAAAACATTAGAAAAACAAAATTTCCTTATGGTAAAATTTTATTTTGGATTTCTAATATTTTCTTTGGAGCAACATTTATATATGTATTAATTAATATATTCCTAAATTTATATTAATATCCTATCAAATACTAATCTAATTAATATAATTTTAAAAACAATAAAAATAGAGCCTATTTCAGGCTCTATTTTTATTGTTTTTTAATCTCTTCCTATTATTCTAACTTCAGTATGAAGTTCCACATCAAAATTTTCTTTAACTGTTTTTTGAACGTGAGCTATAACATCTAAAACATCTTTAGCTGTCGCTCCACCTTTATTTATTACAAAACCTGAATGCTTTTCTGAAACAGCAGCTCCTCCTATTGAGAAACCTTTTAATCCTGAATCTTGAATAAGTTTACCTGCGAAATATCCTTCTGGTCTTTTAAATGTACTACCTGCTGATGGATACTCTAAAGGTTGCTTACTTTCTCTCTTATTTGTAAGATCATCAATCTTATCTTTTATACTAGCATACTCTCCACTTTCAAGTTCAACTGTAGCTTCTAACACTACATAGCCATTTTTCATAACTGATGAACTTCTATAACCAAGTTCTAATTCTTCTTTAGTTAAATTTTTAATATTGCAATTCTCATCAATTATCTTAGCTGATTTTATTACATGGGCCATTTCTCCATCATAAGCTCCAGCATTCATAAATATTGCTCCACCTATGCTTCCTGGTATTCCACATGCAAACTCAAAGCCTTTTAAATTATTTTCTAAAGCAGCTTTTGAAACATCTTTTAATAAAGCTCCACTTTGAGCTGTTACACAATTTCCTTCTGAAGTAACTTTATTTAATTTGTTAAATTTAATTACAACTCCAGAAATTCCACCATCTTTAACTAAAATGTTAGAACCGTTACCCAATATAAAATACGGCACATTATATTCTTTACAAAGTTTTAAAGTATTAACTACTTGTTCCTCATTAACAGGAGTTACTAGTATATCTGCTGGTCCTCCTACTCTGAAATAAATATGTTCACTCATTGGAGAATCCACAGTAATATCTTCTTCATTATAAAATTCACCTAATAATTTATAAAACTCCATGTATTGATTCATACCCAAACTCCTCAATTTTAAATTTAATATCCTAATTTAATAGTATAAATTAATTCTTGACATATTTTCAATATTTAGTACAAATTTTTTTATTTTCCTATGCTATAATATTATATATATTATCTCAAGTCAATTTTTGTTATTAAAATTATATATATATACTATCTATAAATTAAATTTTGTTATAAAAAACTAACTTGAAAAATATTGTTTTATACTTTCAGCAGCCTTTTTATCTACTCCTGGTGTTTCTAATAATTCTTCCATAGTTGCTTTCTTAATATTTTCTATACTTCCAAACTTAATAAGAAGATTTCTTCTTCTTTTTTCTCCAACTCTAGGTATATCTTCTAAAATTGAATGTAATGTTCTTTTATCTCTTAAACTTCTATGATAGGTTATAGCATACCTATGAACTTCATCTTGTATTCTAGTTATTAAATTCATAAGCCCAGAACCTCTTTTAATTAGTATTTCTTCATTGTTGAATATAATGCCCCTAGTCCTATGCTTATCGTCTTTAACAAGCCCACAGACTGGAATTTCAATACCAAACTCATTTAGTACTTCTAAAGCTATATTAACCTGTCCTTTTCCACCATCCATCATTATTAAATCTGGAAAAATACAGAATTTTCCCTTTGAATATTCTAAATTTCTCTCTTGGATTTTATTTACTTCTTCTAGTCCATGAGCAAATCTTCTGCTTAAAATTTCTCTCATACTTTCATAATCATTAGGTCCTTGAACAGTTTTTATTTTAAATCTCCTATAATCAGAATTTTTAGCCTTTCCATTCTCGAAAACCACCATTGTTCCAACTGAGTCTACACCTTGAATATTTGATATATCATAAGCCTCTATTCTACCTGGTAAGGAATCTAAACCTAAAACATCTGCTAACTCAGTTAAAGTTGATTTATTTAATTCCTTTTCTTCCACCATTTTTTCTTTAAACTGATCCAGCATTATTTTAGCATTATTTCTAACCATATCTAAAAGATTCTTTTTGTCCCCTTTTTTAGGAACCTTTATCCATACCTTTGAACCTCTCTTATCTGTAAGAAACTTCTCTATTAATTCTTGATTTTCTATTTCTTCGGGAACATATATAGTCTTAGGTATTTGTGCCGTTCCTCCATAAAATGATGCTATGAAAGAACTAATAATTTCTTTTACAGGATCTTCACTTACATTCTCCAACATAAAGTGTTCTCTTCCTGTAACCTTTCCCTCTCTAACAAAGAAAACTTGAGCACATCCATCCTTCTCATCTGTATATAAATCTATAAAGTCTTCATCGCCTTCTTTTACAGTAAACATCTTTTGTTTTTCACTAATTAATTCTATAGCCAAGATTCTATCTCTAATCTTGGCTGCCTTTTCAAACTCTAATTCCTCAGCGGCCTTTTCCATTTCAATTTTTAATTTTTTTACAATTGATGTATCTGTTCCATTTAAAATACTGATTATTTCATCTATCATCTTTCCATAATCATTTTTAGAAATATATCCAGCGCAAGGAGCTTTACAAAGGTTAATATGATAATTTAAACACGCTCTAGTAGTCTCTCCACCTTCTACAATAGCCTTTTTACATGTTCTTAAAGGAAATAGCTTCTTAATAAGCCCCATAACCTCATAAACAGCAGTCCCATTTGTATATGGTCCAAAATATTTATTTCCGTCCTTTGCAAAATTCCTTGTAACATATACTCTTGGGAAATCCTCATTAGTAGTTATTTTTATAAAAGGATAAAACTTATCATCTTTTAAAGCTATATTATATCTTGGACTATATTTCTTAATAAGGTTACATTCTAAAATTAATGCCTCCATTTCAGAATCAGTAACTATGTACTCAAATTCAGCTATATTTTTAACCATAGCCCTTACTTTTTCAGTATGATTTTTAGAATTTTGGAAATATTGTCTTACTCTATTTTTTAATATCTTTGCTTTTCCAACATAAATTACCTCTCCAAGAGAATTTTTCATTATATAAACCCCTGGTTTATCAGGTAATATTTTTAATTGATGCTGAAAATCAAACATCTTATCACCTCTAATCTCTCATCTCAATGTTCATATTACATCTATCTTAAACTTACCAAATTATATTTATTCTTATATTACTTATTTATCTAAAAATATTATCAAATAAAAAATAAGTAATTATAAAATAACATATAAATTCTTAATTAAAGAAACAGAATTATTACTATTTCTCCATAAACAATACGCCCTAACATACCATTGAAAGACAGTAATATTAGGGCGATTAAATTTTCAAATCAATTCTATTATATTAAGTTTTATAATTTATAAGTTATCTATTTTTCAAGATAAAATCAAGAAATATTTTTTTACATTTCTTTTAATTTGCTATTATTTATTGAAATATGCTTGCATTACCTTAGCTGTAACCGGAGCTGCTACTCTAGATCCTGAACCACCATTTTCAACTATAGTTGCAACGGCTATTTGAGGATCATTAGCTGGTGCGAAAGCTATTAACCATGCATGAGAATTTCCATCTGGAACCTGTGCTGTACCAGTTTTAGCTGCTACATTCATACCTCTAAAGTATCCCCAGTTATCATTTATTCTGTCATTTGTTACACCTTGCATATATTCACTTATTATTTGAGCATCGTTTTTGGACATTACAGTACTTTTCTTTTCAGGTTTAAATTCTTTTACTGTATCTCCATCTTTATCAACAATCTTACTAACCATATATGGTTGCATAAGAACCCCGTTATTAGCCACTGTAGATGCAACCATTGCCATTTCAAGTGGACTCGCTAAAACATCTCCTTGACCTATAGCATCATAGGCTATAAGACCTTTATCTACAGTCTTTCTATCAGGGAATTTTCCTGAAAAAGCCTTAAGATTACCTAAAGATAAATCTTGATTAAATCCATATTTTTCAGCAGTTTCTCTTAATTTTTTATTTCCAAGCTCTTCTCCAAGAATTCCTCCAAATACTACGTTACTTGAAACTGAAAGTGCTTTTCTTAGACTTATATCTCCATAAGCAGTTCCATTTTCATTTGGTAAATCCTTTGTTCCAACATTTATTGTACCATTATCACTAAATGTTCTTTGTGTTATTCCTGGAATATTTTCTAAAGCAGATGTTAAAGTTACAACCTTAAATGTAGATCCTGGAGGATATTGACCATTAATAGCTCTATCAACTAATATAGCGTCCTTTGGATTTCCATTAGGATTATTAGCTATTTCATATGTTGCTTTCATGTCATTAGGATTAAATCCTGGTTTTGATACACTTGCTAAAACCTCGCCTGTTTTAGGATTCATAGCAACTACAGCACCTCTATTAGCGCCTAAAGCTGCATATGCTGCCTTTTGTAAATCAGTATCTAAAGTTGTTACAACACTATTTCCAACCTTACTATCTTTCTCATTTCTTTCTTTAAAATCTTTTTTCAAATTAAATGATTTTAAGAAAGCTTTTAATGATATATTCTCATAAGTAGTTAGCTCTTTTGAATATGCTCCCTCTAATCCTGAGTTTCCATATATTCCACTAGCATAACCAATTGGATGTGAATATACTTCTCCATAAGGATATTCTCTCTTTTGAGTTAAATCACCGCTCTTAGTACTTTTAGCGAGAACATTCCCATCTTTATCCTTTATATCTCCTCTTATGACCTCATTTTGAGCTGCCATAACAGCAGTATTACTATCCATCTGAGCTATTTTTGGTGCTTTTATTAATTGAAAATACGCTATATACGATATAAGCCCAACTAATAGTAATAAATAAACAAACATAACTTTTCTTATGCTACCTGATAAATCTTTTTTCTTAGCCATCTATCTTAGTCCCTCCTCTGAAATTTTCTGAAGTATTCCTAAGGCAATGAACACTGTAAGCATAGATGTTCCACCATAACTAACTAAAGGTAAAGTTATACCCGTTAGTGGGATAACGGCAAAAACACCGCCTATAATTACTAAAACTTGAGCAACTATAAGTGTACTAAATCCAACAGCATTTAATTGTGAAAATGGATCATCAGTATTTAATGCTGCTCTTATTCCTCTATAAAACAATAAGAAATATAATAATAATAAACCTATACCAAATACAAGACCTAACTCTTGTGCTATTAAGGTAAATATAAAGTCTGTCTCTACAAAAGGAACTAACTTTGGATATCCATTATACAGACCTGTTCCGAACATTCCTCCTAAAGACATTGCATAGAATCCTTGAACTATTTGATAACTTTGGTCATTAGCATATTTCCAAACATCTCTCCAAACCATAACTCTTCTTTTCACATGGCCAAATAAGAAATAACTTGCTGTTCCGCCTACCGCAAATAAGCCTAATCCTGCAGTAACATACTTCCAATTGCATGTAGCTATATAAAG
Organism: Clostridium perfringens; assembly: GCA_034421775.1. Lineage (GTDB taxonomy): Bacteria > Bacillota > Clostridia > Clostridiales > Clostridiaceae > Sarcina > Sarcina perfringens_B. The sequence goes on along the minus strand of WNVL01000002.1, from coordinate 106,563 downwards.
CATAGTTACTGATACGAAGAAAAACATAAGTGCTGAACCTAAATCCCTTTGTAAAACCATGAATCCTAAAGAATACATAATTACAAGAGCTGGTTGTAAAAGCTGTTTAAACTCATCTTTTATATTATCTTTTTTCTCATAATTCATAAGAGCTGACGCTAAGTAAAGTATTAAAAATATCTTACCTATTTCCGAAGGTTGGAAAGTAAATCCACCTATTGAAACCCAGTTTTTAGCACCATTTATTGTGGTACCTATTACCATAGCCATAGCCATAAATATTATAGTTCCACCCATGTAGATATATTTATATTTCGCAAAACTCTTCAAATCTGGCATAACTATTACAATTCCCATGTAAACTGCTATTCCTAAACTAAACCAAACTAATTGCTTCATTGCTAGCTTAGGATCTAATCTATAAAGAATTGCTATTCCAACCACAGCTAAAACCGATGCAAAGATAAATATGTACTTATCTCCATCGGGATAGAATTTTCTTATTATGAAATGTGAAAACCCAATAATAACTATTAATATACCTGCTATTATAAAAGCCATCTTATCTATAGGTGTCTGCTTTACAGCTATATTGGTAAATAAGGCCAAGCATAAAAGATAGACTAATAGCAACATCCTTTTCTCATACTTTAAAGTAGTATTCATATTATCACCTCTTCTATCCTATAACCTTAAATACGGTGCTTCCCATTCTTATTTTATCATTTACTTTTAATCTTACTCTTCCCTCTATCTTTGATTCATTTATGAATGTACCATTTGTACTTGCTAAATCTTCTAAATAAAAGTCATTATTTTTAACATAAATTTTAGCATGATATGAGGATACAAACTGATCATTTAGCACTATTGAATTATCTTCTCTTCTACCAATGGAAATGGTACTAGTCACTGGTATAACCGAGCCAACACCTAACGTTCCATTTGATATTGTTTTTAAGACTTCTAATCCATGTGCTTTCTTTCCAGGGGCTTTTTTCTTTTTCCCGCCTTTAACATCTTTATACATTATCTTTAACGCATAATAAATTATGGAATATAGAATTATAATAAATATTATTCCAAAAACCCATGTCATTAGTTTCGAAAACATCACTTCACCTCTACATATTTTATATTTCTTTTATATTTTACTTTATTTAATAACTTGATTATACAATAAAAGATTACAATTTCATAATCAATAATTAGAAACTCTTAATTATTATAGCATCTAAAAAAGATAAATTTATGATATTTATCTTTTAATTTAAGTACTTTTTTAATTTTCCTAAATTTACTTCACAATAAATATAGCTATCAGAACTTCTAGCCATAAATTCTGATAGCTAATTAAATACTCTATTCTTAAATAATATATTTATTTTTTAAAATTATATTCCTATATTAAAGGTATTTTTTTAGATATTTACCTGTATATGATTCTTCAACTTCAGTTATCTTTTCAGGAGTTCCTGTGGCTACAATCATTCCACCTTTATCTCCACCTTCTGGTCCTAAATCTACTATATAGTCTGCACATTTAATCATATCTAAGTTATGCTCTATTACAATAACTGTGTTTCCTCCATCAACTAATCTTTGAAGTATTTTAACAAGTCTATTTACATCATGTATATGAAGCCCCGTTGTAGGTTCATCTAAGATATATAATGTTTTTCCTGTACTTCTCTTAGATAGTTCATAAGCTAATTTAATTCTTTGTGCTTCTCCACCAGATAGCTGAGTTGAAGGTTGACCTAGCCTTATATAACCTAATCCAACATCCATTAATGTTTGAAGTTTATTCTTTATTCTTGGAATATTTTCGAAGAATTCTAAAGCTTCTTCAACAGTCATATTTAATACATCAGCTATATTTTTACCTTTATATTTAACTTCTAAAGTCTCTCTGTTATATCTCTTTCCTTTACAAACTTCACATGGAACATAAACATCAGATAAGAATTGCATCTCTATCTTTATTATTCCGTCACCACTACAAGCTTCACATCTTCCACCTTTTACATTGAAAGAAAATCTTCCTGGTTTATAACCTCTCATTTTAGCTTCTTGAGTTTGTGAGAAAAGTTCTCTTATAATATCAAAGGTTCCAGTATATGTCGCTGGATTACTTCTTGGAGTTCTTCCTATAGGACTTTGGTCTATATCAATAATCTTATCGATATTTTCGTATCCTGTTATCTCTTTAAATTTACCTGGTAAATCCTTAGCCTTATTAACTATTTTATTTAATCCCTTATAAAGAATTTCATTAACTAAAGTACTTTTTCCTGAACCAGAAACTCCAGTAACCATAGTTAGAATTCCTAATGGGAATTTAGTAGTAACATTCTTAAGGTTATTTTCCTTTGCACCTTTAACTGTTATGAAGTTTCCATTTCCTTTTCTTCTTTCCTCTGGAAGTTCAACTTTTTTAGCTCCAGTTAAATATTGACCAGTTAAAGAATTTTCATTTTCCATAATTTCATCTAATGTTCCTGCAGCAACGATCTGCCCACCATGTTCTCCTGCTCCTGGTCCTATATCAACTATATAATCTGCTTCTCTCATAGTATCTTCATCATGCTCAACTACTATAAGAGTATTTCCAACGTCTCTAAGCTGTTTTAAAGTAGCTATAAGTCTATCATTATCTCTTTGGTGAAGTCCTATTGAAGGCTCATCTAGGATGTATAGAACCCCCATAAGTTGAGAACCTATTTGAGTTGCAAGTCTTATTCTCTGAGCTTCTCCACCTGATAACGTTCCAGCTTTTCTAGCTAAATCTAAGTAATCTAATCCAACATTTATTAAGAAACTTAATCTAGCTTGGATCTCCTTTATAATTTGACTACTTATTATCTTGTCTTTTTCTGAAAATTCTACTGAATTTATAAAATCTAATTCTTCTCTTATTGCCATACTTGTAAATTCAAATATATTTTTTCCATCTACTGTAACTGCAAGTGCCTCTGGTTTAAGTCTTGCTCCCTTACACTTAGGACATGGATTATCACTCATATACTTTTCTATTTCAGCTTTCATGGCATCTGAACCAGTTTCCATATATCTTCTTCTTAAATTATTTATCTCTCCTTCAAAGGAGTGATTATACACAGCTGTTACATTTTCTTTTGTGTATGTAACCTTTAACTTTTCTGGCTCTCCGTACATTAATACTTCTCTAACCTTACTAGATAAATCTTTGTAAGGAGTATCTAAATCAAATTTATATTTTTCCATTAAAGCTTTAAGAACACAATAAGTCCAAGACTCTTCTTTCATTCTTGAATCTCCCCAAGTAGAAATAGCTCCACCTCTTATACTTAAATCCTTATTAGGAACAACTAAATCCTCATCAATTTCCATTAATGTTCCTAATCCATCACATCTCTCACATTTTCCAAAAGGTGAGTTAAATGAAAACATTCTTGGCGCAAGTTCATCTATGCTTATACCACAATCAGCACAGGCAAAATGTTCACTGTAAAGCCTATCTTCTTCGCCAATTATGTTAACTAATACTAAACCTTCAGCCATTTTAAGAGAAGTTTCTATAGAATCTGTTAATCTTCCTTCAATTCCGTCCTTAACAATTATTCTGTCAACAACAGCTTCTATATTATGTTTTATATTCTTCTCAAGTTTTACTTCATCCTCTGTTAAGTCATAAATTTCTCCGTCTATTCTAGCTCTAACAAAACCTTGTTTCTTTATATTCTCAAGAACTTTTTCATGAGTTCCCTTTCTACCTCTTACTATTGGAGCTAAAATCATTATCTTACTTCTTTCTGGTAACTCCATAATTTGATCAACTATTTGATCCACAGATTGCTGAGTTATTTCTTTTCCACACTTAGGACAATGAGGAATCCCAACTCTAGCATATAATAATCTTAAATAATCATATATTTCTGTTACTGTACCTACTGTAGATCTTGGATTTCTTGAAGTAGTCTTCTGATCAATTGATATTGCAGGTGAAAGTCCTTCTATTGACTCAACATCCGGCTTATCCATTTGCCCTAAGAATTGTCTTGCATACGCTGATAAAGACTCTACGTATCTTCTTTGCCCTTCTGCATAAATTGTATCAAAAGCTAGAGAACTTTTTCCTGAACCTGAAAGTCCAGTAAAAACAATAAGCTTATCCCTAGGAATTTCTAAATTCACATTTTTTAAATTATGTACTTTTGCTCCTTTTACTATTATCTTATCTTTCATAAAAATCTCCTTAATAAACATATAAACTTTAGTAAGTGTTTACTCTCACTAATAACCCCTATTTTTTATTTGGTCTATGTTTTAAAATTAGTGCTAATTTTTAGCTAGTTCTGAAGTGCTAGTTAACAATCAACATTCACCTTAAACAAAGCCTTTATTTGATATCATCCCATATATAGTTTGTTGTATATTAAATTTATTTAAGTCATTTCATTATATTATTACCAGATTGGTTCCTTCTAAAACCAAACATAAGTTCGCATATTAATATTGTAATTCTCTCTCTTTTATATGTCAAACTCTTTTTTAATAATAATTATTGCCCCTTCAATATTTTCTAAATTTTCAGATAATTCAGAATAATTCTAGTGTTTTTTTCATATTATATACTAATCAAATATTAAAAAAGCCATCTCATTTAGGCATTAATAGTTGCTTTCCTTTTTGTTTTGATAAAGTACTCCTCCAAAACAAAACCTATTAATGCCTAAATCAATATAAAACTTAATTTGTATAAATTTATGGGAGGACCATTATGAAAGGATTGGGTGAATGTATGGTTAAAGTTCTTACAATAGACGATAATTTAGTAAATTGTAATATTATAAAATCTAATATACCTTTTGATATAAGTGAAAAACTAATTGAACTTTATATAGATTGGGATTATAAAAAAGAACCTATTTATAATTACTTAAATAGCCAGTGTAATACTTATCCTTTTATTACTCCTTTTGTTGAAAACTACTTTAAAGATATAATTGAATTACTTGAAAACAATGAAATTAAAACACCTAAAAATATTTGCTGTGATTTATTAGACGATTATTCTTCTTCAATAAGTTGTAAAAATATCAATGATATAAATAATTGGTCCAATTCCTATTACTCATATAACTTTACTGAAGAAGATAATTTATTTTTTGAACTAAGTAGCATTTAAAAACGCAAAGAGTGATCAGTAGACATGTCTACTGATCACTCTTTTATATAGAATTTAAAGTATTAAGGCAATTTTACAGTGAATTTAGAAAACATTTTAATTATGTTTATTAACCAAATTTATTTTATCATGTATACTATATGTATAGTTATGACATATGTCTTATAATATTTGTTTTTATGGGAGGTAAGCCATTGATAGTAGTAAAAAATGAAGATAAATTGCTTGAATTAATAAACAAATACGATCTTAATTCCATATTTTCACAAGAAATTTTGCCTTTTTTAGAACTTCATATGTTTAAAAAAAATGAACATATTTGCTTTATAGATGAAGAACTTAAGTACTTTTATTTTTTTGTCGATGGTAAAGCAAAGGTATATAAAACCCTACCCAATGGAAAATCTTTACTTTTGAAATTCTATGAGCCAATCCAATTAATAGGAGATTTAGAAGTCATCTCTAAAATTAAAGCAAATTGTAGTATTAAAGTATTAAAATCTAGTCTTTGCATAGGTATCCCTATAAACATAGTAAATTCAACGGCTCTTAAAGATCCTAACTTTCTTATGTACATAACTCAAAGCCTTTCTAACAAGCTTGCTAGCCAATCCTTAACAAGCTCAATAACTATTATTTATCCCCTAGAAAATAAACTTGCTAGTTATCTTTTAAATATAAATCATAAAAATATAGTTACAATTGATAATTACTCAAACTTAGCTGACTTATTAGGTACGAGCTATCGCCATTTAAGTAGAGTTTTAAATAAGTTAGTTGAAAAAGGAATTATAGTAAAAGATAAAAACAAAATTAAAATACTTAATAAAAAAGAACTAAAAAATATTTCTGGAGATCTAAATTGATGATAATAATAAAAGAACCTATTTATATTAGATATTTACATTTAATCTAAATATATAGGTTCTTTTTTCTATATTGCTTTATTAATCTTTTTAATTTCAATTTTTAATCTATATTTATTAATCATAGAACTTGCTATAAATAGTACTATTGATACTATTAAGGTATTAAGAAATCCAGGTATATTAAATCCAAATGAACATATGTCAGCCATATAGACTATGAATGCATTTACCAGAAAAAGAAATATTCCGAAACTAAGTGCTGTAATTGGCAAAGATATAATCTGAAGAATCGGTCTTAAAGTAAAGCTTAGTATAGTAAAAATTCCTGAAAATAAAACTATATTTAGAAAACTTTTTGCTTCTCCAAGATTAAAAAGGTCAATTAATATCCATACAATCGCTAGATTAATAAAAAAGTTACCAATTATTCTCTTCATTTTTCCCCCTATACTAGTTTAATCTTTATACTTATATTTTCTTTTCCTAAACTCAAATCAAGAATTTCACTTTCTTCACACTCTCTAAATTCCTTCAATGCTTCCAAAGCTCCATATATATAATTAATATAATTTTCTAATTTTCTTAATCTAAACATCCATCTTAAGAAACCCAATAAATCTATAGTATCGTTTAATATAAGATTAACCACAGGCATAGGAATACTAATTCTTAGCCAGTTAATACTAGGTAAAGTTATTTTTATATAAACAAAATTTTTATTAGTCAACATAAATTTTCACTATAATTTTTCCATCATCTTTACTATTTATATCTACATCACATATAGTTGGATCATCTAATTCACCATTTTCAAGTTCCTCAATTATTTTCTTGAAATCAATATCCTTTAAGTTAACTCCACCCTTTTCAATATCATTCATAGCATCTTCAGGTATAAATTTAGTAAATCCACTTGCAACCTTTATTAAGCTTAGAGGAATACTTAAATTAACTTTTACTTCCTCATTTTCCACTTCTACTCTAACTTTCAGTGTCTTATATATCTTTTTCTTTATAATGACCTCTTCTTTATTTTCTCCTAAAGCATTTAATAATTTCATTCCCTCTTCTGGACTAATTTTACCTTCGCTTATCATTTCTAATATTTTTTTCTTTTCATCCATAAAAATTCTCCCCTTTTATTTTAATTTTTCTAATTCCTTTAATGCCTCACTAGATGTTATCTCTCCCCTATCTAGCTTTCCAAGTATAATCTCTCTATTTCTTTTCTTATCCTTTTTTTCTTCTTCTAATTCTTTATCTTCAAATCCTAATGCTGTTATAAGTTGATTTAATCTACTCTTTACAGTTGGATAGGATATATCTAGTTCCTTTTCTATTTCTTTTATACTTCCTTTACATTTAACAAATATCTTTAAAAAATATTGCTCTTCTGAAGTTAGATTGCAAAAATCGCAGCCTTTAAATTCACCTTCAATTTTAGTTTTGCATTTTTCACACTCTAATTTAACTATTTTTAGTTCACTATTACATACAGGACATTTGCTTGGTCTTACGTATCTCAAAAAAGCACCTCCTTTTTCTATATTATATATCTCCAATTAAATAAAAATCAACATATAAATTAATTTTATTAATTTATATGTTGATTTATTTAATATCTATATTAATTATTTTAATTTCATAGTTAATATTGTTTAAAATAAGTTTTAATTTGTATCACAGTAATATTTCATAGCTTCTCTTAAGAAATTAGTAAATCCCTCTCCATATTTGTCTATATTTTTAGTGAATCTTTCATCATAGATATACATGTCTGCAAGCCCCCTAAATATCTCAATACTACAATTATAGAAATTTTTAGTTATAAGCATTCTCCAGTTATGAACTAACATCTGAACATCTTCATCTGAAACTTCTCTATCCATTAGTTCAGCTAAGTTTCTATATAACCCATCCATTTCTCCCATTATATTATTCCAATCTTCTTTTGAATATTTACTTGTTTTTTTCTTTGATTCCTTATAAGCATCACTTTCTCCATACTTCTTTTCTACTTCATCCTCATAAAGTTTATTGTGTTTTTCTATATCAAATCCTTCAAACATTCCTTTTTTCTCCATAACAAATTCTCCTTCCATATCTTTAATGGTATTTTCTATAGTCTCAACAATCTTATTTAACCTGTCTCTCTTCTCTATTATCAATTGCTTTTGTGCTTTTAATCTTTCTTTTAAATCCAAATTTTCATTACCTAAAATCTCTTTTATTTCTTTCAAAGAAAAATCTAACTCACGATATATTAATATCTGTTGAATGAGATTTAAATCATTGTCATTATATAATCTATATCCAGATTCACTTATAGCTGTAGGTCTTAAAAGCCCTATTTTATCATAGTGATGTAACATCCTAATGGATATTCCTGTTAGCTCTGAGATTTCCTTAACTCTATACATATAACCACCTCCTAGAACTTATATTACTCCCTAACACAATGTTAGAGTCAAGTAAAAAAGATTAATATTCCTAATAAATATATTCTAAAAGAAAAAGGCTACAATCACCTTAATATGACTGTAACCTCTTAAAGAACTAGGCTTATCGAATTCTTTTAAATCAAGTAATATACTTTCTAGCTCACCTATAATCTTACTAATTTTATAAATCTTCTAAAAGTAAATATCAGAAATTAAAATATTATTATCCACTTATTTCTATATCTTTAGTTAAATTAACTACCCAAACTCTTGATAAAACTCTAGGTAATCCGAATATACATTTGACTATTTCTTCTGAATAAGTAAATAATACTAGCATATATATTGGAAAACCATTCACTGCCCCAAAGAATGTTAATGGTATTGATACAAGCCACATACATCCAAATTCTAATGCAAAAGCATACTTTGTATCTCCTCCGCTTCTTAATATTCCTACGATAACCAAAATATTAAAAGCCTTTAACCCCATTAGAAGTCCCATTATTACAAAAATCTTACTTAAATCTACTGCCATAGTTGAAGATGTACTATAGACCTTAAGTAATACCGGAATACTTAATATCAACATTCCACCTAGAATACTTCCAACAATAAAAACTATCTTAGAAAATTTATTAGCATAATCTATAGCTCTCTCAGTATTATCTGCTCCAAGCTCATTTCCAAGCATAATTGCTGCTCCAGTAGCTATACACATAGCTAGCATTATAAATAAATTAGCTGTACTAGTTGCAATCTGACTTGCTGCTATTGCAGATGTTCCAACCATTGCATAAGCTACAGAATATGAAACTGACCCAATAGCCCAAGCAAAGTCATTTATAAATATAGGCATTCCTTTAGACATATATACCTTAAAAAAGTCTTTATTTATTCCTTTAATATCATTGATATTAAACTTAATTATATAATCTTTATCTTTTAAGACAACATATCCAACCAATAATAGGCATTCTATTATTCTAGCAAATACCGTAGATATGGCAGCCCCCCTAACACCTAACTCAGGGAATATACCTATTCCAAATATTAAGCAATAGTTAAATATAATATTTATAATAAGCGAAGCTCCACTACAAAACATACCTAACTTAGGATTTCTCACAGCCCTCGCTCCTGCACTTATTACCATACTTAAAGCTGTCAAAGGATATGAAAGAGCTATAACAACTAAATAACTTTTACAAAGCTCAACTACTTTTGGGTCAGTAGAAAAAATTCCTATTATAAGATTTGGAAAGAAAAGTGCTAAAACAAAAAACACTAAACTAAAGCCTACACATAAAATAGTGCTTAGCCCCATAACTTTCTTTATGCTTTTTTTATCATTACTTCCATAAAACTGAGATATAAATAGTCCAGTAGCCCCTGTTAAACCTATTAATCCCATATTAAATAAGAAAAATACCTGATTAGCCACACCAACAGCAGCTATTGATTCTTCTCCTAAACTACTTATCATAACTGTATCAACTACATTTACAGAAGTTGATATAAAGTTTTGAACTATTATTGGAATACATAAAACTAATAATACCTTATAAAATTCCTTATCTTTACCTACTAGCTTCTTTTTTAGAAATAAAGTTACTCCTAATATAATTAAAGCTGTAACAAAGAAATAGACGCCAAAATAAATTGGTGAAAGTCCAAACAAAAAATCTCCCCCTAATTCTTATATTTTATTTAAATAGCACAAGCTATTTTCCCTTAAAAATAAATTATCTACTGAAAAAAAAATCATTAGATAAAGACACTATACCATAATAACATTATTTCTAATAAGACATAAGTCTTATTAGAAATATAAAAATTATTCAGTATAAATAGGTAAAATGCTACAGGCAAAACCGCCTCCAGCTTTCAATATTTCTGAATACTCTACGTAAAATACTTTAAATCCATTGTATTTTAGCATATTAAATACAGTTTTATTTGAAGTTACTATCCTCTTGTTTCCTAAGGCTACAATATTAGTACCAAGTTCTTCAGTGGTTTTATCATCAATATAATAACAATTTTTTATGATTCTTTCTATTTCTTCTTTGTCATACACATAATTGCTAATTATACATTCATTCTTATCTAGTATATTAAAAACACAATCTAAATGAATCATTTTTTCCTTATTGAAATTTATAGGTATAACCTTATATCCCATATTATGTTCATTTATATAATTTTGAAGTTCATAAACAGCTTCAATATTAGTTCTTTTACTTAACCCAACAAAAATATAACGATCATGGATTATTACATCGCCACCCTCTATATTATTTTTCATATTATATATTTTAGAATGATGATCTTTTATATATTTTTCTAGAGCTTTAGTTTCTTCAATTCTATCTTGCTTACTCATTTTTGTAATAAACATCCTATCTTCTATAACAAAGCCTATATCTCTTGTAAAAACTTGATTAGCCCCATATATAGGATCTAAAAATTGAATTATTACTCCCTCACTACTCATTAAATTTATAAACTTATTATATTGTTCATACATAAGAGGATAATTTATTTTAACATTACCACTAACCTTAAAATTACAAGGATAACACATTATCAATGTTCTAAGTTTTTCATATCTATTTTTATGACTAATTTTCATACTAATACCTCGACAAATTAAATTTAACTATAGTATTCTTATAATCTATTTAGTTAATACTTTTTTATTTAATATTATTGTTCTTAAAAACTTAAACATAGTTAAAATTTCTAATAACAATTTAATTAATTTCTTAAAATAAAAAAGACATGCCGCAAAGTTAATTGCGGCACGTCTCTCATTTTATAATTAATTATTATTTTTAATTTTCTTTACACTAGAAAACCCTACAAAGCTTAAAATTATCATAGGTATTACAAAGAATATATATGGTAAGAATAATACTCCTGCAACAGAATAAAGAATTCCTGCCGTAAGAGCAAACCCAGCTTTATTTAACCACGCTCCTACTAGGTTAAAAATTGCTGCTAAAACTACACAAAGCATATGTGGAGTAACCATGGCAGTGGCTATGGCACCACCAACAGCCTCTGCATCTTGTCTATTTGTTAAAACACTTCCAAAATAACTTAATAAATATATTGAATATATTATACCTAAAATTGCTGATATTATAAGACATTTACTTTTTTTCAAAACTATCATCCTTTCTTAAATAATTATATTTAACAAACCTCATTCTAAAATTATCCCAATACTTTTTTCTATTTTTAAGAAATCAAATTCTTATTAATTCTTATTGAATAAAACTTGATTTAGTCCACTTATACTAATAACTTCACCTTTTTCTAATTTTAAAGTAACATTAGGTACTCCCATATCACCTGATGCATCTAAAATTTCATTTACTATTGGGAATCCATTTTTATATACTACAAAATTTCCTTGTCCATTATTAACTTCTGCCACATACTTTCCTGGCTCTATATCTAATCCAACTACCCAGCTACCTGCACTTAATTCATTTGAAACCTTGGTTTCTGCTGGAATAAAATGAACATTTTTTATTCCACTTATTTCAATTTTTTCCCCATCCGTAAAATCAGATGTAACTTTTGAAACACCTAAATCGTCATTTCCTAATATTTCATTTATTATTGGAAGACCATTTTTATGTGTAACAATAAAATTACCTGATGAATCACTTGTACAAACATATCTACCTACCGGTATATCTTCACCAACTACAAACTTCCCCGTTGATAAAGTTGTCTCCTTAGCTGATGAATTATCTCTTATTTCACCTTCTTTTACTAGCTCTTCTTTTTTTACATTCTTATTTTCTGAAGGCTTTGTTGAACTTGTTTCATTCTTAACAACTTCACTATTACTAGTTGCCTTTTTTCCAGCTTCTCCAGCGCTACCTACAACCCCTAATACAACAACTATAGCAATAGCCAAAATCCACCATTTCTTACAAAATTTTTTAACCATTTTTAATTCCTCCTTAAAAAAAGATCATAAATAAAAAAACTCATAACTTTAAATGTTTTGTTGTTACGAGTTATATTCTAAATCTTTTTAAAATAAAAAGTGTACGCCTCTCAGCATACACTTTTAAATTTATTTTAATATAAAATTATCTTAAGAAATCAGTAGTGGTTATGGTTTGTTTTCTGTTTGTTGTTATGAATTAATTTTTTGTAGTCATTTTAATTCTTTCTTCCTATAACCCTACTGATTTTTATATATAAACTAAATATTATAATAAAAATTTTTATATAAATTCAAATTAGTAATTTCAGTTTTTAGATAAATTCTTTTAAAACTTAACATTATCCGTCCTATAGGTTCTCTCTATTTTGCAGGAGGCATAAATAAACTTAATACTCCTCCTAAAACTATAAATATCAAAAAAGAATATAATAAATATCCACAAATTTTATCTAAAATTCTCTTTCTTTTTATTAATGGCAACTTCTTAGCAATACCTAAAAAGTTAGAATATAAAGAAATATATGCTAGTATGAAAAACACCATAATAATGTCCGTCATTATTAAATTAATATCTCCACTTCCTAAATTCATAGTAAGACCAAATATTAAAAATATATATCCTAGTATAGCTAGAGTTATTTTCCAAGCAGTATTAGTTCTAAATCCAGGAACATATCTTCTAACCCAATTAACTTTTTTTAAGTTATTTACTTCCTCATGTCCTTCTGATTCATCTTCGTGTTTTTCTAAATTTAAAGTCTCTTTTTTATTAGTATCTAATTTTTCTGTTGAAGATGATCCTTCATATTTATCTAATTTATCATCTTTTCTATTTAACAAAAGTTCTACTGTGGTTTTAAAATCTTTCTTATCCAAATTAAGAGATTTTTTAGAAACTTTTTCTGTATTTTCTATGTTGTGATTTAAACCATGTTCTTCTTTATTTATAGTTTTATTAAATCTATTAAGTTCATTTTCTAAAGCTATTTTTAAGTCTTGTACACTTTGATATCTTTCATCAGCGATAAGCATAGTGCATTTAGAAACTATATCTTTTAACTGACCTTCAATAGCCTTTTCAATGGGATGTTTTCCAACTACCATCACATTCAAAAGAACTCCCATAGCATAAATATCAGTTCTTCCATCAGTTTGATCAAAACCTAATTGCTCTGGTGATGCATAACCAACAGTTCCTAAAATTACAGTATCCTTATTTTTATCCTCTTTATATATTCTAGAAACATCATAATCTATTAATTTTAAAATACCATCGTTATTTATTATTACATTAGATGGTTTAATATCCCTATGTATTATAGAAGGCTTAAGGCTATGCAATTCCTCTAAGGCATCACATAAAGTTATCATAAAACCTAAAGCAGTTTCCTCATCAAATACTTTCCCACTTTTTAAGACATCCTCAATTGTAGATCCATTTATGAACTCTTCAATTACAATAAGTCTTCCTTCCTCTTCAAATATCTCATATATTTTAGGAAGATTTATACTTTTTAAGTTCTTCAATTTTTCATAAACTTCTTTATTATAAACTTTAAGAATTTTTTTAACATATATCTTATTATTTATATTACTTTTAGCTAATAAAATCTTACTTTTTTTATTAGAGCATAATTCAGTTAACTCTTCATAATTTGAAGGCTTACTTTTAATATTATCTTCCTCCATAATCTTGTCCCTCACTTGTATTATTATTCCAAGAATGAATTATAACACATGAATTCATTTCCTCAAAATCCTATTTACTGAATGATGGAATAATATTAATTAAAACGCCTTAATTAATCCTAATTTTAGTATATTATATCTAAACATCTCAAATATCACTTTAATTCACCAAAATATAATTCAGAAAATATTATTCTAAAAGTAACATTTCCAATATTTTTGCTATAATTAATGTGATATTGAAACCAAAGGAGATATATGCAATGTTTGAACAGGAAACTTCAAGCCTTTTAGATATATTATTAAATGATGTTAATAATGAAGACGCTCTTGACTCATTTATTAAAAATGATATTAGTTCATTCACTGAACTCAGTTTAGCTAATTTCTTCAAAAAAATATGTGAAGAAAAGGGATTAACCAAAGGAAAATTGATAAAGGCTGCTGATTTAGATAGAAACTATGGCTATCAAATTTTAGATGGTTCTAAAAAGCCTACAAGAGATAAAATACTTCAGCTTTGTTTTGGGGCTAACCTTGATTTTAAACAAACGCAGCGAGCATTAAGCCTAGGTAATGTAGGTGAACTTTATCCTAAAAACTCTAGAGATGCTATAATTATATATTCTATAAAAGATAATCTTTCTTTACATGAGCTAAATGAAAAACTATATGATAAAGGCTTTTCTACTTTAAGCGATAATAGTTAAAAGTATATCATTTTATACTAGAAAATCTTAATAAAAAAGAACTGTATATCAAAATTTTCCACCATTTAAATAAAAATTTTGATTCAGTTCCTTTTTATCATAACTTTCTTTTTTCTCTTACTCTATTCTTAAAACTATTTTTAATACTATTGATTATTTAAATTATTTATAGTTAATTTAGTTACTATAAACCTTATTTTTTCATAAGAAACATCTTCAGATAGATTTTCTTTAATTGGTTTCAACTTACTATATCCAACTTTATCTACAGCCTCTAATACTATCTCCTCTTCCCTTTTTGAGAATAATGAATCAAAATCTATTTCAAAATCTATCTTATTTCCTTCTTCAAGATATTGCTGAATATGAGATAGTATAGTTGTAACTGAAAGTTCTCTTTCTTTAGCAATGCTATGAAATTTTTCTCCTTCTCTTAACATATCTATAGTTATTTCAAAAGATTTCTTCTTTCCATCTTTTCTAGTATTTTTCTTAAACTTTTCTTCTACATCTTCTTTATTCAGTTTTAGTCCTGATTCCCATTGAATTTCAACATTATTTGATTTAACATACTCTCTTATTTTGTTTAAGAATTGATCACCATATTTAAGTATTTTCTTTTCACCAACTCCACTTACTTCTGAAAGCTGACTTTCATTTACAGGCATTCTTATACTCATTTCTTTAAGAGTATTATCTCCAAAGACAATGTATGGAGGAACTCCCTCTTCTGAAGCAATTTCTCTTCTAAGCGTTCTTAATAAATCAAATAATTCATTATTAGTAGATACTCTTTCAAGCTTTCTCTTTTCCTTAAACATAACTTTTTCATTACCTTTAAGGATATCTATAGAACTCTGATTTAATCTAACTACAGGATATTCTCCAACATAATCTATATATCTATGAGAAATAAGAGTATTCATAAAATCCTTAAGTCCTTCTTTAGAATAATCCTTCATTATTCCATACGTACTAAGCTGATTTAGACCTAAATCTATTATCTTTTTATTCTTTGATGCTCTTAATACATCTATTATTACGCCAATTCCAAAAGGCCTTTTCATTCTGTAGACACAAGATATAACTTTTTGAGCATCTATTGTCTTATCAACTAGCTCTCCTTCCATTTCACAATTACTACAGTTATTGCAATCCTCTTCTAAAATTTCTCCGAAATAATTAAGAATAAACTTTCTATAACATCCATTAGAATAAACTAAATCCATCATAGTTTGAAGTTTACTAAGCTCATTTACTTTTCTTTGAGGATTTAAAGTTCCAGTCTCTATTATATATTTTTGAGTTTGTACATCTCCTGGAGAAAAAAGAAGAATACACTCTGATTTTTCTCCATCTCTTCCTGCTCTTCCTATTTCCTGATAATATCCTTCTATATTTCTAGGCATATTATTGTGAATTACGTATCTTATATTAGGCTTATCTATACCCATTCCAAAGGCATTTGTAGCAACCATTATATTAACCTTATCGAAAACAAAATCCTCTTGATTTTCTTTTCTCTCAATATCTGAAAGTCCGGCATGATATTTTGTACAGTCAATTCCTCTTGAATTTATAAGATCACATAACGAATCTACTTCTTTTCTAGTTGCACAATAAATTATTCCTGATACATCCTTATTCTCTTTTAAATAATCTAAAATGTAATGGTCCTTATTAACACCTTTTTCTATAACTATTTTAAGATTATCTCTATCAAACCCTGAAACAAAAAACTCTGGATTATTAAGTTCAAGTAATTTTACAATATCTTCTCTAACTTCCTCTGTTGCAGTTGCCGTAAATGCTGAAACAACAGGTCTTTTCTTTAAGAGATTTATAAACCTACCAATAAACTTATAGCTACTTCTAAAATCATGCCCCCATTGAGAAACACAGTGGGCTTCATCCACAGCCACTTGAGAAATATCAATATTTGAAACTAAATTTAGAAACTCTATAGACTCAAGTCTTTCTGGTGCTACATATAATATTTTTATATGTTCATTTTTAACATTTTCAAATATATCACTTATTTCTTGATTACTAAGAGTAGAATTAATATATGCAGACTCTATTCCCATGCTGTTTATAGCATCAACTTGGTCTTTCATAAGAGAAATAAGTGGAGAAATTACAACTGTAACCCCCTCTAAAATCAAGGCTGGAATTTGATAACAAATTGATTTCCCTCCACCAGTTGGCATTATGGCTACAACATCATTTCCACTTATAATCTCATTTATTATATTTTCTTGTCCTTTTCTAAACTCACTATATCCGTAAAAATTTTTTAAAATCTCTTTCGCTCTATTCAATATTTCTCTCCTTCCAATTTATAAACCAACAAAATTATTTGCTAAATACTACTTATTTTCATGCTCTAAATTAAGTAAACATTCCTTTTTACTTAATCCGCCACCATATCCTGTTAATGATCCATCTTTTCCTATAACTCTATGACAAGGAATTATTATAGGAATAGGATTTTTATTGTTTGCTCCTCCTACAGCCCTAACTGCCTTTGGATTTCCTATTTTCTCAGCTATTTCTTTATATGAAACTGTCTCTCCATAGGGAATATCTCTTAAAGCATTCCATACTTTTCTTTGAAATTCAGTTCCCTTTGCTAAATCAACTTTTACTGAGAACTCATTTCTTCTACCATTGAAATACTCTTCTAATTCTATTTTACACTTTTCTATTTCTTCACTAATAACTTCTTCTAAATAATTATCCTCTTCTACAAAGTTAATCTCTACTATATATCCATCTGACTCTATTATTTCTAAAATTCCTATAGGAGAATGGTAATATCCCTTTTTTATTAAACTTTCCTTCATAAACATCATCTCCTTTTTAATTATTTACACATATTAAACTAAAATTAACATTATCAACATTTAAATATTCATGTATTATCTCTAAATCAATAGTATTCAACTAAATATATAAATTAATTATACTATATATTTTTCATATAAAATTTTATATATTCTACTAATAATAATTGTTATAAACATAACTCTAATCATTTTAAATAACACTTTTAATCTCAAATTTTTAAAATAGAAAAAGGCAAACTTAAAAAGCTTACCTTTTTCTATATAAGTTATTATATACTATTTTTGTGATTTATATTGATCATAATATTCAGATAACAATTCTAAAACTTGTTTTGATATTTTCTTATATGCCTCATCTGGCAAGTTAGCTTCAGATACACGCAATATTCCTGGTGCTGCTCCAAAGCCTACACCTTCCATTAAGACTACACCATTTATCTCTGCTAAACGTAATAAGAAATCAATAGGTTCAAAGTTATCCTTTAGATATTCCTTAAACTTATCATCATACAAATCGCCAGCTAGCTCATAAATATCTATTAATGAATAGTATTTAGCATTTTCTCTACTATCATCTTCTTTAATTCCTAAGGTATGGCATAAATCATGATATCTCTCTCTTACTAATTTTTTAGAACTTTCGATATATGGATCCCTTCCTTTAGTAATCAATGAAGTTAAAGCAAATAAAGCCATTTGAATTTGTTGAGGTGTTGATAAGCCTGAAGTATGATAAAGTCCAACTGAACGGCTATCTGCAACAATTCTCTCAATAAATTTAAACTTTCTTGGTTCAAAAGTTACAAGGCCATATCTTTTATCTAAATCCTGTAATTTTTCCTCTGGCAATTTACTTATTAACTCATCAAAAACATTATTTTCATTAGCAGCTATTAGTCCTAATCTCCATCCTGTTACACCATATAGTTTAGAGAATGAATAAACCAATAAGGTATTATAAGGTGCTACTGAATATATAGTTTTAAAGTTTTCAACAAAGGTTCCGTAAACATCATCAGTTATTATCATTAAATCCTTACGTTCTTTAACTATATCAGCTATGTGATTTAAAGCCTCTTCACTTAAAGCCTTAGAAGCTGGATTTGAAGGATTTACAAAAAATAAGGCTTTAATCTCCTTATCTCTTAACTTGTCTAATTCTGAATCCTCTATAACCCAATTATTTTCTTCCTTTGAAATTAAATCTACTTCAACCATCTCATAGTCTTTTAATCCTGGTATTTGTAAGTATGGTGTAAATATTGGAGTGTTTATAGCAATCTTATCTCCAGCTTTTATTAGTCCATTTTCTTTTAATGAATTAAATATGTAACATATTGCTGCTGTTCCACCCTCTGTTGGAAATACATTAGTTTCATTAGCTAATTTTACCCCTCCAAAAAGTTCTTTTTCTAAATACAAATTTAAAATCTTCTCTATATTCACTAAACATCTATTTGGAACTGGATAATCATTTCCAATTGCTCCATCTACAAATTCCTTAACTAATTCATCTTTATTAACACTTAAAGTTTTAATGCTATAATCTATGGCATCACATAAAAATTTATCTACTTCATGACTACCATCTAAGAAACTCATTAACCTTTCATATATACCATCTAAATTGGTGTATCCAGCTAAATTTCCCTCATGTATAGTTCTTCTTGATTCAAAAACACCAAATTCCACTATTCTACTTAACGCTAATCTTCCTTGAGTATTTATCCAGTTAGGATTTCCTCTTCCTGCATTCAAAAATTTATTATGCTTTTCATTATTTTTAGCTAACTTTAACATCTTACTACTAATTTCAAAAGCTCCTAATCCTTCTAGCTTTTTTTCAAGATCTTTTGTTATCATGAATAACCACTCCTTATAGTAAATTATCCCCAAATTGTTTATACCCTTATTTTAACACTTTGTTAACTTTTATGTGTAATTTCACATATTATTTCAGCATAAATTTCCTATAAAAACACAATAGTAGACCCCTTTAGCCTACATACCAACTAAGATAGTAATACCCCCTATTGTAGACATGCTAAAATCTACTCCCATATAAAAGGACTATACCAAAAACTTATTATCAAGGGCTGTATAAAAATATAATAACAAAACAATCAAACCTATTCCGAGAATTATTAGACCTCCATAAGAATTTATAGATATTCTCTTCATACTGTTTATAAAGTTTTATTAAAAGCTATTTTGATACACGCCCTTAACTCTTATTTCTGATATAGTCCCTATAGTACAAAACTATTAATTTTAAATATTATTCTCCAGCTATAGAAAGTTCCTTAATAACAATACTTGGACTACCGTATCCTGAAGTTACTCCACTTTCCTCTAAGTCATTTCCTACTTCTTCAATATTGTCTAGTAAATCAAAGAAGTTTCCTGCAATAGTTATATGTTTTATTGCACTGGTTAAAATTCCATTTTCTATTTTTATTCCCTCAGCAGCTAATGAAAAATCTCCTGTTACTGCATTTGCTCCTGAATGAAGACCTGCTAAATCTATTATATAAATTCCATTTTCCACAAAACTTAAAAGTTCCTCAAATGATTTATCACCTTCTTTTATATAAAGATTAGTAGGACTTGCTTTTACTGTGGACTTAAATCCTTCTTTAAATCCATTTCCAGTTGGATTAACCTTTGACTTCTTCGCAGTTTTCAAACTGTGTAAAAAGCCTTTAAAAACTCCATTTTCAATTATATTTTTAGCTCTTGTAGGTACCCCCTCATCATCAAAGGAACAAGTTGAAATTCCTCCCTCTAAGAAAGGATCATCCACAATAGTAACTTTACTAGACGCAACCTTCTCTCCGATTTTATCCTTTAAAAGCGTTTTATTTTCTTGAGCTATATGACCTAAAAAATTATCTTCCATAGTTCTTATTAGGGCAGCCATAACTTCTCCATCTATAATAACTTTGTATTTGCCTGATTTTATAGAATTAGCTCCTTTTTTTCTTAAAGTATTATTTATTCCTTTCTTTATTAATTCATCTATATTAACATTATTTAACTTAGTTGAAACCCTAGAAACTCCATCTACAATCATATTTTCTCCATCTTTAGCTATAGGAGAAATTGAAGCTTGAACAATAGTTTTTTCTTCTTTTAAATCAATACCCTCTGAATTAACTATTACTCTCTCCAACTTAGCTGTATTAAATTTAGTGTACTCACTTTTTATTATTTCAGAATTTATCTTTGATGGCTCAGTGCTTAACTTTAGAGCCTTTTCTATTTGCTCATTTGGAGTTAAGCTACTAATATTTTCATCGTATGAATTTACTTCTACATAATTAACTTTCTCACCAAATATAAACTCTTCGTCCTCACTTTCCACCAATTCAGCACATTCAATTGCTTTTAAAAGTAAAATTTCTATTGATTCCTCATCTAATTTCTCAGTATATGAGTATCCCATTTTTCCCTTATATATACCTCTAAAAGAAACTCCTATAGATGTACTTAATCCATATCTTTCAACTTCTCCATTAGATGAAGTAATATTTAATGATTCACTTTTACCATAATATAATTCATATTTTTCAAAATTAAGTTCCTTAGCTCTATTAAATAATCTTTCTTTAAAATCCTTAAATTCCATAATAACAAATACCTCCTATCTTCCCCCAACTGTGATTTCTTTAACTCTTAAAAGTGGCTGACCTACGTTAGTTGGAACTGCTCCACTTAATGATCCACAAACACCTTGCCCATGATCTAAGTTTTTTCCAACCATATCTATATTCATTAAGATATCAGCACCGTTTCCTATTAAACTAGCTCCTCTTATAGCCCTATCAACAACTCCATTTTTAACCAAATATCCTTCAACTACGTTAAAATTAAAGTCACCAGTTATAGGATTTACTGATCCTCCCCCCATTTGTTTAGCATATAATCCATTTTCTATAGATTTTATGATTTCCTCATTATCATCTTCACCATTTGCTATAAAAGTATTTGTCATTCTTGAAGTAGGAGCATATTTATAAGATTCTCTTCTTCCACTTCCTGTAGAAGGCATACCCATTCTTCTTCCATTAAATTTATCAATCATATATGACTTAAGTATTCCATTTTCTATTAAAACCTTTCTTTGTGTTGGTTCTCCCTCATCATCTATATTTAATGAACCCCATGCATTAGCTATTGTTCCATGATCAATTGCAGTAACCTTTGATGAAGCTATTTGCGTACCAAGTTTATCACAGAATATAGAATTTCCTTTAGCAACTGCAGTGGCTTCAAGGGAATGACCACAAGCTTCATGGAATATAACCCCACCAAAGGAATTTTCAATAGCTACAGTCATCTTACCTGCTGGGCAATAATCTGCATGAAGCATTGTTACTGCTGACTTAGAGGCTTCCCTACCTAAATCACTTAAATCTATGGTATCAAAAAATTCAAATCCCATAGATGCACCTGGAGATCTTGTTCCAGCTTGATTATCTATTCCATTTGACGCTATTGCACTTATGGCTATCCTTGATCTTATTCTTCTATCCTCAGTAAATAATCCTTCACTATTAGCAATTAAAACTTTTTGATCCTCATCCTTCATAGAAACTGTAACTTGAGCTATCTCATCACTATATCCCTTTGCCCCATTGTAAGCTTCCTTCATTTTCTCAATTTTCTTAGCTGAACTTATAGATGAAGGAACATATAAAATAGGATGAATATTAGTATTTATTCTTTCAACTAAATTTAAATTAACTGTATGTCCATCTATAACATCCCCTAAAGCTAAAGCCGCCTTTTTAGCAGTATTAACTAAACTTATAAGGGAATCATCATTGGTATATGCATATATGCACTTTAGTCCTTTAAAAATTCTTATACCAATTCCATAATCTTTTCCTGAAATAATATCCTTAACAGCCCCTGAAGTTAATACAATATTATTATTTAACTTTTCTTCAACAAAAACTTCTGCAAAGTCTCCTCCTGTACTAAGAGCTACAGAAAGTACTTTTTTAATAGTATCTTTACTTAACATAAAATCACTCCCCAAATTAATAAGCAATTATCTTTAATAAGATTATGCCTAGTTTTAAATATTTAATTCTATTTTAATTGTATAACTACGAAAATTATATAATTAAAAGAAATATTATCATTATAAAAAATTTTAAATTAATTAGCTTTTTCAATCCATATTGAAGTTATCATCTATTTAGATAAGATTTGAAAAGTGACATATTATGCTAATTAGCTTAAAATATAGGTTATTGAACTTATTAAAATTATATGAAAAGAGGAATTACTGTGAAGATTACTAAAGACAGCTTTTTTAATGACTTTAAAAAAGACCAAGCTACATATGATGAAATTCACGATAATATATTAGACGGTGTTAATATACATGGTGCTAATTTTATCATATTAATGTGTGCCATAATAATAGCTTCTGTTGGATTAAATATGAATGCTACAGCAGTAATTATAGGTGCAATGCTTATTTCTCCACTTATGGGACCAATAATAGCCATAGGATATTCTGTAGGAATTTATAATTTAAAACTTTTAAAAAAATCCTTATTTATTCTAATTATAGAAATACTTATAAGCGTCACTACTGCCACAATCTATTTTTCCTTTAGCCCTATATCTAACGCTGGAAGTGAAATATTATCTAGAACTTCCCCTAATATTTGGGATGTAATAATAGCTTTTACAGGAGGAATTGCTGGCATCATAGGTATGACTCGTAAAAAATCTGGAAATATCTTACCTGGAGTTGCTATAGCTACTGCTTTAATGCCTCCACTTTGTACTAGTGGATATGGACTAGCCACTAAAAATATTCATATTTTCTTAGGTGCAGGATATTTATTTTTTATAAACTCATTTTTCATAGCACTTTCAACTTTACTTGTTGTGAAATTTATGAAAATACCAACTAGAAATACTTTGTCAGAAGTAAAACAAAAGAAACTAAAAAAAATGATCATAGTTTCAACTATTTTAGTTACTATACCAAGTTTAATGTCAGCAGCAACTATGGTTAATAGCTTTTTAAATAATACTAATCTTAGTAACTTTATTGAAAATGAAATGCCTTCTGAGTACATACTTAACAAGGAAATAAACACAAAGAATAAAACAATAGACTTAGTTATAATAGGTAACACCATAGATAATTCAGAGGAAGAAAAATTACAAGACACATTAAAATATTATAATTTCAGCGGATATAAACTTATAATTCAACAATCAACTGATAACTTTCCTGAATTAAAGATGTATTTAAATAAGTTACAAGAGCAGGATTCAGGATTTATAGGTGATTTAGAAATAAATAAAGGAAAAAATAATTCCAATAGTGCTAATAGTATTACATCAACTTTAAATTCAGTTACTTCATCATTACCTAGCAAATTCAATGATATAACTAAGGTTTACAGCGGTATTTTAGATAATGAATTACCTGTATTTATTATAAATTATTCTAAAGATAACATTGATAAAGATGCTATTAATGCATACATATTATCCAATCCTAATTTAAAAAATGCTAAAATTTACTTTGAAAAAGTAACACCTGATAAAGAGTAGCTATATTTTGAACTTATACCTTAGAATAAAGAAATAAGTTCAGAATATATAATTTACCATTAAAATACTCTTACAGTTCTAGCTAAAAATAAATAATATTTTAAAACATAAACTTTAAATAAAAATAAAGAGCTATTTAAAAGTCTTTTTATATATTTTATAAACTTATCAAAGTATGCTGGATTCCTTGAAACTTTATAATTACTATATTTTAAAGACTTTATATAGCTCTTCTTATTTTTTTACTTTATAAAAATTATTACATTGTAAGATGTATTTTTAATGACTATTTATTTAAATAATAACCTTGATTAAATACCATCCTTTATGATAATCTTACTAGCATACTTATTTAAACTAAACTGGGTTGTAAGCATAAAACCTGAGACTATGGCTGTTATTGGAGCAACTAATACTAACCCAATGCTTCCTACAACAGTTCTCATTATTTCAGACGATACCATTTGTAAATTTATTATTCTTGTAAAACTAGAATTCTGAGACATGAATAACATCAACAATGTTAAATATCCACCTGAATATGCTAATAATAATGTTGTGCTCATAGTTCCTATAACAGATCTTCCTATATTAAATCCAGAAGCTATAAGTTCTTTTCTATTTATGTCAGGCTTTTTTTCCTTTATTTCTTCCATTGAAGCTGAAACATCCATAGCTATATCCATAGCAGCCCCAGCAGCTCCAATAATTACTGCCGCATAAAAAACATGCTTCATATCTATATTAATATATCCACTAAATATTAAGGTTTCAGCAAAATTTTGAGTCATACCGTTTAGATTTAATTTTTCTCCAAAGAATAAAGTTATTCCAATAGTTACTATTAACCCACTTATAGTTCCTATAAATGCCGAAACTCCCTTTTTAGTAATTCCTGCCACTGAAAATATTATTATTGCAGATAATAATATTAAAACTATTGTGGATATTATTAATGGATTTACTCCTTTCAAAAGCATAGGAATTAAAATTTCCCATATTATAAATAAACTTGCCACAAAGGAGAATAAAGCTTTTACCCCTGTATATCCAGCATAAAAAATCAAGCAAATTATAAACATTAAAAATAATAATCCTTGCCAACCTTGCCTATATAAATCCATTGCCTTAGCCCCAATTATATCCCCTTCATTTCCTACTTGTAAGGCTAAAACTATAGTATCCTCATCCTCATAATAAGTATCCATTTCAAGCTTTCCACTTAAAAAATTTGTAGCATTAATTTCTTCCCCTTTAAAATCTCCACTTAATATTTTCACTTTCAAATGTTGTTCACCTATTTTTGATATACCTGCCTGAGTTATCCCATTATTATCAACATTTAAAACTTTTGCCTTAACTTCACTTATATTTGAATTCTTCCATAAATTTAAGTTATTCAAATATAAAACTCCTAATAGAATTAAAGTAATTAATATAATTGTAAAGGATAATTTAAACTTGTTTTTATTCTTCATCTCTTCACCCTTTACTAGTTTTCTAAAATCTCAAAAACACTCTTTCCAATCTCAGTATTATCTTTAAATCCTTCAAATTTATCAGCACCAACCCCAACTGCACTAAAAGGTATCTGCGTTCCTGTATGAGCATAAGTTGTCCAGTTTACATTGGCTCTTTCTGAAAATATATGAGTAGTTACTATTGATACTGGATTATATCCACCATATTCATCAGTTTCAACTCCTGAATCAACTATATTCATGGCTTCAATAATTTTATTTTCTTCTTCCTCACTTAAATTATTTAATCCTAAATTTTCATCTATATACTTGAAATATTGTTCTCTATCTCCTGTATAAGCCTCTTGAAGAGTATCCTCAACCGAAACTTTAGCATTATCAACAATCTCTAAATTTAAAAAGTAGTTATTTCCAAAACCCAATCCAAAACCACCAGTTTCATGGTCTCCAGCAACTACTATAAGAGTTTCTTCTGGATGTTCCTCATAAAATTTATAAGCCACCTTAACAGCCTCATCAAAGGCTAAAACATCATTTACTGTTGCTGGCACATCATTAGCATGAGAAGCATGGTCTATTCTTCCCCCCTCTACCATCATAAGGAATCCATCTTTATACTCTTCTAAAACCTCAATTCCCTTTGATGTTATCTCTGCTAAACTTGGCGTATTATCATCTTGCATACGTTCAACCTCATATGGTAAATGTGAATCAGTAAAAGTAGCAAAAACTTTTTCTTCCCCTTTAACTTTTAATTTTCTAAAATCACTTGCCGACTCTTCTCCATTAAAAACTTTATATCCAAGCTTTTCAAAATCCTCTAGAAGATTTTTATCATCTTCTCTTTTAGACTTCCCTAAAGTTCCATCATTCGGTCTAAAGTTGCTAGCTCCTCCACCTGCAAAGAAATCAACTCCACTATCTAAATAATCCTCCGCAATTTCATTTTCATTACCTCTACTTTCATTATGAGAAGCAAAAACCGCTGGGGTAGCATGAGTAAGCCTAGTTGAAGTTATTATGCCTGTAGCCATGCCCTTTTCTTCAGCTTTCTCAACAACAGTCTTAAGATTTGTTCCATCTGGAAGCTGTGAAATCACACCTGAATTAGTTTTATGGCCAGTTGCTAAGGCCGTTCCAGCTGCCGCAGAATCAGTTACCAAAGTATCTAAGGCGTGAGTTGTATTAATACCAGCTACAGGTAAACTATTTATTTTCAAAGTTTCTTCTTTCCCTTTAGACTGTAAATAATATTCAGCTGCTTGTCTTTGAGATGCTCCTAGCCCATCACCTATAAAATAAAAAATATATTTTTGAACTTCATTATTTTTCTCCTCTTGATTTCCTGCTGAAAGTACTATATTTCCCTTAGCGTTTTTTTCACCATCTGCTTTAGTATTTTCATTACATGAAATCATAGTTGATGAAATAATAGCTGTAAGTGCTAATCCTAAAATAATATTTAATTTGCTTCTTTTCATTAAAGTATCCCCCTAATCTTTTTTCTAAGCTAAATATTAAACTCACTAGGTTATAAACAAATTAAAGCAAGGTTAATTGTAAGTTATTAACAAAAACCTTAAAACAAATTCTTAAAAACCCTGATTTCTACTTATATTAGTAAAAACATTCTACTTAATATCTACTATTTTTGTTTTATAGATTTTAATTTCTTAATATTTATTTAACACAACTCTCCAAATATATTGGTATTTTGATTTTAATGTCGAAAAGTTTTTGTAATTTTTTCTAATTTATGCTTGTTTATGACGTAAGGTAATATGTTAGCATAAGATTAAAAGGGGGAAATAAATATGAGAAATTCTTATTTTTTTACTGTTGGTGAATTAGCAAAAGAAATGGATGTTACTGTTAGAACTCTTCAGTATTATGATAAAGAAGGTTTGCTAAAACCTTCAGCTAAAAGTGAAGGTGGAAGAAGACTTTATTCAAAAAAAGATATGGTTAAACTCCATCAAATACTTTCTTTAAAATATTTAGGCTTTTCTCTAGATGAAATTAAAGATAAATTATTTTCTTTAGATGATCCATTGGAGGTTTCTGAAATATTAGCTAAACAAGCTGATATTTTAAGAAAACAAATTAACCAACTAAAAGTAGCTCTTGATACTACAGAGTCTCTTCGTGAAGAAGTTATAAAAATTAAAACCGTGGATTTTTCAAAATATGCAGATATAGTATCTCTTTTAAAGCAAGAAAATGAAAATTATTGGCTAATAAAACTTTTTGATGACAAACTCTCTTCACATATACGTGAAAAGTTTAATAATGATTCTGACGCTGGGATAAATATTTTTAATAAATACTCTCAACTACTTGATAAAACTTTAAATTTAAAAAATCAAGGAGAATCTCCTAGTAGTAAAATAAGCCTTTCACTTGCTGAAGAATGGTGGAATATGATAAATGATTTTACTAAAGGTGATTTAAGTCTATTACCTAATCTCATGGAATTTAATAATAAAAAAGAAAATTGGAAAGAAGACATGGCAATAAAACAAAATCTTATTGATGATTTCTTAGGTGAGTCCTTAAACTATTATTTTCAATCTAAAAACATAAATATTTTAAATTCGGAGGATAATTAAATGAGTAATTCACTAAAAGTATCTAATCTCTACAAAAGTTATGGTGATAATCAGGTTCTAAAAGGAATATCTTTTGAAGTTTCTAAAGGAGAGATATTCGCACTTCTTGGAACTAATGGTGCCGGTAAAACAACTACCTTAGAATGCATAGAAGAATTAAAAAATTATGATAATGGTAAAATCTCTCTTTGCGGTAAAATAGGTGTTCAACTTCAATCATCATCTCTTCCTAAAAATATGAAAATTTTAGAAGCATTAAATTTATTTGCTAAGTGGAATAACTCTGAAATTGATACTAGTCTTATAGAAAAATTAACTTTAACTCCTCTTTTAAAGAGGCAATATAAAGAATTGTCAATTGGCCAAAAACGGCGACTTCATTTAGCATTATCACTCATTGGGAATCCAGATATTATATTTCTTGATGAACCTACAGCTGGATTAGATGTTGAAGGAAGATTAGCCTTACATGATGAAATAAAAAACTTAAAATCTAAAGGTAAAACTATAGTTATAACAAGTCATGATATGGCTGAAATAGCCTCTCTTTGTGATAGATTGGCAATATTAAAAGATGGAGAAATTGTATTTATTGGTACTCCTCATGAACTTACTTCTAAAACTTCAAAACTTTATAAAATAAAACTAAAACTTTCCTCTAAATTACTCCTAGAAAATAATTCTAAGATTTTATTTAAATCTATTGATCAAGGATATTATACCTTTGAAATTAATAAGATTGATGAAGGACTTTTAGAATTATTAACTTGTGCTAAAAGTCAAAATATAGATGTGTATGATGTAAAAATAGAACAAGCAACCCTAGAGGAATGTTTTATAAATATAGCAAGAGGTGAAAGTAATGAATAAATTTTTATGTGGTATCACGCTCCAATGGAAATTAGATTTAAGAAATAGAGATATATTATTAACCTACTATGTTGTTCCTCTTGTATTTTTCTTCTTTATAAGTGGAATTTTTACTTCAATTAATCCTGAATCATATAAAACATTAATTCCTTCTATGACAATATTTGCTGTAACCATGGGATCAATTATAGGTTATCCTAGCCCTTTAGTAGACTTTTTTAGTAGTGATATAAAGAAGTCTTATATTGTTGGTAAAATCCCTATTTGGACTCCTATAATGAATAATTTTTTATCAGCTTTTATACATCTTTTTATTGTTTCACTTATTATTTTATTTATTGCACCTATTGCTTTTAATGCAAATACTCCAAGTAATATTCCAGTGTATTTTTTTGCTCTTTCACTATTCATAATTTCCTCATTAAGTCTAGGAACTCTACTTGGAATTCTCATAAAAAGCACATCAAAATTAACAATGATATCTCAATTTATCTTTCTTCCTTCCATAATGCTTTCAGGTATAATGTTTCCTACTAATATGCTACCATCCTTTTTAAAAAATGTTGGTAATCTATTTCCTGCTACCTGGGCATTTGAAACAATGTGTTTTACAGATAATTTAGAGTTGATTAAAATACTTCCACTAATAATAATAACTTTAATTTCTTTATTCATAACTATATTTAAAATAAGAGCTAATCAAAAAGTTCAATAACTAAAGCTATGCCTTAGCATGAGGAATTAGTATTTATAAAAAACTGTATCAAAACTCTAATCAATTATAAAGGTCTATGTTTTAAACTAGTGTTGATTTTTAAATAGAACTGTAAGACCGTCTTAATGAGCAGTTAGTATTGCATCATATACGTAGGAATAATAGCGTTAAGAAGCTTTCTTCTTATTTTTAAGGAATACAATCTCACTATGTTCGATTGCATAAGTTCAAGATGCCAAATTAAAAATTTGGGCTTTCACTTAACCTTTAGCTATTATTCTGAAGTAGATGATAGCAATACTTTACGAAATTAAGTTAGGCCTGAAAGTCTAGCTAAAAATCAACATTCACCTAAAACAGAGACTTATAAAAAATTAGTAAGTATTTTGATACAGTTTTCTATTTTTTAGTTTTTATTTAATTGATATTGTTTTGTTTAACTAAAGAATGTTTTCTTCCATAAATTAAATAACTTATAATCAATAAAAATAAAACTACTATGAATATTTGCCATGTACTCTTTGATAAATTAGTCATTAAAAATAAACAACTAATAGCTCCCAATAATGGTATGAAAGGAACTAATGGTGTTTTGAATCCTCTTTTTACATCAGGATATTTTTTTCTAAATGCTATTAAAGATATACAAACTAATGTATATGTTAATAGGAATGCTATATTTGCGAAATTTGCTAATTGACCTAAATTAAAAAATCCTGCTAAAAATGCTCCTATTATACCAACTGTCCATAAAGCAGTATAAGGAACATCCTTTTTATCAACTTTACTAAAGAATTTTGGTAATAATCCATCTCTACTCATAGCTAAAAGTATATGTGATGTTGTGAAATTTCCTGCAAATATTACAGCAAGAATACCTATAACAGTTCCTAAAGATACTACAAAGGCTACTCCATTTTCTCCTACTAACTTTAAAGCATAAGATAATGCATCCCCAACATTTAAATTAGTGTATGATGTTATTCCTGTTAAAACTAAGGATACTGCTATATATATAACAGTACATATTACTAAAGAACTTATAAGTCCTAGAGGTAAAGATTTTTGAGGATTCTTCACTTCTTCAGCTGCTGATGCTGTAGCATCAAATCCACAATAAGCAAAAAATAATGAAGCAGTTCCTGTAACAATTCCCTTAACTCCAAAAGGTGCAAATGGGTGCCACTTACTAGGATTTACATGAAAAACTCCAACTCCAACAAATAAAGCTATAACAGCAATTTTTATAAATACCATGACATCATTTACTTTTTTACTTTCCTTAGTTCCTAGTGATATTACAAAAACTATAAATAAAATTGATATCATTGCCGGTAAATTTACTATTCCTCCTTCACTAGGAATTGCTGTGAATGTCTTTGGTAATTTTATACCTAAAATATCTAGTAAACTTAAAAGATATGATCCCCATCCCGATGCAACTGTAGCTGTAGATAAAGTATATCCTATAACAATACATAACCCTGATATGTAAGCAATAATTTCACCCAAAGAAACATAGGTAAATGAATACGACCCTCCTGCACTTGGAATGCTTGAACTAAACTCAGCATAACATAAAACTATTATGGCGGCAGCTATTCCCCCTCCAATAAAGGCTATTGACGTAGCAGGTCCAGATTGTTTGGCAGCAACAATCCCTGTCAAAACCATAACACCTGTACCAATTACAGATCCAACACTCATTAAAGTTAAATCTAAGGTACTAAGCGTTCTTTCTTTATTTTCATTTGCTTTGCTAAGTATTTTTTTTAAACTTTGCTTTCTAAAAATCTCCATAGATTAATCACCCTTTTAAATTATTAATTTTAAATGATATTACTTATTGTGAAATTCTAATATTTTTAATAAGTTTATTAAATTACTTCTTATACACTATATGTTAACATTTTATTCACTATTATGAAACAATTTTAATTACCTAAAAAAAAGGTTGTATCCAAATCAGATACAACCTCATTAATAATTTATAATATTTATTTTAAGTCAGGGATTTTTAAAATTTATATTATAACTTATCAGCTTATTACTTTAGACTTTCTAAATTTAAATCTTAGTATATTACTTAGTCTTTCTCTATCTATATTTAACTCTAATATTATTGCAGCTATTATTATTAATATAGCACCTAATATTTGTTTACTATTTAGAACTTCTCCAAATATAAAGAAAGCAAATATACTTGATAATACTGGTTCCATAGAAGCTAATATACTAGTAACACTAGCATCTATATATTCTGTTGATTTTATATAAAAGGTATTAGAAATAAATGTACTTAAAATACCTATAGATAATATATTTAATATGACTATACCTATGTTAGGCGCCTTTGCAATTATACTAAATGACTCTTTAAAATTTGTAAATAAACTTATAAATATACTTGCAAATATATAGCCATAAACAAGCAATGTATCTTTTTTATAATCACTAAAAAACTTAGGAAATATTATCTGAAAGGCAAACAAAAATCCTGTACCTAATCCAGCGGATATTCCCATTATACTCATATTGAAATGCCCTAAAGACATATTTGATACCATTATGCATCCGACTAAAGTTAATACTATAACAAAAGCCTTTTTTAAATTAAATTTTTCACTAAAAAATAATACTCCAAATATTGTTACCCATATTGAATTTGTAAACATCAATACAGTTGCAACAGATATAGGTATATACTCCACAGATAAATTGTATCCAATAAAACATAATGCAAAAGTTCCTATTCCATATAAAGCTGAAACACATAATCCTTTAATATCTATTTTTAAGATTTCTCTATTTGTCACCATTACCCAAATGAAAAAACAAATAGCTGACAGAAAACTTCTACTAAAGGCTATAAACATTGTTTCTAGTCCGGCTTCATATAAAGTTCTACTGCTTATACCCATTATGCCCCAAAAAAATGTTGCTATTAAAACTAAACTTATTCCTTTCTTCTTACTATTCATAATAATTCCTCTTCTTCTAAGTTTTCAGCACAATTTATATTATATACTTATTAATAAATTTTAAAAGTTCCGAAAATGACATTTTGATTTTATTAACTTTCATTTTCTGCCCTATTGTATTAATTTAATTGCTATATCTTACATTTTCTCTAATTAGCTTATATTCCTATTCTATATCCATTTTAAAAACTTATTCCAACTTTAAAAGTTGTCAGTTTAAGAACGTTTTTTGAAAGCTTTATTTTAAAAATATGCAAAGATGAATTTCTTAAAACAAAAAAGAGAGTAGTATTACTACTCTCTTTTTAAAAATATTTGATAATCTTAAATTGTTTAGTAATTGACTATGTTTTAAACTAGCTAAAAACTAATATTCATCTAAACCCAAGCTATTACTTAAAAGAAACCTTATTATCCTCTAATTTTTCTATGATAGCAAGAGATTCAACTCTTACGCCTAAGTCTTCTAAAACTTTTCTTCCTTCTTGGAATCCTTTTTCTATAACGATACCTATTCCAACTAATTCTGCACCTGCTTGCTCAACTAAATCTATCATTCCTTTAGTCGCACATCCTTGAGCTAAAAAGTCATCAATAATTAAAATTCTCTCACCTTTATTTAAGAATTGTTTTCCAACTCTAACTTTATAATCTTTTTTCTTAGTAAATGAGTGTACATTTGATTCATAAACATCTTTATCTAAGTTTAAGCTTTTAGTTTTTTTAGCAAAAACTACAGGCACATAATCAAAATATTGAGATGTTATACCTGCAATAGCTATTCCTGACGCTTCTATTGTAAGTATTTTATCTATTTTTTCGCCTTCAAATCTTTTTCTGAACTCTTTACCAACTTCATTAAGAAATCTTATATCCATTTGGTGGTTTAAAAAACAATCTACCTTTAGAATATTTCCATCTCTAACTTTTCCTTCTCTTAATATCTTTTCTTTTAATGCTTCCATCTTTCTTTTCCCCCTGTTACAAAAATTATTTTATCCTTATAAGTAATTCTACTTAATAGTTACTCTTAAAGTTCTTATTTAATCTGAAAAAAATTCCATATAGCCTATACTCTTCCCACTAGAAAATAATTTCTATAAGCTTGTTTCAAATTAAAATCAATAAATTCAATTAAATTTAATTAAATTAATTTTGATTTAAATACTATTTAAAACAAAAAATTCCTAAGCCTTAAAAGCCTAGGAATATATAATAATCTCACAAAAAATATAGAAATCACCTATATATTCGTAGTTAGGATGTTTACGGCTTCCTAGTAGAAACACTCAACCCATATTGTCGAGCATATACGATATACTTATATAATTACATATTAAGTTATTAAGTAGTATTATAACTACTTATCCCCACGATGTAAAGTTTTATCATTAAATTATTTTTAACTATACTAAAAAAGTTAAATATATAGATATATATTTAACTTTTTAAAAGCTATAAAATTTATTAGATTAAAAGTATATTAATAAATGTAGAAATCTAATATTTAGTCTTGAAATAGCCTACCAAACTCTCCTAGTACACTACCTTCTCCTACGTCACGAGAACCTGGGACTTGAGGAGCTGATGAAACAACTTTAGACGCTAATCTACTAAATGGTAAACTTTGAATCCAAACCTCTCCAGGTCCTACTAAACTTGCAAAGAAAATTCCTTCGCCACCAAAAACAGCATTTTTGATTCCTTTTACATATTCAATATCATAATTAATATCTTTTGTCATAGCAACTAAACATCCAGTATCAACCTTTAACTTTTGTCCTGGCAAAAGTTGTTTTCTAACAATAGTACCTCCTGCATGAATAAATGCTAATCCATCTCCTTCTAATTTTTGCAAAATAAAACCTTCTCCACCAAAGAATCCAGTTCCTAATTTTTTTCTAAAATCTATTCCTATACTTACTCCCTTAGCTGCACATAAAAATGCGTCTTTTTGACATATAAGCTTTCCACTAAAATTTCGTAAATCTACAGGAATTATTTTTCCTGGATAAGGTGATGCAAAAGAAACTTTTTCTTTTCCTGATCCTAAATTAGTAAAAGCTGTCATAAATAAGCTTTCTCCAGTTAGAACTCTTTTAGCAGCCCCTCCCAATTTGCCTAAAAAGCCACTTGAACCATTATTACTTCCATCTCCAAATATAGTTTCCATTTCTATATGGCTATCCATCATCATCATTGCCCCAGCTTCAGCAACAACAGTCTCTCTTGGATCCAATTCAATTTCAACAAATTGCATATCGTCACCATAAATTTTAAAATCAATCTCATGTGAATTCATCATTTACTTAATCCTCCAATAGACATACTACTTTATTTCAGTCTAATTTTATTTTTCATACTATCATAAATTATATAATTGTCAAAAAAATTATATTCTAATCCTTTTAAAAAAGTACCTTTTTATTTGTTCCAGCATATAATTTAATAGCGATATACCTCTAAGTAAGTAGGAATATGATAAAGAACGCTTTCTGTATTTTAATAAAGAATATTCTTAAACTTAGCAGATCTATACTCTAAAAAATTAATTGTTTTAATTAAATGTATTGTATGTTCGAATATGTTATATGTTTTATAATTTAAGCATCTCTTTGCACTGCATACAAATCTACAGTACAAACTGAGCAGGCGATGGACTTATGTAAGATAAGTTCATAAGGCCGGGCCTTAATTGGCAACAGGATGAAATATCATACCTGTGGGACAGTAAATGTTCTACGGGTATTTTTTTATACCCAAAGAATATTTCTAGATCTTTGCAATGCCATAGAACTATCTTAAATAAGATTATAAGAATCTAAAAAGGAGGTAACTAACTATGACAGAACAACATTTCAAAGGACTCACTACTCAAGAAGCAAAACAACTTCAAGAGAAATTTGGCAAAAATGAACTTATTCTTGAAAAAAGGAAGTATTTTCCAAAAGATTTTTCATGTAATTACTGAACCTATGTTTCTATTACTAATTGTTGCTGCCACAATCTACTTTATACTAGGCGAACCTAAAGACGGCGCAATTATGTTGGTTTTCGTTGTTGGAATTATAGGTATTGAAACAATCCAAGAATGGAAAACTGACAAAACATTAAAAGCACTAAAAGATTTATCAGCTCCCAAAATTAAAGTAATTAGAGATGACTTTGAAAAAGTAATCAATAGCTACGATTTAGTACCTGGCGACATTATGTATATTTCAGAAGGGATTAAAGTGCCTGCTGATGGTATAATCTTAAAAGCTAGTACACTTTCTATTGATGAGTCCTCTTTAACAGGAGAATCTGAATCTGTGTGGAAAGTTTCTACAGAAAACTATGACAAGAATGATACTGATTACTGGCGTAAAGATTACTGCTATGCTGGAACTCTTGTTATACAAGGTACTGGAACTATTTTAGTTGATAAAATTGGTCCAGCCACAGAATATGGTAAAATAAGTAAAAATATTATATCTGCTACTGATAATCCAACGCCACTTCAAAAACAAACGGGAGGGTTAGTAAAATCATGTGCAATAATAGCAATAATATTATTTATTATTGTTGGTATTATCACGTATTTTAATATACCTGATCATACTTTTGTAGATAGACTTATAGAAAGTATTTTATCTGGTGTAACTCTATCTATGGCTATGATACCTGAAGAATTCCCAGTTATTTTAACTGTATTTCTATCAATGGGTGCATGGAGACTAGCTAAAAAACATTCACTTGTTAGAAAACTGCCATCAGTAGAGACTCTTGGCGCTGTTTCTGTTCTTTGCGTTGATAAAACAGGAACCATAACAATTAACAAAATGACTGTTACAGATACTTGGAGTTTAACAAATGATACAAATACACTTATTAAAATAATGGGAATGGGCTGTAAAACTGATGCCTATGATCCTATGGAAAAATCTATGATATCCTTTTGTGAAGAACATGGAATTCCTAAAAGTACACTTTTTACTGGAGAACTTATAAAAGAATATGCCTTCACTAACGAGCTAAAAATGATTGGCCATGTTTGGAAAGATGGCAATGATATTGTAATTGCAGCAAAAGGTTCACCTAAAAGTATATTGAAAATATGTAACTTGACTGATAAAGAAAGAAAAATAGCAGAAAGTAAAATGATTGAAATGTCTAAACATGGACTTCGTGTTATCGCTATTGGACAAATGAAATTAAATAATATAAATGACATCCCAGAAACACTTAAGGAATGTCACTTAAATCTTTGCGGTATGATTGGTCTAGCCGATCCTCCTAGAGAGTCTATAAAAGAAGACATTAAAACCTGTAAAAAAGCAGGAATTCGTATTGTAATGATAACTGTAGATAGTGGAATAACTGCAAGTTCTATCGCTAAACAGATTAATATGCCAAACAGTAATAAAATTATTACCGGCGATGAACTTAATAAAATGAGTGATGAAGAACTTAGAGAAAGAGTTAAAGAGGTTAGCATTTTTTCTAGAGTTGTTCCCGAGCACAAAATGAGAATTGTTAAAGCATTTAAAGAAAATGGTGAAATAGTTGCAATGACAGGGGACGGTGTTAATGATGCTCCTGCCCTAAAACATGCAGACATTGGTATAGCTATGGGTAAACGTGGATCAGAGGTTTCTAGAGAAGCTGCAAATTTAATTTTACTTGATGACAACTTTTCTACAATTGTTGAAACTATAGCTGATGGTAGAAGAATTTATGATAATATTCAAAAAGCATTTGGATATGTATTCACTATTCATATTCCTATTGCTTTTGGAGCACTACTGGCTCCACTACTTGGAATAAGCCCTGCAAATCTTCTATTGCTTCCAATGCACGTTGTTATACTAAAGCTAGTAATCGACCCCACATGCTCAATTGTGTTAGAACGTCAACCAGCAGAAAATAATATTATGGAAAGAACACCACGTAATCCAAATGAAAAACTACTCACATTAAAAATTCTTTTTAAAAGCTTACTTCAAGGTTTTGTTATATTTGGAGCATCCTTTGGAACTTATTTTTTATTTTTAAATCAATATCCAAACAATGCATCTATTGCACGTGCAATGGGCCTTACAATTATATTACTTTCTAATATATTTCTTGTTCACGTTAATAGTTCAAATTCTGATTTTGTAGCCAAATCCTTCATTAAGCTTATAAAGGATAAGGTAATGTGGGCTGTTAGTTTAGGAACATTAGTAGGTTTAATGATAATTCTCTATAGTCCATTAAACAGCTTTTTAAAGCTAGCACCTTTATCTTTAACGCAGTTCATCATAGCAGCGTTAATAGCAATAGCTTCAGTTGCTTGGTATGAACTTGTAAAGATAATAAACTGTATTAAACAACAAAAGAAAGACTATAATTTTAGGTCAAAAATCTAAAAATAAAAATTCTTTATAACTTGTATTAAAATTAATTTAGTAATTAAAAATTTTAATAGTTTGTAATTCTCTTATGTCATAATACCTATAAAAATTCAAAGAATTATTGAAGGTATTATGACATTGTTTTAAATTTATAATAAACTAAGATTTTTAATCACATTTGTTTATATAAAACCATAATATTTAGTAAGATATTTTTAATTGACTTCAAAAAAATTTTTATATGTGAAAAAAGTTATTGACAGACAACTCAAAGAGATATAATATGATATTAAGCTTAATATTTAGTATCTATTGTATTAAGAGGGAGTAGTTACAAGTTATAATATCAACATCGCGGTTAACGAAAAGTTACCTGGTATTATACACCAATTCGGTTACAAGACTTTTAATATAATCTAAGGATTTCAAGGTATTTTACGTACTTTTCCTTAGATTATATTAGGAGTCTTGTTTTTTTTAGACTTCTATACATAGACATTATTTGTTAGTAATTATCCCTAAATAATAACTTTTAAACAAGAAAGGAGATAATAATATGAAAAAAGTTTATTCAAAATCTAAAGAAGAACTTTTTAAAGAACTTGGTGTAAACAAGGACGGTTTAAATGATACCCAAGTTCAAAGCATGCAAAAGAAATATGGTAAGAATGAGTTGGTTGAAGGTAAGAAAAAATCTACTTTCCAAGTATTCCTTGATCAATTTAAGGACATGCTTATAATAATTCTTATATGTGCTGCTGCTATTTCAATGTTCCTAGGAGATATTGAAAGTGCCGCTGTTATCATATTTGTGTTAATAGTAAATGCTACTCTTGGAACAATTCAACACCTTAAAGCAGAACAGTCTTTAAGTAGTTTAAAAGCTTTATCCTCTCCCTCTACTAAGGTACTTAGAAATGGAGAAAGAATCGAAATAGATTCTAAAAATGTTGTTGTTGGAGATATTATATTCCTCGAGGCTGGAGACTATGTTCCAGCTGATGGTAGAATCCTTGAAAACTATAGTTTACAAGTTAACGAAAGTTCATTAACAGGTGAATCTGAAAGCATTGTTAAAATGTCTGAAATAATAAAAGGTGAAGAAATCCCTGTTGGTGATAGAAAGAACATGGTTTTCTCTGGAAGCTTAGTAACTTATGGTAGAGCTACTGTATTAGCTACTTCTGTTGGTATGGATACTGAAATAGGTAAAATAGCTCAATTATTAAATGATACTAAAGAAAAGAAAACTCCACTTCAAGTTAACTTAGATAATTTTGGTAAGAAACTTGCAATTGGAATACTTGTTATATGTGCCATTGTATTCGCACTTAGCATGTACAGAGGCGAAGCTCTTATAGATGCCTTCATGTTCGCCGTTGCTTTAGCAGTTGCTGCTATACCTGAAGCTTTAAGTTCTATAGTAACAATAGTTCTTTCTTTAGGAACTCAAAAAATGGCTAAAGAAAATGCTATTATAAGAAAACTTCAAGCCGTTGAAGGATTAGGTAGCGTATCTATAATATGTTCAGATAAAACTGGTACATTAACTCAAAATAAAATGACAGTTAAAAAGATTTTTGTTGACGGAAAAATCGTAGATTCAAATGAATTAAAATTAGAAAAGAAAATAGACAATGATTTACTTCTTATGAGTTTACTTTGTAACGATGCCGTTACTGATTGTGAAAAAGAAATCGGTGACCCTACAGAGGTTGCACTTGTAAACTTAGGTGATTTATATGGTATTGATGAACTTGTAGAAAGAGATAAATACAAGAGACTTGGAGAAATTCCATTTGATTCAGATAGAAAACTTATGAGTGTTGTTTATAACATTCATGGTGAAAATATTATAGCTACTAAAGGTGCTGTAGATGTCCTTCTTAAGAGAGCTACTAAAATTGAAACTTCTAAAGGAGTTAGACCTATTACTAAAGAAGATATAGCAAAGATAGAAGAAGTTAACCAAAGCTTCTCAAAAACTGGTCTTAGAGTTTTATCTTTTGCATATAGAAATATTGAAAGTAGAACTGATATAAAACTTGATGATGAAAATGACTTAACATTCATAGGGCTTATATCAATGATGGACCCACCTAGAGAAGAATCTGCTGAGGCTGTTAAAGCTTGTATAGCTGCTGGAATTAAGCCTGTAATGATAACTGGTGACCATAAAATAACCGCTTCTGCTATAGCTAAACAAATAGGTATATTAAAAAATGAGAGTGAAGCTATTGAAGGTTCTGCTTTAGATAAAGTTAGTGATGAGGAACTTAAAAACATGGTAGAACACATTTCAGTATATGCTAGGGTTTCTCCTGAGCATAAAATAAGAATAGTTAGAGCATGGCAAGAAAAAGGTAATGTTGTTGCTATGACTGGTGACGGTGTTAATGATGCTCCTGCTCTAAAACAAGCTGATATCGGTGTTGCAATGGGTATTACAGGATCAGAGGTTGCAAAGGATGCTGCTTCAATGGTATTAACAGATGATAACTTTGCAACAATAGTAAAAGCTATTGAAAATGGTAGAAATATTTATTCAAACATTAAGAATGCGATTAAATTCTTATTATCTGGTAATACTGCTGGTATATTATCAGTATTATATGCTTCTTTACTAGCATTACCTGTACCATTTGCTCCTGTGCATTTACTATTTATAAACCTTTTAACTGATAGTTTACCTGCAATTGCTTTAGGTCTTGAACCTCATAAAAAGGATGTTATGAAAGAAAAGCCAAGAAAAGCTAATGCTTCTATTTTAACAAAAGACTTTGTTACTGATGTTTTATTTGAAGGTGTAGTAATTACTGTTGTTACTTTAATAGCTTTCCATATTGGATTAAACCAAGGTGGAGCTCCATTAGCAAGTACAATGGCTTTCGCTACTCTATGTTTATCAAGACTTGTTCACGGATTTAATAGTAAATCTAAAAAACATGTATTATCAAAAGAGTTATTCTCTAATAAGTATTTATGGGGTGCTTTTGGTATAGGTTTCGTATTATTAAACATTGTTCTTTTAGTACCTGTATTTGAAGGATTATTCCAAGTTGCTCCACTTACACTTAGCAACTTATTAACTATATACGGATTATCACTATGTACTTTCATAGTTGTTCAGGCTGTTAAGTTTGCAATAGAAAAACTTAATAAAAATAAAACAAATACTGATTCTCAAGAATCAAACCCTGAAAACAGAGCAGCTTAATAATTATAATTTTTATGGAGACCATGTTAATGGTATATTAGCATGGTCTCTATTTATATAATACTAATACAAAATAAGAATATACGGGAGGATTTTTATATGGGGTTTTTAGAATCTCTATTAACATTTTTAATTAATATGATTGGTTCCTTTGGATACTTTGGAATCTTATTAATAGTTGGGTTGGAATATGCTTGTTTTCCACTTCCAAGTGAAGTCGTTTTAACCTTTTTCGGGCTTAGTGCATCTCAAGGAGAATTCTCTCTTATAGGAGTTATAATTTTTAGTATTTTAGGTGGCTTATTAGGTTCTATAATATGTTATGCCATTGGTTTTTACGGAGGTGTTCCTCTTCAAGAATGGATAGGATGCAAATTTCCAAGTAGTCAAAAAAGTATGATAGCACTAAATAAATGGTTTAAAAAATATGGAAAGCCTGCTGTATTGTTAGCTAGAATTGTTCCGCTTACTCGTACATATGTATCTTTATTAGCTGGCGCTGAAAAGTTCAGTTTAAAGTATTTTATTTTATACTCATCTTTAGGTATAAGTATTTGGAATATTTTCTTAGTATGCTTAGGATACTTTATAGGAGATAATTTACCTCTTATAAATTCAATCATGGAGAAATATACATTTATAACACTAGCAATAATAGCTATTGGCATTATCGCTGTTATATATTTTAAATTCTTTAGAAAAAAGAAATCTACTACTAAACATATTTAAATATAAAAAGGCATAGTTTTACTATGCCTTTTTTACATTTAACTATATTTAAAACTTTATAATTATATATCCAAGTCTGATTGTTAATAAAATAATTGTTCCGAAAATTTTGATTTGAGTAAATAGTATAAATTCACAAATTACGTACTTATTTAATGATTACTTCTTACTACTTATTAATTTACTGTGTTTGAACTTCTTATGCCTTTATAAAAAATATATACTGTAAGCATTATATATGGTTGTAGCCAAAAAACACCTATTCCTAAAGTTAATAATGCTAAAATCCACCAACCTAAAAAACTTAAAGTCATAATAACGTATTTTAACTTGTAACCTTTAGTTATATCCCAACTCATGCTTATTGCCTCTATAACTCCTACTCCATCATCTTCCGTTAATATAATTGCCATTGGGAATATACAAGCTTCTATAAAAATCCCTAAACCAACCAATATTATAAAAAATATAAACATTAAAAATACACTTTGGCTAATAAATGAGGCTATAGTAAAAGTCATAGTCAATATAATTGCTCCTATACCTAAAACCAAACCAATTAAAACTTCACATAAAAATATCTTAATTGTTGTTTTGAAACTCACAAGACAATCTAAGTATTTTACTTTCTCTCCTGTTTCAGTTAACTTAATACAATACCTAATGAATGTTGCATTTAAAAATGCAGATAACACTAAAACTATAACCCAACCAAATATAGGTATTGGAGATAAGAAAAATGTTAATAGTATTGATGATATAGTAACTAATAAGCATGCCCCTACTGCATTTCCCCATCTTCCCCTCAATAATTCTTTAGCTTTTAGTTTACATTCTACTCTATCTGTCAATAGATAGCGCCCCCTACAAATTGATTAATTAGATAAATCTAATTACTTCTATATACTATTCATGCCAATTAATAATTAGCACAAAAAAATAAAAGGTTATACTTAGAACCTACTTACAAAACCAAAACACTTATTTTTAGTTTAGTAAATATTCTATATACAACCTTTTATTTTTTTATTATATCTTATATTCTATATAAATTTTATCTAGAAATAATCATATTTTACTATATAAAACTATTGATATTCTCCTACCATATGTTTGTAGAATAAATATGTTGATAAAGTCATGTATGGTTTTAACCACAACCATCCTATTCCTAAAGTTATAGTAGCTAATATACTCCATCCTATGAAACTTAATAAAAATATGAAGTATTTCCATTTAAAACCTCTTGAAATAGCTATTGCTTTTTTTATTCCATCTATTATGCCTATCTTTTCATCCTCTATAAAGATAAATGGTATTGTAAAAAATGTTAATACATAATATATAGAAATGATAAACTCAATTATCATTCCAATTATAGCAATTATTGAACTTTGAGAAACTCCACCTATTGCAAAAATTATAAGTGGAATTATTGCAAGAATTAATCCTACTATAAATTGTGCTACTGCAGCCTTAATTAATACTGATCCACTAACAAAAGAATCATTATATTTAACCTTCTCATCTGTTTTAGTAAGCATAATACAATATTTATTAAATGATAGATTTAAATAATACGATAAGATTGCTCCTAATATCCACCCTAATATAGGTATAATGTATAATATTATACTAGCTAAAGCTGCTAATACGAAAAATATAAATACTGCACCTACAGCATTTCCCCATCTTCCACTTAGAAGTTCCTTAGCTCTAACTTTACTTTCAGCTCTTTCCATAGAAAGACCTCCTTTATCTTGTTTTATAATAATTACAATATTAAATTCAATTTATTACCTATTTGTTAACATATTATATATTTTATCTATTTTATGTTAACATATCAATATTATTCTATAATCTGTTATAATTTACTCAACAGTATTTCTTATTATGAATATATTGATTTTTATTAAAGAAAGGTATTAAATTTATGAGATTAAAATATTTTAGTTTAACTATTTTAACCATGATTTTAGGCTTATTATCTAGAAAATTTATGGCGTACCTACCTAATTTGATAGCACCTTATTTAGGAGACGCACTTTGGGCAACTATGGTTTACTTTGGCTTTAGATTTTTATTTCCAAAAAACAAAACTGAAATTTGTTTTCTTACTGCTATTATTTTCTCCTTTGCAATAGAAATTAGTCAATTATATCAAGCTCAGTGGATTAATAATATAAGAGCTACAACATTAGGTGCCTTAATTCTTGGGCACGGATTTCTTTGGAGTGATCTAATATGTTATACCATAGGTGTGTTGATTGGCTACTTCATAGATAAAATAAGCCTAGTAAAATCTTGATTTTTATAATTATATCTGTTCTAGATTAAGTTGATGTTAAATAAAAAGCTATGTTTTAAACTAGTGTTGATTTTTAGATAGAATTGTATGCTCATCTATATTTTATATACGAAGGAATTCAATATTACTATTTTAGATTGTATAAGTTCAAGGTACCAAATTAAAAATTTGAATTTTCACATAAAAAAAGCCCTAAGGAGTAGCAAAAAACCTTAGGGCAAAAATAGAGGTATCTACAATAGCAACCAAA
The DNA here is from genome assembly GCA_034421775.1 of Clostridium perfringens. Classification (GTDB taxonomy): domain Bacteria; phylum Bacillota; class Clostridia; order Clostridiales; family Clostridiaceae; genus Sarcina; species Sarcina perfringens_B. The sequence continues at coordinate 61,736 of WNVL01000002.1, read as the reverse complement.
ATTTATAATGAATAGTTTAAAGTGGCAGACTTTAAACTATTATTATCTTATATTCACTTCTTAATTAAAGTATTCCTATTGCAAGTATTAATGATGCAAATACTATAGAAATCATAGACATCAATTTTATTAGTATATCAATAGAAGGTCCTGTAGTATCTTTAAATGGATCTCCTACAGTATCTCCAACCACTGCTGCCTTATGACAATCTGATCCTTTTCCACCTAATACTCCACTTTCAATGTATTTCTTAGCATTATCCCAAGCTCCTCCAGAATTGGCCATCATTATAGCTAATACAAATCCAGTTACTGTTGAGCCTGCCAAAAGACCTGCCACTCCATTTGGTCCTAATAATAATCCAGTAATTATAGGAGTTAAAATAGCCACTAAGGCTATTGGTATTAATTCTCTTTGAGATGATTTTGTGCATATATCAACGCATTTTTCAAAATCAGCTTCTGCCTTTCCTTCCATAAGTCCTTTAATTTCTTTAAACTGCCTTCTGACCTCAACAACTATCTGAGAAGCTGCTCTTCCAACAGCATCCATAGTCAATGCTGAGAATACAAAAGTAACCATTCCACCTAAAAATAATCCTATTAAAACCTGTGGATTTATTATAGAAAGATTAAATGTAAAATCTAATCCTTGTGATTTAACTATGTTTTCTACAGAATCTTTGTATGCAGCTATGAAAGCCAATGCTGTTAAAGCAGCTGAGCCTATAGCAAAGCCTTTTCCTGTAGCCGCTGTAGTGTTTCCTAGTGCATCTAAAGCATCTGTTCTCTTTCTAACCTCTGGATCCTGTTCAGTCATCTCTGCTATTCCACCAGCATTATCTGCCACTGGTCCATAAGCGTCTGTTGCTAAAGTTATTCCTAATGTAGAAAGCATACCTACGGCTGAGATAGCTATTCCATAAAGACCTAGACTAAAATCTTTTGAGCCACCAGAAACTAAGAAACTAATAACTATAGAGATTGAAACTATTATTACAGGAAACGCTGTTGAAATCATTCCTAATGATAATCCACCTATTATAGTTGTAGCTGAACCTGTCTTAGTCATATCAGCTAATTTTCTAGTAGGTTTATAATTATCGCTTGTATAATACTCAGTAAAGTATCCAATCAAAATTCCAGCAATTAATCCAGATAAAATACTAAAGTAAATTCCTAAGTTATTTTCTCCAAGTATTAATTTAACTATGAAGAAAGCTGATACAGCGACCATTACTGATGCTATATATGTTCCTCTTCTCAAAGCTCCAAGAAGTGCCTTTTGACTTGCATCCTCTTTTGCTTTAACAAAGAAAGTTCCAATTATACATGCAATTGCTCCCACTGATGCAATAGTTAAAGGAAGCACTACTCCCTCTAATCCTAAACCGGCTGAGACTGCTAAGGCACAAGCTGAAACTAATGAACCCACATAGGATTCATAGAGGTCTGCTCCAAGGCCAGCTACATCTCCAACATTGTCTCCAACATTATCTGCTATAACGGCTGGGTTTCTATGGTCATCCTCTGGAATACCAGCCTCAACCTTTCCAACTAAGTCAGCTCCTACATCAGCAGCCTTTGTAAATATTCCTCCTCCTACTCTAGCAAAAAGAGCCATAGATGAAGCTCCCATCCCAAAAGTAAGCATAGCAGATGTTATTTGGCCAATCTTTTCAACCTCTGGTAATGCAGCATAATACCAATCTAAAATATAATACCAAATACCTAAATGAAGAAGAGCTAAACCAACAACTACTAATCCCATTATGGCACCACTAGAAAAAGCTATTTTAAGTGCTCCATTTAAGCTTTTTTTAGCCGCTGTAGTAGTTCTTGAGTTCGCATTGGTTGCAGTTTTCATTCCAAGATAACCACTTAGACCAGAGAATAATCCACCAGTCACAAAAGCAAAAGGAACAAACATTGATAAATAGCCCATAAAACTTAAAATCATTAAAAGTGCAAACATTCCTAAAAAGAACAATGAAACCCCTTTATACTGTCTTATTAAGAAAGCGTTAGATCCTCTTTTGATTTTCTCTGCAACAGCTTTTATATCGCTATCACCTTCGTCACATTTCATTATTTTTCTTCCTAAGTAAGCAGCAAATAGAAGTGCTATGATTGAACATATTGGCACTAAAAGCATAAGGTCCATTTTCATCTCCCCCTATTTTATTGATCTTTTAATAATAAGCTTATTAAAAATTAATAAGAGCTCATGCATAGAGATTAATAGAAATAGTCTAGATGTGAAATATTTCTTGTCTAAACTAAGTCTATTTTTATATAAGATTAATTTAATTGACCCAAATAAACGTTTACATAATGCTTGTAAAATTAAATAATTTGCTAACCTTACTTACAAATTTAATATACTTAAATAATATTGAAAAAAATTTGCAACATTATTTAATACTCTTTTTTTTATTTATCTATGGTTATCTCTTCTTATCTTATTCCTACTAAATTTTATTAAGTTTTACTTTAATTTTGACTCTATTCTTAATATATTTATTTAATTTCTAAAATATTACAACTAAATATGAATTAACTACTATATAATTTAACTTTTTTTATCAGTAAAATTTAATGGTAAAAGTTATTATTTATAACTAAATTTTCGATATTGAGAGGGATTATAAATGAATAAAGATTCAAAACTTTTTAAGGAGCTAAGTAACTCTGAGTTAAGTATATTAATAGATGACTACTTCGGAAATAATACTAAGTTCGAAGGTTCCTTAATAACAGGAGGATTATTTAATACTACCTATTGCATTAAATTATTGAATACTAATGAAAAGTTTATACTTAGAGTTGGTCCAGTAAACACAGATTTACTTCTTCCTTTTGAATTAAATTTAATGAAAGGTGAAGAGTATGTGTACTCCCTTTGTGAAGCCAATAATATATCTAGTTCAAAAATTTTAAAATGTGATGTAAGTAAAAAATTAATACCCAGAGATTACATGATTATAGAATATATAGATAGTAAACCCTTTTCTGAATTAAAATTTGATAAAGAAACTGAAAGCTTTTTATACACTGAAGTTGGTAAACATATTAGTAAATTACATCAAATAACCTCAAAAAAATTTGGAAGAGTTTATGATGTTTTTAACAATAAGGGCTTCAATTCTTGGAGCGAATTCATATTTGATGAGTTCCAAAAGGTAAAAAATAGACTTAATGAATTTGATATTTTCACTGAAGAAGAACTACATTCTTTTGAAAGTATTATAAAGAGAAATTTTAATTTATTAGATGAAATTAAAACACCACACCTTGTTCACTGCGATCTCTGGACGGGTAATATATTAATTGAATCTTATAATTCTACCCCAAAAGTAGCAGCAATCATAGATGCAGATAGATCTCTATTTGGAGATACTGACTTTGAACTTGCAAATCCATGGATTATAAATGAAGACTTTTTAAATGGTTATGGTATGACTTCAGATGATTCTCATAATAAAATCATTAGAAAGAATATTTATAGACTCATAAATCATTTAATAGAAGCTTATGTGTGGAAAGTAGAATATAATAATCCTATTGCCTCCGAAAATGAGAAACTTAATGCTATTAAATTGCTAAATGATATTGTTAAATAAAAATATTTAATATGAAAAAGAAGAGAGGCTAAAAGATAGTACTCTCTACTTTTTATTTAATTCAGATTTTTTACACATCTATTAATTCTATTTATATTTTTATACTCTAACATATTAGGTATATAAAAGTATATAATAGAAAGAAATATAAAAAGGAGGATTAGTGAATAATACTTTTTATTTTCACTAGAAAAATTATGATTACTTTAGAAAACGTATTTAAGACCTATAAAACTGGTGATGTGGAAACCCATGCCTTAAGAGGGGTTAGCCTTTCCATAAATGATGGCGAATTTATTGTTATTCTTGGTCCAAGCGGAAGTGGAAAAAGTACTTTATTAAATGTTATAAGTGGATTAGATAATATAACATCTGGAAGTATTAAATTTAATGGAAAAGAAATAAGTAAATATAAAGAAGATAAACTTACTGAATTTAGAAGAGATAATTTAGGTTTTATTTTTCAACAATATAACCTACTTCAAAATTTAACTGTTTATGAAAATATTCAAATGGGTGCTGATCTTAGTAAAAATCCATTAGATATTAATGAAACACTAAAACATGTTGGTTTAGAAAGTTCGAAGGACAAATATCCATCTCAACTTTCAGGAGGCCAACAGCAAAGAGTTTCCATAGCAAGAAGTGTTGTTAAAAACCCAAGCATAATGTTTTGTGATGAGCCAACAGGTGCATTAGATGAGGAAACAGCTAAGCAAGTATTGAGTTTACTACAAAAACTTAATAAAGAATTAAAAACAACTACTGTAATAATAACTCACAACCCAAGTATAGCTAATATGGCTGATACAGTAATAAAAATGAATTCTGGAAAAATAGAAGAAATATACAAAAATAAAGAAAAACTTACTGCTAATGAGCTCAAATGGGCATAGGAGGATACTATGTTATATAAAAGTGTGTTTAAAACCTTCAAGAAAAAATGGGCTCAAATCTTAGCTATTGGATTAGTTATCTTTATAAGTTCATTTATTTATACAGTTATGGCATATGCCATAGATGGATTAAAAAAGCCTACAGAAGAATTTTTTAAAGAAAACAAGTTAGAAGACTTCTCCATTGATATGTATAATGCACTAACTCAAAATGAAATGGAATATCTTCTTAAAACCAATCCTTCCCTTGCCTCTGAACTAAGTGGTAGCTTTTATTTAAGTGATATAAAAAGATTAGATGAAAATCTATTTAATGAAATAATAGAAAATAGAAAAAATGAATTTCTTTCTGACTATAATGGCTATGAATTAGAGCTTAGAGATTACAAAGACATGGACTATACTCTTAATGGAAAAGGAAATAAAGGAAGAGTTTTCAAAAATGGAATTACTATGAACCTTACTTATATGGAGGAAGGAAGGAAAGCTAAAAAAGATGATGAAATAACCATTGATAAGACCTATGCCAAAAATAATAATCTTAATATAGGTGACTATTTAGACTTAAATGGTAAGAAATATAAAATAGTTGGTTTCTCACTACTTCCTGATTATAACCTACCTTTACTCGGTACAGATCTTATTATAGATAATAGAACTCAAAGCTTTATTATTATGCCAGATAAAGCCTTTGAAGAATTAAAAGGTGATGAAAACTTTCATTTTTCTGGAGTTTCTAAAGGAGAATGGAATGAAAGTAAGTTTAAAACTGATGTAGTTGATACTTATAAAGATAAAAGCAATCTTAATTTCATAACTAACATTGTATCAACTCAAAACCAAATGAGAAGTGGTGGAATATACCTAGAACTCAAAGGTGGTAAAGCTATGAGCATGGGGTTAAGTATAGTTATATCTTCCATAGCCATCCTAATTGTTGCCATTCTTATTTATAAAATTTTAAGAGAAGAAAAAGGTCAAATTGGTGTTCTTAAAGCCTTAGGATATAAAAATAAAAAAATAGCTAAGCCTTACATAGTGCTTATTCTATTAATCTCTATACCTATGCTTATCTTAGGATATATAGGTGGATGGTTAGCTGCTGAACCACTGAAAAACATGTACCTAATGTTTTACCTGTTACCATCAGTTCCTATAAAAGGTAATTTTGTGGTAGCTCTTACAGCTATTATTGTTCCATTAATATTCTTCATAGGACTTTCTTCAATATTAATAATAAAAATGCTTTCTAAAAAGGCATTAGATTTACTTAGAAACTCTGAGACAAACAAGGTTTCATTCTTAAACAAACTTACAAATAAAATACTTAAGAATGCTAAAGGTAAGACTAAATTTAAATATTCTTTTATCTTTAAGAATACAGCTAAATTCTTAGTATTCTTCTTTGGAGTTCTATTCTCAACTATTTTAATAGTTATGGCCTTAATGATGAGTAGCGTATTTAATAATCTTGGAACTAAGTATTATGAAAGAGTTGGATATAATTATGAAGGCTTTATAGATAATACTAAGGAACTTCCTACACTTAGTTCTGGAGAAGAAAAATTCCTACAGTATCCAAGTGCTTTATATAAAGATGAAATGATAACCTTAGTTGGATTATCTGAAGATAATGAGCTTCATAAACTTTATGATAAAGATAATAAGGATATTACTACAGATTTAAATGATGGTATCGTAATGACTAGTAGCTTCGCTCTTAAAAATGGAACAAAGATTGGAGATACAATAAAAGTTCAAATCGAAAATAAAGAAGAATCCTTAAAAATAGTTGGAGAAACTGATGAATATACTGGGGATAAGCTTTATATTTCTAGAAAAAAACTTAGTGAATTAATAAGTGATGGAAAAAATTCTGATCTTTATAATGGAGTTTTCTCAAAGGAAAATTTGGATAGTAATGACTATATAAGCGTTGTAAATAAAAACACAATACTTGAACAATCAAAATCAATGCAGGGCTTTGTTAGAGTTGCAATATACTCCATGATAGCAAGTGCCATATTCATAGCAGTAATAATAATGTTTATCCTAACTTCACTAACTATTGAAGATAATACTTATAGTATCTCTCTACTAAAAGTTATGGGATACAATAAAAAAGAAGTTAACTCAATGATTCTAGATAGTTATAAAATCTATACAATAATTGCTTACCTAATAGGACTACCACTAACCGTAGTAAGCATGAGCTTTGGAATGAAATATCTAGCTTCTGAATTTGGTATGATACTTCCTGTACAGCTTAGCTTATTACAAGCCATATTAGGCTTTGTAATAGTTCTAATAATCTTCTATCTAGGAACATTTACTGCTAAGAAAAAAATAAATAAAATCTCATTACAAGAAACTTTAAAAAGAGAGTAACCAAAAAGAGCTGTATAAAAATAACTCAATAAGACTTATAAATATATTCTGATAATCACCAGAATGAGTTTTAAAATTATAAGTTTTAATATTGAGTTATTATACAGTTTCTTTTTCATTATATATTTCTTTTCCATTTAAGATTAAAGTATTTCTTTTAATTGCATACTTATCACCATTAACACAAACTTCTACTTTCATATCACTGCGCATCTTATGAATCCTAATGTATCCTCCATCTCCTATACCATAATTTGAAGAAACTATTGAAGCTACCCTATCTTCAATTTCATTCATATACTCAAATTTTGTTTTATTATCTAATTCCTTAAACTTTTTATTTCCTTTTGCTATGACAATAGAATCTCTAAATCCTTCTAATTTATAGCTTGAGATGTATTGATTAAGTTCTGAACTTCTAATATATTGTCTAATTTCATATGCAGTTTTAGCTAATGGAAAAGTAAAAAACACTACTACAATAGTAAAAATCACAACCCCAATTAACCAATTAAAACTTGCTTTTGCCCCCAACTTATCAATTATAAAGTTTCCTTTAAGCAGATCATAAATCCACCATATAATTAATATTAAAAGAAAGCAATCTATAAATAACCATGTGCTCATAGGAACCCCCTTAATTTTATTTTTTAATTAGCAAAGTTAAACCTATTCAAAGGCCATACTGTTATTTGAGCTTTCCCTAATATATCATCACCATCTATATATTTATCATTCCAATACCTTGCATCTTCACTCCCATTTCTATTATCACCTAGCAAAAGATATTTTTCCTCTGGAACTTCAAAATTCATATTCACTTTACCTCCTGGATATTTTATATAAGGCTCATCTAACCTTTCATTATTTACATATACTGTTCCATCTTCTTTTATTTCTACCTTATCTCCTGGTAATCCTATAAGTCTTTTTATCATTTTTTCATCGAATTCATTTGAATAAAAAACTATCATATCTCCTCTTTTTATATTTGATAAATTGTGTATTCTTGTAGCAAAAAGTTGATCTCCTGGCTCAATAGTCGGTGCCATTGATGAAGTTGGAACTACTATTTTAAAAAATAAAAATTTATTTATAAGAAGTGTTAATACTATTGCTGCACAAATAATTAATGCATATTCTTTTAAGTTTTTAGACATTTCTATTCCCCTTTCTAAAACTAATTTTTTATTATAATTAATTACATTTATTATATCACCAAATACATTTTTTTCTTTTATTTCTTTTAAAATACAAATTATTTTTCTAAAAATTAATTTAAATTAGATAAATATATTAAATGAAAAATAAATTTTATTTTTTAAACAAATTGTAAACATTTTTTCTTATTAGGTCTATGAATTTTTTGTGAATATGTTATTATTAATATGAACCTAGTCCATAATGAAAATTAATTTTCACATATTAAAGTAAATCCACATTTTAGATTTCTTTTAATATGTGAAAACTTCAACTTAAGGACAGGCTATAAAATTTTATTCTAATTTTAAGAAAGAAGGTTTTTTTATGCCTAAATTATTAATTCCAGCTATTATATTTATAACATTAGCACTAATATTTTACACAATTGGTGTTTGGAGTGAACATAGAGCAGGTATCTTAAAGAAAAAACATGTAATAATCTTTTGGTGTGGTTTAGTATGTGATACTCTTGGAACTTATACAATGAGTAGAATCGTTGCATCAGGAACTGATAAAAGTATTACTCCAACTGATTTATTAATACATCAATCAACAGGTATGCTTGCTATTATCTTAATGCTTATACACGCTGTTTGGGCAACAATTGTTTTAAACAAAGGTAGTGAAAAAGCAAAAGCTATATTCCACAAATTCAGTTTAGTAGTTTGGTTCATATGGCTTATCCCATACTTCGTAGGTATGTATATAGGAATGACATCATAATAAAAATACTCCTTTTAAACTAAGTTTAAAAGGAGTATTTTTATTATGAAATTTTATATGCTAATTAAATTTTCAATTTATTTTATTCGCAAACCTTACCTGGATTTAAAATATTATTTGGATCAAAAGCTAATTTTATTCCTCTCATAATATCCATTGTGGCCTTATTTAAAGATTCATTTAGATATGGTCTCTTAGCTAAGCCTATACCATGTTCTCCTGAAACTTGTCCATTAAGTTCTCTTTGTTTTCTATAAAGTATTTCCATAGCTTCATTGAGCTTTTTCTTCCATTCTTCTTCTGATAATTCATCTCTTAATATATAGATGTGTAAGTTTCCATCTCCTGCATGTCCAAAACTTCTTATTCTAATATCAAGCTTATTCTCTACCTCATTAGTGAATTTAACAAATTCGGCTACTTTATTTCTTGGTACAACAACATCTACCTCATCCATTTCACTTGTTGAGGCTTTTATAGCTTCTAAGAAAGCTCCTCTAGCTGACCATATTGATTCTTGTCTTTCCTCTGTATCTGATATAAATACATCCAAGGCTCCTTCTTTTAAACATATATCAGCCACTTTTTCATAGTAACCCTCAACCTCTTCTTTAGAGTTTCCATCAAAGCTTAATATTAAATAAGCATCCGCTGAGCTATCAGGAAATTTCTTCCCTAAGAATTCCTCTGCTGATATTATTACCTCTCTTTGCATAAACTCTATAGCTGTAGGTACATTCTTTGATTTTATTATTTTAGGAACTGTTTCTATTGCACTTTCTAAGTCCTTAAATGGAGCTAATAAACTTATTACTTTTTTAGGTAGTGGTAAAAGTTTTAAAATTATCTTAGTTATTATTCCTAAAGTTCCTTCTGAACCAACCATTAAATCTTTCAAACTATATCCTGAACTGTTTTTGACAACTTTTCCACCTAGTTCTAAAACTTCTCCGTTTGAAAGGACAACTTCCATACCTCTTACATAGTCTCTTGTTACTCCATATTTAACAGCTCTCATTCCTCCTGCATTGGTACTAACGTTACCACCTATAGTAGCTGTTTTTTCCCCTGGATCAGGTGGGTAGAAGAAATCATGTTCTTCAACAAACTTAGCTATTTCCATAAGAAGAACTCCTGGTTCAACTGTAAGAGTTAAGTTATCTTCATCTAATTCTAATATCTTATTCATTCCACTTAAATCTAGAAGAATTCCTCCAAAGATAGGAACAGCAGCCCCAACAAGGCCTGTGCCTGCTCCTCTTACTGTTACAGGAATACTATTTTCATTAGTATACTTCATTATAGCTACAATTTCATCTCTATCCATAGCCTTAACAACAATGTCTGGCATATGTCTTTCAGATCCTAATTCATCATGGGAATAATCCTCATTTATTTCTTCTCCAAGAAAAACTCTCTCATGATCATTTATTATTGCTTTTATAAATTCAATACCCTCGTTATTTATTTTATTGTAGTTCATATTAAAGCACCCCTTCCCATTTTATCTTCTCAATAAGCTTAGGAACAACCTCATAGATATCTCCAACTATTCCATAATGGGCAACCTTAAATATTGGTGCCTTTTCATCTTTATTTATAGCAAAGATATAGTCTGAGTTATTCATTCCTGCTACAAACTGAATAGCTCCAGAAACACCACAAGTTATTATAAGTTTTGGCCTTACGGTTCTTCCACTTAATCCAACTTGTTTGTTTGCATCAGCCCATCCAGATTCTATAAGGGGTCTTGTAACAGCAAGCTCTCCTCCTAGTAAATCAGCAAGTTCCTTAATCATTCCTAAGTCTTTTTCTGATTTAACTCCTCTACCTGCCACAACTATTACCTCGGCATCTGATATGCTATGTTCTTTAGCCTTTTGTCTGATTTCCTTAACTTCTATATTTGATTCTAACTTATCTTTTTCTATTTCAAAGTATTTAATCTCTCCAGTACATTCTTCATTTCTTTCTGGAGCAGACATAACCTTATATCTAACTGTTGCCATTTGAGGTCTTGAATTTGGAGTTACTATTTGTGCCATAATATTACCACCAAAGGCAGGTCTTATTTGAACTAAATCTGTATTTTCTTTTATATCTAATATAGTACAGTCTGCTGTAAGGCCTGTTCTACATCTTGCTGCAACTCTTGGAGCTAATGATCTACCTAATGTTGTTGCCCCAACTAATATTGAACATGGCTTAATCTTGTTTATAAAGTCATAAAAAACAGCTGTATATGGCTCGATTCTAAAGTTTTCAAGTTCTTTATAATCATATACAATAACTTCATCTACTCCATAATGTAAAAGCTCTCCAGCCTTATCTTTTATTCCATTCCCCATAAATAAACAATAAACCTTTTGATTAACCTTCTCTGCTAACTCTCTAGCTTTACCTATTAGTTCTAATGTAACTGGATGAACATCTCCATTAACATGGTCAACATAAACTGCTATACCATTCCATTCATCTTTATTTACCAAAACCTTATCCTCATCTTCTACGAATTCAAAGGCTCCTTTAGGTCCTTTTCTAACACAAACTTTACACATTCTACAACTTGCATTTATTTCAACTTTACCATCTACTACTTCCATAGCTCCAAAAGGACATATTTTTATTACACTATTTACATCATCTATTTTATCTTGATGAACTACTAATCTTCCCATAATCCTTACCCCCTAAATAAACTTAAGCTCTCTTAATTTATCTTCCATCTTTTCACTAAGCTCTGATGAATCGCCTGTCCAAATTTCATGATCATCATTATTGCTTGGTGGAAATATTCTTTCAACCTGAGTTGGTGATCCATTTAATCCATATTTTTTCTCATCTTTATCTTCAAAATCGTTTAAAGATATTACATTTATTTCTCTTTCATCTGTTTCAACTTTCTTTTTATAGGAAGGTAATCTAGGTTGAAAAATATCTTTATCTACAGTTAAAAGACAAGGATATTTAACTTCTAAAACTTCTATTGTATTAGGCATATCCATTTCAACTTTAATAAAATCATCATTAACATCTAAAATCCTTCTAACATTAGCTACATGAGGAATCCCTAAATATTCAGCCATTTCAGGACCAACCTGTGCTGTATCTCCATCAGTGGTTTGTTTACCACAAAGAATAATATCAAAGTCTCCACATTTTTTAACTCCTTGAGATAATGTATATGAAGTTGCTAATACATCAGCACCAGCAAACTTTCTATCTGAAACTAAAGTTCCTTCATCAGCCCCCATAGAATAGGCCTCTTTTATTACAGCCTTAGCTTGTGGTGGTCCCATACTTATTACCTTTATTTCTCCGCCTTTGTTCTCTTTTATCCTTAGAGCAGTCTCCAATGCATATAAGTCATATGGATTCATTTTTGAATCTACTCCATCTCTCTTTAAAACTCCTGTTTTTTCATCAACCTCAACCTTTGAAGTACCAGGAACTTGTTTGATACAAACCATAATCTTCATAAAAATCACTCCATTCCCTTTCTAACTCTATTTAATTGTTTATTAATTTAAAATAGAGACTTTAAGTTATATAAATTATTTAATAAACGTTTTCAAAAACTATGTGAAAATTAAGCTTCCTACATAACTTATTACACCTAATAGAATCACATATACTATACATACTTTTAATGTAGAATTTAATATCTTACCTTCTTTTCCAGCTAAGCCTGTGGCGGCTGTTGCTACCGCTATGCTTTGAGGAGATATCATCTTACCAGCAGTGGCTCCACAAGTATTAGCAGCTGTTAACCATGCCGGACTTATTCCTAAGGAATTTGCAGCCTGTGCTTGAAGTTCACCAAATAAAACATTAGCAGAAGTATCACTACCTGTAACAAAGGTTCCTAAAGCTCCAATAAATGGTGCTATAAAAGCATAAAATGAACCGGTTACCATGACGAGAACAGTTGCTATAGATGCAACCATACCACTATATCCCATTACTTTCGCTAAGGCTATTATTGAAAATATTGTTATGGCAGATTTACTCATCTGCATCATTGTCTTTCCTAAGATTTCAACCATTTCTTTAAAAGAAGCTCTTTGTATAAATCCTCCAATAAATGCGGCTATCAATATTAATACTCCTGGTGTTGTTAACCATACAAATGTATATGGTTTAGCCCCTACCCCTGTATAAATATTGACTGAAGTCTTTACTTCATTTAATTTGTCATATAAGCTTGGAAACAATGGACTAACTCCAATTATTATGACTAATATTAATATAAATGGTGAAAATGCTATTAGCACTTTTTTTAATTCGATTTTTTCTTCATTCTTCAAATCTTCACTTTTTTTATAGAATTTTTTTGCTATGAAAATTGTAACTAATAAAGAAACTATTGATCCTAAAACTGCTGGCAATTCAGGACCTAAAAACTTTGCTACAAGAACTTGTACAATGCCAAAAGAAAGACCAGAAGCTAAAGTTATTCCAAATACCCCCTTTATGCCCTTTAAACTTTTCTCAGTTAGAGCAACCAATATAAAAGGAATTAACACCACAAAAAGAAATAACTGGATTACTACATAATAACTTAGAGACTCTATAGGAACTCCTGATACATTAGATAAAGTTATCACAGGGAGACCAATTGCTCCAAAAGCAGTAGGTGTTGTATTAGCCACTAGACAAATAACAGCTGCAAAGAAAGGATTAAATCCTAAGGCTGCCATTATTCCAACTGGAATTGCAACAGCTGTTCCAAAGCCAGCTACAGCTTCTAAAAATCCACCAAATCCCCATGCTAAAATAAGGACCAGTATCCTTTTATCATCACTAACATCTGTTAGCATTGACTTTATAATCTCCATAGCCTTTGTATGGACAACTAAGTTATAAGTAAATACCGCAGCTATAATAACTATCATTATTGGCCAAATTCCTAAAGCAACTCCTTCTAAAGCCGCTGTTAAAGAATCTTTTATTGGCATTTTCCAAGAAAGTATGGAAAGTATTATAGTAATTATTAATGCTATTGGACATATTTTATGAGCTGGAATTTTAAGAGCTCCAAGACCTATAATTAGGATTATTATAGGTATAAGAGCAAGAAAAAACATAAGATACGTATTCATTTTTTCACCCCTCATAATAACTTTTATACCATTTAGACAATTTGGTATGACCAATTTTGTTTTATAAAATATGGCATATTAAAATAATATGCCATATTAAAATTTATATACCCAACGTCTCTTTTTATACCCTAAATTAACCATATACCTTTTATTTATTTTAGTCAATTTATCAAGTTATTATATAGGCTTATAATAGATTAAAAATCACTTTTATTTAAAATAAAGTTTGTATAACTAAATATTTTCCTTTATTAATTCAAAATGCTCTTGCATATGTTTATATGCAGAATAGGCATCTCTATTCTTTATAGCCAAATATATCTTTTCATGAAATTCTAATAATTTCTCTCTATTATTTTCATTACTTAAAATAGCTCTTCTTCCTTCACTTATAAATTTGTCTACTAATTCAGAAACACCTTCTAATAAATTTGTTATAAGCACATTGTTTGCTCCTTTAACAATAATGCTATGAAATTCACTATCAAGCCTAACATTTTCTTCCTCATTTGTTGATACTTTAAGTATATCTATAAGCTCTCCTAATTTTTTTAAATCCTCTTCTGATATTCTCATTACAGATAAAAATATAGTTGATAATTCTAGAACTTCTCTTAGCTCAAATATATCTTTGTTAGTTCCATTTTGAAGCATAAATACTATAGAAAGTGGCTCTAATAATACATCATCAAATTCTTCTCTTATATAATTTCCTGCTCCCTGTCTACTTTCTATTAACCCAACAACCTCTAAAGCTCTCATAGCTTCTCTTATAGAAGTTCTACTTACTTGTAGTTCCTCTGCCATAACTCTCTCTGTAGGAAGTTTATCCCCTTTTTTTATTTGTCCTACTCTTACCATTTCTTTTATTTGATCAACAACCTGTTCATAAACTTTCGTGTTTTTAACTGGTTTAAACATCCTAACAATCCTTTCTAAATAAATCCTTCTAACTTTTCTGATCTTTCATAAGCTTTCTTTATTATATCACTTGGATATCCTATATAATCTAATAATTTTATAGCATTTCTAGTTTTAGAAACTCCTTTTTTAAGTTTATAATCGAAGCTTAAACCTTCTTTACTATCAACACTTTCACTGAAATAGTAAAATTCATAATTATCCTTTAATATATCAACTAATTCTCTGTCATGAGTAGCCACTATAGATATACTATTCTTCTTATTTATATAAGTAAGTATTTCAGCTGAGGCTGATATTCTCTCTATAGGATTTGTTCCTCTAAATATTTCATCAATTGGGCAAAATACTGGTAAGTTTTTATCTAATGCTTTTATTATTCTTAAAATTGACTCTGCCTCTGCCATGTAAAAACTCTTACCACTACTTAAATCATCATTTGGACTAATTGAAGATACTATATTGAATATAGGAGCTTCATATTTCTCTGCTAAAACAAAATCAAAAGTTTGAGCCAAAAGCATATTTACTCCTAACATTCTTAAGAAAGTAGATTTACCTGACATATTAGTTCCTGTAAGAACAATTCCTCTCTTACTCATGTTTATTGAGTTTGCTACAGGATTTTTTATGATTGGATGTATTCCATTTTTAACTCTTAATGTAGTCTCTTTTATAAATTTAGGCTTATTAATTCTATCCTTCTCCTCTACCTCATAACTTCCAATAGATATTATAGCTTCAATCTGACCTAAAGCTTTATAAAGATTTAAAATTGAAACTTTATTATTCTCTATAGCATCAGCAGTTTTATAATATGCTGCCTCTTCTAATAAAAATAATACAGATATAAATTCAAATACTCCTCCCCACATATTAGCGAAGCTTATTATTTTAGTATTTCTATCTATGGATTTTAGCTTATTTAAATTTTCATTTATACCTTCTTTAAAGCTATCTAAGCCTTTATCTTTAATAGCCATTATTTTTTTAGTTGATTTGATTACTTTTCTTAAATAAATTAATCCATTAGATTTAATATATTCTCTTTCTTTACTATTTAAATACATATTAAAGAAACTTAAAAACATAAATATAAGCATTGCTCTTATATCTACGAATATAGCAGTAAGTATTAGTATCGCTGGTAGAAGCTTACCTAATGCTGTATATGCATAGTACTTAAATTGATTGGATTCTATTAGTTTCTCATCAATCATATCTAGTAAACTATTTTTCTTATCCATTCCTAAATCAAAAAATATGCCTAAAATCTTAGTTCTTATTTTTTCATTTTCTTTAAAATACTCTATAATATTATTTCTATCATTTAACTTCTTTTCATCATTCAAAGGATTTCTAAGCATTGAATACAGTGCAGCTTCTCCTACACTACTGTAGTTTCTATCCAATTTTGAATAAACCTTATCTAAATCTAAATCATGCCAAGTCTGTTCATCTATATGATATTCCCCTTTTTCACTCATATCATATAATTTTCTTATGTTCTTAAAATTTCTTTTTTTATCCATTGATTCTGCATAATCATATCTTATTAATCTTAACATTCTTTCTCTTGGAAAAATATTCTCTTTTAAAGACAATAATAAGGTTTTATCATTTTCATAACTCATCTTAAATCTCCTCATTAAAATAAAAAATTTATTGTCTTAATTATATAGTTTTTTCTAATAGAAGGGAAATTACTTACAATTTAAAATTTGCTTTTATTATAGACATAATTAAATCAAGCATAGAGTTACTTACCCTATGCCTTATTCTCTATTATATTTTCAAAAAACTTAGAACTTAGTATTAAAAAGTATAAAATTCAAAACTTTAAAGCCTAATTCAAACACTTCATTTACATCTACCTGTGAAAAATCATGTCCACTATTTTCTAAGGTTAAAATTTGCACCTCATTTCCCTCAGCCTTACTCTTATTATATAGATCAACAGAATTACTGTAAGGAACTAACTTATCTTGACTTCCGTGAACTATTAATGTTTTAGGTAAATTAGGTTTAATATAATTTATTGGACTATATTTATCCATGTATTCTTCTATACTTTGCTCTCCTCTTAGCTGACTTTCTGTTTTTGCTATAGAATTATTTAAATCCCATGACGCCATACTCATATCTAAAGTATCTAGCTCTGTTGGTCCAAAGAAATCTACTACATATTTAACCTTTGATTGATATTTAGCAAGCTCTTTATCATCAATAAATTCATCATCTCCACTATATGCTGCTAGTAAAGATAAATGAGCTCCAGCAGAAGCCCCTATTAACCCTATTTCATTTGTATTAAATCCATAAGTATCTTTGTTTTTGTAAACCCATCTTATAGCATCCTTAACATCTGATGCTTGTTTGTTAAAATCAACCTTATCATTAGCAAGTTCATATCCTACACTTATTATGGTATAACCTTCCTTTCTAAAAGAATCTAAAAGGGGCGCTATAACATTAGGAATTTCCTTACTTCCATAAATCCAACTTCCACCATGAACATAAAGAATTACTGGTGAACCATGCTTTAATTTCTTTTCTGGTCCATAAATATCTAAAGTTTGTGGTTTTCCATTAGTGTCTTTATAAACTATATCCTTAAAATCCATATCTTCACTCATTTTCATGTTCTTTAGTTCTTCAATACTTGGTGGATTTTCTTTTAATTCTAAATACTCTTTTCCTATGTTTATATAAAATCCTATTTGTCCTCTAAAATAGTAAGCTAGAGCTCCAATTATAATTATTAAACTTAATAAAATAACTCCTAGTACTTTAAAAAACTTTTTCATCCACTTCACCTCAATACCTGTAAAATTTAACTTATTACTAAAAATCATATCAAAAATTTAGCTTTTAAGCTTTATAAAAAAGTTACGTTTTAATAAACACTTATAAAATTTCATAGTCTACTTATAAAAGTAAATTTTAATCTTTAGCTTAACATAAAAAACTTAAAATATAAATAGAAAAACTCTGGACCAATAACCAGAGTTTTTATTATTAAAATTCTTTTTAAAATATGACTCTAATTTAATTAAGTATTAATTTTAGCTAACTATTAAAATTTATCTAAAATCAACACTAATTTAAAAGATGGTCAAAAATAAAAAAGTCTACAGAGTTCACCCTCTGTAGACTTCTTATTTTCAACCTATATTATGATTCCCTAGCGTAAGCTATTCCAACACTTTTAACTCCTACATGTACACCTATAACTGCGCTTATTTCACCTATCATTGAATCTAAATCTAATTCATCTTTAAGTCTCTTAGCCAGATCTCTGGCTTCATCCTCAGCTAATATATGACATACAACAGCTTGCTTTATTCCTTTTTCTTTTAGATCATGTTTAACTACATCTATAATTTTATCTATAGCTCTTTTCTTAGTTCTAACTTTATCCATTACTACAACAGCTCCTTCTTTAACTGTTAATATTGGATTTATTTTTAGAACTTTTCCAACTAACGCGGCAGCTCCACCTATTCTTCCGCCTTTTTTAAGATTATCTAAAGTACCTGGAATAAATATAATCTCTGATTCTTTTATAGTTTCTCTAACTATTTTTGAAACTTCATCAAAGTCTTTTCCTTCTTCAGCAGCCTTTGCACCTTCTAAAACACCTATTCCAAGTGCCATTACTGAAGTTTGAGAATCTATAAGATCAATCTTAACATCTGGATACTTCTCTAAAATCATATCTTTTATTATATGTGATGTTGTATATGTTCCACTTAATTTAGATGATATAAACGCTGCAACTATATCATGACCATCCTTAGCAAACTTCTCAAAAGCATTATAGAATTCATCCATTGATGGTTGAGATGAAGTTGGAAGTTTATCACATTTTGCTAGCTCTGCATAAAAAGCTTCACTATCTATGTCTACCTCCTTATAACTTTCTCCATTCATTATAACGCTTAAAGATACTATCTCTACTCCATACTTTTCTGCTAACTCTTTTGGTATGCAGCTAGTACTATCTGTAATTACTTTAACAGCCATATATTCCTCCTAAAACTTAAATACATTCTTTCAGCTCTTTTAGATTTATCTATAATATTAAATATTAAATATCTATTACTAATACACTCTAATAGCGCTCTTACTTATATACTTATGCTTTTTCTTTATATTATATTTTATCTCACTTTATTATATACTGTATAAATTTATATAACGCACTTAGATAAATTTAATTAAGAGAAGAACCTTTCTCCTCTTAATAATTAACTCTCATATTAACCTTCAAATAAATTCCTATAAAATGTCATAGGAAACTAGCTTATTGATTTTAATAATCTATTATCCATTTTAACATCTAATTTAAATTTGTAAAACTTTTTTCACTCTACTAATTATATTATTAAACAAATTTAAAGTAATTCCTTTATAAAATATTCCAACAAATTAATAGTTATCAAAATTTTAATATTCACTTGTATATGGCTAACATTAAACTTGATATTTATCTAAATAAACATATACTTTAATTTACATGTAATAAAATTTATATTGGATTAAGTATCATTTTATTTAGTATTTTTCTTTAAATCCTTTATTATGTCCCTAAGCTCAGCAGCTCTTTCAAACTGAAGATTTTTAGCAGCCTCCTTCATTTCTTCTTCATATTGTTCTATAAGTTTTTCTATAGGAATATCTTTCTTAACAGCTTTTTTAACTTCAGTTTCATAACTTTCTTTTTCTTCTGAAACCTTAGTAGCCTCTATTATATCTCTTACGCCCTTAATTACAGTGGTTGGAGTAATTCCATGTTCTTTATTATACTC
Source organism: Clostridium perfringens (assembly GCA_034421775.1). GTDB lineage: Bacteria > Bacillota > Clostridia > Clostridiales > Clostridiaceae > Sarcina > Sarcina perfringens_B. The sequence continues at coordinate 42,066 of WNVL01000002.1, read as the reverse complement.
CATCTGAATAACTCTTCTTCTCTCAGTTTCTTTAATAGACTTATCCATAGATTTAGTAATATTATCTGCATACATTATTACTTTACTTTCAGAGTTTCTAGCTGCCCTTCCTATAGTCTGTATTAAAGATGTTTCTGATCTTAGGAATCCTTCCTTATCAGCATCTAATATAGCAACTAAAGCAACTTCTGGAATATCTAATCCCTCTCTTAAAAGGTTGATTCCTATTAATACATCAACTTCTCCAAGTCTAAGTTCTCTTATTATCTTCATTCTTTCTAATGTATCTATATCTGAATGCATATATGTAGCCTTAACATTTAAATCTTTTAAGTATTTTGTTAAATCTTCAGCCATTCTCTTTGTAAGTGTTGTTATCAGAACTCTGAAACCTTTTTGAACAGTTCTTTGTATCTCTCCATAAAGATCATCAATTTGCCCATTAATAGGTCTTATTTCTATAACTGGATCTAAAAGTCCTGTAGGTCTTATTATTTGCTCTGCTATAGTATTAGAATGATCTATTTCATATTCACCAGGAGTTGCGCTTACGAATACCACTTGGTTTATCTTACTTTCAAACTCAGTAAATTTAAGAGGTCTATTATCAAAAGCACAAGGTAATCTAAAACCAAAATCAACTAAAGATGTCTTTCTTGATCTATCACCAGCATACATTGCTCTAACCTGAGGTAATGTAACGTGACTTTCATCTATAAACATTAAGAAATCTTCTGGGAAGTAATCAAGTAATGTTTGAGGTGGAGTTCCCGGTGCTCTACCATCTAAAATTCTTGAATAGTTTTCTATTCCTTGACAATATCCCATCTCTCTAATCATTTCTATATCATAGTTTGTTCTTTGTTTAAGCCTTTGAGCTTCTAGTATTTTATCCTCAGCCGTGAGAACTTTTAGCCTATCTTCAAGCTCATCTTCTATTACACTTATTGATTTTTCCAAAGTTTCTTGAGAAGCAGCAAAGTGAGATGCTGGAGTTATAAGAACATGTTGTCTTTCTCCAATTATGTTTCCAGTTAAAACATCAAACTCTCTTATTCTATCAATCTCATCTCCAAAGAATTCAACCCTGATTCCCTTTGATGATGAAGATGAAGGAATTATATCTAAATTATCTCCTCTAACCCTAAAGGTTCCTCTAGAAAAATCTATATCATTTCTTTCATATTGTATTTCTATAAGTTTTTTAATAACCTCATCTCTATCTTTAATCATTCCTGGTCTTAATGAAAGAGTAAGCTTCTTATATTCTTCTGGATTACCTAATCCATATATACATGATACTGAAGCAACTATTATTACATCTCTTCTTTCTAAAAGTGCTGATGTAGCTGAATGACGTAATTTATCAATTTCGTCATTAATAGAAGCGTCTTTTTCTATGAAAGTATCTGTTTGAGGAACATATGCTTCTGGCTGATAATAGTCATAATATGAAACAAAGTACTCAACTATATTATCTGGAAAGAATTCTTTAAACTCAGCACAAAGTTGAGCTGCTAAAGTCTTATTATGTGCCAATATAAGAGTTGGCTTTTGAGTTCTTTCTATAATATTTGCCATAGTAAAAGTTTTTCCTGATCCTGTAACCCCTAAAAGAGTCTGTCCTTCATTTCCATTCTCTATTGATTTAACCAAAGTATCAATTGCTTTAGGTTGATCACCTGTAGGTTTAAACTTTGATTGTATTTTAAATTCTCCCATAACTTTCCCTCCTTGCTATAAAAGGGCTGTATCAAATTTACTTTCAATTAATTATGTAAGTATTTGATACAGCCACATTAAACCATTATTTGTTTTTTTCTTCTTCATCATTATTAGCTTTTCTAAGTTTCTCTAATAACTAATCAATTTCCCTATCAAAAGATATTCCTTTTGGAACCAACACTATTCCAAATAATTTACCTCTATCTTCAACCGCTATGGTATGATTTTCAATAGTTCCATTATTTTTTCTTATCTCAAAATCAACTCCATAAAAATTCTTTTTTATTGCCATAAAGACTTCTTTTTCATTTTTAGGAATCTCTCCATTAACCTTAATTATTTTATCCCCACTTCTTAGTCCTTTTGTATATGCAATAGAATTTAGAAGTACATCCAAAATACATATTTCTTCATGCTTCGAAAAATATAGTGGTTCTCTCATAACTTCTAGTTTTCTTTCTATATTAATTCTTAATTCATACAATAAAGGAACTAAAATAATTAATGCAATGGTAAAAATAACATTTTGTCTTGAAAAATAAGCTAATATTATAACTAATATACCATATGCAATATTAAATAATCCAGAGGTTAGCGTCTTTCTTCTCTTACTCTGAGTAAATGTAGATGCCTCATATGAAGTTACTCCATATGCAGCCATAGTCCCTAAAACTGTTGCACTCATTATTGCAAGAGCTTTCTCTCCATTAAAAAATGGTAACCATTGAGGTAAATCTTTAATTTCATTAATAATTGAAAGACCACTATTAGTTCCTAATACAACTAAAAGACATACAGGTAATGCCCAAAATCTTCTAAAGCTAAAACCGCCTACAAGGTTTCCATCTTTTTGAGTAAATATAGGTAAATATCCTCTGTCTCCATCAATCATTGTTAAAATACCTTCAACAATTGAGAATACTCCTATTAAAACAATTACTGATGTTAAATTAACGGAAAAATTAAATCCATTTCCAAAATATTCAGTATTACTATTCAATAAAATAGCTATTATTCCTAATACTGATGCTATATATGGTATTTTAATAAATCTATTTTTATATACTATAGAAAATACTGATACTGTTAAAATGACATTTATTAAAGAACTGTTTTCAAAAGTTATTCCTAAAAAACTTAGTAATAAACTTGCTATAACACCACCTAATATACCAATTAAAAGTTGTGATAAAGTCATCTCAAGAGGAGACTGTACGCTCCTCCCAAGCATTAACTTTTGCATAAATGCTATTTTTCTATTTTTAAAATAGAATAATATAGCTATTACTATTAACATTAAAGATAAGGTAGGACTTATTAATGCGTAAGATATTGCTCTTATATTTTCTATAAGTAAATTCATTTTAAGTCCTCCAAAATTTTATTATTTCATCTTTTCTTGCATAATCTCTAAAGCTTTTTCAAACTGTGGATCATCACTTCTTGAATATGGATTTTCCTTAAGCTCTGCTGGATACTCTACTGTGACATCAGGTGCTATGCCCTTCTTATGAATATTCTCTCCGTTTGGAGTATAATATTTTGAGATAGTTACCTTTAAAGCAGTTCCATCTTTTTCTTGCCCGATTTTATCTAGAACAACCTGAACTATTCCCTTTCCAAATGTTGTTGTTCCAACTAGAGTACCTAAATCATAATCTCTAATAGCTCCTGCAACAATCTCTGATGCAGAGGCAGTTCCTCCATCAATTAAAACAACCAATGGCATTCCTTGTGCTATTCCACCCTTAGATACACTTTCTTCTTTATTACCATATTTATCTATTGTAGATACTATAACTTTATCCTTTGGAACAAAGTTTGATACTAAGTCTACACATTCTTTCATAAATCCACCTGGATTCCCTCTTAAATCAAGTATTAACCCCTTCATGCCTTGATCTTCTAAAGCTTTTAATTGAGCTTCAAAATCTTTTGCGGTTCCTTCATCAAAAGCTAATACCTCAATATATCCAATATCACCATTAATCATTTCGCTTTTTATGTTAACTGTCTTAACTACATCTCTCATGACATCAACGTCAAATTCGCCTTTACCTTCTCTATATAATGTTAATTTTATATTTTCTTTTGTTGTTCCTTTCATCATTGAAACAGCCTTATCTAACTCTTCTCCTGATACTGGTTCTCCATTAATCTTTAGTATAACATCTCCTGTTTTTATTCCTGCCTTTTCTGCCGGACCTCCTTCAATAGGTGAGACTACTACTATTTTATTCTCCTTAACTCCTACTTGAATTCCAACTCCCATATAGTTTCCTTGGCTCTTTTCCTTAAAATCTGAAAATTCTTTTTCATTCATATAGTAAGTATATTGATCTCCTAAAGATGCAACCATACCTTTTATAGCTCCTTCAGCTAACTTACTATCATCTATTTCACCATCATACCATCTATAAAGCATTTCTCTTACATCTAAGACCTTTTTGAAATTTTCTGTATCATTTACATTTTCTAATGAGGTCTGAACAGCGCTAACATTGGTTATTGGTAAAATTCCAATAGCCGTAAGCCGATTACCAGCATAAACAGAAATACCCACTATAAGAGCTAAGGCTACTCCTGTAGCTATAACTCTTAATCTTTTTTTCATCTTATGATTCTTATTATTCTCATTTTCTCTTTTTTCACCATCTTTGTGACTCATAAAACCCACCCTTTCAAAAAAAAAAGCTTAAAATACACTATATTTAAATAGTTTACGTATTTTAAGCTTTTTATATTCTATATTAAATATTAAACATCTAAGAATTTTCTTAAAGCTATTATACTACCTACTGCACCGATAACAATACCAGCTAGTATGAACTGCCATGACATTGTTGTTAATACATACATTGGTGGTACAAATTGTGGCATATATAATGATGATGCTGCTACAACTTTTCCATACAATAAATTATACCCAGCAAATAATAAAAGTGTTGATAAAACACCACCAACAAGTCCTATTATAATCCCTTCAATTACGAAAGGCCATCTTATGAACCAGTCAGTTGCCCCTACAAACTTCATTATTCCAACTTCTCTTCTTCTTGAGTAAACAGTTATTTTTATTGTATTTACTATTAGGAATAGTGATACACCTACGAATACTATACCTAAAACTAATCCAACTGTATTAATAACTTTTACAAATGAGTTTATAGTTCCTATAAGCTGTTCATCGTTACCTACATCTTCAACTCCATCCATGTATTTGTTATCAGTCTTCATAGCACTTTCAACATTGCTAGCTACCTCTGGATTTTCTAATCTTACTATGTATGAAGCTGGTAATGGGTTGTTTTCTTTGCTATATCCAGCTAATATTTCTTTATTATAATCACTTGAACCTTCCATCTTAGCAAATGCTTGATCTTTAGATTCAAATACTACTTCTTTAACACCTTGAACAGTTTTAATTTTTTCCTCTATAGCTGTCTTTTGGTCTTGAGTTGCATCGTCTTTAAGGAAAACATTAATCTCAACCTTATCTTGAACATTTGTTACACCATTTTTAACATTTAAAGCAGTTAATAAAAATGCTCCAAATATGAATAATGTAGTAAGAACTGTTGCTATAGATGCTATACTTATTGTTCTATTTCTTTTTAAACTTTTGAAAGCATCTGATATGAAATATCCTATAGTACTAAACTTCATATTCATATCCTCCTTTCTGAACATCACTAACTACTTCACCTTTATCTATAGCTATAACCCTCTTCTTCATTGAGTTAACTATTTCTTTAGCATGAGTAGCCATAACTACTGTTGTACCAGCTTTGTTTATGTCATCTATTAATTCCATAATTTCTTTAGCTGTATCTGGGTCTAAGTTTCCTGTTGGCTCGTCAGCTATTAAAACCTTAGGATTATTAACTATGGCTCTTGCTATTGAAACCCTTTGTTGCTCTCCTCCTGATAACTCATTTGGGAACATTTTATATTTATTAGATAATCCAACTAGTGATAATACCATTGGAACTCTTTTTCTTATTTCTTTTGGTGTGGCTCCTACTACTCTCATGGCAAAAGCAACATTTTCATAAACATTAAGAGTTGGTATTAATCTAAAGTCTTGGAATACCATTCCTATTTTTCTTCTATGATAAGGTATTTGTCTTCTCTTTATTTGAGATAAATCCTCGTCCCCCATAACTATGTTTCCTGTTGTCGGTTCAACTTCCTTTAACAACATTTTAATAAAAGTCGATTTACCAGCACCACTAGGCCCTACTAAGAATACAAAATCACCCTTGTCTATGTTTATATTAACATTGGACAATGCTTTTACATTCTTATTATAGACCTTGCTAACATTCCTAAATTCTATCATTGTTAACACTCCTTAATAACATTTTCTACTCAACAAATTAAAAATCTAAATATAAATTTAGATCCATATATATATTTAACCTTACCCGATCGCTATCAACACTAATCTATTTTACTATTTTACTCTATTTTTCTACATTAATCTACTTAATTTTTGTTAAAATTCTATGTGTTAATGTAAAACAAGTTTATTATATCATAATAAACTGCTAAATTTCTACCAAATCGAGAAAACCTTCCCCGAAGACCTCTTTAGCATCATTTACTGTAATAAATGCTTTTGGATCTATCTCTTTTATCTTCTTCTTTAAGCTTATGAACTGTCTTCTATTTACAACTGCATAAAGTATAGTTACAGATTTTTTTGAATATGCTCCTGTTCCCTCTATTTTAGTACATCCTCTATCGATTTCCTTCATTATTACCTGGGAAATTTCCTCATTTTTTTCACTTATTATTAGAAGTTGTTTACAAGAATTAAAACCTTCTATTATTTTGTCGATTAATGTTCCCATTATGAAAACACCAATTAATCCAAACAAGGCTTTGTCAACGCCGAATACTAAAAGAGCACATACAACTACAACACAGTCAGCACATAGAAGTGATTTACCAATATCAATGTGTAAATACTTATTTAATATTTTAGCAACAATAGCAGTTCCACCGGTTGATGAGTTTTGACTAAAAACTAATGCTATTCCACAGGCTGCTACCACGCTACCAAATATAGTAGCTAAAAACATATTCTCAGTTACTGCAAAAGTTGGTAAAAAACTTTCTATTAAACTTATTGAAAATGATAATCCAAAAGCGGCATATATACTACGTCCACCAAAATTTCCACCTATAAGCCAAAATGCTAATGCAAAAAGTATTACATTGGCAATATTCATAAACATTCCTTGTGACATTCCAGTTACTTTATTTATAACTAAGGCTAAACCAGATATTCCACCTGCAGCAATGTCGTTAGGATAATAAAAGTATTCTAATGATAAGGCTAAAAGAATTACTCCTATAGTAATTATTCCATACTCTTTTAACGTCTTCACACTAATCTTCATTTAAAGACCCCCTTAATAAATTTATATTTAATTTGTTCTCCCCATTTTAAATTAATTATTAATTTATTACCTTCAATTTTTAATATTACCATCTTCACTCATATTTTGGCAATTAAATTCAATTTAATATTATTTTGTATTTTTATTCCTAAAAAAAACAGCATGAGAAAAATTACTCATGCTGCAAACTTACTATTTAAGATTATCTTTTTAAGCTTATTGCCTTTTTAGCAGCTTTAACTGCTTCATCTGAAGTTAATCCGTAAGCTTTTAATAATTCATCTGGTTTACCACTTTCTCCGAATGTGTCTTTAACACCAACTTTAACTACTGGTACTGGATACTCTTCTCCAACAACCTCAGCTACAGCTGATCCTAATCCACCAATTATATTATGCTCTTCTAATGTAACTATTGCACCTGTTTCTTTAGCAGCTTTTAATATAAGCTCTGAATCTATTGGTTTAATAGTATGTATGTTTATTAATCTAGCACTTATACCTTCTTTAGCTAAAGCTTCAACAGCCTCTATAGCTACGTCAACCATTATACCTGTAGCAAATAATGTTACATCATTACCTTCTTTTAATTCTATACCTTTTCCAATTTCAAATTTGTAATCAGGTCTATCATTTATTACATTAACTCCAGCTCTTCCTAATCTTACATAGCAAGGTCCGTCATACTCAGCTATTGCTCTAATTGCAGCTTCTGTTTCAACTGCATCTGATGGGCAGATTACTGTCATGTTTGGTATACTTCTCATTAATGATAAGTCTTCTATAGCTTGGTGTGATGCTCCATCTTCACCAACTGTTAAACCAGCATGAGTAGCACATACTTTTACATTTAATCTTGGGTAACATATTGAGTTTCTTATTTGCTCAAATGCTCTTCCAGCAGCAAACATAGCAAATGTACTAGCAAATGGAATTTTTCCACAAGTTGATAAACCTGCTGCTACTGACATCATATTTCCTTCTGCAATACCCATGTTTATAAATCTTTCTGGGCATGCTTTTTTGAAATCAGCAGTTTTAGTTGATTTTGAAAGGTCTGCATCTAAAACTACTATGTTCTCATTTTCTTTAGCTAAAGCAGCTAATGCTTTTCCGTATGCTTCTCTAGTTGCTATTTTCTTTGCCATTAGTTGTCCCCTCCGATCTCTTCTATAGCTTGCTCACATTGCTCTTTAGTAGGAGCTGTTCCATGCCAAGCAGCCTCATTTTCCATGAATGAAACACCTTTACCTTTTACTGTGTTACAAACTATGCAAGTTGGTGCTCCTTTTGTACTCTTAGCTTTTTGTATAGCATTTATTATTTCATCATAGTCATGTCCATTTATAACTATTACATTCCATCCAAAAGCTTCGAATTTCTTGTCTATTGGACAAGGACTCATTACTTCTTTAATATCTCCATCTATTTGTAATCCATTAAAGTCAACGAAAGCTGTTAAATTGTCTAATCTGTAGTGAGCTGCTGACATAGCTGCTTCCCAAACTTGACCTTCTTCTAACTCTCCATCTCCTAAAATAGTATATACTCTGTAATCTTTGTTATCTAATTTACCGGCTAAAGCCATACCTACAGCTGCTGATATACCTTGCCCTAAAGAACCAGTTGACATATCGATTCCTGGTAAGTCGTTCATATTTGGATGTCCTTGAAGGTTTGAACCAAATTTTCTTAATGTTGTTAATTCTGCTGGATCAAAATATCCTCTTCTTGCTAAAGCACTATATAATACTGGTGCTGCATGTCCTTTTGATAGAACGAATCTATCTCTATTTGGGTCTTTTGGGTTTTTTGGATCAATATTCATTTCATCAAAGTATAAAACTGTTACTATATCTGCGATTGATAAAGATCCACCTGGATGTCCTGATGCTGACTCAGTAAGCATAGTTACTATGTCTTTTCTTATAACCTTAGACATGCTTTTTAACTCTTGTATCTTGTTGCTCATAATGACCTCCTGTACATTTATGTAAACTTTTTTTTAAATATTGTTTTACCTTTTTGCCAAATTAATTTTATCACAAAAAATTAATTTTTCATATAGCAATTTTATATTTGTGCTAATCTTTTTCTTCAAATAGACTTCATTAAGTATATATTAATACTCAATTAGACTACTCTATTACTCTTTATTTTTAATAACTCAAAGCTGTTTTTCTTAGATTAAAGTCCATAATAGTATATCCTGGATAAAAATTTTTATGAAAAAGTTTTAAATAGAGTATCACATTTATATCTTTAATACTATACAAAAAGTTATATCGATTACATTTATTTATTTTTTAAATTATTTCTATTATGCATTAAAAAGCAATAAAAATCTCCTTTTTAATAGCTTTTAAAAAAAAATTAAGGCTATGATTAAAAATTTAATCATAGCCTTACTTATCTTTTACTGTAAATTTAAACTTATTAGTAGAGATTTATTAACTTTTTTCATATCATCTTCTGTCATATGTCCAATTTTTTCTTTTAATCTCTTCTTATCGAGAGTTCTTATTTGTTCTAAAAGAACAACTGAATCTCTATTTAACCCATATTCCTCAGAAGAAATCTCTACATGTGTAGGTAATTTTGCTTTATTTATTTGAGAAGTTATAGCCGCAACAATTACAGTTGGACTATATCTATTTCCTATATCATTTTGTATTATTATAACCGGTCTTATTCCACCTTGCTCTGATCCAACAACTGGACTAAGATCAGCATAAAATATATCCCCTCTTTTTACATTCAAACTAGCCATTTATATCACACTCCGCAAAGCCATGTCTCATATTCTATTTGATCAAAGTATTCTACAGAAGTTCCTTCCTCAGCATATTGTGAATTTATTAAAGCCATAGCTTTATATCCTTCCTTCATTGCTTCATAAAAGTCATCTTCTTTTTTGTCCTCACTATATGTTATTAACTTTTGTCCTTTTAATTGACTAAAATTCTCAATTTTTTTTTGTTTTTTTAAATCTTGTTTATTGATCTTTGATACTGACATGAACACCACTCCTAAATATAAAAAGAGTTCTAAAAATTATGTATAAATTATATTACAAAATATGCCACTTTGTCAAAGATTTCGTCCTAAGCAAATGATATTTTTTGACATAATATTTACTTTTTAATTTGTTTTCCCCTATTTTTTCCTCATTAAATATATTAAATATGTAAAATAACAATTCCTAATACTAATTAAGTTAAATAAATACTGTGGTTGTTTAAATTTAAAACAACCACAAAAATAAATTTAATTTTTAACCTTACTAAAGTTGTTAAATCTTATAGAAACACTTTCTGAATCCTCTCTTCCGTAAATTACAGCCTCCTTAGGAACCTTTTTATTAGCATCTATAATAATTACTTCCCTTGCAAAATTCTCATTTCCATTTAAATCTTTAAGCTCTAATATTACTTCTGACTTCTCATTTTCATCATTCCATCTATAAGTGAAATTATGTTCTTCATTACATAATTTTTTTAATTCATTTATAAACATGAATCTATAAAACTGGTCATAATCCTTTCCAACTTCATAAGTTTTCTCATCTTTAAAGTAGTTTATTATTATTTTATCTTCTTTAAATAATTGTTCTCTATCATCTAAAACAATCTTTGTTCCCACTTCTTCATCATAATAAATTCTACCTTTTTCTTGGAACTGTCCTCTAGAATTTTTGACATCATATGTTATTTCTGTCTCATAAGACTCTATAGAAAACATATCCTCTAATATATCTTCTGGTGTTAAATTATAAGTTCTTTGGTAGATAGCTAGTCCACCTATAACTCCTAAGATTATAATTAATAGTATTATGAGTATGGTATTTCTCTTGTCTCTCATGAAAATCCTCCTATTGAAACCTTATACCTTACATACTATTAATTAGTAATCCTATTTATTCTAAAAGCTAATTAATTCTTTCATTTTATTAGGAATATTCTTTATGATTTCCATAGCACTTACTGTAAAACTTTCTTTTGATAACTCTTCACCTATGTATCCATGTATATATGCTCCTAAAACAGCAGCATTAAAAACATCCAACCCTTGAGATATTAAGGAAGTAATAATTCCTGTTAAAGTATCCCCCATTCCACCTGATGCCATAGCACTATTTCCAGTAGAATTTATAAATACCTTTTCACCATCTGTTATTACTGTGTTATATCCCTTTAATAAAACTATAATCCCGTTTTCTTTTGCACATCTCTTAGCAATATCTATTCTGTTTTTCTCAACATCCTTAATTTCTATTCCTAGTAATCTTGCCATTTCACCTGGATGTGGAGTTATAACTATGTTCCCTTTATATTTTTTTAAAAGTGATTTTTCTCTACCTAATACATTTATTCCATCAGCATCTATAACAAGATTTCCATTATAAACTTCTAATATCTCTTTTAATTTATGGAAGGTAGTATCATTATTTCCCATACCAGGCCCAATAGCAACCACATCGGCTCCAATTAGTAAATCATTATATTCTTCTAAAGAGTTATATTTACCTGTCATTCCTTCGTTTAACTTAATAGATAATTCACTTTGAACATCTTCATGGGTTAATACTGTAACTAATCCAGCTCCTGTTTTTATTGCAGCTTTTCCTGTCATATAAGCCGCTCCAATAAAACCTTTATGTCCAGCAAATATCAAACACTTACCATATGTACCTTTATGTCCAAATTCGTCCCTATAAGGAAACTTACTTATTACATATTCTATATCTGTAAATATAATGTTATCTGAATATTTATCCACTATGACTTTAGGAATTCCTATATCTACAATTTTTAGATTTCCTATATACTCAAAACTCTTATAATTTAAAAACCCCCTTTTATAAACTTGAAAACTTATTGTTTTATTAGCCTTAATAGCTATTCCTAAAACTTCTCCAGTATCTGCATTAATACCTGATGGCACATCTATTGAAACAATAAACTTACTATTTTCATTTATGCATCTTATAGTTTCAAGATACATTCCTGAAATATTCTTATTAAGTCCAGTTCCAAATATACCATCAATAACAACCTGGCTATTTATTATGTCATTTTTTAATTCTTCTATATGTTTAAATTCGGATATATCTTTTATATAGCATCCTAACTTTTCTAATATAGTAAGATTTATTTTATAATCTTCAGATCCATCCTTTTCTTTTTCTAATATATGTACGTATACTTTTTTACCTTTATTTAATAGATGTCTTGCAATGCCTAAAGCATCACCACCATTATTGCCTCTTCCAGAAATAATAGTAAAGCTCTCTTTAGTTAAATCTATATTTTCTAAAAATTTAATTATGGCATTCTCCATCAAAACTATACTGGGCATATTAAATGCTTCAATATATTCTCTATCCATATTTCTTATACTATTAGAGCTACAAATTTCCATAATACTCACCTTCCAATACAGCATATGCAATAGCACTACTATTATTATGAGAAATACTTAAATGTACCTTTAGTGATTTATTATTTCCAACTAGCTCATTTCCTATTACCCTCGCTCCATTATACAAAGTAACTTCTGGCTTTCCTAATTCATTTCTAAGAATTTCAATATCTTTGAAAGAGAATCCCCTTATACCAGTCCCTAAAGCTTTACTAACAGCTTCTTTCGCAGCAAAATTTCCAGCTATAACCTCACTATTCATATTTCTACTACTAAAATAAGTTATTTCTTCTTCTGTAAATAACTTATTTATAAAATTCTTATTTTTTTGAATAGCTTCTTTAACTCTTTCTATTTCAATGATGTCAACACCAATACCTATTATCATAGAGATCCTCTCCCTTGTTTAATTAATATTCTACTATCTCCTATGATACTACTACCATCCAAAGTCAGCCACACAATTATCTACAGCTTCACCTATAACATCTATTAGATGTATAGGTGATACTTCATATTTATGTAACTTGTCAACTAAACTTTCAACTTTATCCTTATCAGGAGATATTTTCTCAACAGAATCTCTCTCTATATTAGTTAAATCTTCATCTATAAAATCTTTTCTTTCAACTTCTATACCATATACCATGTTTCCCTTAAAAAAGGTTTCTGTTAATCTATAACAAAATTTGTAACACTTATCTTCTAATTTTACTTCTTTACACAAATTTTTTATGACTTTCATTGAATTTCCCCCTCATTTTCCTATGTTATATGCATGTACACATCAATCATCTTTATCTTATCATCTTTATTTGAAAAAACATGTCAAATCATGCATATGCAAATAAAATTTTTATCGTTCTTTAACGACATAAGTTTCTTTATACAATACCAAATTTCATTTTATTTGTATTTTTCTGTGAATATTTCTTTTTTTTTTATTTATATTTTTTTATTTTTTCATAAATTCCTAATAAATTTTATGAAAACGATATACTAACTATAATTTATCCACTTATTATATAATTAGTTATATTTATCATAATATGTAATTATGTAATAATTCATCTGTAATCGCTATACAAAAGGTTAATATGAGGGGGATTTTTTTATGGCAAACAAACAAAAAATGCGTAAGCGTAGAAGAGCTTTACTTTGTGTTTTTGCTGCATTTGCATTTTCTTTTAATGCATTAGGAAAAGTAACTTACGCAACGCCAAAACACGACACAAATGTTGTAAACTACGTACAGAATCAGAAAGAAACTTCAAATTCAATTCAAAATCAACCAATCTCATCTTATTGGTATCCAGAAGATTTATTAAAATGGAGTGCTAGCACTGATAATGATGTAAACTTTAACAAAAGCAAAGTTCCATTAGCAAAAAGAGTCGAAAAAGAGAAACTTGATACTATTAACGAAACTCAAAACAAAGATGTTAAAGTTGTAGCAATTTCTATAATGAATGCTAATACTAGTGGTAACCCATCACAAGGTTCTAATAAATTTAGTGCTAATACATTCTCTTATTGGCAATACATAGATAAGTTAGTTTACTGGGGTGGATCAGCTGGTGAAGGATTAATAGTTCCTCCAAGTCCAGATGTTACTGATTCAGCCCATAGAAATGGAGTTCCTGTTTTAGGTACTGTATTCTTCCCTATGACTGCTCATGGTGGAAAAATGGAATGGCTTGATCAATTCCTTCAAAAAGATGCAAATGGTAACTTCCCTATAGTAGATAAATTAATCGAAGTTGCTAACACTTATGGTTTTGACGGCTGGTTCATAAACCAAGAAACTGAAGGAACTAAAGAAGAACCATTAACACCTGAACATGCTAAACTTATGCAAGAATTAATAAAACAATTTAAGGAAAAATCCAATGGAAACCTTGAAATCATGTGGTATGATTCAATGACAAAAGATGGTGAAATGGATTGGCAAAATGCTTTAACTGACAAAAATGAATACTTCTTATTAGATGGAGATAAAAATAAAGTTGCTGACAGTATGTTCTTAAATTTCTGGTGGACATACAATAGTTTAAAAGATAAAGATTTATTAAGGGTATCTAATGAAAAAGCTAAAGAAACAGGAATAAATCCATATGATTTATATGCTGGAATAGACGTTCAAGCAAATGGATATAAAACTCCGATTAGATGGACTCATTATCAAAGAGATAACCAAGCTCCATTTACTTCATTAGGATTATATTGTCCAAGCTGGACTTATTTCGATGCTAAAACTCCAGAAGAATTCCAATACAACGAAAGTAGATTATGGGTTAATGAAAATGGAGATCCATCAAAAGTCACTAATGCTCAAAACCTTGATTGGAGAGGAATTTCAACTTATTCTGTCGAAAAAAGTGCTGTAACTACTCTTCCTTTCACAACAAACTTTAATATGGGTAATGGATACGATTTCTATGTTAATGGTGCCAAGGTATCTACTCAAGATTGGAATAACAGAAGCTTAAATGATATAATGCCTACTTATAGATGGGTTATTTCAAATGAAGAGAATAATAATATAAAAGCTGATATAGATTATACTAATGCCTACTATGGAGGTAACTCAATTAAACTTTCTGGCTATCTAGCTGAAGGAAAAACTTCTACAATAAAACTTTATAGTGCTGATTTAGCTTTACCTGAAGGTGTTCAATTTACAACTACTGCTAAAGCTAATGGAAATACTGTAGATATGGACTTAGTTCTTACATTCCATGATGGTACAGAAGCGACTATTGCTGCTGATAAAAAACTTGGTACTGACTGGACTAAACTTACTTATGATGTTTCACCATATGTAGGAAAGTCAATTAAAACTATTTCTTATAAAGTATCAAGTCCTGTATGTGTTGAAAACTTCTTAGCTAATTTAGGTAATATAACAATTGAAACACCTAACTCAAGTTCTATTGTTAATGTATCTAATACTAATTTAAATGATGTAGACTTTAAAGATGGAATATATGCAGGTGTTAGACTTTCATGGACTCCAGGAGGAAATGCTTCTGATGTACATCATTATGAAGTTTATAGAGTTATGGGAGACGGTACTAAGGTATTATTAGGTGCTACTCCAAATACAAGCTATTATGTTAGTGATTTAAGAAGAAATGACAAAGAATCAAATACTACTTTTGAAGTAGTTGCTGTTAATAAAAACTATAACAGAGGAAATGGGCAAACAGTAAATATGGAGTGGCCTGCATATCCAACTCCAACAGCATCCTTTAAAGTTTCAAATACTTTAATAGCTCCAGGTCAATCTATAACATTTACTAATACAAGTTCAGAAGTTACTGAGGAAATTGAATGGAAATTCCCAGGTGCTACTGTTGAAACTAGTGCAGAACAAAACCCTACTGTGACTTACGAAAAAGAAGGAGTTTATCCAGTAATACTTACTGCCAAAAACTCTTCTGGAGAAAATGTTGAAACTAAAACTGAACTTATAACAGTTACCAATGCAGCTAAGGATGGTTTAGTAAACTTATCACTTAATAAATCTGCTACAGCATCAAGCTTTGTTAATGAAAATGAGGCACCTAAATTTGCTCTAGACGGAGATGTTAAAACTAAATGGTGTGCTGTAGGTTCTGCACCTCATACTCTAACAATTGATTTAGGTGATGTTAAAACTATCGGAGAATTAGAGATAAGTCATGCTGAAGCTGGTGGAGAAAGCAGCGGTATGAATACTAGAGCATACTCTCTTGAAGTTAGTAATGATGGTGAAAACTTCACTCCTGTATTAAATGTAAATGATAATACAAAAGCTATAAGTAATGATGCTTTCCCTGTTACAAAAGCTAGATATGTTAGATTAAATATTATTCAACCTACTCAAGGTGCTGATTCTGCGGCTAGAATATATGAGGTGGCAGTAAAAGGATTAGATGGCGATGTAGAATTACCTCCTGTTATAAATCCTGATGAACCAGATAAGCCAGTTGACCCAGACCAACCGGTAGATCCTGAAAAGCCAGTTGATCCAGATCAACCTGTTAACCCAGATAAACCTGGAAATCCTGATCAACCTGTTGATCCTGAAAAACCTGGTAAACCTGACGAAAAGCCAGCTATTCCAGTTAATTTAGCTAGTAAAGAAGTTAATCATAACAGTACTCTATTAGGTTGGAATGCTCCTGAAAATGCTGATTCAATTCAAGAGTATGTTGTTTATCAAGATGGAAAAGAAATCGGAAGAGTTCCTGCTGACAGAACTCCACTTGAGTTCTTAGCTAAGGATTTGAATCCTAATACTAAGTATAAATTTGAAGTATCTTCAATTGATAAAAACGGAAAAGAGTCAGATAAGACAGCCGTAGAAGTTACTACAAACAAAAAAGATGGTGGCAATCTTCCTAACACCGGTGCTCCAATAGGTGCAGGTGCATTAGCTACTGCTGGGGTTGCTATATCAGCTGCTGGTGCTTACCTAACATTAAAGAAAAAGAAAAAATAATTTCTTAAAATAAGATTGTAGTAAAAATAAAAAAGTGAAATCATATCTTAAATTTCTAGGATATGATTTCTTTTTTTAATAAACTCCAATTAAAATCCTCCTATTTTTTATGCAATTTTCTTTGTAGTTTTCTGAAAATTCCCAATTATCTTTTAGTTTAAAATTAAGTTAATAATGTCCAATCTCTATTTACTTTTAACCCTAAAAGTGTATAATTAATAATATCAATTAATAAATTTTATTACTTGATATTATTAATTAATTAGAAAAATAAATACACCTTTTATAATGTTTTATCAAAAATATATTCTGTTATTTGACATAGTAAAATAATTATTGGTAATTCTATATATAATGAGAATTTAACTTTTTAATTAATAACATCAATATTTTTAGGTTTATGTGTATTACAATTCTTAATTTATAAAATATTACATTTTGAAGGGAGGTAGCTGCATATTATTCTACAAAAAATATGTAGCGTATGTAGTGAAGCACTTAAATATTAAAGACGATTTATTTTGGGTAGGGGCATTAGATCCAAACCTTAGAGTATTTGACATAATAATGTATACACCTTATGGTACAACTTACAACTCATATGTTGTAAAAGGTAGTGAAAAAACAGCAGTTTTTGAAACTGTAAAGGCTGAATTCTTTGATCAATATATAGCAAGATTAAAAGACTTAGGTGTTGAGCCTTCAGAGATTGACTATATAGTTGTAAGTCATACTGAGCCTGACCATGCTGGTTCTATAGATAAATTATTAGAATTAGCTCCTAATGCTAAAATAGTAGCATCACCTATTGCTATTAATTATGTAAAAGAAATAGTAAATAGTGACTTTGAATCAATTCCTGTAAAAGATGGTGATTCAATCTCTTTAGGAAATAAAACTTTAAAATTTATGTCAGTACCATTCTTACATTGGCCTGATACAATCTACACTTACGTAGAAGAAGATAAAACTCTTATCACTTGCGATTCATTCGGAAGTCACTATTCTTGCGAAGAAATGTTTGACGACTTAATTCCAAATGAAGAACAATATATGGAAGCATTAAAATATTACTTTGACTGCATAATGGGACCATTCAAACCATATGTTTTAAAAGCACTTGATAAGATAAAAGATTTAGACATAGAAATTATTTGTCCAGGTCATGGTCCAATTTTAAGAGCTAATCCATTTAAAATAGTTAACCTTTATAAAGAATGGAGTACTCCAGCTCCAGCTAATGAAGTTAAAAAAGCTTCAATATTCTATGTTTCTGCATATGGATACACTAAACAATTAGCTGAAAAAATAGCTGAAGGTATGAAATCAACTGGAAATTTAGAAATAAATCTATTCAATATAATAGAACATGATATGGCAGAATTAGTTGGTGAAGTTGGTTCATCAGATGCTATATTATTTGGTTCTCCAACAATAGTAAATGAACTTCTTGAACCAGTAAGAGACTTAATGTCAAAACTTAACCCTGTAGTTCACGGTGGAAAAATAGCTGGTGCATTTGGTTCATACGGATGGAGTGGCGAAGCTGTTCCTAGAATTGAAACAAGATTAAAAGAATTAAGAATGAAAATGCCTGTTGAAGGATTAAAAGTTAAATTTAAGCCATCAGAAAAAGAGTCACAAGAAGCTTTCGACTTTGGTGTTGAAATCGGAAATGCTTTAAAATAATTCTTAAATTCTGATAATTTAATTATAATAAACAAAAAAAGTAGTAAGTAAATTGTTACTTACTACTTTTTATTTTATATTAAAAATTATTATCTACTTTGTCATGATTGAAATTAACACACTTAAAATCTTCTACTGAAACTTCTACTATGTATCTTCTTTTCCCTTCATTATCCTCAAAACTTCTTGTTATAAGTCTGCCACTAACACTTAACAAATCGCCCTTTTTTAAATACTTACAAGCTATTTCCGCCTTTTTTTCCCACATTATTATTGGAATGAAGTCTTTTTTTCTTTCACCTGTAGAAGATTTAAAGTTTCTTGAAACAGCAATTGTAAACTTAGTGTATACTTTTTCTCCACCTTCTACATACCTTAATTCTGGATCCTTTACTAAACGTCCTAATAATACTATTTTATTCATGCAATATTACCTCCTAAAAAATTGTTATCTAACATTTTAACCAATAATGTAAAATATATTCATATTTTATAGGAAAATCTATTTATTTTAGTAAAACTTTTACTTATAATAGTATATAATAATATTAGAATTATATTTATTGGAGGTATTAACATGGCAATTTTAGTTTGTGGTGGTGCAGGTTATATAGGTAGTCATATGGTTGCAGAACTACTTGAAAATAATAAGGAAGTTGTTATCTTAGACAACTTTGAAAAAGGACATGAAGATGCTATTCTTGGTGGAAAACTTTATAAAGGTGATTTAAGAGATAGAAAAATTTTAGATAAGATTTTTACTGAAAATAATATAGAAGCTGTTATTGATTTTGCTGCCTACTCTCTTGTTGGTGAAAGCATGACAGAACCTTTAAAATACTTTAATAACAATGTTTCAGGAACTATAAGCTTATTAGAAGCTATGAAAGATTATGGTGTAAAATATATAGTATTCTCATCAACAGCAGCTACTTATGGAGAACCTGAAAATATTCCTATATTAGAAACCGATAAGAATCTTCCAACAAACGCTTATGGCGAATCCAAGCTTCTTGTTGAAAAGATTTTAAAATGGTGTGATACTTGCTATGGAATAAAATACACTGCTTTAAGATACTTTAATGCAGCCGGAGCGCATATTAATGGAAAAATTGGTGAAGATCATTCACCTGAAACTCACCTAATACCTTTAATATTACAAGTTGCTTTAGGAAAAAGAGATAAGATAATGATGTTTGGAGATGATTATAACACTAAAGATGGTACTTGTGTAAGAGATTATATACATGTATCAGATTTAGCATCAGCTCATTCACTAGCATTAAATAGATTAATGAATGGTGGAGAAAGTAGAATATACAATCTTGGTAATGGTACAGGCTTTACTGTAAAAGAGGTTGTTGAGGTTGCTAGAAAAGTAACTGGTCATCCAATTTCTGCTGAGGTAGCACCTAGAAGAGCTGGTGATCCAGCAACATTAATAGCATCATCAGATAAAGCTATTGAAGAATTAAATTGGAAACCAAAATTCAATTCACTAGAAACAATAATTGAGACTGCTTGGGAGTGGCATAAAAATCACCCAAATGGTTATGAAAAATAATTAAAATTTCTAAATAAAAAGACATTGAACAAAGTTTATTAATGTTCAATGTCTTTTTGACTTTTATAACTCTCCTAGATTATTCCTTTCAGCTAAAACGGCATTTATTTCTCCACCTAGTATTAAAATCATAGATGTTATAAACATCCATGTCATAAACATAAATACGGCTCCTAAACTTCCATATAACCTAGAATAATTACTAAAATTATTAACGTAATATGCAAATATATATGAAATCAATATCCATCCTATTGTTGTAATAGCAGCTCCTGGAATTACTTCTAACCACCCTAGCCTTGCACAAGGAGTAGCATTATATAAAAACATAAAAAATAAAATCATAATTAAAATAACAACTATATATCTTAAAATATTCCATATAAAATATAAAACTTCAGGATGTTCAAGAACTCTCATTAAGAAGTTTCCTATTACATCACCAAATACAAATAAAAACAATGTAGCTATAATAACTAAAGCTAATAAAATTGTATATATAATTGAAATTATCTTTAACTTTACATATGATCTTGTTTCTTTCACTCCATAAGCTTTATTTAATCCTTTTATTACAGCTTTAAACCCTGAGGAGGATACCCATATAGCTAACCCAATACTTATCCATAATAATCCTGCTTGTTCTCCATCTATAACTTGCACAACAGTACTTTGTATCAAATTATAAGCTTCCATAGGCATAACATTACTTAATAAATGAAGTACATAATCACTATTTAAATGACTAAAACCTATTAAAGTCATTAGAAATATTAAAAATGGAATAAATGATAATATCATATAATATGCCAATTGAGCTCCTAAAGCAAAAATATCATCATCACTTATCTTCTTTATAAACATAACAAGAAATATTATAGTTTTCCGCAAAAAACTTTTTGATTTCTTTTTCATAATTTACTCCTTATAATTAATATAATTAACTTTAATTATATTAATTATACACATAATTTATAAATATGTATAATTAATAAAAATGTAACTTTTTTGTTAATGAATAGGAATAAAATTATAATAGTGAAATATGTAAAATTTTATGAAAGTCGGTGAAACTAATGTCGAAAGGTAAACACACAAAGAATGACAGTCCTAAGAAAAAAGGTAAAGCAAAAGTCATAGTATTAACACTATTTTTTGTATTACTTATAAGTATAGGATTAGGTGCTACATATATATATTCAACATTAAATAAAATGGATATAAAGAAAATAGCTCAAGACGATAAATCTTTAGGTATTGATGAATCTAATAAGGACTTATTTCAAGATGGTATATTAAACATAGCTCTTTTTGGAGTAGATAGTAGAGATCATAATTATACTGGGCGTTCCGATTCAATAATGATAGCTACAATAGATACTAAACATAATAAGATAAAACTTACTTCTCTTATGAGAGATAGTTATGTTGATGTTGATGGTCATGGGAAAACTAAATTAACACATGCTTATGCTTATGGCGGTCCTACTTTAGCATTAAAAACAATAAATGAAAACTTCGGACTTAATGTAAAAGATTATGTAACTGTTAACTTTGATAACTTAGCAAAAATAATAGATGACATTGGTGGGGTTTCCATAAATATAAAACCTTATGAAGTTAACGAAGTTAATAAATACGTTGAAAATGTTGCACAAATAGCTGGCACAGAATATACTCCTGTTCATGAAGGTGAACAAGTATTAAATGGTACACAAGCTGTTGGATACTCAAGAATTCGTTATGTTGGTGATGGAGATTACGAAAGAACTGAAAGACAAAGAAATGTTCTCGATGCAATCATAAAGAAACTTTCAACTTTAAAAGTATCTGAATATCCTGAAACAATTAGCAAGCTTTTACCTTATGTTGAAACAAACTTAACTCCATCTAAAATACTTAGCATAGCTACATCAGTAGCTTCAACTGGTATTCCTCCAGTAGAAAATATGCGTTTCCCTCTTGATGGACAGTGTAAAGGTGAAATGATAGATGGTGTTTGGTATTTAACATTTGATCAAGCAAAAACAAAAGAAGAAATCCAAAATTATATATACAAGGATGTTAATCCTAAGTAATATGTTAACTAGCTGGAAAATAATCTTAAATGATTGTTTTCTAGCTTTTTTACTATCTACTATTAATGATATAATTAATTAAAAATATACTATTCTGAAAGGATGAGATTATGATTTATACTCTTGAAAACGAACACTTAAAAATCTCTTTAAGTAATCATGGCGGTGAATTACATAGTATAAGAGGAAAAAAAGATAATACTGAATTTTTATGGTCTGGCAATGAAGCTTATTGGAAATATCATGCACCAATACTTTTCCCTATAGTTGGTAAAGTATTTAATGGGAAATACACTGTGGATGGAAAAACTTATGAACTTCCTCAACATGGCCTTGCTAGAGTTCGTGATTTTGAAATGATAGAACAAACTAATAATTCAATTTCTTTTGAATTAAATTATTCTGAAGATACATTAAAGGTTTATCCTTTTAAATTTTCACTTATAATAAAATATACTTTAAATGACATAAATCTAAGTATTGATTATATAGTAAAGAATTTAGATAATAAAGAAATGCTTTTCTCAATTGGAGCTCATCCAGCATTTATGTGTCCTATTGAAAATGATAATTTCGATGATTACTATTTTGAATTTAATAAAAAAGAAACCGCTAATATTATGCCATTAGTTGGAGCTGGCTATTTTTCTAAAGAAGAAAAACCTTTCTTAGAAAATGAAAATATAATTCCACTTTCTTTTAATTTATTTAAAAATGATGCTCTAGTTTTCAAAAACTTAAAGTCAGATAAAATCTCATTAAAATCTAAAAATCATAATAAATACCTAGAATTTGACTTTGGTCAATTCCCATATTTAGGTTTATGGACAAAGGATACTGGTGCTCCTTTTGTTTGTATTGAACCTTGGTTTGGACATGCAGATTTTGATGGATTTACTGGTGAATTTAAGGATAAAGCTGCAATTGAATCACTTTTACCTGAAAAAGAATTTACTTGTAATTATAATGTTTCTTTCTTTGAATAAATAAAAAAAGTTGAAGCTTCGCCTTCAACTTTTTTTACTTTTCTTCATCATGATATCCATTAACTATTTTTTGCACTACCTTCTTTACAACGCTTGCTTGTGCAATTAATGTCATAACCATTAAGAAAGTTACTATACAATCTCTATCTTCCTCTTTTATATCAGAAACTTTAATTATTTCTTCTATTTTGTCATTATCTACTAATGGCATCTCTAAGAATCTTTTTATACTCTCTTCTTGTAGTTCTCCAAACATCTTATAAGCCGTTTCCCAAGATATTATATCATCACTTCTATCATTGATATCATTAAATGCTAGAGCAAATACTTTTTTTATCTCATCGGTTTTTAGTAAGGGTCTCATATAACTTAATAAAACCAATTGAGCTAAGTGCACCTTAGTATATCCACGTTTTTTCCCATCTTCCGGCTTTGATATTACCTCACTTTTAATATAATTTTGAACTATATTATTAGTAAATTTATCTTCCGTAAACTTATCATTTAAATAGTCTATAACTTGTGACAGAAATAAATCATATTTTGGCAATTCATCATAAGAAACCATACTGCTCTTTGACATTTCTTCCGCTAAAATTTTTATTTGTTCAGAATTAAAATTATTAATATCCATAGTACACCTCAAATTTCGTTGTAAACCCTTATTATGTATTATATAGTATTTATAATCACATTACAAGTTAATACCCTCTATTTTGTTTTTTCTTAACTTATTTTATAGATAAAACATAAAAATTATATAAATAATCTATTTTAAGAATATTCCTCTTTTATATTTAATCCTATATAAGTAAAATATATTCAAATTTTTTCATAAAAATTTAAATATATTTTACTTTTTAAATTTGACTTATTTGTTTAATATTCTATATTTTTCTTTTTATTCTACTTTTCTTCTTATTTTTATATTTTCTTAAATAATAATAAACAAACTATTAACTTAATCATAGAATATTATATATAATAAATAATTTGTTATACGACATTTTTATTATTTTTTTCCAATTTTATTTTACAAGCTAATTTAACTGCATCAATTGTCGCTTTTTTGATAGAATTTTATATTAATTTATCAAAATTTATCCTTTTATTTAACTTTTTGTTAAATGAAAGTTAGTTTATTTTTGTAAAATAAATTAATCTTTACCTTGACTTTTCAAAAAAATGGTAGTATATTGAATATATAATTGATTGAGAATAAAAAAAGTTGTAAACAAACATTTTTTTTGACAAAACATATTGACTTAATATGACAAGTTTGTTAATATTATAATGCGTTTTGTCGAAAGTTGTAAAATGCAAGGAGGAAGTATAATGAAATCAACAGGTGTAGTAAGAAGAGTAGATGAATTAGGAAGAATAGTTATTCCTATAGAGTTAAGAAGAACATTAGATATAGCAGAAAAAGATGCTTTAGAAATCTATGTAGACGGAGAACAAATCATATTAAAGAAATATGAGCCAGCATGCATATTCTGTGGAGATGCTAGAGATGTTGTTAACTACAAAGGTAAAAACATCTGCCAAAAATGTTTAGATGAATTAAAAAAATAGTAATTAACTTATTTATATAAATAATTAATTAACCATTTTAACCCTAACCAATAATAATTTTTTAACACTATATCCCCTTATAGTGTTAAAGCACTTCATAATCCCCTATGAAGTGCTTTATTTTTTTATTTTAAAATACTTATATATTTAGTGAGAACTTATAGATTTCTGATTTTGCTACTCCTCTATCTTTTGCTACTTGCTTTATCGCATCCTTTTTCTTCATTCCTTCATTATCTATGTAGTGAATTATATGCTCTTCTATAGACATACTACTCCATTTAGCATTATTCTCTTCTTCAATTTCTTCATCTGTTTTTCCTGATATTACACAAACGAATTCACCCTTAGGTGCATTTTCTTCAAAGTGAATTTTAGCTTCTTCTAGAGTTCCTCTAAATATTTCCTCATGAAGTTTAGTCAATTCTCTGCATACAGCTATTCTTCTATTTCCTAATCCTTCTTTTAAAGTATCTAATGTATCTAAAATTCTATAGGGTGATTCATATATTATTATTGTTTCAGTTCTATCTTTTACATCTTCAATGAAAGCCTTTTTTTCCTTATTCTCTCTAGGGAAAAATCCTTTAAACATAAATTTAGTTGTATCTAATCCTGAATATATTAAAGCTGTAGTAAATGCAGTTGCCCCTGGTAATACCTCAAACTCTATACCTTCAGCTATACACTTTTCAACAACAACACTTCCTGGATCTGATATTCCTGGAGTTCCAGCATCACTTACTATAGCTACAGAAATACCTTCTTTAACCCTTCTAAGTATCTCATCGCCTTTTCCTTGTTCATTATGTTTATGATAACTCATTAGAGGTTTTTTTATTTCAAAATGATTTAAAAGCTTAAGTGTTTGTCTTGTATCTTCAGCGGCTATTAAATCAACATTTTTTAAGACATCTAAAGCTCTTAAAGTTATATCCCCTAAATTTCCTATAGGTGTTGGCACTAAATAAATCTTACTCATTTTATTTGCTCTCCCTTCCATATATTCTATCTATTTCTTCACTATATCCACCTTCATCTTTATAAACATATAAAGGTGGTTCCCATTTCAAGAAAGCTCCTCCATCTCTTTGTCCTTCTACTAATACAATATTGGCAGCCTTTTTAGTATTTGGATGTACCATTCTAACTCTCTTAGGCTCTATCTTATATTTTCTCATTAAACAGAATATATCTGCTAATCTTTCTGGTCTATGTACCATATAAAGTCTACCATTATCTTTTAAAAATCTTCTACTTGCTGATATAACATCCTCTAAAGTACACATTATCTCATGTCTAGCTATAGCAAGTTTATCTTCTGGATTAACAATTCCTGCATTACTTAATTTATATGGAGGATTAACTGTAACCACATCGAATTTAGGTAATTTCTTGCTTAAATTTTTATCTTTTAAATCTCCACAAACAAAAGAAACTTTATCTTCTATATTATTTATCTTAGCACTTCTTTTAGCCATTTCTGCAAATTCTTCTTGAATTTCTATTCCCACTACTTCTTTAGGATTTTTCTTACCATAAATAACAAGAGGAATTATTCCTGTTCCAGTACATAAGTCTAGCACTGAATGCTTTTTATTAACATTAGCGAAATTAGCTAATAAAACAGCATCCACTCCAAATCTAAACCCTTCCTTTTTCTGTATTATATGTAATCCATTTAACTGTAAATCATCAAGAGTTTCTTCATCATTGACTAATGTTAAATCTAACTCTCTAAAATTTTCATTCATTTTTCTTCACACTCACCTTTACTATATTTAAAAATGCAAATAAACACTTATTCTAACTCATATTTATATCTTTTATATTATAGCATATCGTAATTATCTCTAATCACTTTATTTAATATTACTCTTTAGTCAATTAGGTTCTTAACTAAATACGTTTTTAATAATAGTATTAATTATTTATAGGCACAAAACCAATTTCTTAAAGCATTATAATCTCTTATATTATAAAAATTATATTACAAAATATTAATTAGTTCTAACTTTTACTGAAAATCAAAATAACTTCAATAAAACTCTATAAAATAAAATATGCCAAACAGAAATTCTCTGTTTGGCATAATAACTTACAATTATAATATTCTTCTTGCAGTTGAAAAATTATATATTGGTCCTACTACTACACCAACACCTGGTCTTGCAGCATGAATCATTTGTCCATTTCCTACATATATTCCAACATGATTTGGAGCTGATGCTGGTCCTTCAGTAAATACTAAATCACCCGGTTGTAATTGATCTCTTGAAACCGGCTTACCTTCATTTACCTGAGTATAAGTAGTTCTTGATAAACCAATACCTAATGCATTTTTGTAAACATATTGAGTAAATCCTGAACAGTCGAATGAATCAGGACCTGTTGCACCATATACATAAGGTCTTCCTATGAATTGATAAGCATATGATATTAATGATGATGCTGCCCCTTGGCTTGGAGGTGCTACTACACTTCCACCACTTGATGAACTTCCGCCACTAGCAGTATTTCCACCATTATTTACATTTCCACCTCTGTTTGGAGTATTCGCTGAGTTTCCTTCCGCTTGCTTTTGAGCGATTAAGTCTTTAGCTTTTTCTATAGCTTGAACAGCTTCAGCGTCTACATCTGGAGTTTTTATTTGGTTTCTTAAACCTTGTAAAGCTGTCTTGGCTTGATTTAACTCATCTATAGAACTATTTGCATTAATTTTGTCTATCCAAGGCTGAATCAATTGTTTTTCTAAAGGTGCTAACTCTCCAACAACCTTTTCTTGTTCAGACTTCATTTCTTTAATAATGCCTTCTTGTTCAGCTTTCATTTTGTTTAAATCATCTATTTTTGTTTGAGTTTCTGTATTAAGCTTATTTAATTCAGCAGTTTTATCTTCTAATTCTTTAACTTGGCTATCAAGTTTTGCCTGTTCAGAAGTTAATTCATCGATAACTTGCTTATCCATACCCATTACTCTACTAATAGCTTGTGCTCTTGATAAGAAATCACTTATACCATTAGACTCTAATAAAGCACCTAAGTAGTTTGCTTGTCCACCACTTTTATAAGTTGCTCTAATTCTTTGTCCTAAAACTTCTTGTTGTTTTTCTATTTTTTTCTTTGATTCTTCAATTTGAACTTTAACTGTTGAAATTGATTCTTCTGTCTTAGCTATTTCATCTTTATTTTTTTCAATTTGGAAAAATAAAGGCTCTATTTTAGCTGTTAATTCATCTATCTTATTTTCTAAATCTCTTATTTTACCATTAATATCTGCATATTTATCTTGATTTTGTTCCATTTGTTGCTTTTGACTATCCGTAAGTGGAGTTGCGAATACACTTTGTCCTACTCCGAATGTCATTGTAGCAGCAAGAACTGTTGAAATTATTTTCTTCTTCATATCTACTTGCTCCCATTTAATGAAAAATAGGAACCCATCCCTCCCCTATGTTAAAAAATTTTACATATATCATTATAGCATTGGAAACCTTTTTGTAACAATATAAATTTGTCATTTTTCTGTTAAATGAACAGATTTTTTCACTTTTTTTACACTATTTTAACTTTTATTTACAAATATATACTATTTTGTTATTTTGTTAGCAATAATTTTTTGTACTATTGACCCACCTATTATAACTACTACGAAAGCTATTTTTATTGAATTTCCATTAACAAAATTATCTACCGCCCCTAAAATAGTTCCTAAAAATCCAATAAAAATATTTCCTAGCGCATTAATTTGTATGTATTTAGCACTATATTTTCCTGTTTGATTTTCCCCATCGAATCTTTTTTTGTTTGCAAATAATACTATCCCAACAACTATTAATAAGAAACTAGCTGCTAGCATAACAATTGAACTTATCTTCATTTGTTCCACCTCATCTTTTAATTATTAAATTACTACTTAACATTATAACATCCTTATGAAAATATCCTATATATTAATAAAATATAATGTTATTTCATCTTAAAAGTTTTTTTATTTTTTTGTTGACAAACTTATTTTTTTCCCATATAATAATATATGTCGCCGGGGTGTGGCGCAGATGGGAGCGCGCGTGGTTTGGGACCATGAGGTCGCAGGTTCGATCCCTGTCACCCCGACCAAAAGGAATTGCAATAGCAATTCCTTTTTTATTTTATATAAAATATATAATACTCTACCTAAAATATTCTATATCTTGTATTTAGATATAGTTAGTGTATAAAATATACTAAGTATAAAATTCAGAGGGGAGAATATATCCCTCTGAATCAATCATAATTATATAATAAGTAAACTTATATCATTCTTTAAACTTAAAGTGAAATTTTATTTACTATCCACTAAATTAGATATTGACTTTATTATCTTTTCATATTCTTCTAGTTTATTTTTAAGATTTAAATTCTTTTCCTTTAATAAATCATTTTCTTTTAAGAGCTTATCAATATATTCTTTATCAATATTGCTATTTTTTTTGCTAGTTATAAATTCTTCCTTTAATACTTTTAAAACATCATTTATACTCTTAAATTTTTTATCTATCTCTAATACTACCATATTATCCTCTTCTCGTTTATCTATATAGAACTCTTCGAAAGTGTCTACTATTTCTGTAGATGATATTTCATTTATAAGTTCTATTATTTTCATTCCATAATCTAATGATGGTACCCATTTCCCCCCTAGATCCTCGACATATTTACATATTCCCATTAAATATTGAAAATGCTTGGGATCTACACTATTTAGTTTAGGATATCCACTAGCACCAGCATATAAAGCCAAGTGATCTAAATGAGCTTGTACTCCTTTTGTCCATGTATCAAATTTTGCATGAGTCTCTGTTGATATAGAAGTTTTTAAACCACAAGGGTTTTTAAACTCCTCTTTAACACCTTCTCTGAATTTTCCATATCCTGTTTCTAAAGCAGCTTGGGTATAGGCAACTGTAGGATTAACACCTCCACACTCCTTATATAGTTTCCAATATAAATCAGCTAATCCTATAAATGTTGAAGTGGCTCCTTTATTTTTTGCCCATTGCTTAGCTTGGTTTTTATCTTCTAATGGCTCATTTATTATATTGGTTTTAACATCAGTCATATTATATCCCCTATTATAAAATGCTATCAGTAAATTATATTCCTAAACATATTTTTTATTCTAAATTATCGTTAACTTCCTCTTTAATACTTTTTGCAAGTTCTTCTAAGTATCTATCCTCTTTTGCTGCCGCATGAAATAACGACATATAAAACATCCAAATTAGTACTACTATTCCAGTTAAAATAATATATTTCATTGAATATCACCTTTTTCTTATTATTAATTTATTATTTATTTAAAATACTATCCAACTTACAAAAATTTATACACTTTACTAATACGATTTAAATTTGTGCACATAATAATCTTATTAAATAGATTTTAGGAGGATTTATCATGAATAAAAAATATGACTCTTTGTTCAAAGATCTTATTTCATCATATTATTCTGAAGATAATTTTGATGAAAAATTAAATAATATGATAAAAAATAATTTTAATAGTAAAGATGAAGCAATAGAAGTTCTTTCTTCCCTATGTGGAGTTGAAATAGATAAAAATTCTAATAATATTACTTATGATATTAAAAAAGCTATCACCTCACATAAAATAAGAAAAAATATAGTTGAAAAAGTATCTATATGTACTGAAAACTGTTCTAAAGATACTAAAGGAAAATGTCAAAGTCTATGTCCCTTTGATGCAATATTAACTAATCCTATAGATAATAGTAAGTATATAGATCCTAACCTTTGTGAAAACTGTGGTATATGTGTTCAAGTATGTGAAAATGGTCATTTTTTAGATAGAATAGAGCTTCTTCCAATCATTGATTTGATAAAAAATAATGAAAAAGTAATAGCTACAGTTGCCCCTGCCATAGCCGGACAATTTGGTGAAAATGTAACATTAGATATGCTAAGAGAAGCTTTCATAAAAATAGGGTTTACTGATATGATTGAGGTTGCCTTTGCAGCTGATATGTTATCAATAAAGGAAGCTGTTGAATTTAATCACCATGTAGAAAAAACTGGTGATGTATTAATAACCTCTTGTTGTTGTCCTATGTGGGTTGGTATGTTAAGAAAATGTTATAACGACTTAGTAAAGGATGTATCTCCTTCTGTTTCTCCTATGATTGCAGCCGGAAGAGTAATAAAAAAATTAAATAAAGATGCTAAAGTTGTTTTTGTAGGTCCATGTATAGCTAAAAAAGCTGAGGCAAGAGAAAAAGATTTAGTAGGTACTATAGATTATGTTTTAACCTTTGAAGAACTTAAAGGAATATTTGAAGCTTTAAAAATAGATCCATCTACTATGAAAGGAGTTCCATCAATAGAATATACCTCTAGAGGTGGAAGACTATATGCTAGAACTGGTGGTGTTTCTGAAGCTATAAGTGATGTTGTTAAAGAACTATATCCAGATAAATCTAAGCTTTTTAAATCAGTTCAAGCAAGTGGCGTTAAGGAATGTAAAGAGATTCTAAATAAATTGCAAGATGGCGAATTAAAAGCAAGCTTTGTTGAAGGTATGGGATGTGTTGGCGGATGTGTTGGTGGCCCTAAAAGAATTGTCGATCCTAGTATAGGAAAAAAACATGTCGATGAAGTTGCCTATAGTTCTCCAATCAAAGTTGCTACTCATAGCCATACTATGGATGAAGTATTATCACAACTAGGAATAACCTCACTTAAATGCTTCGAAAACAAAGAAAAAATTTCTATCTTTGAAAGAGAATTTTAATAAAATCAAGTTTTTAATATTAACAAACTTAAATTTCTTTTTAACGAAGTTTAAATTTTTAACCTTACCTTCAATATAATTTATATGATAAACTGTATTGGGGGTGAGGCAACAATGCTTAACAATATAAAAGGTGTAATCTTTGATTTAGATGGAACTTTAGTTGATTCAATGGGAGTATGGGCTAAAATAGATGTTGATTATCTAAATAACCTTGGTCATGAGGTTCCTAATAACCTTAAAGAAGAAATCACTCATTTAGGCTTCAAAGAAGTTGCTAAATATTTTAAGAAAAGATTTAATATAGCAGATTCAGAAGAAGAAATAATGAAAACTTGGCATGATATGGCCTACATAGAATATAAAGAAAACATAAAACTTAAACCTGGTGCGAGAGAGTTTCTTAAACAGCTAAAAGAATCTAATATAAAAATAGGATTAGCTACTAGTAACTCTTATCCATTATTAGAGGTTTCTTTAAAATCAAATGATATATTCGATTTATTTGATTCAATAACTATAACAGGAGAAGTTTCTAGAGGAAAAAACTTTCCAGATGTTTATTTGTTAGCAGCTGAGAGATTAGGATTAGATCCAAAAGACTGTGCAGTATTTGAAGATATATTACCTGCGGTTAGAGGAGCCCTTAGTGCAGGAATGAAAGTCTTTGCTGTTGAAGATCATACAGTTTCTGATGAAGAAAGAACGGAAATAAAAAAATATGCACATGAATACATAGAATCTTTTAATGATTTACTTATAAAGTAAATCTTTATTAATTCATAAATAAAAATGCCTACATCTATTTTTAGATTTAGGCATTTTTTCTTCTATTAACTAAAATCATCACTTACTTTTATTTTAATCTTTGGCTATATTTTAAACTAATATTGATTTATATATAACTGAAAAGCTAATTTAAAATCAATACTCACCTAAAATAAAATCTAGTTTTTAATCTTTACTCTAAATTTTTAAGTGATTCCTTTATTAATTCAGCTCTATTATCCCAAGTATTTTCTTCCGCTTCTCTCTTTAAGATTTTAAAATACTTTCTATCTTTTAACCCCAATTTTAATGATCTATCAATATTTTTTATAAATTCATCAGCATCTTTTGAAACCATACAAGAATTATAATTTTTACATTCATTTATATCTGTAGTTACTATTGGTTTTTCTAAGGCCATATATTCAAAGATCTTTAATGGAGATGTAGAATCTGTTATATCGTTTTTTATAAATGGCACCATGCAAACATCAAAGCATTTTGAATAATTAATTAAATCCTTATAATCAATCATTCCAAGATAAGAAACATTTGAATAGTTTTTTAAATTACTTTGTCCATAAGAACCATCATAATCCATTCCTATTAAAACAATCTCATATTCTTCTCTTTCCCTAGCTAGTTGTTCAATTAACTTATAATCAAACCACTTTGCTAAAGCTCCATAATATCCTATTATAGGTTTCCTCTTCTTAACTATAGGCTGAATTTCTTTTCCTATTTCATGTCCATACTTTTTAAAATCTTCTAAATTAACTGCATTTGGAGCTAAAATATTATTTTCATTTTCACCCCTAAAGCTATTTGTAATATCTTTTAATTTTTTAGCAGTTGAAACAACTAATACATTATCCTTATCTCTTAAAAGTCTTTCATGATCCTCTATCATTTTAGGAGTTACATCATACCCACTTATTTCACTTGATAGCTCATCTACGAAATCATATATAACCTTAAATCCTTTATCCATATATGTTTTTATCTTTTCATAGTCAACTGAACTTAAGCAAGTTGCATAAACATGTACAAATTTAGGTTTATTTATTTCTTTTATAGCTTCAAAGAAAGCTATATTCAAACTATACATATCTAAATTAAGAACATACAAATTATCTTTTATCTTTTCAATAGAATATATATTATCATTTTTTATATCACTTCTATATATATATAATATTTTTTTATTACTTAAAGCCTCTGCTAAATGTTGAGGTCTTTGCTTCATTTCTATGTTCCATCCGAATGAAGCATGGAAAACAATAATTTCATCAAACTCTTCAGCTTCTAATATGTTTTTTATTTTCTCATAAAAACAATTAAACTGTGCTTCAAACAATATAGAACTTATTGCATCATCAATATATTTAGATGTTTTTGAACACACCTCATTTAATTTTCCTGATAATATATCCTCTTCAGTAATTTTATTTTCATAGTAGGAAATGCTATTCCCCTCATCATTAACTCTTTCAGTAGTCTCTAAATTAGAATATATAAGCTCCTTTAATTTTAAATTTTTTATAAGCCAATTATTTAATTCTAACTTCTCTTCATATGTAAAATCCCCAATATTCTTTTCTAACATAACTTCAAAAATGTTCTTCATAAAAATTCTCCTTATTTAAAAGACTTTAATACTTTTACATTATTAACATCTTTTCATATAATTAGTACACAAAAGAGGATATTAACCATATAATTTATGGTTATATCCTCTCTCTTTTATGACCATGTAGAATCTAAGAATACAAAACCTTCAGTTTCATCTTCATTTTGCACTTCAAATGAAACAACATTTTCTTGTGTTTCTAAAGCAACAAGATTTTGACTTTCTGAAAATATAGCATCTAAGTAATAAATTCCTTCCTTAACATCTAGAGAATCTATTTTAAAAGTCATCTTATTTTTTCCCTTTTTCCAAGGTATAGTGAATTCATCAACATTACTATTTACTGAAAATATAAATTGATCCGCATTTCTAAACTCACAAGGTTCTTTGTAAGCCCTTCTCATTTCAATAGTAATACCAGCATTTTTAACTGATGGATTTAATACATCATATTCAATTAGAAATTCTATAGAATCACCTTTTTTATAGAATTTTTTCTTATTTATTATTTCTACATTATTAAGTTCAACAAATTTTCCTTTTTCAACATCTTCTTTAGAATCACTTTTCATAAGCTTATCATAGTATTTTTCTACTATATCAAAAGATGGTCCTATGTCCATAACTTTTCCCTTTTCAAGCCATACAGCTCTTTCACAAAAAGTTTGAACAGTTTCTAAACCATGAGATACATAAAGAACTGTTTTACCAGCCTCTTTAAACTCATTAAACTTATCCATACATTTCTTTTGGAATCCAACGTCTCCAACTGATAAAATTTCATCTACAATAAGTATATCTGGATTAATATTTATAGCAACAGCAAAAGCTAATCTAGCATACATACCACTTGAATAACTTTTAACTGGTTGATTTATAAAGTCTCCAATATCAGCAAATTCAATAATATCATCTTTTACATTATCTACTTCTTCTTTAGTCAATCCCACTAAGCTTCCATTGAAATATATATTTTCTTCCCCTGTAAGTTCTGGATTAAATCCAGTTCCTAATTCTAAAAGTGAAGATACTCTTCCATTAACTTTAACTTCTCCTGAAGTAGGAAATGAAACCCCTGTTAATATCTTTAATAAAGTTGATTTACCAGCACCATTGTTTCCAATGATACCAACTATTTCACCCCTATTCACATGAAAAGAAACATCCGTTAAGGCCTTAAAGTCTTTAACTTCTCTTTTTCCAAAAGGATTTATTATGCTTTTTATTCTACTTGATTTTGAATCGTAAACTCTGTAATTTTTACAAAGATTTTTTACTTCTATTGCCTTTTCCATATATTTCTCCCCCATTAAGAGTTTAATATAAGCTCCTTAATGTCTTTTGCCTTTTGTCTCCAAGTATTGTGATTACCTTCTTTTCTAAGTAATTCTATATACTCTTTAGAATCTTCTAATTCAGCAGCTTTTTTAATGTTGTTTATGAAATCTTCATGTGAGTCACTCACTAATGGTGATTCATATTTTCTGCACTCTGGTAAAGCTGTTGTAACTATAGGTTTACCTAAAGCCATGTATTCAAATAATTTTACCGGTGAAGTAGCTTCTGTTATCTCATTAACAACAAAAGGAATTATAGAAACATTAAAGAATTTAGAGTATGTTGGAAGTTCATTGTAGTTAACAGTACCTAAATAATGAACATTATCTAATTTTAATATTCCGCTCTTTCCTAATGATTGATCATAGTCTATTCCTATAAGAACTATTTCATAATCATCTTTAAACTCTTCGGCAAGTTCTTTAATTAAGTCATAATCAAACCAACTTGCTAAAGCTCCAAAGTAACCTATTATCTTTTTCTTACTCTTAACAATATTTTTCATCTTTTCAGGAACTTTTTTGCAATCAATATCTGCAAAATGCTCATATTGAACACCATTAGTTACAAGAGCTAATCTATTATCGCCTCTTAAGGCTTTAGCCTCTTGATATAACTTATCAGCTGTTGTTACAACATATACCTTCTCAGTATCTTCAAGCATTCTCTTATGGCTTGCTTTTACCTCATCAGATATTTTATGTCCAGCAATCTCATCTGATAAATCATCAACATATTCATATATTATTTTGAAGTCTCTATCAGTAAATTTCTTTAACCAACTATCATACTCAACAAATGAAGTTGAATATATTTGGCCGAATGCTGGAACTCCACTTTGAGATACTATATCTATTAAGCATTCTTGTAACCAGTATAAATCTGTATTTACTAAGTAAAGATTCTCTTCCATCTTTTTATATGTCTTAATATCCTTATCAACATATGGTGATGCCTTATAGAAATATAAAACATTTTCCTTAGCTAAATTTAAAGCTATATGTTGTGGTCTTTGGAACATCTTAACTTCGAATCCAAAATAAACATCGAATATAACTATAGCATCATAATTTCCGTTCTTTATAGCTCCAGTTATTTCATCAAAGAATACTTGTTTTTGATCTTCATGTCCTTTTTCCCTATATTTAAGTAACATTGGCTTTAATATAGGTCTTAGTGCATTTTTTATTTTTCTTTTTAAACTCATCCTATTACCCTCTCACTATTAAATGTTTTTTTCAATCAATCTATCTAATATAGCAGCTTTTTCTCTCCATGTATTTGCTAGAGCTTCTTCTTTTAGATAGTCATAATACTTATCTTTTTTATCAAGAGTTAAAGCAAAGTCTAATTTATCTACGAAGTCTTCATGGCTTTTTCCTATTAATACTGATTTATATTTTCTACATTCTCTCATATCAGTAGTAACTATAGGATGCCCCATAGCCATGTATTCGAAAAGCTTAACTGGACTTGTAGACTCAGTTATATCGTTTAATAAGAATGGTATAGTTGATATTGTAAAATATTGAGAATACTTATTTAACTCTTTATAATCAACAACACCTAAATAATGTATATTATCAAATTCATCTACCTTACTATCTTTAAAACTATTATCATATAAGAATCCTATTAATACTATTTCATAGTTAGGTCTTTCTTTAGCTACTTTTTTAAGTAAATCATAATCAAACCATTTTGCTAAAGCTCCAAAATATCCTATTATAGGATTTCCTTTGCTTACTATGTCTTTTAACTTCTCTGGAACCTCATCACTTCTATATTGCCAATGATCATATTGTACACCATTTGTTATCATAGCAACATTTTCTGTCCCTCTAATCTCCTCTATCTCTTCTATAAGTTTATCAGCTGACCCTATAGCTATATTACTCTTATCTTCTATAATATTCTTATGTCTATCATATACAAATTCAGGTAAATGTCCTGATATTTCATCTGAAAGTTCATCTATATATTCATATATTATTTTAAATCCATTATCAGTATATTTTTCTTTTATATATTGTTCATCTAAGTAAACATCTGTTGAATAAAGGGATAAAAACTTATGTCCTTTATATTCTTTTAAAATATCAAACATAGCATTTTGTAAAGCAAAATTAGCCATATTAACTAAGTAAAGTCTATCCTTTAACTTTTCAACAGTTTTTATATCTGGGTCGAACTGTTCAGAAGTTCTATAAAAGTAAAGATATCCATCATCAGTAAGCTCATTAGCCATGTGTTGTGAACGTTGGAATAATGGAATATTCCACCCTACTCTTGAGTCAAAAACAACAACGGCTTTAAACTTCTCTTTGTTTAATATTTCATGGAATATAGCATTAGCTTCTTCATAATTTTTTTTATAAACTAATGCATTATTATCCAACTTACCTTTAATACGTCTTTTTATATATCTTAAAATTCTCTTTATAACTTCTATCAAACCATCTTCTCTAAGGACTTCCGTTGCTCTCTTAGCAATTCTACCTACACTCATACTCTTCCTCCGATTAATTCTCCCAAGAATGTCCTAGTATTAAAAAGCCTTCACCTCTATACTTGTCATTCAAAGTAAAACTATATGCATTTATTTTTCTATATACTTCCTCATCACCATCTCTTAAGACAAAGTCAATATAATAAACTCCTGCTACTAAGTTAACTCTGTTTAAAGATACATTTAATTTATTGACCCCTAAATTAAAAGGAATATTATTCATATTATCTTTACTATTTATACCACAAACAAATTGGTCATTTCCTCTAGTTGTACCTGGCTCATAGTCAGTTTTTCTAAATTCTAAAACTATATTTGGATCTTTTAAATCATTTGAAAAAAGATCATATTCAATATCTAAATTTACATTTTCGTGATATTCAACTTTATTAACATTAGATTTAACTGATATACTATTTATTATGTCACTTTTGTGTTCTTTTAATTGTTCTATATTAGCTGGATTGAAATTTAAATTGTAATATCTCTCTACTACAATTACGGAATTCCCATCATCCACAACTTCACCTTTTTGAAGCCATATTGCTCTATCACAGAACTTTTTAACTGTACCAAGTCCATGAGAAACATAAAGTATTGTCTTACCTTTTTTCTTAAACTCATTAAACTTTTCCATACATTTAACTTGGAAGCCAACATCACCAACTGATAATATTTCATCAACTATTAATATATCAGGATCCACGTTTATGGCTACAGCAAAAGCTAACCTTGCAAACATACCGCTTGAATAGTTTTTTACAGGTTGATCTATAAATTTTCCTATATCAGCAAATTCTAATATATCCTTTACTCTTGCATCTATCTCTTCTTTTGTTAAACCATTTAAGCTACCATTAAAATAAATGTTTTCCATACCTGTAAGCTCTGGATTGAATCCAGAACCTAATTCTAACATGGATGCTAATCTTCCATTTATCTCAATTTCTCCTGAAGTAGGAAATGCTACACCTGTTAGCAATTTTAAAAGTGTTGATTTACCGGCCCCATTATGACCGATAATACCAACACATTCGCCTTTGCCTATTTCAAAAGAAACTCCTTTTAGAGCATAAAATTCTTTTATATTCTTTTCTTTACCAAAAACATTAGCTAATCTTTCAGCTCTCTTTTGATATAATTTATATTTTTTAGTTAAGTCCTTAACTCTTATAGCAACAGACATATCCTGTACCTCTCTTTTTTATAAAACATCATCAAATTCTGGTCTAAATTTATTAAATACCTTAGATCCGAATATGAATAGTATTATAGTTACTACCCAGAAATAAATTCCATCTTTTACGCCAACTGTAGTTGTTCCTAAATATGCATCTCTAAATAAAACCGCTAAATAATATAAAGGGTTTAATTTTAATATTTTTTCAATCCAAGGCATACTTCCACCTACAGGTAAAGTTCCTGCTTGCCACATAACTGGACACATCCAGAATAAAAATTGCATAAATACAGATATTCCATGTAGTATATCAATTGACATTACTACCCATGCAGATAATAATCTTGATAAAGCTGCTAAGAATATTATTGTTATTACGATAGCATAAATTAATTTAGGTATATTTATTAATCCCAAATCACCATTAACTGCAAATATTATAAAGCTTATTACTAATAAAACTAAAAATGTGTAAAAACTAATTACTATTCTTATAGTAGGTAATATTTCTACAGGGAATTTAACCTTTTTAACCAAAAAGGAGTTAACCCTTATGGAACTCGCTCCTGCGACAATTACGTCAGAAATAAAAATCCATGGTATGTATGCTGAAACTAACCAAACTAAGTAGTTTACCTCTACTTGTTGAACTCTTTGCTTCACTCCGGTTGAAAATATCATCCAGAAAACAGTTATCATAGCCAGTGGTCTTATTATAGCCCAAGCCATACCTAACTTAGAACCAGCAAACTCTTTTTTAAATTCTTTCTTGGATATGCTAAATATCATTCTCCAATGAGAAAAAATACTTTTCTCAATCTCAAGCCAATCCTTCAAGTTGTTCACCTCTGCTTATTATCTATTTTTTTTGTAAAATAACTAAACCTAATTATACCACAAATACTTAAAAAAGATTTATACATTTATATTACAAAGTAATATAATCCACTTATTATTTAATATCATATCTTAAGTATTAACTTTTATAGACTTAACTACACATAAGAATAATAAAAAAAGAGCTAGGCATAGGATAAAACTCCTATATCTAACTCTTTTAATAGACTTTAAATTAGAATTAAGCTAATTTAACACCGTACTTATCTCTTAATTCTTTTATTAATTCTAAGTATTTCTTTTGTTGTCTTTCTTGAATTAACATGTTAACAACTTGATCTTTAACTTCTTCAAAAGCTTTAGTTTTAGCTTCTGCTTTATCTTCTACTTTTATTAAGTGATATCCAAATTGAGTTTTAACTGGAGCACTAACTACTCCTAACTCTAAGTTGAATGCAGCTTCTTCGAATTCTGGAACCATCATTCCTTTTGAGAATGAACCTAAGTTACCACCTTGCTCTTTTGAAGGACAGCTTGAGTATTTGTTTGCAGCATCTTCAAAAGTGATTGATCCTGAAGCTATTTCTTCTTCTACTTTCTTAGCTTCTTCTTCTGATGCAACTAATATATGCTTAGCTGTCACAGTTTCTAACTCAACGAAATTATCCTTGTGATCTTCATAGTAAGCTTTTGCTTCATCATCAGTCACAGTAACTTGTGATAAAGTTTTTTTCATAACCATTTGAGCTAATAATTCTTTAGCAAATTTATTTAATTGGTCAGTAAATTCTTCTGTTTTATCTAATCCAGTTTCTTTCGCAAATTCAGACATTAATTCAAATGCGATAGCTTGCTCTAAAACTTGTCTTCTTCCCTCTTCACTAGCAAGCATAGCTTGTTGTTGAGCTGGGTATCTTGCTATTATTTCATCTATATAGTCTGAAGTTATCTCTGTATTTCCAACTGTTGCTAAAACTTTCTTTTCCATATATATTATCTCCTTTGCAATTTAAGTTTTATTTTCCTATACTTCATATATTAACATACATTTAGTGAATTACAAAGGAATTCTGAGTATTTTTCTAATCTATGAAATGACTTTGGATTTTAATACAAATATGCTTAAAAATTATGCACTTATAGATTTTAAATTTCAAAAATTATGATTAAAATTAGATAAATTAATATTATAA
Organism: Clostridium perfringens; assembly: GCA_034421775.1. GTDB lineage: Bacteria > Bacillota > Clostridia > Clostridiales > Clostridiaceae > Sarcina > Sarcina perfringens_B. Next base: position 890 of record WNVL01000002.1, on the reverse strand, counting down.
ATAGTTTAAAAAATCAATTTATTGATAATAAATAATAATTATTATATAATATAAATAATTTAAAGGAGGGATTCTTATGTCAATTGAAATAAATAAATTAGCTCCAGACTTTAATCTTATAGGTTCTGATGGAAAAGAGCACTCTCTAAGTGATTATAAAGGTAAAAACATAGTTTTATACTTCTATCCTAAAGATAATACTGCAGGCTGTACTACTGAAGCTTGTGACTTTAGAGATAATATGCAAAACTTTAGTGATTTAGATGCAATTATTCTTGGGGTTTCTAGAGACTCTCTAGCATCTCATGATAAATTTATTACTAAATTATCACTTCCATTTGTATTGCTTAGCGATCCTGATGAAACTGTATGTAAGTTATATGATGTAATAAAAGAAAAAAATATGTACGGTAAAAAATATATGGGCGTAGAAAGAAGTACTTTTATAATTAATAAAGAAGGTATATTAGTAGAAGAATTTAGAAAAGTTAGAGTTAAAGGACATATATATAAGGTATTAGAGACTATAAAAAATTTAGCTTAAAATAAAAATGGTCTAAATTTAGACCATTTTTATTTATATATATTTAAAGTTTTGATTACAAATCTTAAAAGAAAAAATTTTAAAATCTATTTTATTTCCCTATCTTAATTTATATTTTTCTCTTTTAGTCTTACCCCTTTTATCTATTACTAAGGTACTGAATATCATTTGAATAGAAATAAAATTCAAACTCCAATAATAACTAATATTATTGAATTACTTTTCATAAACGTATAATACAAAAAAAGCTTAGTGAAAATTCACTAAGCTTTTTGGTGGCTCGAGCAGGAATCGAACCAGCGACACGAGGATTTTCAGTCCTCTGCTCTACCGACTGAGCTATCGA
>WNVL01000001.1:0-600826 GCA_034421775.1 Clostridium perfringens | reverse complement strand
CTAAGATGGATGAATTAGGAGTTTTATTAAAAATAGAAACAGATGATATTTTATGGACAACATTTGATTATAAGAATTCAAAAGGTGAGGATAAAACAGATTTTGTTATAGCTGGTAAGGTTAAATATACTTGGATTAATGCAGATGAACCAACAGAAAGAGAAGAGTGTAGCTTTGATATATTTGGCCAACAGGATGATATAAGTAAGGCTTATGGAAGTGGACTAACTTATTCAGAAAGATATTTTATACTTAAGAGTTTACAAGCTCCAACAGATAATGATGATCCAGATAGTAAAGATACTAGAGGTAAAACTAGCAGTAGTCAAAGTCAAAACTCTAACAAAGTTTATAAGTGTATGAGCTGTGGTAAAGATGTGCCTTATAATGTTGCAAATTTCTCACATAAAAAGTATCAGAAAGTATTATGCATGGATTGCCAAAAGAAAGTTTAAGAGGTGAATTTATATGACATTAAACGGATTAGAGCTTGAAGTAAGAAAGTATGGTAAGGAAGAAAACTTTCTTATAGATGCTAAAGATACTGATAAAGTAACTATATTTATTGAAGAAGATACAAAGTTAAATTTAGATGAAGCTTCTTTCAATGAGTTAAGAAATAAGTTAAATGAAGCTTATGAGTTAAGACAGATGTAAGGAGTTGAAAGGCTTGTTAGAAGGTTGGTTAAAACTTTATAGAAGTATTCAGAATCATTGGTTATGGGAAGATAAGCCATTTAGTAGAGGACAAGCCTTTATAGATCTTCTACTAATGGCAAACCATAAAGACAATAAAATATTGTTTAATGGTGAATTAATAGAGATTAAAAGAGGTTCAAGAATTACATCATTAAGGCAACTTAGTGATGCTTGGGGATGGAGTACTACTAAAGTAAAAAAGTTCTTAGAACTTTTAGAAAAAGAAAATATGATTACAGTTACAAGTGATAATAAAAAAACACTTGTAACCATTGAAAACTATGGGGTTTATCAAGAAGTAGGAAACACAGAAGAAACACAGGAAAAACAGCAAAGTAACACAGAGGTAACACAGAAAAAAATCAAAAAAAATTCAAAAGAAATTCAAAAAAAAACAAACAAGAATGATAAAGAAAGATATAAGAATGATAAAGAAAGAGAAGAAGAGGAATCCCCACTAACCTCTCCTCGCTTCTATCCTTCTCCTATTCATGAGTTATTAGCTAACTCAGATTCTTTATCACCAGTAAGTTACAAAACATTTTTTGAAAATGCTGATATTAGAGAAGAGGCTGGAGTTATACAAATCAAACCAGAGAATGAGTTTTCTAAAGGAGCTATTAAAAGGTATATTCCAACATTAGAGATTGAAACTCATAAAAAAATAGAGGTGATTTAAGTGAAAGTTAATTTACTTGATATGTATACACCACATGAACTTAGAATAATTACTTGCAAAGAATTAGCTAAGAGAAAAGAGTTAAAAGAAAAGGAAGTAGAGGCTTACTTTAAGCAAAGAGAAATAAATAATAAAAAGAAGTGGAATGTTAGGTTTGGAGGATATAGGTGGTAGTAGTTACAGGAAAGATAAGAGGAAAGGCTAGACCAAGAGTGTGTAGAGGTCATGCCTTTACTCCTAAAGATACAGTTCAATATGAAAAGTTAGTAAGAGATTGGTATAAACAACAAGATGGAAGATACCTAGAAGGTCCTGTAAAAGCTTTAATTATTGCTTACTATAAAATACCTAAGTCATATAGTAAAAAACGTGTACAGGCTATAAGAGATGGACTAGAAAAGCCAACAAAGAAACCAGATGCGGATAACATAGGAAAGATTATATTAGATAGCTTGAATGGTATTGCTTATAAAGATGATGCTTATATATCAGATTTCAGGGTTAAAAAAGAATATACGGAAGAGCTTGAGAGAGTTGAATTTGAATTGAGTGAGATTAAATAGGAGGATTTTAAAATGAAAGGATATAGTTACAGTATAAATAAAAGTTTGTTTAGTTTTTCATTTGTTAATGATACAGATGAAAGCCATGGGTGGAATGATAGGGATAAGTGGTCACATTATCCTATTTTACACAGAGTTTTAAATTTTATGAAGGATAGGGATTTTGAAGTAGGAAGAGATCCAGAAGTATTAGAACATTATAAATCTCTAAATAAAGATAGATGGTACGGAAGAAAAGGAGATTTAGAATTTAAAGCCAAAAGATATCCAAGAGGCTTTGCAATTGAGTTTTTCCAAAATATCAACTTTAAAAATAGAAGTGGTGGAGAATATGATTTTGATAAGTTTGAAAAAGCGCCATATCTAATAAAGCTAATGTGGATTAATGAAACTAAAAAGATAGCTGAATTTATAGAATCTATAGTTCCAGGAGTTAAAAATAATACTAAAGAAGATAAGAAGTCAGCTATAGATTTTATTAAGAATGATTACGTTGAAAGTTGGCATAAACCACAAAAGGATATGAATTTTAATCTTAGTGAATTAGATGGTAAAACTTGTGAGTATAACACTAATAATAAAGATAGAGATGGAAAAATAATTTATAACGGTGAAATTAAGTATTTTAGGGATCGTTATACAGGAAGATTACAGAGAGGAAAAGTTTATCACCATATAAATAATATGTGGTGGGTTATTTTAAATGATACAGAGGTAACAAATGTAGCTGATTTTGAGTTTTTTGATTTGAACTCAGAGGATATAAAGTTTAGAAGATTAAAAGAAGATAGAAAGCCTAAAGAGTATCTTGATAAGCTAAAATCTTTAGAAAAGCTTACAACTAAAGATTTAGAAAGAGAGCTTAAAAGAAGAAAATTAGTGAAGCTATAGTTGTAATTTTTATGCGATAAAATATGTTCTTTTAAAATTGAATAGTACGGTATTAACAAAATATATTATAATTAGTTTGTAATTGTAAGTTGGATAAATAGTAAATTGTAGTATTATTTTTGTGATGAAATTATATAAAGGAGAGGAACCGATGGAAAAGGATTTTTTTAATGCACTCGAAGAAGTTTATACTAAAGGTGGTATAGGGAATACTCTTATGCGTCAATTTTACGAACAGCGTATATCTGGTGGATATGAAAGTCAATTTGCAAGACTTGCTGTATATATGGAATGGAAATATGGAATTAAATGTACAAAGCAAATAAAAACAGAGCATGTATATGAGCTTTTAGAGCTTTTAAGGGAGAACGGCTTTAAGGATACAACTCTTAAAGGCTATGTATCATCTTTTAGACAAGTTTATAAGTGGAACAAACACTTATTTTCGGAGGATTTTGAGATACCAACAAACACAGGATTTACAAAATGGGCAGAAAAGTGAACAACATTAAACTATTACGAACATAAGATTAAATATTAACTATTCAAATACCGTATTATTCAAATAGAATATGCGGTATTTTTTTATATAAATTTATGATTAAGAGAAGTGATATATATGATAAAGAATCAAATAAGTTTCTTTGATAAACAAAAAATAAAGTTACTAGAGGATAGTTATATTGTCTTAATAGATAAAACGTTCTATGGCGTTTATAAGAAGGATACGGAGAGGTGTTAAACATGGAATTATTACAAGGTCAAATGAGTGCTTTTGATTTTGTTGACGATGTTAAGAAAGAAGAGGTTCAAAAAGAAAATAAAGTTATTAAGAAAAAGAAGAGCATTAAGAAATTATATGAAGTTGAAGATCAAGCTAGTATTTTTGATTTGGACCAGGAGCCGAATGAAGAAAATAAAATTGATTTTACTACAGAGCAGCTTGAAACTATAGAAAATCTTAAAAAAAAAAAGAGTGGATTGAATATAGTTTATATAGTAGTGGTAAAGTTCTTTTTATAACAATTGAAAATAGATTAAAAGTTATACCACAAGGAGATGAATCTAAATCTTATTATATAAAGGATAGATATAGAACTTATTGTATAAATGCAAATGGTGAAAAAGAATGGATTGGAATAGTAATAACTAGGTGGAAGAATCCAGTTAAGACTATTGTTAAGGAGGAATAGTAATTGGACATGTTAGAAGGACAAGTTAGTGTATTCGATATGCTTCAAAAGAAAGTTATTAAAAAGACTAATGAATATGAAGTTACTAAGTATGGTGAAGTATATAGAATTCATTTTTATGATAAGAAAGACAGAGATAAATGCAGGGTAACTAAGAACTTTGAATATGTTAAGAAGTTTTTATAAGGAGGAGCTATGGATAAGACATTATTTAAAAAAACAGAAGATTTACTTAAAGATTATAATGTATTAGAAACGGAAATAAAGTTAATAGAATCAGAAATTAAAGATATTCAAGAATCTTATATTGGTTGTGGAGCTATAGGTTATAGTGAAAAAAGTGGACCAACAAATAAATTTAGTAGTATGGTTGAAGATGAAGTAATAAGAAAAGAGAAAAATCTATTTTATCTTAAGAAAGATTTAGATTATAAAATTAAATTAAAAAGAAGAATAGATCTAGCTATACAAACTCTTGGAACAAAAGAAGAAAAGGATTTAATTAAATTAAGATATATTAATCAACCAAAAGTTAGTTGGGGAATTGTTGCTAGACATTTAAAGTATAATAAAGATTATTGTAGAAAAGAATTAAGGCCTAAAATAATTAAGCATATTGCAGATTTTGTTTTCTATAATCCAGGAGTTCAAGAAAGATTTATGATATAAAATATACCCCCTATTTACACCCGTTTAATACCCACCACACCCCCGTTTTACTGTGTTATTATGTAATTGGGCAGGGTGAAGTTTTCGTGGTGTATTGTACACACCTCCTTTTAAATTATAGATATAATGTCAGAATGCAAAGCAAGGTGTAAAAGCCTTGCATCGTGGAAGGAAGAGTATTATTAAAGGTGCAACTCCTTTACCTTTCAATTAATTTTAATAATCCCAGTTACTAATTTAAAAAATCTCACTTAAATATACCCTGATTTGCAGGATTAAGTTCCTGCTACATAGAAAGTTACTCAAGTTGGTTAAGAGGACGGATTGCTAATCTGTTAGTAGGCTTTAGGTCTAGCAAGAGTTCAAATCTCTTACTTTCTGCCATTAAAATTTTATAACCCTTTGGAGGGATTACACAAAAAGAATCTGACTTAAGTTAGATTCTTTTTTATTCGTATAAAATATGGTATAATTTTCATGTATTTTCACAGGGGGGATAAAAATGAAAAACATTGAAGAATTAAAACAATGGTATGATGATAATGTTCCATTATTCAATAATCTAATAAAAAAAGCTCAACTTATAATAGAAGAATCAATTAAAGAAGAAGGAATAACAATTAATAGTATAACTGGAAGAGCTAAAGAAAAGAAAAGTTTTTGCGATAAAGCATTAAAGGATAAATACACTGATCCAGTCAATCAAATAAAAGATGTGGCAGGGTTAAGGATTATTACTTACATAAATTCTGATGTAGAAAGAATAAGCAAATTAATAGAAAAAGAGTTTGATATTGATAAAAGTAATAGTGTAGATAAAGGAGAACTTTTAGGTACTAACAAAGTAGGGTATAGGTCGGTTCATTATGTAGTGAAATTAAAAGATGATAGAATTAAATTAACAGAATATAAGCATTTTGAAAATCTATACTTTGAAATACAAATTAGAACATTGCTTCAACATGCTTGGTCAGAAATAGAACATGATAAAAACTATAAATTTAGTGGAGTACTTCCTCAAGAAATACAAAGAGAATTCGCATTATTAGCCGGTACATTAGAATTAATTGATATGCATTTTGAAGATATATCTAAAAAATTTGATAATTATTCGAATGATATCATAAAAAAAGTAGAAATAGGAAATTTGAATGAAATATCAATAGATAGTGCTTCAATTATTGGGTATTTAAAAAATAAATTTAGTTTGCAAATAAAGAAAGGGATTATAAATCCTATTTTAGTTGATGATACTATAATAATAGAAGAATTAAATTTATTTGGAATAAATACTATGAAAGATTTAGATGATTTAATGAAAATTGATATGACTATATCTGACGAGTTTTTAGGTAATTTTGTGTCTATTTTACGTCTGTATATGATAAAATCAGATTTAAAAAAATACTTTGAAAATAGCTGGAAAAAACATTGGGGGGGGATAACAAGAGCAAGCTATGATTTATATAAAAAAAATGATATAGACGTAGATTATATTGTTAATACATACAATATTGTAACTTTTCAATAATTTATATATTTAGAAAGATAGAATAGTATTTTTATTAGTATATTTAAATAGTTTTAAAATAATACAGAATAGATTTAAGAACTTTCAATAAGAAGGTTCTTTTTATTTTATATAGAAAAGGTGGTGTTGTTATGAAGCTTACACCAAAACAGAAGGCGTTTGCTGAGTATTATATTGAAACAGGCAACGCCACAGAATCAGCTGTTAGGGCAGGATATAGTAAAAAGACAGCTAGGGTAATAGGACAAGAGAACCTGCTAAAACCTGCCTTAAAATCTTATATAGATGAAAAAATGAAAGAACTAGAGGATAAAAGAATAGCTAAAGCAGAGGAAGTGTTAGAGTATCTTACTAGAGTTCTAAGAGGAGAAGAAACAGAGCAAGTAGTAGTTACTGAAAATATAGGTGATTTTATGAGTGAGGCTAAGGTTGTTGATAAGGAAATTTCAGCTAAAGATAAAATCAAAGCAGCAGAGCTATTAGGTAAAAGATACAGGTTATTTACTGATAAAATAGAAGCCGATGTTAATCAAACTGTAGTTTTCGAGGGAGAAGATGACCTTGAAGATTAATAATAACTTAAGAGTACATTTACCTAGTAAAATAGGTAGAGGATATGGCACCTTTTGGAGGTTTAAAGGAAGATATAGAGTTGTTAAAGGGGGCAGAGGAAGTAAGAAATCAACTACTACGGCTATGTGGATTATATATAATATGATGAAATATCCTCTAGCAAATACATTAGTTTTAAGACGTGTTTTTAATACTCATAAGGATTCTACATATACTCAGTTAAAGTGGGCAGCTAATAATTTAGGTGTGGCCCATTTATGGCATTTTAGTAAATCTCCTTTAGAAATTACATATAAACCTACAGGCCAGAAGATATTGTTTAGGGGATTAGATGATCCTATGAGTATAACTTCTATCACAGTAGAAATAGGATACTTATGTTGGGCTTGGTTTGAGGAAGCATTCCAAGTAATGAATGAAGATGATTTTAACAAAGTTGATATGTCTATAAGAGGTGAGTTACCAGTAGGATATTTTAAACAAATAACATTAAGTTTTAACCCTTGGAGTGAAAAGCATTGGTTAAAGAAGAGATTTTTTGATACTAAAGATGATAATATTTTAGCTTTAACAACTAATTATAAATGTAATGAGTTTCTAGGTGATGATGATAGAAAACTATTTGAAAGTATGAAAAAAAATAATCCAAGAAGATATAAAATAGAAGGTCTTGGAGAATGGGGAATAGCTGATGGTTTAGTATATGAAAACTTTACTGAACTTGAATTTGATGTGAAAGAAATAAGCAAGAGAAAAGGTATTATTAGTGTCTTTGGTTTAGATTTTGGATATACTAATGATCCTACAGCTTTTATATGCTGCTTAGTTGATGAAAAAACTAAGGAGCTTTTTATTTTTGATGAACATTATCAGAAAGCTATGAGTAATACTGACATAGTTAACATGATTAAGTATAAGGGCTATTCAAAAGAAAAGATAATTGCAGATAGTGCAGAACCTAAAAGTATTGATGATATTAGGAAGCAAGGAATTAGAAGAATTAAAGCAGCTTTAAAAGGTAAAGATAGTATCTTAAATGGAATACAAAACATTCAAGATTACAGAATATATGTTCATCCTAAATGTGAGAATACTTTAGTTGAGTTAAATAACTACGTATGGGATACAAAAGATGGACAAGTAATAAATAAGCCTATAGATGATTATAACCACCTTATGGATGCTTTAAGATATGCTATGGAACAAACTAAGAAAAAAGGTGGGCTTTCTATATTTAAATAATTGTTTAAGAAAGTGAGGTGAATTTCTTGGAATTAAATCAAATACAAAAAATCATAAATGATGATATTGATAGAAGAGAAAATATATTAAAAGCTAAAAAATATTATGATAATGAAAATGACATAAAAGAATCTGGAGTAGTACCCAATGATACAGATCCATTAAGAAATGCTGATAATAGAATAAGTCATAATTTTCATCAAATATTAGTTAATGAGAAAGCAGCTTATATGTTTACTTACCCAGTATTATTTAATCTTGATAATAATAAAGAACTCAACAAAAAAGTTACTGAGATATTAGGTGATGATTTTGAAAGTATTTCACAAGAATTGTGTATTGAAGCCTCTAATACTGGACTAGGATGGATTCATTATTGGGTTAATGATGGGAAGAAAACTTTTAATTATGCTATAGTGCCTACTGAACAGATAATACCTATATATAGCAAGACCTTGAAAAAAGATTTAAAAGAAGTATATAGATACTATCAAGATAAAGATGAAAATAATAAAGAAATTTTAATATTTGAACATTGGAATGATGTTGAATTAAATAAATATACTTTAGAAGGTAATGTTAATACTGTTAGCAAAATTATTGAAGAGGTTAAAATAAAACATAAATTGAAGCATGTTCCGTTTATTCAATTCTTAAATAATAAAAATCGCAAATCAGATTTAAGTAAATATAAAGATTTAATAGATTTATATGATAGGGTTATGAGTGGATTTGCGAATGATTTAGAAGATATTCAACAAGTAATATATATATTAGAAAATTACGGAGGAACAGATTTAAAAGAGTTTCTTGGAGATTTGAAGAGGTATAAAACCGTAAAGACTGAAAGTGATGGAGTAAGTAGTAGTGGAGGAGTTAAAACTCTGCAAATAGAAATTCCAGTAGAAGCTAGAAAGATAATATTAGAAATATTGAAAAAGCAAATATATGAAAGTGGACAAGGGCTACAACAGGATACCGAAAGTTTCGGTAATGCATCTGGTGTAGCTCTTAAATTTTTCTATAGAAAGTTAGAACTTAAATCAGGGTTTACTGAAACAGAGTTTAAAAAGGGGTTTGGTTCTCTTATAAGAGCCATACTTAGATTCTTAAACAAAGATGATTCAGTAAAGATAACTCAAACATATACAAGAAATATGATTAGTAATGATTTAGAAAATGCAGAGATAGCTAGAAATTCAGTTGGTGTTATTCCAGAAGAATTAATTATTAGAAACCATCCTTGGGTAGAAGATCCAGAAGAAGCTTTAGAGCTTTTAAAGAAAGAGGATGAAGAAAATAAAACAGATCCTTATGATGAAGGAAAAATGGTAGATGAATAATAAGGAGTACTGGAAAGAACGGGAGAAAGAGCGACTTGAATTAATAGATATATCTGTAAATGACAGAATAAAAGATGTTGAAGGTGTTATGAATAGTGTTGTCAATAAAATAGAGCATGAGATATTTAAGCTATATGAAAAGTATGCTATTGATAATGAACTATCTTATCAAGACACATTATTTTATTTAAATGATAATGAGCTTAAAGAGTTTCAAAAGGATTTAAAGTATTATGTTGAAACTTTTAGAGATTCAAGTAAAGCTAAGGTATTTAAAAGTGAGTTACAAGCTTTATCTACAAGAGCAAGAGTAAAAAGATTAGAGGCTCTTAAAGCTAATATTAAAATCCAAGCAACAGAGTTAGAAAAGTTATTAGCTGATGATATGCCAGGTACATTCAATACAATATATGATGATAGTTACTTTTATAATTTATATAGTCAATGTTTATATACAAATAACTTAGGTGTAAGGTTTGACATCCCTTCTCCTAATATTCTAAAGGAGCTATTAAGTAATCCTTGGAGTGGTAAGAACTATAGTGATAAAGTGTGGAATGTAACAAATAATTTTAACTCAAAATTAGATAGTGTTATTACTACAGGACTAATAAGAGGTGAACATCCTAACATAATAGCCAAGAATTTAAGAGATGCAGCATTAGGTAAAAGAAATAAGGATGGTAAATTTAAAGGTGGCTCATTATATGATTGTAAAAGGTTAGTTAGAACTGAGGCAGCTTTTATAGCAGAACAGGCAACTAAAAAAAGTTATGATGATAATAATATTAAAGAATATCAGTATTTATCTACATTAGATCTAAGAACATCACTTATATGCCAAGAACTTGATGGTAAAACATTTAAAGTTAAAGATATAATTACAGGGGTAAATTATCCTCCTATGCATTGCTTCTGTAGAAGTACAACTATTCCAGTGATAAAATGGGATGGTGAAGATAATACTCCATATGAAAGAATAGCAAGAGATCCTATTACAGGAACAAATAATTACATAAATGATATGTATTATAGTGATTGGAAGGATGAACAGTATGCTAAATATGGAGAAGATAAAATTAATTCAGAAGAAAAGAAAATAAGAAATAAAGCAAGTGACAGGAAACAACATGTAAGATATAGAAAAGAATTAGGAAATGTAACACCTAAAAGCTTTACTGAGTTCCAGGATTTAAAGTATAATGATAAAGAAGCATGGGATAGACTAACATATAATTATAAGCTTGAAACAGTTTATAATTTAAATAGATTAAAATATACTGAAAACTTTGCTAGTAAAGATGCAATAAAACATATCCTTGAAGGAGAAATAAATAGAAGAGGTAGAGCAGTTGGTTTTCATATGGAAAATATACCTACTAGAAAAGGTAAAGTTATAGAAAGTACAAGAAGTATAAAGGATAAAAATGGAGTTTATAGCGCTAAAGTGGAAGTCAATGGTATTCTAAAAGATGCTAAATCATCTTTCTTTCCTACTAATATGATTCCACAACAAATTGTGAATGCGATTAATGAGGCTTATGAAAATAGAGAACAACATTTTATTAGAAACATGATGAAGGGAAAAACTAGCTATGGGTTTGAAATAGGTATGTATTTAGATAGAAATGGTAAAATATCTACTGCATTTCCATTAAAAGAGGAGTGATTTGATTGAAATATAAATTTACTACAGCAGAAGTATATAATCAAAAAAGATTAGTTATGGAATTTTTCGAGGAACATGAAATGTTAACTAATATATTTAATGAAGTGGTATTGTGGTTAGATAATAAAATTGATTGGTTAGATGCTATTGAAGATTCAATAAAAGGTAATTCAGAAAAGCATGATTTTGGAGTTCCTGGCTTTGGAGCTGAGGTTGGTAAAGAAAAAACCATAATATATTGTGATTTTACAGATGAAGAAATTGAAATTACAACTGAAAAGTTTAAAAGAATATCAGAAATATGGTTTGATTCGTTAGAAGAGTTTAAAAAAACAGGAAAACTAAAAGTTAAAGAGGGATTTATAGATTAAAAGCACTTACTAAGATAATAGTAGGTGCTTTTATTATGACTAAAATGTTTTTTATAAATTTTTTCTGATAAGTTCTACTGCTGCAGTAGATATTGTTTTTTCAAGTTCTGACTGATTAGAAAAAGTCGTTACATTAACTAATTGATTGGCAAGACCCTTAGTATTAAAACTAAATGTTTCCGTAAACTTATTACTATTAGTATGATACTTAATAGTTACATCAAAATTTATATGCTCCTTAGTTAATTTTATAGTAGTAATAAATGTTTGCCCAGGAGCTATAGAACATTTCTTTAAGTTTTCAAATGGTAGAGTTTTATTCTCGTAAAAATCAGTATTACTATAAGTAATGCTATCTATTATAGCTGACGACTTACCAAAGTTTTTTATTATAAGATAATTGCTTCTACTTGATTGAACTTGAATAAAGTCATGGTAAATTACTATATATGGTCTATTAGCATCTTCGATAGACTTTGATGTTTGTTTCAATGCTTTTACAGAAATTATTATAGAAGTTATAGCTGTTATAGTAGTAACTAATAAAGTAACTAATTGTATAATATCTGATGCTTGTAAGTTTTCCATAGCTTTCACCTCCTTTCTATTGAATTATACTATAAATTTATTATTAAATAATATTGAGATATTAGGGAGTGAAAAGTAGCTATAGTTATTAAATTAAAGTCTTAGAAATAAGGCTTTTTTATTTTGCTCTTTTTAAAGTTTTGCAGAGCATAAAGAACAAAGGTATTTCTACATTACCTGGAGAGCAGGCATAAAAATCTATTAGAAAAAAATAATTATTCGGAGGTAATAGAATGGAATGGTTAAAGAAATTATTAGAAGAGGCTAAAATTACTGAGGGTAAATTAGATGTCGATGGATTACTTAAGAATATCAATACAGAGATGCCTAAGCATATGACACCTAAAGAAACATTTAATGGTATCAACGAACAACTTAAAACGGCAAATAAGACGATAGAAGATTTAAAAAAGAACAATAAGGATAATGAAGAATTACAAAAGACAGTACAAAAATATAAGGATGATCTAAAGGCTAAAGATAAAGAGATGGCTACTATAAGAAAAGAAAATTTCTTAAAAGATAGTTATAGAAAAGCAGGAGCCAAAGAGGAATATTTAGATTTACTTATGAAAACCTCAAAGTTAGATGATATAGCAGAGGTTAATGGTGAATATGTTGGTGCAGATAAAATAATAACATTATCAAAAGAGAGTTATAAGGATTTATTTTCAAGTGATGATAATAATGGTAGTGATGATCCAACATATGTTTATGAACCAGGTGGTGGAGATGAATCTAGTACAGGAAGTCCAAACTTTATAGATATAATAGCAGAAAATCAAGTTAAGAGATAATAGGAGGAATATATTTATGCCAAAATTAAAAGATGAATTACAAGGATTTGTTCCAGTAGAGCAAGCAAAGGATATTATGAAGTCAATAGCAAGAGGTTCTAGTATTTTAAGGTTATCAACTGTTAAGCCAATGACAAGTGATACTAAGAAGTTCCCAGTTATGACAGAAGGACCAGGAGCATACTGGGTAGGTGAAGGTGAAAGAATCCAAACCACAAAAGCAGGATGGATTTATCCTGAAATGAAAGCTAAGAAGTTAGCTGTTATAATTCCAGTTACAAAGGAAAAATTAAAAGACAGTACTATAAATGTTTTTGAGGAATTAAAACCAGAAATAGCAGAGGCTTTTTATAAGGCTATAGATGCTGCTTGTTTATTTGGAACTAATTCACCATTTGCAAAGAATATATTTAACTCAGCAGTTAAAGCTCAAAATTTTATAGTTGATGGTACTTCAAAAAGCTTAGATTTAGATGTATCAGATGTTATGGCTTTAATTGAGGACGGTGGATTTGATGTTAATGGTTTTGTAGCAAACAATGGAATTAAGAATAGATTAAGAAAGTTAAGAGATGCTAATGGCAATCAATTATTTGTTAATGGAGTAGATACTAAGGAATTCTATAATGAACCAATAGAATTTTCAAGAAATGGTGCTTGGGATAAAACTAAAGCTGAGATTATAGCTGCTGATTGGTCAAAGTCTTTAGTAGGTATTAGAGATGGGCTTGAATATGAAATATTAAAAGAAGCTACATTACAAGGAACTGTTGATACAGATGGAAAACCAATATCATTAGCAGAACAAGATATGATTGGTATAAAAGCTACTATGAGATTAGGATTTTTACCAATAAAAGACGAAGCATTTTCAGTTTTAGCTACTAAAGGAACTTCGCCTTCAGTTGATTAAATTATTATTAAGGAGGAAAATATTTTGAAGTATATAAAAGGAAAAACCAATATAATTGAAGCATCAGAGAAAGCATATAATTTAATATATAAGGAACAGGGATTTAAACCATATAAGGAAACTGAAGAAGTAATTGAACCTGAGGAAGGTGAAGTAAATGGAATTGAGGGAAACAGTTAAGCTAGATCTTAAATGTTCAAATATTGAGGCTAGTGATGAAATTATTGATTTAGAAATTGAAAAGGCTAAAGCAGATGTTTGTACTTATTGTAATATAAGCACTATACCTCCAGGATTGATTAATATTGTTGCTAATATAGCTTTTGACTATATAAATTTAAGAGTACAAAGTAAAGCTAATGATGATAAAGAGGTAAAGAGCATACAAGAAGGAGACACAACAATAACATTTAATTCTAACTCTACAAATATTAAATCAAAGAAAAGCATATTTGATGATTATTTAGTAACATTAAATAAATTTAGGGTTATGGTATTCTAATGAATTTATCTAAGTATAAAAAGTATAGTGAACTATTATATAATGATAGATTCACTATACATAGATATATTGAACTAGAAGATGACGATGGTAGCACAATAGATGGACTGGATCCAAACCCAGCATTTAAAAATATACCTTGTAGAATATCTAAAGTAAAAGAGGATGAACATAATATAAATTTTGATGATGTTAATAAACAAAGTGCTAAATTAAAAGTATTTTGTTCGCCAGACATTGAAATATTAAAAGGTGATTCTTTAGTTGTTGAAAGAATAATAGATGGAAAAGTTGTTGATACAATAAAAGCTTTTGCAGGAAAACCAATGAAATATAGTATAAATCAAGAGTTTTTACTAATGGAAGAGGGAGAGGCTTAATGGGTGCAGATTTCAATGAGTTAGAAAACTATGTTAAAAATTTTAGAAAGATGTCTATTGAGTTTAATAAGTTTTTATTTGATTTTTTAACAAAGAATGCATTAGAGGCTTTGGCTAAAACTAAAAAGAGAACTCCGGTTGATACTGGAGAACTTAGGCGTAATTGGGAAATCACAAGAGTTATAAAACGAGGAGACGAATTACTTGTTTATCTATACAATGGAAAAGATTATGCCAGTTATGTTGAAGAAGGACACGCTACAAGGAATAGAGAAGGATGGGTAGAAGGTTATTACATGGCTACAATTTCAATAGAAGAAGTTGAAAGGAATATTCCTAAACGATTCGATAGAGAGTTTATTAGATTCATGGCAGAGTTAGGAGTTAATTAAATGATTGAGATAAAGTCAAATACTATAGTAAGTACAATAATAAGAAAACTAAAAGATAATTTCCCTGAATTTAATATATATAAAGATAGAAAGTTACAAGGTTTGAAAAAGCCTTGTTTTTTTGTCTTTAATTTAAATTCAGAACAGAGCAAGTTTAATAAAGATATATTTAATAGAGAAAGCTTAATAAATGTAAGATTTCATAGTGACTATAATAGGCCAGATATTGATGAAATTGCTTTTAAATTATTAGATATTTTAAGTGATATACAAAATGGAGAACTTATCTTAAGACCTATAAGAGAAATAATATATGAGGTTACTGATGGTGTTTTACAAATGTTTATACCATATAAGATAAGAGTATTTAAACAAAGTGATAATGGCGTTAATATGAATACTTTAGAAAGTAAAGGAGTGATTAAATAATGGCTGGTGGAATTTTTACAGGACAAAATAAAATAAGACCAGGAGCATACATTAATTTTAAAAGTGTTGCTAAGCCAACTGGAAAAGTTGGAGCAAGAGGTATTTCAACTATTCCATTAATCTTAGGATGGGGACCATCTGACAAGTTAATAGAGATAAATAGTTCTGATATTTCAGATGGAAAAATATTAAATAAAATAGGCTATTATGGTTATGAAACAGAAGTAATTCCTAGAAAGGAAGCTTTAAAGAATAGTTATAAGTGCTTAGCTTTTAGAGTTGATACCAATGGACAAAAAGCTACAGCAACTATTGAACCTTTAAATGTAGTAGCTAAATATCCTGGTATAGTTGGTAATAGAATATCAATTATAATAAAAGAATCTAATAGTAAATTTGAAGTAAGAACATTACTTGATACTAAAGTAGTTGATTCTCAAATAGCTACTAATGTAGAAGAACTAAAAGGTAATGAATGGGTTGATTTTGCTGGTACTGGTAAATTAGTTGCTAATGCTGGAATAAAATTAACATCAGGCTCAAATGGAACTGAAAGTGAAGAAAATTACTCAAAATATTTAGAGTTAATAAATAATAAGATTTTTAATACTATGGGAGTATATACAACTAATAACAGTATTAAGGAAAAAATAACATCTTTTATTAAGCAATCTAGAGAAGAAAAAGGGAAAAAGGTTCAAGTGGTAATAAATGATTATGCTGCAAACTATGAAGGAATAATATCAGTAGATCAAGGATATAAAACTGAAAATGAGGTTGTAGATGTAAATGGATTTGTGGGGTATGTAACAGGATTAACTGCAGGAGCTGCATTAAATAAATCTAATACATATAGTGTCATTCCAGGAGCAATAGATATTATAAATCCTAAGACAGATACTCAAATAGAAGAAGGAATTCAAAAAGGAAAATTTATAATTAGTTTTAGGCAAGATGAAAGTGTTGTAGTTGAAACTGATATAAATACATTTACTGAGTTTTCAGTAGATAAATCTAGGGATTTTAGTAAAAATAGAGTTGTTAGAACTTTAGATGATATAAATAATAGTATAAAGAATATGTTTGAACAAACATATTTAGGAAAAGTAGATAATAATGAAGCTGGAAGAACTTCGTTTAAGTCAGATATTATATCATATTTAAAAGAACTAAATAAATTAGGTGCTATAGAAGAATTTAAAAATGAAGATGTAATAATAAACCAAGGTCAAGATATAGATTCTGTATTAGTTGATGTAGGAATAAAGCCTATAGATGCTATGGAAAAACTTTATATGACTGTTGCGGTAGGTTAGGAGGTATATTATGGCTTACTTAAAGGCGCAAGATACAGTATGCGGTAAAGAGGGAATTGCACAAGTAAATATAAATGGTGAAATTCATAAACTGTTTAATATAAAATCACTTGAAGCTAAGATGGAAAAGAATAAATCTGAGATTCAAGTAATTGGAGCGAGAGCAACTCAACATAAGACTACTGGTTGGAGTGGATCAGGATCAATGACAGTTCATTATATGACTTCACTTTTTAGAAAGTTAGCTATTGAATATATAAAAACAGGTAAAGATATTTACTTTGATATGATAGTAACTAATGATGATCCTACAAGTGATACTGGTAAGCAAACAGTAGCGCTCTATAATTGTAACGTTGATTCAACTATATTAGCAAAACTAGATATAGATGATGATGCATTAGAAGAAGATATGGACTTTACTTTTGATGATGTTGAAATGCTTGAGGAATTTAAAGAACTATCATATTTAAAATAAAATATAAGAGCAATAATTAGGACCTTTAAGGGTCTTTTTTATTGCAATAAAATAAGAGTAATTTAAGAAAGAAGGAATTTTTATGTCAAAATTAACAGATTTTTTATTAAATAATACAGTAGAAAATTTAACAGAAGAGGTTATAGTTTCAGATAGATTTAAAGTAGATGGAGAGATATTAAAATTTAAAATTAAGGCTGTAAATCCTGATGAATTCTCAGATTTACAAAAACAATGTACTAAAGTAGGAAAGAAAGGAAAAGTAAACTTTGATAGTAAAATGTTTAATGAACAACTTATCATTAATTATACTGTTGATCCTAACTTTAAAGATGCTGAGGTTGTTAAAAAAGCTGGATGTATGACACCAGAGCAATTAGTAAACAAAGTTTTACTTGCTGGTGAAGTTGCAACTTTAGTTGAAGAAATATCAGCTTTAAGTGGATTTGATAAAGATTTAGAGGAGCTTAGGGAAGAGGCAAAAAACTAATTAAAGAGGGTGATGGTGATACTATGTATGCATATTATTGCTTACATAAGTTTCACTGGCCACCAAGTCAGTTTGCCAAACTCTCTTTAAATGAAAAGGCTATGGTTATAGCTATGATAGATGAAAGATTAAAAGAAGAAAAGAAAGAGCAAGCAAAAATTAAAAGGAGATAAAAATTATGGCAACTATAAGAAATGCAATTACAATGCAAGATAAAATGTCTCCTGTATTTAATAAAATGAATAGAGCAATGGAAACTACTCTAAGTATAATGAGGAAAGTAAATGCCTCAGCTAATAGTGGAGTTTCTTCTAGAGAATTTAAAAGAGCAGAGGAAGCTATAAGAGGAGCTAATAATGCTCTTGTTAAATATCAAAATAATATAAGAAAAGTTAATCAAGAAACTAATGGGTTAGGAAATTCAACAAGTAAAATTGGTGGAAGTGGATTAGGTGCTATGAACGCTTATGCTCTTATTGGATTAGCACAACAAGGAGCAAGGCTAGTTGATACTGCCACAGATTATTTAGATCAAATGTCGCTTATGCAATCAAGAGTAAGTATGATAAATGATGGTATGCAAACTACTAATCAACTTCAAGATAATATATTGGCTAGTGCTAATAGAGCAAGAGCACCCTATAAAGATACTGTTGCAGCAGTAACAAAATTAAATATGCTTGCAAGTGATAGTTTTAAAAACAATCAAGAAGCTATAGACTTTGTTGAAACATTAAATAAGATGTTTACCATAAGTGGTACTAGTGGACAAGAAGCAACGGCAGCAATGTATCAGTTAACTCAAGCTATGGGAGCAGGAAAGTTACAAGGTGATGAGTTTAGGTCTATTATGGAGAATGCACCAATGTTAGCCCAAGCAATTGCAAAGTCTATGGGGAAATCGAAAGCAGAATTAAAACAATTATCTAGTGAGGGTGAGATAACTGCAGAGATAATAAAAAAAGCTATGACAGATGCTACTGATGATGTTGAAAAGAAGTTTGCTGCTATGCCTATGACATTTGGACAAAAAATGACTATATTAAAAAATAATTTAATGAATGAAATGGAACCAGTAGCAGCGAGATTTAGTCAATGGTTAAATAGTTCTGGTGGAACAGAGTTCTTTAATAATATGACAAGTGCTTTAGTTACTCTTGCAAGTATAGGAGTGGTAGCATTGGAAGCAATAGGAAAAGCGATAACATGGGTTAAAGAAAATTTTGCCTATATAGAACCTATATTAATAACATTAGCAGTACTTATGATAGCATTGAAAGTTAATGCGATTATAATGTCTATACAGATGGCTATAGCATTTGGAATTATAACAGTTCCATTACTAGTGATTGTCGGTATAATAGTAGCACTTATTTATATATTTAATTATTTTGGTATAAGTGTTTTTACAGTTATAAGCACTATAGTAGATATTCTAAGTTTTTTATTATCTTTCATTATAGCTATTGGAGCGGCAATATTAACTTTTTGGCTTATTCCTTACTTAATGACAGCTTTTGAAATGTTATTAACACTTCCAATGATTATAGCTCAATTATGGGCTATGATTCCGCCATTAATAGCACAATTTATAGCATGGCTAGCTTTGAATTGGCCTATTTTATTAGTAGCTGTAGCAGTTGGAATATTGATATTTATTATGATGCAATTTGGAGTAACTGTAGCAGATATTATAGGATTTGTTGTAGGATTGTTTTATGCTTTAGTGGCTATTATACAGAATGCTGTCATAATTCCTTTGTATAATCAGTTTGCTATGTTTGCAAACTTTCTACACAACCTTTTTATAGATCCTATAGGAGCTATTCAAATGTTATTTTTGGATATGGCTACTTATATAGTTGATAAAGTTAGATGGGTTGCACAAGCCTTACAAGATTTAGTTAATATGATACCTGGGGTTGAGGTTAATATTGTTGGTAATTTAGATAATATTAAAGCTGCAATAGATTCGGCTAAAGCAGACGTTTCGGCTAAAAGAGGTGTTAAACAAACTGAATTTAAGGAATATAAAAATGTTGGACAATCATTTAATACTGGATTTTCTAAAGGACATAATTTTGCTACATCATTTGGAGGTGGAGGAGGAAGTGTCCTAGGAAACTTAATGAATGATTTGAAAAGTAAGTTTAAGATGCCATCAATGCCTGAAGGTTTTGGAATGGATAAAGGTATGGGGATGTTTAATCCTTCTCAATTTGCACCAAGTGCAGGTGGAGGAAAAGATAAAAAAGGTAAGAAACCTAAAATGCCTAAAGGATTATCCGATAAGCTTAAAGGTGGAAAGTTAGATAAAATAGGAAAGATAGAAGATGATGTCAAAATAACCGATGAAGATATTAAGATGCTTAAAGATATATCTAAAGCCGAGTTTATCAATAAATATACAACGTTACAACCTAATATGAAAGTTGAATTTACAGGACCAATTACAAAAGAGGCAGATATAAACAAAATTATAGAAGCAATAGAAGATATGACAGAGGAAGCGCTATCTAATACTTTAGTAGAGGGGGCATAAAATAATGTCTATAGGAATTTTCATGGAATATAGGGGATTGTTAATTCAATTCCCTATTAATCCAGAGGAACTAAAAGTAAAAAAAGAAGGAAGTAATGAAACTAAAGAAGTAGTAAAGTTAGGTGAAGTAAATATTGCTAGAGAAACAAAGTTATCCACTGTAGAGTTTGAAAGTTTCTTACCTGAAAGAAATATATATCCTTTTATAAGAACTAAAAATCAATTTGAAGGACCTAAATATTATATTGATTTTATAGAAAAAGTTAGAAATGAAAAGAAACCTATTAGATTTATCGTTAGTGATACTGGAATAAATTTTATGGCCTTAATAGAAAGTTTTGAATATGGCTATAAGTTTGGATCTAATGATGTGAATTTTACTATAAGTCTTAAAGAATTTAGGGAAGTAAGAGTAAAAGAAGTTAAAGTAACTAATTATGCTAGTAATAGACCTAATAGGAGCACTGAAAATAATAGAAGCAACTCTTCAGGAAAGGTGACACCAGGATGCACTGTTATAGTTAATGGTAGATTACATCGAGATAGTTGGGGGAGTGGTCCAGGAATGACGCTTAGAAATTACAAAGGAAAGATAAATTTCGTAAAGACTGATGGTCGTAAATATCCTTATCATGTTACTGAAATGAATGGAGGTTGGATGGGATGGGTAACAAAAGAATCAGTAAGGGTGATATAAATGAATATAGAAATGATAGTTCAAAACACTAATACTGGTAAAGCATATGATGTATCTGACTTAATATCAGATATAGAATTTAGTCAAGAAATACAAGATAATCCAGGTAAACTTACTTTCAATATACAGGATGTTTTAAATGGCGATTATATTAGTGAAGGTAGCCCAGTATCTTTAAAAATAAATAACAATAATATATTCTTTGGATATATATTTAAACTTGGTAAAGACGAAAAGAATGAGGTTAAAGTAACAGCATATGACCAATTAAGATATTTAAAATATAAAGATACTTATGTATTAAAAGGACTTACTTGTAATCAAATTTTTAGTAAGATATGTAATGACTATAATATAAGGTGCAAAGTAAAATTTTCTAGTAATTATGTATTACCAGCCAGAGTTGAAGATAATAAAAATATTGCTGAGATTATACAGAGGGCCTTTGACCAAACTTTAATTGATACTGGTGATTGGTTCTTTATGAGAGATAATTTTGGAACATTAGAGCATTTAAATGTATGGGAAGAAAGAACCACATTAGCTATAGGAGATGAAAGTTTATTAACTGGATATAGTTATGAATCTAGTATAGATGATGAAACTTATAACCAAGTAAAACTTGTTAAAGAGAATAAGGAAACCAAGAAAAGAGAAGTTTATATTGTTAAGGATAGTAAGAATATAAACAAATGGGGAATACTTCAATACTTTGATAAAGTAAATGAAAAAATGAATGAGGCTCAAATTAAAGAGAGAGCAGAAATGCTTTTAAAACACTACAATAAGCCTAAAAAATCTTTGAAACTTGAATGTATAGGAGATTTTAGAGTAAAGGCTGGTTGTGGTGTTGTTTTAGTTATAGAAGGTTTAAAAAATGATGTTCCATTTAATAAGTATGCCATTGTTTTAAGTGTTTCCCATAAGATTGAAAATAATAAACATATGATGAGTTTAGAGGTTGAGGTGGTATAAATATGGCAGGAGAAAAGTTAGTTAGATTAATTAGACAAGGTGCAAGATGTGCTATTCCTGAAAATACACTTACAGATCTTGTACCAGGAGAAGTAACAAAAGAGGAACCATTAACTATTTTAGTAGAAAATAGATTTCAAATAGATTCAGATTTTTTAATACTATCCCCTTTTTGTAGAGAATTTAAAGATAAAAATGGAACTGTTATAATTGATAAGTTAAAACAAGGTGATAAAGTTCTTCTTTTAAGAGTTGCAAGTGGGCAACAATTCTATGTGCTAGATAGAGGAGAAATGAAAAAATGATACCTAAATTTAATTTCGTTGTAAGTGAGATAGAAGATACGGTTCAAAGCAGTAAAACATATAGGATAGATAGTTTTAATGGAAGAATAACAAGAAAAATAGATGAATTAGAAGCTATTAAACAAGCAGTATTTAAGACTTTACAAACTGAAAGATTTGAAAATGTAATATATGATGCTAGTTATGGAGTTGAATTTGTTGGATTAATAGGAAAGCCGAAAGAGTTTGTCAAATCTGATATAGAAAGAATTATTAAAGAAGCTTTATCAGTTGATGAAAGAATATTAGGAATAGAGAATTTTAACATAGTTGATGATGTTAAAGAAAACCTAAAGATAGAGTTTAAAGTTAATTCTATTTATGGAGATATTAAGCTTGAGAGTGAGGTGACTATATGAGTTTAGGACAATACTTAGAAGAATATACATTTGAAAATCTAATAAAAGGAGCTCTAGAAAAAGTTCCAGATGATATTGATAAAAGACAAGGTTCGGTTATTTATGATGCATTGGCACCAGCTTGTTATCAATTAGCCGAAATGTATATGCAGCTTAAAGAAGTTCTTTTAAATAGTTTTGTTACTACAAGTTATGGAGAATACTTAGACAATAAAGTAATAGAACAAGGTTTAACAAGATATAAAGCTACTTATGCTAAGAAAAAGATTAAATGTATATTCCAGGATGGAACACCAGCTACAGTTCAAGTAGGAAGTAGATTTTCTACTGTTAATGAGGAAACACCTATAACTTATAAGGTTATTGATGTATTTAAAAATGAAAATAATATAGTTGTTCCAGGTGAATATGTAGTACAATGTGAAACCATTGGAACAATAGGTAATGGATATATAGGAGATTTGTTACCTATAACTCATATAAATAACCTTAAATCTTGTAAAATGACTACTCTTTTAGTTCCTGCAAGAGATGAGGAATCTGACGACGAATTAAAGCAAAGATTTATATTAGAAGTTAACCAAAGACCTTTTGGTGGAAATGTCGCTCAATATGATGATGAGATACGTAAAATTGATGGAATTGGAGAAGTACAAATATATCCTACTTGGAATGGTGGAGGTACAGTTAAGTGTTCAATAGTTGATACTGAGTTTAATGCAGTTTCAGAAGAGTTAATTGAAAAAGTGAAAAATATAATAGATCCTAAAGAGCATGAAGGAACTGGACTAGGACTTGCACCTATAGGGCATGTAGTTACTATAACAACTCCTCAAGTAATTAACATTAATATAGAAGCTAAAATACATTTGATTACTGGATATACTATAGATCAGGTTAGAGAAGAAATAAAAAAATCTATTGAGAGTTATCTTAAAGAATTAAAGAAGAATTGGGGAATAGCTGATGAAATGAATAGATATGAATTATCTATATATGTAGCTCAAATAACTATGTCTATATTAAAAGTTGTTGGAGTTGCGAATGTAACTAATATAAAGATAAATGGACAACCTAACGATTTACAGTTAGTTCAAAGTGGTGAGGTTCAACAATTACCTAAATTAGCAGAGGTGACATTATCATGATAGATATAAAGCCTTATTTTCCATCCTTATATAACAATATTCTTGAAATTGATAATTTAGTTAAGGTAGAAAATGATTTATTTGAAGATCTTAATAGTGAATTTGATAAGGCCATAAGAAATGAATATGTAGTTACTGCAGATAAAGAAACTATAAAAAGATATGAAACTTTATTAAGAATAACTGATGGAGATGATAAGGAATTAAGTTTTAGAAGACAAAGGATATTAAATAGATTAGCAATGAATATGCCTTTTACTATAAAAGCTTTAAAGCAAAAACTAGATGAATTAATAGGGAAAGGTAATTATAACGTATTTGTTGATCCTGATAGATTTACTCTTTATGTAGAATCAAAAATATTAAATCAAGTTTGGTTTAATGAAACATATATAACAATACATAAGATGAAACCAGCAAATATCATTTTTGTAAATAAACCATTTATTGATGAAAAGATATTAGCTAATGAAGAGATTACATTAGCGCAAAGGGAATATAATTATAGATTAGGTTCAACTTGGAGATTAGGAACTTTGCCTTTTAAGTCACTTCATCAGAAAGGAGCTATTAAGTTGAAAGAAAATAATTCTATACAAGATTACTTTATAAATGAATTAAAGAATTTTGCATTAAATAAAATTGGATATGTAAAATTGAATAATACAAAAGTTATCAATGAATTTATAACAAAAAATATAGTAGATGGAAAATTAACTTTAGAATATGCAGTATTAAAAAAATTTGGATTAACAGAAATAACAAGAGTAGATGTATATACACCTGATAATAATTTACTTACATCTATAAATTTATATGTTCCAATAATAGAAGATTTAGAACTTAAGCATGTAATAAACATAGAGGAAGGGGTGAATTAATGGGTACTTATAAAACTGATTGGCAACTAACAGAAACAGTCATGCCAGAAGATATGAACAGAATAGAAGAGAATACAAAAGAAAATAACAATGCACTTTCAGAATTTAAAAAGCAATATAATGCGGATTCAAAGGAAGAAAATAAAAAAATAGATAGAAAAGCTGAAAAAGAAGATGTCATTTTAAAAGTCCCTTATCCAGAGGATAGAGATTGCAATTCATTTAAAACTCTAAATGCTTTTTGTGTTTTTGATACTGGAATAGGAGATTTTAAAAATACTCCTGAAGGTAATTTAGCTAAAGGTTCAGCGCGAGTATTTATTCTTACTAATAGAGGTTTCAATACTGGAAGGCTACAGCAAGAGTTTGCTTGTATTTACCCTCAAGATAGAGTTACTAGATATATAAGGAATTGGAATAATGATAGTAATGGAAATTGGGGAACTTGGTGGAAAGTTTATGATGAGGCTAATAAACCAACACCACATGATATAGGAGCAGTAAATAAGAATGGTGATACAGTTACTGGTACTATTAAGTTTGAATCTAATGGAAATGAAATTGAAATAGTAAATCCTTCTCAAGGGTTACAAGCTAGAGGTATGGTATTTAAAGATAATTATACTAACAATAATATCATAGGAATGTTTGGTGCTTATATGAATTCTCATGAAATGATAAGAGCCTTTATGGGTATAACAGCTACTCCATGGGATGGTAGAAAGTCATTAACAGTTGATAAAGAAGGGTGTTATTATGATAACCAAAAGATATATCATGTCGGAAATAAGCCTACTCCAGAAGAAATAAATGCTTGGGATAAAACAGCACACAGATTAGAAGGTGTAGACTTAAATACTATTACAGCAGGTGGGATTTATGCAACTGTTAGAAATACTTTTGAAAAACATGCCCCTATACAAGCAGATGGAAGATTGATTGTTTTATCTTGGAACTCTGGAAACTGGGCTTCTCAAATGTTCTTTGCAGATGGTGGAAGAATATTCACTAGAACAGCCACTAATATACAAGGAACAACATGGACAAATTGGACAGAGCTATATACTAGACAATCCAAACCTACTCCAAATGATATAGGAGCCGTAGCGACTAGAGGAGATGGCGTTATTGATGGAAAATTAACAGTAAATCAATTAATAAATGTTAACCCATTTGCAGCATTAGCTACTAGTCAAGATGGAACACAAGCTATTGAATGTGGAACTGGACCAACTGATGTATATATTCACAATAAAAAGGCTAATACTTATTTACAAATGAAGGACGATGGATCTATACAGTATAATAATCAAAAGATTTATCATGTAGGTAATAAACCAACTCTTAAAGAATTAGGAGCTGATGACAAATATTTTGCTAGAAGAGGAGAGATAGGAAATACTGTTGATTGGAACTCTATATTAGAACCAGGATGTTATAAAGTTCAAATGGCTGGTTGGGGGAATGAAAATACTCATGCACCAAGGCAGGGATATTCCTATGGATTACTTTTAGTATATAGAACTGGTATTGAATCTGAGGATAGAATATATCAAGAATATTTGCCACATAGAATTGATGAAGCAAGATGGTTTAGAATGTGTAATTCACAAGGTTGGCAGGAATGGCAGGCTATAGATGTAAGACAAAGTGCTGATTCAAGATATTTAGGAAAAAATTCTAAAGCAGTTGATAGTGATAAGTTAAGAGGTTGGCTACTAGCAGAACCTAATACAAATTATAGAGGAATACCTTTTGTTGCAAATGATGGTGTTATGGAGTTAGGACATATATTAGATTTTCATATACCTGGTTCAAAGGCTGATTATGATGTTAGAGCAGAGGCTATCAATGGATGTTTAAAATTCTGGCAAGATACCTCTTCTTTAAATATTTGGGCTAGAAAATATCTTAGAATAAATGATTGGTATGGTGGAAGCCAAGATGGAAGGCTATGGTATAAACAAGAAAACAAAGGTCTTTATACTGAAAATGTAGAGGATTTTTATGTTCAAAGTAATGCAGTTGCTAGAGGTAAAAATGAGACTATAGGTAATGCTACTATATATCATTTAGGTGGAGGATTAAGATTAGTTCGTCAAGTATATAAAACAGCATATGCTAATTCAAGTGGGGGAGTTAGTTATACTATACATTTTCCGAAAGCTTGGAGTTGGGTTCAACCTATATCTTTAGTAGCACATAACTATGGAGATGCAACAAATAATACTTCTGGTTATTGTACTATAGATACCTGGTCAAATACTTATTTAAATGGTGGATGTTATCAAATGGTAGCTGGTAAACCGACTCAGATAATTTTGACTTATATAGCTGCTGAATAGTTAGGAGGTAAAAATGAAAATTATAGGTTTTAGATATGATAAAGAAACTAAAATTATAAAAGATTTAGTCTTTTATAAAGAAAACTTAGAAGATGGAACTATAGAATATTTTAACGATGAAGTAAGTGGAAAAGAATGTGTATTTAAAGCAACTATAGATAAAGTCGATTTAATAGGAGAAATAATTAATATTTTAAATGAGCCTGAGGAGTTAGTTTATTTAGAATCAAATGTTTTAAATAATAGCATATCAAATATATTAGCTAAAAGAATAAGATATAATTCTGAAGGTCATTTATCTAATTTATTAGATAGTGAAGTTATTGATCTTGAAGGATTAGAAAGTGTAAATTTAGATATTAATCTATTTAATAAAATAAAAGATAAACCTCATAAGTTAGTTAATTTAGATATTAAAGATGTTTATAGCATTGAGGATATAGATTCTTTCGTAGAGTATGATAGTATCCCAGTAAATGAATATGATGTTAGAAAAATATTAGATGAAAACTCTAAAACATTAGCTAATACAAAGGTTCAATTAATGCAATCTCAAGCTATAAGTCAAAATTTATCAAAAGAATTGGCTAAAAGTAAACTTGAGAATATGCAAATTAAGGGTGTTAACAATATGTTAGCTAAAGAATTAGCAGCAATAAAAATAGAATTAATGGAATTAAAGAAAGGTGGTAATTAATATGAGTTTTTGGAAGATGGTTTATGATATGGGAGCTATAGATATAACTTTATTAAGACAAGCAGTAAAGTGTGAAACTAATCCATTTGGAGAAATAACACCTGAAGAGTTTAAAGAAATATGTAATGAAGACTTTTAAGAAAGGACCTAACAAGTATGGAAAAAGAGTTAATTACCCAAGTAATTAGTCAAGGGATATTTTGTAGCTTATTTGTTTGGCTTTTATGGGACACAAGAAAAGAAGCAAGGGAAAGAGAAAAAAAGCTTAATAATCTTATATATAAATTTGCAGATAAATTTAATATCGTAGAAGATATTAAAGATAAAGTAGATAATATTGAAAATCATATTTTTAAAAATAAATAAGAAAGAAGGAATGTAAAATGGAAAACATAATAAAATTTGTACCAGAGCAACTACTTATACTTGTAGCTGCTCTTTATGTTATAGGAATGTTTTTAAAGAAAACACCGAGAATAGCAGATTGGAGTATTCCTTGGATAGTATTAATTTTAGGAATAGGATTTAGTGTGGCTATAATGGGAGTTAATCCAACAAGCATATTACAAGGTATTATATGTGCATTTGGAGCAATCGCAACTAACCAATTAGTAAAACAAACAGTAAATAAATAAAATCTTATATAAGGCAATAGAAAGGGTTAGAGATAGCCTTTTTTTATTGCTTTTAATTATAAAATGAAAGGATTGATTAATTATGAAAATTGGATTAAGAGCAGGACATAGTAAAAACTGTAGAGGAGCAAATGGATTAAGGGACGAATGGGAGAGTATGAATATATTCTATGGGGAAGTAGCAAGAGTTCTTGAAGAATATGGACATACAGTTGTTAACTGTAATTCAAGTGCATCAAGTGTAAATGCTGAACTAACAGAAGGAGCTAATAAAGCTAATAATGCTGGAGTTGATTTGTTTATTTCATTACATATGAATAGTTTTAATGGTAGTGCACATGGAACAGAAGCTTTAACTTGGGGAGAATCATCTAGAGCTAATGTTTATGCTAAAAGAATGTGTGCTAACTTTGCTAGCTTAGGATTCTATAATAGAGGTTTAAAATATCAACCGAACTTCTATGAAATGCGCCATGTTAACGCTCCTAATGTCATTTTCGAAACATGTTTCTGTGATTCTCAAAAGGACATAGACATTTGGTCTCCTTTACCATGGGATACTTTAGCAAGAGCTGTAGCTAACGCTATAGATCCTAATATTCCTTTAAAAAAAGAAGAGATTAAAAAGAAATATCAAGTAAGAGTTTATTCTTTTACAGAAAAAGAAGATGCAGAGAATGCGTCTAAAGAAATTGATAATTTAGGGTACTATAATGTAGTAGAAGAAATGTAATTTATTAAAAGAGATAGTTAGTTTTAGGAGCGACTATTCTTTTTTTATTTTATATAAATACATCTTTTGTAGATATAAGAAACATATGGTAAAATATATTTGATTTTTATACGAAAGGGAGAAGAATATGGATAAAAGAACAAAAGGACTTTTTATTACATTAATAATAGTTTGCTTTATATCAGGAGTTATTCCTTTAGCTGGAATAATTACTGGAATAATAGCAATAGTATTATTTAATTCTTATAAAAAGAAAAATGAATTAAGTTTAAGCAATTTAGAATTAGAAAAAGAGTTAAAAAATAAAAAGGAAGAATTAAAATCGATAGAAGTTACTAAAACTTCAGAATTGAATAAAATAGAAGATTTTAAAAAACAATATGAAATTCTAAATGATATTACGAATTTAGGAGATGAAAAGGGTAAGCTTCAAATAAAAATAGCAGCATTAAATGATGAGCTTAAAGATATAACAAATAAAATTAATATTACTTCTGAAATATTAAATTATGAAAATCTAGAAAAAGAATTATATGTATTTCAAGTTGGTGTATTTGAAAAAAAATATGAGTATGATTTATCAGAAGAATATAATGAACAGTTGAAGTTAAATAGAGTAGAGCAAAAAGAGTTTATAAAATCAGGAAAGGCAATAAATAATTTTGGATTATTTAAAATTATAGAATCTAATTTAAGAAATTCAGAAAAAAATAAATTTGAAAATAGTATTTGCAAATTAATATTAAGAGCTTTTAATAATGAGTGTGATATTATAATAAGCAAATTAACAATTGCCAATATAGCTAATAGTAGAAAAAGATTAGAATCAGCTAAAGAGCAGATAAATAAATTAGTTAGTTCATATAATTTATCTATAAATATGGATTATTTTAAGCTGAAAGTTGATGAATTACAATTACAATATGAATATTTAGTTAAGGTACAAGAAGAACGTGAAGAACAAAGAGAAATAAAAGAAAGAATGAGGGAAGAAGCGAAAGTACAAGCTGAAATTAATAAGCTTGAAAAAGAGGCTGAAAAAGAAGAAAGAATGTATCAAAAAGCTCTAGAAAAAGTAAGAGCTGAGTTAGAAAAAGCTAATGATGAAGAAAAGTCAAAACTAGAAATACAAATTAAATCTTTAGAAGAAAATTTAAGACAAGCTGAAGAAAAGATGAAGAGAGCAGAATCTATGGCACAAAAAACAAGAGCAGGATATGTATATGTTATATCTAATATAGGTTCATTTGGTGAAGATGTTTATAAGATAGGTTTAACAAGAAGACTAGATCCTATGGAAAGAGTTAAAGAGTTAAGTGATGCATCAGTACCATTTAAATTCGATGTTCATGCTATGATTTACAGTGAAGATGCTCCAACCTTAGAAAAAGATTTACATAACCATTTTGCAGATAAAAGATTAAACAAAGTTAACTTAAGAAAAGAATTTTTTAATGTTAAGTTAACAGACATAGAAGATGTTGTTAATAAAAAAATGAATGCAACTATAAAATTCACTAAATTAGCTGAAGCTTTAGAGTATAGACAAAGTAAGTTAATGTAATAATATTTTATAAAAATTTATAGACTATCTTAAACAATTATTAATAATAAAAAGAAAAGTTAATATGTCGACAAATAGTAAATTGCTTACCATTTGTCGACAAAAACATAATAAAAAAATATAAAATAAAATATAACATAATAAAAATTAATATCAAAGATTCTATTTAAAGTCTTATATTAAGTAGAGTATAAGAAATAATAATATAAAATAAAATAAATACATTTATTTTATAATATAAACTCCACATGTAGAGACTGTGGTAAAGCTTAATAAAAGATAATATCATGAATAAAAAGATTAAGATAGAAATATCTTAATCTTTTTATTATGGGAAAATATAGCGCGTTTAGAAATAATATTTATAAATAAAGCTATATGTTTCGAGAATATAAGAAATGATTTTAAAATGATGAATGCTATTTAATATAATGTTAAAAATATAGGTGAAACAGAAATGGAAAATTAATTTTTACAAAGGAGACATTACAAGTGAACGAGTCTAATTTTTTTAAATTTGAAAACAAGAATGATGATTTTCCCTTTTACAATAATGATAAAACAGCATTTACATCTATTCAAAGCCTTTTTTTAGTTCTTACTTCAATTGGAAGTGTAATATTATTTAGATTTTTGGGGGCAACAAGGTTAATTTTTTTAATACCTTTTATAAATATTATAGTTCCTCTTGGCTCATTAATGATAGTTGTTAAATCAAATTGGATTAAGCTTTTCAGGAAGGTTCATTTTAAGGATATAATATTAGTAATATTAGTATTAATAACCAATCTGGTTGTTACTTTTGTAGTTGGATTTTTTACTGTAAAATTCGCAAGTGCTGATGTAAATCCAGCAGTACATATTATTCAAAGAAATTCTCCAATTGAGAATCTAAAATTTTTTCTTATGATGATACCTATGCTTTTCGGAGAAGAATTAATAACTATTATTCCATTCTTAGTTGTCTTACAGTTTGCTAAAAGGAATTTAAAAACTTCAAGAAAAACCGCTATTATAATAGCCTGGATTGTATCTGCTTTAATTTTTGGTGCAATGCATTTGCCAACTTATAATTGGAATATTGTTCAAGCAGTTTTATCAGTAGGAATAGCAAGGCTAATACTTACTTTCCCATATATAAAAACAAAAAATATTTTAATATCTTTATTTGTACATATATTAAATGATTGGATTCTTTTCTTACCAATTTTATTAATGAGTTTAAAATAAAAAGATTTTGATGCATAAAGCATTAAGAGTTTATATTAGATATCATGATGAAAATGTCGATAATTTTCAGATTAAATAGTTAATTAAGGGTATTAATTTTTATAAAAATTATATTGAAATTCGCCAATAAAATTTTTTATGTGTAACACCACTAAAAATATAGAGTACATTAAATTAAGAGTGCTATTTAAGAGGTGAGTAGTTATAGAATTAAGTCAATGTCCTAATTTTTTTAGTGCAGATTCTCCAGATTATTTAGTGGAATATAGAGGTAATTTAAAAGAAGAGTTAGAAAAGGTTCCATATGCTTGTGGAGAGGCAATTACTGATACATTAGGTATTGTTTCAACGCCACCACAATATTTGAATCAATTAAGGAAGGATGTTCCATCAATTGTTTATATACAAACAAGAGTACCCTATGTATTACAGGATGTGTCGCCACAAGATGTTGATAATATACCAACCATAGTAAATAATTCTTATTTAGGTCTTAATGGTAGTGGTGTTGTGGTAGGAATAGTAGATACTGGAGTAGATTATCTTAATAGGGAATTTACGAGGGAAGATGATACTTCAAGAATATTAACTATTTGGGATCAAAAGAGCACAAAAAAACCAGATTCATCAGTTTTTGTAGGTTCTATATTTACAAATGAAGATATAAATAATGCAATTAAAAGCAAGATGAATGGAGGGAATCCATATGATATTGTTGATAGCAAGGATGAAGTTGGTCATGGAACTAAGTTAGCTAGCATAATAGGAGCAAGAGGATACAATAGGCTTATTAAGGGAATTGCTCCTAATTGTGATTTTGCTGTAGTAAAGTTATTAAGATCACTTAGTTATGAAAAAGAGTTCAGAGAGAATGGAATAGAAAATGTTCCAATTTATAATGAATCTGAGATTATAGCTGGAATTGAATATCTTAAGGATTTTGCTAAGTCTATTAATAGGCCTTTAGTAATTTGTTTAGCAATAGGCTGTACTGAAGCAAGTCATGATGGAAGAGGGCTTTTTTCTAGATATTTAACTACTATTGGATCAATAAGAGGGGTGGCAGTAGTTGCTGGTGTAGGAAATGAGGGTGCTGCACAGGGACATGCTACTGGAATAATAAAAAGTGAAAATAGCATTGAAAAAATTGAATTATTAATACCTAGAGAAATAAAAAATTTTAATCTACAATTTTGGGTACAAAGACCTGATATTATGTCATTAAATATAATATCACCTAGTGGAGAAGCATCTTCATTTATAGATGCTAAGATTTTCTTAGAAAGATCATTCAAATTTATATTAACTAATACAAGTGTTGATATTAATTATTATACGCCTGATACTTTTACAGGTAATCAACTTATCTTAATTAATTTTAAAGATATAAAACCTGGAATATGGACATTTGAGTTAAGAGGAGATTATATAGTTAACGGTAGATATGATATATGGTTATCACCAAGTATTTTATTGCCTGAAAATACTAGATTTCTTAAGCCAGATCCATTAAATACTCTTATGGTACCATCTACTGCTAGGTATGCAATAACTGTAGCTTATTATAATAGTCAGACGCAGTCATTGTTATCTGAATCTGGTAAAGGATTTAATGTAAATGGATGGATAAATCCAGATATAACTACTGCAGGAAAAGATATATTGACAACATCTCCTGGTAATCAAGTTGTAAGGATGTCAGGTTGTTCACCAGCCACAGCAATAGTCTCTGGGGTTTGTGCTTTATTATTACAGTGGGGAATTGTAAATAGAAATGATATAACTATGAATTCAAGCAAGGTAAGAAGTTATCTGATATATGGAGCTACCAGAACTAAAGGTCAAACATATCCTAATGAAAATACTGGATATGGATTTTTAGACATATATGAGGTATTCAAAAATATTATAGCAGTACCCTTAACACCGTATAGAAATAATCAAATTAATAAAAATTATGTTGAATATTATTTGGGAAGGTTATTTATTAGTGTACCTTCTGACTTATATTAGGGGGGAAGTATAATGGAATTTAAATCTTCGACTCCAAAAGAGATATTTAATAATGCAAATTATGTAAGTTATTTAGTTCAGTATCAAGGGGATATCATAGGTGAATTTTCTGGTGTGAAAGGAGTGTTTCCAACTTTAATTAATAATAGATATGCAATAATAACTGTAGATAGAAATCTACAAGAATATGAAAATGACATATCCATGATTATATATAAAAAAGAAGATGGAAGGTATGTACGGGTTGAGACTGTTACTTATATAAAAAGTCCAGAAGCTTATGTACTTCAGCAAATAAGCCCTTTAGAGGCAGCTAATGTAGAATATGTTCAGGTAGAGACATACTTTAATTTAACTGGAAAAGGAGTAATTCTTGGTATTTTAGATACTGGAATAGATTATTTAAATGAAGAATTAATGGATTCTAATGGAAATACAAGAATTTTAGGTATTTGGGATCAAACTATTTCAAGTAATAATTCAAATGGACAAAATTTACCTTATGGAACTTTTTATACAGAAGAAGAGATAAATAGAGCCATAAAACTAAGTAGGGAAGGAGGGGATCCATATACAATAGTTCCATCAAAGGATGAAATTGGACACGGTACATCTATGGCTGGAATAATTGGTGGAAAAGGAAAAAATCCTAATTTAAAGGGGGTTGCTCCAGATTGCAAATTTTTAGTTGTAAAACTTGCGCAAGCAGCCTACTATAAAAAAGAATATGATATAGATATACCTGTATATAATATTACGGAAATATTTACGGCTGTACAGTATTTATATTCATATTTCTTAAGGGCACCACAAAGTATGATTATATATATGCCTTTAGGAACTAATAGAGGAAGTCATAAGGGAGTCAGTGTTTTAGAGGAGTTTTTAGAATCTATATTAATAAGTAGAGGAATTGCAGTAGTTACTGGAGCGGGTAATGAGGGGTCAGCATTGCTACATGGATCTGGAATTATAAAAGCTGGTAAACAAGCAACTACTCATGAATTTAATATAGACAAAAATCAGAAGAAAATTAATATTGAAATCTGGATAGAGACACCTGTTATAGCATCTTTAGAAATTATTTCTCCAACAGGAGGAACAACAGGAGAAATTCAACCTTTTTTTGGTAAAGGAATTAACTATAATTTTATAATTGAGCGAACTACAGTCTTAATAAGTTATTATATACCTGAAGAGCTATATGAGGATGCTTTAATACTTATTATACTAGATAATGTTCAACCAGGAACATGGATTTTTAAGTTTAGAGGTTTAAAAGAAATAGAAGGTAAATATAATATTTGGTTGCCGGCAAGAGGGATAAGTAAACCAGATACTAGGATGATACCATCAGATCCATATGGAACTATAACTACTCCAGGAACAAGTTACTCTGTCATAACCGTAGCAGCATATAATCAAGTAAATAATACTTTATTAAATTATTCAGGAAGAGCTTTTGATGATAATTATATTGATGTAATAGATGTTGCAGCTGGAGGGACAAATGCTCTTACTATTGCACCGAATAATGAAACAACCTTTGCAAATGGAACAAGTGTTGCGGCCGCTGTTGTGGCTGGGATTTGCCTCTTACTTTTCCAATGGGGAATAGTAGAGGGAAATTATCCTTATATGTTCTCTCAAACTTTAAAGTCTTTTATTGCTAGAGGAACAAGGAAGAGAAAAGGCGAAACCTATCCAAATCCACAGCTGGGTTATGGAATAGTAGATGCATTCAATATCTTTAACTTTACAAATTAAAATTAGAATAATTATTAATATAGAAAGCGGGATTTTATGATAGATAAAATTCCGCTTCAAAATAATAAATAATTAAAATAACAATTTTAAAAGTAAATATATCTTTAAATTAATATTAATAATAATTTAAAATAAGATTCATATTTATATGAAATAAATGTAAAAAATATTCTTAAATCATAATTTTTGGTGTAATATAAAGTAAAGTAACACAAGTAAAGAGATATGGGAGGAACTATTATGATAAAAAGCATTGATAACATAGAATTAAAAAAAGAACTAGCTTATAATCTAATGAATGATTTTAAGGATGAAGTTCATAATAAACATATTATTGAAAGAATAATTGAGAGAATAGAGAAAATACCATTCTATGCATATATAGAAAATAGTAAAGAAATAGGATTTCTTTCAATGAAGCCTTTAACAGAAGAATCTGCAGAGATTTATTTTATTAAAATGCTTGATGGATATGAAGAAAGAGGTTTTGAAGAAGAGCTTATAAATAATGTTGCAGCTTTTTATAAAGAAAAAGGATATAAACTTTTAAGAGTTAAGGTTTTAGCAAATGGAAATCATGATGGATTAATAAATTTTTATAGATCAGTTGGTTTCTTTAAACTTGAGGAAAGAGTTGAATTAGAGGATAGAGAAAATAAAGTTTTAGTTATGATTAGACCTTTAGTATAATTTAAATGATATGTTTTAGGTAAATATTGATTTTTAGCTAGACCTTTAGAGCTAGCTAAAAATCAATATTAGTTTTAAAATATAGTTAATTAAAAAATAAAAATAGAGTTAAATTTTATTTTGAGAATATAGCTGTGCACCATTCTTTAGTTTGGAATTTCTCATTAAGCTTAAATCCTTTTGCTTCAACTTTTTCTCTAACCCAATCAAAGCTCCATTCAACAAGGCCAGAAACTAGAAGCTTACCATTATATTTTATGTGTTCATCAATAAAATCCATAAACATTTCAGTTTCTTCTCCGCCTATATTTATGAATATCCAATCAAATTTTTCATCTAAAGTATAGTCTTCATCAAGAACATTGTCTACAACCACTTCTATATTTTCTAATTCATTTAAAGAAGCATTTAAAAGTACCTCATCTTCTACATCTCTTATGTCAACAGCTACAATCTTTGAAGCGCCTTTTACTCCAGTGGCAATAGAAAGAATTCCTGAACCAGTTCCTAAATCAAGAAGAGATTTATTTTTAAAATCTTCTCTTACTATGAACTTTAATATATCTTGAGTAGTTTCATGTAAACCAGTACCAAAGGCACCTTGAGGAGTGAAGAATATTACATTTTTATTATCAAAACTTTCAGTTGGAGCACATAAGACCCAGCTTTCATTTAAGTGAATAGGATCAATATAAAATTCTTCAAATTCATTTTTTATCTCTTCAATTGAAGAAGGGACTTCATTAAGTAATTTTGAAACTTGATTTTTAAAAGCTTCAAAATCTTTTAAATTACCATCAAAAGCAACTTTTAAGTCTACGATGACTCCTTCTTTTTCAATATAACCATAACCAAACATATCTGTTGTTATATCTAAAGGTGATTCATAATAAACATTAAAAATGTCATTGATTTGAAGTAACTCTATTTTTTCATCCACAAGTTCTCTTTGGATTTTGTAAGTAATTATAAACATTTATGTATTTCTCCTTGGATTAAGATTTATTTTATCAAATTTTATGTACGTAGATATTATAGCATATTAAAAGTCTTGACTAATTTTTTTAATATTAAATCAATTCTTTGAAGAAAATATTAGAGAGATGAAAATTAAAGTATTTGTTATGTTGATAGAAAAAGATTACAATTAATCTATAGGTTAAATAATAGAAATTTTTAACTTGGAGGAATTTTAATGAAAAAAAATGCAGCTCAAAGGGAATATAAAAAGTTATCTGGACAGATAAGTCAAATAGAAAATATAGTGAGACACTCAAAAGCCGGAGCACTTTTTGAACATGAATCAACTTTAAGAAAAAAATTATTACAATTAAAAGAGATGAAAGACCACGGCTTAAAAGGATATGAAGCTCTTTACGATAGATATGAAGAATTATTAGAAGAAGTAGGTAAAAAAATTTTAGAAGGCTATAATAATAAAAATGGTACAAATTTTGATTTTTATGAGGTACTTAGAAATAACTATAATGTATTTTTAAACTCAGGAATAATGACTCTTTTGGTGAAACATCATATTCCAGAATTAATATCAAGAGAGTTTGATGAAAAGTTCCCAGCAAATCCAAAGGATGAATATCTTCATACAAGAAGACTAAAAAGAAAATTCTATCTTCATTTAGGAGAAACAAACACAGGAAAAACTTATACAGCTATGCAGAGATTAAAAGAGGTTAAAAAAGGTGTATATTTATCACCGCTTAGAATTTTAGCTTTAGAAAACTTTGAAAGATTAAATAATGAAGGCGTTAAGTGTAATTTGCTAACTGGAGAAGAAGAGATATTATTTGAGGATGCAACTCATGTATCATGTACCATAGAAAAAGCTAATATTCACGAAAGATATGATGTGGCAGTAATAGATGAAATACAAATGATAGATGACTCCCAAAGAGGATATGCTTGGACTAGAGCTTTACTTGGATTATATTGCAATGAGATACATATATGTGGAGCTTTTAATGCTAAGAATATATTAAAGGAAATAATTGAAGACTGCGGAGATGAGTATGAAATTATAGAATATCATAGGGATATTCCATTAGTTGTAGAGGATCAAAGTTTTCATCCTAAGGATGTTCAAGAGGGTGATGCTTTAGTTTTATTTTCTAAGAAAAAAGTTCTTCAAATGGCAGAACAATACTCACAGATGGGTATTAAATGTTCTATAATTTATGGAGATTTACCTCCAGAGGTTAGAAGAAAGCAATATGAGGAATTTATTACAGGAAAAAATAAGATTTTAATAACAACTGATGCAATTGGTATGGGAGTTAATCTTCCAATAAAAAGAATTATTTTCTTATCAATAAGTAAATTTGATGGAGAACAAATGAGAGAATTAACTTCTCAAGAGGTTAAGCAAATTGCAGGAAGAGCAGGAAGAAAGGGAATATATAATACTGGATATGTAGCCACATACAGAGATAATAAGGAGTTTATTGAAGAAAGGCTTGAAGAAGAAGATATTATTATTAAAAGGGCTGTTTTAGGTCCATCAGATGCAATATTAGAAATTGATAGTTTACCTTTAAATGAAAAATTAGCCTTATGGAGTACGAAAAAAAGTGAAGTTCCTTATTATAGAAAAATGGACATAAGTGAATATTTAATAATATTAGAAAGACTGAAACCTTATAAGCTTTTAGAGGAAATACAATGGGAACTTTTAAAAATTCCTTTTGATATATCTAAGGATGATTTAATGAATCAATTTTTAAATTTTGTAGATCAATTATTTTTAAATGATCAAGAGGAACTTTTCAAACCTCAATGTTATTCAGGAACATTATATGATTTGGAAACCTATTATCAAATGGTTAATATGTACTATTCATTTAGTAAGAGATTCAATTTAAATTTTGATTTAGAATGGATAGAGAATGAAAGACTTACTGTAAGTGAAGAAATAAATAATATTCTTATGAGAATATAAATAGGTGATTATATGAGAGTTTTAAATTTAAAAATAACATTAAGAGCCTCTTGGGCACATTCTTTAAAGGAAAAAAGAATGGTAGTAAAGAGTATAGTTCAGAAATTAAAAAATAAGTTTAATATTTCTGTTGGAGAAGTTGATAAGCAGGATATTCATCAAACTATAGTTATAGGAATATCAGCTGTATGCGGAAGTTCTAAACAGATTGCTTCAACCTTAGAACATTTAATAAGCTTTGTAGAAGAAAATACAGATGCAGAAATAATTGATATAGAAAGCGATAATTATATATTTTAAGTGAAAGTCCAAATTTTTAATTTGATATCTTGAACTTATGCAATTGAACATAGTGAGATTGTATTCCTATCTAAAAATCAACATTAAAATGAAATAAAACTTAATTAAAATATTAAGTTTTGTTGTATGTTAAAAATGGAATTTTATATTCCAAAACTATATAAGTATAAGGCTTTAAGGGAAAGGAAAAACTAAAATAAAATAAACAAGCTTTAGGAGGAATTGATATGAACCCATATGAAGCGCCAGTAAATAATTATATTTTAGTTATGCCAGAAGGAACAGTTGTTGGATTTGAAGAAAGTGATATGGCTCAAGCTTATATAAACAGATATTATCAAGAGAAAATTTCTCTTTATTGTGAAAAAGTAGATTTTTCAGAACTTGATATGACTGAATGGAAATCAACAGGAAGTATATGCAGTGTAGTGGGAGCTACTGAAGGATTATGTATTCTTTATAGGCTAGATGAATTCATAGCTAGCATACAGAAATCATCAATATTTGAGGATGAAAAGAATGAGCTTATAGCTAAGCTAAGAGGAGAAAATATAAATCTAAATATAAATGATTATCAGATAGATGATATATTAGCTAATGTTGATGGAGTAATATATCAATAAAAAAGTAAAAAAATAATACATAATTTTATTTTTGCTGGGCAATATAATAATGTAACGAAGATGAAGTCACGAGGACTTTATAAAGTTACAATTTGCATAGGCAAAACTTAACCTAACTTAATAATTAATTATTATTAAGACTCGAAATGTGACAGCGCGTTCGGTCACACAAAGGGAAGCTATGAGTTATAAATTTTAACTCATAGCTTTTCTTTTTTGCTTTATAAAATCCAAAAGATTAATTCAGATTACTGTATAAATTAAATATATGTGAAATAAAAGCTTCTATCTCAAATTAAGGTAGAAGCTTTTTATTTTGGTAAAGAGTTGATAACAATTTAATTAGAAAAATATAGTAAAATTAATTTAACTATTTATAGGGGAGAAGTTTATGGAAGAAAAAATTTTGATAATTGAGGATGAAATAGATATACAAAATATATTAAGATATTCCTTTATGAAGGAAGGATTTAAAGTAAGATGTGTAGGCGAAGGACTTCATGGAATAGAGGTATTTAAAAGTTTTAATCCAAGCTTAGTATTTTTAGATTTAATGTTACCTGATATAAGTGGTTTTGAGGTTTGTAGAGAGTTAACTAAGTTAGATGCTAATATCATAATGTTAACAGCTAGAGATGATATTGTGGACAAGGTGCTGGGTCTTGAATTGGGAGCTGATGATTATATAACGAAACCCTTTGATGTAAGGGAATGCATAGCTAGGGCGAAGGTAGCTTTAAGAAGAAAAACAAAGAATTCAAATCTGCATGTTAAAGAAGAAAAAAGTGATGAAATGATAATTGGAAATATTAAGCTTAAAAAACTATCTAGAAAGGTTTATTTAAATGGGAAAGAAGTAAGATTTAAACCTAAGGAAATAGAGCTTTTATTTTATTTGGTGGAAAATGCCAATATAGCTTTATCTAGAGATCAGATTTTAGATGGGGTATGGGGTAATGAATATTTTGGAGATTTTAGAACTGTTGATGTCCATGTAAGAAGATTAAGACAGAAGCTTGAAAATGAGGAGATAATAGAAACTATATTCGGCTTAGGATATATGTTTAAGGGTGAAAAAGATGAAAGTTAAGCATAAATTTGCAGGTGGTTTTTTCATAATATTTTCAATTGCATTTATAGTTTTAAATTATTTTCTAAATAACTCTTTTATTCATTATCATGAAAATAAGATTAAGGCTGAAATGGATGCTTTATATAAGGGAAGTTATAGTGTACTTAGATTGTATTTTCATGTAAATAACCTTGAAGGGAATAAGGCTAATTTTAATAAATATATTCCTAAAATATCAAATAACATAAGTGAACAGGGAAATTGTCAAATTGATGTTTTTAATGAAGACTTAGATAAGGAATATAGCTATTACTTAGATGAATATTCTTTTAATTTTGAAGAAGATGGAATAGAAAAGGTTTTAGAAGAAGCACAAAACAATAAAGCTGCTTTAAATATATATAGAAATAAGGGAAAATTAACAGCTTATTTAGCTTTTCCAGC
Organism: Clostridium perfringens; assembly: GCA_034421775.1. Classification (GTDB taxonomy): domain Bacteria; phylum Bacillota; class Clostridia; order Clostridiales; family Clostridiaceae; genus Sarcina; species Sarcina perfringens_B. Next base: position 559,106 of record WNVL01000001.1, on the reverse strand, counting down.
CTATATTGATGATAACTTCTTAGGAAATATGCTTTTAAGTAAGGATTATTCAAAGGAATATTTGGATTTAGTGAACTTAATGAATAGCATAAAAGTTATTGTTGCAATTACATTCCTACTTATATTGATCTTTACTTATTTTCTTTTTGAAAAAATAGTAAATCCTTTAAGCTATATAAAAAATTCTTTTAAGAGAATTGGGGCTGGAGATTATAAAATAAATTTAAAAATTGATTCGAAGGATGAAATAGGAGATTTAGCTAAGGGTGTAAATAAAATGGCCAATAAGATTGAAGAGCAGATTGAAAAAATAAATGAAGAAAAAGAAAAAGTTTTAACTTTAGAAAAAACTAGAACAGAATTTTTTAATAATATTACTCATGAATTAAAAACACCATTAACTAATATATCTGGTTATGCTCAGATTATGAGTGAAGAGGATTTTGATGATGATAAATTTAGAAAGTTTGCCTTAGAAAGAATTGATAAAGAAAGTAAAAGAATGCATGAGCTTATAGTAAGTTTAATTGAGGTTTCTAAAAATAAAAGTGATATAGAAAATAGAGAAGTTGAAAATATAAATCTAAAAGAATTAATAGATGAAATATGTGAAGATTTTAAAGTCAAAGAAGAAAAATATGATATACGCATTTTTAAGACTTTAGAAGAGATTGAGATGAAATTTAGAGAAGATGAAATACGTAGAGTTATCATAAATCTTTTAGATAATGCAATAAAGTATTCAATAAAAGGTACTGAAATAAAAGTAAGTTTGTTTAAAGATAAAGAAGAAAGATTTATAGAGATAGAAAACTTTAGTGATGAAATTAGTAAAGAGGGAGTAGAAAAAATATTTGAACCATTTTATAGAGAAGATACTAAAAAATCTAGAGAGTTAGGGGGAAATGGTTTAGGTCTTTATATATGTTCAGAGTTAGTAAAAAAATATGGAGGAGATATTTCTTTTAGTTATTCTAATGGTAAGGTAAAGGTTAGGGTTGTTTTTAAATAGGATATGTTTTAGTTTTGATTTTCACATAGTCTTTAAGAATGAACCAGTTTCACTAACTATAAGAATTGTTTTATATGTTGATTCTTACATAGCACTTAAAATCTAACTTAATTTCACATAGTGCTTTTATTATCTATAAAAAAATAATTTTAGAAACATTTTGGAAATAAGATTTAATTTTTTAGAAAAAACTCCTGTGTAAAATAAAGAGTAAGGAAATAAAAAAGAAAATTTTTGAAAGGAGTATTTATGAAGAAGGGTAAAATTTTATTTGTGGTTTTAGCTGGATTAATTACTACAGGACTGCTAGTAGGATCTTTTATGGGTCAGAAGAATACTAGTGAATATGGAGGAGAACTATATATACTATCTAATAATGCTGTTGATGATTCTGAGAATAATAAAATAAAGGTTATTAAAGAGCATGATTTTAAATTAGAAGAAGGAATTTATGATTATGAAAGTTTAGTTATGAGGGATGGAAAACTTTACTTAGAAAGTAGAGAAAGTGGAAATATTTTAAAAACAGAGGAAATTATTTTTGAAGGAGAAAATTCTAAAAGAGTTGAAGTTGAAAAATTAAAAGAATTTCCAAACCTTAGAGATATTGAATTTATTTTAAGCAACTGCGAATTTGAGGATTTAGGAAATGGAAAGTGGAGAGTTTTTAGTAAGGATTATGGAAAAGAAGTAGTAGTTAATATAGAAAAATTTAATAAGGATAAATTTGCAGAAAATACCCTTAAGGAGTCAGAGGATTATTATTTTTTAGAAAACTATTTGCTGTTTTTAATGGATAGAAAGTTTTATTTAGGAGAAGGAAATTGGGATGAAGATGGACAATACAAAGAAATAAGATGGTATGATTTTAATAATGAAGTTTGGGATAGTATTGAAGTGCCTAAAGAAGTTTGTTTAAGTAGTAGTTTAATAGGAATTGTAGATAGTAAAGTTTTCATGCAAGGTTATGAGAATAATATGCAACAATTCCCAAGTAAAATTTATTCTCTAGATTTGAAACAAAAGGTTTTAAAAGATGAAGTTGATTTATTAGAGGAAGGAGGAGAAGCTTACTACGACTTAGCTTTTTTAAATAAGGAAAAAATTTTATTTCATTCTAGTAGTCGTGATGGAGAAAAAATTAAAATGCTAGATTTAAGAAATAAAGTTGCAACAGATTTATGTAATTATGAAATAGATGGGGAGAGATTTTTCTTATCACAGAAAGTTTCACCTTCAGGAGATAAGCTTTTTTATCTTTCTAAAAATGGAGAAAATTTAGAAGTTAAAGTTTTAAAAATAGGTAATAACAAGGTTATAGCTGAAGGGAATGTTTATGAATATAAATACGATAAGGCAGCTTTAATAAATGAATATGGAGAAGATTATATTGATCCAACACCACATATCTTATGGAGCAATGATGGGAAATATTTAATTATAGGAGAAAAAGAAAATGGTAGCTTAAAAATATCTAATATAAAAATTTTAGAGCTAAGTCAATAATATATTAAGAGAATGTGAGCGTGGGTTTATATGAAAAAGGGGAAATTAATACAAGGGCTTTTATTTAGTTTAGCTTTAATTACATTAATTATTTTGGTTGTAGGTTTTAGAGAGGAAGAAAATAAAGGGGCTTTATCTCATAACCTTATTGAAGAAGATAACAATTCTGAATTTCGTGTATTAAATGAATTTAATTTTAAAGTTAATGATACAGAAGGGCTTTCAGGTGAGTTAGTTGAGAATGATAGAAAATTATATTTACAAAAAAGAAATAATGATTATGAAATTATAGAAAAATATGAAATTATGTTTGAAGAGGGAACGGCTAAAAAATTTAAATGTGATAACTTAAAAGATGAAAAAGTTGAAGATGATAAAAATATGGAAGAATATACTTATGGCTATAAATATGAGGACTTGGGAAATGGAAAAGGAAAGTTCTTCGATAGTAATTATAATAAAGATTTTCAGGTTGATTTGGACAAGTTTAATAAAGAGGAAATGGCTAAAAAAACTTATGGAGAATATCAATATAGTGATATTGTTGAAAATAAGCTTTTATTTTTTATAAGGCGAGATCCTGGAAAGATAAAGCTATTTTCAGATGATGACAGTAGATATAAAGAAATAAGATGGTATGATTTTGAAAAAGAAATTTGGGATAGTGTTAAAATCTCAAAAAATCAGCATATTTCAAGTATTATAGGAGTAGTTGATAATAAAATTTATTTAACAGGAACTGAAAAGTGGGGAAGTCAGTTTCCAAGTAAAATTTATAGTGTGGATTTAGAAAAAAAGAAGGTAAATGAGGAGAGAGGACTACAGAATATTGGAGATAATTATTACGATAAACTAAACTTAGACAAAGAAAATCTTTTAGTCCAAGTTGGTACAGCAGAAGGAGAAAAAATAAGAGTTATAAATTTAAGAGAAGAAGTTTTTTCTGATTTATTTCAATATGAATATTCTCAAGAGGTATTGCTAAATGATATATTATCACCAAGTAAAGACAAAATTTATTATAATTTAAATTCTGACGGAAAAGGAGAGATAAAAGTTGTTGATATAAAGGAAGGAAAACCTAATGGTGCAATAAAGGTTTACGAGTATGAGTCAAACTCAGTTATTAGTTGCGAAAGAGATAGACCTCAAGTCGTTTGGAGCAAAGATGGTAAGTATTTAATAATAGCTGAATATAAAAGAGAAAAGGATGGAATATTTAATTTTAAAATTTTAGAATTTAACCAATAATTACCTGCATATAACTTTTAAAAAAGGATAATATAATAATGTAACGTGGAGGAGATAACATTAGACTTAATTCATAGTGAGTTTTTACTTATATTGAATTTTAGTTGAATTTATTTAGATTCACCTCATTCTATAATTAATTTATGAGAATGAGCATTGTTAAATAAAGATGTCTGCCAAAAGTTACATTTGAAAATCTTAGTGTATGGCAAGGTAAGGATTAATTTTCTTACGGAAGTGGCGTAACTAAGGTTTTAGAATAAGGAAGTCTTAATCAGAAGAGATACTTACTTTTACTGAGATAAGACAGATATATTCTAATATATGGAAGCTCTTTAATGGCTTAAAAAAGAGTGGTTTTAGAGTTTTCATCTTAAATAAAGGTATTAGGTAGTTTAATTAATATGAGTTTGTTTAAATTATTTGGTGCTTTTATTTAACAGGGAAGGAGTAAGTTGTTTGTTTAGCAGCTTACTCTTTTTATTTAAGTTGTCTTAAAACTAATGTTAATTTTTAGAGATAAAAATTCAATATTAGATATATTTAAAATAAATAAATTTTAGAATTATGATATATAATATATTTAAGAAATACAAATGAGTAGGTGGAATAATATGGCAATGGATAAAAATAGGGTAAATAAAGATTTAAAGTTTATATGTGAGAATATTAAAAAGCTAGAAATACTGAAAAGATTAGATGAAGATACATTTTTAAAAGATTTTAAAAATATTGATAGTGCAAAGTATTTATTAAGAAGTTCTGTTGAAGCAATGGTAGACTTATCAAACTATATTGTTGTATCAAATGGGTGGGATATGCCAGAGAATATGGAGAAAACTTTTAAAATACTTAGTGAAAAAGATATAATGAAAGAATGTGATTTTGAAGATTATATGGAGTTAATAAACTTAAAAGATAAACTTACATTTATGTATGCTTCTATAGAAGATGAATTTATTTTTAATGAATTAAAGAAATCAATTATAAACTTAAAAAACATAAAAGAATATTTAGAAAATTTAAAATAAGGTTTTGTTTTAGGTTAAGAATGATTTTTAGCTAGATATAGATTTAAAAATCTACATTAGTTTAAAACATAACATAGAATATAATAAAATAACTTAGTAAGAAATAACTCATTTTTCCTACTAAGTTATTTTTATATTTAATTTTTTCTAAGAAGTTGAGATGTTGAGATGTATGGATTTTTATATCTATTTTTCTTTTGAGTTTTATTGCCTATATTTATGCATTTGTGAGGACAATTATTTATGCATCCCATGCAATCGCAACAGTTTCCTTTCCATTTAGGTCTTTCGTTTATAATGTCTATATTTTTATTTGGACAAATTTTAGCGCAAATTCCACAGCACGTACAGAATTCGTTAGTATTAAAGTTTTTGTCTTTATTTTTAAATTTATCCTTCCAAAGCTTGTATAAAAACAAATCAATTTTTGCATGCTTTTCTTTAAGATTTTTACTTTTTTTATTAATTATAGAAAGTGTAAAATTTTCTACTTTAGACTTATTTGAATCAATTACTTTTTTTGCATCTTCTCCTACTTTAGGGTTTCTCCCCATTCTAATGTAATTTGAATTAAGCAAGAATTTTTCACCGTTAGATAGAGTTAATCCTTTAAGAGCCAACAAATTATTAATCATGGTAAAAGTTATACCTTTTCCACCACCAGTACATTCAGCAGCAAAAAGATAGGCATCTTTATTTAATTTTAATTCGGATATAAAATCACTTACCATAGGAGGAAGTCCTCCAGCATAAATAGGATACACAAAACCTATTGTTTCTGCTTCATAAGAAAAATCTTTTTTATAAAAAGCATCAACTATTGAGATTATTTCAACATCTTTTAAATGAGTAGCCATTTGTTTAGCTGTATAAAGTGAATTCCCTGAAGTTGAGAAATAAAAGATTAAATTTTTCTTCATAAAATTATCCATCCTTATTCAAAAATAGTTCATTATATTAATTCTATTATTAAAAATACATAATTTCTATATAAATTCTAAATATAATTATTACAAAGAAAAATCAAAAGTTGACAATTTTGATGGGAATTAATATAATTAAAATCATATTATAATGGAAAGAGGTTAAGCTAATGAAGAAAAAATTAATGTTATTATTTCTAGCAATAAGTATTTTAATGACTGTATTAGTCGGCTGTAGCAACACTAGCAATAACATTCAAAAAAATAGCACTAATAAAGAAAAAATAACAGTAGCAACTTCAGGAACATATTATCCATTTACTTTTCTAGAGGGTGGAGAACTTAAGGGATTTGAAGTTGATGTATGGAATGAGATAGGAAAGAAATTAGGATATGATGTTGAGTTTAAAACAGCTTCTTTCAGCGGATTATTTGGAATGTTAGAAAGTGGAAAGGTTGATACAATAGCCAACCAAATAAGTGTAACACCAGAAAGAGAAGAAAAGTATTATTTTTCAGAACCATATGTATATAGTGGCGCTCAAATAATAGTTAAAAAGGATAATGATTCAATTAAGTCTTTTAATGATTTAAAAGGCAAAAAGGTTGGAGTAGACCTTGGAAGTAACTATGAACAAATAGTCAAGGATAAAGATAAAAATGGAGAAATTAAAATAATAACTTATCAAAATACAGATGCGGCTTTTAATGAACTTTTACTTGGAAGAATAGATGCCGTAGTAATAGATAGAGTATCAGCTATTGCTGCTATAAAGGAAAAAGATTTAAACTTACAGCTAGCTGGGGAACCAATAGACAAGATAGAAAATGCTTACCCATTTGTTAAGGATGAAAAGGGTAAAGAGTTATCAGAAAATGTTAATAAAGCTTTAGACGAGATGAGAAAAGATGGATCACTTAAGGCTATTTCTGAAAAGTGGTTAGGAATGGATGTCACTGTTCCTAATAATCAAGAAAATAATAATCAAGTGATAAGTAATAAAAATAATAATGGCATAGGTTTTGATTTTATGTATTCATTAGATTTAGTGCCTATGTTATTAAAAGCAGTTAATGTAACAATATCTTTATCAGTTTTTGGTATGATATTAGGATTAATTGTTGGAGTAGCTCTTGCAATGATAAGAATTTATAAAATTCCTATATTGAAGCAAATAGCTGAGGTTTATATATCATTCTTTAGAGGAACTCCTCTTTTAGTACAATTATTCCTACTTTATTTTGGAATACCACAGGTAATACCTTCACTTCAAAATATGAGTGCATATACCGCTGCTTTAATAGGACTAGGACTTAATGCATCTGCATATATAGCAGAGATATTAAGATCATCAATAGATGCTATAGATAAAGGACAGATGGAAGCATGTCTTTCATTAGGTATGACAAGAGCTCAGGCTTTAAGAAGAGTTGTTTTACCACAAGCTTTTAGAATAGCTATACCACCTTTAGGAAATATCTTTGTAGATACAGTAAAAGGTTCTTCTTTAGCATTTACTTTAGGAGTTGTAGAACTTTTAGCTAAGGCTCAAATGGAAGCTGCAGCTAGTTATAAGTTCTTTGAAAGTTACGTAGTTGTAGCAATTATGTATTGGATAATCATAGGCTTCTTTAATTACCTACAAAAGATTTTAGAGAAAAAACTTTCAGTTTATTAATGAGGAGGGTAAGGGAGTCATGATAAAAGTTAAAAATCTTAAAAAGAGCTATAAAAATCTAGAAGTTTTAAAAGATGTTAATATGGAAGTTAAACAAGGAGAGGTAGTTGTTATAATAGGACCTTCGGGTTCAGGTAAATCCACCTTTCTAAGATGTTTAAATTATTTAGAATCACCAAACAAGGGAGAAATCCAAGTTGGTGATGTGAAAATAAATGCTGAAAAAGTAAGCAAAAAAGAAATTAATGACTTAAGAAAACAATCAGCAATGGTATTTCAGCATTATAATTTATTCAATAATAAAACAGTTTTACAAAATGTTACGGAAGCATTGATTGTAGTAGAAAAAATGGATAAGAAAAAGGCAGAAGAAATTGCTTTAGAAAATTTAAAAAAGGTAGGTATGGTTGATAAAAAAGATAATTATCCAAATACCTTGTCAGGAGGACAAAAACAAAGGGTTAGTATAGCAAGAGCTATGGCTATAAATCCAAATGTTACCCTTTTTGATGAACCTACATCAGCCTTAGATCCAGAGTTAGTGTCAGAAGTATTAGCTGTTATAAAGGAGTTGGCTAAGGAACATAAAACAATGATAATAGTAACTCATGAAATGAGCTTTGCAAGAGATGTAGCGGATAGAGTTATATTTATGGATGGAGGAGTTGTTGTCGAGGAAGGAGCTCCTGAGGAAATATTTAAAAACCCTAAGAATGAGAGAACAAAACAATTTCTTGAAAGATTTATAGTTAATTAATGACTAGAGTATTTAATTTATAAAACAATCTAATTTTAAAAAGACTATGATGGTATACCATCATAGTCTTTTTATTTTATTTCTGTAAATAATTCAAAAGCTTTTCTTTTAGCCTCTTCTAGTATTTCATTACCTTCGACTGTAATACTGTAGTATTTTCTTATTTTACCATCTATTAGTCTGTCTTTTCTTAGTAGTAAACCATCACGTTCCATATTGTGAAGTATTGGATAAAGAGTTCCTGGACTCATAGAATATCCATGTTCACGAAGTTCTTCAATCATCTTTGAACCGAAAAAAGGTTCAACTTTAGCATGGTGTAAAATATGGATATGTATAAAGCCTAAAAATAGCTTTCTTAAAACTTTTTCTTGCATGGGGTCATCTCCTATAACACAATATATATAAATACGATATCGAAAAACGATTCTCATTAATACTTTCTATTATATTATACTATTTATTTCGGGAAAATCAAAAGATTAATATGTTGTATTAATCTTAAATTTTAATATATTAGGGGAATTAAGGTCATTAGATTAGAGAAGGTAAGGTATAGAGTAATATTGTAAGTAAATGACATAATATTAAAAGAAGAAGGCAACTTTCATTGTTGAGAAAAGTTTCAAGTAAGTAAGGTTGAATACTTGTGAATAGTAGTTATGTAAATTTAAATTTATTTCAAATAATAAGTGCTTATTTATGTATTACTTTTAATAGTTAAGATTAAGAAGATAAATAGAGAAAAAAATTCTTGTAAGTTCAATGAAAAATATCAACTAATTTAAATAGAGCTAAAATAATAAAAAGAGTGCAAGTGCACTCTTTTTATTATTGCTTTTTATTCATTATAGCATTTCTAATTTTCTTAAATTGTGGGAAAGCTTTTTTGTAAAGTGTATATATTCCGTTATCAACTATAATATCAAACTCTCCTATGAATTCTACGAAATTTCCGTTAAATCCTTTTTTGAATTTATAAAGTCCATATAGTGGGTTTTCAGGATTTAAGTCACCAGAAACACCTCTAAAGTCATATACATCACAACCTAAATCTATAGAGTCACAAATCATTGACCATTGCATAGCAAAGTTAGGCATTGTATCTCTTAAGATGTTTTCAGAAGCACCGTAAAGATACCATGCTTTATTTCCATAGTATAGGTATATTGAACCTGAAAGATATATTTCTTGACCTTTAAAAGGTTCAATGTCAGCGATTTTCTTTTTAAATCCTTCTATTTGTCTTTCAGCTTCTTTAAGTCTTTTATCTTGATCATTTAATTTCTTTTCAACTCTTGACTTCTTATCTTCATCAGTTTCAGAATCAAATTTAACTTTAAGTTCTTCTATTTTCTTAAGAGCTTTAACTTTAGCCTCTTCTTGTTTATTTAATTTTTCTGATAATCTATTGAAGTCATTTTCGTAGCTGTACTTAACCATGTATAATCTACAATGCGGATATAAGTAATCTATCATGTCTTTAAAATATTCTCTATGTCTTACTAAGAAGTTGTCTCTTTTACCAGTTGTAACCATTATCTCGTGGAATCTATCTAATACATCTTCGTTTAAAGTCTCTTTATCATAAACTTCAACTGATAAACCTCTTTCTTCAGCAACCTTTATATTATATCTAGTTTTACTAGAGAATTTTTTGAATACAGCCTTTTTAATATCCATTTTATCCCCTTCAGTTGGAAGTGGAAGTCTGAATACAAAGTTAGGTTGTATAGCTTCAAAGTTTTTACTGTCAGTGTTTTTGTAACCTAAGCTCTTTAAGAAGTTCTTTATTTCAGCACCTTCTGAAAGTTCTTTTTCATTTTCATTTAAGTGTATATCTGGATCTATTGTTATAAAGCTTATATTATTCTTTTTAGCAAAATCTCTTAGATATTCGGTAAATTCTATTAATAATTTTTTATTAGTATAATCACAGGTAAAACTTCTTGGGATATATCCCATATATTTATTTATGTATGGTGCTTTTCTTAAAAGAATTGTAGCTGTTATAACTAAGTTGTTATCATTATCGTAACCTGCCACAAACTTTGATTTCCAATCTTTTTTTAATTCAGCCCAATAAGAAGTTTGAAATATGTGACCCTTTCTATTAGATTCATTAAATTTATCAATTTCTGATGAATTTATTTCTACAAATTTATACAATTTAGTTTCCTCCTTAAACTTCATCAGTTCTAAACATATATACATGAAGACATAATAAGTATATTGTAATATGAAATAATTTTCTGTTCAAGTACAACATTGTTATTATATAGGAATATTAAGGCTTTGTGTAAAATTTATAAAAAAAATAAGACTCAGTCTTAAAAATTAACATTCATCTAAAATAGAGCCAAAAAATAAAAGTCAACATATGTTGACTTTTATTTATGCTTGAGAACTCTTTGCTTCTAAGCTTTCTAGAAGATTTTTATTTAAAAACATTATTAAATAAGATACTACACTAGCTATAAAAATTACTGTTGTTCCTGGACTGATTTCAAATAACATAAGTGAAAATAAAAACACAATTATGTTGGCTATAGAAATTATTGGTTTAGTAAAAGTTAATATTACACTAGCTCTTAAAATTTCCATTGAACCCATAGAAAATCTTGAAATTAATATAAATATATAAGTTGTAGATAATAAAGTTAATACCATTAAAACTATAAATACGCAACTAAGAATTAAGCTATAATAAACTGTTGAGAATATTCTTAAGTTAAAGCTTAAAAGGAATATTAAAAATAATTCTCCACACCACATTAATGTAGATTGTTTCCAGTTATATTTTAATCCTTTAATAAAGTCACTAAATAAGTCTAAATCTTTGTGTTTTACAAGTTTTCTCATACAGTAAAGTAAAGCTGTAAAGCTTGCTCCAAAAGGAATTAAAGAAATTAAAAACAGTGGTAAGTAAGTTGTTACATTTCTAATACCTACAAATAGGAAGAACAAGATTACAGGTATATTCAATATAGAAAAAAATATATTCAGCATAAAAAACCAAAAAATATAATTAAAAAAAGTAAGTAGTTTTTCAAGATTAAAAAATTCACTCATTTTTATCACTCCATAAAATAATGTAATGGTTTTACTAATTTCTAATTATAGTTTAAGATAAGTAATATACAAAAACAATAAAATATGCATTAATTTTAAAATAAACCATAAAAAATACACAAAAACAATAAAATGTAATAGTTTGATAAGCTTTTCAGATAGGTGGGAATATGATTTAATAAAAAATGACTAGGATAATATAGGGGAAAAGGGGATTTTAATGAGATTTAGCAAGTCAAATCTTTATAAAAGATTATTCGCAACATACACAATAGTGATATTATCTATAGTAAGTATTTTATATGTATATTTCTTAACTAAGACATCAGAAGAAGTTAAAAGAAATACTCTTTATATAAATGATAAAATACTACAGGATGTAAATGAAACTTTAGAATATAACGATAGTACATCTAAAACGATAATGAATATGCTTTATGAAGATGAATTTAGATTAAATGATGTTATTAAATATTTAAATACGGATTTAGTTGACTATATAAAAGGAAAATTGGACTATTATAGTGCAAGTGATAAGCTTTATTACAATGGTATAGAAAATTTTGTTAAGAGTTCATTTCAACTAAATAATTTTTTAAAGAATATATCTTTTGTTAGTTATTCAAGAAATGAGATATCAGTTTTCAATAGAAAAGGTGAAATAAAGACTTATCCTTTTAATTCAAATAAGTTATTAAATAATGGTGAACTTGAAAACACAATTTATAAACAAAATGAAATTAGCATAAGTAATGAGATAAGAGATGCAGCATCTTTAAAATCAGAGGGCATGCTTATAACGACTTATGATATAAGTTCAATTGGAAATATAATAAAGAAATATAAAGATACTGATTCAGAGGTTCTTATATTGAATCAAAATGGTATGGTTCTATATGATTCCAAAAATAAATATGATTATGAATATTATCCATATTTTGATAGATTAAAAATAGGACATCAAGAAGTAACACTAGAAGATGATTATTATGTTGACATGTTACCTGATAATAATGGATTAATATCCATAGTTAGAATAAAAACAAGTAATGCAACTAAAACATCTTTATTATTTAAGATTTCGGCATTTTTAGTTAGTCTATTTTTATTTATAATTGCAGAGTGTGTTCTTTACCTAAAATTTAAAAATTTGAGTAAGAGAATGGACGAGCTTATTTTAGCCATGGAAAGGGTTGAGAATGGAGATATAGATACGTGTATTCCTTTAGGAAATGAAAATGATGAGATAACTTTTATTGCTGATAACTTCAATAAAATGTGTCAAAGATTAAATGATCATATAAGAAAAAGTTATTTAGCAGAACTTCATCAAAGGGAGGCTGAAATTGTAGCACTTCAAAATCAGATAAATCCACATTTTCTTTACAATACATTAGAGTCTATAAGAATGAAGGCTATTTGTAATGGAGATAAGGAAGTTGGAAAAATGCTATATAGCTTAGCTTTTTTATTTAGAAACCAAGTTAAAGGAAAACTTATAGTTTCAATTGATCAAGAAATAAAATATTGTAATAAATATTTAGAACTTTTTAAATTTAGATATGATGAAAAATTTAAGTTTAGTATAGAATGTGAAGAAGATTTATATGATAAGGGTATTGTTAAGTTTACACTTCAACCTTTAATCGAAAACTATTTTGTTCATGGTATAAGATTAGAGAGAGATGATAATGAACTTAAAATATATATTTATAAACATTTAGATGACATAGTCGTAGAGATTATAGACAATGGTAGGGGAATTCCTAAAGAAAAACTAGATGATATAAATAGAAGAATTAGAGAGTGTGATTATTCTAGTAAATCAATAGGAATGTTAAATGTTCATGAAAGAATTAAAATTAAATATGGGGAACCTTATGGGTTAACTGTTACTAGTGAAGAGAATACGGGAACTAATATGATTTTAAGGTTCCCACTTAGAGAGGTGGAATAGTAATATGTACAAGGTTATGCTAGCTGATGATGAGAATTTAATTTTACAAGGACTTGAAAATATTATTGATTGGGAAGAACTTGGTCTAGAGGTTGTAAATAAGGCAAGTAATGGACAAGAAGCCATAGATAGGTTTAATGAAAATCCAGTTGATATAGTAGTGACTGATATAAATATGCCACAGGTTACAGGATTAGAATTACTGAAAGAATTAAAGAAAATTAATTCAGATGTAAAATTCATAATATTAAGTGGATATGATGATTTTTCTTATGCTAAAAAAGCAATAGAATTAGGGGTTGAAAATTATATATTAAAACCTATAGATGAAGAGGAATTAGAGAAAACTTTAAGAAATACTATAAGCAAAATAAATCAAGAAAAGGAAGACAATAAATCAAGCTTAAGTAAACATAATTTACTTATTAAGCTTATTAAAGGTAAGTTAGCTGAAGTAGAAATATATGAAAATAAAGAAAGCTTTTATATTGATTTAGACTCAAGGATGTATTCTTTATGTATTATAAATACTAGAAGTAGATATGGTAATGAAGAGATGTTACATAATATAGTTGATGTAATAAAAGAAAATACTCAAAATAATTTTGAAATAATATATACCTTAGATGAGGAGCTTATTTTAATAAACTCTTGGGATGAATTTCTAAATAAAGAGGCAATAAAGAAATATTATAATATTTTAAAAGAGAGAATAATAAATGAGTATGGTATAGATGTATTTTTAAGTGTAGGAGAACCAATAGAAAATCTTCATAAAATTAGTGAAAGCTATAAAGAAGCAAATAATCTTAAAAAATATGTTCTTACTTTAGGATACAACAAGTGTATAACAATAGAAGATGTTAAGGATATTAATGAGCAAAATGTTAATTTAAGTGGAGTTTTAGACAAACTAAATAAAAGAATAATTGCTAAAGATATAGATGAAGCAGAAAAGATAATTGAAGAAACTGTTGAGGATAAAAATCTAACTCCAAGAAATATTTATGATTTAGCAGTAAAAATATTATTCTTATTAGATAAGGTTGTTGAAGAGTTTAAAGTTGAAAAACAATATTCAGGAAATAGCTTAGGAGAAGAAATTGTTGCACTTTGTAGTGAGGATACAAGAGAGAATATTAAAACTTTACTATGCAGTGAGGTTAGAGAAGTTATAGAACTTATGCATCCAACTACTATAAAATATAGTCCTGTAATTCAACAAATAATAAGTTATGTAAATGAAAACTATTATGAAGAGGTTAGTCTTAAAACTTTAGCACAAAAATATCATATAAATACATCTTATTTAGGTCAAATATTTACTAAGGAAGTAGGATGTTCATTTTCTGAGTATTTAAATAGGACAAAGAATATGAAAGCTAAGGAGCTTATATTAAATACAAATATGAAAATAAATGATATAGCTAAGAAGGTTGGCTATTTAGATACTAGTTATTTCTATAGAAAGTTTAAAAAGTACTACGGAGTTTGTCCATCAACATTAAGAAATATAAAAAATTATTAATGCAATACTAGATGCTCATTAAGATGGTCTTACAGTTCTATCTAAAAATCAACAGTAATTAAAATAAAGTCAAATTAAATTTAAAGGCGAAATAATAAATATAAGGTTGTATTCAAATATCTATAAATTTGAGTGCAGCCTTTTTATATAAACTTTGTTAAAAAAATAATATTTTTAATTAAAATTAAGTAAATAATAAGAAAAATAACTGCAATAGTTAATTGGGATTCATATTTAATTTTAGAGAATGTGTGATGAAAATCACATTTTATAAGGTTTTTGAATGATAAAATTTAAACAATTAAAGTGGTTTTATAGAAAATATTATATTAAAATTAAACTTATAAAAATAAGGTAGGTGTTTTAAAGAGATGTATAGATTAGGAATAATAACTAGTAGCGATAAGGGATATTCTGGTCAGAGAAAAGATGAAAGTGGCTTAGTAATAGCTGATATTGCAGAAGAAAAGGGATTTAAAGTAGAAAAATACATAGTGCTTCCAGATGAAAGAGAAATGCTTAGAGATGAGATGATTCATATGGCAGATAAATTAAAGGTTGATCTTATTCTTACAACTGGAGGAACTGGTTTTAGTAAAAGGGATGTTACTCCAGAGGCTACCAAAGATGTAATAGAAAAAGAAGCTTTAGGAATTCCAGAGGCAATAAGAAGTTATAGTATGACAATAACTAAAAGAGCTATGCTTTCTAGGGCAACGGCAGGTATAAGAAAGGAAACTCTTATAGTGAATATGCCTGGAAGTCCTAAGGCGTGTAAAGAGGTCATGGATTATATTTTAGATGATTTAAAACATGGAATAGATATTTTAAAAGGAGATGCTAGAGAATGCGCAAGAAAATAAGCCTAGCAATAATAATGGTAATAGGAATATTATCATTATTATTTGTAGGATGTACAAATAATAATGAAGAAAAAACTTTAACAGTAAGTATTGCTGCAAGCCTTCAAAAGCCAATGGAGAAAATTGCAACAAATTTTGAGAAGGAATATGGTGTAAAAATTCAGTATAATGTTGGTGGATCAGGAACATTAAAAAAACAAATTAATGATGGAGCAGATGTAGATTTATTCTTTTCAGCTAATACTAAATATGCTGATGAACTTATAAATGAAGGGCTAGTGAATAAAGGTGAATCTTATAAAATTTTAAGTAATAAGCTAGTTTTAATTGAAAATAATGATTATAACCAGAAAATAAATTCATTAGAAGATCTTAAAAGTGCAGAAGGTAAAATTGCTATGGGGGATGTATCCACAGTTCCAGCAGGTCAATATGCTAAAGAGAGTTTAGAGAAATTAGGGATTTTTAAGGATGTTGAAAGTAAGTTAGTTTTTGCTAGAAGCGTAACAAGTGTTAAAACGTATGTGGAAAATGGAGAAGCTAACCTTGGCTTTGTTTATAAAACTGATGCTTTAGATTTAAAAAATAGTAAAATAGTTTATGAAGTACCAAGTGATTATCATAAACCTATAGAATATGAGTTATGCTTATTAAAAAATAGTAAGAATAGTAAAGAAGCAAAGAAATTTATTGATTATTTAGAAAATAGTGAAAGCAAAAAGATATTTAGTGAATATGGTTTTGGGGTGAACTAAAGAATGATATTAGAAGCTTTCTTAATATCTTTAAAGGTCGTTTTTGTATCAGTATTGTTGAGCTGTATTTTAGGAATATTGCTTGGCTATTTAATGGTGGAGAAGAATTTTAAATTAAAAAATATAGTTGAAACAATAATAATATTTCCTATGTTTCTTCCACCTTCTGCCGTTGGATATTTAATTCTTTTAATTCTAGGGAAAAAAGGAGTAATTGGAGAGTTTCTATACAATAATTTTGATATGAGCATTATTTTTACATGGATAGGAGCTGTGGTTGTCGGAATAGTTGTTTCAATACCAATTTTGTATCAAAGTTTAAAGGCATCATTGATTGATGTTAATGAGGATGTAAAAAATGCTGCAAGAGAAATGGGAGCAACAGACTTTAAACTATACAGACTTATAAGTTTGCCTCTTTCTAAAAAAGGATTATATACAGGAATTGTACTTAGTATAGCAAGAGTTTTTGGAGAATTTGGAGCTACTATTTTAGTTGCTGGAAATATTCAAGGAAAGACTCAAACAATTCCTATGGCTATGTATTATGCTATTGAAAATGGTGATTCAAGATTAGCAAACAGTATATTAATAATTATAGTAGTAATCTCTGTAGTTTTAACTTTTTCTTATAATAAAATAATTAAGAGAATATAATAGAAATTTTTATGGAAATATTTAGAGGATAGGAGAGTGTTGGTATGGATAATAAACTAACTCATTTTGATAATAAAGGAAATGCAGTTATGGTAGATGTAAGTAATAAAAATGAAACAGAGAGAGTTGCTATTGCAACTGGAACTGTGAAGGCATCTAGGGAAACAATAGAATTAATAAAATTAGGGCAAATAGGAAAAGGAGATGTGTTAGGTGTTGCAAGAGTTGCTGGTATAATGGCAATGAAAAATACTAGTAATTTAATACCTATGTGTCATCCAATAATGATTACAGGATCTAATATTGAATTTGAAATTGATTCTGAGAAGAATGAAATCATAATAACCGCTACAACAAAGGTTGTTCATAAAACAGGAGTTGAAATGGAAGCTCTTACTGGAGTGTCTGTTGCGGCTCTTACAATTTATGATATGTGTAAAGCTGTGGATAAAAGAATGATTATAGATAATATACACTTAGTTAAAAAATTAGGGGGAAAAAGTGGAGAATTTAATTTTTAAACGAGTAATATAAAAAGAAATTTAGAGCTAAAGAGTATTCTTTAGCTCTTTTTTATTTAACAAAGCAGTATACAAATTATATATTATTTGGACTTTCTATTGATATAGTGTTATTTACTTGTTGGTAATTGAAATTTATACAGTAAAACTAAATATTTTCAACTTTTCCCAAATTGTATATGGTGTTAATATTTTAATTGTAAGAAACGTTTACAACAAAAGGGGGAAGAAGTGTGAAGAGTAAAGCTAAAAAGCTTCCAAAAGAGAAGCTTACAATGAAGGATAGAATGAAACGTTTTAAAAACAATAAAGAACTTTTACTACTTACTATACCAGGAGCAATATGGTTCTTAACATTTGCTTACTTACCTATGTTTGGGGTAGTTGTAGCATTCAAAAGATGGAGAATCCATGGAGGCTTCTTTGAAAGTTTAATGAATAGTAAATGGGTTGGATTCGATAACTTTAAATTCTTATTCCAAAGTAGTGATGCTTGGTTAATAACTAAAAATACAGTTTTGTATAATCTTGTATTTATAATTTTAGGAATAGTACTTCCAGTAACATTAGCAATTTTATTAAATGAGTTATTAAGTAAAAAATTAGCTAAGTTTTATCAAAGTAGTATGTTCTTACCTTATTTCTTATCATGGGTTGTTGTAAGTTATTGTTTATATGCATTCTTAAGCCCTGAAAAAGGATATGTTAACGGTATTATAACATCAATGGGTGGTAAAGGTATTTCATGGTATACAGAACCTAAATACTGGCCATTTATTATAATCTTTATGAGTCAATGGAAAGCAGTTGGATATGGAACAGTTGTTTACTTAGCTTCAATATGTGGTATAGATAAGAGTTACTACGAAGCAGCAATGATAGATGGAGCAAGCAAGTTCCAACAAATAAAATATATAACAGTTCCACTATTAAAGCCAGTAATGATCATAATGTTCATAACTTCAATCGGTGGTATGTTTAGAGGAGACTTAGGTCTATTCTATCAATTACCAAAAGATTCAGGTGCTTTATATCCAGTAACAAATGTAATCGATACTTATGTATATAGAGGTCTTATGAATTTAGGAGATATCGGTATGAGTTCTGCAGCAAGTTTATATCAATCATTTGTAGGATTAATACTTATCGTAACTTCTAACGCTATAGTAAGAAAAGTAGATGAAGAAAACGCATTCTTCTAGAAAAAGGTGGTGTAATGTGTGTTAGAAACTATTAAACAAAGAAGACTTAAGAAAAAAGCGGAACCAAAAGAAGAAGTAAATAAGTTTAACGCTGTCTCTAAAAAGAGTAATGTTTTATTAAATATTTTATTCGCAATGTTAGCTTTCTTAGCAATAATGCCATTCGTATTTGTTATAGCTATCTCATTAACTAGTGAGCAATCATTACAGTTAAATGGATATAGATTTATACCAGAAGAGTGGAGCTTAGAAGCTTACAAATATATTTTCTCATCAGGTAGCCAGATTATAACATCATATGGGGTTACAATTACAGTTACAATAGTTGGTACTTTAATTGGATTAGCTATAATGTCAATGTATGGATATGCTTTATCAAGAAAGAGCTTTGCTTACAGAAAGTTCTTTACTAAAGTAATTTTTATACCAATGTTATTCTCAGGTGGTATGGTTGCTTCATACCTAGTAGTTACAAGATTCTTGAACTTAAAGAATACAATATGGGCACTTATACTTCCAATGTGTGTAAGTTCATTCCATATAATCATATTAAGAACATTCTTTAAAACATCAGTACCAGATGCTATCATAGAATCAGCTAAGATAGATGGAGCATCAGAGTGGAGATTATTCTTAAGAATAGTATTACCAATCTCTCTTCCTGGTATAGCTACAATAGGATTATTCTTAACTTTAGGATACTGGAATGATTGGTTCAACGCTATGTTATACATCGATGAACCAAACTTAATACCATTACAGTACTTATTAATAAGGTTAGAAAACTCAATGGAGTTCTTAGCAAATAATGCGACTTCACTTGGTGCAAATGCTATAGAGGCTACTAAGAATATGCCAAAAGATACTGCTAAGATGGCAATAGTTGTTGTTTCAACTTTACCAATAATCTTTGCTTATCCATTCTTCCAAAGATACTTTGTAAATGGATTAACAATCGGAGCAGTTAAAGAGTAATTAAATAAAGAAAATGAAGTTTTAAAAAGCACCTATAAATCAAATCTGTTTTATAGGTGCTTTTATTAGAATTTTGGATAGTTTACATAATTTAAAGATAAGGAGAAAGATTATGAGATTTATATCAGAAAGAATAAGAAAAACTTATGAAGAAATAGGAAGATATGTTTATTCTAATACTTTAAACATAGATGATTATAAATTTATAGCAGGAAAATATGATAATATTGATAAAATAAAAAATGCACCTGAAGATGGATGGGTAGATTTTAAAACAGGAGATCTTTGGGGAGAAGAAAGTCATGGCTGGTTTAAGACTTCTGTTAAAGTTCCAGAAGAGTTTGCAGGACAAACTATTGCTTTAAGTTTCCATACTTTCTTAGGAGATTGGGATAATACAACAAACCCTCAATTTATTCTTTATGTAAATGGAGAACATATTCAGGGTTTAGATGTAAATCATCAAGAGACAATATTAACACATAATGCTGTAGCAGGAGAAGTTTATAATATAGACTTACATGCACATATAGGAAGAATTGAGGGCAAAAAATCAACTTTACATGGTAAGCTAGTAACAATAGACGAAGAAGCTAGAAAATTATACTTTAACTTAAGTGTTCCTCATATAGTAGCAACTAAATTACATGAGGAAGATAAGAGAAGAATAGACATGTTAACTGTGTTAAATGACACAATAAACTTAATTGATTTAAGAAGACCATTTACTAAAGAGTACAATGAAAGTTTAAAAATTGCTAATAAATATATAGAAGAAAATTTCTATGATAAAATGTGTGGACATGAAGATATGGTAGCTACTTGTGTTGGGCATACTCATATAGATGTGGCTTGGCTTTGGACTGTAGCTCAAACAAGAGAAAAGGTTGCAAGAAGTTTCTCAACGGTATTAAAGCTTATGGAGGAATATCCAGAATACATATTCATGTCTTCTCAACCTCAACTTTATAAATTCTTAAAAGAAGATCATCCAAAGGTTTATGAGAAAGTTAAAGAAAAAGTAAGAGAAGGGGTTTGGGAACCAGAAGGAGCAATGTGGCTTGAAGCTGATTGTAATGTAACTTCAGGAGAATCCTTAATAAGACAAATATTACATGGAAAAAGATTCTTTAAAGAAGAATTTAATGTGGATAATGAAATACTTTGGCTTCCAGATGTTTTTGGATATTCAGCAGCCCTTCCTCAAATATTAAAGAAATCTGATGTTAATTATTTTATGACAACTAAGATTTCATGGAACCAAATTAATAAAATGCCTTATGACACTTTTATGTGGAAAGGAATAGATGGAACAGAAATATTAACTCATTTTATAACTACAACTTACCCAGATCAAGATCCATTTAAGGAAACTATGACAACATACTGTGGAAATATTCATCCAGGTTCAATAATGGGAGCATGGAATAGATATCAGCAAAAAAATATAAATAATGATGTTTTAGTTGCCTTTGGATTTGGAGATGGTGGTGGTGGTGCTACTTATGAAATGCTTGAAAATGGAAAGAGACTTTCTAAAGGAATCCCAGGAGCACCTAAGGTTAAAATAGGTAAGGCTAAGGATTACTTTAAGAAATTAGAGGAAACTGTAAAAGACAATAATAAACTTCCAAAGTGGGTTGGAGAATTATATCTTGAGTATCATAGAGGAACTTATACTTCAATGGGAAGAAATAAGAGAGATAATAGAGTATGTGAAAATCTATATACCTCAGCAGAGAAATTTAATTCTATGGCTATGCTTTTAGGAAAAAATTATCCTTTAGCTGATTTAAATGCTGCATGGGAAACAATTCTTTTAAATCAATTCCACGATATTTTACCAGGTTCATCAATTAAGGAAGTTTATGATGTAACTAAGGAAGAGTATAAAGATTTAATTGAAAAAGGGAATAATTTCTTAAGCTCAGCTGTAGATAATATAACAACAGAGATAAACTTAAAAGAAAGAAGTGTTGTTGTATTCAACTCTTTAGGATTTGAAAGAGATGACATAGCTACTTTTGAAGTTCCAGAAGATATAGAAAATCCTGCTGTATTAGATGGCGAAGAAGAAATTATTTGTCAAAGAATAGATGATGGTAAGAAAGCAATATTCTTTGCTAAAGGAATACCTGCAAATGGATATAAGAGTTTTGCTATAATTGAAGCTAGTAATAATAAAGAAATAGAAAATGTTTCTTTAAGTGAAAAAGAAGCTGAAAATAAATTCTTAAAAGTTAAATTTAATGAAGAAGGAAATATAGTTTCATTATTTGATAAGAGAGCAGAAAGAGAAGTATTAAAAGAGGGCGCTTTAGGAAATAGACTTCAAGCTTTTGAAGATAAACCTATGGAATATAGCAACTGGGATATAGATATTTATTATAAAGAAAAAATATGGAATGTTGATGATGTTCAAAGCATTGAGGTTGTTGAAGAGGGTCCAGTAAGAAGTACATTAAGAATTGAAAGAAAATTCTTAGAGTCTACTATAATTCAAAATATTTATATCTATAAGGATTTAGATAGAATAGACTTTAACTCATATGTTGATTGGAAGGAGCATGAGGTCTTATTAAAAACTTCATTCCCAATAGATTTAAATGCTACTGAAGCAACTTACGAAATTCAATATGGTAATGTTAAGAGACCTACTCATAGTAATACATCATGGGATGAAGCTAGATTTGAAGTTTGTGGTCAAAAATGGGCTGATCTTTCAGAAGGAGATTTTGGAGTATCATTATTAAACAACTGCAAGTATGGACATGATATACAAGATGGTGATATGAGACTTACTCTTCTTAAATCAGGAACACATCCATGGACTGAAACAGACCAAGAAGAACATTTCTTCACATATTCTATCTATCCTCACATGGGTACATGGAAAGATGCTCATACAGTTCAAAAAGCTTATGAACTTAACCAATCTTTATACACTAAAGTTTGTGAGAAGAATGATGGAGCGTTAGAGACTTCTTTAGGATTAGTTAAGGTTGATAAAGATAATATTATGATTGAGGTTATTAAGAAAGCTGAAGATACAAATCATTTAATAGTTAGAATATATGAATTCTATAATAGTAGAACTAAGGCAATCTTAGAATTCTCAAGAGGGATACAAGAAGCTTTTGAGTGTAACCTAATGGAAAGAGATTTAGAAGAGGCAAAATTTGAAGATAATAAAATTGAGTTCACTATAAATCCATTTGAAATAAAAACATTTAAAATAAAATTAAAATAGAAATAAAAATAACGGATAAATTAGTTAGAAGTTTACTAGTTTATCCGTTATTATTTAAAGTAACAATATAATTAAGCTTTTATTAGTTTTTAATTGGACTTTTTATAATTTAAAACCAAGATAAATTTCGAAAATAGCTATTATTATGAAATTGATTCCTATGAAGTAGGGTGTTATTTCTAAGAATACTATTGGTTGAACTAAAATTAATATTCCTAATATTATCAATAAAATAGCATATAGTAATGGCATGTTAAAGCCAAAAGTTTTGTATCTTATTTCTGATATTATTAAGAATATTCCAGTAACCAATGCCCAAGCACCATAGAATATAACTAGTGTTGCTATAGTTGATATTGGTGAAAAACATAATAATAATCCAAATAGTATATTAATAATTCCTCTAAATATAAGCCAACCTTTTTTAGTTGTTTTAGGTGCTCTTACTAAAGCTAATACTCCAGCTATTATTATCATAATTCCTATAATAATACTTAGTGAAAGTAAAGAGCTAATAGGATTGGTAAAAAAAAGTATTCCTATGATACCCATTAATAATCCTTCTATTATACAAAGTATTTTAGAAGCTTTTTCCATAAAAATCACTCCTTTATGTTTTAATTTCAATATTATTTTAAGAAATTTTTGAAATATTATTACAATAGAATAATATCATTTGTTCAAAAAATATTCACATTTAAATTTTTATCAAATGTAATTAAAGAGATTAATAAATTTAACATATTATATATAGAAGAGGAAATAAAATAAAAATATTTTTATATAAGCTCTATTTCTAAATAAAAATGTTAAATATTCTATTCAAGACAATAAAATCCATAAAGGTGTAAAAATTATACATAGAGAATGTCAAATAAATATAAAAAAACTCCACTATGAAAATGTTTAAATGGGCTATATAATAAACTTGTAAACGATGTTAAGGGATTTGAAAAACAAAGGTTTGAGAGGGAGGAAAACGAAATGTTAAAATTTAAGAAACTAATAGCTTTAACTGCATGTGCAATGCTTACTACTTCAGTAGTATTAACTGGTTGTGGATCAGATAAAAAGGCAAATGCTGGAGAAGGCGAAACTGTAAATCTTACTTGGTACACAATAGGACAAACACCAAAAGACTTAGAAATGGTTCAAGAAAAAGCTAACGAATATTTAAAGGATAAGATCAATGCTACAATTGATATGAAATTTATTGATTATGGTGATTACACTCAAAAAATGGGAGTTATAATAAACTCAGGTGAACCATATGATTTAGCATTTACTTGTTCATGGGCTAACCCATATTTAGAAAATGCTAGAAAAGGAGCTTTCTTAGAACTTGATGATTTAATAGAGTCAAAAGGTAAGGAAATGAAAGATGTTATAGATGAAAGATTCTGGGCAGGAGCTAAAATCGATGGTAAAACATATGCGGTTCCAAACCAAAAGGAAATCGGAGTTGCGCCTATGTGGGTATTCACTAAAGAATATGTTGATAAATACAACATACCATACCAAGATATCCATAGCTTAGAAGATTTAGAGCCATGGTTAAAAGTAATAAAAGAAAATGAGCCAGGTGTTACACCTTTATATATAACTAAAGGATTCTCAGCACCAGCTTACTTCGATCAATTAGTTGATCCAGTAGGAGTTGAGTATGGAGATGAGAGCTTAACAATAAAGAATATGTTTGAAACAGATAAAATGAAGAGCGAATTAGAAACTTTACAAAAGTACTATGATGCTGGATATATAAATGCTGACTCAGCTACAGCTAAGGATGATAAAGCAGTTAAGAGATTTGTAACTAAAGCTGATGGACAACCTTACGCTGAGGGATTATGGTCAAAAGACTTAGGATATGAAGTAGTTTCATCACCAATAATGGATACTCATATCACAAATGGTTCAACTACAGGTTCAATGATAGCTATTTCTAAGACTTCAGAGCATCCAGAAAAAGCTATGGAATTCTTAAACTTATTAAACACTGATGAATATTTAAGAAACTTACTTAACTATGGTATAGAAGGAACTCACTATGAAAAAACTGGTGATACTCAAATAAAATTAACTGATAAAGCTAAAGATTACTCAGTTGGATACTATACTTTAGGTAACTTATTCATAACTTATACTTTAGATAATGAGCCAGCTGATAAATGGAAAGAATTCGAAGCATTCAACGACGCTTCAGTAGAATCACCTGCTTTAGGATTCAAGTTTAATACTGAAAAAGTAAGTAATCAAATTGCAGCTATAAACAACGTTCTTGAAGAGTTCAAAGCTACTATCTATAGTGGATCAGTTAATGAAGCTGAATACTTAGATAAGATGAACAAGAAATTAAAAGAAGTCGGAATAGATGAAGTTATTTCAGAAATGCAAAGTCAAATAGATGCATGGAAAGCTGAAAACGGAAAATAATATAACTTGTAAATAAGTGTAAACTCTATGCTATGCATAGAGTTTACTTTTATCAAAATAGTGATAAAAAAATATATATAAATAAAAAACTGAAAGTATTCTTACATAATCTAATGTATAGATTATAAGACGATATATAAATAAGGAGGATGTTTTTATGAAAAAATATGTTGTCATTGATATAGGTGGTTCAAGTATAAAGCATGCTTTAATGGCTGAAAATGGAGATGTTTTAGAAAAAGGTAGTATAAAGACAGAAGGAAATAACATAAATTTATTCATAGAATCAATAGGTAAAATTGTTGACTCATATAAAGAAAATAACGAGGTTTGTGGTCTTGCATGTAGTTCGCCAGGAGCTGTAGATGTGAAAACTGGTTTTGTAGGTGGAGGAAGTGCCGTACCTTGCATACATGGACCAAATATAAAGGGACTTTTAGAGGAAAGATGCAAATTAAGAGTTTCTATAGAAAATGATGCTAACTGTGCTGGATTGGCTGAAGGATGGATTGGAGCAGCTAAGGGCATTGAAAACTATGCTTGTGTTGTGGTTGGTACAGGCATAGGGGGATGTATTGTTGTAAATGGAGGAATTCTTAGAGGAAAGCATCTTCATGGAGGAGAATTTGGATATATGTTCACTAGGGATAGTGAGGGATTAACTGATAGAATATGGAGTGAGGTTGCATCTACTAATGCTTTAGTTACAAGAGTTTCAAAACTTAAAGGTATAGAAAAGTCACAACTTGATGGAAAGAAAGTTTTTGAAATGGCTGAAAGTGGAGATGAAGAGATTAAGAATGAAATAGAATCATGGTATATGGATCTTGCAAGAGGAATGTACAATATCCAATATATAGTTGACCCGGAAAAAATAGTAGTTGGGGGAGCTATAAGTACTAGAGAAGGATTTGATGAGAAAATAAATGAAAAACTTGCTTTATTAAAGAATGATATAGCAACATTAGATGTAAGGGTTGAAAAGTGTAAGTTTGAAAATGACTCAAATTTAATAGGTGCATTATATCATTTTCTTTATGTTAGTAAATAAGATTTAAAATTAGAGTAGAGGCTTTGCTACAATTGAAAACTTGATTTAGACAAGCTATTAGGTAATATTAAAATTACTTAATAAACTTATACTTTTTACATAGTCAAAGAGTAAAGAGGGTTGAGTTTTCTTTTTGCAAAGCCATTTTTATTATTTAAAATAGGTTATTGGATACTTTAATAGAATTAAAAAAAACATTATGGAGTTGCTCCTAGAGAATATAAAAAGCTTAATAAAAATTTGTTTTAAATAGATTAATCGTTTTTAGAATTTATCTTAATTTACTATAACTTTTACACTTTAAGAATAAATTCATATTATTTAAAATTTAAGTTGAAAACGATATAGATGAAGGGGAGAGTATTATGCCACAATTAAATTATAGAGAAAACCTAAATAAGAAGTTTAAGGCTTACAATGGTGGGTTAAGAGTTTTCAAAAATTATGAAATTAGTGATAATAATGTAGACATTTATTTCTCAAATATAAAAATAGCTTTAACTATACTAGAAAATGATATAGTTAAAGTTTTTATTGGTGATAAATATGAAGAAAGTATTCCAACAAATGGAGTAATAGATCAGTTAGAAAAAGGCGAATTTTCTATTGAAGAGGATTCAAACTTTATAATTATAAAAGGAAAGAATATTTTAACTTTTGTAAATAAAAATACAACAGAGATAAGTTTCAAAGATTTAAATGGTAATGTAATATGTGAAGATTTTCAACCTAGTTTTAAAGATGAAGAAGGGCATGTATACATATCAAAGGTTAATGATTGCTTAGCTTATTATGGTCTTGGAGAAAAAGGTGGGGATTTAAATAAAAAAGAATGTTACACAGAAAATTTCAATACTGATGATCCAGAAACTGACGATGAATCAGTAACATATTATAAAACAATTCCATTTTATGTGGCTTTAAAAGAAGAAGCTACTTACGGATTGTTTTTTGATAATAGCTTTAGAAGCTACTTTGACATGGGAAAAGAGATCGGAGATAGAATATTCTTTGGAGCAATAGGTGGCCAAATTCAATATTACTTCATTCCAGGTGGAAATATTAAAGAAGTAGTTACTAATTATACAGCTTTAACAGGAAGAATGGAAATGCCTCCTCTTTGGAGTTTAGGGTATCAACAATGTAGGTTCAGTTATTTCAGTCAAGAGGAAGTAAGAGAGTTAGTAAAAACTTTCGAAGAAAAAGATATTCCATTAGATGTGGTTTATTTAGATATAGATTATATGGATGGATTTAGAGTTATGACTTTTAAAACTCCTAACTTTGATGATGCAGCAGGTCTTATAAGTGATCTGAAAGAAAAAGGAATAAGAACTATTACTATTATTGATCCAGGTGTTAAGGTAGATGAAGAGTACGATGTATTTAAAAGAGGAAAAGAAGGCAATCATTTTACTAAAAAATTAGATGGAGATATGTTTATTGGAGCAGTTTGGCCAGGAGATAGTGCTTTCCCAGATTTCTCAAATAAGGAATGTAGAGAATGGTGGAAGAGTGAACTTAAGAAATTCATAAGTGAGCATGGAATGGATGGAATTTGGAATGATATGAATGAACCATGCGTCTTCAATAATGATCATAAAACAATGTTAGAAACTTGTCTTCATAATAGCGACAATGGAATTATAGAGCACAAAGAATTCCATAATAGATATGGATTTGAAATGAGCAGATGCTCAAAAGAGGCGCAAGAAGAATTGCATCCTAATGAAAGAGGCTTTTCAATGACTAGAGCTACTTATGCTGGAGGACAAAGATATTCTTCAGTGTGGACAGGAGATAATATGAGCCTTTGGAGTCAAATGAGAATGTCCATATCAATGAATGCCAACTTAGGTATCAGTGGTTTTTCTTTTGTTGGAAATGATGTTTCAGGGTTCGGATTAGATTCAAGTGAAGAATTATTCATAAGATGGATGGAAATGGGGCCATTTATTCCTATATTCAGAAATCATTCAAATATGTACACTAGAAGACAAGAACCATGGGCCTTTGGACAGAGAGCAGAAAAAATAGCTAAAAAATCTATTGAATTAAGATATGAGCTTTTACCATATATATATGATTTATATTATGTATCTCATAAAGAGGGGTTACCTATATTTAGGCCAATGGTAATGGAATACGAGAAAGATATTAATGTTTTAAATATTAGAGAGCAGTTTATGCTTGGAGAAAATATGATTGTAGCTCCAGTTTTATATGAAGGTGAAAGAAATAAAACTGTTTATTTACCAAAAGGAACTTGGTTTAACTATTTCACGAAGGAAAAACTTAAAGGAGGAAAGTGGTATAAGCTTCCTTGTGAGTTAGATGAAATCATTGTCTTTGTTAAAGAAGGAGCAATAATTCCTACTTATAATAAGAAATTCAGAAATGTTAAGGAGAGACCAGAGGGCATACTTATTAAGGCATTTGGTGAAAATGCTAAGGGATTCCACTATAATGATGATGGACATACTATGGAATATTTAGAAGGAAAATATAGTTATATAGATATAGAAGTAATCAATAGAGAGACAAAGTTAAAATATTTAAATAATGGTTATAAAGAAGAGGAAATTGAAATTGAGATAATTAAGTAGTTTTTTACCCTAGTATTAAATTTTATGAATTAAATGCTGGGGTGATTTTCGTTAGTTAAACTCTTTAGTATAAAAATTTCTTCTTAAATAGGATTGTTTAGTAAAAAATTCTTAAAAGTTTTTAGAAATATGAATAAATATATTAAGAAACTTTCAAAAAATACATGTGTTTTCAAAAGAAAAACAAGAAAAAAGGAGGAAACAAAAGAATTAATAAGGTAATTAATAATAAACTTTATAAATTTAGTTAGATAAAGAATTTTAGTGATATTGCTTTAAAATTGATAGAGTGTTAAAATTAAAGGGTAATATTTAACGTTAAAATAATTTGTAAAAGATTTTCTATGGATTATTTTAAAAATGGACAAGTTCTTTTGGAAAACTTATAGGGGAATTATTGTGAAAAATAACAATTAGGAGGAAAAAAGCATGAGTAATAGTAACGACGGAAAGAAGCTTATGTGGTATAACCTTGGGTTAATGGCCTTCGTGTCAGTTTGGGGCTTTGCTAATATCGTAAATAACTTTGCAACTCAAGGATTAACTGTAGTAACTTCATGGATATTAATAATAGCTTTATATTTCGTACCATATGCACTTATGGTTGGAGAATTAGGTTCAACATTCAAAGATAGTAAAGGTGGAGTAAGTTCATGGATAGGTAAAACAATGGGACCTACACTAGCTTACTTAGCAGGATGGACATACTGGGTAGTACATATTCCATACCTAGCACAAAAACCACAAGGTGTAATTATTTCTTTAGGATGGGCAATCTTCCAAGATGGAAGTACTATAAACAACATGAATCCATTAATTATGCAAGGATTATGTTTATTAATATTCTTATTCTTTGTATGGATTTCATCAAGAGGGGTTAACTCTCTAGGTAAAATAGGAACAGTAGCAGGAACAGCAATGTTCGTTATGTCATTACTTTATGTAGTGCTAGTTTTAACAGCACCAGCTATGAGAGGAACTCATATAGCTACTCCTAATATGACTTCAATTAGTACGTATATACCAAAATTTGATTTTACATATTTCACAACAATAGCAATGTTAGTATTTGCAGTTGGTGGAGCAGAAAAAATATCACCATATGTAAATAACATGAAAGATCCTGTAAAAGGATTTCCAAAAGGTATGATAGCATTAGCTGTAATGGTTGCAGTAACTGCATTACTTGGATCAGTAGCTATGGGTATGATGTTTGATGCCAATAATATTCCAGATGACTTAATGATGAATGGTGCTTATTATGCCTTCAAAGAATTAGGAAATTATTATGGAATAGGTAATACATTCTTAATTTTATATGCATTAGCAAACTTTGCTGCTCAAATATCAGCTTTAGCATTCTCAATAGATGCTCCATTAAAGGTTCTATTATCAGATACTGATGCAAGATACGTACCAAAAGCATTAACTAAGACTAATAAACATGGTGCTCCAATAAATGGATATATTATGACTACAATATTAGTTGGTATATTAATAGTAGTTCCTGCTTTAGGAATCGGTGATGTTAATGCATTATTTACTTGGTTATTAAAATTAAATGCTGTTGTAATGCCAATGAGATATTTATGGGTGTTCTTAGCTTATATCATGTTAAGAAAAGCTATAAAAGGAAAATTCAAATCAGACTACAAATTTGTTAAAAATGATAAGTTTGCAATGATAATAGGAGCATGGTGTTTCATATTTACAGCATTTGCTTGTATATTAGGTATGTTCCCAACAAATGTTCCAGCATTCTCAAAAGAATGGACATTCTTAGTAGGAATGAACGTTGGTACACCATTTGTATTAATAGGTTTAGGTTTAATTTTACCTAAAATAGCTAAGAGAACTAATGGTAAAGACTATGATGATGCAGTAAGAGAAGCTGCGGCAACAAAAATGGAAAATAAATAGTTAAAATATAAGGCACTCTTTTAGGGTGCCTTTTTTTATGTATAAAAAGCTAATATTTTCAAGTGAAATGGCCTAATAGTAATGACAAAATTAATTAAATATGTTAATATGTAAAGTACAATATATTTTGATAATCAAACAAAAAGGTTAAGGAGAAATCAGAATGATAGTAGAACCAAAGTTCAGAGGTTTCATATGCACTACCTCTCATCCAACGGGATGTAAAAAGAATGTTGAAAATCAAGTAGAGTATGTAAAAGAAAAAGGTAAGATAAAGGGAGCTAAAAAAGTACTTGTTCTAGGTGCTTCAACTGGATACGGATTAGCAAGTGCTATAGTTGCTTCAGAGGCGTGTGATGCTGAAGTTTTAGGTGTTGCATTTGAAAGAGAAGCTTCAGGGAAAAGAACAGCTTCAGCAGGCTGGTATAATATAGAATCATTAAAGAAATTAGCATCAGATGAGGGTAAAAAATTTATGTCAGTAAATGGAGATGCTTTTTCTAATGAAATTAAAAATGAAGTTATAGAGTTAATAAAAGAAAACATGGGAAAAGTAGATTTGGTTATATATTCATTAGCTGCTCCGAAGAGAAAGGATCCAGTTACAGGAGAAGTTTATAGTTCTTGTTTAAAGACTGTAGGAGAGCCTTTTAACAGTAAAACTTTAGATTTCCATACAGGTGAAATCAATGATGTCACTATCTACCCAGCTACAGAGGAAGAGATAGAGGGAACTAGAAAAGTAATGGGTGGAGAAGATTGGATGCTATGGATTGAAGCTTTAAAAGAAGCTGATGTTTTAGAAGATGGTGTTAAAACTATAGCTTATTCATATATTGGACCAGAGGTTACATATCCAATATATAGAGAAGGTACAATAGGAAGAGCTAAAAATGATTTAGAAAAAACAGCAGGAGAAATAACTGAAGTTTTAAAAACATTAAATGGTGAAGGCTATGTATCAGTAAATAAAGCTTTAGTAACTCAAGCAAGTTCAGCTATTCCAATAGTATCTTTATATATTTCAATACTTTATAAAGTAATGAAGGAAAAAGGAACTCATGAAGGATGTATTGAGCAAATATATAGAATGTTTGAAGATCTTTATGAAGGAAAGCTTAATTTAGATTCTGAAAATAGAATTAGAATCGATGATTTAGAAATGGCTGAGGATGTACAAAAAGCTATTGAAGAAATATGGCCACAAATAAACAGTGATAATGTTTATGAATTAAGTGATGCAGAAGACTTTAGAAAAGAATTCTTTAAATTATTTGGATTTGGACTAGAGGGTGTAGATTACTCACAAGAAGTAGATATAACAAGAGTTTAATAGATATTAAAAATAGAAAATCTAGAATTAGGTTAAAGTCTAAGAAATTATGAAAAGGCGTTGGTTTAAGTAAATTAATACTAAAACAACACCTTTTTGTTATATCAAAATATAGTAAGATATTTGATAAAATCCTTAAAAAATAATAAATAGAGATAATAAGATTATTATTACCCCGGAAATTAGATTACTATTATCAGCTACCTTTTTATTCTTTATTTTTTTAGAAAGGTAGAAGCCAAAGGAAATAAATATTAAAGAAACAAAAAAGGTTGTTATAGTTGTAAATGAAATATTTAGTCCTGAGATACTAGCTCCTATTCCTAAACCAAAATTATTTATTGATAAAGCTATTGCAAGTGCTAGAGATTCTTTAAAATCTATATTACCGGATTTATCTTTATCAGCTACTTCTGGATTTTCTAGTATAAATATTGGTGAAGAATTGTTGTCACTATCATGTGATGGTAGAGCTTTTTTTTCTTTAAAATAAGAATATATAGAATAAAGACCTATTCCTAACAAAACCAATCCACCTATAATATCACCTAATTTTAAAGGGATTACACCTAAAAATAGTTTTCCTAATATCATGGAAATTAATGTTCCTAAAGCCGATATAAACGCTATTACAAGGGTACTTGAAAAATTTATTTTTATGTTTTTTAAACCATATGCAAAGGAAACAACAAGTATATCTAAACTTGCAGCAATTACAAAAAGAATTATGCTTAAAAAGCTCATTTTTTGCCTCCAAAGTTTTACTGTTAATCCTAATATATTTTAATTATATATAAAATGTGACAATTCTGGAGACAAAAACAGATTAATTTCTAGAAAAGTAATAAGATAATTCCATTGGTGGAATTTCTATTTTGTTTGTAATTTTTTTTAAGTAAAGCTTAGCTTTTTCCAATTCTTTTGCTTTAATAAGGGTCTTAAAATGAGAAATTTCTCTTTTGCTCATATAGTTTTCAATTATATTAAAGGCTAAGTCTAAAGAGTATTTAAAACCTACATTATCATTGGGTTTTAAAAGAAGATTGTCTATATAAATATAAAAATCTATTATGTTATTAGGTAGTTTTTCAATGGTATGATGAAAGTTCTTATCATGTTGAAATAGAAGTAATTTATAATTTTCTACTTCTTCTATAAAAGTTTCTAAAGGTAGAATATTATTCATCTCCTTTAAAGAGTTAATACATTTAATAGAGGATACATCCTTATCTTTAACTTCTAGTATTATATCTGGATTAAAGTTTTTAACATTATTATAGTAATTCAAAAACTCATTTATAGAAATTGAGGAGGAGTGAGAGCCTTTCTTTTTTAACATATCTTGTTCACTATAGTGAACTTTTATGTTTCCATCTAAATCTTTATTCCAAGTATTTATTACCAAGGAGTAAATTTCTTTTAAGGTGTATGAATTATCTCCAAAGCATATATTATGTAAATTATCAAATATTACAGGAATATTAATTTTATTAGCTATTTCTAATACATCATCAAGAGAAAAGTTTTTTTCATCATTTTCAATGACTAAGCGATTTTTTGAGGAAACTGATAATTTGTTAAATCCTTTTATAAAATTTTCTTTTGCTAGAGGCTTATCTCCATAAACTCCTCCTATATGAAGGACTATTTTATTTTTATAATCTAAGTTTAAGGAATCTAAGAATGCACAATGATACTCAATATCCCTTAAAGATTTTTCTAAAACATCCTCCTTAGGAGAATTTATTACTGTGTATTGCCCGGGGTGCATTGAAACGCGTATATTATGTTTTTCTATTAATTTTCCTATAGTATCTAGTTGATTTTTAAATTCTTTTTGCCAGTTAAAATCATTTATTTCATGAGAACCTAAAGGGATTATGTCTGAACTTATTCTAAAAAGAAAAATATCATTTTTTAAATTCCACTCTAATATTTTATATAAGTCATTTAAGTTTTTATCTATTACAGAAAATAAATTACGATAAGAAAAGTCTTTTAAAAGTATTCTACGATTTGTACGAGCATTAGTGGTTAATGGAGTACAAGCATATCCTATTTTCATTTAATCAATCCTTTACTAAAAAATATTAATTATATTTTTTACAATTAAATAAAAAATACAATAGAAAATTTCTAGGTGGTTTAAACAGGTTAAAAAATAAATAAAAAAGATTTCATGAAATAATTTATACTGAAAATATTATAATTATTTTGACAAAGGTTTATAGAATGAAGTTCGATTTAAGATATAATGTAAAGTCATAAATAATATATGTAAAGTATTTTAAAATTATAAATTAAGAATTTTGTAATAATTGAGGAGGGTGTTATATGGCAAAATTATATTATGAAAAAATACAGATTTAGATTTAATAAAGGGTAAGAAATTTGCAATAATTGATTATGGTAGTCAAAGATATGCATATACTTTAAATCTAAAGGATAGTGGTGTTAATGTAACTATATGGTTATATGAAGGAAGTAGGTCTTGAGAAAGGGCTGAAAGAGAAGGGGTAAAAGTTTCAAAGTTTAGTGATGCAGTTGAAATTGCGACGTTATAGTGATTTTAGTACCAGATGAAAAACAATAAAAACTTTATAATTAAAAATAAAACTTATTAAAAGGCAAAGCGTTAGTTTTTGCTCACGAATTGAATATTAATTATGGGCAGATTGAATCGCCAGAGTGGGTTGATGTATTTATGGCATCACCAAAAGGTTCATGGCATATGGTTAGAAGAACCTATACTGAAGAATTAGAAGTTTCTTATTTAATAACAGTATATCAAGATTACACAGTATGGCTAAAGATATTGCTTTAGCATATACAAATAGAATTTGTAGAGCAAGATTAAGTATTCTAGAAACAACATTTAAAGACAAAACTGAAACCGATCCTTGTGTAGAACAGGCAGTATTGTTTTAAACATCATAAGATATTTAAAAATGATATTGTAGAATATGACGATTATATGGTTGGTAAAAGAATAGTAACAGAGGATATTAAGAAAGAAATGAAAAATATTCTTAGGAAAATTCAAAAAGGAACCTTTGCAAAAAAACTAGTTGTTAGAAAAATTACAAGATAGACAAAAATTTAAGGCTATCAGAGAAAAAAATATCAAATTGAAAAGGTTGGAAAAGAATTAAGAAACATGATGAGTTGGCTAGATAGCAATATTTAAAATTTTGGTGCAATTGATTCATAAAATATAATTTGTTTTATGAATCAATTGCTATGAAGATTTTACAAGGAATATCCATTTCAACTTATTGAGTTTATTCCACTTTAAAATTTTTTTGATAGTTTATTAAAAAATAACAAAAAATATATTTTACAAAATGTATAAATAACTGTTATAATGTCAAAGGTTAATTTAATTTATAGGAGTGGAATTTATGGAAAAGTATATATTTTGGGTAACAGCTATTTTTCAAATAGGCGTATTTGCTCTAATGCTATACTATTTATTCATAGCGCTATTTGGATTCTATAAGAAAAAAGATAAAAAGGTTTTTGAACCTCAAAAGAAATTTGCAATGCTTGTAGCAGCTCATAATGAAGAAGTAGTTATAGAAAACTTAGTTGAAAGTTTAAAGCACTTAGATTATCCAAAAGAATTATATGATATATTTGTTATTGCAGATAACTGTACTGATAATACTGCTAAAATTGCTAGAGAAGCAGGAGCAAATGTATTTGAAAGATTTAATAAAGAAAAAAGAGGTAAGGGTTTTGCGTTAGAATGGATGTTTGATAAAATATTCAAAATGGAAACTCACTATGATGGAATAGCAGTTTTTGATGCTGACAATTTAGTTGATAAAAATTTCTTAAAAGAAATGAATAACAAAATGTGTGAAGGCTTTAAGGTTGTTCAGGGATATATAGATTCTAAGAACCCTCAAGATTCTTGGATAACAGAATCTTATGCAATAGCATTCACATCAGCAAATAGAATGCTTCAATTAGCTAAAAGTAATATAGGTTTATCAGCTCAAATAGGTGGAACAGGATTTGTTATAGATACTGCAACACTTAAGAAATTAGGTTGGGGAGCTACTTGCTTAACAGAAGACTTAGAGTTTAGTTGTAAGCTTATATTAAACGGAGAAAAAGTAGGTTGGGCACATGATGCCATAATATATGATGAAAAGCCATTAACTTTAAAAGCTTCATGGAATCAAAGAAAGAGATGGATGCAAGGATTTGCAGACGTAGCTACTAGATATGGAATGAAACTTTTAAAGAAATCAATAAAAGATAGAAGCTTTGTTGCTTTTGACTGTACTTTATACGTAATGCAACCATTTGTTACTTTAGCAATGGGATTAGCTGGTTTATTAACATTCGTACAAATAAGAGCGGTAGATGGTCTTGGAATATTTGTTATAAGCTATTTATTCAATGCAACAGCATGGCAGTTATTCTGTGTATTCCAATTCTTATTAACACCATTTGCTTTACTATTTGATAAGAAGATGAGTGGAAAATTATTCGTA
The DNA here is from genome assembly GCA_034421775.1 of Clostridium perfringens. Lineage (GTDB taxonomy): Bacteria > Bacillota > Clostridia > Clostridiales > Clostridiaceae > Sarcina > Sarcina perfringens_B. Next base: position 522,319 of record WNVL01000001.1, on the reverse strand, counting down.
GTTTTAGGACTATATGCATGTAACGTATTTATACAACCATACTTAATAACTCAATTAGGTATATTAGACAATGTAGTGTTATTAACACTATTCAATGTGGCTTATATAGGAATATTCTTAATAGGAACATTATTATTCTTAGGAAAGAGAAACTTCCAAATATTCTACAGATATTTAATTTATCCATTATACATCTTAACTTGGATACCAATAACAATCCAAGGTATAATAGATAAAGATAAAAAAGAATGGTCACATACTAAACACGTTAGACAAATCGGAATATATGAAGTTTAATTATTATAAGACATCCAAAATGGATGTCTTATATTTTTGCTATAAAATAATGTTTATGGTCATAAAAATTTGACAATATTATTAGATGTTATTGATTTGAATATAGCATATTTTTGTATTTTAAAATCTTTTGATATAATTAATAATCGTGAAGTACTATAAAGGTATAGTTGATGGGAACAAATGTTTGACAATGTATTTTTAAAGAATTATACTATTTTAGTAAATTGAAAGGATGATATATAAATGTTTGGATTAATAAGTTGCGAGGAGATATATGGACATGAGGACGAGTATATCTTTATAGATGTTAGAAGCCAAAGGGAAGCTTTTGAAGAGCCTATGATAGGAGCTGTGAATATTCCAGTGCTTTTAAATGAGGAGAGAGATGTAGTCGGAACTTTATATGTTAGAGAGAGTGCAGAAGCTGCAAAAGAGCAAGGAATAGAATTCATCTCTAGAAGATTGCCTGAAATATTTAAACAAGTTCAAGATCTTTATAGAAATAAGCATGGTAAAAAACTTGTCATTTTTTGTGCAAGAGGTGGAATGAGAAGTGGAAGTCTGCATTCATTACTAAATAGTTTAGGAATAAATTGTTATAAATTAGAAGGTGGATATAAATCATACAGAAGTTTTATAATAAATAAAATAGAAGAATTCTCAAAGGAAATTGATTTTATAGTATTATACGGAAATACCGGTGTAGGAAAAACAGAAATGCTATATAAATTAGAAGAAAAGGGATATGATGTTTTGGATTTAGAAGGATGTGCAAATCATAGAGGTTCAATTCTAGGAGGAGTTGGATTAGGTGATTGCAATACTCAGAAGAGATTTGATGCATTAGTTTATGATAAACTTAGACATAGAAATTCTAACATTGTATTCATTGAAGGGGAAAGTAAAAGAATAGGAAGAATTTTAATACCAGATCCTTTATTTGAAAAGATGTATGATGGTGCAAAACTTAAAATAAGTGCTGATCCAGAAGTTAGAGCTGAGAGATTAGTTAGAGAATATACTGCCTTTGAAAATGTAAATGAACAATTAGATGAAGCTTTAGGAGTTCTTAAGAAGCATATAAGTCCAGAAAGAGTGGAACAATATAAAGACTTAGTAGCCAAAGGCGACTATAAGAAAGTGGCCTTAGAACTTATGGAAAAATATTATGATCCTAGATATGGAACAAGTGCAAAGAAAAAAACTTTTAGAAATGAATTAGAGATAAATGATATAGAAAATGAATTGTTTAAATTAGAGGAAATATATAATGAGATTGAAAAAGAATTAAGGGAGGATGTATATGAGCAGTAGAAATAACAGTTATGATGTTACTTCTTTAACTTCTTTAGAAAAGTTAGAGCCAGTTAGAGTAAGACCAGGAATGTACATAGGTTCTACTGGAAGCAAAGGACTTCATCACTGTATATGGGAGATATTAGATAACTCAATAGATGAAATATCAAATGGATATGGAAATAAAGCTAAAGTTATTGTAAATAAAGATAAAAGTGTAACTGTAATAGATAATGGAAGAGGAATTCCTACAGGAATGCATCCAATCAAGAAAAAGACTGGTGTTGAAATGGTATTTACTGAACTTCATACAGGAGGAAAGTTTAATAACCAAAACTATAAAACATCAGGTGGTCTTCATGGTGTTGGGGCCGCTGTTGTTAATGCATTATCAAGATGGCTAGAAGTTGAGGTAAAGCAAAACGGTAATATATATAAACAAAGATTTGAATATGCTTATGATAAAGAGCTTAAAAAAGATATGCCAGGAACCCCTGTAACTCCATTAGAAGTTGTAGGAAAATCAGATGAAACTGGTACGAAGGTTACTTTTTTACCAGATAGAGAGATATTTTCAACATCTGATTTTAAATTTGACATAATAGATGAAAGATTACAAGAACTAGCTTTCCAAAATAAAGGGATAAGATTAGAGCTTATTGATAATAGAAAAGAAGAAAGCGTATGTAAAGAGTATTATTCTGAAAGAGGACTTTTAGATTTTATAGATTATTTAAATGAGAGTAAAACACCTCTTCATCCAACACCTGTTTTATTTGAAGGGGAAAGAGAAGTAAATAACATACAAATGTATGGTGAAATATGTCTTCAATTTACAGATTCTACAACAGAAAACATAGTTAGTTATGTAAATAACATACCTACAACAGAGGCAGGTACTCATGAAACTGGTTTTAAAACAGGTATGACTCGTGCTTTTAAAGAGTGGGCTAAGAAGCTTAATCTTGTAAAAGAAAAGGATAAAGACTTTGAAGGTGACGACTTAAGAGAAGGTATGACAGCTATTGTTAGAATAAAAATCACAAATCCTGTCTTTGAAGGACAAACAAAAACTAAGCTTGGAAATAATGAAGCTTATACAATGATGAACGATTTAGCTTATACTAAGTTCGGTCACTGGATTGAAGATAATAAAGAAGTTGCAACTATGATTATAAATAATGCCTTAGATGCAGCTGCGAGAAGAGAGAAAATTAAAAAGATTAATGATGCAGAAAGAAAGAAAATAGGAAAAGGAACAGCACCTTTGGCAGGTAAGGTTGCAGTATGTACATTAAAAAATAAGGAAGTTAATGAGTTTATAGTAGTTGAGGGAGATTCTGCCGGCGGTTCAGCTAAACAAGCTAGGGATAGAAGATTCCAAACAATAATGCCTTCAAAAGGTAAAATAATGAATACAGAGAAACAGAAGTTAGAAAATGTTATAGCTTCAGAAGAACTTAAGATATTCAATACTGCTATAGGTACAGGAATACTAGATAATTATAATGAAGATGATTTAAAATATGACAAAATAATAATAATGAGTGATGCTGACGTAGATGGATATCATATAAGAACTCTTTGGATGACATACATCTATAGATATATGAGACCTCTTATAGCTAATGGTCACTTATACTTAGCACAACCACCTCTTTATAAGGTTGCAAAATCAGGAAAAGGTAAGGATAAAATATTTTATGCTTACAGTGATGATGAATTAGAAGCAGTTAAGAAGAAGGTTGGAAAGGGAGCAACAATTCAAAGATTTAAAGGACTTGGAGAGATGAATCCAGATCAATTATGGGAAACAACTTTAAATCCAGAAACAAGAACTTTAGTACAAGTTACCATAGAGGATGCTGCTAAGGCAGAAAAAATGGTTTCTTTATTAATGGGTGATGTTGTTCAACCTAGAAAGAACTACATGTATAAGTATGCTGAGTTCTAAAGGAGGAGATTAAATGGCTAAAAAGAATATTGAAATACCTAAGGATAATAATATTGTTAGAATGCCTCTAGAAGAGGTTATGCCTGACAACTATTTACCTTACGCAGTAGAGGTTGCTAAAGATAGAGCACTTCCAGATGTAAGAGATGGATTAAAGCCGGTACACAGAAGAATTTTATATGGAGCGTACATGCTAAAGGCTTTTCCAGACAAACCTTATTATAAATCAGCTAGAATAGTAGGGGATATACTAGGTAAATATCATCCTCATGGAGATAGTTCAGTTTATGATGCTATGGTAATTCTAGCTCAAGATTTTAGTACAAGAGCTCCCCTAATTGATGGGCATGGTAACTGGGGAAGTATAGATGGAGACGGAGCAGCAGCTATGAGATATACAGAAGCTAGACTTTCTAGTATATCTATGGAGATGCTTAGAGATATAGAAAAAAATGTAGTAGACATAGTTCCAAACTACTCGGATTCAGAAATGGAACCTAAGGTGCTACCAGCTAGATATCCAAATCTTTTAGTAAATGGAACCTTTGGTATTGCTGTTGGACTTTCAACTAACATACCTCCACATAACTTAAAAGAAGTTATAGATGGTACATTAGCTTATATAGATAATAATGAAATAACTACTAAAGAATTAATGAATTATATAAAGGGACCAGACCTTCCAACAGGAGGAGTTTTAATTGGACAAAAAACTCTTTTATCTGCTTATGAAACAGGAGAAGGTAAAGTTACTTTAAGAGCAAAAGCTAATATAGAGAAATTGGAAAATGGAAGACTTGGAATAGTTATAACAGAGTTCCCTTATAGAAGAAATAAGGCAAGAATACTTCAAACAATATCAGATATGACTGGTGATAAGAGGCATGCAAAAGCTTTAGATGGAATTGCTGATATTAGAGATGAGTCTGATAGAACTGGTATAAGAGCTGTTATAGAATTTAAGAAGGCTATTGATCATGATATGGCTGACAAGATTCTTAAATATCTTTATAAGAAAACAGATCTTCAAGGAAATATAAGTTTTAATATGGTGGCTTTAGCTGATGGGAAACCAGAAACTATGGGATTAAAAACAATAATAACTCATTATGTAAATCACCAAAAAGAGGTTGTTACAAGAAGAACAAAAAGAGAGCTAGAAGTTGCTGAGAAGAGATTCCACATAGTTGAAGGATTCATAAAAGCTATAGGAATAATGGATGAAGTTATAGCTACAATTAGAGCGTCAAAATCAAAGAAAGATGCTCATGAAAATTTAGTTGCTAAATTTGGTTTTACTGATTTACAGGCTGAAGCAATTCTAGAATTAATGCTTTATAGATTAACTGGCTTAGAAATAAAAGTATTCCAAAAAGAACATAAAGAATTATCAAAAAAAATAAAAGAGCTTAGAAGAATTTTAGAAAATGAATCAGTTCTTTTAGGAGTTATAAAAGAAGAATTAAAAGAAGTGGCAGAGACCTATGGCGATGAGAGAAAAACTGCATTAGTTGAGGATGAAAGCGAGGCTAAAATTGATTTAGAAGAGCTTATAGTAGCTGAAGATGTTATGGTTACTTTATCAAATGAAGGATTCATAAAGAAAATACCTCTTAAGACTTACAATCGTTCAAATGTAGATGAAAATGAGATCGAATATAGAGAGGGAGATTATTTAAAATTCCTTATTAAATCAAACACTAAAGATACTTTGGCTATATTTACTGATAAAGGAACAGTTTACCAAATAAAATGTAACTCTGTAGCAGATAAGAAGTGGAAGGATAAAGGAGAAAGACTTGAAGATTTAATTAGAGGATTAAGTTTAGAAGATGAAAAAATTGTTGCAATTGAATCAATTGAAAATTTCCTTCCAAATAAATGCTTTAAATTTATAACGGCTAATGGATTAATAAAGAAAACAACTTTAGATAAATTTGTTACAGCATACTCAAAACTTATGGCTTTAAAACTTAAAAACGATGATTCTTTAGCAAGTGTATCTTTAATAGATTCACAGGATGAAGAAAGATTTGTTGAGATTGAGACGACTAATGGATTAAACTTTGTTGTTTCAGAACCAGAATTAGAGTTTACAGATAGAAATATAATGGGAGTTCAATTAGTTCCATTAAAGAGTGATAATCAAATTAAGAGCATAAGGTTTGTAGATAACTATGAATATAAAGAGTTTATTATAGGAATAAACAAAAAGGGAAATATAAAGACCTTCAATAATATGAATAGCGGTGCTTATGAAAAAGTAAAGGTTAATTCCTTTAGAAATATAATTGCTTTTTCAAATAAAGGAAGAGTGTATAAGTTCCCAACATATCTACTTCAAAACACAGAGGAAAGTAATATTTCAGATTTAGTAGATGGATTTGAAAAAGATGAAAATATAATAAAAGTTGCTTCTATAAATGAGTTTGGAAGAATAGGAGAAGATTTATTCGTGTATTTCTTCTCAAGAGAAGGATTAGTTAAAAAGACATCCTTAAGAGAATTTTTAGGAGAATTTAATAATCAAGTTGCATATAAATTTAAGACGCAAAATGATGAATTAGTAAACGTAGATATTAATTTTGAAGATGCTACAATAATTTTAGTAACTAAGAATGGTATGGGAATTAAGTTCTCAGCTACAGCTATTAACCCAATGGGAAGAGTAGCTTCAGGGGTAACAGGAATAAGCTTAAAAGATGATGATAAAGTTATTTTTGGAAAGGCAATACCTCAAATGGAAGGTGTTGATACTGAAACTTTAGAAGCGTATAATAACTATAAAAAAGAATTATCTAATAATTACGAAAAACTTGTTTTAGAGTCTAAGCAAAAAGAAAAAGCTGATGTTAATATTGATGATATTAAATTACAAAATAGAGCGGGAAGAGGAAGTAGTTTAATAATCGTAGTATTAGGAGACTACATCAAGGATGTAATTATTAAATAGGAGGTATGGTCATGAAAAAAGTATTAGTATTCTTAGCAGAAGGTTTTGAAACTATAGAAGCATTATCTGTTGTTGATGTTTGTAATAGAGCAAATGTAACATGTCATGCATGTAGTCTTACAGAAAACAGAGCTGTTAATAGTGCTCATGGAACAATGGTGCTTTGTGATAAATTAATATCAGATAATGATTTAGAAACATATGATGCAATTGTACTTCCAGGTGGTATGCCAGGTTCAAAAAATCTTAGAGATAATGAAAAAGTACAATCATTAATTAAAAAATATAATGAAGAAAACAAAATCGTAGCAGCAATATGTGCAGCACCAATAGCATTAGCCAAGGCTGGGGTTATTGAAGGAAAGACAGTTACAAGTTATCCTGGATTTAAGGAGGAGCTTGGAAATGTTAATTATGTTGAAGATGAGACAGTAGTTGTTGATGGAAACATAATAACAAGTAGAGGCCCTGCAACTGCTTTAGTATTTGGATTAGAAATATTAAAGCAATTAGGATATGGAAAAGAAGCAGAGGAAATAAGAGAAGGTATGCTTATTAACTTTTTCTTAGAAAAAGAAGGTAAGTAATATTAAAGAAAGGTGTATTTCTAATATGTAGAAATACACTTTTTTTTATGTAATAAGGTTTTATATAAATTAATTATATATGTTAAAATATAATGAGATTTAGAGTAATTAACATATTTTTATTATAGATAGCAGAGTTTTTATTAAGAATATTATTTTGGAGTGATGATATGAAGAGGATAACTTTAGATAATGGAGTTAGATTATTATATAAATTTAAAGATATAGAACATACATCTTTTTGTATAAGCTTAGAAAGTGGTGCAAATTCAGAAAGTGAATATGAAGTTGGAATGGCTCATGCATTAGAGCATATTTTATTTAAGGGAACTAAAGAACTTAAGGAAGAGGAAATAAATGAAAAATTAGATGATTTATTTGGATTTAATAATGCTATGACTAATTTTCCTTATGTTATTTATTATGGGACTACTGCTAAGGAAGATTTTGAAGAAGGTTTTTCTTTATATTCAGATATAGTACTACATCCAGCTTTTGAGAAAAGTGGGTTTTCAGAAGAACTAGGTGTTATAAAACAAGAAAGTGATGAATGGAAGGAAGATTTAGAGCAACATGTAGAGGATAGTGCTTTAATGAATGGTTTATCAAAAGAGAGAATAGGGAATTTAATAATAGGAGAGAAGGAACATATAGAAGCTATAAGTTTACAAAAATTAAAAGATTTTTATGATAGGAATTATGTAAGTGAAAATATGGTTGTTTCTGTCGTTACTCCATTACCTATAGAAAAAGTAAAAGAAATAGTAGAAAAAAATTTTAGTAAGGCTAAAGAAGGAAATGTTTTAAAAAAATATATAAAAAGAAATATGGAGTGTGGGATTTTTACTAAAAAAATAGAAGGAAACAGCGGCTCTAAGATATGTTGTTTATTTGATATAAATGAATTAAGTATTGAAGAAGTTACCTTACTTAAAATCTTTAATCTTTGGTTTGGAGAAGGGGTTAGTTCTGTATTATATGATGAGATTAGAACTAAAAATGGACTTGCTTATGAAGTTTATAGTGAAGTTAAATATGAAAAAGGAATAAGATTATTTAAAATTTATTTAGGAACTTCAAAAGATAAGGAAAAAGAGGCTTTAGAATTAATTAAAAAGTGCATAGCAAAGGCAAAAGATATAGAAAGTTATTTAGGTGAGGAAGATTTAAATAAATTAATAAAAAGATTTAAGCTTAAAAATTCATTGGATTTAGAAAAAAGTATAGTTATGGCAAATAGAATGGCTATATATGAAACCATGTTTAATGAGGGAGATTATATTTTTAAAGAGTTAAGTTTAGTTGAAGATTTAAATTTAAAAGATATGAAAAATTTAATAGAAAGAGTTCTAAAAAATTTCATTGTGCAAATAATTAATTAAGAGGTGATGGCGTGAGGGAGCAATGGCTACTTAAGCAAAGAAATAAAGAGGAAATAGAGAGTTTAAAAAAAGAATTAAATTTAGATTTATTAACATCTATTCTTTTAGTGAATAGAGATATAAGGGATAAAAAAAATGCAAAAGAATTCTTGTTTGGAGGAATCGATGACTTAAATGATCCATATCTAATGAAGGATATGGAAAAGGGAGTCATGAGAATAAAAGAAGCCATAGAAAAAGGGAGTAAAATCACTATATATGGTGATTATGACTGTGATGGTGTATCAAGTACTTCAATATTATATAAGGGATTAAAAAGATGCAACGCTAATTTTAATTATCATATACCAGATAGAGAAGATGAAGGATATGGTATGAATTCTAATAGAGTTAGAATTTTAAAAGAAGAAGGAACTGAACTAATCTTAACATGCGATAATGGAATTGCTGCCTTTGAAGAAATAGCTTTAGCAAATGAATTAGAAATGGATGTTATCTTAACAGATCATCATGACATTCCTTTAGTTAAGAATGAAGTAGGAGAACTTAATAAGGAAACTCCTAAAGCTTATGCGGTTATAAATCCTAAGCAAGAGGATTGTAATTATCCATTTAAATCTTTGTGTGGAGCAGGGATTGCATTTAAATTTGTATGTGCTCTATATAAAGAGTTAGGAATACCATATGAGGAGGCTTTGAAGCTTTTAGAAATCTGTGCTATTGCTACAGTATGTGATGTAGTTGATTTATTAGGAGAAAATAGAATAATAGTTAAAAAGGGATTAGAATTATTAAATAACACATCAAATAAGGGATTAATAGCTTTAAAGAAATACACAGGGCTTACTGATAAGGAGATAGCACAATATCATTTAGGGTTTGTTATAGGACCTTGTATAAATGCCACAGGAAGACTTGAGACCGCTGATTTATCTGTGGAATTACTTCTAACAGAAGATGAAGAAAAAGCAGATATATTAGCTAGAGAGCTTTTTGAGCTTAATCAAAGAAGACAGGATTTAACTAAAGATAGTGTAGATATGGTTATAAAACAAATAGAGGATAATAATATGGAAAATGATAAGGTGATTTTAGTTTATAATCCATATATACATGAAAGTATTGCAGGGATAGTTGCTGGAAGAATAAAAGAAAAATATAATGTTCCTACAATAATAATGACTAAAGGGAAAGATATGCCAAAGGGATCTGCAAGATCTATTGAGGAATATAATATATTTGAAGAATTATCTAAGTGCAAAGAGGTTATAAGTAAATTTGGTGGCCATCCTATGGCTGCTGGATTATCAGTTGAAGAAAAAAATATACCTATATTAAGGAAAATGTTATTAGAAAATTGTAGATTAACTGAATATGATATAACACCTAAGGTTAGAATTGATGTAAAATTACCTTTGGAGAATTTAAATTATGGAATAATAGATAATTTAGATAGATTAGAACCTTTTGGAAAAGGAAATTCTAGTCCCCTATTTGGAGAGAAGGATGTTAAGGTAAGTAGAGTATGGATAATGGGAAAGGAACAGAATGTAATTAAATTCAGATGTAAATTAAGAAATAGTTATAAAACAATAGACGCTATAGCATTTGGAAATAAGGTCAATGAATTTAAGGAAGACTTTTCTAATAAATATGGAGAAGAAGAATTGTTAAGAGTTTTAGATGGTGGAAATTGCAATTTTAGTATGGATTTAATTTATTATCCTAACATAAATGAATTTAATGGAAACAAAACTATTCAAGCCAATGTGAAATATTTTAGACTATAAAATTAAAGGAGCAATATTAAAAATATTGCTCCAGTGTTTTGTATATAATTAGGCATAAATTAATTATATACAATATCAATATTAAGTTTTATTTAATGGCGGACTTTAATTTTTAATTAAATTCCTCTTTCGTATTGCTCTACCATTCTTTTAACCATTTCTCCACCAACGCTTCCGCATTGTTTTGAGCTAAGGTCACCATTGTAATCTGAGAATGGTACTCCCATTTCGTTTGCTACTTCATTTTTGAATTTTGCTAATCCGTTTTTTGCTTCTGGAACTAATTGTGCCATTTTGAATTCCTCCTTAGTTATTAATTGAGTTTGCATTTATATATTGTGCAGAATAGAGTAAAATATGAGAGGGAATTAAAGGAGTTATTACAAAAAAATATTTATAAAACCATAGATTATTAAGGGAGTTGATTTTTTGAAAAAGTATAAAATAATGATGACTGGTGGAGGTTCAGCTGGTCACGTTACCCCCAATTTAGCTTTAGTACCTAAATTAAAAGAATTAGGTTTTGAAATAAAATATATAGGAAGTAAAAATGGTATAGAAAAAGAAATAATAACTAAAGAAAACATACCGTATTATTCAATATCATCAGGCAAACTTAGAAGATATTTTGATATTAAAAACTTTACTGATCCTTTCAAAGTTTTAAAAGGAGTTTTAGATGCTTCAAGAATATTATCAAAAGAAAAACCAGATGTTATATTTTCTAAGGGTGGATTCGTTACAGTGCCTGTAGTTATGGCTGCCTCAATGAAAAAAATTCCTGTTGTGTCACATGAATCAGATTTAACACCAGGATTAGCTAATAAAATAGCATCACCGTTTTGTGACAAGCTTTGTGTTACATTCCCAGAAAGTTTAAAATATATAAAAGATAATAAAGGTGAATTAACAGGAACACCTATTAGAGAAGAACTTTTAAAAGGTAGTAAAGAAAGAGGAAGAAAGTTTTGTAATTTTAAAGAAGATAAAAAAGTTCTTATGATAGTTGGAGGAAGTTTAGGCTCTAAAGTTATAAATGATAATGTTAGAAAGATCCTAAATGAAATATTAAAAGATTATAATGTTATACATTTATGCGGAAAAGGAAATCTAGATCAATCATTAACAACATTAGAAGGTTATAGACAATATGAATATATATCAGATGAGCTTCCTGATTTAATGGCTTTAGCAGATTTAGTTATATCTAGAGCAGGTGCAAATACTATATTTGAATTATTAGCACTTAGAAAGTTAAATATATTAATACCTTTATCAGCAAATGCTTCAAGAGGAGACCAAGTTTTAAATGCTAATTCATTTGAAAAAAGTGGTTTTTCTAAAGTCATAAAAGAAGAGGAGTTAACTTCAGAAGTTTTACTAAATGCTATTAAAGAAGTAACAAAAAACAAGGAAAAATATTTAAATTCTATGAAAATAAGCAAAATAGGCAATGGAGTGGATAATATTATAGATATAATTAAGAAATCGGCAAATATGTAAATTTTTATAGATAATTCTTAGAATAATAGAGATGTTTAATAGTAAATAATAATAAATTATTAAAATATGTTTCAAAATATCAAAATATGTAGCTTGAAAAATTTTTCCCAAAGAGTATAATTATTAATGTCGAGTAAAATTAGTTTTACATTAAATAATATTGGGCTTCAAGATAAACTATATTATCGTGTATAAGAGGTGTTTTTTATGAGTAAAGTATCAGTAATATACTGGAGTAATGGTGGAAATGTTGAAGTATTAGCAAACACTATTGCAGATGAATTGACTGATTTAGGAGCAGATGTTTTAATAAAGCATGTTTCAAACGCTAAATTAGAGGATGTAACTGAAGCAGATGCAGTAGCTTTAGGAAGTCCTTCAATGGATAATAATAGAATAGAACAATACGATATGGAACCATTTGTTAATCAATTTAAATTAACTCCAAATAACAATAAAAAAATGATTCTATTTGGATCATATGGTTGGGATAATGGAGAATTCATGAATGTATGGGTTGAAAGAATGAAAGACTATGGATTCGATGTTGTTGGTAGCTTAGCTGTAAATGAATCACCAAATGATGATGAAATTAATTCAGCTAAAGACTTGGCAAAAAAACTAATAAAATAAGGCTTAATATGCTAATAAGTAATTTTAATTAATTACTTTAAATATATTATAATTTTTAAGATTTAATTTATATATCTACAAAATTAATGAAAGAGAGGTCATCTCAATGGCAATGAGAAAAATGAAAACTATGGATGGTAACACAGCTGCCGCTTATATATCATATGCGTTCACTGATGTTGCAGCAATATTCCCTATCACACCATCATCACCAATGGCAGAGTGGGTTGATGAAAATAGTGCAAGAGGATTAAAGAACATATTTGGTCAAACAGTAAAAGTAATGGAAATGCAATCAGAAGCAGGTGCTGCTGGAGCAGTTCACGGTTCATTACAAGCTGGAGCTTTAACTACTACTTACACAGCTTCACAAGGTTTACTATTAATGATACCAAACATGTACAAAATAGCTGGTGAATTATTACCATCAGTATTCCATGTATCAGCTAGAGCATTAGCTACTTCAGCATTAAACATCTTCGGTGATCACCAAGACGTTATGGCTGCAAGACAAACTGGATTCGCTATGTTAGCAGAAGGATCAGTTCAAGAGGTTATGGATTTATCAGCAGTTGCTCACTTAGCATCTATTAAATCAAGAATACCTTTCGTAAACTTCTTCGATGGATTCAGAACATCACATGAAATACAAAAAGTTGAACTTTTACAATACGATGAATTAAAAGAATTAGTAGATATGGAAGCTGTAGAAGAGTTCAGAAGAAGAGCTCTTAACCCTAACAAACCTGTAACAAGAGGTACAGCTCAAAACCCAGACATCTACTTCCAAGAAAGAGAAGCAGTAAACAAATTCTACGATGTAGTTCCAGAAATAGTTGAAAGCTACATGAAAGAAATAACTAAGTTAACTGGAAGAGAGTACAACTGTTTCGATTACTATGGAGCAGAAGATGCTGAAAGAGTTATAGTAGCTATGGGATCAGTTACTGACTTAGTAGAAGAAACTGTAGATTACTTAAACGCTAAAGGAGAAAAGGTTGGATTAGTTAAAGTAAGATTATTCAGACCATTCTCAAATGAAAGATTAATAAAAGCAATGCCAAAAACTGTTAAGAAAGTGGCTGTTTTAGATAGAACAAAAGAACCAGGTGCTGCAGGAGAGCCTCTATACTTAGAAGTTAAGAATGCATTCTACGGATTAGAAAATGCTCCTGAAATAGTTGGTGGTAGATTCGGATTAGGATCAAAAGATACTATACCAGCTCATATCATTGCTGTTTATGAAAACTTAAGCAAAGAAGAACCTAAAAATGGATTCACTTTAGCTATAGTTGATGACGTAACTAACACTTCATTAGAAGAAACTGCTGAAGCTCATGAAGTTGACACTACTCCAGAAGGAACTAAAGCTTGTAAGTTCTGGGGATTAGGATCAGACGGAACTGTTGGAGCTAACAAGAGTGCTATCAAAATCATCGGAGACCATACTGACATGTATGCTCAAGGATACTTTGCATATGACTCTAAAAAATCAGGTGGGGTAACAATTTCTCACTTAAGATTTGGTAAAAAACCAATAAAATCACCTTACTTAATAAATAAAGCTGATTTTGTTGCTTGTCATAACCAATCATATGTTCAAAAATACTTCGTTTTAGACGGATTAAAGAAAAATGGAACATTCTTATTAAACACAATCTGGACTCCAGAAGAAGTTGCTGAACATTTACCAGCAAGCTATAAGAGATTCTTAGCTGAAAACAACATTAAGTTCTACACTTTAAATGCTGTTAAAATAGCTCAAGAAGTTGGATTAGGTGGAAGAATTAACATGATCATGCAATCAGCATTCTTCAAACTAGCTAACATAATACCTGTAGAAGATGCAGTTAAATACTTAAAAGACGCTGTTGTAACTTCATACGGTAAAAAAGGTGAAAAAGTTGTTAACATGAACCACGCTGCTATAGACAAAGGAATCGACGCTATTGTTGAGATCAATGTTCCAGCTGAGTGGGCTAACGCTCAAGATGAAGTTGTTGAAACTAAAGAAGTTCCAGCATTCATCAAAAATATCGTTGAACCAATGAACAGATTAGAAGGAGATAAACTTCCTGTATCTGCATTCAATGGAATGGAAGACGGTACTTTCCAACAAGGTACTGCTGCTTACGAAAAGAGAGGAATTGGTATAAACATACCAGAATGGATAGCAGACAACTGTATCCAATGTAACCAATGTTCTTACGTTTGTCCTCATGCTACAATAAGACCATACTTATTAACTGAGGAAGAAGCTAAGAATGCTCCAGCTTCAACTAAATTAATAGCTGCTAAAGGATTAAAAACTGAAGAACCAATGCAATTCACTATGGCTGTAAGTCCACTTGATTGTACTGGATGTGGAAACTGTGCTCAAGTTTGTCCTGCTAAGGAAAAAGCTTTAGTTATGAAACCACAACACACTCAAGCAGATCAAGCAGAAGCTTGGGATTACTGTGTAGAAGAAGTATCAGTTAAGAAAAACCCAATGAACAAAAATACAGTTAAAGGTAGCCAATTTGAGCAACCATTATTTGAGTTCTCAGGAGCTTGTGCTGGATGTGGAGAAACTTCATACGTTAAGCTTATAACTCAATTATTCGGAGATAGAATGATGATAGCTAACGCTACTGGATGTTCATCAATCTGGGGTGGATCAGCTCCTTCAACTCCATACACAACTAACCATAATGGTCATGGACCAGCTTGGGCTAACTCATTATTCGAGGATAACGCTGAGTTTGGATTAGGTATGTTCTTAGGAGTTAAAGCTATAAGAGAAAGATTAGTAGATCTTGCTGGAAAAGCTATAGAAGCTGGTGTTAAACCAGAAGCTAAAGAAGCTTTAGAAGCTTGGATAGCTGAAGTAGATAACGGAGAAGGAACTAGAGATAGAGCTGATGCTGTTATAGCTTCATTACAAGGTGAAACTAACGAATTCGCTAAAGAAATATTAAAAGACCAAGACTACTTAGTTAAGAGATCACAATGGATTTTCGGTGGAGACGGATGGGCTTACGACATCGGTTACGGTGGAGTTGACCACGTTTTAGCTAGTGGAGAAGATGTAAACATACTTGTTATGGATACAGAAATTTACTCAAATACTGGTGGTCAGGCTTCTAAATCAACTCCAACTGCTGCTATCGCTAAGTTCGCTGCTGCAGGTAAGAGAACTAAGAAGAAAGATTTAGGAATGATGGCTATGAGCTATGGTTATGTATATGTTGCTCAAATATCAATGGGTGCAGATAAGAACCAAACTCTTAAAGCTATAGCTGAAGCTGAAGCATACAAAGGACCATCATTAATAATAGCTTACGCTCCATGTATCAGCCACGGATTAAAAGCTGGTATGGGTAACTCTCAATTAGAAGAGAAGAGAGCTGTTGAATGCGGATACTGGGCTATGTACAGATTCAACCCAATGTTAAAAGAAACTGGTAAAAACCCATTCTCATTAGACTCTAAAGAACCAACTGGTGACTTCAGAGAATTCATAATGGGAGAAGTTAGATATGCTGCATTAGCAAAAGCATTCCCAGAAGCTGCTGAAGCTTTATTCGAGAAGACTGAAAGAGATGCTAAAGAAAGATTAGAAGGCTACAAAAAACTTGCTGGAAAGTAAGAAATAGTAGATAACTAATTACGGTTAAATATAAATTTCGATTGAAGTATAGTTATAAGAGCTAGAATATTAATATTCTAGCTCTTATTTTTTTATAAAAGAACTTACTATGCAAGTGTATTTCATAAGAGTTTTAGTAATTTAGTAAGAGCCTCCTTTGTTGAAATGAAATTAGTTTAAAGCTAATTTTAAAATAAAAGAGATTCTTAAATATATATAAATAGTTTTAATACATATAAAATGGAATTGCAAATAGTATATAGTTTTGTACTAGTATATAGGAAGAAATATATGGAGAAAAAATATATAATTATACTTATGAAAATATAAAAAGTGATTTAAGAGTATATAACAAATAATGAACAAAAAGATATGATAGCCTAATCTAATAAGGATAGATAACCTTTGGACTTAAAATAGATAAATTAGCTAAGGAAGAAAATAGTAATGCTATAAAATTCCCTAAAGCTAATTTTTATATTAAGAAAATCAAATAGAAAGTTATATAGTTTAAGAAATTTTAGGTGAAATATAGTTAAGGAGCATTATAGAACTAAAAAAACACCATTAACCGAGATTGTGAATTTTTATTAGAAAAGATAAATTTCTATTCAAAATATTAACAAAGTTTAAATATAAAATAAAAAGTTAGATTATTAAAAGAAATAAAATTATTAATAAAAATATATTAAAAGTATATTTATTTTTTTGAATATTAATAAAATGTTAAAAAATATATGGTATAGATTGATATTGAATTAATTCATTAGGAAATAAGAGAAAAAAAGAGCTTTAAGGAGAAAAAGTTGTTAAATGTTAAACTGAAAAATGTTAATAGCTTAAAATAAAAGAATGAAAGTTTTGAATAAATTGTTAACAAGGTTTATGATTTATATATAGTTAATAACTATTATTCAAGACAAAAATTTAGAAGATAATAAATTTTTGTCTTAGGTAATAGTTGTTGATTGTTAAGAATTATTTAAACAATAACAACAAAGGAGGCGTTTATCATGCCAAGTAATTCAAGTGCAAATGTAAAAAAACTTTCCTTGTTTGGATTCTTTGCAATGACAGCATCTATGGTAATGACTGTTTATGAGTATCCTACATTTGCAACATCAGGATTTCATTTAGTATTTTTCTTAATTATTGGTGGACTTTTATGGTTCTTACCAGTTGCATTATGTGCAGCAGAAATGGCAACTGTAGATGGTTGGGAAGAAGGAGGAATATTTGCCTGGGTAGGTAATACTTTAGGTGAAAGATGGGGATTCGCAGCAATCTTCTTTCAATGGTTCCAAATAACAGTTGGATTCGTTACAATGATTTATTTCATATTAGGAGCTTTCTCTTATGTTTTCAATTGGTCTGCATTAAATACTAATCCATTAATAAAATTTATCGGTGTTTTAATTATTTTCTGGGGATTAACATTTTCTCAATTTGGAGGAACTAAAAATACTGCTAAAATAGCTAAAACAGGATTTATATTTGGTGTAGTAATTCCAGCAATTATATTATTTATCTTAGGTATAATGTATATAGCAAAAGGTAACCCAATACATGTTGATATAAGTGCTCATTCTCTTATACCTGACTTTTCAAAAGTAAATACATTAGTTGTATTTGTTTCATTTATATTAGCTTATATGGGAGTTGAAGCTTCAGCTTCACATGTTAATGAGTTAGAAGATGCAAGTAAAAACTATCCATTAGCTATGTTTGTACTTGTTGTAGTAGCAATCGTTCTTAATACTATAGGTGGATTAACAGTAGCAGCAGTTATACCAGCAGATCAATTAAACTTAAGTGCTGGGGTTGTTCAAACATTCCATCAATTAGTAGTTGTTAACTTGGGTAATAGTTTTGATTGGATAACAAGAGTTGTTGCATTATTATTAGCTTTAGGTGTTATGGCAGAAGTTAGTTCTTGGGTTGTTGGACCTTCACAAGGTATGTATGTAGCAGCTAAAAGAGGCTTATTACCTAAAAAATTAACAGAAGTTAATAAACATGATGTACCAGTTCCATTAGTATTAGTTCAAGGCCTAGTTGTTACTATATGGGCAGCTGTATTAACATTCGGTGGCGGTGGAAACAACGTTTCATTCCTTACTGCTATATCATTAACAGTTGTTATATACTTAGTTGGATATTTATTATTCTTCATTGGATATTTAGTATTAATAATAAAACATCCAGATTTAAAACGTGCATATCAAGTACCAGGTGGCAAAACATTTAAAATAATAGTAGCAATTGTTGGGTTCTTAGTTTCAGTATTTGCTTTAGTAATTTCATTTGTACCACCATCACAATTGACTGGTAATAGTATTTCAGAATATTTAACTATATTATCAATAAGCTTTATAATAACAGTTTTAATTCCATTTATAATATACGCTTTACATAACAAATGGAGTTCTAAATAAATTAAATTTATTTTTGAAGTAGTCTTTAATAGACTACTTCAAATAATTTATACTCATATTTTAATAAAAAATTATGTTTAAAGTGACATTAAGGAGGACTTAAAAATGAATTTTGACTATGAAAAAGAGATAGAATTAGGAAAAAGCTTTACAACACCTATATTTGGAACAAGTGTAAGTAATAAATCTATGCCAAGTAACAAAATGGATGAAAAATCAATAGCTCCAGAAGTTGCTTATAGACTTATAAAAGATGATTTATTAGATGAGGGAAATGCTCGTCAGAATTTAGCTACATTTTGTCAAACATATATGGATGATGAAGCAATAAACCTAATGACAGAGACTTTAGAAAAAAATGCTATAGATAAATCTGAGTATCCTGAAACTGCAGAATTAGAGAATCGTTGTGTAAATATCATTGCTAAACTTTGGAATGTGCCAGAGGGAAATAAGTATATGGGAACATCAACAGTAGGATCATCAGAAGCATGTATGCTTGGTGGAATGGCAATGAAATTTTATTGGAGAAATAGAGCAAAAGCTTTAGGAATGGATGTTACTTCAAGAAAACCTAATTTAGTAATATCTTCAGGATATCAAGTTTGTTGGGAAAAATTCTGTGTTTATTGGGATGTTGAAATGAGAGTAGTTCCAATGGATAAAGATCATATGAGTATAAATGTAGATAAAGTTTTAGATTATGTTGATGAAAATACAATTGGTGTAGTGGGTATATTAGGAATTACTTATACTGGTAAGTATGATGATATTAAAGCCTTAGATAAAAAACTTGAAGAATATAATAAAGAACATGATTTAAAAGTTTATATTCATGTTGATGCCGCTTCAGGTGGAATGTTCACACCATTTATAGAACCACACTTAGAATGGGATTTTAGGCTTAAAAATGTTGCTTCAATAAATACTTCAGGACATAAGTATGGTCTAGTTTATCCAGGTGTAGGATGGATATTATGGAAAGATGAAGAGTTCTTACCAAAAGAATTAATATTTGAAGTAAGCTACTTAGGTGGAACTATGCCAACAATGGCAATAAACTTCTCAAGATCAGCTAGTCAAATTATTGGTCAATATTACAATTTCTTACGTTATGGGTTCGAAGGATATAAACAAATACATCAAAGAACAAAAGATGTCGCTATGTATCTATCAAGCGAACTTGAAAAAATAGGTTTATTTGAAATTTATAATAATGGTGAAAATTTACCAATAGTTTGTTATAGATTAAAAGATGATGCAAATGTTGAATGGTCATTATATGATTTAGAAGATAGATTATTAATGAAAGGATGGCAAGTACCTGCTTATCCATTACCTAAAGATTTGCAAAATATAACAATACAAAGAGTTGTTTGCCGTTCAGACTTTAGTCACAATTTAGCTGAATTATACATAAGAGATTTAAATGCTGCAATTAAAGATTTAGATGAAGCAACAGTATTAAGAAAAGCAAATTAAATAAAAATATAAATAAAATCAAGAAAATTTAGTGGTCAAATTTTCTTGATTTTATTTATAGTGGAGAAAGAGGTTGAAATCATGAACTACTATATAAGTATATTATTTAGAGCTATACCATTATTTATGGGGGCTATATGTCTTACTTATGGATTATACATAAATACTTTAGGAGATAGATTAGGATCAGGATATATAGTTGCTAGTCATGTAATAATATTTTTTACAGCAATATGTATAGCTTTATTTACTACAGCTGCGACAATAATAAGACAATTAATAAATAAATATAATTCATTTTTTAAATTTATTTTACCAAGCATAGGATATTTATTTTCAGCTATAAGTATAATTGGTGGATTATACTTTATTTTAAATAATGATGGAAATTCTGCATATTTTGTATCTGGAAATATAGCATTTGGTGTAGGGCTAATTTCTTGCTGTGTTTCAACAGTAGCATTATCATCAACAAAGTTCTTGCTTATACCTAGCAATAGTAAAAATTTAAAAGAAGGTGAAAAACCAAATGGATGTTTTACAAAAGGTTTTTCAAACTTTTTGATTGCTATACCTATAGTGTGTACAATTGTAGGGTTGGCAGTTTCAGTACATCTTTTAATTAATACAAATAGTATTCCTAGTTTAGTTGCTGGATTTGTTGTGTTTGGAATATCATTAGTATGTGGTAGTTTAATATCATTAGTGGCTAGTGTATCTAGACAAATACAAAATACATTTACAGCTAAAGAACGTTGGAAATGGTCTAAATTGGTTATAATTTTAGGAAGTATAAATCTAATTCTAGGTATATGTATTCTTTTAATTAGTAAAAATCAAGCATTAATAGCACCTGGATATGTTTTAATTGGCTTAGGTTTAGTTTGTTATAGTATATCTAGTAAAGTTTTATTACTTGCATCTGTCTGGAGAAGAAAAAGTGAATTATCTAAAAGAATTCCTTTAATTCCAGTTATAACAGCATTAATATGTTTATTTTTAGGAGCTTATTTATCAGAGGCTGAATTAGTTAATATATCATACTTTGTACCAGCTCATGTTATGATTGGATTAGGAGCAATATGCTTTACCTTATTTTCAATAGTATCAATATTAGAAAGTGGTACAGAAAGCTAAATATAATTTTATAGTTTATAAGAGTGAATAAAATTTTATTCGCTCTTATTTTTTTGTTTAATGAAAACCACTTGCTACGTGAATGCGTTAATGGGTGATTTTATTATAGGATAAAAACTTCTTGTGACTAAACTAATGTAGAGGATTTTATCTTGATACTGTTGAAAAAATAAAAAAGTAATTGAGGAATAGATAAGAAATCAAGAACAAAAAGATATGATAGTAAATTAAATAAGTGTAAAAGAATATAAGTTCTTAATTTGAAATTTTAAACAAAATGTTAATTAATTGTGTGCTGATTTTTTTATAATTCTATCTTTCATTAGTAAAATTTTTAAAGCTTTAGTAATAGCATTTTGGTATAACAATAAAAAAATATACTGTTAAAAGTTATATTAATAAAAAAATAGGGATTTTTTTAATATTATATTAAAAAAAACAAATTTTTTATATATTATAGAGAAAAATGAAGGAATGATTAGAAATTTAAAGAATCAATGAGTTAACTTAAAAATGAACAAAAAGATAATAAAATATTAACAAAATGTAACTAATTAAAGAATTTTAATTAATTAATAAAAGGTGTATTATATAGATAAATTGATGAGGCAATCATCAAGAGAAAAAAATAATATGGATGTTTACTAAAAATTAATCTTAATTTCTTGAGGAAATGATGAAGAAATTAAGAATGATTTTTAGCTGAACTTAGGAGGTTTTTAAAATGCTTTTTGGAAAAAATGAATTAGGTAGTCAATTTGAAACACCAATATTTGGAACTGTAGAAAGTAATGAATCTATCCCTAAATATGAATTAGCTAAAAAATCAATTGCACCACAAGTTGCATACAGATTAATTAAAGATGATTTATTAGATGAAGGTAATGCTCGTCAAAACTTATGTACTTTCTGTCAAACATATATGGATGATGAAGCAGTAAAATTAATGTCAGAGACATTAGAAAAAAATGCTATAGATAAATCAGAATATCCTCAAACAACTGATTTAGAGAATCGTTGTGTAAATATATTAGCAGATTTATGGCATGCACCAAAAGATGAAAGCTTCATGGGAACATCAACAGTTGGATCATCAGAAGCTTGTATGCTTGGTGGTATGGCAATGAAATTCAGATGGAGAAATAGAGCAAAAGCTTTAGGAATGGATGTAACTTCAAGAAAACCAAACTTAGTAATATCTTCAGGATATCAAGTTTGTTGGGAAAAATTCTGTGTTTACTGGGATATAGAAATGAGATTAGTTCCAATGGACGAAGAACATATGAGCATAAACGTAGATAAAGTTTTAGACTATGTTGATGATTACACAATTGGTGTAGTTGGAATATTAGGTATTACATACACTGGAAAATATGATGATATTAAAGCTTTAGATAAAAAACTTGAAGAATATAATAAAACAGCAAAATTATCAGTTCCAATGCATATAGATGCTGCTTCAGGTGGTATGTTTGCTCCATTTATAGAACCAGAATTAGAATGGGACTTCAGACTTAAAAATGTTGTTTCAATAAGTACATCAGGACATAAATATGGTTTAGTTTACCCTGGTATAGGTTGGGTTTTATGGAGAGACTCAGAATACTTACCAAAAGAATTAGTATTTGATGTAAGCTACTTAGGAGGAAAAATACCAACAATGGCAATTAACTTCTCAAGATCAGCTAGCCAAATTATAGGTCAATACTATAACTTCTTAAGATATGGATTTGAAGGATATAGACAAATACATCAAAGAACAAAAGATGTTGCTATGTATTTAGCAGATGAACTTGCAAAAACAGGTTTATTTGAAATATACAATAATGGTGAAAACTTACCAATAGTTTGCTATAAATTAAAAGCAGATGCAAATGTTCAATGGACATTATATGATTTAGCAGATAGATTATTAATGAAAGGATGGCAAGTACCAGCTTATCCATTACCAGAAAACCTACAAGATACAATAATTCAAAGAGTTGTTTGTCGTGCTGACTTTAGCCATAACTTAGCTGAATTATACTTAAGAGACTTAAAAGCAGCTATAGAAGATTTAAATAATGCAAGAGTTTTAGATAAAAAAGCTAAAACTGGAGTACAAGGATTTACTCACTAGGATTTAAAAAAACTCTCTTTAAAGTAATTACTTTAAAGAGAGTTTTTTTATTAAATTCTTTTATTAATAGAAATATAGATTTTTATTGATTATATTTCTACATTGTGTTAAGAATATAATTAAATATTATAAAGAAAGTACTTTTATTATTTTGTATTTAAGGTTACAATTAATATAAAGTAAATTTTCCACAAGGGAGGAAAGATTATGTCAGATAAAGATTTAAACAAATGCTGTGGAGGCAACTGTGGTTGCGGAAGCGAAAAAGAAGAAAAGCATGAAGGATGCGGATGCGGTGGACATGGTCACGATCATGGACATGACCATCATGAAGGATGCGGATGCGGAGATGAGCATTTAGAGCATTTCGTTGTAGACTTAGAAGATGAAGAAGGAAACACAATAACTTGTGATGTTATTGATGCTT
Source organism: Clostridium perfringens (assembly GCA_034421775.1). GTDB lineage: Bacteria > Bacillota > Clostridia > Clostridiales > Clostridiaceae > Sarcina > Sarcina perfringens_B. The sequence goes on along the minus strand of WNVL01000001.1, from coordinate 498,690 downwards.
TTGAATATAAAGATGAAGAGTACGTTTTAGTACAACATCCTGATGAATCAGTTTACTTATTCAAATCTCAAGGTGAAGAAGGAGAATTAGTTCTTCCTTCAGAAGAAGAGTTTGATGAAGTTGTTAAATTCTACGAAGAAAATGTAGCAGAATAATAAATAAAAGATGATGTTTTACATCATCTTTTATTTAGTTATGCTACTATTAATAAATTATTAATTAAAATATGGAGATCGTTATGGAGAAATTAGCTATATTTGATGTAGATTTTACTTTAACAAGAAAAGAAACATTATTACAACTATTTCGATTTTTAATAAAAGAAGATAAGAAAAACTTGAAATTTGTACCAAGAGCCGCTTTTTCAGGAATTATGTATGGATTAAAGATTTATGATGAAAAAAAGGTTAAGCAATCTTTTCTTAAGTTTATAGATGGAGTAGATGAAAAAGAGTTAAAACTTCTTGTAAAGAAATATTATGATGAGGTTTTAAGTAAGATAATTTATAAAGATTCTATTGATATGATGAGAAAATTAAAGGCTGAAGGATGTAAGGTTTATTTAATATCAGCTTCACCAGAATTTTACTTGAATGAACTTTACAATATAAAAGAGGTTGATGTGATAATTGGTACAAGATTTTCATTTAACGGTGGAAAGTTTGAAAGAAAGATGTTAGGGGAAAATTGTAAGGGGGAAGAAAAGGTTAGAAGACTCAAAGAGTACTTAAGAGAACATAATATAGAAGTAGACTACAAGAATTCATATATGTTTTCTGACTCTTTATCAGACAAACCTTTATTAGATTTAGTTGGAAATGCCTATTTAATAAATTATAAGAAAAAGCATGACACTTATAAGATTTTAAAGTGGAAATAATAAAAGCAATCTCTAAAAATAGAGATTGCTTTTTATATTTAGTTTAAATTATTTGCTAACTCTTGTTGTGATTGTTTGAGTTAGTGGTGGTACAACTTGTTTCTTTCTTGAAAGAACTCCAGGTAAGAAAGTAGTTGAATTCTCTAATTTAACTTTAAATGTTTCCTCAGCTATTTCAGGGCTTCTTCCAGCTACTAATATTTGAGAACCTTCGTTTATTATGTCAGTAAGTAATAACATAATCATTTCTAAGCCCATTGATTCAGCTTTTTGATTCATGTAAGCCAACATGTCATCTTTTAAAGGCATGAATCCTTCGATATCCATTGTGTTAACTTGAGCAACACCTACTTTAACTCCTTCAATTGTGAAAGGTTTAAAGTCAGCGTTGAATATTTCTTCAATAGATTTTCCTTTTAATGAAGTTCCTGCTTTAAACATTTCTTTAGCAAATGTTTCAGGAACTATTCCTGCTATTTCGGCAAGTTTTCTACACATTTTTACGTCTTGTGGAGTGCAAGTTGGTGATTTAAATAATAATGTGTCTGAAATGATAGCTCCACATAAAAGTCCAGCAGCTTCTCTTGATGGTCTTATGCCATTTTCAAAGAATCTCTTAGCAACTATTGTTGAAGTACTTCCAAGAGGCTCATTTCTAAAGTATATAGGGTTACCAGTTTGGATATCTGCAACTCTATGATGATCTATTATTTCTAACACTTCAGCATCTTCTAAACCATGTACTGATTGACCTCTTTCGTTGTGGTCAACTTGGATAACTTTTTTCTTATGAGTAGAAATTAAGTGGAATCTTGCGATTGAGCCAACAACTTTGTTGTTTTCATCTATTACAGGATAATTACTGTATCTAGTTTCACTCATTGTTACTTTTACATCTTCAACTAAATCATCAGTAGACACTGCTACTAAGTTGTCCTTAGTCATAACATAGTCAACAGGTAAACTTTGAACTATTAATCTTGATGCTGTGAATGAATCATGAGGAGTAGTTATAACTGTTGTGTTATTTTTCTTAGCAAGAGCTATTATCTCTTCTGAAGGTGTATGTCCACCAGTTATTATTAATAAAGATACATTTAAATCTATTAATTCAGCTTGTATTTCAGCTCTATCTCCAGCTATTGCTATATCGCCTTCGTTTATGAATTCTTTTAAAGATTCAGCCTGCATAGCAGCAACTACAACTTTTCCAGGGAATATTTTCACTTCTTCGTTTATGTTTTGAGCTTCACCAGATAATGTATCTAATATGTTATCTAATGAAGTGGCACTTTTAGCAAGTATGTTGCTATCCCATATATCCATGTATGTTGCAGTTATATTTGATGTTGATAACATTCCAAGTAAGTGGTTATTTCCATCAGCAACTGGAATTGATTTTAAGTTTTTATCTCTCATTATGTTCCAAGCCATCTTAAGTGAAACTTCTGGAGCTAATGGAGCTATTTTATCCATTTCTAAGTCTTCAACTTTTAGTTTAACTGTTTCTAAAAATTGAGGAGCTTCAACACCAAAATAATCAAGTATGTATTGAGTTTCTTGGTTAACATTTCCTAATCTAACTGGTATAGCAGGAATGTCTTGAGTTTTATTTTTAAATTCAGCATATGCTAAGGCAGCACATATTGAATCTGAGTCAGGATTTTTATGTCCTGTAATGTATATAACATCCTTCATGTAGGTTGCCTCCTTTGTTATTTTAAATTTTTTAATTCATGAATATATTTTAATTCCTAAATTATGAAAAGTAAAGTTTAACAACACTCATTTTATCATAGTTTAAGAGAATTTTCTATGAGATAAAAGTAGAGAAATATTATGGGTGTAAGATGTTACATAAGAATTTTTTTAGTTCTAAAAATAAGCAAATTAAACATATATTACAATAGATTGCTAGGAAAAAAAGGAGGAACAAAAAGTTATGCATGAGAAAGAACTCTTTAGAGGGTTAACAACTCAAGAAGCTAAAAAACGAATAGAGAAGTTTGGATTAAATGAAATAACAGAAAAGAAAAGGGTATCGGCTATAAAAATATTATTACAACAATTTAATGATTTTATAATATGGGTTTTAATTGGAGCCACTATTATATCTGGACTTATGGGAGATGTAGCAGATGCTATTACCATCTTTGTTATCGTTGTAATAAATGGTCTTTTAGGTTTCATACAAGAATTTAAAACAGAAAAGTCTTTAGATGCTTTAAAATCTTTAGCAGCACCAACATGTAAAGTATTAAGAGATGGAAATATTAAAGTTATTAATGCAAATGAATTAACAATAGGAGATATTGTAATTCTTGAAGCCGGTGATAGAGTTCCAGCTGATGGAGAGATATTTGAATGTACAAATCTTATGATTGATGAATCATTACTTACTGGAGAGTCCGTAGGAGTTAATAAAGCAAGTAATTCAAAGGAAGCTTCTTTAACTTATATGGGGACTAAAGTATTAAAAGGTAAAGGAAGATTTAGGGTAACAGCTATAGGAATGAATACAAAGATGGGTTCAATAGCTGATATGCTACAAGACATAGAAGAAGAAAAATCTCCTCTTAAAGAAAGATTAGATGGATTAGGAAAAATTTTATTAGTATTATGCCTTGCAATATGTGGTTTAGTAACTATTCTAGGTATTATAAGAGGAAATGATTTAACTGAAATGTTTTTATTAGGAGTAAGTTTGGCAGTAGCTGCCATACCAGAAGGACTAGCGGCTATAGTAACAGTTTCCTTAGCTTTAGGTGTTTCTAGGATGCTTAAGAAAAATGCTTTGGTGAAGAAATTGCCAGCAGTAGAAACCCTAGGATGTACCTCAGTTATATGTAGTGATAAAACTGGTACATTAACTCAAAATAAAATGACTGTTAAGGAAATATTCGTTGAAGGAAAACATTGTAGAATAGATGTTGATAAGATTCCTAATTCACCTATACTTATGAAGGCATTTATTTATTGTAATGACTGTAATTACGATTTTTCAAAAAACAAAATGGAAGATGTTTTGAATGGAGACCCTACTGAAACAGCATTAATAAAAGCATACTTTAATGATATTGATACTTTGAAAAATACAGTATCTAATATAAATAGAGTTTTTGACATACCTTTTGATTCAAGTAGAAAAATGATGTCAGTAATAGCTAAGGAAAATGGCAAAGAAGTTTGTTATGTAAAAGGAGCTCCAGAGAGACTTATAAATAAATGTAGATATATACATGAAGAAGGACGAGTTAAATTATTGACTGCTCAAAAGAAACAACAAATATTAAATGTTGTTGAAAATATGAGTAATAGAGCTTTAAGATGTATAGCTGGTGCTTATAAAGTAGATAATTTAACAAGAGATGAAGAATTAGAAAAAGATCTTATATTCCTTGGCATTGCAGGTATTATAGATCCACCTAGACCAGAGGTTAAGGATTCTGTAATAAAATGTAGATTAGCCGGAATAACGCCTGTAATGATAACTGGTGATCATAAGAATACAGCATTTGCTATAGGAAAAGATTTAAATATTGCAAAATCACAAGACCAGGTAATAACTGGAGAAGAATTGGATAAATTAGATGATAATCAACTTAAAAAGTTAGTTAATAAACTTAGAATATTTGCAAGAGTTACACCAAATCATAAGTTGAGAATAGTTAAGGCTTTCAAACAAAATGGTAATATAGTTGCTATGACTGGAGATGGAGTAAATGATGCTCCGGCTATAAAAGAGGCAGATATAGGGGTTGCTATGGGGATATCAGGAACTGATGTTACAAAGGAAGCCTCTGCAATGATTTTAATGGATGATAATTTCGAAACCATAGTATCAGCAGTAGAAGAAGGAAGAATAATATATGATAACATAAGAAAATTCATAAGATATTTATTGTCATGTAACTTAGGAGAAGTATTAACAATGTTCCTAGCTACAATATTTTATCTTCCAACACCGATGTTACCTATACAAATATTATTTGTAAATTTAGCAACAGATGGATTACCAGCAATAGCTTTAGGGGTAGATCCAGCTGATAAGGATATAATGAATCAACAACCTAGAAGCAAAAAAGAAAGTATATTTGCAAGGGGGCTTACTGAAAAAATTCTAGTAAGAGGATGCTTGATTGGAATATGTACATTATTATCATTTATTGTAGGTGGGTTATATGGAATGAATTTAGATACATGTAGAACAATTGCTTTATCAACATTAGTTATGTCTCAATTACTACATGTTTTTGAGTGTAGATCTGAAAGACATTCTATATTTGAAATAAAATTATTTACTAATATGTATTTAGTAGGAGCTGTTTTTATATCAATAGTAATGTTATTAAGCATTATTTATATTCCTTTCTTCAGTAGTATCTTCCACACTACTATTTTAGGAATAAACCATTGGTTAATAGTATTATTCTTTTCAACAATAATTTTCTTTATAAATAGCTTATACTTATTTATAAAGGTAAAAAAATAAAGTTTGTTTAAAAGATAAAAAGCTGTATCATTATACAGCTTTTTATCTTTGCTTAAATTGTTGTTGTTGTCTAGCTTTCTTTAATTGTGAATGGTCAACAGGTACTAAATCTTGTTTAGTCGTTAAGTTAAGTATGTTATTAAGTACAATATATTCTTTTTCATTTTCTTTATTTGACTTAAGTCCTTGAACTATAACACTATTTCCTTTTTTCACGTTTATGAAAGTAGGTTTTTTAAACCAACGATTCTTTTTATATACGCATTTTATTATTTGCTTACTTCTTTCAGGTTTAACTATTAAAGTAACAACTAACTTGTGGAATATCCAAAGAATAGTTTTTTCTTCGATTTTTTCAGAAATTACGCTTCCTTGAAATTGAGCCATTCTATCGCCGTATTTTTCAAGATAAGAATCAGTGTAATATTTAGATAATTTTTCTTTGAAACCCATAATTATAACTCCTTTTAAGTTGACGAATTTACATTTATTATTACTATAAATACATATTATATGATAGATAGTATTATAACACAATATTAAATATATTAAAATACTTTGGTTAGGGCTGAAAGCGGGTAGAATAAGAATTTTATATAAATATATTATTTAATATTTTGTAGCAAAATTATGCAATGTAAATATTTAAATTATAGACTTACAAGAATTTATATTCTATAATAAAAGTGTAATGAAAATGTTATCTTAGGAGGAAATGTAATGGATAAACAACAATTAGCAAGAATGATAGACCACACTATATTAAAACCAGAGGCTGATAAAGCATCAATAGAAAAGCTTTGTAAAGAAGCATTAGAATATAATTTTGCATCAGTTTGTGTAAACCCTACTAATGTAGAATTAGCAGCTGAGCTTTTAAAAGGAAGCGATGTAAAAGTTTGTACAGTAATAGGTTTCCCTTTAGGAGCAAACACTATGGAAGTTAAAGCTTTTGAAACTAAAGATGCAATAGCAAAAGGTGCAGATGAAGTTGATATGGTTATAAACATAGGTAGATTAAAAGATAAAGATTATGAATATGTAAAAAAAGATATAAAAGCTGTTGTAGATGCGGCTGATAAGAAAGCGCTTACAAAAGTTATAATAGAAACTTGTCTTTTAACTGATGATGAAAAAGTTGAAGCTTGCAAATTAGCTAAAGAAGCAGGAGCAGACTTCGTTAAAACTTCAACTGGATTCTCAACAGGTGGAGCAACTCCAGAAGACATTAAATTAATGAGAGAAACAGTAGGACCTGACTTAGGTGTTAAAGCATCAGGTGGAGTAAGATCAATAGAAGATGCTGAAGCTGTAATTAAAAATGGTGCCACTAGAATAGGAGCATCAGCTTCAATAGCTATATGTGAAGGAAAAGTTTCTGATTCAACATATTAAGATATGATTAAATATTTTTAGTTTATTAAAGCCTATAGAAAAGTTTTTTCTATAGGCTTTTTTGTCGAAGAAAAAAATAAATAAAAAAGTGAAAATGATGGCTAATTTTAAACTTTTAGAATATTAATATAATAAAGTACTTATAAAGAGGAGGTTACTCTATTAAAGCTAGGATTAGTTTTATGAGTGAATGTATATGAGAAGAGAGTTAACTCCACAAGAAGTAATTTATAATGAAGATTTTACAAGTAGGATAGCTAGAAATGAAAACAATGGTAGTGAATACTTAGAGGTTTTTAAAAGAATTGATGAAGCATTAAGTATAAATAAAGAAGGTTTTAATGTTTACTTAATCGATGAATTTTCAAAACAAAAGCTTAAGGATATAATTCTGCATTTAGAAGAAAAAATGAAGGAAAGAAATAAACCTAAAGATATATGTTATGTAACTTTAGATGATGTTAAAGCACCTAAAGTTATATTTTTAGCAAATGGAATGGGAGAAAAGCTAGAGGAAAGATTAGAATATGTAAAATCTTTTTATTACGAAGAGATTTATGCCTTTTACAATTCTTCTATAAATAAAGATAAGGAAGATATTATTAATGATATACAAAAAAAGAGAAGTGATTATATAGGTGATTTAATAAAGGGTGCTAAGCAAGAAGGCTTTGATTTAAAAGCTACATCTTCTGGCTTTGCATTTATTCCTCTATTAGATGGAGAGGCTATGACTGAGGAAGAATTTGATGATTTGGAAGAAAATAGTAAAGGTGATATATCAATAAAAGCTAGCAAATTAAAAGAGGGAGCAGAAGATGTTTTAGAAGAACTTAAAAATATAGAAATAGATTCTATTGAGAAATTAAAAGTTATACTTAGAAATTATTTAGAAAATAAATCATCATCTGTTAAAGAGAAAATAAAGAGTGATTTTAAGAATGAAGAAGATGCGTACAATTATCTTATAGATGTATGTGAAAGTCTAGAAAATTTATTGATTGATAATTACACAATAAATTTTGATGATGATGAAGAAAAAATAAATGAAATTATTGCAAAATATATTTGTAATATTATAAAGAATAGCAAGGGACAAGAAACACCTAAAGTTATATTTGAAGAAGATCCAAGTTTAAATAATCTTCTAGGGACAATAGAGTATGAAAATCATAATGGAGTATATTCAACAAGTGTAAAGCTTATAAAATCAGGTTCATTGCTTGAAGCTAATGAAGGATGTTTGATAGTTAGATTAAGTTCTTTAATGAACAATGCTAATAGCTACTATTATTTAAGAAGAGCACTGTTAAATGAAAAAATAAATTATGATTTTAACAGAGGGTATTTAGAAGTACTTTCTTTAAATGGACTTGATCCAGCTCCAATACCAATTAAGGTTAACGTTATTTTAATTGGAGATTTTGAAAGTTATGATGTTTTATATAATTGTGATGAAGATTTTAAAAAGATATTTAGAATTAGAGCAGAATTTTCAAATTTGATAGGTATAGATAAAAATAAAAAATCTTTATTAGAGCTTGTGAATAAAATCATAAGTGATAATGGCCTTTTAAAGATTTCAACCTCTGGCGTTAATGCTATAGGAAAGCAGTTAGCTAGAAAAGCTGGAACAAGAAAGAAGATGCTTTGGGATATTGATGAAATAGAAAGGTTATTACTTCTTGGAAATGAAGAAGCTAAGAATAATAATAAAATACTTATAGATAAAAGTTCTATAGAATTTGTTATAAATCAATGTGGTGAAATAGAAAAAGATTATTTAGAAATGTACAAGGATAAAAAGATAATATTAGAAATAGAAGATAAAATTATTGGAAGTGTAAATGGGCTATCTGTAATAGATTTAGGATATATGAGTTTTGGAAAACCTATGAGGATAACATGTACTTGCTATAAAGGTAGTGGGAAAATTATGGATGCACAAAGAGAGAGTAATTTAAGTGGAAGCATCCACAATAAATCTCTAAGTATTCTAAGGGGATTTTTAAGTAGCTTTTTTAATGCTTATGAAGTTTTACCTGTAGATTTTCAATTAAGCTTTGAGCAGCTTTATGGAAAAATAGAAGGGGATAGTGCTTCAGTTGCTGAGATTATAGCTATGATTTCTGCTTTAAGTAAGATCCCAGTTAATCAAAGTATTGCCGTAACTGGGTCAGTAAATCAGTTTGGTGAAGTACAACCTATAGGAGGAGTGAATGAAAAGATAGAAGGGTTCTTTAATGTTTGCAAAATAATAGGGACTCATGTAGGAAAAGCTGTTTTAATACCAGAAAGCAATAAGGATGAACTGATATTGAATAGTGAAATAGAAGAAGCGATTAAAAAGGGTGAATTTAAGATTTATGTAATGAAGGATATAAATGAGGCACTTACGACATTACTTCTAGGTGAGGGGATGGTTATTGAGGATGTAGCCACTAAAATAAATGGAGAAATTAAAAAATTTAAAGGGATATAATATTAAATAAGCTCATGGAATTTTGTTTCTATGAGTTTTATTTATTTTAGTATTATTTGACATAAAGCATTAAAATATGTTAAAATATGGAAAAGACAGTATGTAGGAGGTGAAGCTCAATAAGAGTGAGTATATGTGGTTGGATTTTGAAAAAAGAGGAAATGTTTTAGTTGTAAGTTTAATTGGGGAATTAGATCATCACAGTGCTGAGGAAGTAAGAGTAAAGATTGATGATAGAATTAGTCGAGATAACGTAAGAAAACTTATATTAGATTTTTCAGGTGTAACATTTATGGATAGCTCAGGAATAGGAGTTATTATTGGTAGATATAAAAAGATAAGTATGCGTTCAGGAGAAGTTAACATAATATCTGTTAATAAAAGTATAAAGAGAGTTTTTGAGTTGTCTGGAATATTTAAGATAATAAAGTATTACGAAAATTTGGATGAAGCTCTAAAAGTGGGTTAATGGAGGTTTAAATATGGATAATAAAATGAGATTAGAGTTTTTGGCTAAATCTGAAAATGAAGGATTTGCAAGGGTCAGTGTATCAGCTTTTGTTGCTCAATTAGATCCAACTATTGAAGAGTTAACTGATATTAAAACTGCCGTTTCTGAAGCTGTAACTAATGCAATAATTCATGGATATGAATGTGATGAGAATAAATTGGTTAGTATTGAAGCAACTATATGTGAAGATGAAATTAGTATAACTGTAGAAGATAATGGAATAGGAATAGAGAATTTAGAAGAAGCAAGAGAACCTTTATATACGTCAAAACCTGAGTTGGAAAGATCTGGAATGGGATTTACAGTTATGGAAACATTTATGGATTCTTTAGAAGTTTATAGTGAAAAAGGCAAGGGTACAAAAATAATAATGAAGAAAAAAATGAATACATAGGCAGGTGAAGAAAGTCTATGGATATTAGTAGTATTGAGAAAGATAATTTTAATTATGATAAGAATACAGCCCTCATAGTCTTAGCAAAAGAAGGAAATAAGGAAGCTATGAATAAGCTCATAGAAGTTAATACTCCTTTAGTATCTTCTATATGTAAAAGATTTATGAATAGAGGATATGATTACGAAGATATATTTCAAATTGGATCAATGGGGCTTGTTAAGGCTATAAATAATTTTAATGATAGTTTTAATGTTAAATTTTCTACTTATGCAGTACCTATGATTATAGGAGAAATAAAAAGATTCTTAAGAGATGATGGGATAATAAAGGTAAGTAGAAGCACAAAAAGTTTAGCTAAGAAACTTCACTACAATAAAGAAGAATTAATAAAAAAGTTAAATAGAGACCCTACTATAGATGAATTAGCAAAGTATTCTGGTGTGGATAAAGAAGAAGTCATAGTAGCCTTAGAATCTGCAAATAATATGCAATATTTATATGACACTATTCATCATGATGAAGGAACACCTGTACTCCTCATAGATAAACTTAGTGAGAAGGGTGAAGATGATGATATGGTAAATAAAATAGCTTTAAAAGAGGCTATAAGTTCCTTAGATACAAAAGGAAAGCAAATTATAATGCTTAGGTATTTTAAGGATAAAACTCAAATTCAAGTAGCTAAAATGCTTGGTATAAGCCAAGTTCAAGTTTCTAGAATAGAGAAAAAGGTACTAAAACTTATGAAGGAAAAATTAGAAGAGGATTGATTATAAATGAAATATTTTGGGAGCATTATTTTTTATGAGACTAGTCATAGAAAATAATGCTTATTTTTTTGCATATATTAGGGAGAAGAAATTAATACTATATGTATAAAATAAAAGCAAAGGATGGTTGATATGGCTACTTATCAAAGTGATGAAAAAATAAAAAATAAATTTAATGAATTTGAACAACAAATAAGACCAAAGCCAAAGACATTAAAGAATTGTATAATGGCCTTTATAATTGGTGGATTAATCTGTGTTATTGGTCAGTTCATAAGAAATTACTTATTAAATAAGGGATTTCCAGATGAACAGGTTTCAATTATAACTCCAATGACTATGGTATTTTTAGGAGCTCTCCTAACAGGCCTTGATATTTATGATAAGATTGCAGCCGTTGCAGGAGCAGGAACTATAGTTCCTATTACAGGTTTTTCTAATGCCGTGGTATCACCAGCTATAGAATTTAAAAAGGAAGGCTTTGTAATGGGAGTAGGAGCAAAAATGTTTACTATTGCAGGACCAGTAATAGTGTACGGCATAGGAACATCAGTTATTGTAGGAGTAATATATTATTTATTACTTAGATTTGGAATTATGGGGTGATTTTAAATGAGTAATAATTTAAAGAGAGTTGGTAAACAAACTATAAAGTTAGAGAGTAAACCTAGAATAATATCAACATATAGCATTGTTGGACCTAAAGAAGGCGAGGGACCTTTAAAGGAATATTTTGATAAAGTTTTACAAGATGATTGTAATGGATGTGATAGTTTTGAAAAGGCTGAGAGTAGTTTAATGATAACATCCATTGAGGAAGTAATAAAAAAGAGTAAAGTTAAAGAGGAAGATGTTGACTATCTTTTTGGTGGAGATTTATTAAACCAATTAACCTCAACTAATTTTGTGGCAAGAGAATTTAAAATACCTTTTTTGGGTGTATATGGAGCTTGTTCAACTATGGCAGAATCCTTAAGTTTAGCAGCTATGGTTATAGATGGAGATTTTGCTAGATATTCAATAGCAGCTACATCCTCTCACTTTAGCTCAGCTGAAAGACAGTTTAGATTTCCTTTAGAATATGGATGTCAAAGAAAAGAATATTCACAATGGACTGTAACTGGCTCCGGAGCTATGCTTGTGGGAAAAGAAGGAGATTTTCCATATGTCACCTATGTAACTACAGGAATTGTTAAAGATTATGGAATTAAAGATGCTGATAATATGGGAGCTGCTATGGCACCAGCAGCAGTAGACACAATATACAAACATTTTGTTGATACCAATAGAAGACCAGAAGATTATGATGTAATAGCCACTGGAGATTTAGGGAAGGTTGGAAGAGAGTTAACTGAAAAGTTATTAAAAGAATATGGTTATGATGTAAGCAAGGTTTACATAGATTGTGGAGAAAAAATATTTGATAATGAAAGACAAAAAACATTCTCAGGTGGAAGTGGATGTGGATGCTCTGCAGTAGTAGGATGTGGATATTTGTATAAAAAACTTATGAAAAAGGAAATTAAAAGAGTACTTTTAGTTTCAACAGGAGCCTTATTAAGTTCAACATCTTCTCTTCAAGGAGAAAGTATACCAGGAATAGCTCATGCTGTGGCTATAGAATATATGTAAGGAGGATGATGAATTTGCAAAGTTATATAAATGCATTTTTAGTAGGTGGAATTATATGTGTAATAGGTCAATTATTAATGGATAAAACCAAATTGACTCCGGCAAAAATATTAGTTGCTTTTGTAACCATAGGAACAATATTAGGTGCTTTAGGTATTTATGATAAGATAGTTCAAATTGGAGGAGCTGGAGCTACTATACCTTTACCTGGCTTTGGATATGCACTTGCTAAGGCAACTATAAAGGAAGTAAATGAACAAGGACTTTTAGGAGCATTTACTGGTGGATTTAAAGGTGCAGCAGGAGGATTAACAGCCGCTGTATTCTTTGGATATATAATGGCTTTAATATTCAATCCAAAAACTAAATAAATGATTATAATTCTTATAAAAGGTCAATAATTTTCTCGAAGGAGAGATTCTATGAGAAAGTTTGAAAAGATTATTATAAATAGACCTTTAGGATTAATTTGTATTTTTGTTACTTTAGGAATTTTATCATACTACTTTAGTAGTTTTAATTTAATAGGTACAACTTTTTTAGTTGTATCTTTAATTTTTATATCATATTTTTTATTAGATTTAGATTATTTTAATATAGGTATAGTGTTTTTTCTCATAGGTGTATTAAGTTGCACAATTTATTATGAACCGAACTTTCAAGAGGCAGGAGTACAAGAAATTAGAATAGTAGATATTAATAATAAGTTTATACTTGGAAAAATAGATGGGAGAATGGTTGAAATAAGAAATCAAAGTGAGGATGAACTTGAATATGGAGAAAAAATATATGGGGTTTGTAAATTTAAAAGAAATGTTAATTTAGAGAGAGGTTATGTTGGACAGGTTTTCTTAAAGGAAGTTATAAAAAGTGAAAAAGATTTAGTGTATAAGATTAAAAATATACCAAAGAAATATTATGAAAACTTAAAGGAGTATTTTTCGCCTTCAGAAAGTGCACTTTTAAATGCAATTTTATGGGGAGATAAAGAAAATTTAACTTATAATCAAAAAGATTTTTTGTCTGATTTAGGAGTAATTCATCTAATATGTATATCTGGATTCCATATAGCCCTTTTGTTTTCAATAATATATAGTAAGTTGTCATTTAAGGTAGCTTTAGTTATTTGTTCTATTTATGTTATTTTAGTTGGGGCATCTAGCTCAGCTTTAAGAGCTCTTATTATGATAACTCTATTAAGATCTTCTAAAAAAGTATTCAAAACTTATGATCCTATCAGTTCAATATCTTTAGGAGCAATAGTTTTAATGATTTTTAGACCATATAACCTTTTTAGTATGGGATTTTTATTATCCTTTGGAGGAACCTTAGGTATAATATTGTTTTATAAAAAACTATTAAATGGCTTTTATATGTTGCCTCCAAAAATTAATGAGTATTTAAGTTTGGGGTTATCAGCTCAAGCTTTTATATATCCAATTTTGGTAATTGCTTTTGGCAAGTTCTCTGTTAATTTTCTGATATCAACATTTCTAGTAACACCAATAATAGTATTAGTTTTACAAATATTATTGTTTTCCATTTTAGTAGGAGAAAATTTTATTGGTATTATAGTATTTTTACTAAATATAATCTTTATGATTTTTAGGGGAATTTTAGTCTTTTTAGATAAGGTAATATGGGTTACTCCATATCTATCACCAGTTTTTGCAGTAGCATATATGACTATGTTTTTATCAATTTATATGAGTATTAAAGGATTCAAGAAATTTAGAATAGGAGTTTATTTGGTTATACCAATTCTTATTTTAGATATGCATGTATTAGGGACTAAGATAAGTGTAGTTGAAGATAAATGGAATAAGGCCGTAATTATAGAGTCTGGATTTAGTAAAATTGCTTTAGTAAATAATGATAGTGATTATTTTAAAAAGTCAATCATGAAAAAAGAATATGTAAATGAGGTTATTCACTTAAAGGATGAGGTCCATTTTGAGATTTCAAAAAAGTATTCTATTTTAATAGAAGATAATTTTAATAGTATAACTTTAATGCCAGAGAAAAGTGATTATGATATAATTGATTTGATTCAAAAGAAAAGTGCGTATATACTTTAACTTATGTAAATAAGTAGCTGGGATTTGAAAGGTTGATATTTTAATGATAGATTTAGATGGTTTATATGATAATTTGAAAAAAGGAAAAATAGAGAAAAACTATATATTAGTAGGTTTAGATGAACTTTTAATTAAAGAGGGTATAGAAAATATCATTGATAATGTATTAGATGAAGGATTTAAGGATTTAAACTTAATTAGATTAGATGGTAATAACCTTAATTTTGATGACTTCATGAATGCTTGTGAAACATTGCCTTTTATGAGTGATAGAAAAGTGGTAGTTTTAAATAGAACTAATATATTTAGGGATAAACAAGATAAAGAAACTGAAAAATTATATAAGCAATGTGTAGAGTATTTTCAAAATACACCAGAACATTGTGTTTTAATAGCATATACAACTTTAAAAGATAAAAGGGATAGAGTTAATAGATTAAGCAAACTAAAAAAACTTGAGAAGAGTAGTTGTATAGTTTCTGTTGAAAAGTTAAAAGGAGCAAAATTACAACAAAAAGTAGGGAAAATTTTTCAAAGATATAATAAAAATATAGGTAAAATAGAATTAAAATATTTTTGTGACTCAGTAGAAAATAACTTTGATGTTATAGAAAGAGAAGTTGATAAAATAGTAAACTATGTAGGTGACAGAGAAATAACTAGAAAAGACATAGATTTATTACTTCCTCCAAGATATGAAGATGATATATTCGATTTAGTTGAACTTATTTCAGTTAAAAGAGCAAAACAAGCAATAGATTTAATGGATGAATTAATAGGTAGAGGGCAAGATCCTATATTTATACTAAGTCAAATAAGAGAGCAATTTCAAAAATTGCATAGGGTTAAGATAAGACTTGCTGAAAAATATAGAATTGATGAGATAAAAAAAGATTTCTTAGAGGTAAGTAGAATGAATTTACCAGACTTTGTAATAGAAAAGTTTATAAATCAAAGCAAAAAATTTTCTGCTAAACAACTTAATAAATGTATCAATTTATGTTTATATACAGAGAAGAAACTTAAAAGTAATTCAAATTTAAATAAGAAAACAGAGTTAGAACTTATGATAGTAAGTACTGTAATATAAAAAAACAGATTAGAAAATTCTAATCTGTTTTTTTACTTGAAGAAATACTTCTAATAAAAGAAAATGGTGTTAGAAATTCTAACACCCATATAATTAAGCCATAGCGTTTAACTTAGCAGCTAATCTTGATTTCTTTCTAGCAGCCATGTTCTTATGAACTACTCCTTTAGAAGCAGACATATCTAAAGCTCTAGCAGCCTCAACGTATAAAGTTGCAGCTTCTGCTTTGTTGTTAGCTTCAACAGCTACTTCAAACTTCTTTATAGCAGTTTTAAGAGCTGACTTAATCATCTTATTTCTTAAAGTTTTCTTTTCAGTAACTTTTATTCTTTTCTTTGCTGATTTAATATTTGCCATTCTAGTTCACCCCCTTCAACTTTTATAGCGTATCTGCAGTTTTGGGGAATCTGCGTACGAGTTCGTTATTTAACAAAGGTAATTATAACATCATAAATATATAAGTTCAAGTCTTTTTTCGTGTTTATCGACATAATTATCATTTTTAAGGAAATTATATATAATATATCAATTTAAATTAAAAAGAGGTGGAAAAATGTATGATGTAAGAACTGATTTAGCTGTTGAAAGTCGCGAAATTTATAAGCATAGGTACAATAGAGAAATTGATGGAGTTATTTTTGAAGAGAAAACTGTAGATGATGATATTAAGGTTACAAATGTTGACATAATAAATAAGGAAGGCGCTGAGGCTATGGGAAAACCTATTGGAAGATATGTTACCATAGATATTCCTGAATATACTCATTATGATGGAGGAATAATGGATGAGGTATCTCATGTAGTGGCAAGTTCATTAGAAGAGTTAATTAAGCTACCTGAGGATAGAACAGCACTAGTTGTTGGTCTTGGAAACTGGAATGTTACACCAGACGCAATAGGACCTAAGGTTGTAGGGAAGCTTATGGTTACAAGACATTTAAAAAAGGTAATGCCAGAGGTTATAGATGATTCAGTAAGACCTGTATGTGCCATTGCTCCAGGAGTTTTAGGGATTACAGGTATTGAAACAGGAGAAATCATTAAATCATTAGTTGATAAAATAAAGCCAGATTTAGTAGTGTGTATTGATGCCTTAGCTTCAAGAAAACTTGAAAGAGTTGCAAGAACCATACAAATAAGCAATACTGGAATATCACCAGGAGCAGGAGTTGGAAACCATAGAATGCAAATTAACGAGGAAAGTTTAGGAGTTCCAGTTATTGCATTAGGGGTTCCAACAGTGGTAGATGCAGCAACCATTGCTAATGATGCTATGGATTTAGTTTTAGATGAAATGATAAAGCAATCAGAGGAGGGAAAAGAATTTTATAATATATTAAATAATATAGATAAAAATGAAAAGGGTATTATGATAAAAAGTCTTTTAAATCCTTATGTTGGTGACTTAATGGTTACTCCAAAAGAAATAGATGATGTAATAGAATCAGTTTCAAAAATAATATCTAATGGAATAAATATAGCACTTCAACCAAATATGGTTTTAGAGGATATAAATAAATTCCTTAATTAAAAAAGTAGGAGATTTTTGTTAGAAATTATGGATGATTTTGAAGAATAATAAATTAAATATTTACTGTTATAGAGTAACATAATATTTACCCTAATCTCATATAAATGAAAATATGAGGGAGGGGATAATGTGAGAGGTATTAATAAAAGAGAAATACCCATAGGAATGCTTGTTCTTTTGATCTTACTAATAGTGTTTATGTTTAGATTTATGAAGATTGCAGCAAGTAAAGATATGAGAGAAAACTTGTCATATATACAACTTTTGAATGCGGGTATGCCTATTGCCAAAGGAACATATTATGATGAGGATGCTTACTTAGAAAGTAATATTACGTTAAAAAGTTTAGCTCTTGAAACTTTGAATATAAAGCCTTTAGATCCTATTGAGTTAGTGATGAATGAAATACCTTACTTTGGAGCTGCAAATAAAATAGCTTCAATTGATAAAGTAGGGTATGTTTCCGCGGAGGACGTATCTTCTTTCGATTTAAATACTGAAAGCATAGATGAAGTATCGGAGGAAGAAGTAAAGAGTGGAGAAGAATTAGTAGCTAATAAAAATAGTGAAGTTTATGATGCAAGTTTAAAAAAGGAGCTTGATCAATCTAAGCCAGAGGTGCTTATTTATCATACACATAACTCAGAGGGATACAATGAAGAGAGAACTTCAAATAATGAAGCATACAACGTTGTTGGTGTAGGATCTTTAGTAGCAAAAGAGCTTGAAGAAAATTATGGAATATCAGTTATCCATGATAAAACTAATCACTCAGCAGCTTATGAGCAATCTTATAATAAATCCGGAGAGACAGTAAAAAAATATGTAGATCAATATGATGAGTTTAAAATGATAATAGATATACACAGAGATTCTGTAGGAGAACAAAATAAAAAGAATTTAACTGCTAATATAAATGGAGAAAGCGTGGCTAAAGTAATGTTTGTTACAACTAAGAATAGTAAATATTACAATGATGCAGAAAATCTAGCAAATAGATTTATAACTAGAGCTAATGAGCTTTTCCCAGATATTTTGAGAAGACAGGAAACCTATAAGTATAATAGGGGAAAAAATGCTTTTAACCAACAATATAATAAAAATTCAATGTTAATAGAGGTTGGAGCAGAAGTTAATACTGCGGAAGAGGCACAAGGCACAGCTAAATATATAGCTAGATTAATAGCAGAAGAATTAAACGGAAAAGATGAATAAAAATAAAGTTTTTTGAACATCCTTATAGATAGTAATCTGTGGGGGTGTTTTATTTTGAAAAGATTTATAACAATGGGAACCATTAGTATAATATTTTTTTCTATAATTTGTTGGGGAGTTATTGGTGTTAACATAGAAAATACAGAAGCTTTTAATAATCAAAATTACGAATTGAATGAACAGGTTGATTATGAAAGAATAAAAGAAGAAACAGGAATGGACTTAACTATATTTAGTGAAGATAATAGCCCAATAAAAATATATGAAAATAAAGATGAAGTTTATTTAGTTTTTAAAGAACATACTTTAAACCTAAATAAAGGGTTTGTAGGTAATATATTAATTGGAACTTTTAACTTAATTAATAATTTAATAAATAATATTAATCAATTCATAGAAAACAACATAATAATGTAAATCAAGTATATTGACAGTTTAATGGCACATTGTGATATAATGTAACTTGACTTATTCTACAATGTGGGGGTGAAAACTGTTCAAGAGCTTTAAATAGTTTGGAGAGCAGGTTTAGATATGGATAAAAAGAAGTATATAAGAAACTTTTCAATCGTAGCGCATATAGATCATGGTAAATCAACATTAGCAGATAGACTTTTAGAGAAAACTGGTACATTAACTCAAAGAGAGATGGAACAGCAAGTATTAGATACTATGGAGCTAGAAAAAGAAAGAGGAATTACAATAAAGTCTCAGGCAGCAAGACTTATCTATAAGAGAGAAAACGGAGAAGAATATATATTAAATCTTATAGATACTCCAGGTCACGTAGACTTTACATATGAGGTTTCAAGAAGTTTAGCAGCTTGTGAAGGTGCAATACTTGTTGTAGACGCAACTCAAGGAATACAAGCTCAAACTTTAGCAAACTGTTACTTAGCATTAGATAATGACTTAGAAATAGTTCCTGTTATAAATAAGGTTGACTTAGCTAGTGCTAGACCAGATGAAATAAAGCAAGAAATAGAAGATGTTATCGGAATAGAAGCAGAGGATGCACCACTTGTATCAGCTAAAACAGGATTAAATATAGAAGATGTTTTAGAAGAGATAGTAGAGAAGGTTCCAGCACCAGAAGGTGATGAAAATGCGCCTCTTAAAGCTTTAATATTTGACTCATATTATGATAGTTACAAAGGTGTTGTATGCCATATAAGAGTTAAAGATGGTAAAGTTAAACCTGGAACAAAAATTAAACTAATGTCTACAGGTAAGGTTTATGAAATAGTTGAGACTGGAGTATTTACACCAGCTTTAATGCCTTTAAAAGAAGGATTAAGTGCAGGTGAAGTTGGATATATAACAGCCTCAATCAAGAATGTTAGAGATGCCAGAGTAGGTGATACTGTAACAGAAGCAGCTAGACCAACAGAAGAGGCATTACCAGGATATAAGCCAGCTATACCAATGGTTTATTCAGGTATATATCCAGTTGATGGAGCTAAATACGAAGAATTAAAAGAAGCTTTAGAAAAACTTCAAATAAATGATGCTGCATTATCATTTGAACCAGAAACTTCAGTAGCTTTAGGTTTTGGTTTTAGATGTGGATTCTTAGGATTATTGCATATGGAAATAATTCAAGAGAGAGTTGAAAGAGAATTTAACTTAGATATAATCACAACTGCACCATCAGTTATATACAAAGTAACTAAAACAAATGGAGAGTCATTTGATTTAACAAACCCAACAAACCTTCCTCCAATGACAGAAATAGCATATATGGAAGAACCTGTTGTTAAGGCTTCAATTATTACTCCAACTGATTACACAGGAGCTGTAATGGAATTATGCCAAGACAGAAGAGGTAAATTTATAGATATGCAATACTTAGAGGAAACAAGAGTTGTTATTCATTATGAAATACCATTAAATGAAATAGTATATGATTTCTTCGATACTCTTAAATCAAAAACAAGAGGATATGCTTCATTAGATTATGAATTAAAAGGATATGAGCAATCAAAACTTGTTAAGTTAGATATATTATTAAATGGAGATAACGTAGATGCTTTATCTATGATAGTTCCAGAGGTTAAGGCTTACCAAAGAGGTAGAGCTATAGCTGAAAAACTTAAGGAAATTATCCCAAGACACATGTTTGAAGTTCCAATTCAAGCAGCTGTAGGTTCAAAAATCATAGCTAGAGAAACAGTTAAAGCTATGAGAAAAGACGTATTAGCTAAGTGTTATGGTGGAGATATTTCAAGAAAGAAAAAACTTCTTGAAAAACAAAAAGAAGGTAAGAAGAGAATGAGACAATTAGGAACAGTTGAAGTTCCACAAGAAGCATTTATGTCAGTTTTAAAAGTTGACTAATTAGCTTTTAAATATTACCAAAAGGTAATGTTTGATACTATTAAGTATCTACATTACCTTTTTTTATGTTTAGAGAAAAATTCTTGTTATGCACATAATTATAAGAAGTTAGAATAAGTAACATTAATTTTATGATGTGTTTTAGTAAGAAATTCGTAAAATAAATATTTTTTTATTTAGTCATTAAAGAGAAATCCCTTCAATATATTTATAGTAAATTAATAAAACTTATGTAGAGAAGGGGAGTTGTTCTTATGTTACAAGCAAATAAAAGAGATGTTAGAGTTAAGTGTAGAAAATTTAGAAATGCTGGAGAAGCAACTGGTGTTATAAATAGAAAAAATGGAGAAAATGTTTCAATAAGCCTTAAAATTTCTGATTTAGATAAGTTTTTAGCTAAATATGGAGACCATAGTAATATTGATATAAATTTAGAAAACGAAATAATAAAAACTTCTATTATAGAAGTCCAAAGAGATTTATTAATTCATAATGCTATAAACATAAATTTGAGAGAAATATAAAAATAAGTTTAAATATATTTTAAGACTTGGACTTTTTACAAATATTGGTTTTAGCTTAAAATGTAGTTTGAATTAAAAATTAAATTGAGTTTATTTCGATGTTTTAAGAAGCTTATGAACAAAATTTAAAATAAGTAATTTTGTATTATGAAAGTATCATATAAAAGTCATGGGTTTATTCACTCGTGACTTTTTTTGTTGTAATATGAAAGTAGACTAGAGAACTTATATATTAATTAAATTGAAAACAAAATAATAATAGAGATTTTAACTTAAGTTTCTTTATTATTTTAAGATGGAGGTAATTAACCATGGATAAAATGTCTTTATATATACACATTCCTTTTTGTGCACAAAAATGTTTTTATTGTGATTTCCCTTCTTTTGCAAGAAAAGATCATTTAAGAAGAGAGTATATAGATGCATTAAACAAGGAAATAATAAATTTTAGAGAAGAACATAATAATTTAGAGATAAGTACCATATTTATTGGGGGAGGAACACCAAGTGTTCTTGAAGCAAATGAGTTACAAACTTTATTAAGTGAAATAGCAAAACTTAATTTATCAAATAATATTGAATTTTCTATGGAATGTAATCCTGGTAATTTAACAGAAGAAAAACTAAATGTCATGAAAAAATATGGAGTTAATAGAATTAGTATGGGACTTCAAGCAAAGCAAGATAACCTTTTAAAAGGATTAGGAAGGATACATGACTATAAAACCTTTAAAGAAAATTTTCTTTTAGCTAAAAAAGTAGGCTTTAACAACATAAATGTTGATTTAATGTTTGGATTACCAAATCAAAAAGTAAATGAATGGGAAGATACCTTAAGAGAAATAATATCTTTAGAGCCAGCACACATATCAGCATATAGTTTAATAATAGAAGAAGGAACTGCTTTTTATAATCTTTATGAAAATGATAAGTTAAAGCTTCCAAGTGAGGAAGAGGAGAGAAAAATGTATCATTTAGCAAAAACTATTTTAGAGGAAAATGGATTTAAACAATATGAAATTTCTAATTATGCTAAAAAGGGAATGGAGTGTAGACATAACTTAGCTTATTGGAATATGGATAATTGGATTGGTTTAGGATCAGCAGCGGCTTCTTATGTTAATGGCAAGAGAGTTAAAAATCTAAGTAGTGTGGAAGAATATATAAAAGCAATAAATGAAAAAGGAGAGGCTATAGAAGAAACAATAACTAATTCTAAAAATGATGATATGGAAGAATTTATGTTTATGGGTCTTAGAAAGATTAATGGAATAAGGGAAAGCGAATTTGAAGAGAGATTTAATAGGAATATAAATGATGTTTATGGAGAAATAATAAATAAGTATGAGGATGAAAAGCTCTTAATAAGGAATTCAGGAAGGATTTATCTTAGTGAAAAGGGGATAGAACTTTCCAATATAATAATGGCTGACTTCTTGCTTTAATAATTTTGAAGTTTATAGAGCAAAGAGAAGAAAATGAAAGAAAACTAAAGATAATAAAGAATAATTGTTATTAAATCAACAATTTTGACATGAAATGATAAAAAATGGAATTGACAAAAAACTTGGTAGGTAATATATTAATAGTGTACTAGTTAGCACTCGTTAAGAGTGAGTGCTAATAAAGAGGTGAGATTAGTGATAGATGATAGAAAGCTTCAAATATTAAGGGCTATAATTCAAGACTATATATCTACTGGAGAGCCTGTTGGTTCAAGAACTATCGCTAAAAAATATAATCTTGGAGTAAGTTCAGCCACTATAAGAAATGAGATGGCTGACTTAGAGGAAATGGGATTTTTAGAACAGCCTCATACTTCGGCAGGAAGAATTCCATCAAGCAGAGGATATAGATTATATGTTGATAGAATGGTTGAATTCGAAAGATTATCTTCTGAAGAGGAATTGCTTATTAGAAATTCAATAATAGATGGTACCTTGTACGAAGTTGATAAGATAATCAAACAAACTAGTGCTCTTCTATCGGAACTTACTAAAATGACTTGTATAGTTAAGGCACCATCAGTACATAAGAGCTTTATAAAATCAATTCAACTTTTAAAAGTTGATGATTTAAGTATATTATGTGTTTTAGTAACTGATAATGGTGTCATAAGAAATACAGTTATAAAAGTAAAAAATGTTCCTTTATCTGAAGAACTTATTAAAATTAGTAAGATAATAACTGAAAGGCTTAAAAACCTTACTATTGAGCAAATAAACCTAGAGGTTATAAGCAATCTCAATAAAGCTTTAGAAGGATATGAAGATATAGTCAATGCAGTTCTACCAGCTCTTTATGAGAGCTTGAAAGACGATGGAACATCTGAGGTGTTCTTAGAGGGAACAATCAATATATTTAATTATCCTGAATATAATAATATTCACAAAGCAAAAGAGATTTTAGAGCTTTTACATGATAAAAAATGTGTTTCAGAACTTATAAGTGATAGTGATGATATGACTATAAAAATAGGGGATGAAATATTTGTACCAGAAGCAAAAGAATGTTCTATAATATCAGCTGGATATCATGTAGGAGATAAATCCTTAGGTACTATAGCTTTAATAGGTCCTAGAAGAATAAATTATTCTAAAGTATTATCAATCATGACTGAGGTTATGAAAGAATTAAATGAAACTTTAAGGAACAAGTAAAGAAAAAAAGAGAAGAGGTGTAGCTACTTTATGGAGGATAATAAGGAATTTGACGAAAAGTTAAAAGAAGATATCCAAAAAGAATTTGATAATGAAACTAAAGATGAAAATCCTAGTGTAGATGAAGATGTAGAAGAAGTTTCAGAAGACGTTAAGGCTGACGAAAAAGTTATTGAGTTTGAAGAATTAAAGGCTTTAAAGGAAGAAAATAATATGTTTAAGAATAAAACTAAAAAGTTAGAAAATGAATTAGAGGCCTTAAAAGATAGATTATTAAGAATTTCTGCAGAATATGAAAACTACAGAAAAAGAACAGATAAAGAAAAAGAAAGAATATATACTGATGCTTGTGAAGATGTTTTAATAAAAATGCTTCCAGTATTAGATAATTTAGAAAGAGCATTAGCTGTAGATGGTTCAGTTGAAGATCTTAAAAAGGGTGTTGAAATGACAGTAAGACAATTTGAAGATGCTTTAGAAAAACTTCAAGTTGAAGAAATATCTACAGAGGGAACTTTTGATCCAGAGTTACATCAAGCAATGATGGTTGTGGAGCAAGAAGGTTCAGAGCCAAATCAAGTAGCTCAAGTATTCCAAAAAGGATACAAGAGAGGGGATAAGGTTATCAGACATTCAATGGTAACTGTAACTAAATAATTTAATTAGCATTTAACAGATTTAAATATAGATATTGTTAGAGGAGGAATTAACAATGAGTAAAATAATCGGTATAGATTTAGGAACAACAAATTCATGTGTAGCTGTTATGGAAGGTGGAGAACCAGTAGTTATCACTAACTCAGAAGGTGCTAGAACAACTCCATCAGTAGTTTCATTCCAAGCAAACGGAGAAAGATTAGTAGGTCAAGTTGCTAAAAGACAAGCAATAACAAATCCTGACAAAACAATAATGTCAATAAAGAGACACATGGGAACTGACTATAAAGTTAATATAGATGGAAAAGATTATACACCACAAGAAATATCAGCAATGATACTTCAAAAATTAAAAGCAGATGCAGAAGCTTACTTAGGAGAAAAAGTAACAGAAGCTGTTATCACAGTTCCAGCTTACTTTAACGATGCTGAAAGACAAGCAACTAAAGATGCTGGTAGAATAGCTGGTTTAGACGTTAAGAGAATAATCAACGAACCAACAGCTGCATCATTAGCTTATGGATTAGATAAAATGGATAGTGCTCACAAAATATTAGTATATGACCTAGGTGGTGGTACTTTCGACGTATCTATCTTAGACTTAGGAGATGGAGTATTTGAAGTTGTATCAACAAACGGAGATGCTAGATTAGGTGGAGATGATTTCGACCAAAGAATTATAGATTATATCGCTGAAGACTTTAAAGCTCAAAATGGAATTGATTTAAGACAAGATAAAATGGCTCTTCAAAGATTAAAAGAAGCAGCTGAAAAAGCTAAAATTGAGTTATCATCATCAACTCAAACATTAATCAACTTACCATTCATCACTGCTGATGCAACTGGTCCAAAACATATAGATATGACATTAACTAGAGCTAAATTCAATGAATTAACTCATGACTTAGTTGAAAGAACAATAAATATAATGAAAGAAGCTTTAAAATCAGGTAATGTTTCATTAAATGATATAGATAAAGTAATCTTAGTTGGTGGATCAACAAGAATACCAGCAGTTCAAGAGGCTGTTAAAAACTTCACTGGAAAAGAACCTTCAAAAGGAGTTAACCCAGATGAGTGTGTAGCAATGGGTGCTGCTATCCAAGCTGGTGTATTAACTGGTGATGTTAAAGATGTATTATTACTAGATGTTACTCCATTAACATTAGGAATCGAAACTTTAGGAGGAGTTGCAACTCCATTAATCGAAAGAAATACAACTATCCCTGCAAGAAAGAGTCAAATATTCTCAACTGCAGCAGATAACCAAACTTCAGTTGAAATTCACGTAGTACAAGGTGAAAGACAAATGGCAGCTGATAACAAAACTTTAGGTAGATTTACTCTATCAGGAATTGCTCCAGCTCCAAGAGGAATCCCTCAAATAGAAGTTGCTTTCGATATAGATGCTAACGGTATAGTTAAAGTTTCAGCTACAGATAAAGCTACTGGAAAAGAAGCTAATATTACAATCACAGCTTCAACTAACCTAAGCGATGCTGAAATAGATAAGGCTGTAAAAGAAGCTGAACAATTCGCTGAAGAAGATAAGAAAAGAAAAGAAGCTATAGAAGTTAAAAATACTGCTGAGCAAACTGTTTACCAAACAGAAAAAACTTTAAATGAACTTGGTGATAAAGTTTCAGCTGAAGAAAAATCAGAAATAGAAGCCAAAATCGAAGAAGTTAAAAAAGTTAAAGATGGTGACGATATAGAAGCTATCAAAAAAGCTATGGAAGATTTAACTCAAGCATTCTACAAAGTATCAGAAAAATTATACCAACAAAATGGTGGAGCACAAGGTCAAGGATTTGATCCAAACAACATGGGTGGAGCTAATGCTGGAACAGGTGCTACAAACAACGATGACAATGTTGTAGATGCTGACTTCGAAGTTCAAGATGATAAATAAGAATTAAAACTATCATAAGACTTAAAGCTTTGATATAATATAAAAAGAATTAATAGAGGGAAGGCTCAATAGTCTTCCCTTTTTATAAGTAAATTTATAGGTGGTGAATAACTGTGGCTAAAAGAGATTATTATGAAGTGCTTGGTCTTCAAAAAGGTGCTTCAGATGATGAAATAAAGAGAGCTTTTAGAAAAATGGCTATGAAATATCACCCGGATAGAAATCCTGGAGATAAGGAAGCAGAAGAAAATTTTAAAGAAGTAAATGAAGCTTACGATGTATTAAAAGACCCTGATAAAAAAGCTAGATATGATCAATTTGGTCATGCAGGTGTTGACGGAAGCGCTGGATTCGGTGGCGGCGGATTTGATGCTGGCGGATTCGACTTCTCAGAAATGGGTGGCTTTGGAGATATATTTGAATCATTCTTTGGTGGCGGATTCGGTGGTGGCGGATCAGCTAGGAGAAGAAATGCTCCACAAAGAGGTGCTGATTTAGAATATAGATTAAATATAACTTTTGAAGAAGCTGTATTTGGATGCGAAAAAGAAATATCAATAACTAGAACTGAAAACTGTGAAACTTGCCATGGTACAGGGGCTAAACCAGGAA
The DNA here is from genome assembly GCA_034421775.1 of Clostridium perfringens. Classification (GTDB taxonomy): domain Bacteria; phylum Bacillota; class Clostridia; order Clostridiales; family Clostridiaceae; genus Sarcina; species Sarcina perfringens_B. Next base: position 471,515 of record WNVL01000001.1, on the reverse strand, counting down.
CATCTCCTAAGACTTGTTCGAAATGTAGTGGTTCTGGACAAATAAGGGTTCAAAGACAAACTCCATTAGGAAGCTTTGTTTCTACAGCAACTTGTGACCAATGTGGTGGAACAGGTAAAATAATTGAAGATCCATGTCCAGATTGTAAGGGAAAAGGAACTGTTAGAAAAAATAGAAAGATAACAGTTAAGATACCAGCAGGAGTAGATACTGGAAACATAATACCTTTAAGAGGACAAGGAGAACAAGGAGCTAATAATGGACCTTCAGGAGATTTATATATAAGAGTAAATGTTTCTCCTTCTAAGATATTTAGAAGAGAAGGTTCTGATATTTACTATGATTACAAAATAAGCATGGCTAAGGCTGCGTTAGGAGCAGAAATAACTGTCCCAACTGTAGATGGAAATGTTAAATATAAAGTTCCAGCAGGTACTCAACCTGGAACTAAGTTTAGATTAAAAGGAAAAGGTGTTCCTCATGTTAATGGCGGTGGAAGAGGAAATCAATACGTTCATATGGTAGTAGAGGTTCCAAAACACTTAAATAAAGAACAAGAGGAAGCTTTAAAAGAGTTCATGAGAGCTTCAGGAGAGTCAGTTGAGGGAACTGAAGATAAAGAGGATGGATTCTTCTCAAAATTTAAAAAGAAAAAATAGGTAGTTTTTAAACACTCTAGCTTAGCTAGGGTGTTTTTTTATGCTTTTTAAGGCTAAGTTTTAATTATATTTTAAGACTAAACTTAATTTCGCAAAAAGTTTTATTGCCTATTCTAAAATAATAGCTAATTCTGTTAAATATTATACGATTCTAATAGAAAAAGCTTATATTTAAATAAAAAATGAAAATATACTGCCCATAAAAATAATCTTTCACATATATCTATAAATCAATAACTTTAAAAGTTACATTTGAGCAAAAAATACAAAAAAAGTAAATCGAAATATTTACAAGTAAGTGTACTAATGCTATAATACAGTTGGGAGCTATGTATTAATGAATTAATACATAGGTACAAATTGAATTTAAGCGATAAAAATAAGTATTAGGGGTGAGTGAATGATTGAAGTAATTCAAGTTAAAAAGAAATTCGGAAGAAAAGAAGTTTTAAAGAGCATTTCTTTTAATATAAAAAAAGGAGAAATCACTGCTTTGTTAGGTATGAATGGGGTAGGTAAATCCACAATATTGAAAATAATTATGGATTTAGTTAAGAAAGATTCAGGTGAAGTTCTTATTGATGGAGAAGCTCTTAATATAAAAAACTCAGATAAATTAGCTTTTGTTCCAGATGTGAAAAATATTTATAATGGAATGAATATAAAAGAAAGCTTTGAATATATGGAATGCTTTTATGATAGATGGGATTATAAAAAAGCCTATAAAATGCTTGCTGAGTTTGAATTAAAAGATGATGAGAAGATAGATAAACTTTCAAAGGGAAATTTAGAAAAATTAAAAATAATATTAGGTTTTGCTCAGAATGCAGATTATATCATTATGGATGAACCTTTCTCAGGAATTGATATTTTTACAAGAGATATGTTTCTAAAATCTCTTATAAATTATACTAGTGAAGATGTTGCAATAATTATCACTACTCATGAAATAAAGGATATAGAAAATATTGCAGATAGGGTTCTAATGATTAAGGATGGAATTATAAAAGAAGATTTTTATATGGAAGATATGAGATGCAAGGAAGGTATTTCATTAATAGATAAAATGAGGGAGATTTTTGGAGATGAATAAGAAAAGCAAGTTTATTTCTTTAATTGAATATGAACTCTTAGGAAATTTTAATTTGATTTTAGTTAATACAGCCTTAGGAATGATTGCTTCCATGGTTTTATTTTTTATTGCAATTTCAAGATATTGGGGAGATGGAATAGTTAATGAAGGAGTATTTTATTTATCTCTTCAAGATGGTAATACAAGTTCACTTATATTTTTAGTCGAGATGATTTTGATTGCAATATTCTCTATTTTTATATGGAAAAAAGAATTTGATTTTGAAAATAAAACAATTTACAGAACATTAAGTTTACCAATAAATAAATGGAAAATACTTTTAGGAAAGTGTTTAGTTGTTGAAGTATTTTTTGGGTTTTATTTAGCAGGTCAAGTTTTGGCTATAGTACTAGAATGGATTATATTGGAGGTCGTTCTTATCAATAGAATTCCTATTTCTTTAGAACTTTTAAAATCTGTTTTATTAAATAAAGAAGGGCAATTTTTTTTGCCAAGAGATATTTTAACATTTGGAGTTTTATGTTTATTTATTTTGGTAATTGGTTTAATGGGAGCTTTATATGTCACAATTAAAAAAAGTTATGGCATAAAAGGAATTGTTATTTGGATTACATTAGTTATCGGTTGGTTTTTATTAGGATTTTTTATACCTATAGTAAAGATTAATTTATTAAGAAAACATCTTATTTTGTTTGAAGTTACACTAGGAATAAGCTTTATAATCATTTCCTTTGCTTTAAATAATTATTTGTTAAAGAAAAAAGTTAGTGTTTAAAGGAGGGATAATGATGAAAAAGAGATTTTTGCATATAAGTTTAATAGCTACAATAGCAATATTAATAGTATTTATAGGAATTAATTTAATTGATACCTTAAAGGGAGTAAAGATTGAAGACTTAGTTGGAAATAGAGAAGAATTAGGCAATATGAAAATTTTAGCTGAAAGGAATATAGGTGTATTTTGTGAAAAAAGATATTCAATAGGAAATAAAAACGTAAAATCAAAAATGACTTTAGAGGTAGATGATCATAATGGATTGAATATTTACCAAAATGCAGATATTTTTAAATATAGATGGGCAAGTGATGAAAATGTATATAGAGATAAAGAAAATATTGTTTTTGTAACTAATAAGGGTTACAACATGGAGATTAGAGTTAAGGATATAAAAAGTGGAGAAGTAAAAAGTAAAGAACTAAATAATAGAGATTTAAATGCTAAGAATAGTATTTTTTATACAATGGGAGTTTATTATGATGACAATAAAGTAAGAATTTTAATAGATACTGATAACGGTATAGAAATAATAGAATATGATTTTAATAATGATAAATTTGAAGTTATTAATACTCATGGAGATATTTATAAATTAAATGACGTAAATTCAAGCAACATTATTGGAAGAGAAGGAGAAAAAGTATATATTTTATCTCACGAAATTCCAAGTGTTAATGAAGAGGAAGCAACTATAAGCGTAAGCAATGTTACTTTATTTGAAGTTAACATAAAAGAAGATACTATGAAAACATACGATCTTGATAAATTTTTCAAAGGAAACAATTTAGATATAAATGGAGATTATTATAGTTTAGCTAAAGTATCTAATGGAATATTCTATAGTGATTTTATTAAAACAGGATTAAATGGGGAAAAGGAAGGAATTTCTTTTCTAGGTCTTGATTTAGAATCAGGAAAAATTATTGAGTATAAAAGTATATTAACAGAAGAGGAATTAAGTAAGTATGGGCTTTCTATTTGGGGGGTGTATGATCCCAAATTGTATGAAGATAAACTTTATTTTGTTGCTGGTAATAACTTTATAGAAAATAGCTTCTATGTAGGATGCCTAAATTTAAATGATGGTAAGTTGATATATTTAGGAAAGGTTATTGGAGCTGAATTTAAGAATTTTCAACCTGATAATAATTAGATGGATAAGTTTAAGTTTTTTACTTTTTCTAAAGAGGATATTTATTTAAGAAGAAGTTTAGGAACTATGATTTTGGCAGGAATAGGAGTTATAACTTTTTCTCTCTATGGCAAAAATTATCCAATTAATATAACAGATGAAGAGGCTGAATTAGCTGTTTTTTCAAAGGATTCTAAGTAAAATGTGATTTTGAGTAAAAAAGTTTTAGACTCTAAGTTTTATTTAGTTAATAATGATGGGTATTATTAAATTTTGATGGAACAATTAATAAAGAAATGTAGATATTAAAATATTAATTAGATTCAAATTTAAGAGAAGAGGATTAAATTTAATTATAAATTTTAATAAGAGATGGTGAAATATATGATTGAGGTCAAGGAAATTAAAAAGAAATTTAGAAGAAACAAAGTCTTGAATGATGTTTCATTTCAAGCAGAGAAGGGAGAGATAACCGCTCTTTTAGGATTAAATGGAGTGGGAAAATCTACTCTTTTAAAAATAATAATGGGGCTTGTTAAACAGGATAGTGGGGAAGTGCTTTTTGATGGAGAAAAGCTAGCGTGTAAAACCTACGAAAAGATTGCCTTTGTTCCAGATGTTTTAAATACTTATAGTGGAATGACAATAAAGGATGCTTTTGAATACATGAGTGTACTTTATAAAAAGTGGGATATGGACAAAGCTTATAAGATGCTTAAAAATTTTAAGCTAACTGATAACTTAAAAATAAATAAACTTTCAAAAGGAAATATAGCAAGAGTAAAACTTATACTAGGTTTTGCTAGAAATCCAGAATATTTACTTTTAGATGAGCCTTTTTCAGGAATAGATATTTTCACAAGAGAAAAATTTATAGAATCACTTATTGGGTACATGGATGATGATATTGGGATTATATTAACTACTCATGAAATAAGAGAAGTTGAAAATATAGTTGATAAAGTAGTATTTCTTAGTGATGGAGTTGTTAAAAGTGAGTTCTATGTTGAAGACGTAAGAGAAAATGAAGGATTATCTATGGTTGAGAAGATAAGGGAGGTACATGAAGGTGAATAAGGGAAATTTTAAAAAGACTAGGTATCTTTTAAATTTGCAAATATCAAGAGATCTAAAAATAACATTAAGCACTGCTATTGGAATTATGCTTTTAAATGTAGTTTATTTTGTTTATAGATTAAGTGATGACTTAGAATTTTATATAGAAAAAACAAATAATATACCCGCAGTTCAGATGTTTGATAAGTTTAATTCATTTAGTAGTTTTTATTCTACCGGAATAGCTTCAAGGATGTTAGTGATTTTAATAGTAGGATGTTTTTGCTTATATTGTTGGTATTTATGGCTTGGAGAATTTAAAGGAGAAAATAAAAGTTCATATACACTTTTAACTTTACCTATTCCTAAGAAATTTATAATTATATATAAATTTTTATCAGCATGTTTCTTCTACTTATCTTTAGTGTTTTTTCAGATTATGGCAATGTTTTTAAATTACTTTATTTTTAATGTTATGGTTCCAGTTGATAGCATAGTAAAAGAAAGTTTCTTATCAGTAATAATCAATTCTATTAGCGAACTTTATTGTTTAGTTCCAACTGATTTAGTTAATTTGGTAACACATAGTTTATTTTTTGTGGGATTAATATTAATAGCTTTTTTATTTGCTATATTGGAAAGAAGTTTTGGAATAAAGGGAGGAATTTTAGGGTTCTTAATAGGATGCTCTTTTATATTCATGATTTTAATGTTTCCAGGAATAATGGAGTTTTATGTATTTGAAAAAATTATTTGGTTTATTTTAATATCAATTTTGTACATTTTAATAGGCTGGTTTTTTTCAAAATACCTATTAGAAAAGAAAATTCATGTATAAGGAGGAGTGATTACTATGAAGAAGAGAATGCCTTTAATATTAACAATAATATTCCTATGTGTAATTGTTATTTTTTCAGGAATATTTATCTATATAAATAGTTCTTCAATTAAGTTTAAAGATATATACGGAAGTAGAAGTGAACTTGGAGATAATGAGTTAGTAATTGCTAAAGATAAAGGACTTTTTACAGAAGAGCTTACTGTTGGAGTTTCATCAATCAATAAAAAATATGTTATAACTGAACAAAAAACAGGAGAAATCAATGTGCTGAAGGATAAGAAGTTTTTTAGGGGCATCTATCCAACGGCGGAAACTTTTTATGAAGATGAGAGTGTTATGGTTGATGTAACTAATTTATATAATAAGGGAATTCCAAAGCTTGGAGTTAGATTAAAGGATAAAAAAACTAACTCTTATGAAGAGTTCAAAGTTGAGATTCCAGAGTATATTCATAATTCCAGCAGAATAAATGGAGTTTCATATAAGGATGGAAAGATAGATATTTTATTCTTTTGTAATAATGGTGAAAATAATTTGTTATTTGGAGAAATAGATATAAAAAATAAAAAGTTTGAATTACTTGAAACTATAAATGTTGATAAAGAGTTAGATTTAAATAAAGAATATTCTCACATAAATGAAATAATGCAAAGATGGGGAAGTGCATCAAGTAATTGTAATGGGAAAGTATATTATAAATTAACTGAAATAAATAATAAAGATGAAAGAGGAACTTATACTGAAGATAGCATTGTTGAAGTTGATATAGATAATAAAAAAATAACTAGATATAGTCTAGATGAAAATATAAGAGAAGAATTAAAAAATAATAGCTTTGAAATTGATGGCAAAAGTGGAACCATGTTTGAAGCTAATGGTGATATATACATTATAGAGGAATCAGAAGGGGTAACTTCAGTATTAACCTTTAATATGGAGTTAAAGAAATTCACTTTCTATAAGGATCTTATTGAAAGCAAAAGGTTAGAGAGATATGGTATTAATGTTAATGATTTAGGAAATTTTATGATTGTTGGAGATAAGGTAATAGCTAATTTAATTGATTATGAGCATGGTAGATTTTATAATAAAAATTATGTAGCTGTTATAGATATACCTAGTAAGAATCCAGTTTACGTAGGTGAACTAGGAAGCGGATATTTAAGTCAAATTAAGGTGACGGGAGGTAAGTAAATATGTTTTTTGAGGTGAACGATAAAGAAGCGATTTATCTCCAAATAATAAGACATATAAAACAATCTTTAGTTATAGGGAATTTAAAACCAGGGGAGCATATACCATCAAGAAGGGAGCTTGCAGAGATGCTAAAAGTAAATCCAAATACAGTTCAAAGGGCGTATAGAGATATGGAAACTATGGGGCTTATAGAGACTGTGAGAAATAAACCGAGTACTATAACAGAGAATGAAGAAATTTTAAAGAACATAAGAAAAGAACTTGTAGAAGATGCCTTAGATGGATTTATAGAAAGTATGAAGGCAATAAAATTAACTAAAGAAGAAGTTTTAGAGATTATTAAAGAGAGATATTAAAAATTAAAGTAAAAAAACTATAAATAGGTTTTGAAATTTTGTGTGTTTTCTTCTCCTATTTATAGTTTGTTTTATTAACTTTAATTAATTTATAAAAAGATTTATAAATATCGATTTAAGAAAGTTTTTAAATTATTGGTAAGTGGGTGAGTTCAAGTGAAAAAGAGGGTAATTAACTTTTTATTTATAATGAGTTTTATATTCTATATTATATTTTTATTATGGAATATTCTTTTTAAATATGTTTCTCCTAGTGAGTTATTTAGTAGTCAGAGAGAATTTCATAGAAGTATAAACTTAATTCCTTTTAACGATATTATAAACGGATATTATAATCAGTTAGATATTGTAGGAAATATTATTTTATTTATACCTTTGGGAATTTATATAAGTATGTTTTTAAATAATTCTAAGGTATATAAGAATATAGGAGTAATAGTATTAATATCTTTGGCTTTTGAAGTTAGTCAATATATATTTGCTATAGGTGCAAGCGATATAACTGATATAATAACCAATACGATTGGAGGAATTATCGGTATAGGAATATATTGGATGATAAAAAGTGTTTTAAAAGAAGAAGGTAGGATTAAAAGTTTTGTGTCTATTTGTAGTACTTTGGTTATGATACCTGTTGCTTTTCTTTTAATAATGCTGTTTGTCTATAACTAATTTTGTATAAAAATATAATTAGAAATTTAGTGTTTAGACGATATTCTAAATTTATGTTTATTTTTAGATGTAATTTCAATATTCATTTTAATAAGTAATTAGGATTGCATAAGTTTAAAGATATTAAATTAAATTTGGGATTTTTATTTAAGTTTAAGGGGGGCGGCACAATATGGGGTTATTAGTTTCTGCATTTGTTGGAGTTTTGATATACTGTATTTTTTTAGTACGATATTTAAAAAAGGAAGAGATTAATTTTTCAAAGATATTTATAGTTGGATTATGTATTTTTGCTTTTTATATAGCAATTGTTCTTAGTATTACAGGACCAGGACATATATTAGATATAGGAATCGAAAGAGAAAGAATAATAAGTTTGGTTCCATTTAAATTTCATAGTGAGAATTTATTTAGCCAAATTACAAATGTTATTTTATTTATTCCTTTAGGGGTATTTTTGCCTAGCCTTTGGAGTAAGTTTGAGAAATTTTTTAATACAATATTAATAGGATTTTCTTTTAGCTTAATAATAGAATTGCTTCAATTATTAAATGTAAGAGCAACTGATATAGATGATTTAATAATGAATACCTTAGGAGCAACTATAGGGTATTTGATCTATTTATTATTATTTAAGAAGTTAAGTTTTAGGATTAAATTAAATAACATTTCCAATAAATTTTGGATTAAATATAATGGTGAATTAATTATTATTTTAATTTTAGCTTTAGATTTCTTTATAGCACCTTTTATTGAAAATTTTTTGATTAAAATTATATTTGGAATTTAAAGTTAAATGAAATTAAGTTTAAAGGTTATGTCAATAATAGACTATAGCCTTTAATTTTTTTATATGTGATAATGAATAAGAGTGGCTTTTAGAAAAATAAGATTTTTAGAATTATTATGTAATAGTAAATTGAAATTTATAAATTAATAATCAAGTATTATTATCTTATAAATTTTAACAATGTATATGAAACATAATAGTGCTTATAAGCTAGACAGATACTAGACTAAAGTGTAAAATAAATTATTAGTCAAAGTAGCATAAGAAAGGATTGATACATAAATGGAAGGAACTTGGATTGAAGTTAGAGTAATAACTAAAAGTGAGGCATTAGAACCTATATCAGGAATATTTTACGGATTAGACTGTAAGGGTGTTGCTATAGAGGATCCAAATGATATATTAGGAAGAGAACAAGGACCTTTAACTTGGGATTTTGCAGATATAAACATATTAGAGCATAAGGGGAAGGTTGCTGTTGTTAAAGGATATTTCTCAGAGGAAGATAACATAGATGACGTAATAGCTTATGTTAAGGAAAGAGTAGAAGAGTTAAAAGAGTCAGGATTAGATGTTGGTGAAGGAACAGTTGAAGCTGAGAAAATGTTTGAAGAAGATTGGGCTAATAACTGGAAGAAATACTATAAGCCAATAAAAATTGGAGAGAAGATAGTTATAAAACCAATATGGGAAGAGTATGAAGTTACTGGGGATGAGATGGTAGTAGAATTAGACCCAGGTATGGCTTTCGGTACTGGTGACCATGAAACTACAAGAATGTGTGTTCAGGCTTTAGATAAATATGTTAAGGCTGATACAACTGTATTTGATATTGGAACAGGTTCAGGAATACTTGCTTTAGTTGCTTCTAAGCTTGGTGCAAAACATGTTGTAGGAGTTGATTTAGATCCAGTTGCTGTAGATTCAGCTAAGGAAAATATATCATTCAACAATGTTGATAATATAGAAGTATTATACGGAAATCTTTTAGATGTTGTAGATGGAAAAGCTGATATAGTTGTTGCTAATATAATAGCTGAAATAATCTGCATATTAGTAGATGATGTTAAAAAAGCATTAAATAAAGATGGTGTTTTCATAACTTCAGGTATAATCCATGAAAGAAGACAAATGGTTATAGATAAATTAGAACAAGAAGGTTTCGAAGTTATGGAAGTTAACAAAGATGGAGAATGGAACTGTATTGTTGCTAAGTTAAAATAATTTAGTAAGGGAGTATGAAATTATGCATAAGTTTTTTACACCAGCTCATATGTTTTCAGATACTCATGCCACAATAACAGGAGAGGATGTTAAACATATTTATAAGGTTTTAAGGGTAAAACCAGGTGAGAAGGTTGTTGTAAATAACCTTGAAAGTGAAGAGTTTTTAGGTGAGGTAGAAGAGGTTAATAAACAAGAGGTTTCTATCAAAATCTTAGAGAAGCTTGATGTGAACAACGAAAGTAATCTACATATTACTTTGTTTCAAGGAATGCCAAAGGCTGCAAAAATGGATTTAATAGTTCAAAAGTGTGTAGAACTTGGTGTTTCAGATATAATTCCAACTATAACTGACAGAGTAGATGTTAAGTTAAAGGGTGAGTTTAAGAAATTAGATAGATTAAACAAGATAGCTTTAGAAGCTTGTAAGCAAAGTAAGAGAACTGTTATACCAACAGTATCTGAGCCAATGAGCTTTCAAGAGGTTTTAAATAAAATAGATGAGCTAGACCTTATGGTTATTCCTTATGAAAATGCTACAGGATACGGAATAAGAGCTATGGTTAACTCTATAGAAGATAAAGATAGTATAAAGAATGTTGGAATAATGGTTGGGCCAGAAGGCGGATTTGAAGAAAGTGAAATAGAAGCCCTAAAAGAAAAAGGAGCTCATATTGTAACATTAGGACCAAGAATTTTAAGAACAGAAACAGCAGGATTTACCTGTGTTTCACTTCTACAGTATGAGCTTGGTGATTTAGGAGGAAATATTTAATGAAAGTTGCATTTGCTACATTAGGTTGTAGAGTTAATACATATGAATCAGAAGCAATGACTGAAAAATTTGTTAGAGAAGGCTACGAAGTTGTAGATTTCAATGAAGTGTCAGACGTATACGTAGTTAATACTTGTAGTGTAACTAACATGGGAGATAAAAAGTCTAGACAAATAATAGGAAGAGCAAGAAGACAAAATCCAGAGGCTATTATAGCAGTTGTTGGATGTTATGCTCAAATAGCACCTACAGAGGTTTCAGGAATCGAAGGCGTTGATGTAGTTTTAGGTTCAAGAAATAAAGGTGAAATAGTTTATTATGTAAATAAAGCTAGAGATGAAGGTAAGCAACAAGTTAAAGTTGGTGCTGTTTTAAAGAATAAAGTTTTTGAAGATTTAAAGATTGAAGAGTATAACAATAAAACTAGAGCATTCTTAAAAATTCAAGATGGATGTAATAGATTCTGTGCTTATTGCTTAATTCCATATACTAGAGGTTCTGTTTGTTCAAAAGACCCTAAGAAAGTCCTAGATGAAATTAGAAGCTTAGCTGATCATGGATTCAAGGAAATAATACTATCAGGAATTCATACAGCATCTTATGGTGTTGATTTAGATGAAAAAGTAACATTAGTTGATTTACTAGAAGAGATAGAAAAAATTGATGGAATAGAAAGGGTTAGAATAGGTTCAATAGATCCTACATTCTTTACAGAGGATGTTGTAAGAAGAATCTTAGCTCTTAAGAAACTATGTCCTCATTTCCACTTATCACTTCAAAGTGGATGTGATGCTACTTTAAAAAGAATGAATAGAAGATACACTGCTAAAGAGTATGAAGATATAGTAAATCTTTTAAGAGATAAAATAGAAGATGTTTCTATAACAACAGACGTAATCGTTGGATTCCCTGGAGAAACTGATGAAGAGTTTGAAGAAACTTATGAATTCTTAAAGAGAATAGCTCTTTCAAAAACTCACATATTTAAATATAGTCCTAGAAAAGGTACTAGAGCAGAAAATATGGGGAACCAAGTTGATGGAAATAAAAAAGATGAGAGAAGTAAAAAGCTTATTGAATTAAATAAAATCAATGAAAAAGCCTTTGCTGAAAAATATATAGGTGAAATTATTGATGTTTTATTTGAAGAGGAAGTTGAATTAGGAAGCGATGTTTATACTGGATATACAAGAAACTATATAAAAGTAAATGCTAAGGCTGACTGTAATGTTTCAGGTAAAATATTAAACGTAAAAATAGACTCATTTAAGGATGAAGTAGCTCATGGAGAAATAATATTATAAAAACATAATTTTACATTCAAAATGAGGTATAATATATAAGAATAGATTCATACTTTGGGGAGGTGAGAGTGTTGTCAGATTGTATTTTTTGTAAAATAGTAGCTGGAGAAATTCCAAGCAAAAAGATTTATGAAGATGATAAAGTTTTAGCTTTTCATGATATAAGTCCAGAGGCGCCAGTACATTTTTTAGTTATTCCAAAGAAGCATATAGCTAGTTTAAATGAAGTAAATGAAGAAAATGCAGATATATTTGCACACATATTCAAAACTATTAATAAACTAGTAAGGGAACAAGGTATAGCAGAGGATGGCTATAGAGTTGTTACTAATTGCGGAGAGCAAGGAGGTCAAACAGTAGGTCATATTCATTTCCATGTTCTTGGAGGAAGAAATTTAAAATGGCCACCGGGCTAAAAATTAGATTTAACTTCTTGACATTAAAGAAAACTATGTTGTATAATATAGCGTGTGTTATTTAGCCCATGGCTGTGAATTACATTAATAATTTACGCTAGCGGAGGGAGGGATAAAGAATGTCAGAAATCAGAGTAAAAGAAAACGAATCATTAGAGCAAGCATTAAGAAGATTTAAGAGACAATGCGCTAGAGCTGGAGTTCTTTCAGAAGTAAGAAAAAGAGAACACTACGAAAAGCCAAGCGTTAAGAGAAAGAAAAAATCAGAAGCTGCAAGAAAGAGAAAATTCAAATAGTTTTTGGTTTAAATTTATAGAATAATTTCTTTTGAAAGAAGGTATACAAATGCCAACTATTAAAGAAAGACTTCAAGAAGACTGGAAGCAGGCTTTAAAGGCTAAGGATAAGTTCAAAGCTGGAGTTCTAAGTACTGCTAAGTCAGCAATACTTTTAGTCGAAAAGACTGACGGTGTTAAGCTTGAGGATGAACAGGTTATAGAAATATTAGCAAGAGAAATCAAGCAAAGAAGAGAAGCTGCGCTTGAATTCGAAAAGGGAAATAGACAGGATTTAGTTGATCAAAACAATAGTGAGATTGCAATCTTGTTAGATTACCTTCCTCAGCAGTTAAGTGAAGAAGAAATAAAAGATATCATAAAGCAAGCAGCTGAAGAAGTGGGCGCAAATAGCATGAAAGACATGGGAAAAGTTATGTCAAAGGTTAGACCGCAAACAGTTGGTAGAGCTGATGGTAAACTTGTAAGTCAATTAGTAAAAGAATATTTAAATAAGTAAGAGAGTTCATTAGAACTCTCTTTTATTTTTGATAAAGAAGTAAAGTTTCGGAAAATCTATTTTATTATTTAAAATGCATATGAATGGCTTAAATGGCTATTTATATGCATTTTTATTTGTTTTAACTATTTTTATCTAAGAATAAAAAAATATAAATTTTCATAGATTAGTATGAAAATATTTTGTGGGAGGTCTGAATGTGGGAGATAAATTAAGACAAGTAACTAATAAAATTGCTGAAGAATTAGATTTGCCTAAAGAGATAATAAATGGTGAGCCTAAAATAGTTGTGCATGGAAAAAGTGAAATTGTTATAGAAAATCATAAGGGAATAGAGGTTTTTAAAGAGGACGAAATTAAAGTAAATAGCACTTTAGGTCTTATCAAAATTGAAGGAGTAAATATGGAAATAAGGTTTATAGGGGCTGGAACTATTGCCTTAACGGGAAAACTTAAGAATTTAAGTTTTGAGGAGGCTTAAGATGAGATTAGATTTTTTGAAAAAAGGACAAATAAAAGTTGAAATTAAGACCTTTGATATAAATAAACTTTTAAATGTTTTATGGAAAAATGGTATAAATGTTGAAAATGTAAGAAAAATAGATGTAGTAACCGTAACTTTAAATGTTGATTATTCTGATTATGGAAAGTTAAAAGGTTATGTTAAAAGGTTAGGTGGAAAAGTTAAAATAATTTCAGCTAAGGGAACGATATTCTTCTTAGCTAGGGCTAAAAAATATGTAAGTGTGTTTGTTGGAGCTTTAATATTTTTAATTGGATTATATATTTATTCAGGATTTATATGGAGAGTAGACATAGAAACTAAGAAGAATATAGCTCCATTTGAAATTAGAACCATGCTTAATGAGCTTAATGTTAAGCCTGGGGTTAAGAAAAGTAGTATTAATGTATATGGGTTAGAGAAAAAATTAGAAAATGGACATGGAGACATAATGTGGGTAAATGCCCGTATAGAAGGTGGAACCTTGAAAATAAAAGTTGAAGAGAAGGTTAGTCCTAAAATAAAAGAAGAAAATGAAAATAAAGAACTCAAAAATATTGTGGCTTCTATGGATGGAGAGATTAAAAAGATATATACAACTTCAGGAACAGCAGTCGTTAAAGAGGGAGATGTAGTAAAAAAAGGAGATGTTCTTATAATTCCACAGCAAGGAATAGAAGGTGGTGAATATGAGGTTGATGCTAAGGGAGAAGTTACAGCAAATACCTTCTATGAAAAGTCTATAGAGTTACAAGTTGCTGGTAAAAAAGAAGAGCGTACAGGAGAGAAAGATAGTGATATTTACTTGGAAATAATGGGCAAGAAAATTTATCTAAAAAAGCCTACTAAAGAGTTTACTAAGTATGATAAAATAGAAAGTAAAGGAAAGTTTGTAAATAGAAACGTATACTATGAAAAGGTTGATAATGATATCGCTGAAGAGAAGGAAACCATAATAAATAATGCTGTTGAGTTAATGAGTAACTCTATAAATAAAGAAATAAGTAAGCAGGCTAAAATAGTTGATAAGATAATTACAACTGAGGATTTGGATGAAGGTAAGATTAAGTTAAAGGTTCTTTTTGTAGTAGAACAAAATATAGCTTTAAATTATTAGATAAAAGTTATGACCTAATGAGGAGAAGATGAGTAGTTATGGGGAAATTTAAAAAAAAGATAATTGATATATTTAAGGATTATAAAAAGATAGTTCTATATATCATAACTTTTATAGTTTTATACTGTACTTTAATGACTGGTATAGTAACTAGAAAATATGACTTGAAAGTTGGAGACATACCAAAAGCAGATATAAAAGCCCATAGGGAAATAATTGATGAATCAGCTACTGAAGCAAGAAAAAAAGAGGCAGAAGAAAAGGTTGATAAACAATATTCTTTAAGGACAGATGTTCAAAAACAAAGTGAAGAGAAAATAAAAGGATTTTTTGCTACTGTTGATAAAATAGTAATTCAAGATAAAACAGAAGAAGAAAAGGCTAAACTTATACCAAGAGTACCTTTTAAAATAACAGATGCAGAGACCAATATACTTGCGTCTATGAATGAACAAGAAGTTAAGAAGTTAGAAAGTACATGTGTAGAAGGGTTAAATAAAGCATATGAAACTCCTATTGAAGATGGAAATGCACAGGATTTAAGTGATGCTAAAAAGGTATATACAGATTATATATCTTCAAGTGATCTAAGTGATTCGGAGAAAGGGATTGCTTTAAACTTTATTAGTGTAATAGAACCAAACTTTTTTTATGACAAAGAAAAAACTGATGATCTTATAAAAGAAACTTTAAAACAAGTTCCACCAGTTATGATAAAGAAAAATCAAATAGTGGTTAATGAAGGAGAGCCTGTTACAGCACATCAATTAGAGCTTTTAGGTACATTAGGATTGCTAAATGATTCAGGTTCAAGCTTATATATTTATATAGCTTTAGGAGTTTTAGTAGCTATAGTTATGTATCTTCAATATGGATATATAAATAAATACTATCCTGATATCGATAAAGATTTTTCTAAAATAGTTATGATAAGCATATTAAATGTATTTCCAGTTATATTGGCTAGATTATTTGGTATGATGTCAAATTATATAATACCATTAGCATGTATGCCTATGTTAATAACACTTCTATTAAATTACAAAATATCACTGGTATTTAGTATGCTAAATGTGATTCTAATAGGTGGAGCGGTAGGGTTTAATCCGAACATAATAGTCCTTGCTGTTTTAAATGTTGTTTTAGGAGGAACACTATTAAGAAAAATGCAACAGAGAAATGATATCCTATATTCTTCAATAACTGTTGCTGTACTAAGTTCAATTTTAACTTTTAGTGTTGGAGCTTTAACAACAAATAACTTTATGGAAATCCTTGCAGATAGTACATTTGCAGCAGCTGGCGCTGTACTTTCTGGAATACTTACAATAGGTGTATTACCATTTTTTGAATCAACTTTCGATATAGTGACTAATGCTAAATTATTAGAATTATCTAATCCTAATAATCCATTACTTAAAAAATTGCTTATGGAGGCACCAGGAACATATCATCATAGTATTTTAGTTGCTAATTTATCAGAATTAGCGGCAGAGCAGGTAGGTGGAAATCCTTTGTTGGCAAGAATTGGTTCTTATTATCATGATATTGGCAAAACGAAGAGACCTTATTTCTTTAGAGAAAATCAAATAGGAAAGAAAAATCCTCATGATAGGATAAAACCAGAGGTAAGTAGCAAAATAATATTATCTCATGTTAAGGATGGTTCAGATTTAGCAAAGGAATATAATTTACCTAAAACTATACATGATTTTATAGTTACTCATCATGGAGAAACTTTAGTTAAATATTTTTATTTAACAGTGAAAAACAATTCTGAAAATCCAGATGAAGTTAAGGAAGAGGATTTTAAGTATCCAGGACCAAAGCCTATGAGTAAAGAACAAGGAATTGTTATGTTAGCAGATTCAACAGAGGCAGCTGTTAGATCGATTAATGAACCAACTGAAGAGAAAATAGAAAAAATGATCAATAATATTATTGATGATAAGTTATCAACTGGACAATTAGATAATTGTGATCTTACTCTTAGAGACATAAGCAAAATAAAAAAATGTTTCTTAAAGGCCTTAAATGGAATACATCACGAGAGAATAGAGTATCCAGATGATAACAATAAAAAGGAGAATAAATAATTATGATATTCATAGATGATAGACAGAATAAATTTGAAGTTACCGAAGAGTTAACTAAAAAACTAGAAGAGGTTATATCATTTGTATTAAAAGAAGAAAAAGTCAAAGAAGATTGTGAAGTTTCTTTAGTTTTTGTAGACAATGATGAAATAAGAGGAATAAACAATGAAACAAGAGGAATAGATAGAGCCACAGATGTTCTATCATTTCCAATGATTGATTATCCAGAGGATAAGGTTTATAAGGATGTTTATTTAGAACATGAGTTTGATAAATGTTATTTTGACGGAGATGAGCTTATATTAGGTGATATAGTTTTATCTCTAGAGAGAACTAAGGAACAGAGTATTGAGTTTAATCACTCATTTGAAAGAGAGGCTTGCTACTTAGTAACACATTCAGTTTTACATCTTCTAGGTTATGACCATATGGAGGAAGAAGAAAAGGCTAGAATGAGAGGAAGAGAAGAGGAGTTACTTGGTAAGTTAAATATAACAAGAGAAAGCTAAGGTATGAGATTGGTTAGGAGAATATTATGAAGGTAAGAAAACTTATTGATAGCTTTAATTATGCAATAGATGGAATAATATATGCTTTAAGAACTCAAAGAAACATGAGAATACATTTTATAGTTGCTTTAATTATATTATCAGCTTGTTTTGTTTATGATATAAGTAAAATAGAGTTTATAATACTAGCTATAACAATAACCATGGTAATAATGGCAGAGCTTATTAATACTGCTATAGAAAGTGCTATAGATTTAAGCACAAACTATTATCATCCTTTAGCTAAAATAGCTAAGAATACAGCAGCTGGTGCGGTACTTATAACTGCTATAAATGCTGTCTTAGTAGGATATATTATATTTTGGGATGAGCTTAGCAATATAACTTTTAGAATTATGGATAGAGTCAAGGCAACAGAGCCATATATCATATTCATAGTCTTAACAATAGTATGTATAGTTACGGTTGCTGCAAAAGCTTATTTTGGAGAAGGAACACCTTTAAAAGGTGGTATGCCATCAGGACATAGTGCAATAGCCTTTGCCATAGCTACGGCTATATCACTCATAAGTAATTCTCACATTATAATAATACTTAGTTATTTAATGGCTCTAATAACAGGCCAGAGTAGAGTCGATTCAGAGGTTCACAGTGTATGGGAAGTTATTGCAGGAGCCTTATTAGGAACTCTTATAACAATTTTAATATTTAAAATATTCAGTTGATAAATTTAGTGTCTAAATTTAGAATGGAGGATGAATTATATGAAAAATGAACTTATAAAAAAAGCTTTAGAGGCAAGAGAACAAGCATATTGCCCATATTCAAATTTCAAGGTAGGTGCTGCTGTTTTATTTGAAAATGGTAAGATATATACAGGATGTAATATTGAAAATGCATCATTTGGAGCAACAAACTGTGCTGAGAGGACTGCAATATTTAAAGGAGTTTCTGAGGGGGCAAAGGTTGTAAAAGCTGTTGCTGTAGTTGGAGATTTAAATTCATATACATATCCATGCGGTATATGTAGACAGGTAATAGTAGAGTTTGCAGAGGATAAAGATATAAAGATATTCATAATTAAAAATGAAGATGATTATATAGAGACAACATTAGATGAAATTTTACCTGGATCTTTCACAAAAAAAGATCTAGAAAAATAGGAGGAAGTATGTTTAAATCAGGATTTATAACAATTGTTGGTAGACCAAATGTAGGTAAGTCAACATTAACAAACTTATTAATGGGAGAAAAATTATCAATTGTTTCCAATAAACCACAAACAACAAGAAATAATATTCAAACAATACTAACTGGAGATGACTATCAAATGATTTTCGTTGATACTCCAGGGATACATAAGCCTAAACATAAATTAGGTGAGTATATGGTAAATAGTGCTACAGATTCTATAAAGGATGTAGATTTAGTATTATTCTTAAGTAATCCATGTGACGAGGTTGGTAGAGGAGATAAGTTTATAATAGAGCAACTTAAAAATCAAAAGGCTCCTGTTATATTTGTATTAAATAAAGTTGATGAAAGCTCACCAGAAAAGGTTGCTAAAACTTTAGAGTTATTCTCAAAAGAATATGACTTTGCAGAGATGATTCCTATATCAGCTATGAAAGGTAAAAATACAGATAAGCTTTTAGAGCTTATGATTAAGTATTTACCAGAAGGTCCTAAATACTATCCAGATGATATGATAACAGACGTTCAAGAAAGATTTGTTGTAGCAGAGATAGTTAGAGAAAAGGCTCTTAAAAACTTAAGCCAAGAGGTTCCACATGGTATTGCTGTAGATGTTATACAAATGAAACAAGATGATAGTGGGAAGTATAACATAGAAGTAGATTTAATATGTGAAAAAGCATCTCATAAAGGGATTATAATTGGAAAAAATGGTCAAACACTTAAGAAGATTGGTTCAACAGCTAGATTTGAATTAGAAAGATTCTTAAGAGCAAAAGTAAATATAAAAATATGGGTAAAAGTTAGAAAAGAGTGGAGAGATAATACTTCACTACTAAAGGAATTAGGTTATAAAAAACTTAAATAGGAGGGATAGCTTCTGGCACTTATAGAGAGTGGTGGAGTTATCATTAAGGCTCAAGATTATAAAGAGAACGATAAATTGCTTTGGATTTTTACCGAGAAAATGGGTAAGGTAACAGCTATAGCTAAGGGTGCAAAAAAGAGTAAAAGTAGACTTTTTTCATTAACGCACCCTTTATGCTATGGCGATTATTTATTATTCAAGGGAAAAGGTTTATACAGATTGTCTGAAGGGAAAATAAGAACTTCCTTTCAGACATCTTTAACTGACCTAGAAAAGCTTACTTACGCATCTTACTTATGTGAGCTTATTGATATATCACTACAGGATGAAGAAGAAAATTTTAACTTATATAAGGAGTTCATAACATGTCTTTATTTATTAAATACAGAGGCAATAAGTTATGAACTTTTAATAAGGGCTTTTGAACTTAAATTATTAAAATATACAGGGTATGGATTAAGATTTGATAACTGTGTATTTTGTAAAAGTAAATTAAATGTTTCAAACTACATTAGTTTAAGATACTTTGGAGGAGTATGTGATAAATGTCCAAAGGAACATGGACTTTATATAAATAAAGCTACATATAATGCTCTTAGATTCTTAAATAATACTTCTTTGGATAAGGTGTATAGATTAACATTAACAGAAGAGGTAAAAGATGAGCTTTTCAAAGTGACTAGTTTCATAATATCTTCTGTTTATTCAAGAAAACCTAAGAGTTTAGAAATGTTAAAGTTTATAAAGGAGTGATTTAGATGAGTCAAATAACATTAGAAAAAGTAGACCAAGTAATAGAAAGAACATATGCTACTTATGCAGAAGCTAAAGAAGCGTTAGAGGCTTGTGATGGTGATGTGGTAAATGCTTTAATATATATTGAGAAAAAAAGAGAAGAAGAGAGCAAAGTACAAGAAGAGATAATGGAAGAAAAAGCTGAGAGTTTTGAAGACATAAAGAAATTCTTAAAAGATTTAATTGATAAGGGAAATGTATCAAGAGTAAGAATTCTTAAGGATGATAAGGTATTAACTGATATGCCAGTTAATGCAGGAATAGCTGCAGGAGCTATTGCCGTAATATTTCCAAGTATATTAGCTGTAAGTGTTGTGGCAGCTATAGCTACAAAAATAACTATAGAAATAACTAAGGCTGATGGTAGTGTTGAAGTTGTGAATAAAATAGTTAAAAATGCTGCTAATGATATTAAGGGAAAAGCATTTGAACTAAAGGACAAGGCTTTTAGTGTAGCAAATGATATGAAAGAAAAAAGAGAAAATGGAAAAACAAATGAGAATAAAATAAACAAATTTCATAAGCATAATAAGCTAGAAAATGAAACAAATTTTACATATACAGTAAAATTTGATGATGTTGACTAGCAAATAAATGTAAATTAAAGGAAAATGGAATAAAAAGGAAAAAAACATATAATTTTAAGTGATAATTATCAGATTTGAATGATTTTTCAGAAAATTTGCTATACTAAAAAGATTTATGTTGTGTTACAATTAATATATAAAAAATCACTTTAATAAAATCCTTTTTGTTCCTAGTTTATTTAAAGGAAGGAGCATTCAAATTGAAATTAACACCAAGGCAGGAAGAAATAGTTAGACTTGTAAAAGAGGGTCAACCCATAACTTCAGAAGCTTTAGCAGGAAAGTTAGGGGTTACAAGAGCAGCCTTAAGACCAGATCTTGCAATACTTACAATGATTGGCGTATTAGATGCGAGACCAAAGGTTGGATATATATATTCAGACAAACCCTCAAACAGTTTCATCTATGAAAAGATAAAAAATATAAAGGTTAAAGACATTATGTCTAAACCGATTACAGTGTGTGAAGAAACTATGCTTCATGATGCTATAGTACATCTATTTTTGAATGATGTAGGAACTATGTTTGTAGAAAATGGAGGCGTTCTAACAGGAGCTGTTTCCAGAAAAGACTTTTTAAAAGTTGCTATAGGGGGAACAGATATATATAAAGTTCCTGTTGGTGTTATCATGACAAGAATGCCTAATATAGTATGTGCTGTAGAAGAAGACTGTGCTTTTGATGTAGCAAAAAAAATAATAGAACATGAGATAGACTCCGTACCAGTTGTAAAGAGAATTGAAGAAAATCAGGGAAAAGAGAGATTAGAGATCATAGGAAAAGTGTCTAAGACTAACATAACTAAGTTATTTGTTAAGCTTGGAGAAAATTAAAAATATGGTTAAAAAAGAAAAATCAAATGGGTAACTACCAGAGAGAATTCTCTGTTAGGATATAAAAAATTCAATTATAGTATTGAACGGAGGAGTATTGAGATGGAGAAAAAGCAGTATGTTTATCTTTTTAATGAAGGTAACGCAAGTATGAAAAATTTATTAGGTGGAAAAGGTGCTAACTTATCTGAGATGACTATTTTAGGAATACCAGTTCCACAAGGATTCACAGTAACAACTGAAGCATGTAATAAGTATTATGAAGATGGTAAAAAAATATCTCAAGATATTATTGAGGAAATTGAAAATAAAATGTCACAGTTAGAAGAGATAACTGGTAAAAAATTTGGTTCCCTTGAAAAACCTTTATTAGTATCAGTTAGATCAGGTGCAAGAGTTTCAATGCCAGGTATGATGGATACAATTCTAAACCTTGGCTTAAATGATGAGTCAGTAGAAGCTATGGCAAACTTAACAAACAATCCAAGATTTGCTTATGACTCATATAGAAGATTTATTCAAATGTTTGCTGACGTTGTAATGGGTGTTGAAAAGAGACTTTTTGAAGACTTATTAGATGAAGTTAAGGAAGAAAAAGGTTACAAGGTTGACACTGACTTAACAGCGGAAGATTTAAAAGAATTAGTAACAAAATTTAAGGTGCTTTATAAGAAGGAAAAAGGAGAAGATTTCCCAAGTGAGCCAAGAGAACAACTTATAGAAGCTGTTACAGCTGTATTTAGATCATGGAATAACCCAAGAGCTATCGTTTATAGAAGATTAAACGATATTCCAGGGGAGTGGGGTACAGCAGTTAACGTTCAAGAGATGGTATTTGGTAATAAGGGAGAAACTTCAGGAACTGGAGTTGCATTCTCAAGAAACCCAGCTAATGGGGATAATGAATTATATGGTGAGTATTTAATGAATGCTCAAGGTGAGGACGTTGTTGCAGGTATAAGAACACCAGAGCCAATAAGTCATTTAGAAAAACAAAACCCTGAAATATATAAGCAATTTACAGATATAGTTAATACATTAGAAAATCATTATAGAGATATGCAAGACATGGAATTTACAATAGAAGATGGAAAATTATATTTCCTTCAAACTAGAAATGGTAAGAGAACAGCTCAATCAGCTTTAAAAATAGCTGTTGATTTAGTTGAGGAAGGAATGTTAACTAAGGAGGAGGCTATATTAAAAGTTGAGCCTAAACAATTAGATACATTACTTCACCCTGCATTTGCTACTGATGGTTTAAAAGAGGCTACAGTGGTTGCAAAAGGATTACCAGCATCACCAGGAGCTGCATGTGGTAAAATAGCTTTCACGGCTGAAGAAGCTAAGGAGAGAAAAGCAAATGGTGAGAAAGTAGTATTAGTAAGATTAGAAACTTCACCAGAAGATATAGAAGGTATGATAGCTGCTGAAGGTATATTAACTGTTAGAGGAGGAATGACTTCTCACGCAGCCGTTGTAGCAAGAGGAATGGGTACTTGCTGTGTAGCTGGATGTGGACAATTAAAAGTTAATGAAGAGGCTAGAACTTTAGAAGTTGATGGTAAAGTATTAACTTCTGAAGATTACATCTCAATCGATGGTTCAACAGGAAACATCTATGCAGAGCAAGTTAAGACAGTTTCTCCTGAGATTACTGGTCATTTTGCTACATTCATGGGATGGGCTGATGAAATAAGAAAATTAAAGGTTAGAACTAATGCAGATACACCAAGAGATACTAAGCAAGCTGTTGAGTTTGGTGCAGAAGGTATAGGATTATGTAGAACAGAGCACATGTTCTTTGCAGAAGATAGAATCCTAGCTGTTAGAGAAATGATTTTAGCTAAGAATGAAGATAGTAGAAGAGTTGCATTAGAAAAACTTCTACCAATGCAAAGAGAAGATTTCATAGGAATGTATGAGGCATTAGAAGAAAGACCAGCTACAATCAGATTCTTAGATCCACCTCTACATGAGTTCCTACCAACTGAGGAAGCTGATATAAATGCATTATCTAAGGAAATTGGCGTTAGCCCAGAAGAGATAAAGGCTGTTGTTGCTGAATTACATGAATTTAACCCAATGATGGGACATAGAGGATGTCGTTTAGCAGTATCTTACCCAGAGATAGCTGAGATGCAAACAAGAGCTGTTATAGAAGCTGCAATAGAGGTTAAAAAGAATAAGGGATATAATATAGTTCCTGAAATAATGATTCCTCTAATAGGTGATATAAAAGAATTAAAATATGTTAAGAATGTAGTTGTCGAAACTGCTAAGACAGTTATGGAGGAAAAAGGTGTTCAATTAGATTATAAGGTTGGAACAATGATTGAGATTCCAAGAGCTGCTTTAACTGCTGATAAGGTAGCAGAGGAAGCTGAGTTCTTCTCATTTGGTACAAATGACTTAACTCAGATGACATTTGGATTCTCAAGAGATGATGCTGCTAAGTTCTTAAAAGATTACTATGAAAAAGGAATATATGAGCAAGATCCATTTGCTAAACTAGACCAAACAGGTGTGGGAGAGCTTATGAGAATTGCTTGTGAAAAAGGTAAAACAACAAGACCTGATATTAAATTAGGTATATGTGGAGAACATGGTGGAGATCCTTCATCTGTTGAATTCTGCCACAACTTAGGATTAAATTATGTAAGTTGTTCACCATACAGAGTTCCATTAGCAAGACTTGCAGCTGCACAAGCACAAGTTAAAAATAAAAGATAATAAATAAGATAATATAATATAAAAGGAGTATTCATTATGAATACTCCTTTATCTATATTTTGACTTTAAATTCAGTGAAAAATAATATTTTTAATTCTTCAACAAATCTAACTTGAGCGGATGTATTATTAGCAACTTCTCTAATTGATTCTATAAATATTGATTTACTACATTTTTTCATATTGTTATAATAATCTTTTGATAAACGCCAATATTTTTGAGGAAATGATAGATATGAGAAGATATATTTAAGATCGTCCTCGGTAAGTGGAGCAATTGAATTGTATGTTTTAAGTATTTTTTTTGTAAGTTCTATATCCCAATTAGTGCTACTTCTTTTTAATAAACGTCTCATAAAGTAACATAAATCATACATTGAATAATTAATAGAAGATTTATCAAAGTCTATTACCCAAACATCAGAATTATCAATTATTAAGTTTTTATTTACGTAATCACCATGGCAAAGTGATCTGCTTAATTTCTTATCATCAATAGAGCTAGAAACCAATAGTGCTTCTTTGGCTAAATAAAGGTTATCATCAAAGCTATCTAAGAATATTGATGAAAATTTATCCTTATTTTTGATTTTTGCAGCTATATTATAGGATGAAAGAATCTTATTAAAATGTTTTAAGGTAGATATGTAGATACTATCGAATCCAGTTTTAAGTAAACTACCTTTAATTGGTTTAAAGTTTCTTGAACAATTATGCATTTTAGCCAGATTTTCTATGGAGAGTAGTATATGTTCTAAATTATCGAAATCACATTTTTCACCTTCAACCCATGGAGAAAGCATAAAAAGCATGTTATCTGCTTTAACAAATCTACCATTAACTTTTGAAGGAAGTATTTTGGGCAGTTTAATTTGGTTTCTAGCAAACCATTCCATAACTGAATATATGAATAATAGAGTACCTTCATCATAATAAACTTTCTTTAAACAGAAAATGTTAGTAGGATTATAAATATTATCAATGAGCTTATAAACAGCTCTATTTTTATCTGTATTTTTAAATTTTATATTTTCTATTGAATAATTTTCTAAGTTATACATAGGTAAAACTATGGTTTTTACAGCACTTAAAACTTCATCGGCTTCATTAAAACGGTTAGAATGCTTTCCCATGATTGACCTCCTAATAAAAATTCCTTAATATAAGCATATTATTATTAAGTTTAGATTATACTTTAAAATGTGAAATAGTTTGGTTTTTTAAATAAAATAAGAGCTGGGCTAATATATTAAATAGTTAAAAAGAATAATATTTTAAATTTTAAAATATAGTTTATAGAATTAATGGCTATTACATAAAATTTATATAAATAAAAGGATTTTAAATAGGGGAATAGAATATATATAATAGGTGATGCTATGAAAATAAGAGAGAATATTGAAGGTTTCGAAAGAATAAGGTTAAATAAGGTCGCAAAGCTTTCAGAAGAATCAATAGGAAGAGAACGATTTGAAGAGAAAGATGATATAAGAACTTGCTTCATGGTTGATAGAGATAGAATAATCCATAGTAAATCATTTAGAAGATTAAAGAGAAAAACTCAAGTTTTCATAAGGACTTATGGTGATCATTATAGAACTAGACTTGTGCATACTTTAGAGGTCTCTCAAGTGGCAAGAACCATAGGGGTAGCTCTTTCATTAAACGAATATTTAATAGAGGCTATTGCTTTAGGACATGATTTAGGTCATGCAGCTTTCGCTCATATTGGGGAAGATGTTTTAAATGATTTTCTGCCGGGTGGTTTTAAGCATAATGAGCAAAGTGTTAGAGTTGTTAAAAAGATAGAAAAGGAAGGTTTAGGACTTAACCTAACAAAAGAAGTTTTAGATGGAATATTAAATCATAGTGGATTTTCAAATATTAGCAAAGTTGCAGGAACATTTGAAGGACAAGTTGTTAGGTTTGCAGATAAAATAGCCTATGTAAATCATGATATAGACGATTCAATTAGAGCGGGAATTTTAAAAGAAGAAGATTTGCCTAAGGAGATAATTGATAAATTAGGTAATAGTGGTAGTAAAAGAATAGAGACTTTGGTTAAAGATTGTGTTTTTAACACAATTAATAATATGAAACAAGGAGAACTTAAAGTATCTTTAAGCGAAGAAATAGGATATGCCTTTATTCAACTTAGAAAATTTTTGTTCGATAATATATATTTAGGAAAATATTTAGAAGATGAGAGGCAAAAAGCTGAGTTTGTATTGAGTAAGGTTATAGAACACTATTATAAGAATTGGAATGAAATGCCTAAATTATATAAAGATATATGTGAAACAGAAGGAATATATAGAGGGGTAGCGGATTACGTGGCTGGAATGACTGATGATTACTGTACAAATGAGTTCAATAAGATATATGTTCCAAAGTTTGTGATTTATTAAATATTTTTGGAATAATTAAAGCTAAATATTGCCAAAATATAATTGTTGTAGATTTAGACTTGAAAAATAATAAAAAAAAAGTTATATTTAAAATTTGAGAAGGAATTTATCAATTGATGTCGAATAATAATTAATTGTCAAAAAATATTAAGAAGGTGAGTAGATTTCTTGCGAATTTCAGAAGAAATTATAGAAAAAGTTAAAGAGCAGAACGATATTGTTGATGTTGTTTCTGATGTTGTAAGACTAAAAAGAGCAGGAAGGAATTTTTCTGGTTTATGTCCATTTCATCATGAAAAGAGTCCATCTTTTAGTGTTTCTCCTGATAAACAAATATTTAAGTGCTTTGGATGTGGAGAAGCTGGAAATGTAATAAGTTTTGTTATGAAAACTAAAAATTTGAACTTTGTAGATGCTGTTAAAGAGTTAGCAGATAGAGCTAATATAATAATTCCTATAGAAGATGGAAAACAAAGTGAAGCGCAAAGGAAAAAACAAGTTTTATATAACATAAATAAGCAGGCTGCTAGATATTACTTTTCTAATCTCCAGAACAATAAGGAAGCTAAGGAATATTTTTTTAGAAGAGGAATAAAAGAAAATATATTAAAAAGCTTTGGACTTGGATACGCTAAGGAAGGATGGCAAAATACCATAAACTATCTTAGAAAACAAGGCTTTAATAATGAAGCTATTGAGGCTGCTGGATTAGGAATTAAGAGTGAAAAGGGAACTTTTTATGATAGGTTCAGAAATAGGGTTATTTTCCCTGTATTTGATTATAAAGGAAGTGTAATAGGTTTTGGGGGTAGAGTTTTAGATGACTCAAAACCAAAATATTTAAACTCTCCAGAAACATTAGTTTTTCACAAAGGAACTAACCTATATGCCTTAAATTTTGCTATAAAGCATGGATTAAAAGAAAGAACATTAATAATAGTTGAAGGATATATGGATTGTATATCACTTCACCAATACGGAATAACTAATGTAGTTGCTTCTTTAGGAACTGCATTAACGGATAATCAAGCTAGGTTATTAAAAAGATATGTAGATATAGTAATAATCTCATATGATGCAGATATTGCTGGACAAATGGCTACTATACGAGGACTTGAGATATTGCAAAATGCTGGATTAGATGTTAGAGTACTAACAGTACCAAAAGGTAAGGATCCAGATGAATTTATAAGAGCTAATGGTAAAGAAGCTTTTATAAAATTAATTCAATCTGCAAAAAAACTTATAGATTACAAGCTTGATAGGGCTAGAATCGGTATAGATTTTTCAGATAATAATGGATTAATAAAGTATGCTGAAAGAGTTGTGAATGTATTATCAGATTTAAATCCAATAGAAAAAGATGTATACATAAAAAGAATTTCAGAAGAAACATCCATAAAAGAACAAGCATTTTATGATTTATTGAATAAAAATTTGACAAATAGCAATAAAAACCATGAAAATGTGAATAATAAGGAAGAATATGGAACAAAATTATATGTAGAGCCTCCTTATGTTAAATGTGAAAGAAGTGTTTTAAAACTTCTTTGTATGGAGGAAAATCATTCATTAGTAAAAAAATACTTAGAAGAGGATGATTTAATATCTCCTAATATTAAATCATTAGAAAAGATAATCAATAATTCCATAAATGAAGTGGGATTTGGTGATTTAGAAAAGCATGTAGAAGCTAAGTGTGAAGATCCAAAAGTTTTAAAGGAATGGTTAGAAGTAAAAGACTTACTTATTCTAGATCATTCTTCTAATATAGAAGTTCTTGTTAAGGACTATGTTAACCTTATTAAAAAATATAAGTTGGAGCAAGAACAGACTACTGTACTTAAAGAACTAAAAAGATGTGAACAAAACAATATGTTTAAGGAATCACTTGATTTAGTTAAAAGAGCTAAAGAAATAAGTGATAAACTAAAAGAACTAGAAAGGAGTAAGTAGTTTTAATGGCGGAAGGAGGTAATAAAATGAAAGCTAAAACAACAAAAGCAAAAAAAGGTGAAGGTAAAGAAGTAAAAGAAAAAGTTGACAAAATGGTCTTAGTAAAAAGGCTTATAGATAAAGGAAAAAAAAGCGGTTCATTGACTTACAAGGAGATAATGGATGAACTTGATGAAATAGAATTAAACCCAGAACAAATAGAAAAAATCTATGAAGTTTTAGAATCAATGGGTATAGAGGTAATAAGTGAAATAGAGCAAGAGGATGAAGAGGAAGAGGAGTTAGATCTTTCTGTCCCAGAGGGAATTGCTATAGATGACCCTGTAAGAATGTACTTAAAAGAAATAGGTAAAGTACCACTATTATCATCAGAGGATGAAATAGAGCTTGCTAAGAAAATAGAAGAAGGAAGTAATTATGCTAAGAAGAAATTAGCAGAGGCTAACTTAAGACTTGTTGTAAGTATAGCTAAAAGATATGTTGGTAGAGGAATGTTATTCCTAGATCTTATACAAGAAGGTAACTTAGGTCTTATAAAGGCTGTTGAAAAGTTTGACTACAGAAAAGGATATAAGTTCTCAACATATGCTACATGGTGGATAAGACAGGCAATAACAAGAGCTATTGCTGACCAAGCAAGAACTATAAGAATACCAGTTCATATGGTAGAAACTATAAACAAACTTATAAGAATTCAAAGACAATTAGTTCAAGAGTTAGGAAGAGATCCATTACCAGAAGAATTATCTAAACAAATGGATATGCCTGTTGATAAGGTAAGAGAAATCTTAAAAATAGCTCAAGAACCAGTTTCATTAGAAACTCCAATAGGTGAAGAGGAAGATTCTCATTTAGGTGACTTTATACCAGATGATGATGCTCCAGCACCAGCAGAAGCAGCTGCATTTACAATGTTAAAAGAGCAGTTAATAAATGTTTTAGATACTTTAACTCCTAGAGAAGAAAAAGTATTAAGATTAAGATTCGGATTAGATGATGGAAGAGCTAGAACTCTAGAAGAAGTTGGTAAAGAATTTAACGTAACTAGAGAGAGAATTAGACAGATTGAAGCAAAAGCTTTAAGAAAGTTAAGACATCCAAGTAGAAGTAAAAAATTAAAAGATTATTTAGATTAGTACCTTTATGGTACTAATCTTTTTTTATGGAATAAATGAATGATATATATAATATTAATTAGCAGTAAGGGGTAAACTGAATTAGCTCTTATTTTATGATATAATTATCCTGAGGTGAAGTAGTAAATGGCAAAATTTAAGGCTAGAAGAGGTCAAGGTGTATTAGAAGTCTTGGCATATTTCTTATTAGGGAATGCACTATTAGCAATACTAAATGACATAATGAATGGTTATTTAGAAAGAAACTTAGTAATAGTAGCGAGCTTTGTTTATAGTACTATATGCATTTATTATATTCTACTGGATTTATCTTTAGCTTATGAGGTTAATGACGATTATATTGAAATAAACTGTTTTAAAGGATTAAAAAAGCTTAGGATAAATTTTAAAGATATAAATGGTTTTTTAGAACAAGATAATTTTATAAATGGATTTAAGTTATCAGGTTTTGGAAAGCATAAATATTGTTTTGGTAGATGTGTTGTTCATAATGTAGGGCTTGCGCGTATGTTTGTGACCTCCGGGAAAAAGGTTATATACATACACACTGAGGATATAAGTTATGGATTATCTCCAGATGAATTTGAAAAGTTTAAAGAGTTAATAATATCAAAAGGCATAAAAGAGGAAAGTTTTAAAGTAAAGATTAATAATGTAAGAGAAATAATAAAGGATAGGGGATTTTATATACCATTTATAATAACATCATTAATAGTATTAGCAATTATTTTGATACCTTCTATATTATATTTATCTGGGAGCATGCCGGATAAAATGCCAATTGACTTTAATGCACATTTTATTCCTTGTACTTTTGGAAGTGCAAAGGATTTTGCTGGAAGGCAGATTATATATGGCATAATGAATATGATTCTGTTAGTATGTATTTATTATGCAAGTCATTTTTGTGCTAAATATGATAAAAAATTAGCTCAAAGATATATTTATGTGCCTTTAATAATATCATTGGTGTTTTTAATTTCTCAAATACAAACACTATTAAATTATTTGTAGAAAGTGGGATAAGATGGAATTAAGTAAAAGATTAAAAAGAATAGCAGAACATGTTGATAAATGTGAAAGTGTAGCCGATATAGGTACAGATCATGGATATATACCTATATATTTAGTTAAAGAAGGAATATGTGAAAAAGCAATAGCTTCAGATATAAATAAGGGACCTATAGAAAAGGCAAAGGTGAATGTTACTTTTGAAGGAGTTTCGGATAAGGTTAAATGTCTTTTAGGACCAGGCCTTAATCCTTTAAAGGTTGGAGAAGTAAATGGTGTCATATTAGCTGGTATGGGTGGAAACTTAACTAGAGATATATTATTAGCTGATATGCCAAAGGTAAAGAAATATGATTTTCTAGTATTACAACCAGCTCAAAATCCAGAAGTTTTAAGAGAGTTCTTATATAAAAATAACTATAAAATATTAGATGAGGATTTAATTAAGGATGAAGGAAGATTTTATGAGTTATTTAAAGTTAAATATGATGAGACTTCAGAAAAATTAATTTTTGAGGATGAATTAGATTATGAAATTAGTCCTCTTTTAAGAAAAAAAGAACATCCATTATTTAAAGAATTTATTGAAGAAAAGATAAATAAGTGTGAAACTATATTAAACTTTATTAAAGATGATACAGAAGCCGCAAGGAAGAGAAAAGCTGATCTAGAAGAAAAGATAAATAAACTCAAGGGGATGATATAATGAAATTAAATGACATTATAAAAATAATAGAAGATATAGCCCCAGTTAATTTAAAAGAAGGCTTTGATAATGTAGGTCTTATGGTTGGGGATAGAGAGAAAAATATAACTAAGGTTTTATTAGCTTTAGATTGTACTGAAGAAGTTATTAGAGAGGCTAAGGAAATTGGAGCAGAGCTTATTTTAACTCACCATCCACTTTTATTCAGAAAACCTCAATCAATAACAACAGATACTTTATTAGGAAGAAAAATCATAGAATTAATAAGAAATGATATAAATCTTTATTCAGCTCATACAAATTGGGATTCTGTTAAAGATGGATTAAATGATACCTTAGTAAAAATGTTAGGTTTTGAAAAAGGTATTATAATGGAGAAAAATCAATTTGATAATAATGCTGGTATAGGAAGAGTTGTTGAATTAAACAAAGAAATGACTGTTCTTGAAATAGTAAATAATATTAAAAATTCTCTAGGTGTTAAAAATTTAAGATATTCAGGAGATTTAAATGAAGCTGTTAGGAAGGTTGCCATTGTAAATGGGAGTGGTCAAGATTTCTTTGGAGATGCAAAAAAACTTGGTGCAGACTTAATAATAACTGGAGATACAACATATCATTTTGTCTCAGACTATAAGGAAATGGGACTTAATATACTAGATATAGGACATTTTAATTCAGAGTGGCCTGTTTTAATAAATGTTAGTGAAAAGGTAAAAGAAAAGTTAGATTCAGATGTAGAATTTGTTATTTCAAAAGAATCAAAAGATCCATTTGAATTTATATAATTTTGATATATAATAGGTATGGTGCATGTTTGTATCATACCTAAAATTTTATAAAAAATCCAAGTTCACTTGGTAGAGGTTCGTAACCATCCCTCTATAAAAAACTAAGGACTGTAACTGTATTATAGGATAGTTATACTCTTTAGTATGCCTGTAATATAGTTTTTTATTATTTTCAGAAGGATTTCACAAGGGATAAGGAGTGCTTTTGAGAGTAATAACAGTGCCTTTTGGTTAACTTAAATCAAAGGGAGGAATTTAAAATGTATAAGAGAAAGGTTATTATTGATTGTGATCCAGGAATAGATGATGCTTTAGCCATTATTCTTGCATTAAAATCAGAAGAGATTGAGGTTGTTGGTATAACAACGGTATCGGGTAATGTTGAAAGTCTACAGGGAGCTAAGAATGCCTTAAAGATACTTAAGCTTTTAAATAGACTAGATATACCTGTTTATTTAGGGGAGAGTACTCCAATCAAAAGAGAACTTGTAACAGCTCAAGATACTCACGGAGAAGATGGCTTAGGCGAAACTTTCATTCCGGAGGTTTCTGAAAATTATATTAGAGAAGGAGCCATAGATTTTATTTTAAATACATTAAAAAATGAAGATGATATTAGCATAATAGCTTTGGGACCATTAACAAATCTATGCATGGCTATAAGAAAAAATTCAGAGGTTTTTCATAGAGTTAAAGAGATTGTTTCAATGGGAGGAGCTTATAAAAGTCATGGCAATTGTTCGCCAGTAGCGGAGTTTAATTACTGGGTAGACCCTCATGGAGCGAAGGAATTCTTAAAGCAGTTTGATGGCGAGTTCACTATGGTTGGTTTAGATGTTACAAGGGAGATAGTTTTAACACCAAATTTAAGAGAAATGATACATCAATTCAAAGATGAAATTGGTGATTTTATAAATGATATTACTAGATTTTATGTTGATTTTCATTGGGATCAAGAGAGAACTCTTGGTTGTGTTATAAATGATCCATTAGCTGTAGAATATTTTATAAATAGAAAGCTTTGTGAAGGTTTCAAGGCCTATGTAGATATAGCTTGTGAGGATATAGCTATGGGACAAAGTCTTGTAGATGTTGCCGATTTTTATAAAAAGAGAAAAAATGTTTTTGTTCTAGAAAAAGTAAATAGCAAAGAATTTATGCTTAGCTTTTTAAGTAAAATATTCCCCAATCATAAAGATGATATTAAAAATGTACTCAATAACGAAAAGTATGGTATTTAAATAGGGGGATATTAAGATGAGAAGTTCAAAAAATTTAAAATTAACAATAATGGGAATTGGAATAGCTTTAAATATAATAGGTGCTTTTATAGCTTTAAATTTAAGGTTACCTATTTATCTAGATTCATTAGGCACAATAATGGTTGGATTTGTACTAGGGCCAGCTTATGGAGTTGCTACAGGTGTATTAGGAAGTGCAGTTAGTGGAATAACCTTTGATATATATTCTCTATATTTTGCACCAGTTCAAATATTTACTGGGTTCTTCGCAGGATATTTCTATGAAAAAGGGCTTATGAAGGGGAAAAAGATATTTTTTAGTGTGCTTATAATGACCATATTTGTAAGCTTTACTGGAGCTATTCTAACAGCCTATATATTTGGAGGAATAACTTCTTCAGGATCTAGTTATATAATAGTGATTTTAAATAATTTAGGGGTTAACCCTGTAGTTAGTGCTTTCATAACTCAATTCTTAACAGACTATTGTGATAAGTTGGTAGCTGTTTTAATAATGGTACAAGTTGTAAGAAGATTACCTAAGAATATTTTATTAAGAGCACAGAATAAATAATTGGAGATGAAAAATGTGGATAGATATAATGTTATAGATAATAAAAACAATAGAGAGATAGTTCTTTTAAAATCTTTTCCTTGTGTATGGGGAAAATGTGCCTTTTGCGATTATATAGAAGATAATTCAAATAACACTGAAGAAATAATAAAGTTAAATAAGGAAGTTATTAGCAATGTAAAAGGAATTTATGGCGTCTTAGAAGTTATAAACTCAGGAAGTGTTTTTGAACTTCCAAAGGAAACATTAGAAGATATAAAAGAGGTTATTGTTAAAAATAATATTAAAAAGCTTTTCTTTGAAGCACATTGGTGTTACAGAAATAGATTAAAGGAAATAGAAGAATATTTTGAAGTTCCTATAATATTTAAAACTGGAATAGAAACTTTTGATGATGAATTTAGAAATGGTGTTTTAAATAAGAATGTCAGATTTAAGGATATAGAAGAAGTTAAAAAGTATTTCAAGTCAATATGTTTAATGGTTGGTATAAAAGGACAAACCAAAGAAATGATAAAAAGAGATATGGAAATACTTTTAAATAATTTTGAGTATGGAACAGTTAATATATGGACTGAGAATACAACTAATTTTAAAAGAGATGAAGATCTTATAAAATGGTTTGAGAATGAGTATTCATTCTTAAAGAAAAATAATAATAATATAGAAGTATTATTCGAAAATACTGATTTTGGAGTTGGAGATTAATTATTTTTGAGCAGTTTACTAAAATAAATATTAGCTTTGAATAGAGTTTTGAAATAAAGAAAAAAAGCACTTGTTTTATGGAGAAAACAAGTGCTTTTTCATATAATAATGTATAAATAATACTTAGGATTGAATATTATGGGGTCAAATTCAAGAAAAAATTCTAATGATGACTGTTTTAAAGACTTAAAAAATGATTTGTGTAAATTGATTAAAAATTTTAAAAGGAATCGTTGTAACTGTGGAAGGGTCAAGAAGAATAGTGGCATTAAGAATGCTTTGAAATGGGCTGCTATAGGAGCAATTTTGACATTATTAATAATGAGTCAAATAGGCATACCTCTGGCTTTTATTCTCATTACAATAATAGCGATTGCTATTATTTGTAGCAAATTGTAAAAAAATAATTTGAAAAAAATAATTTTATATGTTAATATTAATCTTGCGAGTAAGCCAGACAATCGCTGCTAGTCTTAGAACTAGGAGAGGAAAGTCCGAGCTCCATAGGGCAGGATGCTGGATAACGTCCAGTGGAGGTGACTCTAAGGATAGTGCAACAGAAATAAACCGCCTAGATTTATCTAGGTAAGGGTGGAAAGGTGAGGTAAGAGCTCACCAGTGTATAGGTGACTATACTGCTATGTAAACCCCATTCGGAGCAAGACCAAATAGGAGGACATATAGGGGCTGCCCGTCCCGTCCTCGGGTGTGTCGCTTGAGCCTATCGGCAACGGTAGGCCTAGATAGATGATTGTCAAATACAGAACTCGGCTTATAGACTTATCTCGTATTTTTAAAACACTAGGTTGTATGCCTAAGTGTTTTTTTATTTTATGAAAAACATACTGGTTAGTTATTTCCTAATTGCCTTTTATCTTACAGTATTAATTTAAATTTATTGGATATACCTAATAGAGGAGATTACAGATTTGAAAGTAATTCGTAATCTAGAAAAATATGATTTCATATCTAATAAATACATAATTGTTTTGTAAGATATTAAAAGGAGTTGAAACAAATGAAAAAGATATTAGAGGTTATACAGGTTATATTTTTTGTTTTGTTCTTAGGATATGATGAAAAAAAATTTAATTTGTAAAATGGAATATATTTTCATTTTGAAAGCTTGTGGAATGTTCATAAGCTTTTTATTTTGAAAAAATATGAGAATTTAACAGAGAAATTTGTATAAAGATAAAATTTTGTAATAATATTGTATAAAAAATAATGTATAATAGATAAGTGATATTGTAAAAAAAGAAAAAAAGGGTAAGGGACAGTTGGTTTTGGTTACAAATGAAAATGGATTATTTAAATTAAGGAGGAACAATGGGGAAAGATAGTAGAAAGAAGAGGAGAAGTAAAAAGAAGTGGAAGACCATAGCGATATTTATTGCTTTTGAATTGGTCTTTACTGCTGTTACAGCACCTTTTATACTTTTATATGGACCGTTTGAAAATGCTAAGAGAACATATGTAGGGGCAGCGATGACAAGTTTAAGTCACCAATGGATGGCAACTACATTTTTATCAAATCAAAAAATTAACGAAATTTTAAATTCTAACATTGAAGATTCAAGTGGAAGTTATAAAAATGCTAAAACAAGTGTTAATCTGCCAACTAAACATGACAATAGTATAGAATTATACTCTTTTGATAACTTTAAATATAGTGGATACTACATTGTAGTAAAAGACCCTACTAGAGTAAAGATAGGGGTTTCAAAATATCTTGGACAAGAAGGACAAACTACTTCAGAAATTGCAAAAGAATATAATGCCGTTGCGGCTATAAATGGAGGAGCTTTTACAGATAAATCTAGTACAGCACAATGGACTGGTAATGGAGGAACTCCAGCTGGTATAGTTATGTCTGAAGGAAAAGTTATATATAAAGATGTTCCAGATGACAAAAAGGTTGAGTTAGTTGGAATAACTAAATCAGGAAAAATGATTGCTGGTATGTATTCAGTAAATGATCTTAAAGAATTAGATGTTCAAGAAGCTGTAAGTTTTGGACCTGTCCTAGTTAAGGATGGAGAACCTACACCAATGAAAGGTGATGGTGGATGGGGGGTTGCACCAAGAACAGCTATTGGACAAAGAGCTGATGGTTCAATAGTAATGCTAGTTATTGATGGTAGAAGTTTAACTAGTGGTGGAGCAACATTAAAAGAATTACAAGAAGTATTAATAAAAACTTGTGATGTAGTTACGGCTATAAACCTTGATGGTGGTAAATCAACTACAATGTATTTAAATGGAAAAGTTATAAATAATCCAGCATCTAATGTAGGAGAAAGATCTATTCCTTCGGCTGTGATAGTAAAATAACAAAGGAGAGTTTTATGAAAAAATTGAAGCTGTTTTTAAAGTGGGGACTTTTGTCTGTAATTTTACAATGCTTGGTTTTATTTGTTTTTGATAAATTTTACTTTAAGTTGAATTCTAATGTAAATGTAAAAGCAATAGATATAGCTAGTCAGCATACAAAAGAAAATAAGGATATAAAGTTACCAAGTGATATGTTAGATAGAAAAATATCTTATGATGGAGAATATGTAGCATATTTTAATAAAAATGAAGAGCTTAAGGTATTTGATACAATTAAAGAAGAGGAAGTTAATGTAGATTTAGAAAACGAAAAAGCATCATATTATACTTGGCTTAGAGATAGAAATAGATTACTTGTGACTACATCTACTAAAGGTAATAATAGACATAATACAGTAAATCTATATTCTGTTGATGTAGATAGTAATAAAACTAAGAAAATTGAGATTGGAAATATAAACTCAGCTTATAAAGTTAGTGAAATAACAGCATCAACTAAGACCGGAGTTATATACATCAAGTTTACGAATGGTGATACAAAAGAATCTATAGTTAAGAGAATAGATAACAATGATGACGTAACTGATGTAAGTTTAGTAACAGAAACACCAGGAAATGTTGAAATAATGCCAAGAGCAGATAGATTGGTATATGATAGTGAAAAGGAATCTGGAATATATCTTACACAGCCAAATAAAAAATTAGGTATTAACCCAGCATACAAAGTTAGACTTTTAGGGGTTGATGAAACTGGAAATGTGTACTTTGGTGAAATGAAAGAGGACAAGGTATTTAAGATAGTTTATGGTGATGTTGAAAAGCCAATTGATAGTTGGAATAAAATGCCTTTGGATAATAGTTTAGATTTAAAAGACATATATATAGGGGAAGATGGAGAAATATATGTTTTAGAATCAAGCCAAAATTTAGTTAAAGATATTAAGAATGGAAAAGAGTATAAATATGAAGGGGAATTTTTACAAATGTATTCTAATGGATTTGCAACA
The DNA here is from genome assembly GCA_034421775.1 of Clostridium perfringens. GTDB lineage: Bacteria > Bacillota > Clostridia > Clostridiales > Clostridiaceae > Sarcina > Sarcina perfringens_B. Next base: position 433,322 of record WNVL01000001.1, on the reverse strand, counting down.
ATTATAAATGGAAATAAACTTCATAGAATATACTTTGATTCTCAAGGAAACAAATAGTAGTTTGTTGTAAAAATTTAAAAATCTCTAAAGGGTATCCTTTAGAGATTTTTATTTTTAATTAAAACGCCCAGTTACCATCTTTGAATATAGGAACTTCAACATTATCATAAGTTAAACCTGTGATTTTTAAATCCTTAGTTCCTATCATAAAGTCTACATGAGTTAATGAGTCGTTAGCACCAGCTTTCTCAAGCTCTTCATTAGTCATGTTTTCCCCATTTTTTAAGCATAGAGAATATGCTTTACCAAAAGCTAAGTGGCAAGATGCATTTTCATCATATAGAGTGTTGAAGAATATTATTCCTGAGTTTGATATAGGAGAGTTATAAGGAACAAGAGCAACTTCTCCTAAATATTTAGCTCCTTCATCAGTATCTAAAAGGTGTTTTAAAGTATCATAGCCTTTCTCAGCTGTGAAATCAACAACTTTTCCATCTTTAAAAGTAACTGAGAAGTTATCTATTAAGTTTCCACCATAGTTTAGAGGTTTAGAGCTAAATACTGTCCCATTAACTCCAAATTTTGAAGGCATAGAGAATACTTCTTCAGTAGGCATATTAGCTATGAATTCAACTCCACCTTGAGTGTATTCAGCTCCACCAGCCCAAAGATGATTTTCAGGTAATTCTATAGTTAAATCAGTTCCAATTGAATTTTCAAAATGAAGTGATTTTAAATTCTTTTCATTTAAATAATCCATATGATACTTTAAAGTTTCCTTATGTTTATTCCAAGCTTCAACTGGATTAGCTGTATCAACTCTAACTATTTTGAAGATTTCATTCCATAATTTATTTACAGCTTCTTTTTCTGATAGGTCAGGGAAAACTTTTTTAGCCCAAGCTTTAGTTGGAATAGAAACTATTGACCATGCATTTTTATTGCTCATTAATAATTCGCTAAATTCTCTTAAAGCTGTGCTTGATGATTTCCTAAATGCTGCTATCTTAGCGGAATCTATATTTTTTAAAAGTTCTGGGTCAGAGGCAGATATATTTAAGAAACAAGCTCCTTCTTTAGCATAGCTTAGCCTTGATTCTTTCATCCAATCAGGAAAGTTTTCAAAAACTTCTAGTGGTGAGTATTCGTATTTAAGTTTACCGCATATTTCATCATTCCATTGGACAACAACATCTTTTGCACCTTTTTCATAAGCAGATTTAACAAGCATTCTTGTGAAATCCGCACATTCTACAGGAGAAGATATAACAAGGGTTTGCCCTTCTTGAACATTTACTCCTATGTGAGTAGCTAATCTTGCATAATTTTCTAACATGCTTTCAAATGTGTTCATAATATCAGACCTTTCTTTACAAATTCTTACCATTATTATAATGCACTAAAAATTATAAAACAATTAAGTAAGAAATATTATTTTATAAAAGTCCGTTCATTTTCATGAGAGAGTAATAATATATGTCTCCATCTTCAGAAGTGCAGCCATAATCAATTAAATAATAATTGTCATTTACAATTCCCCAGGAACTATGGACATATAAGTCTTCTTTAAAAAGAAAATACTTATCTCCAAGTTCACTTATATCATCTTCAACAGAGTTTTCATCTCTTAATTCCTTTAAATCAACAAAAGAGTTTCTTTTTACATAGGGAAAAATTTCTGCCCTAGGCATGATTAGAATTCTCTTATTATAAAGTAATACCGGACATAAATAGCGTTTAAGTCTATAAGGAGCATTTTTGAAAACATATGATTCAACAAAGTTTTGATGTAGACCATCTTCATTTTTAGCTACTTTTATAACTAAATTTTTATTTAAAGCAAAAACTTTTCTTGCAATCCCTTCTCCTAAAAAGGTGAAACTTTTTTTATATTCTTTCATTGGAACGGTGTTTAAATATTTCATTAGTATATTAAGATCATCTATATTCATAATAATAAACCTCAAAGCTTTTTATTATATTCTATGAGTGAGGTTTAATAAAAGTTGCTTAAGATATGAGTTATTTCACTAGGAAAAAAATAAGTTTTTAAAGTTTTTATTATATTAGAGATAAGTATCAAAAGTATATGAAAAAATTTATAATAATTAGTTTAAAATGTTATAATGTTTATATATTAATTATTAAGTTATTACACTATAAATTTTAGACTAAGGAGCGAACTAAAGTGAAAAATTTTCTTGAAAGTTTAATAGAAAATAATAGACAGTATGTAGAGCATGGAAAATTAGCATCATATATTCCAGAGTTAGAAAAAGCAAATAAAGAAGATTTAGGTATATATATAGTTACTCTTGATGGAAAAGAGGTAGGAGCAGGAGATTATGAGAAGAAATTTACTATTCAGAGTATATCAAAAGTCATAACTTTAATGCTTGCAATTTTAGATAATGGAAAAGATAGAGTGTTTTCTAGGGTAGGTGTTGAGCCAACTGGAGATAGTTTCAATAGTATAGTAAGTTTAGAGAGAAAACCTTCTAAAAAGCCTTTTAACCCAATGGTTAATTCAGGAGCAATTTTAACAACATCTTTAATAGAAGGAGATACAGAGGAAGAAAAATTTAATAGGATTTTAGAGTTTACTAGAAAAGTAACAGGAAATGATACTATAGAATTAAATGAAGATGTTTATTTATCAGAAAAAGAAACTGGTGATAGAAACAGAGCATTGGCATATTTTATGAAAAGTAACGGAGTTATAGAGGGAAATATAGATGATATATTAGATTTATATTTTAAGCAATGTTCTTTAGAGGTTAATGCTAAGGATTTAGCAAGAATGGGAGCTATGCTTGCTAATGATGGGGTATTACCTTGGAGTGGAGAAAGAGTAATATCTAGAGAAATATGTAGAATAATAAAAACTATAATGGTTACTTGTGGTATGTATGATGATTCAGGTAAATTTGCAGTACATATAGGAATTCCAGCTAAAAGTGGAGTCGGTGGCGGAATAATGGCTGCTGTTCCAAGAAGAATGGGAATAGGTATTTTTGGACCTTCTTTAGATGAAAAAGGAAACAGTATAGCAGGAACACATGTAATGAAGGATTTATCTGAAGAATTAGATTTAAGTATTTTCTAAAGTGTGTTAATATTATTAGAACTAATGGGAAAAATCATTAAAAGAGATGGTTGTGTAAAAGCCTAAAATAAACTTATAAATATATTCAAAGAATTACTGGATTTCGCTAAGAATTTATAGCAATTACTCCGAGAGATTTACTAAAGCTTCGAAACTCCCGCTGGTCAAACAGTCTCAGCTTATTAACGTAAATCTCTCTCCATAATTGCTTAAATTCTAAAGCTCATACAGATATTCTTTTCATACTATTTATAAGTTTTATTATATAGAAGCTTTATACAGTAGAGTAGATACAAAAATCTACTAAGAATAAAGTTTGTTTTGTTAGATTAATAGAATAATATATTGGAGGATTAGAATGAAAAGATTATTGATATTAGACGGAAACAGTCTTTTAAATAGAGCCTTTTATGCTGTGCCTTTGTTAAGCAATAGTGAAGGAACTCATACAAATGCTATTTATGGTTTTACAAATATGCTTTTTAAAATGAGAGAGGATATAAAACCAGATTATATAGTTTGTACTTTTGATAAAAAAGCACCAACTTTTAGACATTTAGAGTATGAGGATTATAAGGCAGGTAGAAAGAAAATGCCTCCTGAATTAGCAGAGCAGTTTCCTATTGTTAAGGAAATGCTAAAATTATTCTCAATAACAACATATGAGTTAGATGGATTTGAGGCCGATGATATAATAGGAAGTTTAGCTAAGTTCGCCGAAAATGAAGGTATAGAAGTTTATGTTATGACAGGAGATAAGGATGCTCTTCAGTTAGCATCAAAAGACATAAATGTTTGCATAACTAAGAAGGGTGTTTCTGAGACTGAGGTTTATAATTACGATAGAATGGTGGAGGAATTTGGAGTAACTCCAACTCAATTTATTGATGTTAAAGGACTTATGGGAGATAAATCTGATAATATTCCAGGAGTGCCAGGTGTAGGAGAAAAAACTGCATTTAAACTTATCAAAGAATATGGTTCAGTAGAATCTGTTTTAGAAAATATAGATAACATAAGTGGTAAAAAGTTGAAAGAAAATTTAACTGAATATAGTGAACAGGCTATATTTTCTAAGAAATTAGCTACTATTATGACGGATGTTCCTATAGATTTTAACTTAGATGAGATTAAGTCTAAAGAGGATTATAATAAGGATGAATTAAAGGCTTTATTCACAAAACTTCAAATGAAATCAATTTTAGAAAAATTATTAGATGGAGAGGAAAAAGAACCAGAGATAGAAATTAAAATCACTAATATAGAAGATGGAAAAGAGTTAGAAAAATTATTTAAGAATATAAAGAATGAAGTATATATTAACTTTATTTACTTAAATAAAGAAAAGTATTCTACTATAGAAATTGATAAAATATTTATTAATTATGATGGAAAGAATTATTCAGTTAGCTTTAAGGAACTAATTAAAGAAGAAAATAATATTAAATTATTTAAAGATTTCTTCCAAGATGAAAATATACTAAAGAATGGGTATAGCGTAAAAAATGCTTTAACAGCTTTAAGAAAATTAGGAATAGAATTAAAAGGATTAGCTTTTGATTGTGAATTGGCTGCATATTTAATAGATTCATCTAAAGGAGAATATTCTCTTTTATCATTAGTAAATAATTATCTATCAAAATTCCCTAATGTAAAAGAGGGAGAAGAAGAGTTAGTTGGAATTTCATTTATGAAGGATTTAACTCTAGTCTTAAAGAAAAAGATAGAAGAAGAGAAAATGGAAAGGTTAATGTATGATATTGAACTGCCTTTAGAATTAGTTTTATCTTCTATGGAATCAATAGGATTTAAGGTAAATAAAAATATTTTAGATGAGTTATCTGTTAAGTTCAAAAGAGAATTAGAGGAAACACAAAAAGAAATATTTGAACTTGCAGATGAAGAATTCAACATAAATTCTCCAAAACAATTAGGTAAGATATTATTTGAAAAATTAGATTTACCAGTTATAAAGAAAACTAAAACTGGATATTCAACAAATGCAGAAGTTTTAGAAAAGTTAAAGGACAAACATCCTATAATAGAAAAAATAACATATTTTAGACAACTTTCAAAAATATACTCAACTTATGTTGAGGGATTAAAGTCTGTTATAGATACAGATGGTTCTATACATTCAACATTCAACCAAACTGTAACTACAACAGGAAGACTTTCATCAACAGAGCCTAATCTTCAAAATATACCTATAAAATATGAAATGGGCAGAGAAATAAGAAAGGTATTTATACCAAAAGAAGAGGGCGACTTATTAATATCAGCCGATTACTCACAAATAGAACTTAGAGTTTTAGCTCATATTTCAGGTGATGAAAATATGATAAATGCATTTAATCATCACTCAGATATACACACTAAAACAGCTTCAGAAGTATTCAAGGTTCCAGTTGAGGAAGTAACATCATTAATGAGAAGTAGAGCTAAGGCTGTAAACTTTGGTATAGTATATGGAATAAGTGACTTTAGTCTTTCACAAGATTTAAATATTCCAAGAAAAGAAGCTAAAGAATATATGGATATATATTTTGAACGATATCCTAAAATCCAAGAATATATTTCAAACGTTATTGAAGAAGCAAAAACAAAGGGATATGTATTAACTATGTTAAATAGAAGAAGATATATACCAGAAGTAAGTGCTTCAAATAAAATAGTAAAAGCTTTAGGTGAAAGACTTGCTATGAATGCTCCAATACAAGGAACAGCAGCAGACATAATAAAGCTTGCTATGGTAAATGTTTATAACAAAATAATAGAATTAAACTTAAAGAGTAGATTAATATTACAAGTGCATGATGAACTTATAATAAATGTTGTTCCAGGAGAATTAGAAGTTGTTAAAAAACTTCTTAAAGAAGAAATGGAAAACACAATTAAATTAAGTGTACCATTAGATGTTGATGTTAATATTGGAGAAGATTGGTATAGATTGAAATAAGGGGGTACTAATTCTATGATTAAAGTAGGCCTTACAGGAGGAATATGTTCAGGCAAAAGCACTATTTCCTCTATGATAAAGGAGGCAGGAATACCAGTTATAGATGCAGATATTATTGCTAGAGAAGTATTAGAAAAATATCCTGATATACTTTTAAGGGTAAGAGTTACTTTTGGAGATCATTTCTTTGATTGGAGAGGTGACTTTAGAAGAAGAGAGTTTGGTAACCACATATTTAGATTTCCTAAGGAAAGATTAAAGTATGAGGAAATAATAATACCTTATATAAAGGATGAAATTGCTATTAAACTTCATGAGTATGAAAAATCAGGTGCTAAGTTAGTAGTAGTAGATGGGGCAACTTTAATAGAAAATAATATGCATAAAGATATGGATATGGTTGTTTTGGTTTGGGTAGATAAAAATAGTCAGATAGAAAGAATAGGCTTCAGAGATAAGTTAAGTAAAGGAGAAGCCATAAATAGAATAAATTCTCAATTAAGTCTTGAGAAAAAGAAAGAGTATGCTAACTTAATGATTGATAATAGTGGTAATTTAATGAAGACAAAGGAACAAATTGATGATTTATTAGAGTTTTTTACTTTGTATCAATAGGAGAGTTATATGAAGAAAATTATAAGGCTAGTTATAATTGTTTTAGCCATATATTTGCTGTTTTTAGGGAGTGGGTATATATTAAAAAACGTTATATTTCCACTAAAATATATGAATTATGTAGAAAGATATAGTAAAGAATATGATTTAGATCCTTATTTTGTTCTATCTGTAATAAAAGCAGAAAGTAACTTTAATGAGGATGCAAAATCGAATAAGGATGCAAGAGGGCTTATGCAGATTACTACCTCTACTGGAAAATGGATAGCTGAAAAACAAGGGATTATTGATTTTAATACTGATTTATTATCAGAACCAGAAGTTAATATAAGGTTTGGATGTTGGTACTTAAATAATCTTTATCAAGAATTTAAAGATTGGGATCTTGTAATTGCAGCTTATAATGCTGGTAGAGGACGGGTTCAAGAATGGTTAAATAGTAATGAACATTCTGATGATGGAAAAAATCTTACTTACATACCATTTAAAGAAACTGATAAATATGTAAAAAAAGTAAATGTTTATTATAATATATATAGGTCACTTTATAATTAAGTGACCTATATATATGCTTTTTTTTTAATATACATAAACAATATAAATGTTCTTAGTATTTTAGGTATTATATTTTTTATATGTTACCACTAGTTTGGGAGGTGATGTTTTGAAAAAATGGGCAATAGCTATAGGTTTAATAGTGATAATAGCTGTAGGAGTATTATTTTTTAATAGGGAATACTTGAAACCAGTACATATGACAGTAGATTGGAATGATAATTTTAATCCACCACAGGAAAAAATATTATTTGATTTTATAGAAAAGGACTTAAGTAAACCTGGATATGGAATCTATACAAATTATTTAGATAAAAGTTCAGAAGGAGATATAACTAAAGGTCATTCAGTTTTATCAGAATCAGAAGGACTTATGATGCTTTATGCTGTAAATGCTAACGACCAAGAATTATTTAATCAGCACTTTGATATAATTAAAGAAATGAGATTAAAAAATGGGCTCATAAGTTGGAGAAAAGATGGTAATGAAAATTCCCCTTCTTCTGCAACAATAGATGAGCTTAGAATAATCAAGGCACTTCTTTTAGCTAATAATAGATGGGGCAATTTCTACTATAAATTTTATGCTATAAATATTGCTAATTCATTATTAAAGCATGCAGAAGAAAATGGTATCTTAGTAGATTATATAGATAACTATGGTAAAGGAAATACGACAACTTTATGTTATTTAGATTTACCAACAATGAAATTATTAAGCCAAGTAGATAAAAAATGGGAAAATATTTATGAAAAATCTAATTCAATAATAGAAAAGGGGAGAATATCAGAAAATGTCCCTTTATATAGAAAAGTATTTTATCAGGAAACTCAAAAATATGATGAAGATGAAAATGTTGATTTATTATTATCTACAATAGTGATTTTAAATAGAATTGAAGCAGGAGAAAATGAAGATTCATCTATTAAGTGGATAAAAGAAAAATTCAAAAAAGATGGTTTCTTAGTAGCAACTTATGATTTAAAAGGTGGAATGCCAACATCACAGGTTGAATCACCTTCTATATATTCTAATGTAGCTTTAATAGCAAATTATATTGGGGATAAGGAGTTATTTAATAAGGCGATAGATAAATTAAAGTACTACCAAATAAAAAATAAAGATGATGTACTTTATGGTGGCTTTGGAGATGAAAAGACTAAAAGTGTATATTCTTTCGATAATTTAAATGCTTTATTAGCTTTTCAGAAAGATGAGGAATAAAATGAATAAACCCTGCATATAAATATATTAGCTAGTATGTTTATATGCAGATATGGTGGAATGGCAGACACGATATCTTGAGGGGGTATTGCTCTAGTGGTGTGCGGGTTCAAATCCCGCTATCTGCACCAAATGACTAATTTCTAATTAAAGAAATTAGTCATTTTTTATTATATTAAATGTATAATATAATATTAAGCACTTATTAATAAGAGGGGTAAAATGAGCAAAAACTTTGATTATAGTCTTAAAAATTTAAGCCATAAAATAGAAGAATCTTTAAGGAAAAGTTCATTTTTAGGAGAGGGTCATAACGGAGTAGTATTTTTGCTTGAAGAAAATAAGGTTATAAAAATATTTAGAAGAGTTAATGTTTGGAAGGATGAAAGTAGTATTTTAAAAAGAGTTGGAAAATCTAGATTTTTTCCTAAAATGTATGAATTTAAGGAAGGATATATTGTTAGAGAATATGTTGAAGGGATTCGCTTAGATAAATATTTAAGAAGGGATAGTTTAGATGAAAGTTTATGTAAAGAATTATATTTAATGATTTTGGACTTTGAGAAATTAGGGTTTAAGAGAATTGATATAAGATGTAAAGACATATATATACAAAATAACTATACACTTAAAATAATAGATCCTAAAAATAATTATAAGAAGAGAGTATCTTATCCAAGACATCTTTTTAAAGGGCTTTATAAAAGAAATGAACTAGATAGATTTTTAGATTATCTTTTTAAGGTAGATAAAAAGAGAGCTGTGGTTTGGAAGACTAAGTTTGAAGAGTATGCAGAAAGAAAAAACTTATTAATGAAATATTAATAAATATATAAAAAAAAGTAAATTAATGAAGTAAGCTATTTAAGGAACTGTAATTAAGGAGTATCTTATACATAAGAAGAATTTTGAACTATATAGTCTAAAAGGGGAGCTAATGAAATTGAGAGAAAGTTTTATATTTAAAGATAGTGAAGGATTAGAATTACAAGGGTATAAGTGGAGTAATGGGAAAGATTTTAAAGCAGTGGTGCATATATTACATGGAATGACGGAAGACGCCACTAGATATGATGAGTTTGCAGAAAAACTTATTGAGGCAGGTTTTTTAGTTTATGCTCATGATCATAGAGGACATGGTTTTACTGCAAAAGACGTGGATTCTTTAGGATATATTGCTGATAATGAAGGCTTTCAGTGGATGGTCAAGGACGCTAAAACACTAATAGAAACTTCTAAGAAAAAACATAAAGGATACAAAATAATACTCTTTGGTCATAGTATGGGTTCATTTATAAGTCAAAAATTAGTTCAAGAGTATAATGATTTAGTAGATATGTTAGTTCTATCAGGGACTAATGGAGAGCCTGATAAATTAGCTCCTCTTGGAGAATTAATAGCTAAAATAGAAATTTTATTAAAGGGGAGAAAACACAAGAGCAAACTTATGGATAGTTTAATTTTTGGAGGCTTTAATAAAAAGTTTAAACCATGTAGAACTAATTTTGATTGGCTTTGTAGTGTAGATGAAGAAGTAGACAAGTATATAAATAATGAAAGATTTGGCTTTATATGTTCAAGTTCATTCTATTATGATTTATTAAGAGGTGTAAGAAGCATACATAAAGTTGAAAATATGAGTAAAATAAATAAAGAAATGCCTATATATATTTTTGCTGGTGATAATGATCCAGTTGGTAATTTTGGAATGGGTATAATTAATTTAAGAGATAAATTTAAAAAATTTGGTGTAAAAGATGTTCAGTATAAATTATATGAAAGTGGTAGGCATGAAATGCTAAATGAAAAAATTAAGGATGAAGTTATGGAAGATACTATTAGATGGATGTTGAAAAATATTTAAAAGATATATATAATAAATTAGAGTTTTAAGAGGAGTGTGTCAGAAGAAGTTGATACCTCCTTTTTTGATTGCTATAAATTAAATAAAATTTTGATATAATAGATTAGTAATGAATATATTAGAAAAGTAGGGTAAGACATGGATAATGATTATAGAATTATAGATAATTATATACGTAGTGGCGATAAGGCACATGATGAGGGGAATTTAATAAAGGCATTAAACTCTTATTTAAGGGCAGAGGAGCTATTAGGAGAAGAAAAGGATATAGATTTAATAATAAGTATAGCTCTTATGTTAGATGAATTAGGAGATAGCGCTCGAGCTAAAGAAAAATATGAAGAAGCTCTAAGTATAAATAATTGCGAAGTTAGAGCTTATTATGGTTTAGCCATAATATATGATGAAAAGGAAGAGTATGGAAAAGCTATAGAGTTATATAAAAAGGCCATTGATATAAATCCTTTATATGATAGAGCTTTATTCTTTTTAGCAAATGCCTTAGATAACTTTGGAGATAAAGAAGGTGCTATAGAGTACTATAAAAAAACAATAGAAGTTTGTCCAGAAGATTTCTGGGCACATACAAATTTAGGCTCTATATATGAGGAAAGGAATATGCTTCAAGAGGCTTATAGAATGTTTTCAAAAGCACTTCAAATAGATGGTGAGAACTATTTAGCATTATTTAATATGGGAGTTATATATAAGAGGTTAAATGTTTATGATAAGGCAAAGAAATTTTATGAAAAAGCAATAAAGAAAAACTTTGGGTATGCTTATACATTCTTAAATTTGGCTGTAATATACAAAGAGGAAAATAATATTGAAAAGGGAATAGAGATATTGTCATTAGGTTTAAGGTTTAATCCTGAAAATCATTTCTTATATTATAATAGAAGTTGTTTTAAAGCTATTTTAGGAAAAGATTTAGATGATGCCACAAATGATTTAATTAAAGCAGTTGAGTTTTATCCTGAATTTATGAAATATATAAATAAGGATAATGATCTAATTGAGGTAAGAAGTAGTAATAAATTTAAAAGCTTTTTAGAGACGTTAAATATTGGCTAAGGCCAGTATTAACGTCTTTTTTTATTAATTACAATTTAATACAATAATTTACAAAAAATAAATAATTTCATTTGCTTTTTATGATAATGTATATTTGTATGATTATTTTTTAGAGGGAGTGAAAATATTGGAATATATGGGAAATGATTATATGTATTTAAAATTGAGTAAAGCACGTAGTTTAATTAATATTTTTATTGGAATAATATTTATTTTATGTACATTATATCTTTTTAATCCATATGATGCTATTAATATATCTACAATTATCGAAACTGTATTGATATTTGCTATAACGTTTATTGCTACAACAGTGTTTAAATTTTCTAATAATAAGATTTTTAAATTAATAAGTATTTGCTTATTAATTATTGCTTTATTAAATTTTAATACATTAATACACTTAACAATATCTTTTCGTGAGTATGAAATGTTGGAATATACTAAGTTAAAAAGTGTTTCTGTATGTGTTATTTTAGAAATTATATATTGTTTTCTAGTTATAGCATATGTAAAAAATATAGAATCAAAAGTTAAGAAAATAATTTATTTTTTGACTGGGATTGCTTTTGTTAGTATATTTTTTGATAATATGTATATTTTTTGGAGCATATCTATAGGATTACTTTCAATAATTTTATATGTTTTGAGAAATTTTAAGCTCTATGAAAAAAAACTATTAAATCATTTAAAGCTATTAGTTTTAATAAATATCTTATTAATAATATTAGACTTTTTGACTTATAGCTTTAGTCTAGAATTTTTGCTTTTAATAAATGATATATTAAAAATATTATCATATTCTCTTATATATGCTTGGATTTCAGATATGTTGATTAGAAAGCCATATGAAACTTTACATAAGGATATAATTGATAAAAATGAAAAGCTTGAAATATTAAATAAACGTATGGAAGAGAGTAATAATGAGTTTAAAGAATTTAAGAAAAAAGTAACGGATAATGAAATTTATTTTAAGAACTTTTTAGATAGCATACCTATGTCTATGGTAATTTTGAGGAGTAGCAATCATAGAATTTTTACAGTGAACAAAAAATTATTACATGAATTAAAGTTAAAAAATAAAAGAGATATTATAAATAAAAATTTTTTTAAAATAATAAATATTAGGAATAAAGAAGAGCTTCTGTTAACAAGGAAAGGAGAAGCTTCACTTATAGTTTGTGGAGTAGAAGTGTTTTGGGAATTAGAAGTTCTAATTAACAAAAAAGGTTATTTACTAATAGCATTAAAAAATATAACTGAGTTAAAGTGTTCAGAAAAGATAAAAGATAACTTAAGGAAAAGGACCTTAGAGGAACAAATAAAAAATGATTTTTTATCAAGTATTTCTCATGATTTAAAAACTCCTATAAATGTTATATATTCATCAGCTCAGGTACAGGAAAAGTTTTATATTGAGAATAATATTAAAAAAGTTGATTATTATAATCAGGTTAATAAAGAAAATTGCATAACCTTAATGCGGTTAGCAAACAATTTAATCGATTCATCAAAAATTGACTATGATTATCTAAAACCAAATTTTAAAATTTATAATATAGTAACTTTAATTGAAGATTCAATTGGGAATTTATCTGAATATATTAAGGAAAAAAAATTAACATATATTTTTGATACTAATGAAGAAGAAGTGTATGTTAAGTGTGACCAAGAGTTTATTCAGAGAATAGTTTTAAACTTAATTTCAAATTCAATAAAGCATACAATTGAAGGGGGAATTGGAGTAGAGATTAAAGCAAGTAAAAATAAAGTTGTTATTAGCTTTACAGATACAGGGGAAGGCATGGATAAAGATTTCTTAGAAAGAGCTTTCTTAAGATATAGCAAGGAAAATAAGAATAAAAAGGGTTTGAAAAACAAAAGTACAGGTATTGGACTATATATTGTTAAGAACCTGGTCGAATTACAAAATGGAACTATAAAGATAAATTCAATTAAGGATACAGGAACAAATATAAGATTGGAATTTAATAGGGAGAAAAAATGTGGAATATAAAGTAAAATATGAAAATCCTAGGCTACAATACTATGTATTAAGATTAATATATATAATGATAATAATATTATCATTATTGTTTATAATATCAGAAGAATATATCTTATTTTATAAATTTCTAGATTTAGCTTCAGCTATAATGTTGGGTACTTCATTACTAATAGGAATAAGTAGTAGGATAAGTAATAAAAATGATTTAGTTTTTTTTATTAATATAGGAATTTATTGGCTTATCATACCGGAATTAGTATCTTTAATTACTAAAAAGGAAGTTTATGTAATGGATACAATGATAACTTATAAATTAATGAGTATATCACTTCAATATTTTATTACACTTGCAATAATTCTGGGTAAGAAAAAGAATTTAAGTTTTAAAAAATTAAATATTATTTTATTGGTATCAAATATAGTTTTTAATGCTATTCATGTAATTGTAATAAATAACATAAAATTAATGAGAGCTTTTCTTAAGGAAGTATGTATAAATAATTTTATGTTTATATTTGTTGTTCTTTTATTTGTAGTATTACTTATAGTAATTGTTATGGATGAGGATAATACATCTGATAAATTCTTTTATTATTTAATTGGATATATTTTGTTGTTTTCAATAGGTAATATTATACTTTTAAATAATCTTCATGATTTAAAAAATACAAGTTTATCTGGTGTTTTTTATAGTCAGATATTAGATTTTTCAGCCTATTATATTTTGGTAGAAGGAATAATAAGATTATCATTAAATAAGAATTTTAATGATATAAATAAAATAATGCTTTTAAAAAGAGAAGAGTATAAAAAAAATAAAAGGTATTTACAAAAGAAAATAGATGAACTAAAAGAGTTAGAGAGACTTATAGGTAGAGAAGAACGATTATTTAATAAAATAGTTTCTATAATTGGAGATTATATCTTTATTTTTAAAGATGAGAAACTGTTCTATTTAAACAATGAAGCTTTAAATTTTTTAGGAATTAGTGATAGAGAATTTATTTTATCTGAAAGTATGGAAATTTTAAATAAAAGAATATTAAAAAAGCAAGTTTATTCAAAAGAAAAGAGTAGTATAGATTCGTACAAAGAAATAATTTTTAAGAATATTCATGGTGGATATTCTAATGGAGAAGTTTATACAATACCTTTTGGAGATAATTATGAATTTATAATTATAAATGATGTCACTAAAAAAAATAATACTTTAAGACTAAATAAATATTTAGCAGAAAAATTAGAGGAAGAACATATAAAAGGAGAATTTTTTACTAATATATGTCATGAATTAAGGACTCCTATAAATGTAATAAATTCAGCTCTTCAATTAAATAATTTAAATATAGAAAAGCAAAATATTAAATCTATAGAAAGAAATAACTTAGTAATTAAACAAAATTGTTTAAGACTTATAAGGACCATAAACAATTTTATTGATGCCAATAAAATATCAGAAGGACAGATAGAAACAAATATTATGGTTCTTAATATAGTTGAAGTTGTTGAAAATATTTTAGATGCATCTGTAGAATATATAAAAAAGAAAAAAATTAATTTTATTTTTGATCCAGACTTTGAAGAAATATTTATAGCTATTGATAGGGAGTTTTTAGAAAGAATAATATTAAATATATTGTCTAATTCAGTTAAATATGGAGAGGTAAATGGGAATATATATGTAAAGATATATTTTGAAGAGAAAGATCTTGTAATAATGATAGAAAATGATGGAATTGCTATAAGTTATGATGAGCAAAAATATATATTTGACAAATTTACAAAAAATAATAAAGCTTTAAATAGAACTCAAGAAGGAAGTGGATTAGGACTTTATATAAGTAAATCATTAATGAAAATGCAAGGTGGAGATTTGAAAGTTGAAATACGTGGAGATTATGGGAATAAATTTAAATTATATTTTTATGATGTAGATTTATTTAAGGAAACTGAAAGAATTGAACATGTAATTAATAATAATTATTATAACCTAATGGAAAAAGCTGAAATTGAATTTTCTGATATATACATATAATATATATCAGAAGAAATACATATAATTACCTGAGAGGTGATTTATGTGAATATATTCAAAGTCAATGGGAAATTTAATTTAGGAGATTTAATAATAAGTTTGTTAATAACCTTAGGTGGTGGATTTGTTATCGGAAGGTTCATTCAAGAAAGCACACAAATATATTCTACTTTAAATAAACCATGGTTTAGTCCACCTGCTATAGTTTTTCCAATAGTATGGATTATTTTATATATACTTATGGGAATCTCTGCATATAGAATATTTTTAAGGCATAAACAAGGTGAGAAGACAAAGTCAGCACTTTGGTTTTATATAATACAGCTTCTATTAAATTTTGCATGGGGTGTAATATTCTTCTACTTTAAATTATATGGACTAGCATTTATAGAACTTATAATATTATTAGTATTTATAATTATAACAACAATTAAGTTTTTTAAATTTGATAAAATATCAGGAATTTTAATGATTCCTTATATAGTATGGGTTTCATTTGCTGGAGTATTGAACTTTTTTATATGGATGCTAAATGAAATGTAATTTTAAATCCCTTTTATTTTTATAGAATAAGAGGGATTAATTATTTAATGATATAATTATATATGAATATTTAATAAATAAAAGGGGGAAAAGAGATGTTGATTAGAAATGGAAAAATATTTACCTGTGAAAAAAATAAAGTGTATGCTAAAGGGGACATTTTAATCAAGAATGGAAAGATAGAGAAGATTGGGGAAGATTTAAGCAAATACATAGAGGATGAAGAAGTTATTGATGCTAAAGGATTATTTATTTTTCCTGGTTTTATAGAGGCTCATTGTCACCTTGGACTACATGAAGAGGGGAATAAGGGAGCTGGAAATGGAACAAATGAAATGAGTGATCCTATAACTCCGCAGATGAGAGCTATAGATGGTATAAATCCTTTTGATGGAGGATTTCAATGTGCAAGAAAAGCAGGGGTTACTACGGCTGTAATTGGACCAGGAAGTGCTAACGTAATAGGAGGACAGTTTGCAGTAGTAAAAACAAGTGGAATATGTATTGATGACATGATTATAAAAGAGCCTGTAGCAATAAAAGTTGCTTTGGGGGAAAATCCTAAAAGAGTTTATTCAGGAAAGAATAAAATGCCTAATACTAGAATGGCTATTGTAGCTTTATTAAGAGAAACTCTAACAGAGGCTATTAATTATAGAAATAGAAAAATTGATTCTGAAATAGAAGATAAAGTCTTTAGTAAAAATTTAAAATATGAGGCTCTTCTTCCATTACTTAATAGAGAAATACCTATGAAAGTTCATGCTCATAGAGCAGATGATATTTTAACTGCCATAAGAATAGCTAAGGAGTTTAATCTTAAATTGACTTTAGATCACTGTACAGAAGGTCAATTAATAAGTGATTACATTAAGAGAGAAAATTTAGATGCTATAGTTGGGCCAACTTTAAGTTTTAATGGAAAAGCAGAAACTTTAAATAAGACTTTTAAAACGCCAAAAGCATTAATAGAGAATGGAATCAAGGTTGCAATAACTACAGATCATCCAGTAGTAACAATAGATAACCTTACATTTTGTGCAGCTATGGCAATGAAAGAAGGCCTTACTTTTAATGAAGCATTAAAAGCTATAACAATAAATCCCGCTGAAATAATCGGTATAGATGAAAGAGTCGGAAGCTTAAAAGAAGGTAAGGATGGGGATTTAGTAATTTTAAATGGAAGTCCTTTCGAAATAGCTACAAAAACAATTTATACAATTATAAATGGAGAGGTAGTTTATAAAGACTAGGAATAAAAGTGATTTTATATTATAATAAATAATGTTTTAAGTTTAGTTTTAAAATTAATATGTTTTAAAATAGACGGGGGTGTATCGAAAGTAATTTTATTATTTTGAGTTTTGATACATCCCCTTATTATTTAAATATAGTGAAATAAATTTTATAATCTGTCAAAGATGATAATAGGGAATACATAATATTTTATAGAACAAAAGGATAATAATTAGGAGTGATACTTTGAAAAAGGTAATAATTGCAGAGAAACCATCTGTTGCTAGAAATATTGCAGATGCTTTTAATATAAAGAAGAGAAAAGATGGATATTTTGAAGGCGAACAATATCTTATAACATGGGCTTTCGGACACTTATTGCAGTTATTTGATGCAAAGGACTATGATGAGAATATGAAGGGATGGAGAATGGAGAAGTTTCCATTTATTCCAGAAACTTTTAAGTACAAAATCAAACAAGATTCTATAAATAGAAATATGATTGATAAAGGTGCCGAGAAGCAAATAAAGATAATAAAAGGGCTTATAGATAGAGATGATGTAGATGGAGTAATTTCTGCTACTGACTTTGATAGAGAAGGACAAGTAATTGCAGATGAAATTTTCCTTTATTTTAGAGAAAAGAAACCTGTTTATAGACTTTTATTAAATGAATGGACACCAGATGAAGTTAAAAAAGGAATGGAGAAGTTAAAACCTAATGAGGAAATGCAATCTCTTCAAGATGCTGGTATAGGAAGACAATGGGCAGACTGGATAATAGGTATAAACTTAACTTCTGTAACAACAATAAAATATAAATTAAATGATGGACAAATATTGAATATAGGAAGAGTACTTCTACCTACTTTAAAAATAATTTATGACAGAGATAAAGAGATAGAGAATTTTAAATCAAGTGCTTATTATAAACTTAATGGTACCTTTAAAACTTCAAAAAATGAGGAGTTTGAAGGAACTTATTATGAAAATAATTCTGAGAAGTTTGAAGATAAAAAAGTTTTAGATGAAATAAAAGAAAAAATAAAAGGTAAAAATGCTGAAATAATTGAAAAACAAACAGAAAGAAAAAAAGAGTATCCACCATTTTTATTTAATCTTTCTAATCTTCAAGGATATGTAACAAGTAAATATAAGGGATGGACTTCAGATAAGGTTTTAAAAGTAGCTCAGTCTTTATATGAAAAGAAGTTTATAACTTATCCTAGAACAGGAAGTATGGCATTAGAAGAAAGTTTAGTTGATAGGACTAGAAATGTTCTTGAGAAACTTAAAGTTGGATTACCTTATGAGGATCAAATAAAGTTCGTTCAAAGTAAAAGAGTTTTTGATAACTCTAAGGTTGAGAGCCATAGTGCTATAGTTCCAACTTATATGAAACCTAATAATTTAACTCCAGATGAGAAAATAGTTTATACAGCAGTAAAAAATAGATTTTTAATGCAGTTTATGCCTGTAGCTGAATTCGAAGAGACTAAAATAACTTCAAAGATAAATAATCCAGAAGTTAAAGGGGTATTTATTTCAAAAGGAAAAGTTCAGCTCATTGAAGGATGGAGAGTTGTTGAAAAAATAGATAGTAAAGATACAATTCTTCCAATGGTAAATGAAAAAGAAATAGTTGACTTAGTAGATAGCAAAATAAATAAGGTTACTAAAAAACCACCTAAAAAGCATACTGAAAAGACATTGCTTAGAGTTATGGAGACTTGTGGTAAGAGTTTTAAAGAGGATGCAGAGGAAGATAGTGAAGAAATGATGGCATCAATCTTAAGTGGATTTAGTATAGGAACACCAGCTACTAGAGCTGAAACAATTAAAAAGCTTAAAGATGTAGGATATATCACTACAAAGGGTAAAAGTTTAACTTGTACAGAGCTTGGTAGAACAATAGTTGAAATATTCCCTGTTAAGGAACTTCTAGATTTAGAGTATACAGGAAGATTAGAGAAAACTCTTTCAGATATAGAAAGAGGGAAGGTAAAAAAAGAGGACTTCTTAGATCTTATAAAAAACTTTACTATAGAAGGTGTTAATTCTATAAAAAATGATGATTCCATGGCAAAACATTTTAAGGTGGAGGCACCAGAGGGAGTAGAGGTACTAGGAATGTGTCCTAACTGTGGAAACCCTGTTATAGAAGGAGAAAGAGGTTTTGGGTGTGTAAACTGGAAAAATGGATGTAAATATACTATATGGAAAAATGATAAGTATATAGCCTCCTTTGGAAAGCAGGTTACTCCTCAGATGGTAAAACTTTTATTAGCTAATGGAAAAGTTGGTTTTAGAAATCTAAAAAGTAGAAAGGGAAATAACTTTGCGGCATATTTTATATATGAGAAGGATGAAGAAAAAGGCTACTTCACATGGAGGATGGAGTTTATTTAAGTGAATATCTGTATAGGCAAAATAGAAATAAATAGAGATTCAAATATTAAAAGTTCATAAAGAAAATCTATAAATATATTTAAGGGAATAATTATATTTTTCTAAGAGTTTATAGCAATTATTTCAAAGTCTTTTACTAATTACTTAAATTCTAAAGTTTATATAGAAATTCTCTTTAGATTATTTATAGATTTTTTATTATAAGTTTTTAAATATAATCAAAAGTGAATTTATAAGATAATTTTGATAAATCTTTTTCTTGTAGATTATAAAAATCATCTTCTATAGGAAATAAAATTCTTCTTCCGTGTTGAGGAGGAAGACCTTTAGGAATAACAACACTTTTAAATGTTTTATTTAAAACTTCTTTATCGCTAGAATCATAGACTGAAATATTAAAGTTTTCTAAGTTTTCAAAAGTAGTATTTTCAGTGGTATTTAAAAAATAAGCATCTATAAAGAGTGTGTTATCTTCCTTGAATAGCTCATTAATTATTAGATTCAAAGTATTTTTTTCAGTTGTGAAAGCTGTGATTTCATATAGAATCTCTTTGTTTTGAGAAGGAGATTCTTTTGAAAGTGTACTTGCATCTAAGGTTAAAGTGTTTGGGTTTAAAAAGACTGCTAGGGCAAAAAATCCTAAAAAATTTTTTAATATTTTCATTTTTAATTCTCCTTAATTTATAGATTTATATTTTTAGTATTTCTATAATTAAGGAATATAATCTTTAAAAAGAAAAAAACAGTGAATTTTTATCACTGTTTAGGATTTAGGCAAATTTTAGTATGAATGCTGCTAGCATATATATTGGTGGTGCAAGAAAAACTGTTATTAATCCAGCCACACCTATGGATAGTGAGCTCATAGCACCATGAGTTTCACCTATTTCTAATGCTTTAGTTGTTCCAACAGCATGGGCAGCAGTTCCAATAGAAACACCCATAGCAACTTCATGCTCAATTTTAAGCAATTTACATACCATAGGAGCTATAACCGCACCTGTTATACCAGTTATTATTATAGCTATAACTGTAATTGATGGTATTCCACCAAGTCCACTAGCTACTTCAACACCTATTGGAGTTGTAACTGATTTGGGGACTAAAGAAGCTATAAGCTCGTGGTTTACTCCCAAAAAATATCCCATGATAACTACACAACACATAGAAGCTAAGCTTCCTACAATGATTCCAGTCATTATTGGTACAAAATGATTTTTTAAAAGTTGTAACTGTTTATATAATGGAACTGCTAAAATTACAGTGGCAGGTCCTAAAAATGCATTTATAAAGTTACCACCAATATTATAAGTTTCGAAGCTTATATGGAATGTAACTAACACTGCAATTACAATAGCAATTGCTATTAATAGAGGATTTAATACTGGAATTTTAGTCTTTTTATAAATGGTCATACCAATTTCGAAAGCAAAAAGAGTTAATAAAATTCCAAATAAAGGGTTACTAACAATGTTGTTCATTAACTTCATCTCCTAGTAATTTTTTTTCTTTTCTTCTTATTAAAGCTTGGACAACTAAACCTGTAACTCCTATTACAACAAAAGTTGAAGCTATACATATAAATAATAATTTAAGAATATTTCCTTCTAATAATCCAACGGATGTCATAAGTCCAACCCCTGCAGGAACAAAGAAGAAAGCTAAATGGTCTAAGAAGAATTGAGCAACAGAATCAATAGCTTCTACTTTAACAACTTTAGTACACAGTAAAACTAGTAATATTAACATACCTATAATATTTCCAGGCACACTATGTATAAAACTTTTAGAAATAAATTCTCCTAAAAAGTATATAAATACTACAATAAGCATTTCTCTTAAAAGCTTCACTAGATAATCACTTCCTTTTTTAATCAAAAAAATATAAGGAACCACTTTTAAAGTTCCTTATACATTATAGAATGAATTTAAAATTTAAGCTATAATCAAATATGACAATAATTAATGATTTATACTTATTAAAGCGTTTTCTATATCATTTTTTGATAGGTTACTTAGAATAGACTCATCATACTTAAGCGCTTTATTTAAAAGTTCTTTAGCTTTGTAAAAATCGTCTTTTTCTTTTGATATAATTCCCATAAAATAATAAGGTTCTGAAAAATTTGCACATTCATCTATTAATTCGTTAAAGTAAAAACAAGCTTTTTCAATATCACCAATTTTATAAAAAATTTCTCCAAGATTAGCTCTTATTATTTGACTTAGATCATCAATCTTTAATCCTTCATTACTTATTGAAATTGCTTTTTCGAAATTTTCATTTTGGATTAATACATATCCATAAACTTCATAAAAATCAAGAGAATTAAAATTATTTGCTTTTAAATCATTAAGAATTTGAAGAGATGTTTTATTATCTCCTAGTTTCCAATAAAGTATTGCTTGAAGCAAGTCAAGTTGATTTGCATCATCATGTAGAAATTTTCTTTTAGATACTATTGTTTTTAATGTTTCTAAAGCTTCCTGAAAAGAACCTGTCTTTAATTCTAAAAAAACATAGGTTTTTATAGCTTTTACATTAGAACTAGAACAAAGAGCAGCTTTTCTATAGAAAGGCAAAGCTTCTTCTAAATTATTAGCTTTTAATTGTTTAGCCCCTTTAAACATATGTATTAGATGTTTGTTCATTGTTATTTTAAATATTATAAATGATACAAGTAGGATGCTCCCCATTGGTACACTTACTTTAACCATTAAGAAAAATATAGCAACTACTGCTAAAACATTTAGTAAGGTTTTTAAACCAGATTTCTTCATAATGATTATCCCCCTTTTAAATATTAGCTTATTAAGAAGATTATACTATATTTGTAAGAGGGATAATATTGAAATTTTAAATATTAAAGTTAATTTAAAAGATTAAATTAAGTGAAAGTCCAAATTTTAATTTTGCACCTTGAACTTATGCAATAGAACATAGTGAGATTGTATTTTTAAAATCAACACTAGTTTAAAATATAGCTTATTTTATAAATTAACTTAAAGAAAATGCTAGAATATTATAATAAATGTATGTTGTTTTCTTCACATTTTCTTATCATATCTTCATCCCACATAGAAGCTTGAACTTCTCCAATATGAGCTTTTCTTAGGAAGAACATACAAATTCTTGATTGACCAATTCCTCCACCAATAGTGTATGGCAATTTTCCTTCAAGAAGCATTTGGTGGAATGGTAGATCTTTTCTATCTTCACAGCCTGCAATTTCTAATTGTTTTAAAAGACTTTCTTCATCAACTCTTATTCCCATTGATGAAAGTTCTACTGCTTCATCAAAAAGAGGGTAGTAGAATAATAAATCTCCGTTTAATGTCCAATCATCGTAGTCTGGGCTTCTATCATCATGCTTTTTACCAGAAGATAACTTTCCACCTATTCCTATTATAAATACAGCTCCAAATTCTTTACAGATTGCAGTTTCTCTTTCTTTCGGAGTAAGATCTGGATAACGATCCTCTAATTCTTGTGATGTTATAAATTTAATATCCTCAGGAAGAAATTTTTCTATATGAGAATATTTAGATGATATAAAGTCTTCTGAATCTTTAAAAGCTTTATATATTGACTTTACAGTTTCCTTTAAGGTTTCTAGGTTTCTTTCTTCTTTAGTAATTATTTTTTCCCAGTCCCATTGATCAACATAAATAGAGTGAATGTTATCTAAGTCTTCATCTCTTCTTATGGCATTCATATCCGTGTAAAGACCTTCCCCATGTTCAAATTCATATCTATGAAGAGCTAGTCTTTTCCATTTAGCAAGAGAATGGACTATTTGTATGTTAAGTTCTGGCATAGCTTTCATGTCAAAGCTAACTGGTCTTTCAATTCCGTTTAAGTTATCATTTAATCCTGAACACTCATTTACAAAAAGTGGAGCAGAAACTCTAGTTAAGTTTAAGTTTTTAGCTAAAGAATTTTCGAAAAAATCCTTAAGCTCTTTAATAGCGACTTCAGTTTCTCTAAGTGATAGTAAAGGTTTATAGCCCTGTGGTATAAATAATTTTTCCATTTAAAACAACTCCTTAATTAAATATTGTAGTTAAATATAATTTTTTTGATTTTACTACACATTATTTTTAATAAATCTTTTTGTTTGGCCCCAAACATGTTCTTAAATTTGCAAAAATATTTTTTATACGTATAAAATAAAAATTAAATCCAGTATGTGGTTTTGCTGAATTTATTAAAAAAGAGAATAAAAAAAGCCATCATCCTATATTAAATAGGACGAAGGCTGTATGATCATCTCCGCGGTACCACCTATGTTAGTACAAAAGCACTCACTTAACAACAGTGCATCTTAACACTGTCCTTCTTTTAACGGAAAGAAACCCGTCTAAGTCTACTGTTCAAAATAAATTTTGAAGTTCGGTTAGAAGCTCAAGGATGTTTTTCATCAAAGGTATAGTATGAGGCTTCCACCATCCCTCAATCGCTAAAACTCTTTCCAAAGATTACTTCTTCCTATCAATGCTTTGTACAAGTTATTTATTTAATAACTAATATATACTATAAATCTTAATTTGTGAAGGGGTTTTTAAAATTTTTTTTAATTTTATGATATAATTATTGAAAATAATGCAAATTTTTAGATTAAAAAAGGAGAAATTTATGATAAAAGCAGTACTATTTGATTTAGATGGAACAGTGATAAATACTAATGATTTAATATTAAAATCATTTCAACATACATTTAAAACAATGCTAAATTTAGAGCCAACAGTTGAAGAAATTACTATGAATTATGGTAAGCCATTACAAGAAACCTTTAAGGCTTATGATGAAAATAGAATAGAAGAAATGATAGAGTGCTATAGAAAAATAAACTTAGAATTACATGATGATGAATGTAAGGAGTTTAGTGGAGTAGAGTTAATGCTAAAAACTCTAAAAAGTAAGGGAATTAAGCTTGGAGTTGTAACATCAAAAAAGAGAGATATGGCAGAGCGTGGTGCAAAATTAATGGGCATATTTGATTATTTTGATGCTTTTATAACACCAGAGGTTACTAAGAAACATAAGCCAGAGAGTGAGCCCGTATTAAAGGCTTGTAGTGATTTAGGAGTAATTCCTAATGAATCACTTATGGTAGGAGATTCACCTTATGATATTTTATCAGGTAAAAATGCCGGAACTAAAACATGTGGTGTTACATATACAGCATTACCTATTGAGAAATTAAAAGAAAGTAAACCAGATTTTTATATAGACAAGCCATTAGATTTATTAGAAGTTGTAGAAAAGTTAAATGCCTAATAAAAAAAAAGATTTAGTCTAAGACTAAATCTTTTTTTATTTAAAATTAAAATATATTTCTTCTACGTCTTCTACGTCTTCTTAAGTTTATTCCTCTTATGATAAGTAAGATTAGTATAACTATAACTATAGCTATAACAAATATTCCTAAGTAGCTTAAAAAGTTAGCTTTTATAAGTGTAAATGTACCTATATCAGCCTTTACAGGATAATCATGAGTGTAAGCTCTTTCTTTTACAGTAACAGCTGCTGAATCAGGATGAGAAGCTAATTGCCAAGCATTCATACCTTTTAAGTTTATTGACTTAGATGTTTCTTTTTCATTTACATAGTTATCATAATAGTCTATATTTTCAGTTGCAACAAAAGGTACATCTATTGTTTTAGTTGGTCCAAACCATCTGAAAAGTTTGTATTCAACAGGAATAGTATCTATTGTTGTTCCTGATTTTATATAAGGAACTTTATCTACAGAGTAGCTGTAATCAATAATTTTTTTCATATCATTAAATACAATCTCATCCTTAGCATCATATTGAGAGTCTAAGACAGTACCTATTATTTTTCTGCCATTTCTTTCATAAACTGATACTAAACATCTTCCAGCAGGAGTTGTGAAACCAGTTTTACCACCAATATTTCCGTCGATACCAAGTTCTTTATTTCTATTTTCTAAAATTACCTTTTTTCCGTTTACAGTTATTGAACTTTCTTTAAGTCCCATAGTTTCGCTTACCCAAGGATTCTTATAAGCATTTTGTAAAATAACAGCTAAGTCATAGGCTGTTGAATAGTGATTGTCATTATGTAATCCATTTGGAGTAACAAAATGAGTATTTTTTAACCCAAGTTCTTTAACTTTTTGATTCATCATATCACTGAATTTTTCACCATTTCCAGCTACACCATCTGCGATTACATATGCGGCATCATTCGCTGAAAACATAAGTAAAGCTTTCATTAAATCATCGGCATTCATTCCCTCACCAACAGGTATTGGACCAAAGCTATCGTTTAATGTATAGGGCTGTTGACTTTTTGCATCTGCTGTATATGGAAAGGAATCTGTCTTTGAAGCATGTTCAGCAAATAAAAGACTTGTCATAACCTTTGTCGTACTAGCAGGATATGCTCTTTCATCAATTCCCTTTGCATAAATAATCTCACCAGTGTCATAATCTAGTGTAACAGCATACTTACCAACTATATCAGGTTGGGTAATTTCAGCAGCTTGTACAGTTGCTTTTGCTGGTGTAAAGAATGATACTGATAAAGCAACTAATAGTGAACTTAAAAGCTTTTTCTTAAATTTAATCAATTTTCATCTCTCCTAATTTTTAAAGTCTCATTAAACTTTTTTAATTATAACATCTATAGGAGATAATAACAATAATAATAAGGATGGAGGTGTAAAGCTTTAATTATGGCATTTATGGTACATATCTTATATAATATAAGATATTTCAAGTAATTAATATTTAGGATGTGATATTATGGCAGTTTTAACTGTAGATGATATTTTGAAGGAAAGTGAAGTAGGAACTTTAATACCACTTTTAGTAGAAGTTGATGATAGAGTAGTTCCCATAATTTTTGTTAAGGATTATTTATATGCATTAGAGGATATTGGGGACAATGTTTTAGTAGCATTAAAAAGCAGTATTATAAGTAATAAAAAATTAGACTTATTTCTTATAATGATTAGATTTGATAATAATGAGGAAAATACTTATGATTTATGGTTAAACTATGGATTTAACTGGCATTTTGAGTTTTTAAATAATCTGATTAACTCAGACAATATACTTATAGACTTTAGGGATGAGGATAATAATAGAGTTAAAACTATTGAGATAGAAAATACTGTAATAGAAGATTTAAAAAAGTACAAAGAGATTTGTGAAGAATGTGTACTTATGAAGGAAGGAAAAGAAGATAATATAATAAGGGTGAATAAAATAAGAAAATGTGAAGCTTGGAACAATGAAGATGCTTTAGAATTAATAGATGAGGTTCTAGAGGATTATGATAGCATAGAGGATATGTGGGAGAATTTATAATCTATAGTATTATAAATATGTTTAAGATAAGGTATATAAACAAACCTACCTTGAAATAATAAATTAAAGGTGGGTGATAGAAATGAGAAATAATAAAAAGGATTATGATAAGAAAAAAAATAAAGAGCATGAACCTAATGATGGAACATTTATTTCATATAAAAAAAGTGATGAGTTTAATACTAATGGTAGTACTCGATATGGAATAGAGCAAGATAGTTGTGATATTTAGTTAGATATAAAAATAAAGGGTAAATCAAGTTTGATTTACCCTTTGTTTTTTAATATGTAGAAAATCTTTTTTCACGTGTATCAACAGATAGGTCTTTTTCATCAATTGATATTATTCTAGAAAAACCATTTCCTTTTAAAATGCTTGATTTAAATTTTTTTATTGAGGATTCATTTCCTTGTACTTCTATAAGAACACTACCGTCTTCTAAATTTTTTGCATAACCTGTTAAGGATAAGAAACTTGCCTGGTATTTACAAAAGAACCTAAAGCCAACCCCTTGAACTCTACCACTTACCAAAAATTCTTTTCTAACCATGGAAAACACCTCCTATAAATACTATTATAATTAGAATACTAAGTAAAAAATATGTATTTTTATATTTAATATGGAAATAATAAATTAACAATGAAATATTATATAAATTTCTTTGTTAATGTTTACATAAATAGGAAATTATATGTATAATATATCTAAGGGAAATAATTTTGAGGAGGAATTTTGATGAGGTTAGAAAAAAGTCTTGTTTTAATAAAACCTGATGCTGTTGAAAGAGATCTAATAGGAAAAATATTAGAGGTTTACGAAGGAGCAGGACTAAAGATAAGGGCTATAGAAATGAAACGTATAACCAAGGAATTTGCTGAAAAACATTATGAGGAGCATAAAGGTAAGCATTTTTTTGATTCTCTAATTAAATATATAACAAGAAGTCCTCTTGTAGCATTAATTCTTGAAGGAGAAGATGCTATAAAAAAAGTAAGAACCCTAAATGGTGCAACAAACCCAGAAAAAGCTGAATTTGGAACTATAAGAAGAAGATTTGCCTTAAGTGGTACAGAGAATTCAGTTCATTCATCAGATTCAATAGAAAATGCAGATAGAGAAATAAAGTTATGGTTTCCAGAAGTTTTCTGTGAAGAGATATGTGGGTAATATAAAATGCATGTGCAAAAGCACATGCATTTTTTTAGTAAACACATTTTATTTCTAACCAAGCTTCATCATACTTCCTAAGTATTTCTGATGGTAAATCAACAAATACCTCACAGTTTTTTAGTGAAGACTCATCAGGATAAGCAACTTTATCTTCTCTTACATCTTCAGGTAATAAGTTATATGCTGCTGTATTAGGAGTAGAATATCCTATGTATTCTACGTTTTGTTTAGCATTTTCCGGGTCACAAAGGAAGTTTATAAATTTTTCAGCATTTTCTTTGTGCTGAGCATTTTTAGGTATTGCAATAGCATCAAACCATTTGTTTGAGCCTTCCTTAGGAATAGCATATGCTAAATCAGGATTTCTTTCTATCATTGTAACAGCATCTCCGGACCATGCAACTGCAAGAGAAGCTTCTTCACCAACCATAGCATCTTTAACTTGGTCAACCATATAAGCTAAGATTAAGCCATCTTTTTTCTGAGTCATAAGTTCATTCTTAGCTGCTTCTATTTGATTAAGATTTTCAGTATTTAGAGAATAACCAAGTTTCTTTTCAGCAATTGCCATAGCATCTCTAACACTATCTGGCATTATTACTTGATCCTTATACTTAGTGTTCCAAAGTATATCCCAGCTGTTTACAGGATCAGTAACTTTTTTGGTATTATATATTATTCCTACTGTTCCCCACATATAAGGCACAGAGTACTCATTAGTTGGATCATAAGCTAAGTTTTTAAATTGTTCTCCAATATATTTATAATTAGGTATTTTTGAAAAATCTATTTTAGCTAACATATCTTCACTTTTCATTTTTTCTATCATATAGTCAGAAGGAATTATTAAGTCATAAGATACATTACCACTATTAAGCTTTTGATACATTATTTCATTAGTATCATAAACATCATATTTAACATCTATTCCAGTCTCATTTTCAAATTTTGTAATAAGATCTGGATCTATATAATCTCCCCAGTTATAAACATAAAGAACGTTACTATTTTTATCTTGATTTGCTTCTTCACCTTTTTTTGGACCACAACCAATTAAAAGTGAAGCTGAAAGTAGTGTTGTGCAAGCTAAAGCTAAGAATTTTTTCATTTTCATATTAACGTTCTCCTTTCACTAAAGATTGTTTTCTATTAGCAATAAGAAGTAATGCTAAGACAACAATAAACATTAATGTTGAAAGAGCATTTATTTCCGGAGAAATACCTCTTCTAGCCATAGAATAGATTTCTATAGAAAGGTTTGAAACTCCAGGTCCAGTAGTGAAGAAACTTATAACAAAGTCATCTATTGACATTGTAAATGCTATTAAGAATCCAGCTGCTATACCAGGCATTATTTGAGGTATTACTACCTTTCTTAAAGCGTAAGAAGGTGTTGCTCCTAAATCTAAAGCTGCATCAGTCAGATTTGGAGGTAATTGTCTTAATTTAGGTAAAACGGACAATATAACATAAGGAATATCAAATGTTATATGAGCTAAAAGCATAGTCCAAAAACCAGGCTTAAGGCCAAATAAAACACCACCAATAGCAAATAAAGTCATTAATGAAACACCAGTAACTATATCAGGGTTTAATACTGGTAAGTAGTTTATATTTAAAAGTAATGCTCTAGGACCTTTTCTCATATTGTTAATTCCTATAGCACTTATAGTACCGATTATTGTAGCCACAACAGAAGCAATTACTGCTATTAATACAGTGTAGTAAAGTGCTTCTAATATTCTGTCATTTTGAAGTAGGGAAGTGTACCAATCAAAAGTAAATCCACCCCAAACAGCCATAGACTTAGTACTGTTAAATGAGAATATCATAAGAGTTACTATTGGTGCGTATAAAAATATAAAAACTATAGCTAAATAAAATTTAGAAATAAAATCACCTAACTTTTTTACCATAGCTGTTTACCTCCTTCTTTGCCGTTCTTTTCATACTTAGACATAAGTCCCATTGAAATTAATATTAATATCATCATAAAAATTGATAAGGCAGAACCAAAATTCCAGTTACCTATAGTGGTAAATTGTTGTTCTATAAGGTTACCAACTAACATGTATTTTCCTCCACCTAGAAGGTTTGGAATTACAAAGTTTGAAACAGCTGGCATAAATACCATAGTTATTCCAGAAATTATTCCAGGAATACTAAGTGGTAATATAACTTTTCTAAAGGCTTGAGACTTATTTGCACCTAAATCATAAGCTGCATTAACTAAGTTTTTATCAATTTTTATAAGTACAGTATATATTGGTATAACCATAAATGGTAAGAAGTTATATACCATTCCAAGTAATATTGCTCCGTCAGTATATAGCATTTTTATAGGACCTATTCCTATATAACCTAAAAGTGTATTTATAAGACCATCTCTACCAAGTATAGCCATCCATGCATATGTTCTAAGTAAGAAGTTCATCCACATTGGTAATATAAATAAAAGTATTAAAATGTTTCTTCTCTTTATTGGAAGTTTAGAAATCATATAAGCTATTGGATAGCCTAAAATTAAACATAATACTGTTGATAAAACTGCAAGCCATATAGAACGTACAAAAACAGTAAAGTATATTGGCTCAAATAATCTTTGAAAGTTTTCAAGAGAGAATACAAATCTTCCATCAACTTTACTTGTAAAACTAAAGAAAACTATTAAAAGTAAAGGGATAACTATAAATATAGCACTCCATACAACGTATGGATAGGCTGCAAAGGATAAATTTTTATTATTACTTTTCATTTTTAAACATCACTCTCTTTTTTCATTATATGTATGCTTTCAGGGTCAAGAGATAATCCTATTTTAGCTCCTATTTCAGCATGTTTTGTATTGTGTAATATCCAAGTATAGTTTTCATCCTTTACTTCTATTTCATAGTGTACACCTTTAAATATAACTGAAGTAACAGTTCCTTTTAGCATACCGTCTTCATATTTAACCATTTCAAAATCTTCAGGTCTTATTACAACTTCAATAGGTTCATTTTTTTCAAAACCTTTATCTACACAGTCAAAAACTCTTCCTGCAAATTCAACTTTAAAGTCATCTAACATAGTACCGTCAACTATATTACTTTCACCTATAAATTTTGCTACAAATGAGTTAGCAGGTTCGTTGTATATATCCTCTGGACTACCCATTTGTTGGATTTTTCCTTTATTCATAACAACTATTGTGTCTGACATTGTTAGAGCTTCTTCTTGGTCATGTGTTACAAAAATGAAGGTAATACCTAATTTTTGTTGTATTCTCTTAAGTTCTATTTGCATACCTTTTCTAAGTTTCATATCTAATGCGCCAAGTGGTTCATCTAATAAAAGTACCTTTGGTTCATTTACTAGAGCTCTAGCTATAGCTACCCTTTGTTGTTGTCCACCACTAAGGGCTTCAATATCTCTTTTCTCATATCCCTCAAGAGCAACTAGTTTAAGCATTTCTTTAACTTTTTCATCTATAACATTTTTAGGTAATTTTTTTAATTTTAATCCAAAAGCTATATTTTCATATACATTCATGTGAGGGAATAAAGCATATTTTTGGAATACAGTGTTTAACTGTCTTTCATAAGGTGGTATATCGTTAATAATATTATTTTCAAAGACCACCTGACCACTATCTGCCGTTTCAAAGCCAGCTATAATTTTTAAAGTTGTTGTTTTACCACATCCACTAGGTCCTAAAAGAGTTAGGAATTCATTCTTTTTAATGTTTAGGGAAAGATTATCTAAAATTGTATCTTTTCCATATGATTTAGTTATTCCTTTTAATTCAATAATATTATTATCTTTCAAATCTAACACCTCTGCTTTCTAAATGTTTATATTAAAATGATGGTGGAGTGCTTATCCAAATAACTTTTGCAGAAACTTTCCCTGCATTAGAAATGTAGTGATTAGCCTTAGGTTTAAAATAGAAACTCTCACCTTTTCTTACTTTTACTTTTTTATCTCCTAAATGAAGATATATTGCTCCTGACAGAACATATCCAAACTCTTCTCCTTCATGAGGTTCTTCTTCAATATATTGCCCTCCTGGCTCAAGAGTTATCATTATAGGTTCCATATCATTTTTCTGAGCATTAGGAACTAGCCACATAAGATTGTACTTTAATTCTTCATTTTCAGTTTCAAACATATCATCC
Source organism: Clostridium perfringens (assembly GCA_034421775.1). Taxonomy (GTDB): domain Bacteria; phylum Bacillota; class Clostridia; order Clostridiales; family Clostridiaceae; genus Sarcina; species Sarcina perfringens_B. The sequence goes on along the minus strand of WNVL01000001.1, from coordinate 401,020 downwards.
TTTGAGAAGGCTATTTTTTCATTTGTATCCTCACTAAAGAATTCAGTCAGATTAGTTCCTAATATGTCTAATATATCTATTAATGTAGCTATAGATGGGGATGTAAGATCATTCTCAAGCTGAGAAATAAATCCCTTAGATAGTTCACATCTATTTGCTAATTCTTCTTGAGTTAACTGTTTGGCCACTCTGAGACTTCTGATTTTATCTCCTATTTCCAAGTTTTACACCTCAATTTCATTAACTATAAGTTTTACTAAACTTTAAGTTTAAAATTACTAAACAAACATAAATAATTATAAATACTTTCGAAATAAAAATCAATAAAAAATTAAAAAAATATATTCAAAATAATATATTGCTTAAAAAGAGTAATCTAGCAACTTTGAAAGGAAATATATGTTATGCAGTTTAGGTAAGTTTATTATTAAATTTAGTATAACTAAACCAGAAAAGAACAATTCTTAAATACTGGTAAAAAAATTTCACAGTTTGTGGTAATTTATGATAAAATACTCTTGAATTAATAAATGATTGGTGTGGTAATGTGATAGAAAAAAGAAACTGCTATAGAAGAGAGGGAAGAAAAGTTTATATAAGAACACCGTATTTAGAAGAACTGAGCTATACTGAAAAGTTATGGGGAGATATGGAAAGTATGACTGACGTAGGTAAAATAATATCTTTTCCTAAGTATAAGTGGGATAGTTTCTATAAAAAGATGGTGAGCCCTACAGATGGAAGAAATCTTTATTGTTTAGTATTTGACTATGATGATAATCCAGTTGGAGAAGCAAGTTTTCATGGGTATGATTCTGTGACTAAAACCGCTAGATTAAATGTTAGAATAGAAAGTTCACAGAGGGGAAAAGGATATGGAAGTGAAGCTGTACAACTCATATTAGAATGTTTCTTTTTTGAGTTTGGTGGATTATATATGTTAGATACAGTTTCTTTAGATGGTAAGAGAGAGCGGCTAGAGAAAATAGGCTTTAAGATTATGTATAAAAACAAGGATGGATATTCATATAGATTATCTAGAGAGGATTTTACTGCAAATGTTAAGGCTTTAAAAGAAAGAAAAATTGGAATTTTTGTTTATGATCAGATGACTGTTAGTACAGTTATTTCGTTTTTAGAAATTTTTGAAAGTATAAATAAGACTTTAAATAGAGAAATAATTTCTGTAGAATTAGTAGGAACACAAAAGAATATAGTGAATAGCGGAACATATAATATAAATTTTGAAAACTTAAAATCTATAGAAGATGTGGATTTGGATGTTATAATTGTTCCTGGAAATAAGAGCAATAATTTTAAAGAAAATGATGACTTTAATAGTCTTTTAATGAATATTAATGGTTGTGAAATAGTGTTTGTGTTAGGAAATAGTATAATACCTTTTATAAAAAATAAGTTTTTAAGAGGATTAAAAACTTATTATTCCCAAGAATGGATTGAAGATATAAAGGAAGAATTAGAATTAATCACTTATTCTGATGAAGATATTATTGATAATGGAAGGCTTATAATGGTTAAGAAAAAGTCTCTTGAAGTGGAAGGAATAAAATATATCATAAAAAAATTATTTGGAGAATCAATTTTAAATAAGTTTGATTTATAGATTTTAAATGAATGCTATGTTTTGTAGTATTATGAATAGGAGTTGTTTATTATATGATAAACATAAAATTAGATGAAGATAAGAGAGGCAAGGTTATATTTAGAGCAAATATAGATGAATGCCATAAAGAAGATAGAATATTAAAAAGAGCCTTGTTTGAGAGTAGAGTAGTTAATAATGAATTTAAGTATAATATACCAATGAAATATTTTTGGCCAATATTAAATAATATGGATAAGAAAATATTAAGCTTAAGTGAAGACAGTAAAAAAGAGGTCTTAGAGTTTGCTGACGAATATGAAGAAGTTTACTATTATAGTTATAAAGCTACACCAGCTTATATGAAAAAGTGGAGAGAAGAGGGTTGCCCTCAAATTTTTAAGATGACAATAAATCCAGAAGATTTAAGCATTGAGAAAAAAGTTATATTTGAAAGATTAATATAAAAAGCTTTGAGAATGAAATCTCAAAGCTTTTTTATTATTGCCATTCTTCTATATTTTCTAATCCAGGTATAGAAGATGCTTTAAATACAGGTTCCTTAATACCAGCTTTCTTTTGATCTGTATAATCTTTAAGAGCAAGGAAGGCGTATTTCCCTAGGAACAGTATAGTTATTATGTTTAATATAGCCATAAGACCCATGAAAAGATCCGCTAAATTCCAAACTAAATCAACTTTCGCAAGTGAACCAAATAAAACCATACCTATAACAAGAATTCTGTATGCATTTAATAGCCATTTTTTAGAGTTCATGAATTCTATATTTGTTTGACCATAATAGAAGTTACCTACAATTGAACTAAAGGCAAATAGCAATATACAGATTGCTATAAAATAAGCTCCGAAAGGTCCTATTTCAGATACAAGTGCTTGTTGAGTTAATTCTATACCTGTTAATGTACTATCAGCATATTGACCAGAAACTAATATTATGAAGGCTGTACATGAACAGATTAATAAAGTATCAGTAAATACACCTAAAGTTTGTATTAAACCTTGTTTAACTGGGTGTGAAACATCTGCTGTTGCAGCCGCATTAGGAGCACTACCCATACCAGCTTCATTAGAGAATAAACCTCTCTTAATACCTTGCATAACCGCAGCACCAAGTCCACCAGCTGTTAATTCTTTTATTCCAAAGGCTGATTCAAATATAAGTTTTAATACTGATGGTATTTCAGTTATGTTTAAAACTACAACTATAAGAGCGATAAGTATATAAAGAACTGCTAGAACAGGAACAATTATTTCTGAAACTTTAGCTACTCTATGAATACCACCGAAGATAACTAAGGCTGTTACTATTGCTAGTATAATACCAATAGCAGCTCTTGAAAGACCGAATGCATTACTGAATGCAATACTTACTGTGTTAGCTTGAACTGCGTTAAATACGAATCCAAAACAGATTGTAATAAGAATTGAGAAAATAATTCCTAACCATCTCTTTCTAAGTCCTTTTTCCATGTAGTAAGCAGGACCACCTCTGAAAGAATCTTTATCTTTAACTTTATATATTTGAGCTAATGTACTCTCTACAAAACTAGATGCAGAACCTATTAAGGCAATAATCCACATCCAAAAAACTGCGCCAGGACCACCTACAGCTACTGCTATAGCAACACCAGCTATGTTACCAGTACCAACTCTTGATGCTGTACTTATACAAAAAGCCTGGAATGAAGAAACTCCACCTTTTTCTTTATTTGACTTTCCTATACCGTCACCTAAAAGACGGAACATTTCCTTTATGTATCTAAATTGAACGAATTTAGTTTTAAAAGAAAATAAAAGACCTGTACCAATTAATAAAATGATTAATATATAGCCCCAAAGAAAATCGTTGAAGCTAACTATCATATTGTTAATTAATTCCATAAATTCCTCCTTCTGTTGATATAACATTTTAAATTTTGCGTAGCATTTATAATTAATTTTAATACGAATAATAAAAAAGTGCAAGAACTAATATTTCGTTATTCATATGTGTGATATTTGAAAGAAAAGAAATAAGTTAGTATATGAATAAAATGTTAATAGGTTATTCATGAAAAAATAGAATATTACATAGGTTAAGGTGGAAGAATGACATGAATAAAGCCACTATGAAATTTTTGTTTCATAGTGGCTTTGTTTTAATGATGATTAAAATGCAAGAAATTCCTCGCTCTATTGCGTAACATTATTGTTGTGCCCATTTTGATTTGGATTATTTCCATTACTTGCACTTCCAGGTGGAGTAGTAGGATTACCACCAGTATTATTTGAATTATCTCCAGGTGGAGTTACTGGAGGATTAATATTACCACCAGTGTTATTCGAATTATCACTTGGAACTTCTGGTTTAGTATTTTCATTTGGCTTAGTTTCATTAGCATTAGTATTACCATCATTTGGTTTATTTTCATTAGGTTTATTTTCATTAGGTTTAGTTTCTTCTGATGGTAAAGAAGTAGTATTATCATATGAACCAGGAGCCATATATTTTGAATCTAATGTTTGACCTAAAGCCCAGCTTCTTCTTAAGAATACTTTTTCAGTTACAAGACTACCTGGAGTGCTATCTGAAGCAAGCTTATTATTTAATTTGTTTACTCTTACTTTCACATGGTTATCACAGTATTGAGTAGGAGCAGTTCCATCAACGAACCAATCATAATATACTCTGCTACCTCTTGGATCTTGAGTACAAAGTGAAGTTGGCTTAAGACCTGAATCCATACATACAGCAACTTTACTTATTCCACTTGGTTGTTGTATTTCTTTGTATTCTAATCCTTTATGAGCGATTCCCATTATTTTTCCGAAAATAGGAGAGGTAACAGCACCACTGCTAGTTTTCATTTCTCTAGGTTGATCATATCCAATCCAAATAGCTGCAGAATAATATGGTGTTAATCCTGCAAATAAATAGTCTCTGTCTCCAGTAGTTGTTCCTGTTTTACCAGCTACAGGTATGTTACCGAATTTAGCCGGTTTAGCAGATCCGCTTTCTACTTGTTCCTTAAGCATATCATAAACTATATATGAAGATTGAGGACTAAAGACTTTCGTTTCTTTTGGAGTACTTGTGTCAAGAATTACATTTCCTTGAACATCTAGTACTTTGTTGTATAACTTAGCATCAGTTTTAATTCCATTATTACCGAAAACTCCAAAAGCAGAAGCTAAAGTATATGTGTTTCCTCCATCAGGATTGTTAGGATCATTTTGGAATTGACCTAATGCTGTTGTTGAAATTCCTCTAGAATTAGGCCCATAAACAAGACCTAGTTTTTCTCCATAAGCTATAGAATTTGAAGTACCAACTTCATTAGCGACTTTTATAGCACCTAGGTTACTAGAGATTTTTATTGCTTCTCTAAATGTTAAATAACCTTTGTAGCTATTATATTCGTTTTTAGGTTGTTCTTTGTAGCCTGTAGAAGCTAATTGCTTATTTGTTAATGGAGAATCATCTACTACAGAACCAGCACCACCAAGTCCTAAATCAATAGCAGGACCATAAACAGTCAATGGTTTTGTTGCTGATCCTATAGATTTTAAATCGTAGTAAGCTCTATTGTGAGACATAGGAGGCTGTTCACCTCTTCCTCCAACTAAGGCTTTAACATGACCTGTTCTATAGTCTATTATTGTAGCTGATGCTTGTAGTTTATAAACACCATCTTCGTTCTGCTCATTAGGATTATTGGTTATAGCTCTATAGTTGCTTGGATCATCTAAAACTTCTTGAACATTATTTTGAAGATTTCTATCCATAGAAGTATAGATCTTTAATCCACCGTTAGCTATAAGTTTATCAACTTCTTCCTGAGTATATTTGTATTTGTTCATTAAGTCTTGTTTAACTTGAGTTATAGCAGGTCGTGTAAACCACTCAAAGTTAGTTTTGCTTAACTTAGTATTTGGTGTGAATTTGATGCCATTTGTATTAATTTCATTTATTGCATTGTTATATTCTTCGTCTGTAATATATCCTAGTTCATGCATTTTAAATAGTACAGATTTAGTTCTATTTAAATATCTACTTGGATTAGCTTTGTTTGCTTCTGAAAGGCCATCATAAGCAGTAGGTGCTTGAGTAAGTCCTCCTAAATAAGCACACTCAACTAATGTTAAGTCTGAAACATTCTTGCTAAAAAATCTTTGTGCAGCGGCACCAACACCATATTGATATCCACCCATAGGAATTGTATTTAAATACGTAGTAAGGATTTCATCTTTTGAAAGGTGCTTCTCTAATTCTAAAGCTAAGTACATTTCTTTAATTTTTCTTTCGTAACTAACTTCATTTGTAAGCACTGCATTTTTTATAAGCTGTTGAGTAATAGTTGAGGCCCCTTGAACCGTAGTACTTCCTGAAAGTTTGCTTTTAGCATTGGAAATTATAACCCCAAAAACTCTTCTAATGTCTATTCCTTTATGCTCATAAAATCTTTCATCTTCAATAGCTACAAAAGCGTTTTTCAAATTGTCAGGGATTTCTTCAGATGTAACTACATAACGTTGTTCACGAGTTATAACATTATCCATAAAATTTCCCTGATCATCGTAAAGAATGGATGGCTGATTTAGAGATTGTATTGCCTGAACATCTAACTCTGGAGCAGAATGTATAATTGAAAGAACGTACACTCCAACTACTGTCATGGCAGTTATCCCTAGAAGCAGAATTCCTATAAAGAACCATTTTAAAAATTTTTTACCCTTCGATTGATTTTTATCTGATTTTTTCTTCTGCTTTCTATCTTTATGCTCTCTTTTTTTGTCAGTCATTTTTTCCTCCTAACATAATAAAACTTTCTATTTCTAAAAAAAATACATAATTATATTATTATATATTTAAAGAAATATTATATATTATTATAGCATAATAATATTAAGAGTAAACCAAATTATAAGAGGTGTAGCCTTTGTATTATGTAAAAAAAAATAAACGTAAAAACATAAATTTGAAAAAGTATTTAATAATAACTATAATAATCATTATTGCCAGTTTTCTGAGTTTCATATATGCTTTTGATAAAATAATTGCACCTACAGTTTTACTCGTATCAGATTCTGAAATGAGGGCTAAAACATTAGATGTTATAAATAAAAACATAGTTGAAGTTTATGCAGAGAAATTTGATTATGATGATTTAATAAGTGTTGAAAAAGATTCTTCTGGAGATATAAAGATGCTTAAGGCAGATACTATAAGACTAAATGATTTGGCAACAGAGGTGGCTATAAAGTCACAAGCTGATATAAAAGAGATTGGTTCAATAGGAGTTAAGGTGCCCATTGGTTATATAACTAAAAATAATATAATGTCTTATTGGGGGTCAAGTATAACTGTTAAGATGGAACCAATAGGAAGAGTAGAGGTGTATTATGACTCTGTATTTGAGAGTGCAGGAATAAATCAGACTAGGCATAAGATTTTAGTAAATGTAAAAACTAATCTTAAAATAATATTACCACTTCAATCTAAAGAGGTTGAAGTGGTAAATCAAATTCCGATCTCGGATACAGTTATAGTTGGAGAGGTTCCTAAAAGTATGTGGGGAAGTAATATGCTCCAAGGACAAGGAACTAATGAAAATATGGAAGATGATAATTAGACGTTAAAAAAGGAGGTAATCCCTCCTTTTAATTATTTTTCCCAGTTAAATATGTAAGGAATATTTCTGTAGTGGTCACCATAGTTTAATCCATAACCAACAACAAATAAGTCTTCGATTTCAAAACAACAATAATCTGGTTTTAAATCAACTTTTCTTCTAGATGGTTTATCTAAAAGAGTGCAAGTTTTAATTGATTTAGCACCTAATGATTTTACATGGTTTATAACAAAGTCCATTGTTATACCTGAATCTATAATATCATCAACTATTAAAACATCTAAACCTTCAATATTATCTGGAATATCATTTACAACCTTAACTATTCCAGTACTTTCTTCACCGTGACCATAACTTGAAGTAGTCATAAATCCTATTTGAGTTTTAGTATCAATTGCTCTAACTAAGTCAGCTGCAAATATGAAACTTCCTCTTAATAAAGATAAAACATAAAGATCTTTGTCTTTATAGTCCTGAGTTATTTTTTTACCTACAATAGCTATTTGCTCTTTAATTTGTTCTTCAGAAAGTAATATATTTCTGTTCTTATCTTCCATGATTTTCTCCCCTAACTATGCCGTATTATTTACAATATTGTATTTATAGTATAAAATTAAATGAAAATTGTCAAGAAACATAATAAATATTACGAGGTGGTAATATATGATACATGGAAATACTGATGGTATAAGGAATTCAGTGTTAAAAGAATTAGAAGAACTTTATAAAATAAATGTACCTAAATATAGTGTTTGTACAGAAGATATAATAAATGTTATTTCTAGACTATCTTCTCAAATAGAAAGAGAGATTAGTGTAGGAATAAATAGAAAAGGAAAGGTAATTAGTGTAGCTATAGGAGACTCTTCAAGTGTAGAGATTCCATTAATAGATATACATGAAAAAAGATTATCTGGAATTAGAATAATACATACTCACCCAAGTGGAGTTTGTAGACTTTCAGCTTTAGATATATCTGCACTTATGAAATTAAAGCTTGATGTAATAATGGCTATAGCTGTGGAAGAAGGAAAAGCTAAAGATGCTTCTTTAGGATTTTGTTATGTAGAAAATGAACTTCTTATAAATGAAGAGTATCCTCATTTAACTATAGATCAATGTCTACAAATTAATATTTTAGATAAGATTAACCATGTTGAAGAGGTTATTAAAACAAGCAATGTTGAGGAAGATGATAGTGAAAGAGCTATTTTAGTTGGATGTGACACAAGAGAAAGTTTAGATGAGTTAGAAGAACTTGCTAAGGCTTGTGATATACCTACTTTAGAAAAAGTATTCCAAAACAGAAGTAAAATTGATGCTGCCTTTTATATAGGAAGAGGTAAGGTTTTAGAGATTGCTAATATAAGACAGTTAACAAGAGCTAACTTAGTAATTTTTGATGATGAGTTATCAGGAGCACAGGTTAAAAATCTTGAAGCTAACTTAGGAGTTAAGGTAATTGATAGAACAACTCTTATTTTAGAAATATTCTCAAGAAGAGCTAAGACAAGAGAAGCTAAAATTCAAGTAGAGCTTGCTCAGTTAAAATATAGAGCAGCTAGACTTATGGGACTTGGAACTGTAATGTCTAGAACTGGTGGTGGAATAGGAACAAGAGGACCAGGAGAAAAGAAACTTGAAATAGATAGAAGACATATAAAAGAAAGAATATATGATCTTCAAGCTGAACTTAAAAAAATAAAGAAAATAAGAGAAACTCAAAGAGAGAGAAGAAGTAAGGATAAAACTTCTCAAGTTTCATTAGTTGGATACACTAATGCAGGAAAATCTACTTTAAGAAATACTTTATGTGAAGAATCAGCTTCAACACTAGCTACTCAGACTAAGGATAAAGTTTTTGAAGCAGATATGCTTTTCGCAACCTTAGATACTACAACAAGAGCTATAAAACTTCCTGATAATAGAGATATAACTTTAACAGATACAGTTGGATTTGTTAGTAAGTTACCTCACGAATTAGTTGAAGCATTTAAATCAACTTTAGAAGAGGTTATATATTCAGACCTTCTATGTCATGTTGTGGATGCATCTTCAGACAGTGCACAAGAAGAAATTATAGCTGTAGAAAAAGTTTTAGGTGAATTAAAAGCCTTAGAATCAGCAAAAATATTAGTTCTTAATAAAATTGATAAGGCTGATGAAGAAAAGTTAAATGAATTAGAAGCAAAATATTCTTCAATATATAATAAGGTAGTAAAAATTTCTGCTAGAGAAAGAATAAACTTAGATGAGTTATTAGAAGCAATAAGTGAAGAGTTACCATATACATTAAAAAGCAAGGAATACATAATTCCTTATACAGCTCAACAAGTTGTAGCTTATCTTCATAGAAATGCTAATGTAAGTGAAGAAGAATATAGAGAAGATGGAACCTATATAAAGGCAGAAGTGGATGAAGAAGTAGAAAATAAATGTAGAGAGTATGAGTTATAATAATATTATTAAATCCATGAGTAAAAGCTAAATTCAGTAAGAATTTAGCTTTTATTATTACATTTTTCACATCATAAATTATAATATATATAAGTATAATAATAATGATACTAATTTTTAGGAAGTGGATTATGGAAACTACTGATACTTTGGATCGTGGAAACATAAGAGGTCGTAGAGAAAGATCAGGAAGCTCTAATGGGCATGAAGATATTTTTACGGCTCAAGCTGCTGCAAGTGATAATGAAAGTAATAATATATGTGTAGATGATTTTAATAAGGCATATACTCAGTTACAGGATATTTTATTAAAAGCAGCTACTATTCAAGCAAGTGTAGCTACATTAAATATAGGTGACGAATATAAAATGTATTATGATAGGGTAGTTAAGCCAGCTTTGGACATTATTTATTTTTTGAGTTTTGCAATACAAAATACAGCGGCAGCAGCAAACCTTTATCAATCTAATACCTATGGAAAAAAAGGAGAAGGAAAAAAAGCTTTAGATATTTCTTATGAAATGTTAGAACAAATGGAAGTTGGAATTTGTTTATTGAAAGAGTCTTTAAAGGTTTTGGTAGAAAAGGGGAATTGTTTATAAATATTATTTAATTAATGAGAGGTATTAAGGAGGAAAAAAGATTGAGTGAAATAATATTAAAATATCAAAATTCTTTTAAATCAGTTATAGATGATCTTCAAAAGAATGATGATGTTATTGGAGTTACGGCTTTTGGAAGTATAATAAACGGAGATATATGGGAAGGGTCAGACATAGATTTATTTGTTATTGTAAATGGAGAGTTTAAAGGAATAAAAGATGTTTATGGTGAAGAATTAGGAGTATCTCTTCATTTGAAGATAATATCAAAGAAGTTTTTAGTTAATTTCAGTCAAGAGGAGATTACAGGTAGTACAATACATAGAAAATTTATATCATCAAAGTTGATTTTTTGTAAGGACCAAGAAATTGCAGATAAATTTACTTCAATAAAATATTATATAGATGCTCACAGTGAAAAATGGAACTTAGTTTATTTTGGAGAACTTTTACAAGATATAAATTTATATAAAAAATGTATTCATAATGAAAATTTTTATGCTGCTTTTGAAGCTCTCATGTACTCAGTAGATAGCTTTAGTAAACTTTATTTAAATTTTAATGGATATTTAATCACAAAGAGTTCTACTGGAATGCTTATGAAGTTAGATGAAAATTTTGAAAATGTGATTAATAGTATATTTAAGTCATCAGATAAACAAGCTTTAGAATATGTGCATTTTTATATTGAAAGTTTTTTAGAAAGAAATATTATAGGAATTATAAAAGCATTAACAGATTATATGAAGAAACAAAAGGATTATTTGAGTTCAGAAGAAATAAAGAAATCAGAAGAGTTTCAGGGATTTAAAATAGATTTTGAAGAGATATTAGGATATCTTTATAAGAAGAATATAGTAAAGAAAAGCGGAAGAGAGAAATTTTCAGAGTGTGGTCATAAGCTTATAACAGAAAAGGTATATCTAATAAAAGAGAGTGTTTAAATAAGGTGTGAAGTATGAATAAATTTAGGGTGGTTTTTACAGAGGGTGTATGTAAATACTTAATAATATATGAAAATATTAAAATGTTAATTGAAGAAGGAAAAGTATTAGAAGGAGAAAAGTTACCTACTATAAGAGAATTAGCAGATTTTTTAGGGGTAAATAAAATAACTATCATTAATGCTTATAAAAAGCTTGCCCAAGAAGGATATGCATATCAATCTCAAGGAAGTGGAACTTATGCTAAAAATAAGGATGTAGGAAGAAGTTTTAAACATGATTATAATGATATTTTTAGAAAGATAGCTTCTGGAGATTTGAAAAATTGGATAGATTTTACTGGAGAGACAACTAGTGCGAACTTCTTCCAAGTAGAAAAACTTAAGAAGGTTTTAGATAATGTTTTAGTTAGAGATGGGGTAGAAGCATTAATATATAGTGATCCATTAGGATATTTAGAATTAAGAAGAAGTATAAATGAAGAATTTTGGAGTGGTAAAAATAATTTAGATAATATACTTATAATTTCTGGAGCGCAACAAGGAATAGATATTGTAGGTAAATCCTTAGTTAACATAAATGATAACATTGTAATAGAAAGACCGACTTATGGAGGAGCACTTCTAGTTTTTAAACTTAGAAGAGCAAATATATTAGAGATTCCAATGGAAAAAGATGGACCTAATATAGAAAAGTTTGAAGCGTTAATAAAGAGAAATAAAATAAAATGCTTTTATACAATGAGCTATTTTCAAAACCCTACCGGGATAAGTTGTTCTTTAGAAAAAAAGAAAAAAATAATAGAATTAGCACATAAATATGATTTCTATATATTAGAGGATGATTATCTTTCAGAATTGGTTTACTCAGCGGATTTAGAGTACATACCATATAGAAGTTTAGATTCTGAGAGGGTTATATATATAAAAAGTTTTTCTAAAATTTTTCTTCCAGGAATAAGAATGGGCTATTTAATAGCTCCAGATAAGTTTAAAGAGGAATTCCAAGCTTTGAAGGTAAATACTGATATAGCCACTTCAAGTTTAATGCAAAGAGCTCTTCAAGATTATATTGCAAAAGGGTATTGGAAAGAGCATATAGAAATACTAAATAAGGAATATTCTAAAAGATATAATTTTATAAAAGAACTTATAAATAGTAGATTAGGAAATAAGGTTTCTTTTCAGGAGCCTAAGGGAGGACTAAATTTATTCTTGAAAATCAATAAGAACATAAACATAACATCTAAAGAGTTATTCTATGAATTGAAAGATAGACAAACCATAATAACTCCAGGTAATATATTCTTCAAAAATCCTAATGATGGAGATAAAAGCTTTAGAATTGGATTCTCTCAGATAGATTATAGTAAAATAGAAAAAGGAATAGATAATATATACGATGTTTTAAAAGGTAGGTAGATATTATGAATTATATAACGGTAAAAAAAGCAGCTGATGATAGATTCGAGGAGAAAAAATCAGTTTTTATAGGCTATGTTAAAAGAGTTACAACAGAAGAAGAGGCTAAGGAATTTGTAGCTGAAATAAATAATAAGCATAAGGATGCTAGACATAATTGTTATGCTTATGTTATAGGACAAAATATGGGAATACAAAGATATAGTGATAATGGTGAGCCACAGGGGACAGCAGGTATTCCAATATTAGAGGTAATAAAAAAACAAGGAATAACAGATTGTGCCGTAGTAGTAACTAGATACTTTGGAGGAGTATTATTAGGTACAGGGGGACTTACTAGAGCTTATACTAAAGGCGCAGCCATAGCTATAAATGCAGCGGGTGTTGTAGAAAAAGTAGAGGGAGCAATGCTTTGTACTGAGATAGATTATGACCTTTATGGAAAGATTCAATATATATGTGGTCAAAATAATTGGCACATAGAAGATACAGAGTTTACTGATAATGTTAAGATATATATATTGGCAGAAAAAACTACGATTCCAGAAATAGAAAAAAGCTTTACAGAAGCAACAAATGGAAAAGCTATAATGAGTACTGATTTAGAAGGGGTATATTTTAAAGAAGGAAATAGACTTTATGAAAGTTTTGATGAGTAAGCTTTAACTACAGAAAAGAGCCAAGTTGAAGAGAAAAAATCTCTATGATATAATATTTAGGTGTTATTTCAAGATATTTAAAGAAATTTAAACTATAGTTCACATATATGTTAGGAGGAATAAGGATGTCAGGACATTCAAAGTGGCATAATATACAAGCTAAAAAAGGTAAAATGGATGCCAAAAGAGGAAAAATATTCACTAAGATAGGAAAAGAGATAGCTGTTGCAGTTAAAGAAGGTGGAGCAAACTTAGATGGTAACTCAAGATTAAAGGATGCTGTAGCAAAAGCTAAGGCTGCAAACATGCCAAATGATAACATTCAAAGAGCTATAAAGAAAGCTGCTGGAGAAGGAGATTCAGTAAACTACGAATCAATAGTTTATGAAGGATACGGACCATCAGGAGTAGCTGTAATGGTTGAAGTATTAACAGATAATAAAAATAGATCAGCTGGTAATGTAAGAAGTGCTTTCACTAAAGGTGGCGGAAACATGGGTACATCAGGATGCGTTGGTTTCATGTTCCAAAAGAAAGGTGAAATAGTAATAGAAAAAGCTGATTTAGATGAAGATGAAATAATGATGATGGCTTTAGATGCTGGTGCAGAGGACTTCGCATCAGAAGAGGAAGTATTCATAGTTACAACTTCACCAGAAGATTTTGGTACAGTAAGAGAAGCTTTAGAAGCTGAAGGATTAGAATTCTTAGAAGCATCAGTTAAAATGATACCAGATACTGAGACTGCTATAAATGAAGATGATGCTAAAAAGTTCCAAAAGATGCTAGATTTACTTGAAGATGACGATGATGTTCAAGAGGTTTATCACAATGCTGAATTCCCAGAAGGATGGGATGAGTAATATCTTTTAAATAAGATATTTCCATTTTGTAATATAGACCTTCTTTTATCAAATGATTTGATGAGAGAAGGTCTTTGTTTTATATAGATTTTATATAAAAGCTACTATTGAAAGGAATTATTTTGTATGTCGGGTGAGTTTTTTATGGTTTTATTTGAAGGGGAATATGGAGAAGCAGTTGCATATTGTGGAGACTCTGAAATTGAGGCATATAAGAAGTTTAAAGAAAGAAGTAAACTTTATAGACCTAGGATTATTAAAGCAAATGTAAAAAGAAGATTAATATTAGGAACACCTTTTATAATGAGTTATGATACTATTGAGGTTATAAAAGAAAGTTAAATATAATAATTTTTATGGGAGAGAAATATGGAAATACTATTCGGAATATTAATCATAATACTGGTAATAGCATTTATATTTATAAAAGCATTTTGTGAAAATAAAAGTTTTATAGAGATAATGCTTATTAGTATTGAAACAACTTTAATGGCAATAGTCTGTCTTTTATTTAGAGATGATTCTACTAGTAACTTAAATTTTTTATTAGGTTTAGTTGGTGGGGGATTGTTCATAATAGCTCTAATTGTCAGTGTATATGGGGCTAAGAAAAATGGCGATTTTAAAAAACTAAAGGATAAGATTTTTATAAAAATATAAGATGATTAACAGATAGGTATGGAGGAAAAGCGTTTGAGTAAAAACATAGATTTAATTTCATATCCATTTTTAAGTGAAGATTTTGGGTATGTTGATCATGAAGTTATGACAGATAATTTAAGTTCTTTTTTAGGAAGAATTTTATCAATGAATACTCCTTTAGAGAAGGAGACTTTTTGGATGATGGATAGAGTTCTTCACTTAAATGGTTCTTTAAGAGGAAGACTTGCTATATTTCCTGAAGATATAGAAAAGGGATTAAAAATATTAAATAAATATAGAGATTTAAATAAGGATAGAATAAGTTCTTTTGTATATCCAACAGGTCATCCTTTAGCTTGTGAGTACCATGTAGCAAGAGGAGAAGCTAAGAAGGTTTGTAGAAATTTATATAAAATAAAAAACTCGGGAAAAGAAGTTCCTGAGATATTATTAGATTTTAGCAACCTAATAACAAATATTTTATTTGTATTTTCTCTTGAGATAAATAGAATTAATGGAATTGAAGAAAAGGTTTTTGCTTCAAAATCATATTAATCTGTTAAAAATATTAATCTACTAAAGATTATAAATTAATGAATATATGCAAAGGAAAGGTGGATACTAAAATGAAAAAGTCAGTATTAATAAAGATTGTTATAGCTATTTTAGTAATAATAGGGGCTGTTTTTGGATACAAATACATAAATAATAAAACAGCACCGAATGGAACTAAGGGTGATAAAACAATAACTATAACAATTAAAGATCAGGAAAGTAATAAAGTCATTGTTGATAATGAGGAATTCAAAACTAATGCAGTAACATTAGGAGAATTTCTTAAGGAAAACACAGATAGATTAAAAGTTAAGATGGATACTAGTCAGTTTGGAAGTTTTGTAGTAGGACTTGAAGGAATTGAGACTAAAGATATGAAAGCAGGCCCATGGTGGATGTATTCATATAAATCACCAGAACAAAATTTAGATTATAAAATTGGTGAGGCTCCAGGTGTAGATAGTATAAATATTCAAAATGGAGATAGTGTACAATTCGTATTTACTAAATCAATGTAATGACTACTAAAAGAATTACACAAGGAGCATTACTTGCGGCAATACTTTATGCAGTTTATTTTATGGGTTCTTTTGTTCCATACCTAGAGCTTGTGAGTTTTGTTATTTTGCTTTATGGAACATCTCTTCCAAGAAATCTTGGGTGGTATTCTGCTTTAGTATTTTCTATTTTAGTTATATTAACAAAGGGATTAGCACCATGGAGTCTCATGTATATAGTGGTATTTCCACAATATGTACTTATATATAATTTTATAGCTAAAAGAACGGATTCAGAGTATGTATATGCTTTTTTTGGAGCTATACTATCATTTTTAATGGGATCCTTAATTCAGCTTCCTTATTTTTTAACCGCTGGATTAGGAGTGAAAGAACTTTGGGTAACTATTTTATTAGGATTTCAGGTTTCTTTAGGAAATGCAGTTTGCACAGTAATTGCAACATTATTTTTATATAAGCCATTAAGTAAAGTATTAAAAAAATCAATTTAAATTAAGACTATTATTTTTGCTTAAACAATGAAATACTAACTTATTATTAATATGGTCTTACAGCTATATTTAAAAATTAAAATTGATTTAAAACATAGACAAATAAAAAAATAAAAGCAGTAATATTTAATAGACTTATGACTAAATAATTCTATATAAATATCACTGCTTTTACTTATTATTAATAAATAAAATAAATATTAATCTTTAATGTAGTTCTTTTTCTTAGTTTTTCTTGGTTTCTTTTAATGAGGTTGAAAAAGCTGTTATAAGCATTATTAAAAAAGTTAATATAAATAATAATTCCATGTGACCTCCTTAAGTATAAATAAAATTAGACTTAATTGGATTTTTGCTCTAAATTAAATTTACGTATTACCATATCAAAAACTACCTTTTAATTATATAAAGTAAGATTTTAATAGAGTTTTGCAAATATAAATACATTAATAATTAAATAATATAACAGTATTTTAACATACATAATATGGAAAGATATTAACTCTTTGTAAAAAAACTATTGGTATTTATAAAAATAAAGAAAAAAACAAAGTGTTTATAAAAAATTAATAATTTAAAAAATAAGTAGTATAATTAAAAAAAGAAATATGGTTGTATTAGGAGATGGTGTTTTATGAAAAGTTTCAATGGAAATCTAATAAGAATTTCAAAAGATTTATTAAAGATAACATTAAATCAAGAAGTAACAGGAACTTTATATTATTCAGATAAAATAGGTGATGAATTAAAATTTATTAAACATATAGATAAGGAAAATGAATTTGAATTTAAGGATCCAGATCCTAAAAATAGAACTTTTTATTTCATAAAATGTGAAGATGAAGAGTTGATTTTAGCAGAAAGACTTTTGCCACTTAAAAAGTTTTGTAATTTTAGAGATTTAGGTGGATATGAAACTAAGGATGGAAGAAAAGTTAAATGGGGACTGTTTTATCGTTCAGAATCATTAAATAAATTAAAAGGAGAGGATTTAGAATATTTTAAGACATTAGGTATAAAGTATATTTTTGATTATAGATCATTAGAAGAAGTTAAACTAAGTCCAGATAGAAATGTTGAAGGTGTGAAAAATATAAACATATCTGCCATGAGAAATTTAGATAATCAAAACTTAGACATGGAATCTTATTTAAAAGATATATTATCAAAAAATAGTAATCAAGAACCACCTGAAAAAATATTGATGGATGGATATATTGAGATGCCTTTAAATAATTTAGCTTTTAAAGAACTTATTAAAATAATAGAAAATCCTAAAAACTTAGCTGTTTTACAGCACTGTACATCAGGAAAGGATAGAACTGGATTAGGATCAGCCCTGATATTATTACTTTTAGGAGTGTCAGAGAAAAAAGTAATAGAAGATTATATGTTAAGTAATGAGTATAGAAAAGGAGAAAATCACAGAATACTTCAAGCTTATGAAAAACATATATCCAATGAAAATATAAAGGAATTAATAGAAAATATTTTAGGTGTGAAAAAGAAATTTATAGAATTAAGTTTAAATAGAATAAAAGAAACCTATGGTAGTTATGAAACATATTTTTTAAAAGAGTATGGACTAAATAAGGAAAAAATAGAGTTTTTAAGAAATCAGTATTTATATTAATTTTTATAAGAAAATAAGAGTTAAAATACTAGATTTAAAAAGAATAAAAGATTATATAAAAAGCAGTAAAGTTTTTTCACTTTACTGCTTTTTATATATTTAAAGAATTTAACCAAAGAAAGATTAAAGGTATTTAAGCATATAATTTATTGCATAATTAATATTGTAAAAAAAGTTAAATAAAGTTAACGAATATTTAACAATAAAATATTGAAAATTATTCGTGAATTAATGTACAATACATATTGTATAAAATTTACTTTTATAACAATAGTAAACTAAATTAGGGGGAAAAATATGCTTAAAAAAGTAAGGGAAAAGAAATTTACAGCATTAGCAGTGGCCACGTCCATGATTTTTGGTATTGCATCACCGTTAACTACTGTAAAGGCTACTGAAAATTTAGCACCAGAAAACTTAGAGAAGAATGAAGTGGTGAACACTAATGTAAACGAAGGTGATGTAACTATTCAAATTTTAGGTACATCAGACCTTCATGGTAGATTTATGAATTATGAGTATGCTAGTAATCAAAAAGCTGATGGCGGATTAAACCAAATATCTACTTTAGTTAATAGTGCTAGAACAGAAAATCCAAACACTATAGTTGTTGACAATGGAGATACTATACAAGGAAACTTTAATCATTTATTTAAAAATGGTCCTAATCCAATGATTATGGGAATGAATGCTATAGGATATGATGTTTTCTCTTTAGGAAATCATGAATTTAACTATGGAATGGACAACCTTAATAATGTTGTAAGCCAAGCTAATGACAATTTAGATATATTATGCGCAAATCTTTATAAAGATGGTAAGAGAGTTTATGAAGGATATACAACTAGGGAAATAGAAGGCGTTGAAGTTGCTCTAATTGGAGTTGTAAGTCCTCACATAATGAAATGGGATTCAGAAAATCTAAAAGGATATGAAGCTAAAAATCCTGCGGAAGAAGTTGGATTTGTAATAGATGAAATAGAAAATAGACCTGAGGGTGGCGCTGATGTTTATGCAGTAGTTTCACATGTTGGCTTAGAAAGTGAATATGGAAATGGTGATAGTGCAAGAGCAATAGCAGAACAAAACCCAGAGGTATCAGCTATCGTTGCAGGACATAGCCATACAAATATACCAGAAGAAGTTGTAAATAATGCAGTTATAACTCAACCTACAAGTAATGGTCAAATGGTTTCTAAAATAGAATTAACTGTTAGAAAAAATGAAGAAAAAGTAGAAGTTGTAGATAAAAAGTCTAAATTATTAAGCACAAAGGGTGTAGCAGAAGATCAAAAAATAAATGATTTACTTGCTGATTTTCATAACACAGCAATTGCTGATGCAACAGCACCTGTTGGCGAAATGGTTGGGGGAGATCTTGCTGATAAAAATGAAATAAAAGAAATTCCACAATCATTAGTTGAAGATCAAGGTATAACTGACTTTATAAATGAAGTTCAATTATATAATAGTAGAAAACATTTAGAATCAAAGAATATAAATCCAGATGAGGTTTATATGGTTTCTGGAGCAGCTTTATTTAGTGCTTCATCAAACTTATATGAAGGAAATATAAGCAAAGCAGATATTTCAAATATTTATAGATATGATAATAAATTATATACTATAAAAACAAATGGAAAGCAACTTAAAAAGTATATGGAAGAAAATGCTGAGTATTACAATACTTATAAAGATGGCGATTTAACAGTATCTTTCAATGAAGATGTTAGAATGTATAAATATGATATGTTTGATGGAATAAGTTATGAAATTAATATATCTAAAGAACCAGGTCAAAGAATTGAAAACTTAAAGTTCGAAAAAGATGGTAAGCTAGTTGAAGACTCAGATGTAGTTTACTTAACAGTAAATGATTATAGATATAATTCTGGATTAGCTGCTGGAATAATGGACCAAGGTGAACATGAGAAAATATATGATACAAATAATGATCAAATATCAGATATGAGAGATTTAATAGTTGATTATATTCAAAATGTAAAAGGTGGAAAAATCACTAAAAATGTTGATAATAACTGGAAGATAACAGGCAATGACTGGGATGCAGAACAAAGAGAATTAGCTGTTAAACTTGTAAATGAAGGTAAAATAAAAATACCTGTATCAGAAGATGGAAGAACTCCAAATGTAAAAGCTGTAACTTGGAATGATGTTTTAGAAGCTTTAGGAACTAAGGAAGTTGAAATACCAATAGTTACTTTCAATGATTTTCATGGATCTTTAGCAGAATCTAAGAGTGATGTTGGAGCAGCTAAGTTAGTTGGAGAAATAAAGAGAGTAAAAGAAGAAAATCCAAATACTGTAGTTGTTACAGGTGGAGATATATATCAAGGAAGTGCTATGTCAAATCTTTTAAAGGGTGAGCCAGTTACTGCTATGCTTAAGGAAATGGGCTTAGAATTTTCAGCAGTTGGTAACCATGAGTTTGACTGGGGATATGAATATATACCAGATTGGGCTAAAGCTGGAGAATTTGACTTCTTAGCATCAAATATATATGAAAAAGAAACTGGAGAACCAGTTGAATGGGCCAAGCCTTATGGAGTTGTTGAAAGAGAAGGAAAGAAAGTTGGATTTATAGGACTTGCTACTCCTGAAACTGCATACAAGACAAAACCAGATAACGTTGCTCATTTAGAATTTAAAGATCCTGTAGAAGCAACTAAGACTTGGGTAGATTATTTAGAAAATAAAGAAAATGTAGATGCCGTTGTTGTTTTAAGCCATTTAGGAAGTGAACAAAACAGAGCGACTGGAGAAATAACTGGTGAGATTGTTGAAGTTGCTGAAGTACCAGGAGTTGATGCTATAATATCAGCTCATAGTCACCAAAAAGTTGAAGGAAAAGTTAATGGAGTACCAGTTATACAAGCATATAAAAATGGTAGAAATTTAGGATATGTTAACTTAAAATTTGACTATAAAGATGAATTAGTAGTTACAACTAAACTTGATGATATTTCTAAGAGAAAAGATACTCTTCCAGTTGATAAGAATATGGAAGATATATTAGCAAAATTTGAGGCTGATTTAGCTCCTATAATGAATGAAAAAGTTGCTGATTTATCAGTAGATTTACCACATGATAGAGATACTGGAGTAAGTCCTATGGGGGCTACTGTAGCTGAAACTATGAGAAGAATAGTTGATGCTGATATAGCAATAACTAATGGTGGTGGAGTTAGAGCACCTTTAATGGCTGGAACAGTTACAGTTGGAGATATGTACACAATACTTCCATTTGATAATACTTTAGTTACAATGGAAATGAAGGGTTCAGATATAATAAAAGTTTTAGAGCATGGAATAGAGCCAGAAAACTTTGGATGGGGACAACATGCTGGAGTTAAAGTTTGGTATACTCCTGGTGCTGAAAGAGGAGAAAAAATAACTTCTGTTAGATTAGCAGACGGAACAAAACTTGATGAAGATAAGTACTATACAGTTGTTACTAATGATTTCATGGCTGTTGGAGGAGATTCATACGATTTCTCAGCTGCTAAGAACGTTGTAGATACAAATTTAGTTATAAGAGATGAAATGACAAATCATTGGAAAGAAAATGGAATAAATCCTATAACTGATTTATCTACTTTATTAGCTACAGGTGAAGATACAACTGGTGATCCAGAAAATCCAGAAAGCCCAGAGAATCCAGAAAATCCTGATAATGGTGGTAATTTACCTAATACAGGTATGCCATTTGGAACAGGTGCTGTGGCTTCTATAGGAACGATATTAACAATTGGTGGATTAGTTGTATTAAGAAAGAAAAAGAATAATGTTGCTTAATAGCAATTAATTTTAGGGAGTGAAGTATAATCACTCCCTTTTTATATTTAGAGATAATATATGATTATAGAAGATTTATATAAAAGAAAAAAATAACGTGTATAAAAAGAGAAAATATGTCAATAATCACCAATGAGGTGATGGTATGAATTTCAATAATATAAAAAATAATAATAAAATGAAAAATTTAATATTCATTCTTTTAGGTATATTTGTATTTTCAAGTAGTTATATTATAGCTTATTTCTATAATAACAAAAAAGTTCAACAAACTAACATGAAGATTACAGAAAAAAAAGATGGTGAAATTTTAGCAGCTGATATGGATGTAATCTTTACAAGAAGAACTTTAGATGACCATGTTGTAGTTGATTATAAAACTACTGTTGGAGAAATGGTTAAGAATGAAGAATTAAGAGAGCAAAATATAGAAGAACTTGTTTCGGTTGTAGAAAAAGATGGGTATGAATTGATTTCATCAAATTCAGAGGAAATAGTATTTTTAAATGATATGGGTGTTTTAGAATCAGGAAAGTATTACATTGGTGAAAAAGAAGGATACATAGCAATATTTAAAGCTGGAGAAGATGGAAGACCTTTTATCGAAAAACCAGAGGATGTTAGTACAAAGAAAATAGATGATCTACCAGAAGTAGATAGAGAGAAAATAAGTAACTTTGAAAAGAAATATGATACAAGAGAAGAATGTGAGGAAGAAATAACAAATTATATAAGTTAAGAAATGAGTAAAAAGTAATAATTTAGTTTTTTATTTGTAAATATATTATTACTTAATAACAGAATTAGTTTAAGTATTTTAAAAGTTAATATATCTTATAATATAGGCAAATAATAATTCTATATATTAAGGGCTATATCTTATTGAGGTATAGCTTTTTTTATGTTTGCTAAATAAAACTTTAACCTTGAAAATAGAGTGGTTAAGAGGGATTTAATGAATAGTAAATTTTGTGGAATTCATTGATAATATTCCCTCTTCATGTTAAAGTATTATATAGATTTAAAGAACTTATTATACACAGGAGCATTATTATGTACGAATATATAAGAGGCCAATTTCAAGGAATAAATAAGGATTATGTTGTAATAGAGTTAAATAATATAGGATATAAAATTTTCACTTCTGGAAATACAATTTCTAATATGCCTAAGGTTTCAGAAGAGGTATTACTTTATCTAGAACAAATAGTTAGAGAAGATTTTATAGGGTTATATGGTTTTACAACAAGAGAAGAGTTAGAAATGTTTAAGCTTTTATTATCTATAAATGGAGTAGGAGCAAAGGCTGCTTTATCACTTTTATCAATAAGTACTGTAAATAATTTAAAGTATGCAATAATGATGGGAGATGAAAAGCATATAACAAGAGCACCTGGTATAGGAAAGAAAACGGCTCAAAGAATTATTTTAGAGCTTAAGGATAAATTAAAACCAGATGACCTTGTTTCAGAAGAGGGAGAATTAATAGAAGGTATTGATGATAATACTGACTATAGTTTCAATATAAATGAAACATTAAGTGCTTTAGTTGCATTAGGATATACAGAAAAAGAAGCTCAAAAAGCTTTAGAAAAAATTGACAAGACGTTATCTTTAGAAAATATGATAAAGGAGTCTTTAAAGCTTTTAATGCGTTAGGAGGTGTAATTAAATGAGTGAAAGATTAGTTACCTCTAATGAGATTGGGATAGATTCAGCTAATGAATATAGTTTGAGGCCAGAAAAAATTAATGAATATATAGGGCAAGACAAGGTTAAGGAGAGATTAAATATATTCATAAAAGCGGCTCAGAGAAGAGAAGAGGCTCTAGATCATGTAATTTTATATGGACCACCAGGTCTTGGAAAGACTACATTGGCTAATATTATAGCTAATGAAATGGGCGGAAATCTTAAAATAACATCAGGTCCAGCAATTGAAAGAGCTGGAGATTTAGCTGCCATATTAACAACTCTAAATACCAATGATGTTTTATTTATTGATGAGATACATAGATTAAATAGGAGTGTAGAAGAAATACTATATCCTGCAATGGAAGACTATGTGCTTGATATAATTATTGGTAAGGGAGCTGCTAGTAAATCCATAAGATTAGATTTGCCTAAATTTACTCTAATAGGTGCTACAACTAGAATTGGAATGCTAAGTTCACCTTTAAGAGATAGGTTTGGGGTTTTGTGTTCTATGGAATACTATACTAACGAGCAATTAAAGGAGATAATAGTTAGAAGTGCAGAGATTTTAGGCTGTAATATAACTGAAGAAGGTGCCTTTGAAATAGCTAAAAGATCAAGGGGAACTCCAAGAATTGCAAATAGACTTTTAAAGAGAGTACGAGATTTTGCAGAAGTTTTATATGATAATGAAATTACAGAAGAAGCTGCAAAAAAATCCTTAGAGCTTTTAGAGGTTGATGGGGAAGGCTTTGATAGAATTGATAATAAAATTCTAGAAGCCATAATAGATAACTTCAATGGAGGTCCTGTTGGAATAGAGACTTTAGCATACTTTGTAGGAGAAGAATTAGATACTATAGAAGATGTTTATGAGCCATATTTACTTCAAAAGGGTTTTATAGTTAGAACACCAAGAGGAAGAATGGCTACAGATAAAGCATATAAACATTTAGGAAGAGTTAAATTTAATGGATCTAAAATAGATTCTAAACAATGTACGTTATTTGAAAAATAAAATAGAGAAGGTGTAATTAATGAAAGTAAGCGATTTTTATTTTGATTTACCAGAAGAACTTATAGCTCAATGCCCACTTGAAAAGAGAGATGCCTCAAGATTAATGGTTTTAGATAAGGAAACTGGAGAAATTGAACATAGAAAATTTCATGATATATTGGAATATTTAAATGAAGGAGATACTTTAGTTTTAAATAACACTAGAGTATTACCTGCTAGACTTATAGGAGAAAAAGAAGAGACTGGTGGTAAAATAGAATTTCTTCTTCTAAAAAGAATAGAAGGCGATAAATGGGAATGTTTAGCTAAACCAGGTAGAAAAGCTAAGGTAGGAACAGTTTTCACTTTTGGTGATGGAAAGCTTAAAGCTATAGTAAGAGAAATTGGAGAAGAAGGAAATAGAATAATAGAGTTTATGTATGATGGCATATTTGAACAAGTGCTAGATGAATTAGGTCAAATGCCACTTCCACCATACATACATGAAAAACTAGAAGATAAAGAAAGATATCAAACAGTTTATTCTAAAGAAAAGGGATCAGCAGCAGCACCAACAGCTGGATTACACTTTACTGAAGAATTATTAAAAGAAATAAAGGCTAAAGGTGTTAATATAGCATACTTAACTCTACATGTAGGACTTGGAACATTTAGACCAGTAAAAGTTGATGATGTTAATAACCATGTTATGCATTCAGAATATTATCATTTAGATAAGGAAAATGCTGACCTTATAAATAAAACTAAGGAATTAGGAAAAAGAGTAATTGCAGTTGGAACAACATCTTCAAGAACTTTAGAAACTATTGGAGATGAAAATGGAAGAGTTAGAGAGCAAAGTGGATGGACAGATATATTCATATATCCAGGATATAAGTTTAAAATAGTTGATAACTTAATTACAAACTTCCATTTACCTGAATCAACTTTAATAATGCTTGTTTCAGCTTTAGCTGGTCAAGAAAACATAATGAATGCTTATAATACGGCTGTAAAAGAAAAATACAGATTCTTCTCATTTGGAGATTCAATGTTTATAAAATAAAAAGCAAAGGAAGGACTTTTTTCATGACTAAAAAAAGATACACTCTTTTAAAAAAAGACGGAAAAGCTAGAAGAGGTGAGTTCGTAACTCCTCATGGTACAGTTCAAACTCCTGTTTTCATGAATGTAGGAACTTTAGCAGCTATAAAAGGTGCTGTTTCTTCAATGGATTTAAAGGAAATAGGATGCCAAGTAGAACTTTCTAATACATACCATTTACATTTAAGACCAGGAGATAAGGTTGTAAAGCAAATGGGTGGATTACATAAATTTATGAATTGGGATAGACCAATCTTAACAGATTCAGGTGGATTCCAAGTTTTCTCACTTGCTAGTATGAGAAAAATAAAAGAAGAAGGAGTTTATTTTAACTCGCATATAGATGGAAGAAAGATATTCATGGGACCAGAAGAAAGTATGCAAATACAAAGTAACTTAGGTTCAACAATAGCTATGGCATTTGATGAATGTATTCCAAATCCATCAACTAGAGAATACGTTGAAAAGTCAGTTGCAAGAACAACAAGATGGCTTGAAAGATGTAAAAACGAAATGGACAGATTAAACTCACTAGATGATACTGTTAATAAAGAACAAATGCTTTTTGGAATTAACCAAGGTGGGGTTTATGAAGATATAAGAATAGAGCATGCTAAGACTATAAGAGAAATGGACTTAGATGGCTATGCTATAGGTGGTTTAGCTGTTGGAGAAACTCATGAAGAAATGTATAGAGTTATAGATGCTGTAGTTCCTCATTTACCAGAAGATAAACCAATATATTTAATGGGGGTTGGTCTTCCATCAAACATATTAGAAGCAGTAGAAAGAGGAGTTGACTTCTTTGACTGTGTATTACCTGCTAGAAATGGAAGACATGGTCACGTGTTTACTAAAGAAGGTAAAATAAACTTAATGAATGCTAAGTTTGAGTTAGATGCTAGACCAATAGATGAGGGATGTCAATGTCCAGCATGTAAAAATTACACAAGAGCATATATAAGACATTTATTTAAAGCAAAAGAAATGTTAGCTATGAGATTATGTGTTCTTCACAATCTATATTTCTACAATAAGCTTATGGAAGATATAAGAGATGCTATTGATGGCGGATACTTTGCAGAATTCAAAGCTAAAAAGTTAGAAGAATGGAATGGAAGAGCTTAATAATATAAAAACTACATAAAAGAAGGGAGTGGCCCAAATGAACTTTCAACAAATAGCAGCAATGGTATTACCTTTTATCTTGATGTTTGGTGTATTTTATTTCTTACTTATACTACCAGAAAAGAAAAGAAAGAAAAAATATGATTCTATGATAGAAGAACTAAAGGTTAATGATAAAATCATAACTAGAGGTGGAATCATAGGAAAAATAATAAAAATAAAAGATGATAGTGTTATAATAGAAACAACTCAAGATAGAACTAAAATCGAGTTTTCAAAACAAGGTATAAGTTCAAAAATTGACTAATAATTATTAAAAATAGTTATTTTGATGTATTTTATGCATTAAAATAGCTATTTTTTTGTTCAAGGTATTGAATTTTATTTTATAATGTGAAAGAATAAGGATGGTAAATCAAATAAAGCTTTCTAAAAAGAACTTTAAAATTAGACCTTCACATGGTATAATATTAAAGATAGTTTTGATTGGAGGAAGAGTAAATGAAGCGTATAAAAACAGTAAACAAGTCAAGCTTAAAAAAGAGCTTATGTAAACCAGCAGATTGCAGAGAGTGTGCTAACTCATGCCAATCAGCTTGTAAAACATCAGCTACAGTAGCAAACTTAGCTTGTGAAAATTAATTATAAAAATTATTAAGTGGCAGTAACTTTTAAAGTTGCTGCCATAGTTCTTAGTTAGGAGGAAATATTGTGGCATTAATTCATAAATTTATGCAAGGTGGAGAGTATTACGTAGTAGACGTAAACTCAGGAAGTGTTCATATTGTTGATGATCTTATTTACAATATGATAGATAATGATAACAAATTAAGTAGTAAGGAATCTTTAGTTGAAAAGTTAAAGGACAAATATCTAGTTAATGAAATTGAAGAAGCTTACGAAGATTTACTTCAATTAGTAGAAGAAGACGCTTTATACTCAGGTGATTTATATGAAGAGGTTGCTAAAGAAAGTGACAAGGCACCTTCATACATAAAAGCTTTATGCTTAAATGTTGTACATGATTGTAATTTAAGATGTAAATACTGTTTTGCTGACGAGGGAGAATACAAAGGATGTAGAAAGCCAATGAGTGCTGAAGTTGGTAAGAAAGCTATTGATTTTGTATTAGCAAATTCAGGTGGAATAAAAAATATAGAAGTTGATTTATTTGGTGGGGAACCACTAATGGTATTTGATACTATAAAAGAGATAATCGATTATGGTAAAAAAAGAGGAGAAGAAGAAGGTAAGAATGTAAGATTTACAATGACTACTAATGCAACTCTTTTAAATGATGAAAGAATTGATTATATAGATAAAAATATCGGGAACATAATTCTTTCAATAGATGGAAGAAAAGAAGTTAATGATGCTGTTAGAATAAGAGTTGATGGTTCAGGAAGCTATGACAGAATACTTCCAAACATCAAGAAAATGGTTGAAAAGAGAGATCCAAGTAAGCAGTATTATGCTAGAGGTACATTTACAAGAAATAATACTGATTTCTTCCAAGATGTAATGGCTCTTGCTAATGAAGGTTTTACTGAAATATCAATAGAGCCAGTTGTATTACCAGATGAACATGAACTATCTTTAAGAAGAGAAGATTTACCAACTATCTTTGGAGAATACGATAAGTTATATGATGAAATGGTGAGAAGATTAGAAGAGGGAGATAACATATTCAAATTCTATCACTTTAACATTGATTTAAATGGTGGTCCTTGTGTTTATAAGAGAATAGCAGGTTGCGGAGCAGGTCATGAGTATATTGCTGTAACTCCAGATGGAGAAATATATCCATGTCACCAATTTGTTGGAAATCCTGATTTCTTATTAGGAAATATTTATGATGGAGAAATAAGAAAAGACCTTTCAACAGAATTTAAACAAGCTCATATATATAACAAGCCAAAATGTAAAGAATGTTGGGCTAGATTCTACTGTAGTGGTGGATGCCAAGCTAACAACTTTAACTTTAATGGTGATATTCACGTTCCATATGAAGTTGGATGTGAGATGCAAAAGAAAAGAATCGAGTGTGCTATTGCGTTAAAATCAAAGACTATGGATGCTGAATAATAATATAATATTAACAATTGTTGCCATATATTGACTATATGGCAACATATTAATATAATTTAGTTTATCAGAGAAATTTTTACAGAGGGGGATAACCATGAAATCAAAAGTAGGTAGCTTCATATTATTCTTTATCTCCATAGCAGTAATAAGTTTTTTAGCTCTAGCAGGGTTCAAAGGATTTACTTTGGGGGATTATCAATTTAAAACGTTTAATGAGGTTATAACTAAAGGGTTGGATCTACAGGGTGGAGTTTCTGTTCTTATGGAAATTCAAAGTAATGACGTAACAGTAGACCAATTAAACACAACAAAGGAACTTCTATCTTTAAGGGTTAACAAGGTTGGAGTTTCAGAAACTGTAGTAACAACAGAGGGAAATAATAGAATAAGAATTGATATTCCAGGACAATACGATTCTAAAGCTATAGTTGATTCTCTTCAACAAACAGGAGAGTTAACATTTGTAGGTCCTGAGGGTGACGTAATTTTAACAGGAAAAGATGTTAAAAAATCAAGTGTATATATAGATCCTCAAACAGCTAAGCCAGACATAAAATTAGAGCTTAACGAAGAGGGAAAGAAAAAGTTTGCTGAGGCAACAGAAAAATATAAAGGCCAAAAAATAGCAATAAAAATGGATGATGAAACATTAACAGATCCAGTGGTAAATGACATAATAACTAACGGTGAAGCTATTATATCAGGAAATAGATCAATGGAAGAAGCAGAAAAAATATCTGGAATAATAAATGCAGGTGCATTGCCAGTGCCAGTTAAAGCAGTTTCAGTTGAAACAGTAGGAGCACAATTAGGGGCTAATGCTCTTCCAAATGCTATGAAAGCAGGAGCAATAGGTGTAGCTATAATATTCATATTCATGATACTTTATTATAGAGTACCAGGATTTATTGCATGTATGTCACTAAGTATATATATATTAGCAGTTCTTTATACTTTCGTATTAGTAGGAGTAACTCTTACATTACCTGGTATAGCAGCATTCTTATTAACAGTAGGTATGGCTGTAGATGCCAATGTTCTTATATTTGAAAGGATTAAAGAAGAACTTAGAAATGGAAGAAGTATCACATCAGCTATGAAGATTGGTTTTAGTAATGCATTAAGATCAATAATGGATTCTAATATAACAACTCTTATTGCTGGTTTAGTATTATACTTCTTTGGATCAGGTCCAGTTAAAGGGTTTGCAGTAACATTATTAATAGGTATAGTTATTAGTATGATTACTGCTATATTAATCACAAAATTCTTTATGAATTTAGGATTCAACATGGGAATATTAAATAAGCCTTCAATGTTTGGTCGTATAAAAGGAGGTAAACATAATGCTTAAAATTGTAGAGAAGAAAAAAATATGGTTTGCTATATCAATTCTTATAATTGCTATAGGTTTTGGATTTATGTTTACTAAAGGATTAAACTTTGGAATCGACTTTAGAGGTGGTACTCAGGTTGTAATAAACATGGGGCAGGATTTTAACAAGGCTGATGTTGATAAAATTGTAGATGAATATTCAAAGGATGCTATTACTAATCAGGTAAATGGAACTGAGCTTCAAATAAAAGCTAAAGAGCTAGATAGTACTAAAGTTGATGAAATATTTAAAGCACTTCAAGAAAAGTATGACTTAAAAGAAGATGCTTTAGTATCTCAAAATGAAATAGGTGCTTCAGTAGGAAAAGATTTAACAACAAATGCTATAATAGCTCTTGTAATAGCTATTATAGGTATGCTTATATATGTAATTATAAGATTTGAATTCTCTTTTGGTATTGCAGCAATAATAGCTCTTTTACATGATGTATTAATAACTATAAGTGTTTATGCTATATTTGGAATAACAATAAATACTCCATTTATAGCAGCTATACTTACAATAGTAGGTTACTCTATAAACGATACAATAGTTATATTTGATAGAATAAGAGAAAATAGAAATAAATTTAGAGGAACATCTACAGAAGAGATTGCAGACAGAAGTATAACTCAAACTATGTCAAGATCTATAAATACAACACTTACAACTTTAATTACTATAGTTTGTGTTTATATATTTGTTCCTACAGTTAGGGATTTTGCTTTTCCTTTAATAGTTGGTATAGCATCAGGAGCTTGTTCTTCAATATTTATAGCAAGTCCAATATGGTGTATGATAACTAACAAACAAAAAAAGAAAAAAGCAAGAAATAAGTAAGAATTTAAAATTGCTAGAAGTTATAAAACTTTTAGCAATTTTTTTATTTTAACTTTAAAATATTCTAGTTTTTAAAGAAAAACACTGAAAAATAATAAAAATATCTAATGAATACGTATTTATTTGAAAAGTATTTGTCAAAAAGACAATTTTAAATTATAATATACTTGTTTTCTTAATTTTATGGAGGAGTTAAATTATGCAGAAGGCTTGGAAAAACATATATTGCACTAATTACATATCAGGGTATAGCCCTTTTAACATTAAAAATATGAATAAAGCAATAGAAAGACTAGCATCTGCAATTAACAATAGAGAAAAGATAGTTATATATGGTGGATGTGATTTGGATTCCATATGTGCAATATCATCTTTAATGCTTATACTTAAGTATTTAAATGCTGATGTTGAATATTGTGTAAGTTCAGATTATGAAGAGAAAAACTATGATATAGATGAATATACATTAAAAGAGGATATTGCTTTTTTAGGTGCAGAACTTTTAATAACCGTAGGTTGTGGCCTTGAAGATAAAGGTGTTGAAAATCTTTGTAAAGTATTTAATATAGATTTAATCATAATGGAAAATAAACGCACAAAATGCATATATGATTCAACATATATAAACCCAAGCGAAGAAAAATGTTCATATAGATACAAAGATTTGACTAACTCGGGGTTAACTTTTAAGTTGATGCAAGCTATTGCGATATACTATAATATGAAAAGAATAAATAAGTATTTAGATTTAATACTTATAGGTAGTGTTTCTAAAAACGTTGAGAATAAAGGGGAAAATGGAATAATATTAAAAGAAGGCATTCAATATTTAAGATATACTAATAGTATCGGATTGAATGCTATTAAGAGTTTCTTTAATATAAGTGATATAAATATAGATAGTATAAAGAAAATAGTTAATGAAATAACTCCAAGAGAGGGTGCTATTAGCAAAAAGGATAATGCTAGGATAATAGTAGAGTTATTAACTACAAACGATAAGGATAGAGCGGAACAGATAACTAAGTATATTTATAATGAAAAAATAAGGTAGTAATTAAAATTTATATATTTATTAATTTTGGAGGCAAAGCAATGAGTTTAAAGGATAAAATAAGAGTTATAGAGGATTTCCCTAAAAAAGGAATAAGTTTCAAAGACATAACTACTTTAATAGCAGATGGAGAAGGTCTAAGAGAATCAGTTGATCAAATGGCAGAATTCTTTAAAGATAAGAATATTGACGTTGTAGTTGGACCAGAAGCTAGAGGATTTATATTTGGAGTTCCTGTAGCATATGCTTTAGGTGTTGGATTCATTCCAGTAAGAAAGCCAGGAAAACTTCCTTATGATACAGTTAGAGTAGAATATGATTTAGAGTATGGAAAAGATGCTTTAGAAATACACAAAGATGCTATAAAACCAGGTATGAGAGTTGCTATAGTTGACGATCTTTTAGCTACTGGTGGTACAATAGCTGCTGTTGCTAAATTAGTAGAGCAAGCTGGTGGAGAAGTTGCGGGATTAGCATTTACTATTGAGTTAACAGATTTAAAAGGAAAAGATAAGTTAGAAGGATATGATGTAACATCATTAGTTAAATATGATGTTTAAGATTCTTGAATTTTGTAAAATATTATAATAGAGTTTAAAATGGCTGGTTTATTGACCAGCCATTAATTTTATTATTGGTTTATTTTATTTTTTTGTTATATAATAATATAATATATTAAAAGAAATTTTAAGTAGGGGAGAATAATCCAGTATGTTAGAAGAACTAATTTCTAAAATAAAAGCTAATGGGAACAATGTTGATATAGATTTAGTTAAAAAAGCATATGATTTAGCTTTTGAAGCACATAAAGACCAAAAAAGAGCATCAGGAGAACCATACATAATTCATCCCGTTAGTGTAGCTATGATATTAGCTGACATGGGGATGGATACAAATACTATAGTTGCAGGACTTCTTCACGATGTTATAGAGGATACAAAATATACTTATGAAGATATAAGTAAACTTTTTGGAAGTGAAGTTGCAAACTTAGTAGATGGAGTAACAAAATTAGGTAAAATAAAATACAAAAGTAAAGAAGAACAACAAGCTGACAATATAAGAAAAATGCTTTTAGCAATGGCTAAAGACATAAGAGTTATAATAATAAAATTAGCTGATAGACTTCATAATATGAGAACGCTTAAACATAAGAAGCCAGAAAAGCAAAAGAAAACAGCTCAAGAAACTTTAGATATTTACGCTCCTTTAGCTCATAGACTTGGTATGTCTAAAATAAAATGGGAGTTAGAGGATTTATGTTTAAGGTATATAAATCCAACAGAGTATTATGATTTAGTAAATAAAATAGCGGAAAAAAGGGTGGAAAGAGAAAAGTTTATTTCACGTATAATTGAAGAAATAAAAGAAAATCTAGATAAGGCTAATATAGATAGTGATATAGAAGGAAGACCGAAACATTTCTATAGCATATATAGAAAGATGGTAAATAAACATAAGAGCATAGAGCAAATCTTTGATTTAACAGCTATAAGAATATTGGTTAATACTGTAAAAGACTGTTATGCCGTATTAGGTATAGTACACACTATATACAAGCCAATACCGGGTAGATTTAAAGATTACATAGCTATGCCTAAGCCTAACATGTATCAATCTCTACATACAACAGTAATAGGAAGCGAAGGAAAAACTTTTGAAATACAAATCAGAACCTTCGATATGCATAGAACAGCTGAGTACGGAATTGCGGCTCACTGGAAGTATAAAAGCGGAGTTAGTGGAACTGATTCAAAGGATATGACTTTTGAAAACAAGTTAACATGGCTTAGAGATATACTTGAGTGGCAAAAAGAGGCTGTTGATGCAACAGAGTTCATGGAAGGATTTAAGCTTGATTTATTCTCAGATGAGATATTTGTCTTTACGCCTAAAGGAGTAGTTATAAATTTACCAGCTGGAGCAACTCCTATTGATTTTGCATATAAGATACATACAGATGTCGGTAATAAGTGTGTTGGTGCTAAGGTTAATGGAAAAATAGTAACATTAGACTATAAACTTAAAACCGGTGAAATAGTTGAAATACTAACTTCTTCATCATCTAGAGGACCAAACATAGATTGGTTGAATATTGCTAATAGTAATCAAGCTAGAAGTAAAATAAAACAATGGCTTAGAAAAGCAAGAAGAGATGAAAACCTAGAAAGAGGAAAGGAAATGCTTGAAAAAGAATGTAAGAAGCAATCCTTAGTATTTTCTGATCTTTGCAAAGGACCATTATATGAAAAATTATTAAAAAGATATCATT
The DNA here is from genome assembly GCA_034421775.1 of Clostridium perfringens. GTDB lineage: Bacteria > Bacillota > Clostridia > Clostridiales > Clostridiaceae > Sarcina > Sarcina perfringens_B. The sequence goes on along the minus strand of WNVL01000001.1, from coordinate 366,629 downwards.
TAAATAATGTTGAAGAGATATATGTTGCCGTAGGAGAAGGTGAGCTACTTTCATCTACTGTAATATCTAAACTTAAAGAGACTGTTGTAAAACAGGTTAGTGAAGAAGAGTTAAATAAAAATATTGAAGATCAAATAGCTAAAACCGAAAGACAAACTAAGAAAAAGCAAAGCTATGGAGTAACAGTTAAGGGATTAAATAATATCATGGTTAGATTTGCTAGATGTTGTAATCCAGTGCCAGGTGATGATATAGCAGGGTATATAACAAAAGGAAGAGGAGTTTCTATACATAGAAAAGACTGTTCTAACTTTAAGGCTATAGTTGAGAAACAGGGAGAGAAAGTTGTAGATGTTAGTTGGGGAACTGAAAAGGGAGCTGCATATGTGGCTGAACTTGAGGTTAAAGCAGAAGATAGAATGTGCTTACTATCTGATGTTATGTTAGTTATAACTGATTCTAATCTTAGTTTACTTGCTTTAAATGCTAAGTCAGGTAAAAATGGAATAGCAAATATAAACATTCAAGTTAAAATTGATAGTATAGAACAATTAAGAGATTTAATGAAAAAAATCAGAAGATTACAAGGAATAGTGGATGTTTATAGAGTAAATAAATAAAAAGGGGGTTCTGCAATGAGAGTTGTAGTTCAAAGAGTAAATAAATCCTCTGTTAAGGTGGAAAATGAAGTTGTTGGAAGTATAAACAAAGGTTTTAATGTATTAGTTGGAATAGGTAAAGAAGACACTTTAGAGGACTTAAAGTATATAAAAGATAAAGTTTTGAACCTAAGAGTCTTTGAAGATGAAGATGATAAGATGAATTTATCTTTAAAAGATGTGGAAGGAGAACTACTTCTTATATCACAATTTACTCTTTATGGTGACTGTAGAAAAGGAAGAAGACCAAACTTTATGAATGCTCTTGGAGGTGATGATGCTAAGAAACTATTTGATGAGTTTGTAAGCATGTGCAGAGAAGAGGGAATAAAGGTTGAAACAGGAGTTTTTGGAGCTCATATGGTAGTTGACATAGAAAATGATGGTCCTGTAACTTTAATGATAGATAGTAAAAAGAATTTCTAAACAAATGTTACTATTTTGGCAATAAAGCATTATAATAGATATAGGATTTTAGAAGAGTTAAACATTTATTTGTTTTGTGGGAGTTTAGCTTATTAGGTTAAACTCCCATAAATTCGACTAAATTTCAGTAAAATAAATATTAAGCTGAATTAAGCTTAATTTTTTAGGAGGGATTGATATGTTAATAAAAACAATTCCAGTAGGAATGTATCAAGCTAATTGTTATGTTGTTATAGATGAAGAAACTAAGGATTGCGTAATTGTGGATCCAGGTGAAGAGGAATCAAGAATAGAGAGTGTAATAGAATCTTTAGATGCAAAGCCAAAAATGATTTTATTAACTCACGGACATTTTGATCATGTTGGAGCTGTTAAAAAACTTTCAGAAAAGTTTAAAATACCTTTTTATATAGATAAAAAAGATGAAGATATGATAGAAAAGAATGTTGATGTTTTTGGAAAACTTCCAAAGGCAGATGGATATTTAAAAGATGGAGATGTTCTTAAATTATCAGATAACTATGAAATAAAATGTATAGAAACTCCAGGACATACTCCAGGTGGAATGTGCTTCTTAATAGATAATTGCTTATTCACAGGAGATACTTTATTTAGAGAGTCTGTTGGAAGAAGTGATTTTGAAGGGGGTAACCATGCAACTCTACTTAAGAGTATAAAGGATAAACTTGTACCATTAGGTGATGAAATCGCTGTATATCCAGGTCATGGACCAAGCTCAACAATAAAGCACGAAAGACAAAGAAACCCATTTTTAGCAGGAGATTTTTATGTATATTAAAATATATCTTAACGACTTAAAGTATAGATATGACGTTTATCAAATGTTTAATATATTCTATACTTTTAAGGAGTTAAAGTTTGTAAATGAAGATGAAGAGAGAGACTATGATGTCTTTATATCTGAAAATATGGTGAAAATATCAGATAAAGAAAATAGTTTTTCTTATGAGTTTAAAGAAGGATACGGATTTAAAACTGAACTTAAAAAGGGAATATTTAAATTTCTAGCTGAAACTCTTAAGGATGAATATCCTTGGGGAACTTTAGTTGGAATAAGACCAAGTAAGATTGCCTTATCTCTTATAAGAAAAGGAAAATCAGATGAAGAGATAATAAACTACTTTGAAGATAATTACATGGCAAGTGAAGAGAAAGCTAAACTTTGTATAGAGGTTGCAGAGAGGGAAGAAAGCTTTGTAAACAAAGATGAAAAAAATATAAGTATATATGTAGGTATGCCTTTCTGTCCTACTAGATGTCTTTATTGTTCCTTTGCGGCTAATCCTATTGCTGGATGTAAAAAAGATGTAGAACCTTATTTAGAAGCTTTAAGCAAAGAAATTTCAGCCATAAGTAAGTATGTAATAGATAGAGGATTAAATATAGAAACTGTTTATTTTGGAGGAGGTACTCCAACTTCAGTAAACAATGAACAATTTGAAATCTTAATGAAACATATATATGAGAGTTTTGTTAAAGATAAAGAAATAAAAGAGTTTACTGTTGAATGTGGAAGACCTGATTCCATAACGGAAGAAAAGTTAAAAATCATGAAAAGATATGAAGTATCTAGAATATCTATAAATCCTCAAAGTATGAATGATAAAACCTTGAAATCTATAGGTAGAGGCCATTTAACAGAGGATGTAGTGGATAAATTCAATTTGGCAAGAAGCCTAGACTTTGATAACATAAATATGGATATTATAATAGGACTTCCAAATGAGGATGTTTCAGAGGTTTCTAAAACTTGCTCAATGATAAAAGAGCTTAATCCAGATAGTTTAACTATTCATGGAATGTCTATTAAAAGAGCTTCAAGACTTCATGAAAATTTAGTTTTACACAATACTATAACAATTGCGGATCAAAAAAATCTTAATAAGATGTACGAAATGAGTAAAGTCTTAGGAAGAGAATTAGATATGCACCCATATTATATGTACAGACAAAAGAATATGGTTGGTAATATGGAGAATGTAGGATATTCAAAAGCTAATAAAGAATGTATTTACAACATTCAAATGATTGAGGATAAGCAAACTATAATAGCATTAGGAGCAGATGCAGTTTCTAAGGTGGTATTTTTAAATGAAAATAAAAATCGTATAGAAAGATTTGCAAATGTTAAAGATGTAAAAGAATATGTTAAAAGAATAGATGAAATGGTTGAAGGTAAGATAGAATTACTTGATACTTTATATAAATAAAAAATTAAATATTGTGTAGGAGGAGTAGTTTATGGCGATACAAGCTCAAAAGGGTACAAAAGATATGTTACCTAATGACGCTTATAAATGGCATTATATAGAAGAAAAATTAAGAAAGATATCAGCAGAATATGGCATTAGAGAGATTAGAACTCCTATGTTTGAAGCAACTGAGCTTTTCAAAAGAGGAGTAGGTGAAACTACTGATGTTGTTCAAAAGGAAATGTATACTTTTGAAGATAAAGGTGGAAGAAGTATAACTCTTAAACCAGAAGGAACAGCTCCAGCAGTTAGAGCATTCGTTGAAAATAGCTTATATGCTGATGCTCAACCAACAAAAATGTTCTATTTTACTCCATGCTTTAGATATGAAAAAATGCAAAAAGGAAGATTAAGAGAGTTTCATCAATATGGAATAGAAGTTTTTGGTTCACAAGAAGCTTCTATTGATGCAGAAGTATTATCTTTAGTTATGAGAGCATTAACAGAAGAGTTTGGAATAAAAGGATTAAGCTTAAATATAAATAGCTTAGGATGTCCAACATGTAGAGCTAAATTTAATGAGGCTTTAAAACAATACTTAAAAGAGAACTATGATAATCTTTGTGAAACTTGTAAAACAAGATTTGAAAAGAATCCTATGAGAATCATAGATTGTAAAGAAAAAAGATGTAAGGAAATAGTTAAGGAAGCACCTTCAATATTAGATTACATCTGTGAAGAGTGTAGTGATCACTTCACTAAGTTAAAAGCTTACTTAGATGTTATGGGAATAGAATATAATATAGATTCACAAATAGTAAGAGGATTAGATTATTACAGTAAAACTGTTTTTGAAGTTATAAAAGATGGATTAACAGTTTGTGGTGGTGGAAGATATGACTACCTAGTAGAAGAAATAGATGGTCCTAAAACTCCAGCAATGGGATTTGGATTAGGTCTTGAAAGACTTCTTTTAATTCTAGATGAAGAAGGAATAGAGATTCCTGAACCTGTTAGATGTGAGGTTTATATTGGATCAATGGGAGATAATGCTAAGTTAGAAGCTATGAAATTAGCATTTAATCTTAGAAAATCTGGTGTTAAAGCTGAAATAGATCACTTAGGAAAGAGTGTTAAAGCTCAAATGAAATATGCTAATAAAATTGGAGCTAAATATACTTTTGTTATAGGTGATTCTGAAATAGAAGAAAACAAAGTTAAAATTAAGAGAATGAGCGATGGAGAACAATTCGAAGTCAGCTTAGATATAAATGAAATAGTAAATATAGTTAAGTAATAGACAGGAGGAGAATTAAAATGGGTGAAGCTTTAAATGGCTTAAAGCGTAACATAATGTGTGGCGAAGCTAGAGAAAGTCACATTGGACAAAAAGTAACCGTAATGGGTTGGGTTCAAAGAAATAGAAATCTTGGAGGTCTTCAATTCATAGACTTAAGAGATAGAGAAGGAATTTTACAGGTTGTATTTAATGATGATTTAGGAGAAGAAATCCTAGAGAAAGCAAAATCAATAAGACCTGAGTATTGTATCGCTGTAACAGGTGAAATAGTTAAGAGAGAGTCAGTAAATCCAAACATGCCAACAGGGATGGTTGAATTAAAGGCTGAGGAATTAAAGATTTTATCTGAATCAGATACTCCTCCAATATATATAAAAGAAGATTTAGATGCTGCTGAAAGCATTAGATTAAAGTATAGATACTTAGATTTAAGAAGACCAGATATGCAAAACATTTTCAAGATAAGACATAGAACAACTAAGGCTATAAGAGATTATCTTGACCAAAATGGATTCTTAGAGATGGAAACTCCAATACTTACAAAGTCAACTCCAGAAGGAGCTAGAGACTACCTTGTTCCATCAAGAAACTATCCAGGAATGTTCTATGCATTACCTCAATCACCACAATTATTTAAACAATTATTAATGGTATCAGGTTTTGATAGATACTTCCAAATAGTTAAGTGTTTCAGAGATGAGGATTTAAGAGCAAACAGACAACCTGAGTTTACTCAAGTTGACTTAGAAATGTCATTCGTTGAACAAGATGACGTTATGGCTTTAAATGAAGGATTAATAAAACATGTATTTAAAGAAGTTTTAGGTGTTGATGTAAAAACTCCAATAAAGAGAATGACATTTAAAGATGCTATGGAAAAATACGGTTCAGATAAACCAGATTTAAGATTTGGAATGGAAATAACAGACTTAAGTGAATCTGTTAAAGACTGTGGATTTAAAGTATTCACAGACGCTGTAGCTAATGGCGGTTCAGTTAGAGGTTTATGCTTAGAAGGCGGAGCTTCTATGGGAAGAAAAGATATCGATAGATTAGGAGAATTCGTTAAGACTTTCAAAGCTAAAGGATTAGCGTGGATTCAATTAAAAGAAGAGGGTGTTAAATCACCAATAGCTAAATTCTTCTCAGAAGAAGAGTTAAACAAAATAATCGAAACTATGGGAGCTAAAACAGGAGATTTAATTCTTATAGTTGCTGATAAAAATTCAGTAGTTCTTAAAGCTTTAGGCGAATTAAGATTAGAGCTTTCAAGAAAATTTGACTTAGTTAAAGATAAGAGTGAATTTAATTTCACATGGATAACAGAATTTGATCTTCTTGAGTATGATGAAGAAGAAGGAAGATATTTCGCTGCTCACCACCCATTCACAATGCCAATGGATGAAGATATTCAATATTTAGATACTGATCCAGGAAGAGTTAGAGCTAAGGCTTATGACTTAGTGTTAAATGGAGAAGAATTAGGTGGAGGATCTATAAGAATACATGATACTAAACTTCAAGAAAAAATGTTTGAAGTATTAGGATTTACTCAAGAATCAGCTTGGGAAAGATTTGGATTCTTATTAGAAGCATTTAAATTTGGACCACCACCACACGGCGGATTAGCTTTTGGTTTAGATAGAATGATAATGTTCTTAGCAGGAACTGAAAACATTAAGGACGTTATAACATTCCCTAAAAACCAAAATGCATTCTGTTATTTAACTGAAGCACCTAATATAGTAGATGAAGAACAATTAAAAGAATTAGGAATTGAAACAATAAAGAAAGAAGATAAAGCAGAATAATTTTTGAGCAATCTAAATTTGAGATAATAAATTAGACTTAATTTAGCGTGGGTTTTACTCACGCTAATTTTTGTCGGATTTATATTGGGGTAGAAATAATAATGGCTTAAGCTTTAAAGAGCTGAAGTTTTAGTGTTTTTACCATAGTACAAAAGAAAATCTTAATTTTAGTTTGCTATTTTTATTGACTTTTTAGAAAAAAGTAGAGTATATTTAATAATTAATATGAAATAATAATATACATTAAAAATATTATATAGTAAATTATAATAATTGTATGAGGTGTAAAAGTTGAGTGATAATGAAGCTTTAAGAAAAGATATATTAATAAGATTAAGAAAAATAGAGGGGCAAGTTAAAGGAATTCAAGGAATGGTGGATAAGGATGCTTGTTGTAGAGATGTATTAACTCAAATATCTGCCATAAGAGCTGCTATAAATAAAGTTGGAGTTCTTCTTATAGAAAACTACGCTAGAAATTGTATGGGCATAGGACAAGAGAGTGAAGAAGAATTAGCTGCTTTAGAACAATTAATAAAGACATTAAATAGTTTTGTAAAATAATAGACCACATTGGTGGTCTATTATTTTTTATTAAAATGTATATCATTTTTATTCCTTAACTTCTTAAATAGTAAAATATTTTTAGGGTTCAATGAACCATGTGTATAATGTTTTTTCTTAGTATTTATTAAACGAGTAATTGTAGATACAAATAAAACTCCTAAGGCTAAGGCGCCTGATGATGAAATTGTCATTATTGCTTGATTCCAAGTAGACATAGCATCTCCATTGATAGCTTCATACATAGTATTATACATACCACTTCCAGGCACAAGAGGAATCAAAGCACAGACGACTATTGTTGTTACTGGGGTTTTCAAAATTCTTGCACATATTTCAGAGTAAGCACTAAATACAATGGCTGAAAAGAACATTGACAATATAACACTTACTCCACAATATAAACCTATTTTATATACTAACCATCCTATAGCTCCGCCTATTCCAGCAAAAAATAAATTTCTGCCATGTATATTAAATAATACGCCGAAAGCAATAGTAGCTATAAAGGTAGCCAAAACTTCTTTAATTAAAACCAATTATATACCACCTCCAAAGTAAATCCAAATACTCATAACCATACCAGTTCCAACAGCTATGGAAACAGCTACTAGAAATGCTTCTGCCCCTCTTATAAGTCCTGAGATTAAATCACCAGCAATTGTATCTCTGATAGCATTAGTAATTGATAAACCGGGAACTAATAGCATTATACTACCTATTATCATTGTATCTAGATTGCTACCAACACCTAGATTATATGCTATTAAGGAGAGAAGTGCGGCAATAGCTCCACCCAAGGTATTTATGAAGAAGGCATTTATTCCTAGTTCACCAGCTTTGAAAGTAGCTAATTTTACAAACATACCCACAAAAAAAGAAACTAAACAGTCTTCAAGATTACCACCTAGAATAGCAGTAAAACCAGCTGCACCTATAGCTGAAAATATTAGGTTCGTTTTAAAATCATATTTAGGACAGTTTTCGTTTATATCTATTAATCTTTCTAGTACTTCATCAAGAGAATATTTTTCAGTATAAAGCTTTCTTGAAAGTGCATTTACTAAATGAATTTTTTGTAAATCAACAGTTCTATTAGTAACTCTTTTTACTAATGTAGTTGTATAATTATTCTCATCATATACAGAAACCATAATTCCTGTTGGAGTAACAAAACTCTCTGCATAGCGAATTCCATAAGCAGCACAAATTCTGCATATAGTCTCTTCAACCCTATAGGTTTCGCCACCACTTTCTAGGATTATTCTTCCTGCAAAAGTTGCAATATGTAATACTTTATCAAAATCCATATTATTCGCCCCTGTGTAAATTTTATAACCAATACAGTAATTATAACATATGAGAAGTTAAAATAAGATATACAAACTCATATTAGTTTAATCAAATTATAAACAAATTATTTTCTATTGATAAAAATAATTAATAAATTTATAATAGTTAATATACATTTTACGTTTGGGGTGAAGAAAATGAATTTTGAAAATTTAGAAAGAGAAGATGAGCAAATTGCACATCTTGTTGAAAAAGAAAAGGAAAGACAGGAAAATAGTATAGAGCTTATAGCTTCAGAAAACTTTGTTAGCAAAGCTGTTATGGAGGCTATGGGATCATATTTAACTAATAAATATGCAGAAGGTTATCCTTCAAAAAGATACTATGGTGGATGTCACGTAGTAGATGAGGTTGAAGACTTAGCAAGAGAAAGAGTAAAAAAATTATTTGGGGCTGAACATGCTAATGTACAACCACATTCAGGATCACAAGCTAATATGGCTGTTTATTTCTCAATATTAGAGCCGGGTGATACTGTTTTAGGAATGGATTTAAGCCATGGAGGTCACTTAACTCATGGTTCACCTGTTAACTTCTCAGGTAGATTATTTAATTTCGTATCATATGGTGTTGATCCAGAAACTGAAATGATTAATTATGAAACTGTAAGAGAATTAGCTCTTAAACATAAACCTAAATTAATAGTAGCAGGAGCTAGTGCATATTCAAGAACTATAGATTTTAAAACTTTAAGAGAAATAGCTGATGAGGTAGAAGCTTACTTAATGGTTGATATAGCTCACATTGCAGGGCTTGTAGCAACAGGATTACACCCATCACCAGTTCCTTATGCTGATTTTGTTACATCAACAACTCATAAAACTTTAAGAGGTCCAAGAGGGGGATTAATACTTTGTAAAGAAAAGTTTGCAAAGGCACTAGATAAAAATATCTTCCCAGGAATTCAAGGTGGTCCTTTAATGCATATAATAGCTGGTAAAGCTGTTTGTTTTAAAGAAGCATTAGAACCAAGCTTTAAAACTTATATGGAGCAAGTTGTTAAGAACGCACAAGCTCTAGCAGAAGCTTTAGAGTCTTATGGATTTAAATTAGTTTCAAATGGAACTGATAACCATTTAATACTTGTTGATTTAACTAATAAGGATATAACAGGTAAAGATGCAGAAATTCTTTTAGATAGCATAGGAATAACATTAAATAAGAATACTGTGCCAAATGAAACAAGAAGTCCATTTGTTACTAGTGGAGTTAGAATAGGAACACCAGCAATAACAACTAGAGGATTTAAAGAAGAGGAAATGAGAGAAATAGCTTCTATAATAAATGATGCTATTGAAGAAAAAGAGGGAGATTTAGAGCCATTAAAAGCTAGAGTTAAAGCTTTATGCGATAAATATCCTTTATATTAGTAAGTAAATAATAGATAATTTATAGGCCATGTTACAGTTTAAATTTGTAACATGGTTTTAATTTTTAAATAATAATATTAGTAGAAGGCAATAATTTAAAAAAAGAGATATTTTTGATATAGTTTATATTGTGAATAAATTCATACTAGTTATATGAAAGAGGTGAACTTTCATAGGAAATTTGCCTATGAAGATTTTTATGAAATTTATAGATTTTCATTGTGATACAGCATCACTTATGTTTCAAGGAAATAAAAAACTTTTTCAAAACGATTTAAAGGTTGACATAAAAAAATTAAGAGAGGGAGAAGCTTTAGCACAGTTTTTTGCTTTATTTATAGATAAAGAGCGTACCAAAGACACTTATAATTATTGCAAAAGAATGTTAGAAAATTTAAAAAAAGAGTTTGAAGAGAATTCAAGTGACATAGTTTTATGCAGAAATATATTAGATTTAGAAAAGGCGGAAAAAGAAAATAAGATAGGAGGTTTCATTACTATTGAAGAAGGGGATGCCATTAGAGGAGATGTTGAAAAGTTAAGGGAATTTAAAAAAGAGGGAGTTTCTTTAATAACATTAACATGGAATTATATAAATGATTTAGGGTATCCAAATTATCAATTTAAATATAAAGATAGAGGACTTACTAAAAGAGGAATTGAAATTGTAGAAGAGATGAATAGACTAGGTATGTTAATTGATGTATCTCATCTTTCAGATGGAGGATTTTATGATACTATAAAATATTCGAAAGATCCCATAATAGCATCTCATTCTAATAGTAGAATTCAGACAGGACATAGTAGAAATTTAACAGATTCTATGATTAGGCTTTTAGCTGATAAAGGAGGAGTAACAGGAATAAATTTTTGCAATGCCTTTTTAAGAGAAACAGAAGGAAATGATTCAGATTTAGCTTTGATAAATGATATGATTAGACATATAAAGCATATAAGAAATATTGGAGGAATAGATGTTATCGGACTAGGTTCTGATTTTGATGGAATAGAGAATGAAGTTGAAATTACTAATTCAAGTAAAATGAGGTTGCTTTTAGATGCTTTAGAAAAAGCAGGTTTTAAAGAAGATGAAATAGAAAAAATATTCTACAAAAATGCAAAGAGGATAATAAGAGATGTTTTAAGTTAGTTTTGATTTTAAAATATATATTTATTAAAAAAGTTTTATTTTGTTGAATTATAATATTTGTAAAGAAAAGGATGAAGGATTAATGAAGAAAAAATTACTAGGTAAGATAGTTTATATAACAGGGGCTTCAAAGGGGATTGGAAGAGGAATAGCCAAGGAATTTGGAAAAGAAGGAGCTTTTGTTTTAATTGGATATAATAGTGATTTAGAGGGTGCTGAGGAAACTTTAAATAGAGTTAAGGCTTTAGGTGGAACAGGAGAAATTCTTGGTGGAAACGTAGCTAATAAAGAGGAAAGAGAAAGTATAATAAATACAATTAAAAATAAGTTTGGAAAATTAGATATTTTGGTTAATAATGCTGGAATATCAAAAATAGGATTATTTATGGATGCAAGTGATGAAGAGATAGATTCTATTATGAACGTTAACTTAATTGGAGCTATGAAGCTTACAAGAGATGCTATGGACTTATTAAGAGAAGGGAAGAATGCATCAATTATAAATATATCATCAATATGGGGGAATGTAGGAGCTTCCTGTGAGGTTTTATATTCAACAACTAAAGGGGGAGTAAATTTATTTACTAAAGCTTTAGCTAAGGAGATTGCACCATGGGGTATAAGAGTTAATTGTATAGCACCAGGAGTTATAAATACAGAGATGAATTCATGGCTTAGTCAGGAAGAAAAAGAAAGTTTAGAAGAAGAAATACCTATGAATAGATTTGGAGAGGTTGAAGAAGTAGGTAAAATAGCAGTATTTTTAGGCTCTGATGATTCATCATATTTAACAGGACAAATATTAACCGTTGATGGTGGTATGTTATAAAAATTTTTAGAGACAAAAATAGGCTGTATTAAAACTTTAAATAATAAAACTTATAAATTCTTAGTGAAATCTAGTAATTCTCCGAATATATTTATAAGTTTTATTTTAAGTTATTTTTAATACAGCACATTCTATTTTATAATTCCTCTATTATATCTACTTCCTTAGATTTTTTTAATGTAAAGTAGAATTTAACTCCATCTTCTGTATTCATAACACCAAATTCACTTTCATGAGCTTGAAGAAGATTTTTAACTATAGATAAGCCAAGACCTGTACTTCTAGTGCACCTATTTCTTGAAGTATCTCCTCTATAAAATTGATTCCAAATCTTACTTAACTCTGTTTCAGGAATGTGTGCACCTGTATTTTCAATAGAAAAATAAATTTTATTTTCTTCAATTGGTTTTATGTCTATTATTATTTGATTATTTGGTTCTGAATATTTTATAGCATTGGTCACAAAATTAGTTAGAACCTGTTCAATTTTAAAGTCATCTCCTTCAACATAGAAATCTTCATCAGGAGAATAGTTCTTTATGACAGTTAAATTATTGTTATTTATATCAACAGCATTTTTTACTAGAACTTCTTCAGTAAGGTCAACAATAGAGAAGTCTATAAGATGCAAATCAATTTTACCTGCTTCAAGCTTTGAAAGTTCAAGCATATCCATAACTAATTTATTCATTTTTTCAGCTTCATCTATTATTATGTCTAAATAAATATCTCTATCACTATCATCAACTATTCCATCTTTTATACCTTCAGCATAACCAGAAATTATTCCTATTGGAGTTTTAAGTTCATGAGAGGCTCCTGCAATGAAATCTTTTCTAAGTTTTTCTAATTCTCTTTCTTTCTCTATATCTTCTTCTAGTTTTTTATTTTTAATTTTCAAATCTTCTAAGGCATTAGAAAGATTTTTTGACAAAAAGTTTAGAGTTTTTGCCAAACTTCCTATTTCATCCTCTCTATCAATATTACATTTTTCTGAGAAATCCATAGCACTCATTTTTTTTGCAGATTTATTTAACTTAACCAAAGGTTTTGAAATTAAGTTTGAAAATACATAAGATAAAATTAGTCCAATTATAATAACAATTATAATTATGTATTTATAGAAATCTTTTATTAGTACACTTGCTTCTTCAATTGGTTGGAATGAGGTTATTGCTATAATAATTGAATCATTCTTAGAATTGAAGGAGAAGGGAGCCATATAAACAATGTATTTTGTGGCATACTTTCTACTATTAAAAACTGTTGTTACTCCAGAATCTGAATTTAAAAGTGTTTTAGCAAAGTTAGGATCGCTATATAACTCATTGAATATATCATTTAATAAATCAGCTGCTTCTGAATTTTGATTATCAGGATCAGGAAGATATTTAGGTGTACTATCAACTGAATAAATACCTATCTTAGCATTGTTTTCTAACTCAAAAAAAGTTAAAGCATTATATAAGGAGCCAGTATTTTTTATATCATAAGAGTAAAGAGCCCTAAACTTTAAAACGGCACTACTTAAATCAGCACTTTTTCTTTTAAAATAAAATTCTTGGAAAAATGTCATTTGAAACAACATAGTAAATAGTGTTAAAAATATTATTATACCAAAGGTTATAATAAATAGTCTTTTTGAAATACTTTTTTTCACTATTTCACCTCGAATTTATAGCCACTTCCTCTAACAGTAGCTATGTAATTAGATTTATCCATTAATTTTTCTCTAAGTCTTTTTATATTCGTGTCCACTGTTCTTATATCACCAAAGTAATCATATCCCCAAACATTATCTAATATCTTATCTCTAGATAATGCTATGCCTTCATTAGAAGAAAGGTAAATAAGTAAATCATATTCCTTAGGAGAAAGTAGAAGTTCTTCTCCATTTAGTTTTACTTCGTGAGAAAGTTTATTTATGGTTAATCCATTAAAATCTAAAATATTCTTATCATTTAAAGTACCAGTTCTTCTTAATAATGCTTTAGCCTTTGCTAATAAAACTTTAGGGCTAAAAGGCTTAGTCATATAATCGTCAGCTCCAAGTTCATATCCTAAAAGTTTATCTTCCTCTTGGCTCTTAGCTGTTAATAATATTATAGGAGTATTAGAAACTTCCCTTATATTTCTACAAACAGCAAGACCATCTAATTTTGGCATCATTATATCTAATATTGCTAAATCAACTATATTTTCAGAAAATATCCTAAGAGCTTCTTCACCATCAGAGGCCTCTAATACATTAAATCCCTCTTTTTTGAAGTAATCTCTTACAAGAAATCTTATACGTATTTCATCTTCTACAATAAGTACCGTTTTGTTCATATAATCACCAACCTTTAAAAAATATTGTTTTAACTTACTTAATATTATACAATGAAAACAGCTTTACGTTTAATTTTATTTTGTTTTTATAAGGGATTTAATATTATATAATTAAAGTTAAAATTTATATAAATAATTTTAGGGGAGTTTTTAATGAAAAGATGGACATTTGATGAAAATACCATAATTTTACCTAATGGGTTAAAAGTCATAACAATAAAAAAGGATACAAGATTAGCTTCTATAAATATTGGAATTAATATAGGTTCTTTATATGAAGATGAAAAAGAACTGGGTATGAGTCACTTTGTTGAACATATGCTTTTTAAAGGAACAAAGAATAGAAATAATGAACAATTAAATAGAGAACTAGAATTTTTAGGTGGAGATTATAATGCATATACAGATTATATATCAACAGTATATAGCGTTAATTGTTTAGATGAAGAATTTGAGAAGGGTATAGAACTATTAAGTGATATGATTTTAAACTCTTCCTTTGACGAAAAAGAAATGAAAAAAGAAAAGGGGGTTGTTTTATCAGAAATAAGAAGCGATAAGGATGATCTTGAGGATTTAAGTTTGAGTAGAACTCATGAATATGCTTTTGACAAATCTGCTCTTAGAAATTCAATAGCAGGAACAGAAGGACATATTAAAGGCTTTAAGAGAAAACAGGTTTATGATTTTTATAAGAAATATTATACTCCAGATAACTGTGTCATTGTAACAGTAAGCGCTTTTAGTCATGAACAAATGCAAAAAATAATTTTAGATTTTTTTGGCAAATGGGAAGGAACTTGTCATAAGAAGGCAAAAATAATAAAAGAAAAAAATAAACCAATAACAAAAACAACATATAAATCTCAAATTGAACAAGGAACTGTTACTTATCTTTATACTTTTGAAGAGGTTGAAGAAAAAGATAAGCTTCCTTTAAAAATATTGAGCTATAAATTAGCTGAAAGTTCAAACTCAATATTATTTAGAGAACTTAGAGAAGAACGTGGTTTAGCTTATGATGTTTATAGTCAGATGGATTTGGATGAAAATGTTAATACAATGAATATTTTTACTTCAGTTAGAGAAGAATCAATAGATGAAGTAATAGAAGTAATAGATGCCGCTATTGATGATATAAAAAATAAAGTCATAAATTTTGATGAGGATATGCTTTGTATGATGAAGAAAACTCATAAGACTGGAGTCGTTTCTACTCTAGAAGATTGTAGTAGTCTTTGTGGATATGTTCTAGTGCAAAGTTTGGCGGGAAAAGATATAACAGAATTTATAGATAGTATGGAAGAACTAGAGAAGATGACCGTTGATGATATATATAGGGTTTGTGATAAATACTTAAACAATCCTACTATACACATATTAAAACCAATGGAGTAGATAAAATGGGAAAAATAACAAGTATAGAAGTTCAAAAGAGAAATGCAAATAGAGTAAATGTTTATGTAGATGAAGTGTTTACTTTTGCTTGTGATGCTGAACTTATCTATAAACAGGGAATACAAAAAGATTCTTTAATAGATGTTGAATCAATTAAAGAGATTGTAAAAGAAGATGAGTTTATAAAGTGTAAGAATTCAGCACTTAGAACAGTTGAAAAAACATATAAAACTGAAAAAGAATTAAAAGATAAACTTAAAGAAAGAGGCTTTGAGGAAGATACTATCAAAAGAACAGTAGACTTTCTAAAGGAATATAATCTTTTAAATGATGAAAAATATGCAGAAATGTATATAAAAGATAGACTTAGAACTCAGGGAAGAAATAAAATAAAATATGCTCTTATAAGAAAGGGCATTAGTGAGGAAGTACTTTTAGATAAGTTATCTAATATTGATCAAGAGGATGAAAATGATACTGCTTTTAAGCTAGCAGAGAAAAAATATAATATGCTAAAGAAAAAAGAAAGTGATAAGTATAAATTATCTCAAAAATTATTTAGATTTCTTTTATCTAAAGGATATGACTATGACTGTTGTAATAGCGTAGTCAGAAGATTAACAAATAATGAATATATGGAGTAGGTAAAATGAATTTTAACTTAGTAGATTTAATTGTAGTTTGTTCTTTTATACTGCCATTAATAGTTGCTTACAAAAGAAAATTCAATATTATAAGAATAAAGCATAGTATTGAAGAACTAGGTGGATATATAGCCTTTTTCTCAGCTTTATATTTAAGTTTCATTGTGATAAAAAAAGTAGATATAATAGAGAAAATGTTCTCTATTATAGTGGTAGATTTTGATTCACTTATATCAAGATTTAATATTTCACCACAGGTGATAATTATATTAATCGTATTAGTTCTTACTCTTGTGATTTTTTTCATAATAAAGCTTGTATTTTTAATACTTAATTTATTAATTATAAATCCAATATTAAGATGGCTAAAAAAAGCAGAGGCTAAAAGAGGAAAGAGATTCGGAAAAGGAGCAGCATTATTAATTAATATACCTAAGGCTGCATTTTATATGATAATAAGCGCCTTAGTTATTATTATCTTAGGAAGTAATGGATTTTTAGGAAACAAAATGGAAAAGTTAACTTTAAGTTCAAGAGCTTATGAGATAATAAACAATAATCAGTATTATGCTGCTTTGAATAAAGAGTATGAATCTTTTCATGAAGAATATAAAGATGCTATAAGTGAAAATTTAATTGCTGAAGAAAGTACTAAAAAACCAGTTGAAGAAAAAGTAATTGAAAATAATAGCAATGTTATAAACCTTTATAATGGAGTAACTCTAGAACAGGGTATAAAATCAAATGAAGCTATTAATGCAAAAGCTAGAGAACTTACTAAAAATGCAAAGACTGATAGAGAAAAAGCTAAAAACTTATATATTTGGATAAGTGAAAATATTAATTATGATGATAATAAGGCAAAAAATATAAGTAGGGAGCCATCAAAGTATAAATCAGGTGCTATTGAAGCTTTTGAAACTAGAAGTGGTATATGTTTTGATTATTCATGTCTTTATGTTGCTATGGCAAGAGAAGCTGGACTAAAGGTTAGAATGGTAACAGGAGAAGGGTTTAACGGTAAAGAATGGGGACCACATTCTTGGAATGAGATTTATTTACCAGATAAAAATGAATGGATAACTGTTGATACAACCTTTGGAAAAGCCGGCAACTATTTTGATAGCAGAAAAAATAATGATTCACATAGAAATGCCAAAATAATAGGTGAGTGGTAAAAAAATAACCAAGCAAAATGCTTGGTTATTTTTTGTTGAGATAATTTATAATTTTAAAGTTAATCAGTTAGGAGCATAGGGTTATTTTGTAAGTTTTGATAATATTAAATCTATGGCTTTTTCGCAGTCATTATCTGCATTATCTAATGCCCAAGCTAAATTAAAGTATCTTAAAGCTTTAGGGTTATTATTTATCATGGAATAGCAATAAGCTAGATTAAAGAAGTACTTTGAGTCTTGATGAAGTTCTAAAGCCTTATTAATCATTTCAATAGCTTTTTCATACTGCTTTAATTTTATGTAGCAAACACCAGCATTATAATAACTATGACATTTACATTCATCGTTATCTAAAGCCTTTTTATAATAACTTATGGCATCAGAATAATTTCTAGTATTGTATAATTCGTTACCTTTAGAAAAATTACTCATTTTTGACCTCCTGAAAAATATCTATTTTAATTATTAACTTATTTTGGGATAATATTCATAAGATGAAAATATTATAAATTTATATGTATATTTGATTAGACTTACTTGACATAGGTTAAAATAATGGTATAAGATATATTTATAATTTAAATAGTAATATAAACAGTGATAAAGAGGAGTAAAGGTAGGAAGAGCTTTTAAGAGAGGAGATCCTTGGGTGTAAGATTTCTAAGCTTGATATCTTGAAGGTAGCTTTTGAGTTTCTTTGGTGAAATTATTAAAGTAATCAAAGACGGCATTTTCAGTCGTTAGTTTTTTGAGAGCTCTTAATATGAGGGAAAAAAGGTGGTACCGCGAGTTTTCGTCCTTTTATGGATGAGGGCTTTTTTTATTGCCCAAAATTACTTTTAAATAAAGGAGCTGTTTTAAATCAGTGTTGGTTTTTAGATAGAACTGTAAGATAAATCTGAAGGGCTAGCTGAAAATAAACATTCACTTAAAATAGATCTTAAATAAAAAAATAATCGTTAAAAGGCATTTCAAGATAGTTTTTGGAATGTTTTAAATAAATACATAAAACTATGTTTGAATTTTAAGGAGGTAAGTCTAATGGATAATAAAAATATTTCTACAACGTATAATCCTAAAGAGTTTGAAGAAAGACTTTATAGCACTTGGCAAGAAAAGAAGTACTTTACTCCTGTAATAGACAAGAGTAAAAAACCTTACACTATAATAATGCCACCACCAAATATAACTGGTAAATTACACTTAGGTCATGCACTTGATAATACACTTCAAGATATGCTTATAAGATTTAAGAGAATGCAAGGATATTGTACTTTATGGTTACCAGGACAAGACCATGCTAGTATAGCAACTGAGGTTAAAGTTGAAAATGAACTTTTAAAAGAAGGTCTTTACAAGAAAGAAATGGGAAGAGAAGCTTTCTTAGAAAAAGTTTGGGAATGGACAGATGAATATAGAGAAAGAATAAGAGAGCAGCTTAAGAAAATGGGTTGTTCAGCAGACTTTACAAGAGAAGCTTTCACAATGGATGAAAACTTAAGCAAGGCTGTAAGACACGTATTCGTTAAATTATACAAAGAAGGTTTAATATATCAAGGAAACAGAATAACTAACTGGTGTCCTAAGTGTCAAACTGCTTTATCAGATGCTGAAATAGAGTATGAAGAAAAAGAAGGAAACTTCTGGCATATAAAATATCCAGTAGTTGGTTCTGATGAGTATTTAGAAATAGCTACTACAAGACCAGAAACTTTACTTGGAGATACTGCTGTTGCGGTTAACCCAAATGATGAAAGATATGCTCATTTAGTAGGTAAGATGTTAAAATTACCTTTAACTGATAGAGAAATCCCTGTAGTTGCTGATGACTATGTTGACGTAGAATTCGGAACAGGAGCAGTTAAAATAACACCAGCTCACGATCCTAACGACTTTGAAGTTGGTAAGAGACATAACCTACCACAAATAAGAGTTATGGATGATAGTGGTGTAATAAATCACTTAGGTGGAAAATATAAAGGCTTAGATAGATATGAGGCTAGAAAACAAATGGTTGCTGACTTAGAAGAGTTAGGATTATTAGTTAAAATAAAACCTCATACTCATAATGTTGGTACTCATGATAGATGTGGTACAGTTGTTGAGCCAATCATATCAAAACAATGGTATGTAAAAATGCAATCATTAGCAGATCCTGCTATAGAGGTTGTTAGAAATAAAGGAACTAAATTCGTTCCAGAAAGATTCGAAAAAACTTACTTCAACTGGATGGAAAATATTCAAGATTGGTGTATTTCAAGACAGTTATGGTGGGGACACAGAATACCAGTATTCTACTGCCAAGATTGTGGAGAAATAATGGTTGAGTTAGATGATCCAACTAAGTGCTGTAAGTGTGGATCAGAGAATATAGAACAAGATAAAGACGTTCTAGATACTTGGTTCAGTTCAGCTTTATGGCCTTTCTCAACTTTAGGATGGCCAGATAGAACTGATGATTTAGAGTTCTTCTATCCAACTTCAACATTAGTTACAGGATACGATATAATATTCTTCTGGGTTGCTAGAATGATATTCTCAGGTATCCACAACATGGGAGAAACTCCATTTGATACAGTATTAATCCACGGTATCATAAGAGATGCTCAAGGAAGAAAAATGAGTAAATCATTAGGAAATGGTGTTGATCCATTAGAAGTTATTGATGAATATGGAGCTGATGCTTTAAGATTCATGTTAGTAACAGGAAACGCTCCAGGAAATGATATAAGATACATTCCTGAAAGAGTTGAAGCTGCAAGAAACTTTGCTAATAAGATTTGGAATGCTTCAAGATTCGTTATGATGAACTTAGACAGAGAGCTTATGGATAAATACAAAGACTGTAAAGAATATAGCTTAGCAGATCAATGGATATTATCAAGAATGAACTCATTAATCAAAGAAGTTACAGAAAACATGGAAAAATATGAGTTAGGAATAGCTCTTCAAAAGGTACATGATTTCTTATGGACAGAGTTCTGTGATTACTATATAGAATTAGTTAAACCAGTATTATATGGTGATGATGAAAAAGCTAAGGGAGTAGTATTTAATGTACTTTACACTGTATTAAATACAGGGTTAAAATTATTACACCCAGTAATGCCTTTCATAACTGAGGAAATATATACTCACTTAAGCACTGAAACTGAGTCAATCACAATAGCTGAATGGCCAACATATAATGAAGCTTTAAATAATGAAAAAGCTGAGAAAGATATGACATTCATAATGGAAGCTATAAGATCATTAAGAAACTTAAGAGCTGAAATGAATGTACCACCTTCAAGAAAAGCTAAGGTTATGGCTTACGCTTCAGAAGAGGCTAAAGATGCATTTATAAATGGTGGAGCTTACTTAGAAAAACTTGCATCAGCATCAGAGGTTACTTTCTTAGATAACAAAGATAACCTAGATAATAACTTAGTATCAGTAGTTGTTAAGGGTGGAGAATTATTCTTACCATTACTTGACTTAGTTGATAGAGAAAAAGAATTAGAAAGATTAAATAAAGAAAAAGCTAAACTTGAAGGAGAAATCTTAAGAGTTGAAAAGAAACTTTCTAATGAAAGATTCGTAAGCAAAGCACCAGAGGCTGTTGTTAATGAAGAAAGAGCAAAAGGTGTTAAATATAAAGAAATGTTAGATGCTGTTTTAGAAAGAATAGACGCTTTAAAATAATCTAACATAATAAGAATTAGTGTATCTAAAGTGCTAAGTTTTATTTCTTAAGCACTTTATGATACACTTTCTTTATATATTTTTTAGGAGGGCTATGAATATGAGTATGAATTATGATGAAGCTATGGAGTATATTGTTACTGCATCAAGATTTGGAATGAATTTAGGATTAGATAGAATAGAGAAGGTTTTAGAGTTTTTAGGAAATCCACATAAGGATATTAAATTTATACATATTGGGGGCACAAATGGTAAGGGATCAACTACTGCCATGATAAGTTCAGTTTTAAAAGAAGCTGGTTTTAAGGTTGGAATGTACACATCACCTTATCTAGAAGAATTTGAAGAGAGAATACAAATTGATGGAGAAAATATAAAAAAAGATGACTTAGCATGTCTTATGGGAGATGTTAAGGAAGCCATTAATAAAGTTATAGAGCTTGGATATGAAAGTCCGACTCAATTTGAAATAATAACAGCCCTAATGTTTTATTATTTTTCGAAGGAAAAAGTTGATTATGCTGTTTTAGAAGTAGGCTTAGGAGGCAGATTAGATGCAACTAATGTGGTTATTCCTGAGATAGTTGTATTAACTTCAATAAGCTTAGATCATATGAATATTTTAGGAAACACTATAGAGGAAATCGCAGGAGAAAAATGCGGCATAATAAAATCTGGTGTTCCTGTGATATCTTATCCTCAGAAAGAGAGCGCATTAGAGGTAATTAAGAATAGATGTAAAGAGTTAAAGTGTCAGTTAGAAGTAGTAAATATTGATGATATTAAAAATGTAATCATAGATAAAGAAAAACATGTTCAGAAAATTGAAGTTTTAATAGATAATGAAACTTTTAAAATAGAATTATCTTTACTTGGGGACCATCAAGTGAAGAATTTCTTAGTAGCATTAAGAACCTTATTAGATTTAAGAAAAAAGGGTGTTAATATAAGTATTCAGGCTATTAAGAATGGTCTAAGAAAAGTAAGATGGATTGGAAGAATGGAAGTATTAAATGAGAGACCTCTAGTTGTAATAGATGGAGCTCATAATATTGATGGAATAAGGAACTTAAGAAAGAGTATCGATAAATATTTTAATTTTAAAAACATAACATTAATATTAGGTGTTTTAGGGGATAAACAAGTAGAAGAGATGGTAGAAGAAATAACTAGGGGAGTAGATAATGTAGTTATTGTGGAACCTCATAGTGATAGAGCAGAAGATGTGGAAGATTTATATAAAAAAATAAAGAAATTTGGAAAAGAATCTTTTATGTTTAAAGATTATAAAGAGGCATACAATAAGGCTTATGAATTAACTAAAGAAGATGATTTATTGTTAATTTGTGGTTCTTTATATATGGTTGGAGACATGAGAAGAGTTATAAGAAATAATGAGGATACATCCTTAAGAAGTATAAAGTACTAGACTTAAGTAGATAAAGTGGATTTAACTGGATAAATAAGAATTGCAAAATTTGAACTTATGTTAACAAAAGGTATATAATTTATTCATAAAATAATATGGATGTGATTATATGGTGAGAGATAAACATAGAGATAAAGAGATAAGTGGATTAAACAATTTAGAGTTTAAAATAATAGTACATGGAATACTTGTAGGATTAATCGTTGGAATTGTAATAATGATATATAAAACCATAATAGGGTTTGGGATGGATGGATTTAACAAAGTGTATTCTTATACACGGGAAAATCCTAAGTTTATAGTTCCATTATTTATAATTCTTATATTATTAGGTTTTATAGTTGGGATAATAGTCAAGAGGAATCCTATGATAGGAGGAAGTGGTATTCCACAGGTGGAAGGAGAACTAAGTGGAAAGATAACTGTAAACTGGAAAAGAGTACTTAGGGATAAGTTTATCGGTGGAATAATATGTATGGCATCTGGGCTTTCATTAGGTAAAGAGGGACCATCAGTACAAATAGGTGCTTCTATAGGTGAAGGATTTGCTAAGATTTTTAAGAAAAGTGATTTTGAAAAGAGGTTACTTATAACAGGAGGAGCTAGTTCAGGGCTTGCTGTTATATTTAATGCTCCTTTATCAGGTGCAATATTTGCTCTAGAAGAAGTACACAGAAGTTTTTCTTTGCCTGTAATGTTAGCTGCATTATCAGCTTCTCTTACTGGAGTTTTTATAGATAATCTTATTTTAGGCAATGAATTTTGTATAAAAATTCCTCCAACAGGATCCTTACCAATAAAATATTACTGGACATTAATAATATTAGGAGTAATATTAGGGGGAACAGGATATGTTTTCAATAAAGGTCTTTTAAAAACACAGGATTTTTATGTGAAAACATTAAAAAAGATTCCTATTCAATTTAAAACTATAATTCCATTTGTTATGACTGGAGTCTTAGCATTAACAATACCTCAAGTAATTGATGGTGGAGATTCTCTTATTGAAAGTATAATAAGTAATAATATTACAATAAAACTTTTAATAATAATCTTAGTGATAAAGTTTATATTTACTTTTTTTAGTTATTCTTCAGGAGTACCAGGAGGGATCTTCTTCCCTTTATTAGCTTTAGGAGCTTTAGTTGGAGCAATATTTGGATTGCTTTTAAATAAGTACTTTGGAATAAGTGAATCTTTAATAGTTAATTTTATAGTTTTAGCTATGGCGGCACAATTTGCATCTATAGTTAAGGCACCAATCACTGGTTTAATGCTTATAACAGAGATGACAGGTACTTTTAAACACTTATTACCAGTTGCAATAACAGTTACTGTGGCATATTTGGTTTCTGATATGCTTAATAATAAGCCTATTTATGAAAGTTTATTAGAAAGATTATTAGAAAGAATGAATATTAAATTTAACGCTGGTATAAAGAAAAAAGAAATTTTTGATTTTGAAGTAAAAATTGGTTCTGAATTAGATGGAAAGTGTATAAAAGATGTTAAGTGGCCAAAAGAAAGTTTAATCATAACCATTTTTAGAGGAGCAGAAGAAATAATTCCAAATGGAGAAGTTAAAATACAGGCTGGAGATGTATTAGAAATAATATTTAGTCAAGCTAAGGAATCTCAATATTATGATGAAATATCTAAAAAAACAGATTGTAACATGTGTTTAAATGATAAATAAAAAAAGACAAGCTAATATGCTTGTCTTTTTTATTTATCTAGTTAATTTTTCTATTGTTTCTTTATAGTTTGGATATTTTTCAAGTAAGTATTTTCTATCAAATAACTCAAAATCTTTAAAGTTAAAGCCAGGCGCTACCATGCAACCAACTAGAGAAAAGCCATCATTATTCATTGCAGAACCAAAAATATAATCTTTAGGTACTAAAACTTGAGGAGTTTCTCCTTTTTCTATGTTTAAGCCTAATTGTTTTTCTATAAGTTCACCATTAGGCGTTATCATATAAATAGTTAGAGGTTCTCCAGCGTGGAAATACCACATTTCGTCAGATTTTAATCTATGAAAATTTGAAACTTCTCCAGTTCTTAATAAGAAATAAATGCTAGTCCAAAGAAAGCGTTCTTCATTTATATGTAATGTGTTTGGAGGAAGTGTTCTCTCGGAAACAAAAGATTCTTTGAAGTAACCACCTTCAGGATGAGCTGTCATCTCTAATGATTTTATGAAATAATCAGCTGAATGATTCATATTAAAAACCACCTTTCAAATAAATTTTTTAAACATATTTAATAATAAATTATAAATGATATAATTACAAATATAAATTAAAAACTAGATTATAAGGGGGAATGGAATTTTGAGTGAAGAATTAAACTTTTATACTAAAGGAGAAGAGATAGCTAATGCCATAACACATGGGATAGGAGCTGTATTAGCAGTTGTAGGAGCGGTTTTGCTTATAGTTTTTTCAGCACTAAGTGGAGACGTTTATAAAATAGTAAGTTTTACTATATTTGGAGTAACCCTTGTGATATTATATTTGGGATCTACTTTATATCACAGTATTCTTAATAAAAAGGCAAAGAGAGTTTTTAGGATAATTGATCATTCATCCATATATCTTTTAATAGCAGGAACATATACACCATATGTTTTGGTATGCTTAAGAGATAATAAAAAAGCAATGGCTATATTTATTATGATTTGGGTTCTTACAATACTGGGTATAGTATTTAAATTTTTTTTTATAAATAAATTTGAAAATCTATCTACATTACTATATATATTTATGGGGTGGGCTGTTTTATTTGTTGTTAAAGACTTATGGAAGGCAGTGCCACATATGGCTATATTATGGCTTGCTATAGGTGGATTATTTTATACACTAGGATGTATATTTTTTGTTCTAGATAGAATGCCATACAATCATGCTATATGGCATTTATTTGTAATAGGAGGAAGTGTAAGTCACTTTTTTTCTGTAATATTATATCTTTAAATTATGAAAAAAGAGTTGCCTAAAAGTCTATGTTAATAATCGTAGCTTTTAGACAGCTCTTTATTAAATTCCTTGAGTATTATTTTCTTGGTTCGTATTATCTGAAGAGGAATTTTCCCCATTTGATGGTGTCTCTGAAGAAGAACCATTATTTCCACTTTCAGTTTGAGTAGGTGGGATAGGTTTTTCTTGAGGAGCCACTGGTTTTTCTGAATTATTGCTAGAGTTTGAACTATTATCTGTATTTGGTTTATTAGCAGGTTTTTCAGTATTTCCAGAATTATTTGGTTTTTCTACCGTATTGTTAGAATTTGAATTGGTTTTATTATTATTTGAACTAGATTTCTTATTACTTTCAAAATTATCATTTGTATTTCTACTAGGTATATACTCATAATCAGGGTGAGAGGTATCGTCTTTTATATCATAGCTATTAAAGCAATTTTCTATGATTGAATCGAAATTACTAGTATCAGGCTCATAATCTTTATTATCATTAAAGATAAATTCTTGAAGAGCCTTAGATGTTTCAACTTTATCTATAACAAATACCCAACCTTTATTATCAATTATTCCACCTTTAGAAATACTATCTAGAGGAATTCTAAATTGCTCTATTTCAAAGTTACAAACTTTTCCTACATTTAAAGCTGTAAAGCCGTAATTCATAGCATCTCCTAATGAGATATTAGTTTTTACATATGGGAATAACTCGTTAAGTAAGGCAACAAGTTTAACCGGTGACATATCTTTAATTTTTTCTAGAGCAATTTGAATAACAGCTCTTTGTCTTTCCGTTCTTTCATATTCTCCATCGCCAACTTTACGTATTCTAGCGTAGGATAATGCTTGATATCCATTAAGATTATATGTGCCAGGGGCAGGAAGTAAATCTTTTTCTGAACCACCGCCATCTAGAATATATTTATTAAGTTCATCAAGCTCATAATCTTTTATAGTAACTTCAATTCCACCTATAGCATCTATTACTTTAACAAAGGAATTAAAGTCTACTATTACATAGTTATCTAACTTTATACCAAAGTTATTTTGAATAGTTTCAATAGTTTTAGTTGGGCCACCATAAGCAAAAGCATGATTTAATTTTTCTTCACCATGACCATCTATTTTAACTAGCATATCTCTCATTAGAGAAGTTACTTTTAATTTCTTATGAACATTGTCTATTGTTAATATCATTATTGAATCCGACCTAGAAACATCTTCACCAGGT
Source organism: Clostridium perfringens (assembly GCA_034421775.1). Taxonomy (GTDB): domain Bacteria; phylum Bacillota; class Clostridia; order Clostridiales; family Clostridiaceae; genus Sarcina; species Sarcina perfringens_B. Next base: position 340,081 of record WNVL01000001.1, on the reverse strand, counting down.
CTAGCATCGCTACTAAGTAATAGAATATTAGTTATACCGGGAACTTCTGTGAATTTAATATCTTCATCTACAACATTAACTTCTGTAGGATCTTTTTTTGACTCGTAAGAATGATTGTAAAATCTAAAAACAAAAAAGCTTACTACAGAAATTATTAAAGCTAAAATAGCTAATAAAGAAAAAAGAGTTATTTTTTGTTTATTACTAAAATTAAAGCGCTTTTTTTTATTCATAAGTATTTCCTTTCAATAATTATTTAAACGTTTTAGTAATTGTCTAAAGCTTAATGTATTTAATAATAACATAATATTGGCAATTTAACATCATATTTAGAAAATTATTAACAATTAGTTAAATAATAAAGGGGTATACAGAATGTATACCCCTTTTAGCTCTTAAGAACTAAGATTTTGTTTTTTACTTTCTAATCTATATTCAATAAATTTCTCAGTGTATATTTTGATTAATGCTATTATAGGAACACTTAAGAACATTCCTAAAACACCAAATAATCCACCACCAATTGTAACTGCAAATATTATAAACAGTGGAGAAACTCCAACTTGATCTCCAAGTATTTTTGGTCCTAAATACCAACCATCAAATTGTTGAAGTAAGAATATGAATAAAAGAACCCATATTGCCATAGATGGTTGAACTATAAGTGTTAATAAAAATGCTGGAATCATTCCTATGAACGGTCCAAAATATGGAATCATATTTGTTAATCCAACTATGAATGCAATAAGTACTGCATATTGACTTCTCATTAAGAATAATCCTATGTAACAAAGAACTCCTATTATAAGTGAATCTATAATCTTACCTATTATAAATCTACTAAATATGTTATGTGCTTCTCCCATAAAACTAATAAAAAGTTTTGAGGATTTTTCAGAAGGCATAATAGCAATTACAATTTTTTTACAACCTGAAATTAAGGTTTCTTTATCCATTAACATGTAAATTGATATTATGAATCCGAAAACAAATTTCACAACAGATGAAGTTATCTTTAGAGTTTGAGTTAATAAGCCTCCAAATATAGTAGATAATAATGTTGATGTTTTAGAAATAAAGTCTGTAGCAGAAGTGTTTAGATGAGTTAAATCTAATGGAATATTCATATTTGCTAAGCTATTATTAATCCAATCTTCAGCAGAAGAAGCATATTCCGAAATATTACTAAATAATTCTGTCACACTATTGATTATTGTAGGAACAATAATTGCAACTAATATGTAAGCGCAAATTATAACTAAGACATAACTTATTATTAGTGAAAAAGCCCTCTTAAGTTTAAATTTTCTTTCTATAAGCATCATGAGAGGGTTTATTAAGTAGGCTACTCCAAAAGCCCAAAAAAATGGCGTTAAAACTGACAAAAAAGGTTGAATTCCTTCACTAAATATGGTCCTAACATTTAAAATTAATGCTATTGAAACTGTTGATATCAATATTAGTGGGAGCCAATTAAAGTGAAAATTATGTTTTTTAAACAATTATATTTTCCCCCTAAAATTTATAAATTTTATATTAATTTTTGCTAATAATAATAGCAGGATTATTAATCTTCTATAAGAGCATGAATTATCTTATTGTATATATCAGAAGAATTGCTTTGCCATTTGCTACAAATAGCTTTTGCTTCAGTTTTGGAAGGAACACTTACATTTAAATCAATTATTATAGTATTATTTTCTATTGCTTTAAGATTTACTATGAAAGAACTATCTTCACCAACTGTGTAATCAGCAGATATACTTAATTCTTTTTTTATTTTTTCAACATGCTTACGTACATAATCATCTATAAGTTTTAACTTGTTTGGAGATATTCTATCTTTGAAGAAGAATAATACGTTATCTCCTTTGGTAGTAAGTACTAAAATTTCCTTATCATCATCTTGAGTTTCGTATTTTAAAAACTCAGAAGAAATTAATTCAGATACATATTGCTGTAACATGAAGTAATTTATAAAGCTATTTTCTAAGACTATATCTGTTAATTGAGTATTAGATATAGGATATTTTATTGACTTTATTATATATAAAAGAAGTAGTTTATTCTCGGCTAGTTCTAATGTGTTATCATACATTTATGTTTTCCTCCATAACTGTTTTGAAATAATAATCCTATTATACCATATATGTTTTAAGATAATAAAGTTATTTGATTAATATTAAAGATTAAGGAGTGAATACTTTGAGATGTAATAATAAATTTTTTCTTAATAAAAATTTTGGTATCAAGGTTACTTTAATTGTTATTATTGCCATATTTACCTTAACTATGAGTGTTTTTGCTAAAGGAAATATCCCCATTTATTCTGTAGAAAGAGAGGATAAAAAAATAGCTCTTACTTTTGATGTAAATTGGGCAGAAAAAGAATATATATATGAAATTTTAGATTTATTAGATGAAAATGATATAAAAGCTACATTTTTTGTAATGGGCAGATGGGTAATATATCCTGAGGGAAATAAAGAAAAGCTAATAGATATACATAAAAGAGGGCATGAAATAGGTAATCATAGTTATTCCCATCCAGATTTTAAGAAGATAGGAAAAGAGAGAGTTATTGAGGAAGTTAAAAAAACTGAAGATATTATAAAAAATGAAATAGGAATAAAAATGAATTTATTCAGATTTCCAAGTGGTTCCTACAGTGATGAAAGTTTAAAGGCTATTGATGATTTAGGGTATAAAAGCATACAATGGGATGTTGATAGTGTAGATTGGAAAGGAGAAAGTAAGGAAAAAGAATTTAAAAGGGTAATGAATAATGTGAAAAGTGGATCCATACTTTTATATCATAATAATGGTAAATATACTGTAAACAACCTAAAGGAAATTATACCTAAATTAAAGGCGGATGGATATGAATTTGTAAAAGTAAGCGAAATAATATATGAAAATAGTTACGAAATAGATGACAATGGGAAACAATTGTTAATTAAACAGAAACAAAATAATAGTTGAAATCGTTGAACAAAATGTATTATAATGGAAATAGTTATTGGATATACAGATAAATATAAAAAACATATTAAACTTATATGATTAAACACTAATGGGGAGAGGGGTTTAGGTTAAAATGGATAATTTAATGTTAAACAACAAAATTTATTTAGAAGGGACTGTAGTATCAGAACTAGAGTTCAGCCATGAAATGTATGGAGAGGGATTCTATACATTTAATTTAGAGGTTATGAGGTTAAGCGATTCAAAGGACTTATTAAATATTACTGTATCAGAGAGATTAATAACAACAATGGATCTAAAAGTGGGGACAGATGTAATTGTTGAAGGACAATTAAGAAGTTATAACAAATTTATAGATGGAAATAATAAGCTTATCTTAACAGTTTTCGCAAGAAATATAGAATACTGTGAGGAAAGAAGCAAAAATCCTAATGAAATTTTCTTAGATGGATTTATTTGTAAGGAACCAATTTATAGAACAACTCCATTTGGAAGAGAAATTGCTGATTTATTATTAGCTGTAAATAGATCTTATAACAAGTCAGACTATATACCAACTATAGCATGGGGAAGAAACTCAAGATTCTGTAAAACATTAGAAGTAGGGGATAACATAAGAATCTGGGGAAGACTTCAAAGTAGAGAATATCAAAAGAAAATATCTGAAACAGAAGTTGTTAAGAAAATAGCATATGAAGTTTCAATTTCTAAAATGGAAAAAGTAAGTGATGAAATAGAACAAACTGATTCTGGTGAAGAGATATCTTAATAAAAATGCCATGAGAAAAATTTCTCATGGCTATTTTTTATTATTTTCTTAAATCATCTAAGATTTCTGTCTTATCTTTAGTCTTTTCATCAACAGACTTAATTACTTTAGCAGGAGTTCCAGCTACAACAACACCAGCAGGTACGTCTTCAACAACGACTGAACCAGCAGCAACAACTGAGCCTTTTCCTATTTTAACGCCTTCAAGGATAACAGCATTAGCTCCTATTAAAACGTCGTCTTCTATTATACATGGAGTTTTGCTAGGTGGTTCTAAAACACCAGCAACAACAGCGCCAGCACCTAAGTGAACTCTTTTTCCAAGCTTTCCTCTAGCACCGATAACAGCATTCATATCTACCATTGTACTTTCACCGATTTCGGCACCTATGTTTATAACAGCACCCATCATTATAACAGCGTTATCTCCGATTGATACTCTATCTCTTATTATTGCGCCAGGTTCTATTCTAGCATTTATGTTTAAAAGATCTAACATTGGAATAGCAGAATTTCTTCTATCATTTTCAAGTCTAAATTTTGCTATTTTATCTTTATTTTCTGTTAAGAAAGTAGCGACCTCATCACTTTCTCCAAATAATACATAGAAATCATTATTTCCATAACATTCTATTGAACCTAATTCTACACCTTCTAATTTACCTTGAAGATAAACTTTAACAGGAGTTGATTTTTTTACTTCCTTTATGAATCTAGCAATTTCATATGGATCTGTAAAGTTATAACTCATATTAAATTACATCCTTTCTTTTTATAATGCATTTTAGTCTTATATATTTATTAAAATATAACACATAATATAAATTATTATAAACAAAAATGATTATCAATAAAAGAGAAAAAAGAAAAATTCTATTATTTAATAAATAGATTGTGTAAATAAATGAAATATATTATAAAATATAATTTAAAGGAGTGATCAAACATGGCAAGACTTAAAGAAGGATATGTTCAGGTATATACTGGTAATGGAAAAGGAAAAACAACTGCAGCAATGGGATTAGCTTTTAGGGCTGCCGGTGATGGGATGGAAGTAAAAGTTGTTCAATTTCTTAAGTCATGGAAAACAGGTGAGCTAGAAGCTGCTAAGAAATTTAATAACTTAGAAATATTAAGATTTGAAAAAGTTAAGGGATTTACTTGGGAACTAAATGAAGAACAATTAGCCCAATTGAAATCAGAGGTTAGAGTAGGCTTTGATTTTGTTAAGAAATTAATTGAAAATAGAGAATGTGATATATTAATTTTAGATGAAGTAATGGCTTCAATTTCTGCAGGTTTCATAGGAGAAGATGAAATTGTAGATTTAATAGAGAAAAAGCCTAAAGATATGGAATTAATACTTACAGGTAGAAATGTGCCAGAAAAAATTATGGATAAAGCTGATTTAATTACAGAGATGAGAGAAGTTAAGCATTATTATAAAAAGGGAGTTCCAGCAAGAGAGGGGATAGAATTTTAATGAATAAAAATGTTATTGGGGTAGAAATATCAGGAATAAGAAAATTTTATAATGAAGTTGTAAAATTTCCAGAAGCTATATCATTAACTTTAGGACAACCAGATTTTCAAGTGCCAGAAAAAGTTAAAGAGGCAATGATAAGAGCTATTGAAGAGGGAAAAACAGCTTATACTGCAAATGCAGGTATAATTGAATTAAGAGAGGAAGTATCAAATTTATTAAAAAATACTTTTGATATTGATTTTAATAAGGATGAAATAATAATAACTGTTGGTGGAAGTGAAGGATTATATGCTGCTATGACTGCAGTTTTGAACCCAGGAGAGAAAGTTTTAGTTCCATCAATTGCATATCCAGCCTATGAAAGTATAAGTAAAATAATAGGCTGTGAGGTTGTGAATTATGAATTAAATGAAGATTTTTCAGTTAATATAGAAAGCTTAAAGGAAGGTATAAAAAAGGGAGGACGACTTTTAATTCTTTCTTACCCATGTAACCCAACAGGGGCATTACTTACTAAAGAAAATAGAGATGAACTTATAGAGCTAATAAAAGAAAATGATATTTTAGTATTAACTGATGAGATTTATTCATCTCTTTGTTTTGAAGAAGAATATTATTCAGTGGCTCAATGCAAAGAGATAAAAGATAAATTAATATATGTAAGTGGATTTTCAAAGATGTTTTCAATGACAGGGCTTAGAATTGGATATGTAGCTTGTGTTAAGGAAATATATGATCAAATTATAAAGGTCCATCAATATAATGTTTCATGTGCAACTTCCATAGCTCAATGGGGAGCCCTAGAGGGAATAAAAAGCTGTATGAATGATGTTAAAAAAATGAAGGAATCTTTTAAAGAAAGAATGAATTTTACTTATAAGAGATTAGTGGATATGGGCTTAGATGTAGAGAAGCCTAAAGGAGCTTTTTATATTTATCCTAATGTGAGCAAGTTTGGATTAACATCAGAAGAGTTTTGTCATAGACTTCTTAAAGAAGGTGGAGTTGCTTGTGTACCAGGGGACGCCTTTGGAAAAGGTGGAGAAGGATATATCAGAATATCATATTGTTATAGTAAAAATGAGCTTGAAAGAGCTTTAGATAATTTAGAAGCTTTTATAAAAACTCTTAAAAATTAAGATTATTTTAGGCAAATATTGATTTAAAATATAACCTAATTATAAGATAAAAAATAGGATGTATAGATAAAAATCTATACATCCTATTTTTTATTAGAAGTTTAATTGAAGAACATCATCCATTGAATATTTTCCAGCTTTAGTTTTATCAGCCATGTATTCACATGCTTTTAAAGCACCTATAGCGAAAACATCTCTTGAAATAGCTTTGTGATTTATTTCTATAACTTCACCATCTCCAGCAAAGATAACTTCATGATCTCCTATTATTCCGCCACCTCTTACTGTATTAACACATATTTCATTTTTTTCTCTCTTAGCCATTCCTTCTCTTCCGTAGATTAGATTTGTTTCTTCATTAAGAGAATCTTGAATAGTATGAGCTAATAGAAGTGCAGTTCCACTTGGAGCATCAACTTTTTGATTGTGGTGTCTTTCTACAAGTTCTATATCAAAGTTTTCATAAAGAACTGGAGCAACTTTTTTTAATAAATTATTTATTAAATTAACACCTATGCTCATATTGGCAGATCTAAATAGAGGAATTTCTTTTGAAGATTCTTCTATAAATTTTAAGTCTTCAGGAGTATATCCTGTTGAACATAGTATAAGTGGTTTTTTAGTTTTCTTTGAAAATTCTACTAAGCTTTTTAAAGCATCAGCTCTTGAAAAATCTAATAATACATCATATTCAACATTGCAATCTTCTGGTTTTGCAAAGATTGGGTAAGATCTTTGAGCCTTAGTGTTATTATCTATACCAGCAACTATTTCAACATTAGGAAATTTTGTTTCAGCTAAGTTTGAAATTACGCTACCCATTTTGCCTGAACAACCATTTAATATAACTTTAACCATAATTGGTACCTCCGATATTAGTTTTAAATAAGCATAACCACCTAAAGGCGATTATGCTTATTATATAATAGATTATTTTATTAAACCATTAGATTTTAAGTTTTCTTCTAATATTATTAAATTAGAATCTTCCATTTCACATAATGGTAATCTTAATGGTCCACAGTTAAAATTCATTAAATTCATAGCTGTTTTAACTGGGATTGGATTTGTTTCTATAAATAAAGAATTTGCTAATGAAAGATATTTAAGTTGAAGGTTACGTGATTCAATAACTTCTCCTAAGAAATATTTTTCACATATATTGTGAGTTTCTTCAGGAAGAATATTTGCTAAAACTGAAACCACACCAGCTCCGCCTAAAGATAAAATTGGAACTATTTGATCATCATTACCTGAATATATAGCAATTCTATCACCACATAATTCAGCCATTTTAGCTACTTGTGAAAGATCTCCACTAGCTTCTTTTATAGCAACGACATTCTCTAAGTCAGCAAGCTTATCAAGCATTAATGGAGTTATATTCATTCCTGTTCTTCCTGGAACATTATAAAGCATAATAGGTATATTTATTGCATCATTTATTGCTTGGAAATGAGCAAATAATCCTTTTTGAGAAGTTTTATTATAGTATGGTGTTATTATTAATACCATATTAGCGCCAACTTTTTCAGCATATTGACTTAGTTCTATTGAAGCTTTAGTATTATTTGTACCAGTTCCGGCTATTACAGGAACTCTTTTGTTTACAACTTCAACAGAGAATTTTATAACTTCTTTTTTCTCTTCTAAAGTCATAGTAGAACCCTCACCTGTTGTTCCACAAACTAATATTGCATCAGTATGATTTTTAATGTGCCATTCTAATAATTTTCTTAACTCTTCATAATTAACTCCGTCTTCAGTAAATGGAGTTATTAAAGCTACACAAGAACCTTTAAACATAATATTACCTCCAAAATAAATTTATTTTTCTATTAGTATTTCAGCAATTTGAATTGCATTAAGAGCAGCACCTTTTCTTATATTATCGGCCACAACCCAAAGGTTAAGACCATTATCTAAGCTAAAGTCACGTCTTATTCTTCCAACAAATACTTCATCTCTTCCACTAAGTTCAAGTGGAGTAGGGTATTTTAAGTTTGCTACATCATCATGAACTATTAATCCTTTTGAAGAATTGAATAAATCAATTATGTTTTCAACTTCAAATTCAGAATTAAGTTCTACGTTTATACTCTCACTATGAGAATTTAAAACTGGTACTCTAGCTGTTGTAGCTGTTATTCTTAGGCTATCATCATGAAGTATTTTCTTTGTTTCTTCAATCATTTTAATCTCTTCTTTTGTATATCCATTATCTAAGAATACGTCTATATGAGGAATTATATTGCCTAATATAGGATATGGGAATTTTTCAGTTGTTCCTTCTTGTAAATCTAATATACCTTGAATTCCAGCTCCTGAAACTGCTTGATAAGTTGAATAAACTATTCTTTTAATTCCATATTTATCATGTAGTGGTTTTAAAGCTACTACAGCTTGGATTGTAGAACAGTTTGGGTTTGCGATAATTCCTTTATGCCATTTAACATCCTCTGGGTTAACTTCTGGAACTACTAAAGGAACATCCTTATCCATTCTCCAAGCACTACTATTATCTATAACTACTGCTCCGTGTTTAGAGAAAATAGGAGCGAATTCTAAACTTACACTTCCACCAGCTGAAAATAATGCAAAATCTATTTTTTTATTTTCAATATTAGCCTCACATAATTCTTCAACTATTAAGTCTTCGCCTTTAAATTTTAAAGTTTTTCCTGCTGATCTTTTTGATGCAAATAAATATAATTTTTTAACTGGGAAATCTCTTTCTTCCAGGATTTCAAGGAATTTTCTTCCTACATTTCCTGTTGCCCCAACTACTGCTACGTTATACACGTTATCCCTCCTAAAATTAATATTAATATATTGTATTTCTATATATTAAATATAGTTCAATAACAAATACTTTATCAAGTGTATTTTAAGATTAATTTGAAGGATTTGAGTAAGTTAACTTTCATATTTAAGAAAATATGAATATTTAAGCTTGTAGGGGGAATAATAGTTTTAAAAATAAATTTAAGGTAGGAGAAGAATATGAGTAATACACCATTGAAAAAGATAATAAAAGGAAAATTAAAGTCTAATAAAGAGTTAACTCCTGCAGAACAGCTAAGAGAAAAATTGAAATATGAAATAGCTGGAGAATTAGGATTGAGTGATAAGGTTGATCAACTTGGATGGGGTGGGTTAACTGCTGAAGAAACAGGACGAATTGGAGGACTAATGACTAAAAGAAAGAAGGAGCTAAAATTGCCTAGTAATGACGAAATATTAGGTAGAAAGAAACCTCCCGTTGACGAAAAATAAAAAAAGTATATAATCTTTAGGTAGAATAATACATGGGGGATTTAAATTATTATGAAGAGTTATAAGATGATGGCAAAAGTTTATGATGAACTTATATATGAAGATGTAAACTATGAGAACATAGCAGAGTATGCTTTATCAAAATGTGATAAGTATGGTGTTAACAAGGAAATGTATTTAGATTTAGCTTGTGGAACAGGAAATGTTGGTGTTCATGTAGGAAAATCCTTCAAAGAAAATTATTTTGTTGATCTTTCTCAGGAGATGCTTATAGAAGCTGATAAGAAGCTTAGAGAAAATAGGGTTAGAGGTAAAATAGTGTGTCAAGATATGTGTGAGTTAGAGTTAAATAGAAAGTTTGATTTAATAACATGTGTCTTAGATTCAACAAATTATATTTTAGATGATGAAAGTGTGGAAAATTATTTAAGAGGGGTATATAATCATTTAAAAGAGGATGGTTTATTTGTATTTGATATAAATTCATACTATAAGATATCAGAAGTCTTAGGAAATAATGTCTACACATATGATAGTGAAGATTTATTTTATGCTTGGGAAAATATCTTTGAAGATGAAATAGTAGAAATGAACTTAAATTTCTTTATAAAAGATGGAGATAATTATGAAAGGTTCACAGAGGTTCATGAAGAAAGAGCTTATAAGGAAAGTGAAATAGAAAATATTCTTAAGGTGATAGGCTTTAAAATAGAAGAAAAGCATAATGGTTATACAGAAGAGGAAGTAACACCAGATACTGAAAGAATAGTTTATATAGTAAAAAAATAACGGAGGGATTAATATGAGTGATAAATTAATAAGAGCCATAGCTAAAGATGGTATGATAAGAATATTTGCAGTAGAAACTACAGAGTTAGTTGATGAAGCATCAAAAATACATGATTGTACACCAACAGCGGCTGCTGCTTTAGGAAGAATGCTAACAGCGGGTACTATGATGGGCGCAATGTTAAAATCAGATAAAGAAGTTGTAACACTACAAATAAATGGTGGTGGAATGGCTAAGGGAGTAACTGTTACTGCTTACTCAGATTGTAGCGTTAAAGGATATATAGGAAATCCACATGTTGATCTACCTTTAAACACAGAGAATGGAAAATTAAATGTTGGAGAAGCTATTGGTAAAAATGGTGGATTAACAGTAATAAAAGATTTAGGTTTAAAAGATCCATATGTAGGACAAGTTCCAATATACAGTGGAGAAATAGCTGAGGATTTAGCATATTATTTCACAGCTTCAGAACAAATACCTTCAGCTGTTGCCTTAGGAGTATTAGTAGACAGAGATCATTCAATAAAAAAAGCTGGGGGATTCATAATTCAATTATTACCAGGTGCAGATGAACTTTTAGGAGATTTATTAACATATAGATTAGATGAAATACCTTCATTAACTACAATGTTATCAGAAGGAAAAACTATAGAAGAAGTTATAGAATTCATTTTTGATGGAATGGATTTAAAAATCTTAGAAGAAGAAACTCCAAAATATAAATGTGATTGCTCAAGAGAAAAAGTTGAAAGAGCATTATTAAGCATAGGATATAAGGATTTAAAAGAATTATATGATGAAGGTAAGGAAGAAGAATTAAAATGTCACTTCTGTAACAAGTCATATAAATTTACTAAAGAAGATATAGGTAGATTATTAGAAGAAAAAGAAAAAGCTATTGCTGATGAAGTTTCAGAGGAAATGAAAAAAGCAGAAGAGAAAGAAAAAGAAGAAAATAAATAAATTTTAAAAAAATATGTTGACAAATTAAATTTAAGTTAATATAATAATAAATGTCTTGAAAAGCTCAAGACATTTGGCTCGATAGCTCAGTCGGTAGAGCAGAGGACTGAAAATCCTCGTGTCGCTGGTTCGATTCCTGCTCGAGCCACCATAGTTGCGGGAGTGACTCAATGGTAGAGTGTCACCTTGCCAAGGTGAAAGTTGCGGGTTCGAGTCCCGTCTTCCGCTCCAATGCGGGTGTAGTTCAATGGTAGAACACCAGCCTTCCAAGCTGGATACCCGGGTTCGATTCCCGGTACCCGCTCCATATGGCGCTATAGCCAAGTGGTAAGGCAGAGGTCTGCAAAACCTTTATTCCCCGGTTCAAATCCGGGTGGCGCCTCCAAAAAACATCTATAAGATTACTTATAGATGTTTTTCTTTTTTTAAATCAAAGATTTTATTAATTTTTCACCAAAATTATAGAAGTTAGTTTCTTTAAATACCTTTCTTAATGTTAGATCATAAATAGTTTCATTATCTGCAAAATCTACAAAAGAATCTTTTAAGAAAAGTTTTATTACTTGAATATCTTGATATTTAAACCAAGTTAAAACAGCAACAACATCTTTATCTACAGGTTTTTCAGAGATTTTAAAAGAACCTTCCTCTTGAAATACTATTAAATCTTTATGAGCTACTGAGTAAAATTCATTTGAAGGACAAGTATATTGAATTAATTTTACATTATCAATAGCTATTAGCAAATCTAGATTTTTTTTCTCTCCTAAATCGTTTGTAACTTTTTTTTGTAGTTTCATAACTTTTTTCATAAAAATATCCCCCTACAATAAAATGATGAATTTGAGGTAAAGGTTTACAAAGGCATATTAAATTATCAATAAAGTGAGATTAGAAGCATATAATATATTAGATTGCAACTCACAATATAATATGTTTTACAATGTGAGAAAATTACATTAATGTTTATATAAAATTGCACTTAATATTTATTATATTTAAATTTTAGAAGAATCTATTTATTGATACTGATTAAAAAGTGAATCACATAAGCTATTAATTAAAATTTTAGTAGCTGCAATATAAAAATAAACTTATTAGGGGGAATAAAAATGTTTTTGGCTATTATAATTATTTTAGGTTTATTTTTAACTTATTTAATTGTAAAAAACGCAAATGAAAGCAAAAAGATTAAGAAAAACATAAATAAAGGATGGAAAGCTACACCATATATAAACTTAAGAATAAGTTGCTTTGAAAAGCGAATTGATTTAGAAAAAATGCGTTTAAAAGAATTAATAAAAAATACCATAGCTTTAATGGATAAGAATGCAAAAATTATAGATAACAGTAAAGATGGCTTTTATATAAAGAGTGAAAATGAATTGATATATTTAGAATTTTTAGCTATAGAAGAAAAGATAAAAGAAATTAAAGAATGTACTGCTTTAAAAAACAATGAAATAATAAAATTAAACACTTATAATATTATAAAAAGAACACTTAGAAGGCATATATGGTCTTGGGAGGAAGAGATTATAGACTCGTTAGTGAGTAAGTTTTATTTAAAATTTTCTAGTGGATATATTGTTATGAGAGTTAGCAAAGAGAATAAAATAGTTTTTACGGAAGATAAGGAAAATGATTTTTTTAAATAAAAAATGAAACTATCTTAATAAACGGATATACAGTATTTTTTAGGATAAATATAAGGGAAACTTTATATTTATCTTTTTTATGTGTAAAATTAAAATATATTATTTAAGAATAATAGTATGAAAGGAGTATTAAAATGAAAATAAAAGATATAAAGAAATTAACTGATTGCAAATTTTTAAACCTATATAAATTAGATATTGAGAATAAGGTTGGAAATTCTAAAGAGTATTTTATTGCAAGTAGAAGAGAAAAAAAAGATTTAAGCTGTGTTGTTAATAATCACAATAGGGCGGATGGGGTTATGATTATACCAATAACTGAAGAGAATGAGTTAGTTTTAATAAAACAATTTAGACCAGCTATAAATGATTATATATATGAATTCCCAGCAGGGCTTATAGATGAGGGTGAAGATGCTATAAAGGCTGCAACAAGAGAGCTTTTTGAAGAAACAGGACTTTTAGCTAGTGAATGTGAGTATCTAATAAAGCCTAGTTATACATCTGTCGGAATGTCAGATGAGACTGTAGCTGTTGTTAAAATGAAAGTTCATGGTAACATATCAACTGAAAACTTAGAAGAAAACGAAGAGATAGAAGTTATTAAGATTCCTATTAAAGAGGCAAAAAACTTTGTTAAAGAGCATAATGTATCTATAAAAACTGCTTTAGTTTTAACTTTTATGTAAAAGAGAAGGGAATGTATAAAAGGTTTCTTAAAATAAAATTTATAAATATATATTCTTTATATTATTTTAAGTTTCAATACATTCCCTTTATTTATTATACTAAAATTTCTTTTGGTTCTTTAGCTAAGATTTCTACTACACCTTCTGGAACTTCACCAGTATGGAGTTTTAAAGCATTTAATGCAGCGCCTTTAATAGGTGGTAAAATAGGTGCTTTTAAATTAAATGCGGTATAATTATCTTGAAGATATTTCTTTAATGGTTTTAAAATAAAATCTTTTGAGTTGAAAACACTTCCTGAGTAAGAAATATTTAATATCCCTTTAAACTCAAGTTGATTTGTTATTCCGTTTACCATTAAAAGACATTCTTTAGCGGCTTGTCTATAAATATCTAAAGCATATTTATCTCCCTTAAGGGCAGCTTCGTAAACTAACATTGCAAGCTTACCAACTTTAGTTCTATCCTGGTTATATTCATCTTTTATAAGGAATATTAAGTCAAAATCATTTTTCAATTCTAATTCCTTTTTAAATATATCATATAGGGCAGTTCTTTCTAATCTATGATCAGATTGCTTTCCAAAAATTTCAACACCTTTTTTAGCAATCCAGTATCCAGAGCCTTCATCACCACAAATATGTCCCCAACCACTAGTTCTAGTTGTTTTTAAATCTTCAGTTATACCAGCAGCAATAGCTCCTGTTCCTAAGATTATACATATTCCTGGTTCGCCTGCTAAAGATCCAGCTAAGGCAACCTCTACATCGTTTCCACAAGAGAATTTATTTTCTCCTAAAATTTCAGCTATTATAGAGTTCATTTCTAGTTTTTCATTTTCATTTTCACCATATGCAGGTAAACCTAAAAATGAATAGTTAAGATCTTCTTTAGAAATATTAATTTGACTACAAACTGTATTTATTCCTTCTTCAATACCTTTTCTAAATCCATTAAATCCTACTTGGTGAATATGACATGTACCACTATTGTAGGTTGATAGAACTTCTCCTAAATGGTTTATAAGCATAAATGATGTTTTTGTTCCACCAGCATCAATACCTAAATAAAACATAATTCTCCCCCTTTTAATACATAGTTGTAATTACCACTTTAATTTATTTTACTATATTATTAATTAGGTAATCAATGGAAAAAGAGAAGTATGAATTAAAGTAAAAAATAATTCAAGAAACATTAAATTTGTTCACTTTAAATTGAAAAAAATACATTAAAATTGTAACAATAAATGTGATAAATATAAAAATAATATTTATATGCTATTTTATCAACATTTATTACTACTTTGAGTAAAATATATTGATTGTTAAAAGCTTAAAAAGTTAAAATACTTCCTCTATCTATCAATTTATCATTAGAAAGATAAATTGGTTTAATGTTATATTTAGCTAAAAAGTTTTTTATATCATTTCCGTAATGATGTTTCTCTAAATTGCCAAAAAAGGCCATTTGATTTTTTGAAATTAAGCCACAAGTTCCACCTATGAAACCATAGTCTAATCCAGGAAGAGATATATCACCACTAGGAATTAAAAGAATATCAAAGCCATAAGGCGTTAAAGCTTTATAAATTCCTTTATCAGAAGTTATTAAGGCCTTTTCTGAAACTATTGCTATAGAACATTTAGAATATCCTTGTTTTATGTTTATTAGGTTTTTTTCTTTAATTTGCTCAAGTAAATTGCTATCAGTGAATTTTAAGTTGTGTATGAAATAATTTTTTAAATTTACAGCGTTTAAAGCTATATTTTTAGGATATTCATTTTCTAATTGGCAAGAGCTTTTTATAACTTTAATACCTTTAGGAATAGAGTCAAATAATTCTTCTGATGAGTTTTTGGCTAATATTAGTGTGTTTTTATCTATAATATTTATTTGAATATCTGGGTGCCCATCTATAGCATCATATAGATTAGGATGCTTTGGTACTTTAATTAGATTAAGACCTAGATGGTTTAAATTTTTTTCTTCTATTTCTGAAATTCTATAATCAACAAAACAATTTCTCATAATAATCTCCTTATTGAACTTTTTATACTTTAATTTTACTAAAAGAGCAAATAAATTGTCGATTAATAAATTTAGCTTTTTGAATATTAGACGTGAATTAATACATACTAAAAGTAAAGAAAGGAGTGAGAAGAATGCTTCTAATGACATTATGTTGTGAGGATGAAAAGAATTTGATACAAGATATACAAAGCATTAAAAATGTTTTAAAAAGTAAAGGTATTATAATTGGAGTATCAGAAAGTATCTCGGATGGAACTCACTTCGTTAAAATATACTATGAAAATAGTCACTTTGATGAAAAAGTAAGAGAGACCATAATGCTATATATAAGCAATGTTATATATAATGTTATAATTGAACACTATAGAGAAAAGGAAATGCTTCATTATATGAATGAAAATTATTTCTTTTTAAAACATGATGAAATCTTAGAAATTGACTTAACAATAAGTAAAATATTAAAAGGTGAACAAAAAGTTTGTAGTGATAAAGATTTCTATTGTTTAAATAAAGTAAATAATGTTATAGAAAGCATAAAAGCATTTATATTAGAAAATGAATATATAAATATAGAGGGTTTTATAACATTTAGAATGAAATCCTTATTAAAAGATATCCAGTGCATAATTGATAAAGTTGTAGAAGAATATATGATTGAAAAAGAATATAATGAATTTATAAAGTTGTTAAAGTATTTTGTTGATATACAAGATTGTAAGTTAGAAGAAGTAAACATTATAATTCAAAGAAATGGAGCTTATGAAGTTAAAGATAATTTTGGAGCTGATGTATTTAAAGAATTTTTAAATGAAATTACAGATATGTCAGAAGAGGGAATAGTAAATGTAGAAGATGTTATTATTAGTGGGTTAATAACTAACTCTCCTAGAAAAATAAAAATATATAATGAACAAGAATGTTTAAATAAAGAGTTTTTACAGACAATAAAAAGTGTTTTTGGTGATAGAGTAGAAATACACGGAAACTATGATTTAAATAATATTATAAAAAAATAAGTGATATATAAGAGTTATTTTTTAATTTGAATGATTAAGATATAAACTAATAGATAAAATAAAAAATAGTAATAATATATTTTAAAAGAAATTGATGAATTATGTTGACAATGAAAAAGAATAGTGATAAGATAACTGATGTCAAGAAGAAACAGCCGTTTCTCACCTTACAGCTGAAAATGCTAGTTAGGTCATGAATTTTATTACTTTTGATTTTGGTAATAGAGGACGGCTTAAAACCGTCCTTTTTTATTTATATATTTGTGTTGGCTAAATTCTATCGGAGGTGAACAAGATTAGTAAAAATTTTGCAATCAATCAAGAAATAAGAGAAAAAGAGGTTAGATTAATTTCTAGCATAGGAGAGCAACTTGGTGTTGTATCTGGAAGAGATGCACAAAGGATGGCTGATGAAGCTGAGTTAGACTTAGTTATGATTTCGCCAAACGCTAAACCACCAGTTTGCAAAATAATGGATTACGGTAAATTTATTTATGAGCAATCCAAAAAAGATAAAGAAGCAAAAAAGAAGCAAAAGGTTATCAGTGTTAAGGAGATAAGAGTTAGCCCAACTATAGAAAAGCATGACTTAGAAATAAAAGCTAAGAATGCTAAGAAATTCTTAGAAGCTGGAGACAAAGTCAAGATAACTGTAAGATTTAGAGGAAGAGAAGCTGAACATTCACATGTTGGTGTTAAGATATTAGATAATTTCTTAGCTCAATTAGAAGAAGTATGTACAGTAGAAAAGCCTGCTAAATTAGAAGGTAGAAACATGATAATGATTTTAGCTCCTAAAAAAGCGTAACTTGAGAGGAGGATACTTACAATGCCAAAAATGAAAACTCATAGAGGTGCAGCAAAAAGATTCAAGAAAACAGGAACTGGAAAGTTAAAGAGAGCTCACGCTTTCACTAGCCATATCTTAACAAAGAAAAGTGCTAAGAGAAAAAGAAATTTAAGAAAAACTGGTTATGTTTCAACTGCACAAGAAAAAGCAATGAAGAAATTATTACCATATCTATAAGATAAAACACGGAGTAGGAGGTCTAGAAAATGGCAAGAGTTAAGAGAGCGGTAAATGCTCGTAAAAATCATAAAAAAGTTTTAAAACTTGCAAAAGGATACTATGGTGGAAAAAGCAAGTTATTCAAGACTGCTAACGAGTCAGTAATAAGAGCATTAAGAAATGCTTATGTTGGAAGAAGATTAAAGAAGAGAGATTACAGAAGATTATGGATAGCTAGAATAAACGCAGCTACAAGAATGAATGGTCTTTCATACTCAAAATTCATGAACGGAATGAAATTAGCTGGTGTTGATATAAACAGAAAAATGCTTTCAGAGATAGCTATAAATGATCCAAAAGCATTTGCTGATTTAGTTGAATTAGCTAAGAAGCAAATAAACGCTTAATATCAGATGCGAGTTTATCTCGCATTTTTTTTTATATACTATTTATATTTTATAAGTTTAATTTTATTCAGAATTTTTATCTGAATAAAATTAAACTTATTTGCAATTACAATTAAATAAAAATTACTTTTAACTTCTAAAGATAAGACAACTTTACATATATAAATTTAAATTAAGATATAATAAGTATAAAATAAAAGATATAATATTTAATTTGAGTTGGGGGTTTAATTATGTACATTAAACTGACAAAAAAAATAAAATTTAGTGCTGTTCAGATTTTAGCTTTAGGATTTTTTATTGTTATTTTCTTAGGCGCTATAATATTAAGTCTTCCAATATCCTCTAAAAGTGGAGAGCCTACTGCGTTTTTAGATAGTTTATTTACTTCAACATCAGCAGTATGTGTTACTGGACTTATAACCTTAAATACGGCAGAACATTGGAATTACTTTGGAAAAACCATAATAATAATCTTAATACAAATAGGTGGATTAGGATTCATGTCATTTACAACCTTGTTTGCTTTAATGGTTAAGAAAAAAATAACCTTAAGAGAAAGACTACTTATACAGGAAGCTATGAACACATTTGGCATACAGGGGTTAGTTAGAATGATTAGGTATATATTAGCATTTACATTTTCAGTAGAGATGTTAGGTGCATTATTATTATCAACTCAGTTTATACCTAAGTTTGGATTCTTAAAAGGAGTTTACTATAGTATTTGGCATTCAATTTCAGCTTTTTGTAACGCTGGATTTGACTTATTTGGAGATAATTTAGTTGGCTATGCTAATAATAAAACTGTAATATTAACAATTGCAGCTCTAATTATTATTGGGGGATTAGGATTTACTGTTTGGTCAGAGTTATATAATTTTAAAGGATATAAGAAATTATCTTTACATTCTAAAGTTGTAATAATGATAACAGCAATTCTTTTAATTGGTGGAACTATTCTTATGTTCATTTTTGAATATAATAATCCTAATACTCTTCAAAATATGAGTTTTGGCGATAAAGTGACTAATGCTTTTTTTGCTTCGACAACCACAAGAACTGCTGGTTTTAACTCAGTATCTACTACTGATATGACTTTAGCAGGGAAATTTTTAACTATATTATTAATGTTTGTAGGGGGGTCACCAGGATCAACAGCAGGTGGTATAAAGACCGCAACATTTGGTATAGTAGTTCTTACTTTAATCTCTATAATAAGAGGTAGAGAAGATACTGAAGTATTTAAGAAGAGAATTTCAAAAGAATTAGTATATAAGGCTTTTGCCGTTTTATTTATAGGTTTTGGTATAGTTGTACTTGGAACATTAGTTTTAGCAGTTACGGAACCAGGATTCTCACTAGAATATATACTGTATGAAGTTACATCCGCATTTGCAACAGTTGGTTTAACATTAGGAATGACTCCATACCTTTCAGCAATAGGAAAAATAGTAATAATGATAACTATGTATTTAGGAAGAGTGGGTCCTATGACTGTAGTTTTAGCTTTAACTAATAGAAAGAAACCTAGTGCATACAAATACCCAGAAGATAAAATATTAATAGGATAAGTTAGGAGTGTAAGGCTTATGTCAAGTAAACAATTCGTTATTATAGGATTAGGAAGATTTGGAGCATCAGTAGCTAAGACTTTATATGCTTTAGGTCATGATGTTTTAGCAATTGATTCTAATGAAGATTTAGTTCAAGAAATATCAGATAGTGTAACTCATGCGGTTCAAATGGATGCAACAGATGAAAATGCTTTAAGAACTTTAGGATTAAGAAATTTTGATGTCGCAGTTGTTACTATAGGAGCTAATATACAGGCTAGTGTTATGGCAACATTACTTGTTAAAGAGATGGGAATAAAATATATAATAGCTAAAGGTAATAGTGATCTACATGCTAAGGTTTTATACAAAATAGGAGCAGATAGAGTAATTTTACCTGAGAAGGATATGGGAGTTAGAGTTGCTCATAACTTAGTTTCTTCAAGTATTTTGGATTATATAGAATTATCACCTGACTATTCTATAATTGAAATAGAAAGTCCAAAAGAGTGGTATGGAAAGTCAATGAAAGAATTAAGTTTAAGAAGTAAGTACGGAATAAACGTAATGGCTATTAAAAGACACAATGAAGTTAATATATCTCCAGATGCAGATGATGTTATTAATAAAGATGATATAGTTGTAGCTATAGGATCTGCAGAAGATTTAACAAAATTAGAAGGAAAGATATTTAGACATTAATATCTTTTAGGAAAGGATTATTTGCTTTGTTAGAAATAGAAAGTAAAAATAATAATTTATTTAAAGAGATAAAAAAATTAAAAGAAAAGAAGCATAGAATAAAAAGCAATAAATATCTTATTGAAGGTCTAAGGTTTGTAGAAGAAGCCATTAAAAGTAAGGTATCCATAGATTCAATAATATTTACAGAGGGTTTCAAAGAAAAAAATCCAGAGTTTTTCCTAAATGTTAATGAGGATATAAAACTTATACAAATGAATGATGCTCTTTTAAAGCAACTTTGCTCAACTGAAAATCCACAAGGGATTATTGGTGTTATAAACATGCAAAATAAGGAATTAAAAAGTGGAGAGCTTGTTGTTTTAGTAGATAAAGTTCAAGATCCAGGAAACATGGGGACAATTATAAGAACAGCCCATGCGGCAGGGGCAGCTGGAATAGTTATGACAAAAGGTACTGTTGATATATATAATGATAAAACATTAAGATCAACAATGGGTTCAATATTTTATATTCCAGTTGTTGAGGATAATTCTTTAGAATATGTAAAATCATTAAAAGAGGATGGATATAGGCTTGTAGTAAGTTCTCTTCAAGGAAAAAATAATTTCTTTGAGGAGAATCTACAAGGAAAGATTATGATTGCTGTTGGCAATGAGGGGAATGGTGTTAGCGATGAGGTATATGAAATTGCTGATATAAAGGTTAAAATTCCTATGCCAGGTGAAGCAGAATCATTAAATGTGGCTGTAGCTACTTCTATAATGATATATGAAAAAATAAGACAATCATTTAATTAAAATTAAGGGGAAAGTATATTCTCCTTAATTTTTTTGCATAGGGATAAACTTTAATTGCTATTTTAGGAAATATGAATCATAAAAGGTTAAAATATAATAAATCCCTTGATTATGCATACTATTATATGTATAATATACTTTGAATTGAATAGATAAAAGCATTGATAGAGAGAGTAGATGTAGCAATTTCTTTTCAGGGAAAAGATGCCATAGACTGAAAGCATTTTAAGAAAACTATGTTGAAGTTCACTCTGGAGTTCTAACTGTGAAATTTAAAGTAGTAGTTAGCGGCATAGTCGTTATTTAAAATTAAGTGAGTATTAATTTATTTTAGTGCTAATTAGGGTGGTACCACGGATATGAATACCCCGTCCCTTGTGTTTATAGGGATGGGGTTTATTTTATTTTCTTAGAATTGTGTCAATACTAGAAAAGTGATAATAAAAGGGCCATATAACCTTACAACACTTAAAATAAGGACTAATTTAATAAAAGAAGATTTTAATATTTAGATAAAACATACTTTAATTCAGTAGAGTTTTTTAATTATATTGAATTTGGGTTTACTTTATCTAGGCAAGTAGAAACTTTGATAGAGATATTAAAGTTCTAAGAGCTTTAAGATAAAATCTAGTATATTAAGTATATATCAGGAAAGGAGAATAAAAATGCAAGATAAGTTAAATCAAATTAAAGAATTAGCTTTAGTAGAAATCAAAGAAGCTAAAGATAGTAATACTATTGAAGCAATAAGAGTTAAATATCTTGGTAAAAAGGGAGAGCTTACAACTATATTAAGAGGAATGGGAGCTTTGTCTAAAGAGGAGAGACCAGTAGTTGGTAAATTAGCTAATGAAGTAAGAGAGGCTTTAGAAGTTGAGTTAGAAGCTGTAATAAAAGCTGTTAAAGAAGCTGAAAAACAAGAAAAGTTAAAAAATGAAGTAATAGATATTTCAATGCCTGGAAAGAAACAAACAATAGGAAAGAAACATCCATTAGAGCAAACTTTAGATGAAATGAAGAAAATATTCGTTTCAATGGGATTTGCTATAGAAGATGGTCCAGAAGTTGAGAAAGATTACTACAACTTTGAGGCTTTAAATATTCCTAAAAATCACCCAGCTAGAAGTGAGCAAGATACTTTCTACATAAATGATAATGTAGTTTTAAGAACTCAAACTTCTCCAGTTCAAGCTAGAGTTATGGAAAAACAACAGCCACCAATAAAAATGATATCACCTGGTAAAGTGTTCAGATCAGATGCAGTTGATGCTACACACTCACCAATATTCTATCAAATGGAAGGCCTTGTTATAGATAAAGATGTAACTTTCGCAGATCTTAAAGGAACTTTAGAGTTATTTGCTAAGAAAATGTTTGGTGATAAGGTTAAAACTAAGTTCAGACCACACCATTTCCCATTTACTGAGCCATCAGCTGAAATGGATGCTACATGCTTTGTATGTAACGGAAAAGGATGTAAAGTATGTAAAGGAGAAGGTTGGATAGAAATACTAGGTTGTGGTATGGTTCACCCTCAAGTTTTAAGAAACTGTGGAATAGATCCAGAAGTTTATAGTGGATTTGCATTCGGTTTCGGTGTAGACAGAATGGTTATGCTTAAGTATGGAATAGATGATATAAGATTATTATACGAAAGTGATATGAGATTCTTAAATCAATTCTAGTTTTAAAATAGGAGGTAAAAAAGATGAAAGTACCATTTAATTGGCTTAAAGATTACGTTGATATAGATATGACAGCAGAAGAGTTAGGCGATGCTTTAACTTTATCAGGTTCAAAAGTAGAAGAGGTCGTAACTGCTGGAGCAGAAATAGAAAATATAGTTACTTGTCAAATAGATAAAATAGAACAACATCCAGATGCTGAAAAGCTTAAAATTTGTCAAGTAAACATAGGATCAGAAATGATTCAAATAGTGACAGCTGCAGATAATATGAAAGAACATGATAAAGTCCCAGTAGCTTTACATGGCGCAATATTAGCTGATGGAAGCAAAATTAAAAAAGGTAAATTAAGAGGAGAAGTTTCAAACGGAATGTTCTGTTCAGAAGAAGAATTAGGAATTGCTGACGGAAAAGAAGTTATTGGACTTATGATTTTACCAGAGGATGCTCCTATTGGAGTTTGTATAAAAGAATATTTAGGACTTAATAAACAAGTTTTAGATTTCGAAATAACTTCAAATAGACCAGATTGTTTAAGTGTTCTTGGAATGGCTAGAGAAACTGCTGCAACAACAAGAAAAACTTATAGAATGCCAAACACTAAGTTTGAAGTTAAATGTGATAAAAACATAAATGATGAAATAAAGGTTACAGTTAATGATGAACTTTGTAACAGATATATGACTAGAGGAGTTAAGAATGTAAAAGTAGCTCCATCACCAACTTGGATGCAAGAAAGATTATTAGATGCTGGTGTAAGACCAATAAACAACATAGTTGATATTACTAACTTTGTTATGTTAGAGCTTGGCCAACCAATGCATGCTTTTGATAGAAGAGAGTTAAAAGCTTCTAACATAGTAGTTGAAAGAGCTAAAGATGGAGAAAAATTCACAACTTTAGATGAAGTTGAAAGAGAATTAACTTCAGACGTTCTTTGTATAAAAGATGGAGAAGAAATCGTTGCTTTAGCTGGTATAATGGGTGGATTAAACTCAGGTGTTAAGGATGATACTACTGAAATAGTATTTGAATCAGCTAATTTTGATGGAACTAACATAAGAGTTAATTCTAAAAACTTAGGATTAAGAACTGAAAGTTCATCAAGATTTGAAAAAGACATAGATCCAAACTTAGCAGCTTTAGCTTTAGACAGAGCATGTGCTCTAGTTGAAGAATTAGGTTGTGGAGAAGTTATGGAAGGAACTATAGATGTCTACAACAATGTTAAAGAAGAGAAAACTTTAGAAGTAAGCGTTAGCTGGATAAACAAATTCTTAGGAACTTCATTAGAAGCAGAAGAAATGAAAAAATGTTTAGATAGCTTAGATTTAAAAACTACTATAAATGGAGATACATTAGAGATTTTAGTACCTACATTTAGAATAGATGTTGATATAAGAGAAGATGTTGCAGAGGAAGTTGCAAGAATCTATGGATATAATAATATTCCAGCTACATTAATATCAACTAGTACAGAAAAAGAAGCTAAGGACAAAAAACAATTATTAGATGAAAAAGTTATAGATGCAATGTTAGCATCAGGATTAAATCAATCTATAAGTTATTCATTTGTAAGTCCAAAGGTATTTGATAAAATATGCTTACCAGAAGATAGTGAGCTTAGAAATGTTGTTAAAATAAAGAATCCATTAGGAGAAGACTACAGTGTAATGAGAACTTCAACACTTCCTTCAATGATGGAATCTTTAGCTAGAAACTACTCAAGAAGTAATGATATAGTTAGATTATTTGAAATAGGTAAAACTTATATACCAAATTCAGATGAAAATGAATTACCAACTGAAAGAAATATATTAACAATTGGTATATATGGACAATGCGATTATTTCGACTTAAAAGGAATAGTTGAAAACTTACTAGATACATTAGGACTTAAGAGTGCATCATTCAAGAGAATGAGTGAAAATCCAAGCTACCATCCAGGAAAAACTGCTGAGTTAGTTTTAGGAAGAACTTCATTAGGAGTTTTAGGAGAAATTCACCCAGATGTTAATGATAACTATGGAGTAGATGTTCCTTGCTATGTAGCAGAATTAGATTTAGATGCTATGTACAATTTCTCAAAAACTGAGAAAGCTTATAAACCATTACCTAAGTATCCAGCAATAACTAGAGACATAGCTTTACTTGTTGATGATGCTGTTTTAGTTCAAGAAATTGAAGAGGCTATAAGAAAAGCCGGTGGTCAAGTAGTTGAAAAAGTTGAGTTGTTTGACGTTTATAAGGGAGCTCAAATACCAGAAGGTAAGAAGAGTATTGCATATGCTATAGCTTATAGAGATCCAAGCAAAACTTTAAAAGATAAAGAAATAAATAAAGTTCATGATAAAATCTTAAGAGCTTTAGAGTATAAATTAGGCGCTCAATTAAGAGAGCAATAATAGTTTTAAATATGTTATGTATATGTTAAAATGTACATAACATATTTTTTATTATGGAAGTAAGAGGTGTTTAAGGAAGTATGGCGACTGTTACGGTAACAATAAACGGCGTTGAATATAATTTAAAAGGCCAGGAAGATGGAGAATATCTAAAAAAAGTAGCTGGATACTTAGAAGAAAAAATACAAGCTATGTTAGCAAAGAATAATAAACTAAGTGCACCAGCAGTAGTTTCTTTAGCAGCTCTAAACATAGCTGATGAGTTATTTAAAGGAAACGAAGAATATAATCAATTAATAGATTACTATGAAAAAGTTAAATCAGAATTAGAGAATTCTAAGAAAGAGGTAGAAGAACTTCAAGAATTAGAAGGAAAAAGTGTATCCTTAAAAGAAGAGCTTGAAAAGATTAATTCAGAAAAATTAGAATTAGAAAATACTATTAAATCTTTAGAGGAAGCTAAGAAAAACTTTGAAAAGGAAGCTCAAGAGTTTAAAAAGCAATGTGATGACTTAAATGGTAAAACTTCTAAATTAAAAGAGGAATTAAAGATTTCACAGACAAATCTTAATAATTCAAAAAATGATGCTAATCAATTAAGAAAAGAAATTGAAAAATTAAGAAGTGAGAACACTAGTTTGAAATCTTCAAGGGATAAGCTTAGAAGTGAAAATGATAAGCTAAATAGAGAACTTAAGGAATCAAAGGATAATAATAACAATTTAAATAACTCATTAAATGATTCTAAAACTAAGGAAAAGAGATTAAATGATGAGATTAATGATTTAAAAAATAAAAATAGCAACTCAGAAAAAGAAATCAGAGAACTTAGAGAAAAAAATAATGGATTAAGTAATATAGTTAATTCATATAAAAAGAATATAGATGAATTAAGTAAAGAACTTAATAGTTTGAAAGAAAGAAATAAAGCTCAAAAAGAAGAAAATACTAAATTAGCCTTAGAGGGAGAGGCTTTAAAAGCTAATATTAAAGAGGCTGAAAGTAAGCTTTCTGAATTAAGTGAGAAAAATAAGAACTTGACTTCTGAAGGGGAAGCTTTAAAAATTGAATTTGCAGAATCTAAGCTTGAGAATAAAAAGTTAAGAGAAGAAAATTCAAGAGTAATAGCTGAAAGTGAAGATTTAAGTGAAGAGTGTAGAGAAGTTAAAGATAAGCTTCAGGAAATAACTGAAAATAACAATAAGCTAATGGCTGATAATGAATCATTAAAAGTTGAGAAAAAAGCTTTAGAAGAACAAGTTTCTAATTTAATAGAGGATAAGGATAATTTATCTTTAGAAAGCGATACTTTAAAAGTTAACTATAAAGAGATAGAAGATAAAGTAAATGTATTAAATAAAGAGAAAAATGTGCTTAAGGACATTAATATTAGATTAACTGAAGAGAATAATAAGCTTGGTTCAGAAAAAGGAAAGCTTGAAGAGAACATTAAATCTTTAGATGAAGAGAAATCTTCAACTAAAGAAGAAAATAGTAGTCTTAAAAAACAAATACTTAAATTAGAGAAGGACATAGAATTAGCTTTAGAGGAAAAAGAAACCTTAAGTAAAAAAGTTTCAGATGAAATGGAAGTTGAAATAAACTCCTTAAAAGAAGAGCTTCAAAGAGTAAAATCTGAAATGGAGATTTTAGAAGAAGAAGCTAAGAAGATTAAAAAAGAAAAGAATCTTCTAATGGAAAATAATAAAGAGCTAAGACGTAATTGGCAAAATGCAAAGTATAAGTTGTTAGATTTAGAACAAAAATACTTAGATTCTCAAGTTAAGCTGGCTGCTACAAAGAAAAAAGATAACGTATTAGTAAAAAGATAATAAAATTAAGAGAGTATATATTTTAAAATAAATATATACTCTTTATTTTTATAAATATTTTAATGATCCTGTAACATTATTGGAATTGTTTTAGTTTGTTTAGGATTAATTAATAAAGTAAGGTTATCAAATGAATAATTTTAAGTCTTAGATTCCGTTATATGAATTTAAGTCTTAAAATACTTATCAATATAAGTTAGATATTACAAGGGACAAAAGTTCTATTTACAAAATAACAAGGAGTTAATCCTGTCTTTTCTAAAAATTCAGGAACTTTATCAAAATTTCTTCCAATATGAGATAACATATGAGAATCTGACCCTAAAGTAATATATTTTCCACCAAGTTCTCTATAGTATGAATAAATCGCTACCATGTTTTTAAATGAGGTTTCATTATCTAAACGACTTGTATTAAGCTCAAGAATCTTGTTTTTCTTTATCAAAGCTTCAAATATAGCTTTGAATTTAGGCTTAAAGTCTTTAAGATTCATTTCTTTATCCTCATAAACGCTGTATCTACAAGGATAATCTATATGTCCTAGGGTATCAAAAATATTATAAAATTCTATACATTTAAGGACATTATCAAGATATTCTCCATAAACAATATCTTTTGGTCTAGTATCTTCTTTTAGAAATCTAGAAAGAGTAACTCCATTTATGGAATGAATAGAACCTATTATCATATCAAATTTATCTTTGTATTTTTCATAAAAAGCAAAGTTTTCATCAATATTATTCATGGCAAGTCCAAGTTCAACACCTTGTTGCATATTTTTCCCTCTAAATTCTTCATAGGCTTCTAGGTAACCATCAAGATCAAGTTCTGCAAATTGAGGGTGGGTTGTTAAATTATAATCTAAATGTTCTGTAGTTAGTATTCCAAGATTTTTTTCTTTAGCCTTTTCTAGTATATCTTTAATTTTTAACCTAGAATCAGCTGAAAATTCTGTATGCATGTGACAATCGTAAAGCATTGAGTTACCTCCCAATAAATATTTCTACATTTTAATTTTATCATAATAGAAGAATATATTAAGAAAAATAAGTTTTTTTAACTTACTCTTAAAATAGTTTTTGATAATTAAGTTTTAAGGTCATATATTAAGTAAGCATTATATTAAAAACATATTTTGATATTTTGGTTAATTTAATTATTTGGCTTTGTTTTAAGCTATGTCTGAAAGTTTAACCAAAAATCAACTATCACCTAAAACATAGAAAATTATCTAAATATATTTAATATAATAATAACTAAAAATACTGTTGAAAATTAATATTAATGGAAAGAGAAGTAGTGAAATGTAGAATTGTAATGTGTAATTGTGTATAATACAAAGTATTGAATAAATTAACTAAGGAAAACTCTAGTTGACTTTTAGGAGAGATGAATTTTATGGAAAGAATAGAATTACTGGCACCAGCAGGAAGTATGGAAAGCTTGATTGCTGCCATAAATAGAGGTGCTGATGCTATATATTTAGGAGGAAGTAAATTCTCAGCAAGAGCATATGCTTCTAACTTTGATGATGAAACAATGGAAAAGGCCGTGGATTATGCCCATACTTATGGAGTTAAAGTTTATGTTACAGTAAATACTTTAATCAAGGAAAATGAGTTTCAAGAGGCTGTAGATTATGTAGGATTTTTATATAGAATAGGCGTAGATGCCTTAATAATTCAAGATGTAGGTCTTGCTAAAAGGATAAGGGAAGTATATCCAGATTTTGAATTACATGCTTCAACTCAGATGAGCATACATAATGGAGAGGGAGCTCTTTTCTTTAGAGAGAATGGATATTTTAGAATTGTTTTATCAAGAGAGCTTACTTTAGAAGAGATAAAATATATATCAAAAGATTTAGGAATAGAAACTGAAATATTTGTCCATGGAGCTTTATGTGTTTGCTATTCAGGACAATGTTTAATGAGTAGTCTAATTGGTGGAAGAAGTGGTAATAGAGGAAGATGTGCTCAAAGTTGTAGACTTCCATACACACTAATTAGAGAAAAAGATAAAAAAGAAACTAAAGGGTTCCTTTTAAGTCCAAAGGATATATGTACTATTGAAAATGTGGAAGATTTAATAAAGACAGGAACTAGTTCATTAAAGGTTGAAGGAAGAATGAAGAGACCTGAATATGTTGCTGGAGTTATAGAATCTTATAGAGATGCTATAGATAATTCATATAGAAATATTAAGAAATCTCAAGAGGGAAATAAGCTTAAGCTTAAAAAGTTATTTAATAGAGAAGGTTTTTCTACTGCATACATGTATAAGAATGTAGGAAAAGATATGATGGCATTTAAAACTCCAAGGAACACAGGGGTTTTACTTGGTGAAGTTTTAAAAAGTGGAGAAGTGCTTTTATTAGATGATCTTTCATTAAAAGATGGGATAAGAACTAATGATGATGGATTTACTGTAAGTAAAATACTTATGGGAAATCAAGAGATTACTGAAGCTAAAAAAGGGGATAAGGTTAAAATATTCCCTAAAAAATATAAAGCTAATGATAAACTTTATAAAACTTCAGATGCTAAGCTTTTAAATGAGTTAAAAGTAGCTTATGAAAATCCATATGAGAGAAAAATAAATTTAAAAGCTTATATGAAATTTAAGGTTAATGAGCCAATGGAACTTACTGTAGAGTATAATGGAAACTACTTCACAAAAGAAGGGGATGTTGTCCAAGTCGCAGTAAATAGACCTATGGATAAAGAAAAGGTTGAAAAGAACTTAAGAAAATCAGGAGATATTCCATATCAAATAGATGAAATAGAATATGTAGATTTTGAAGATGGATTCGCAGCAGTATCTTCAATAAACAATTTAAGAAGAGAAGTATTAGAAGACATAAGAAATTCTGAAATTAAGAAGTATAAAAGAAGTATTGAAAAACAAGAGAATAAAGAATTAAATGAAAAGAATGGTGAAATGCCAGAGGTATTAGTTGTTGTTAATACTAAGGAGCAATTAATAGCAGCTAAAAATAGTGGAATTAAAGATATTGCTTTAGACATCTTTGGAAAGAATGAAGGGCAACTTAATAAGAATGTCATAAAGGAATTCCAAGGTGAAGGAGTTAATCTTTACATAAAGGCACCTACAATAATAAAAGAAGAGTTTGAAACAATAAGCAATATAATAGAAGAAAACCTTAATTTAATAAAAGGATTAGTTACAGCTAATGCTGGAATAATAAATAGATTTAAGGACAAAACAAATATTATAGGTGATTATAAGCTTAATATATTTAATTCTTATTGTATGAAGTTTTATAATGAACATATGATGGGAAGTTGTCTAAGCTTAGAATTAAACAAGAAAGAATTAAATAAAATGCTTAAAAAGTATTCTAAGGGAGCTCAAATGTTTGTTTATGGAAGACCAGAGGTTATGGTTAGTGAATACTGTCCAATAGGAAGTACCTTTGGTGGAAAATGTACTTCAAAAAATTGTGATAATCAATGTGTAAGTAGTACATTTACTTTAAGAGATAGAATGAATCAGGATTTTGTTATAAGAACGGATATATTCTGTAGATCACACATATACAACACAGTACCTGTTAACTTAATTCAAGAAATGGATGAAATAAAAGGATTTGGAGTAAATTCATTTAGATTAGATTTTGTAGATGAAAACTATGAAGAGGTTATGCAGGTAATTGAAGCTCTAAACAAGAAAGAATCTTTAAAATTAAAGGATTATACTAAAGGTCACTTTAAAAGAGGCGTTGAGTAAAGGGGATTAAAGTATGAACGATAGAGTTTTAAGAGTTTTAGAATTTAATAAAATAAAGGAATTAGTTAAGGGCTATGCCATTACAAAATCAGCTAAAGAGATGGTTTTAGACCTTAAGCCATATAATTCTGTTTACGATGTTAAAGAACATTTAGAGGAAACAAAAGAAGCCTTAGATATTTTAATGAGAAAAGGAAATCCTCCTTTTGAAGGGCTTTATGACGTTAAAGAGGCTATAACAAGGGCTGAAAAAGGTGGAGTTTTAAGTATAGAAGGGTTGCTTAGAATAGGAAATATGCTTGCAGTAACAAGAAAGCTTTCAGATTTCTTATCTAGAAAAGAAGAGGAAGAAGAGCATAGAATACTAGAAGGAATGAAAGAGGGACTTATAGTACTTAGAGGTGTTGAAAGTGCAATATCAAAGGCTATAGTAAGTGAAGAGGAAATTGCAGATTCAGCAAGTGATAAACTTTATAGCATAAGAAGAAGTTTAAAGGAAAAGAATTCATCTGTAAGAGATAAGGTTAATGCTATAGTAAGAAGCAATGCTCAATATCTTCAAGATGCATTATATACAGTTAGAGGAGATAGATATGTTATACCTGTAAAGGCTGAATATAAATCACAAGTTCCAGGTCTTGTTCATGATCAGAGTTCTACAGGAGCAACACTTTTCATAGAACCAACAGCCCTAGTTAATTTAAATAATGAAATAAAAGAGCTTATGCTAAAGGAAAGAGCTGAGATTGAAAGAATATTAGCAGAATTATCAGCTTTAGTATATAAAAATATTGATGTTATAAAAGTTAATTTCAATATAATAGTTGAGTTAGATTTCATATTTGCAAAAGCTAAATACGGAAGTGATTTAGGTGGAACAATGCCTATAGTAAATGAAAATGGAGTAATAGATTTAATGGATGCTAGACACCCATTAATAGCAAAAGATAAAGTTGTTTCTTCAGACATTTATTTAGGTAGAGAGTTTACTACTCTTCTTATAACAGGGCCAAATACAGGAGGTAAGACTGTAACATTAAAAACTACAGGACTTATTGAACTTATGGGATTAAGTGGACTTTTAATACCAGCAAGTGAAAACTCTAGTATAAGTTTCTTTGAAGAAATTTTTGCAGATATAGGTGATGAGCAAAGTATAGAGCAAAGCTTATCAACTTTCTCTTCTCACATGACTAACATAGTTGGAATTATGGAAAAGGCTAATGATAAGAGTTTTGTACTTTTTGATGAACTTGGAGCTGGAACAGATCCAACAGAAGGAGCAGCTTTAGCTATTTCAATATTAGAAACTTTAAGGGCTAGAGGATGTAGAATAATGTCTACAACTCACTATAGTGAATTAAAAGGATATGCTTTAAGAACTGAGAATGTTGAAAATGCTTCAGTTGAATTTAGTGTTGAAACCTTAAGACCAACATACAGACTTTTAATTGGAGTTCCAGGTAAATCTAATGCCTTTGAAATTTCAAGAAGATTAGGTCTTAAAGATGAAGTAATAGAAGAGGCTAAGAAGGTTATCTCTACTGAATCACTTCAATTTGAGGATTTAATTCAATCACTTCAAGAGAAGAGTATAAAGGCAGAAAATGATGCTAGAGAAGCTGCCATATTAAGAAATGATGCAGAAAAATACAAGAATAGATACAAAGAGAAATTCGAAAGAATTGAAAGTGTTAGAGATAATGTATATGCTGAAGCCAGAAGAGATGCTAAACAAATTTTAGATTCAGCTAAGGAAGAGGCAGATACTATTCTTAAAAATATGAGAGAATTAGAAAGAATGGGTATATCTAGTGATGCTAGAAGAAAACTTGAGGCTGAAAGAGGAAAGCTTAGAGATAAGATAAGTGATGCAGAGGCTAGACTTCAGAAGAAAAAAGAAGAAAAACAAGGGGAAGAACTTAAGAAGATTGAAGTTGGAATGGAAGCTTTATTACCTTCAATAAATCAAAAGGTTATAGTTCTTTCTAAGCCAGATAACAAGGGAGAAGTTCAAGTTCAGGCTGGGATTATGAAAATAAATGTTAAGGCTAAGGACTTAAGAGTTGCTAAGGAAACAAAGGAAGAAAAGAAAATTAAAAAAAGAGAAGCAAGATTAAACTTAAGACAGGTTGATCCATCAATAGATTTAAGAGGAATGGATTCTGAAGAAGCTTGTTATACTGCTGATAAGTATTTAGATGATGCTTATGTTGCAGGTAGAGGAGAAGTAACGTTAGTTCATGGAAAAGGAACAGGAGTTTTAAGAAAAGCTATAAATGAAATGCTTAAGAAACATCCTCATGTTAAATCACATAGACTTGGTGAATATGGAGAAGGTGGCACAGGAGTTACTGTTGTAATTTTAAAATAAAATACATTTTAATCTATTGTTGATTTTTAATGGTTATTAATAATTAGATAAATATCAATGTTTTGTAAAATATAGAATTAATGTAGAGTTTTATATTAGGAGTTTGTTTGAAATTTTTGGTAGAAAGCAAGGGGAATTTAAGCTTTCTATAAGGAATTTGAGATGAGCTCCTTTTTATATACAATTTATTAAAAAAAGGACATGAGTATTTATGATATAATCAATTTAAACTTTGAAAATTATGTAAAATTGATTATATAGGAGGAAATTAGGTGAAAGGAAAAAAAAGTGGTAAAAAGATTAGACTTAATGAAGGCAGGGTACTAATTTTTTTATTGGCAATAATATTGATATTCTTGACTTTAGTAGGAAAATTAATTTATATAACATTATTTAGATCAAAAGATTATAAAGCTATGGCAGAAGAGCAATGGACAAATGAAATACAAATAGATGCTAGGAGAGGAAGAATATTAGATAGGAATGATAGAGAGTTAGCTGTTACTGCAAATGTATTCAGAGTAGATTTAGATTTAGTTACTTTAAGAAAATACATTGAGATTAAAGAAACAGATAATATTGAAATAGCGAAATTATTGGCTGAAGCATTAGAAATGGATGAGGAAGAAGTTTTATCAAAAATAGAGCATACTTACCCTTCTGGAAATCCAGCAAATTCTGCAACCTTAGTAAGGAGAATAGAGAAAGAAAAAGCAGATAAGGTTAAAGCCTTAAAAATAAGAGGAGTTATAGTATCAGGAGATACTAAGAGGTATTATCCTAATGGAGAATTTCTTTCACATACACTTGGAACAACCAATGCAGATGGAGAAGGACTAAGTGGAATAGAACTTTATTATAATGAGGAACTTATGGGGATACCAGGAGTGAGAGTAAACGAAGTTTCTGCAGATAGTTCTGCTAATCCTTATTCAGAAGCAAGTTTCACTCCACCAGTAGATGGAAAGGATGTAACATTAACAATAGATGAAAATATTCAATATTTTGCTGAAACAGTGGCTGAAAAGGCATTAAAAGAGCACAATGCAGATTCTGTTAGTATCGCGGTTATGAATCCTAATAATGGAGAGATTCTTGGAATAGTCAATAAGCCAGGATTTAATCCTAATAATCCTTATGAGGGAAGTGAAATTTTTAAAGGAGAAAATGAGGCAGATAAGCTTCAAAATATGTGGAGGAATACAATAGTTTCAGATGCCTTTGAGCCAGGGTCCATATTTAAAATAATAACATCTATAGCTTCTGTTGAAGAAGATATAGCTGGAGAAGATGAAGTTTATTATTGTGATGGAAGTTTAAATGTTTCGGGGAGAAACATAAATTGTTGGAAACCAGGTGGCCATGGAGTACAAAATTTTAATCAGACGCTAGAAAATTCATGTAACGTTGCTTTTATGGAAATAGGGCAAAAATTAGGAGCAGAAAAATTAAATGCATATATTAAAATTTTTGGCTTTGGGTCTAAATCTGGTGTGGATTTACCAGGAGAAGCTACTGGAATAGTGAAAGATGCAGAAGATATAAGTGCTGTTGATTTAGCTACTATATCATTTGGACAAACTAATACAGTAAATGCTATTCAATTTATGGCTGCTTTAAATGCTGTTGCAAATGGAGGAGATTTAATACAGCCTCATGTTATGAAAGAATTAAGTCATAAGGATGATAATGGAACAAAGATTATAGATGAAGTATTCATGCCAGAGATAGAAGAAAATATAATAAGTGAAGAAAGTACTATAAGGGTTAAAGAAGCTTTAGAATCTACTGTATCAAATGGTTCATCAAAAGATGCTGGAATTGAAGGAGTTAAGGTGGCTGGTAAAACTGGTACAGCAGAAAAGGTTGATCCTGAGACAGGGACTTATGGAGCAGGTTATATATCGTCTTTTGCTGGCTTTGCACCTTATGATAATCCTCAAGTATCTTTAATAGTAATAATAGATAATCCTAAAAATGGAGAACACTTTGGAGGAGTTGTTGCTGCACCTTTTGCAGGAGAATTGTTCAACAATATATTTAATTATATTTCCTTAAATGAATGGGATTTAGGAGCGAAAGATGAGAGTGTTATAATACCAGATTTAAGAGGGGATAAAGTAACTTATGCAGAGAAAATTTCTAAAGAATTAGGAATAAATTGCGTAATAGAAGGAGAAGGAACTTTTATTACTTCTATGAAACCTATTCCTGGATATAAAGTTAAAGAAGGAGATACCATAACATTATATGCTGGAAGTAGATTTGATAGAAATGAAACAGAGGTTGTAATGCCTGATTTTAGAAGGCTTAAAAAAGCTGAAGCAGAAGATGTGCTAAAATCATTAGGATTAAAAGGTGAATTTGAGGGAGATGGAGAGATAAAGGAACAGAGCATAAAAGCTGGTGAGATAATAAAGAGTGGAGATAAGGTTAAATTCACTTTAGGAAAATAGATATGTTTATATATTAAAATTTTGTTTTTAAATTTATAAAGTTACTATATAAAGGGCTTATTAGAACTTTAATTTGTGAAATTAAGGTTCTAAGAAAAGCCCTTTTGCCATTTAAAAAGTCTTTATAAGAGAAAAACTTTTTTTATATAATTATAAGGATTATAATGAAATAGGGTTTTGTTAAGACGAAATTAAGCTAGGTTTGGAAGTCTAACTAAAAATCAACACTAGTTTAAAACAAAGCTTTAGTTTTAATAATTGTTTGGGAGGTGAATTTTATGATTTTAGTTAGTGGATGTTTATGTGGAGTCAACTGTAAATATAATGGTGGAAATAATTTGAATGAAAATATATTAAAACTTCTTAAGGAAGGAAAAGCAGTTATTGCATGTCCTGAACAATTAGGGGGACTAAAAACACCAAGAATACCAAGTGAGATTGTTGGTGGAACAGGTAAGGAAGTTCTAGAAGGTAAAGCTAAGGTACTTGGTAAGGATGGTTCTGATGTTACAGAGGAATTTCTTAAAGGAGCTTATGAAACTTTAAATATTGCTAAGAACATAAATGCAGAGTATGTTATATTGAAGGCTAAAAGTCCATCTTGTGGATTAGGAGAAATATATTCAGGAAAATTTAATGGAGAAAGAAAGCAAGGTAATGGTGTAACTTGTGAACTTTTACTTCAAAATGGATTTAAAGTTAAAACAGAAAATGATTTTTAGGGAGGAATGTATAAATGAATAAGGATATGAGAGACAAAGCAAGAGAACTTTACAATGGAAGTTGTAGAGTATGTAAGGTATGTAATGGAGTAGCTTGTGCAGGAGAAGTACCTGGCATGGGAGGAAAAGGTACTGGCGATTCTTTTATAAGAAATGTTAAGGCACTAGAAGAAATAAAGCTTAATATGAGAACAATTCACAATGCAAAAAATCCTAGTACATCTGCTGAATTTTTTGGAAAGACAATGGAATTACCACTTTTTGCAGCACCTATAACAGGTACTATGATAAACATGGGTGGAAAAGTTAGTGAAAGAGAATATATTGAAGGGGTAGTTAAAGGATGTTTAGATGCAGGTATATATCCTATGGTTGGAGATACTGCAGTTGATTTATGTCTGACTACTAACCTAGAAGTAATAGAAGAATACAATGGACAAGGAATTGTGTTCATAAAACCATGGAAAAATGAGGTTGTAATAGAAAAAATCAAGATGGCAGAAAAAGCAGGAGCTTTAGCTGTAGGTGTAGATATTGATGCCGCTGGTCTTATAACTTTAGCTATGCATGGAAAGCCTGTTGAACCTAAAAATTTAGATGAAATAAAGGAACTAGTTAATTCAACCAAGTTACCTTTTATATTAAAAGGAATAATGACACCAGATGAGGCTGAATTAGCAGTAGAAGCAGGAGTAGCTGCCATAGTAATATCTAACCATGGAGGAAGAGTTTTAGACCAAACACCAGCTTCATGTGAAGTATTACCTGAGATAGCAGCTAGGGTTAAAGGAAAAGTTAAGATTTTAGTTGATGGTGGAGTTAGAACTGGGGTTGATATATTAAAGATGATAGCCTTAGGAGCAGATGGTGTTTTAATAGGGAGACCATTTATAACAGCTACTTTTGCCGATGGAGCTAAAGGAGTAGAAGAGTATGTTAATGACTTAAAAGGCGAATTAAAGTCAGCAATGGTATTAACAGGATGTAATTCAATAGAAAACATAGATAATAGAGTTATTTATAAGGGTGCTTTTTAAGGTGAATGTTGATTTTTAGCTAGTACTTCAGAACTAGCTTAATTTCACAAAGTATTGATTATTAAGAGGGGTTTACAGTTCTATCTAAAAATCAACACTATTTTAAAATAGATAGCTTATAAAAAACAGAAGTTTAACATAAAATTTGATTTTAAAAGTTATATAGAAATACCTTATTCTCAAATAAGGTAAGATATAAAATTTATGGAGGAAAGCCATATGAAAGTTTTTGCACATAGAGGATTTAGTGGCAAATATCCAGAAAATACTTTATTAGCATTTAAAGAAGCTTTAAATTTCGATATATACGGAATAGAGCTTGATGTTCATAAAAGTAAGGATGGAAAATTAGTAGTTATACATGACGAGGATATTAAAAGAACCTTTAATGGCAAAGGAGAAGTTAAGGATTATACATTTAAGGAGCTTAGAGAGTTTAATTGTAATAAAGAGGGGTTCAAAGATAATGAGGCGTGTAAAATACCATTACTGGAAGAAGTGTTTGAGCTTATAAAGGATAAAGATATAGTTTTAAATATAGAAATTAAAAATGACATAATAGATTATGAGAATATTGAAAAAGAGGTATTAGAATTAATAAGCAAGTATGATTGCTTTAGTAAAATACTTATTTCAAGTTTTAACCATAAGGCATTAGGGAAGCTTAAGGCTCTAAAAAACGACGTTAGGTTAGGAGTACTTTATGAAGAAGAGATACCTAATATAATTGAATATGCTAAGGAATTAGAAGCCTACGCAATACATCCAGCCAAATCACTTGTAACAGAAGAATTGGTGAAAAATGCTCATGAGGTAGGAATAAAGGTTAATGTTTATACTGTAAATGAAGAGGAAGATATTGAAAAGTTAAAAAACTATGGAGTAGATGCTATTTTTACTGATTATGCAGATAAAGCATTAGAGTATTTAAGATAAAAAATATCTAGGATATTTTAATCCTAGATATTTTTTTATTGTTTTGGTGGTTTAGAAACAAGAATTTTTTGTGCTGATGATTGAGGAGGAATAGAATTAGTGAAGGCACTACTAAGAACTATATAAACATAATCACCCTTTTCAATATTAGGTTTTTGATTTGAAGTATTTGTTTCACAACCTTTTAAGAACTCAGTTTGATCTCCTACTATAGCTATAAGTTCTTCTTCGTAAACAGAGCAGCTTGTTAAGTAGCCTTTAACTCTTACCATTAGAGTTTTTCCATCGGGTGCAGTATTAACTTCAAGAACTCTTCCCATAAACATTGGAGGTTTAAGTTCTTTCGAAGAAACAAGTAAACTAGTAAACAATAGCATAGCTAATAAAGTAAGAGTAAATTTTTTAAATTTCATAAAGATACCTCCTTAAAATAAATGATAAAAATATTATTACTTACTTAAAATTTTTTATTCATTTTTATTTTTTAAGAAAAATTTAGTTTCACATATTTTATTTATTGTAATAAATTTAGCTTTATCTGAATAAACATATATAGGAAAAATATGAGTTGAGGAGGAAGTATGAAAGTTAAAGCTATAAAAAGTTTTTTAACAACTACAATGGCAATGACTTTTCTAGTTAGCGTTGGACAAGGAGCCGTACTAACTAGGGCAAATACTAAGAATAATATGAAATATGTAACAGAAGCATTTGGAGCAATTCCAACGAAAGAACAAATAGATTATCAAAAAGAGGAGTTGACAGCATTTATACATTTCGGTATGAATACGTTTACTGGTAGAGAGTGGGGAGATGGCACAGAAAACCCGGAAATATTTAATCCAACTGATTTAGATGCAGATCAATGGGTGAGAACTTTAGCTGAATCTGGATTTGAGAGAGTAATATTAACAGCAAAACATCATGATGGATTCTGTTTATGGGATAGTGACTATACAGAGCATGATGTGGCAAGTAGCCCTTGGAAAAATGGAGAGGGAGATGTTGTAAAAGAGGTTTCTGAGGCTTGTGCTAAGTATGGTGTAAAATTTGGAGTTTACTTATCACCGTGGGATCAAAATTCAGAGCATTATGGAGACGGTAATGGTGGAGATTATAATGAGTTTTACATGAACCAGTTAAGAGAGTTATTAACTAACTATGGCCCTATAGCTGAGGTTTGGATGGATGGAGCTAAGGGATCTAATGTTGAGCAGGAATATAAATTTGACGAATGGTTTGCTCTTATAAAAGAATTACAACCAGAGTGCTTAATATTCAGTCCTCAAGGACCCGACATTAGATGGATCGGAAATGAAAAAGGATATGCAGGTGAACCTTGTTGGTCAACTATAGACATTGAAAAAATGAAGGAAAGAGAAAATCCAACTTATTTAAATCATGGAGAAGAAGGAGGTCCAGATTGGGTAGTTGGAGAATCAGATGTATCAATAAGACCAGGTTGGTTTTATCACTCTTCTCAAGATAATGAAGTAAAATCTTTAGAGAAGATGATGGATATTTATTTTAAATCAGTTGGAAGAAACTCAGTATTGTTATTAAATGTGCCTCCTAATAAGGAAGGAAAATTACATGAAAATGATGTTAATAGATTAAATGAATTTGGAGCAACAATTAGAGATATTTTTGATGAAGATTTTGCATTAAATAAAGAAATAACAGTTGATAGTTTTGTTAATAATGATAAAACATATGAAGCAAGTAAAATTGTAGATGGAGATTATGATACTTATTGGGCCCCTGATAATGGAAGTAGAACTGATACTATTGAGATAGATTTAGGTGAGAATAAAGAATTTGATGTTATTTCAATACAGGAATATATTCCATTAGGACAAAGAATATCTAGTTTTAATGTTGAAGTATTACAAGGGGAAACTTGGAATAAGGTTTATGAAGGAGAGACTATAGGATATAAGAGACTTATTAGAATACCTCCAACTAAAGGAGAAAAAATAAGAATAAATATAACAGGTTCATTAGAAGTTCCATTAATAAATAACATTGGAGTTTATAAACAGCCTACCAATATAGAATTACCAGCAGGTCCACCAGCAGGATTAAAAATATTAAATGATGATAATAAGGGAACTGGTTTAGATCAATTTAATTTTAGTGATGGTTGGGTTTATGAAACTGCTCATGGTGATAATGACTTAGGAGGAGATGCCCATTACACAACTAAAACTAATGCTACTGCTAGTATTAAGTTTAAAGGAACAAAGTTCTTCTTATCAGGAGCAAAGGATCCATCACATGGAATAATGGAAGTTTCTATAGATGGAGGAGATCCTGTAGAGGTTGATTTATATTCTTCAGAAAGAAAATCTAAGGAAATTGTTTTTGAAAGTGAAGATTTAGCTAATGGAGAGCATGAAGTTACTATTAAATGTACAGGAAGAAAAAATCCAAGTTCAAGAGGAATAGCAGCTCATTTAGATGGTGCCTTTGTATTAGATAATGATGGAAAAGGTATGGTGGACTTTGAACAAGTTAATTATGAAGTTAGTGAAGTCATAGGAACAGCCACTTTTAAAGTTGTGAGAAAAGGTGGAAATAATGGGAAGCTTGAAGTAAACTATGATACCCTACCAGGAACCGCTTTAAATGGAGTTGATTATCAGACTTGGTCTGGTACTTTAGCTTTTAATGAAGGAGAGACAGAAAAGACTTTTGATATAACTATTATAGATGATAAAGAAAAAGAAGAATCTAAGGAATTCTATCTAAAATTAAGTGATCCAATAGGTGGAATATTAGGATTTAATCCAAGAGCTACAGTTACTATTATTGATAACGAACAAATTAAAATAGAAACAACTGAAGTTGGTGATGGGTTACATCAATTTAACTTCTCAAGTGGGTGGAATACAGAAACAGATGGAGTGTGGACAAATAATAGAAATGCTACATTTACAATTAAGTTTAAAGGAAAGCAAATTTCTTTAGTAGGAGCTAAAGATCCTAACCATGGTATATATGAGGTTTCAATAGACGGTGGAGAATTTGTAGAAGTTGATGCTTACTCAGAAAGTAGAACTCCAAATCAAGTTGTATATGAAAGTGAAATATTAACTAGTGGAGATCATACTTTAAGCTTTAGATTAAAGGGTGAAAATCCTCATGGAGGTAGATCAGATGCTCAACTTAACTATGCATTAGTAGATACTAGTGAGGATGAGGAGCTAGAGCCAGAAATACCTACAACAGATTTAAACAAAGATGGAAAGGTTGATATTGGAGACTTATCATTAGCTTCTAAGCATTATGGAGAAAGTCATAAAGAATATGATATAAATGAAGATGGAATAGTTAATGAATTTGAGTTAAACGCAATAATGAATGATATATTAAAGTAAAAATTTTAAGCTGTATTTATAATACTTAAATAATAAAGTATATAATGAAAAATTCTTTAAATACTTTATTAAATTTTAAGTAGAGGTGCAGCTTTTTTTTGATTACAAATATTACAATTAATGTAAGAATATGTTATTATAATTAAGAAGAAATTATAATAGGGGGAGGAATCATGAAAAGAAAATTTTTAAAGAAAGTAGCTTTAGCTGTTTCCTTAATGGTAGTAGGTCAATCAGTATATTCTTTTGCTAAAACTAGTAGCTTCAATGAAATAGAAAATAGTATTTCAAATGAAAATATTGATTTAGATAAGCTAGCATTATGGTATGACGAGCCAGCTACGGATTGGGAAAATGAAGCGCTTCCAATTGGAAATGGATACATGGGGGGAATGATTTTTGGAAGTGTAGAAAGCGAAAGAATACAGTATAATGAAAAAACTTTATGGTCAGGTGGACCTGGAGCTTGGGAAGATTATAATGGAGGAAACAAAGAAGGTGCTTGGGAAGCGGTACAAGAGATAAGAAGAATATTAGACGAAGGTGGTACACCATCAAATGATTTATATCAAAGAGTATGCGGAGATCAAAGAGCTTATGGAGCTTATCAAAATTTTGGAGATATTTTCTTAGATTTTAGCTCCCATGATGGTAGTAAGGTTACTAACTATAGAAGAGAGCTTAATATTGAGGAAGCTTTATCTACAGTTAAATACACTTATAATGGAGTAAATTATGAAAGAGAATATTTCACTAGTTATCCTGATAATGTAATGGTTATCAAGCTGAAGGCTGATAAAGCTTCTTCAATAACTGTTGATGTAAGAAATGAGGGCGCTAATGATGGAAAACAACTTTTAGTTGATAATAATACCATAACTTTAAGTGGAGCTATACAAAACAATGGAATGAAATATGAATCCCAAATTAAAGTAATTAATAGTGGTGGTTCTATTAAAGATGGAGAAGATAAAATAAGTGTTGAAAATGCTGATGAAGTAACAATAATAATGAGTGCGGGAACTGATTATGTAAATGAATATCCAACTTATAAGGGAGAAAATCCTCATAATGCAGTAACAGAAAGGATAAATAATGCTGTATCTTTAGGATATGATGAGTTGAAAAATAGACATTTAGAGGATTATAAGGAGCTTTTTGATAGAGTAGATTTAAACTTAGGAGAACTTAAATTAGATAAGCCTACTGATGATATGCTTGAGGAATATAAAACTAATCCATCTAATAGCTTAGAAACTTTATTTTTCCAATATGGAAGATATCTTTTAATTTCATCTTCTAGAGAGGGAAGTTTACCAGCTAACTTACAAGGAGTTTGGAATAACTCTAATAATCCACCTTGGAGCTCAGACTATCATTTTAATGTGAATTTACAGATGAATTATTGGCCGGCAGAAGTAGCTAATTTATCTGAAACTACTATTCCTTTAGTTGAATATGTGGAAAGCTTAAGAGAGCCAGGAAGGGTTACTGCAGAAATGCATTGTGGAATAGAAGGAGCACCAGAAAAGAAAAATGGATGGACAGTAAATACAATGAATAATCCATTTGGTTTCACAGCTATGGGTTGGGAATTTGACTGGGGATGGGCTCCAACATCAAATGCATGGATAAGTCAAAACCTTTGGGAACATTACCAGTTTACCGATGATTTAGATTATTTAAGAGAAAATATATATCCTATTATGAAGGAAGCAGCGCAGTTTTGGACTCAATTTTTAGTTGAATATACCCATAGTGATGGAAAGACTTATTTAGTTTCTTCACCGAGTTATTCACCAGAACAGGGACCAAGAACTGTTGGTACAACTTTCGACCAAGAGCTTATTTGGCAGTTGTTCACAGATACTATAAAGGCTAGTGAAGCTTTAGGCGTAGATGAGGAGTTTAGATCTGAATTAGAAGATAAAAGAGAACGACTCTTAAAGCCACAAATAGGAAAATATGGACAAGTACAAGAGTGGAAAGATGATATAGATGATCCAAATAATAAGCATAGACATATTTCTCACCTTGTAGGCCTTTATCCAGGAACTCAAATAAACCCAAAGGATACTCCAGAATTATATGAGGCCGCTAAGGTTACTATGAATCATAGAGGTGATGGAGGAACCGGTTGGTCTAAGGCTAATAAAATAAATCTTTGGGCTAGACTATTAGATGGAGATAGAGCTCACAGTTTATTAAAAAACCAATTAACTACAAGTACATTAGATAACTTATTTGATACTCATCCACCTTTCCAAATAGATGGAAATATGGGAGCTGTATCTGGAATGTCTGAGATGCTTATACAAAGCCATTT
The DNA here is from genome assembly GCA_034421775.1 of Clostridium perfringens. Lineage (GTDB taxonomy): Bacteria > Bacillota > Clostridia > Clostridiales > Clostridiaceae > Sarcina > Sarcina perfringens_B. The sequence goes on along the minus strand of WNVL01000001.1, from coordinate 295,893 downwards.
AGGTACAATTAATCCATTACCGGCTTTACCAGCAGCTTGGGAAGATGGAAGTTTTGATGGATTAAAGGCTAGAGGAAACTTTGAGATTTCAGCTAATTGGAATAACAATTCATTAAATCTCTTGAAAATTAAATCTGGTTCAGGTAATGACTGTTATTTAGAGTATCCAGGAATAACAGAAGCGCTTATAACAGATGCAAATGGAAATGAAATTAAGCCAGAGGTTGTTTCAGAAAATGTAGTTAAATTTTCAACAGAAGTTGGCGGGGAATATACGGTTGAAGGAATGCCTATAGAAAAACCAGTGAAGGTTGAAGGATTAAAGGCTTTAAGAAGTAATGATAATTCAGTTTCATTAAAGTGGAATAAGACAAAATTTGCAGAAAGCTATGATGTTTATAGAAAAGGAGAAGGAGACTTTGAGTTAATAGCAGAAAGTATAGAAGCAGAAGAGTATATTGATGAAAATGCTCCTTCAAATGATGATTACACTTATGTATATTATGTAGTTGCAAAGAATTCAGAAGGAGTAGGGGAAGCTTCAGAGAATGTTGCCGTTGAAACAAGTGTTTATTTAAGTGATTTAGAATGGAAAAGTGCTTCAACAGGCTATGGAACAATAAAAAAAGATGCTAGTTGTGATGGAAATACAATAACATTAAAAGGTGAAAATGGAGATAGGGTTTCTTATGATAAAGGAATAGGAACTCATGCTCATTCAGAAATAGTTTATGATTTAGATGGTTTAGACTATTATGATTACTTTGAAACTTTTGTTGGAGTAGATCAAGAAATGGCTGGTTCAATAGCATCTATATCATTTGAAGTATATTTAGATGATGAAAAAGTTTTTGATAGTGATTTAATGACAGGTGATACTCCACAAAAGCATGTTAAGGTTCCTATAGCTGGAAAAAATACTCTTAAATTAGTAGTTAAAGATGGTGGAAATGATATAGGTTCTGACCACGGAAGTTTTGGAGATGCTAAGTTAACAAAGGTTCATGCAACAAGTAATGCAGAACTTAAATCTATAACCATAAATGGAAATCCTTTAGAAGGATTTAATGGAAGTAACTATGAGTACTCTTATGAATTTAAGAAGGGAGAAAACCTACAAAATTTAAACATTGAGACAGAAGCTATGGCTTCAGGTGCTAATGTTGAAATTATAAAGCCAGAAGAACTTCCAGGAGAGGCTTTAATAAAAGTTACATCTAAAGATGGAACTATGAATAGAGAATATAAAATAGCAATAAAGCCATATATAATTGTGGAAGAGAGCATCATTGCTGATTATGACTTTGAGAATTCTTCAAATTTAGGAGAAGATAGTTCAGAAAATAATTTCCATGGAGTAATAACTGGAAATGTAACTCAAGTAAATTCAGAGGATGGAAAAGCTGCGGACTTTGGAGATGGATATATAAAGGTTGAAAGTAATGATTTACTAAAATTAGCTGATAATATTGTTGTAGAAACAGAGGTTTATTTAGATGAATATACAGGATACTGGCAAAAGATAGCTCAAAAAATAAATAATGGAACTGGTAAAGGCGGGTTCTTAATAGATGTATCTCCTCAAGGGAAATTAAGATTCCATGCTGAAGGATCAATAACTCAATTTATATCTAATAAAGCAATACCTTTAAATGAATGGACTAATATAAAAGTTGTATTTGAACATTCAAGGGGAGAGGCTTCCATCTATATAAATGGGGAATTAGATAAAAAAGTAAAACCAAGTGCAACCTTAGAAGTTAGTGATTTACCACTAGTTATAGGTGCAGATGGTAACGGAAATGATAAGTTAAAAGGAAAATTAAACAATTTAACTATTTCTTCAATAGAAAGTAGAATTGCTAGTAGTAATGCTTCTTTAAGTAGTATTTCTATTGATGGAGAACCTATTGAATCCTTCCAAAGTGATGTATTAGAATATAAGGTTAAGTTACCTGAGGGAACAATTAATGCTCCAGAGGTAATAGCAACATCAGAAGATTCAAATGCCACTATTGAAATAGAAAATGCTGAATTTGCACCTGGAGTTACTAAAATAAAAGTTATAGCAGAAGATGGTACAGAGAAGGTTTATACTATTAATTTTGTTGTTGAGGAAAGCAATCCATTAAAAGCAGATTTTAATAAAAATGGAGAAATAGATTTAGGAGATTTATCTTTAGCTTCTAAACATTTTGGTTCTAATAAATGTGATTTTGATTTAGATGGAGATGGTTTAGTAGGAGAATATGAAATAAACTTTATATCTAGTGAAATTTTAAAATAAAAGTTAGAAATAAAATTGGCTCTCTATGAATATTAATATAATAGAGAGCTTTTTTTATTTTGCAAAATAAGATGGGATTTAGAATGAGATTTTACTTATTTTAATCTAAATTAAGTTTATCTATAAGTATTTAAATTAAGGTCATATTGACTTATAATCTAATACTTTGTCTAGCAGATAAAAGAGTTTAAAGGAGGAGAAAAATTTGTTAAAAGGAAGTAAGAGGACTTTGGCTTTAGTTGTTCTAGGAAGCTTTTTGGCAACTACATCACAGCAATTATTTATGGGTGGTAAGAGTGTGGATGCAAGAGAATATCCAGATAGTGAAATGCCAACTATAGGAGAGGAGTTTACTGGAGAGGAATGGAATAATAATCCGGAAATTTATCAAGTTAACAGAGAGGAATCACATGCATCATTTGTTTCTTTTAGTAATAGTGATCTAGCTTTAGAGGATTCTAAGAAGCCGGTAAATGAAAGAGGAGTAAGAAGTGATTCAGAGTACCATAAGCTTTTAAATGGTGAATGGGATTTTAATATTGTAGATAAGCCAGCTGATAGACCTAGTGAGGTTGATGAAAACGGTTTTAATACATCGGGATGGACAAAGATAAAAGTTCCAAGTAACTGGCAGACGGAAGGATTTGATTATCCTATATACACTAATACAACTTATCCGTGGACAGGAAGGGAAAATCCTCAGCCTCCTAATGCTCCAACTCAATACAATCCAGTAGGAACTTATCAAAGAAAATTTACAGTTCCTGATAATTGGAAAGAAGGCAGAAGGGTGTACATGTCTTTTCAAGGCGTTGAATCTGCTTTTTACCTCTGGATTAATGGACATAAAGTAGGATATGGAGAAGATAGTTATACTGCAGATGATTTTGATATAACTGATTACCTAAAAGAAGGTGAAAATACTGTTTCTGTTCAAGTATTTAGATGGAGTGATGGTAGCTGGCTAGAAGATCAGGATTTTATAAGATTAAGTGGTATCTTTAGAGATGTATCAATATATTCTACACCAGAAGTTAAAATGAGAGATTTTAAGGTTGAGACTGAGTTAGATGATACTTACACTGATGCTAACTTAAAAGTAGATGTTGAGCTTACTAATTACCTAAAAAATAATGAGGAATATACTGTAGAGGCTAAGCTTTATGATGAAAATTATGAAGAGGTTTTAGATACTCCAATAACAATGAGTACCGATTTCAATGGAGCAACAGATTATAATAGTGAAGCCACTAAAGTTCAGTTAACAGCTAATGTAGATGTTAAAAATCCTAAAAAATGGTCAGCAGAAGATCCGAATTTATATACTATGGTTTTATCTTTGAAAGATAAAGATGGAAATGAAGTTGAGGCTACAAGTACTAAAATAGGATTTAGAGAGTTCAAGATACATGGAGAGCAGATGCTTATAAATGGTCAACCTATAATGTTTAAGGGAGTTAATAGGCATGAGACAGATCCTAATGATGGTAGAGCTGTATCTATTGAAAGCATGATACAAGATATTGAGATAATGAAAGCTAACAATATAAATGCAGTTAGAACATCTCATTATCCAAATAATACAGCTTTCTTAGAATTATGTGATGAGTATGGATTGTACCTAGTTGGTGAGGCAAATATAGAGTCTCACGGAGTTAGAAGCTATCTACCAGGAGATATGCCAGAATGGTTTGGAGCTTGTCTAGATAGGGTTAAGAATATGGTTCGAAGAGACCAAAACCATGCATCTATTGTCATATGGTCCTTAGGAAATGAAGCTGGTGGAGGAGAAACATTTAATATTTTATCTGATTGGATACATGATAATGACACAACAAGGCCTGTCCATTACGAGGGAGATTATAATGACCCTACAGTTTCAGATATATATAGTCACATGTATTTAAGTCCAAAGGCAGTTGAAAACATAGGAAAGCAAGGGGGAAAACCTTTCATACTTTGTGAATATGCTCATGCTATGGGAAATAGTAATGGTAACTTTGATCAATATATGGAGGCTTTTGAAAAATATGATTGCCTTCAAGGCGGATTTATATGGGATTGGGTTGACCAGGCTCTATATAAAGATGTGGAGACAATTAAATATGCAGCTGATTCAAGTTTAAATGGATTTAAGGGAATTCCAAAAGAAGGGCAAGCTGTTGAAGGAAAAGATGGACAAGGTTTTAAGGGTTATATGACATTTGATCAAGCTGATGAATTAAATATTACTGGGAAAGGAGTAACCTTAGAAGCTTGGGTTAAACCGGAAGGTGGTAATCAAGATAATGTTTTTGTAGCAAAAGGAGATACTCAATTTGCTATAAAAGAAACAGCTAACTTCCAACATACTGGCAAGAGAGCAATAGAATTTTTTATTTATGATGCTAATGGAAGTCAGTGGGTTGCTGCTAAGACTATGGAGATACCAAGTGATTGGGTAAATAATTGGCATAAAATTGCTGGAACCTTTGATGGAAACCAACTTAAGCTTTATATAGATGGAGAGGAAGTTGCATCAACAAATTATACAGGTTCAATTACAGCAAGTAACTATCCTTTAACAATAGGGGGAGATGCTCAAAAGAATAGTAGAAGTAATGCTGCTATAGACTCTGTACGTGTATATAATAGAGCATTAAGTAAAGAGGAATTAAATGATGAAAGTAGAACACCAGATGAAAGTACTGTTTTATGGATGGATTTTGAAGAGTGGAAGGAAGAAAGTACTGCACAAGATGGCTCAACTAAGTATTTAGCTTATGGTGGAGATTGGGGAGATAATCCTAATAATGATAACTTTTGTGCAAATGGAATGATTACAGCTGAGAGAGAAGAAAAGCCACAGCTTAAAGAGGTTAAGTATGGTTATCAAAATATAGAAATAAATGATGTTGATGCTAAGGAGGGATTAATAGAAATAGAAAATGAATTTTTATTCACTAATCTTAATGAGTATAAGATGATTTGGGAATTGAATAAGGATGATGAGATAATCCAAAGTGGAGAAATGAGCTTAGATATAAGTCCACTTGAAAGAACCAATGTTCAGATTGATTTAAATAGACCAGAGACTATTGATAATGGAGCAGAGTATTGGTTAAATATAAGATTTGAAACTTTAGAGAATGAAAAGTGGGCTAATGCAGGGCATATAATAGCTACAGAACAAATTGGAATTGATTTTTCAGAGGAAGGTAAGGATGTAGTAGATGTTGCTTCAATGAATGATATTGAAATAACTAATAATGATGATACTAACTTAACCTTAAGAGGAACTGATTTTGAATTAAATTTCAATAAAGTTAAAGGCAATATTGATTCCTTCAAAAACAATGGAAAAGAATTATTAAGCGCTCCAATAGAACCAGATTTTTGGAGAGCGCCAGTTGATAATGATAAAGAAAATGGAATGCCAAATAGAACAGGCACATGGAAGAATGCAGGTGAAAATAGAACAGTAAATAATGTGACTGTTACAGCGGATGAAAGTGGAAAGTTTGTGACAATAGAAGCAAGTGCTACTTTACCTACTACAACTACTTCAAACTATAAAAATATAATAAAGGTTTATGGAGATGGAGAGGTTGTTATAACTTCTGAACTTAATCCAGGAGATTCTAATCTTCCTGAAATACCAGCAATAGGAATGGAGTTTAACATGCCATCAGAATTTGAAAACTTAGACTGGTATGGAAGAGGACCTCAAGAAAACTATTGGGATAGAAATAAAGGAGCTCATGTAGGAGTATATAGTTCAACTGTAGAGGAACAATTCTTTAAATATATAGAGCCATCAGAAATGGGAAATAAAACTGATATAAGATGGATGACTCTTACTAATAATGATGGAGTTGGATTAATGGTTTCAGGAGATCCTTATGTAGAAGCATCAGCTCTTCATTATACAGAAGAAGAACTTGGAACTAAGAAGCATCCTCATGAACTTGTAAAATCAGAGGATGTTGTGGTTAATGTTAACTATAGACAAATGGGAGTAGGTGGAGATGATAGCTGGGGTGCTAGACCAAAACCAGAATATACACTTTATCCAAATCAAGATTATGTATATAGAATGGTATTAAGACCTATTAATACAGAGTTTCAATCACCTATGGAGTTGAATAAATTGGATGCTCCTTATGAGGTTAAGGGAGAACAGGAAAATATAGAAGTAAAAACTTTAGTTGGAGAAGCACCAGTTTTACCAAAGAAAACTCAGGTAGAACTTACTGATGGAGCATTAAAAGAAGTGGGTATAACTTGGAATGAAATAGATCCTGAGTCATACAGTAAGGTTGGAACTTTCCAAGTTGAAGGAATAATAAAGGGAACTTTAAATAAAATAATTGCTAATGTAACTGTAAGAGATATTGTTGAGGCTGATAGAATAAATGTTCAAACAATAATAGGTAAAAAACCAGTTTTACCAAATTCAGTGGAAATAGCTTATACTGATGGGGAGAAGGTAGTTACTAATGTAATTTGGGATGAAATTTTAGAAGAGGATTACTCAAAAGAAGGGGTAATAAAAGTTAATGGAATAGCTGAGATTAATGGTAAAAACCTTGAAACTATTGCAACAGTTAACGTAGCTAGAGGAGAATATGCAAGTGATTTAGATTGGGAAAGTGCAAATCAAGGATGGAGCAATCCAAAGAAAGATGCCTCTGTTGATGGAAACCAAATAAGATTAACTGACGGATTAAATTCTATGAGCTTTGAAAAAGGTTTAGGAACTCATACAGATTCTACTATTGTGTATAATGTGGCAGGTAAGAATTATGATTATTTTGAGTCCTATATCGGATTAGATATTGAAACTGGTGCTTCAAGTGATGGAGCTATATTTAAGGTTTTAGTAGATGATGAAGAAATATATGATAGTGGTGTTATTAAGCCAGGAGAAAGAGCTAAGAATATTAAGATAGATATAAAAGGAGCATCTAAGATAACCTTAAAAACTTTAAAGAATGGACATGACTGGGAAGATCATACTGACTGGGCTAATGCTATGTTCACTTATGAGGTTAAGGTCGATGATGAAGAATTAGGAAAATTAATAAATAATGTTAAGGAAATACACAATAATGCAGTTGAAGGAATTAATGTTGGAGAATATCATAGTGGCTCTAAGAGTGAGTTAGAAAAGGCTATAGTTTTAGCAGAGGAAGTTTATAATAATAGCGAATCTTCAAATGAAGAAAAAGAAAATGTTAAACTTTCATTAAATGCTGCTTTAGAAAGATTTGAAAGCCTAAAAATAACTGGAACTACAGGTGATTTAAATGAAAATGGTAAATTTGAAATCGGTGATTTAGCTATGGTTTCTAAACATTACGGGAAGAATTCAACAGATAATGCTGACGAATGGGAATCTATTGAAAAATATGATTTAAATAAAGATGGAAAAATAGATCATTATGAATTAGATTTCATAAGCCGTAAAGCATTAAACTAAAGATTAATAACTATTAGGGGGGGGGATCAAAATAACTTAAAAAACTTATAAATATATTCTCTTCATTATATTTGTAAGTTTTATTATTGAATTTTGATATAGCCTCTCCTTTTTTGTTTTGAGGTGAATAATAAGAAGCTTTTCGGAAATAATACTTAAAAGGAGGGATGATTATGGAAAATTTAAATGTAAATCAAAGAGAAAAAAGGACTGGACATTCAAGTAGAAGATGTAGAAGACAAGGATTAATTCCTGGAGTTGTATATGGAAAAGGAATGAATAACCTTTTATTTGAAATAGGGGAGCTAGAACTTAATCATGCACTTGCTGTAGCTGGAGAACATGGAGTTTTAAGTGTAAATTCACAGGAGGGACAAATGAATACACTTATAAAAGAAGTTCAAAGAGATCCTGTAAGTAGAAGGGTTGTACATATAGATTTAGAAAAGGTTGAGGGAAATGAAGAAATAGTAACAACTGTTCCTATAAATTATATTGGTGAAGCTCATGTAAATAACATAGATGCTGTATTACAAAAAAATAAAGAATGCATAAAGATAAAATGTTCACCAAATAATATTCCAAAGCATGTAGAACTGAATGTAGAAAATGCTGAAAAAGGGGATCAGTTTAAAGTTTCTGATGTTGAATTTGGAAGTGAGATAACAGTAGTTGATGATTTAGATTCTATAGTAGCTTCTGTAAGCTATGATCAAAAGATAATAACTCAAGAAGTAGTTGATCAACAAGTAGAAGAAAATAGAGCTAAAAAAGAGAATTAATATTTATAAATTGAGAATGGAATTAATAGCGAGATAATTCCATTCTCAATTTTTTTATTTTCATATTGTAAAATAATGTAGTATAATATTTGTGGAAATAAAATACAAAAGGGGAGAGTGTGCAGTGTATAAAGAAAGATATGAAGAATGGTTAAACTCTAGTAGTATTTCAGAAGAAATAAAAGCTGAATTAAGAGCGATATCAGATGAAAAAGAAATTGAAGATAGATTTTATAAAGAATTAGATTTCGGAACTGGTGGATTAAGAGGAGTAATTGGTGCTGGAACTAATAGAATGAATATCTATACAGTTGGAAAAGCTACTCAAGGGTTTGCTGATTATTTAAACGATAATTATAGTGGAAATAAATCAGTTGCAATAGCTTATGATTCAAGAAATATGTCAAAGGAATTTGCAAAAGCAGCAGCATTAACTCTTTGTGCAAACGGAATCAAAGTTAACCTTTTTGAATCTTTAAGACCAACTCCAATGTTATCATTTGCAGTTAGAGAATTAAATTGTAATGGTGGTATTGTTATAACAGCATCACATAATCCAAAGCAATATAATGGATATAAAGTTTATGGGGATGATGGATGTCAGTTAACAGATGCTCCTGCTAAAGCTGTCATTGGATACGTTAATAAAGTTACAGATTACGCTAACATAAAGACAATGAGTGAAGAAGAAGCTTTAGAAAAAGGACTTTTAATTTACATTGGTGAAGATATAGATAAAAAATATATAGATGCTTTAAAAACTTTAACTATAAGAAAGGAATTAGTTGAAGAGCATGCTAAAGAGTTAAAAATAATATATACTCCAATTCATGGTTCAGGAAATATTCCAGTAAGAAGAATATTAAGTGAGCTTGGATATGAGAATGTTTTCGTTGTTAAAGAACAAGAATTACCAAATGGTAACTTCCCAACTGCACCATATCCAAATCCAGAGAATCCAAAAGTATTTGAATTAGCATTAGAAATGGCTAAAGAAATTCAACCGGATATAATATTTGGAACAGATCCTGACTGCGATAGAATAGGTGTTGTTGTTAAGGACAATGAGGGAGAATATCAAGTTTTATCAGGTAACCAAACAGGAATGTTATTAACTAATTACATTTTAAGTTCATTAAAAGAAATGAATAAGTTACCTGAAAATGGAGCTGTTATAAAAACTATAGTTACTACAGAATCAGTTAGAAAAATGGCTGAGGAATATGGAGTTACCTTAATAGATACATTAACAGGATTCAAATATATAGGTGAAAAAATAAAAGAGTTTGAAGAGTCAGGCTCAAATCAATATCTATTTGGTTTTGAAGAAAGTTATGGATATTTAGCAGGTACATTTGCTAGAGATAAAGATGCTGTTGTAGCTTCAATGTTAATAGCTGAAATGACTTTATATTATAAAGAGCAAGGAAAAACTCTTTATGATGGTTTAATAGAGCTTTATAACAAATATGGTTATTTCAAAGAAAGCTTAGTATCAATAGAGCTTGCAGGAAAAGAAGGACAAGAGCAAATTGCTAAGTGCATAGATGGTTTAAGAAATGAAACTTTAAAAGAAATAAATGGTGTTAAGGTTGTTACATCTTTTGATTATAAGTTAAGCAAAGAAGTAAATAACTTAACAGGAGAGGAAAAGGAGATTAATCTTCCAAAATCAAATGTTTTAAAATATGTTTTAGAAGATGATTCATGGTTTGTTGTAAGACCTTCAGGTACAGAGCCTAAGATGAAAGTTTATTTATCAGTAAAAGGGTTAAGCTTAGAAGACTCAAAAGAACAAACAGAAAACTTTAAAAAGGCTATAATGGAAGTAATCAATGCTAAGCTAAAATAGTTTAGACAAGATAAGGAGCTGTATATTTTATACAGCTCTTTTTATATTTTTAAATAGGACTACACCAAAAAGGTGATTAAAGTGTTATAATATATAACTAATATATATTAAGGTGAACTAAATTTTATTTTGTGATAAAATATAGTTCGAAATTTATGATATATAATAAAATATAGGTTTATAAATTTTATTTTTAGATAGAATTAAAATAGTTAGTAAAAGTTTGTTAAGGAGATAGATATATGAGTTTTAATACATTTGCAAAAGAGAAGTTATCACAACTTTTATTTTTAGAAATGGATGGGAATGGCCTTATTAAGAGCTTAGGCAAAGATCCAAAGGAAGTAAATATAAAAGAATTATATGTTCCTATAGATCCAAGACATTTATCAGATGATATAAAGAGTGGATATAAGTTAGAGTCATTACCAATAAACTATTTAGTTGAAGGTATGTTTTTTGCTTTAGGTGGAGATAAAGATTTTAGATTTAATGAAGATTATAAAAAGTTAATTCCATTAATAGATGATGCTATTCCATGCGTGAAAAAAATAGTAGCTGATAAGGTTAAAGATGAAAATATGGTTGAGGCCTTTATGCTTTTAAAAGGATTAAATGAAATCTCTGATGATACTGAGGTTTATGAAAATCTTTTATTAATATGTGAATCTTTAAGAGAGAGAAATAAGTCTTATAATGAAACCCAATTAGAAATATGTGATAAATGTAAGGCTCATAGAAGTGACTTAGCTCTTCCATACCTTTATTCAGCAATAGCTTACAATGATATGGGACAATATGATAAGGCTTATGTTGATATAAATGAATATTTAGCTAAGGGTGGAGAAAGAAACGAAATAGTTGAGGTTTTATATAATGAAATAAAAGATTCAGCTGATTATGAAGAGGGAAAAGAAGAATTAATAGAAGAGCCAGAAGATGCTTTAAAAAGACTTCTTCCTTTAGCAGATAAGTTTCAAGATAATGCTATATTAAGGTATTATATTGCAACTGCTTATAGAAGATTAGGAAACTTTGAGAAGGCAGTTTATTACTTAAATGAATGCTTAGCTATTGATGATAGTATAGTTGAGGCTGTAAATGAAATGGGAATAAACTATGCTTCATTAGGAATATATGATGAAGCAGTTAAATATTTAAGAAAAGCCTTTGAAAGTACAAGAGATATAGAAGTTTGTACTAATTTAATAGTTTGTTATTTAAATGCAGGGATGATTGAAGAGGCTAAACAGCATTTAGATATAGCTAAGGCTATTAATAGGGATGATGAGATAGTAAAAGAAATAGAAACATTTATGAAAAACAATAATATTAAGTAGCCTTTAGGAGCGGGATATGTATAAGGAGTTATTAGGATATAGGATATTTTCAGAGGATAAAAAGGAACTTTTAGAAGAAATTAAAAATAAAAAAAGAGTCAACATAATATCTGGAAATCCAGAGGTTTTATATAACGGTATAAATAATGAACTTTTAAGAAATAGCTTTACTGAAGAGGATGCTTTAATAATTCCAGATGGAGTTGGAACACTTCTTGCAGCTAAGATAAATGGAATAGAAATAAAAGAAAAAATAGCTGGTATTGAAGTTATGAATATGCTTTTAGAGGAAGCTAAAGAAAGTGGATTAAAAGTATTTTTGCTAGGAGCTAAAGAAGAAACTCTTATTACGTGTAGAGAAAAAATAGAGAATGACTATAAAGGAATAAATATAGTTGGAAGCAATAATGGTTTTTTTGATTTAGATAATTGTAATGATTTAATAGAAAAAATAAATGAGAGTAAAGCAGATATAATTTTTGTTGCAATGGGAGCTCCAAGACAAGAAATATTTATAGAAAAATATAAAGATAAACTTTGTTGTAAAGTTTTTATGGGTGTTGGTGGTAGTTTTGATGTTATGGCTGGTAATGTAAATAGAGCACCAGAATTTATGATTAACATTGGAATGGAATGGCTTTATAGGGTAGCTAAGGAACCTTGGAGAATAAAAAGATTAGGCTCTATACCAAAGTTTTTACTTTTATCAGTTAAAGAAAGAGGTAAAAGTTAATGAAGATTTTATTTATAGCCTGCTATTCACCAATGATTAATAATTCAGCATCTATTGAGACTCTTATGTACTTAAATAATTTATGTAACATAGATAATGATGAAGTTCATCTTTTAACAGTGGATTTTCCTAAAAATTCTATTTATTATGATGAGGAAGTTTTTAAACTTTTAGATGAGAAGGTTAAAATACATGCAATTGAGGGTGGAAAATTATTTAATAAGATAATGCCTAAGAAACCTAATAATGGAGAAGAGATTAAAGCTTCTCCTAATGAGAAGGCTAGCAGTAAAATGAAACTTATGAGGAAGATTAAAAATAAAATAATATTTCCTGATATGTATTATAACTGGAGTTTCAAGGCTGCAAAGTATGGAATAGAACTTATGGAAAAAGAAAAGTTTGATGTTATCTTTTCCATGCATGAACCACCTTCAAGTCATCTTTGTGCTTTAAGAATAAAAAAAGCTTTTAAGGATACACCTTGGGTTTTATATTGGAGTGATCCATGGCTTAAGGATCCATCAAGAGAAGATATTGGCTTTATAAGAAAGTTTATAGAAGGTAAACAAGAAAAAGCTGTAGTATTGAGTGGTGATAGACATATATTTGTAACTGAAGCAAATAAAAAAGACTTCATAGAGAAGTATAATGTTAAAGAAGATAAAATGTTTATTGTAACTAGAGGGTATAATAAAGCCATATATGAAGAGATTGAAAGAGAACAGAAACCAGAGCTTTTAAAAGAGGATAAGATAAATTTAATTTATGCTGGAGAGATTTTTAGTAAGATTAGAGATTTAAGACCTTTCATAAAAGCCTTAAAAGAATTAGAAATAAGCAATAAGGAATTATTTAATAGATTAAACATAATATTCTTTGGAAATATAGATGATGAAAATATAAAAGAAGCATTAAAACAATTTTCCAATGTAAGTGTTAATGGAAGAATTGATTATAAAGAAGCTTTAAGATATATGATTCATGGGGATGTTCTTCTTGTTTTAGGAAATAAAAATTCGAAACAAATACCTGCTAAAATTTATGATTATTTAGGAACAAAAAATCTTATTATGGTTATACTAGGTGATGAAAATGATCCTATAAAGAATGTTATAAGTAATAAGGATAAGTGTATAGTTAGTGAAAATAAATATGAAGCTATATTAGATGATTTAAATAAATGCAGAGAATTAATTGATTCTGGTAAGAGTTTTGAAGCTAATGAAGAATATGAATGGAGTAGCATAGGAAAAAAATTAAATAATATACTTAAATTAAAATAAGCAATAATATTGATGGAGGGGTAATTAATGAAAAACGGAACAATAAAAGATTTTATAGAAGACTTAGGATCAAGTTCATCAGCACCTGGCGGTGGGGCAGCGGCAGGTATTGTTGGAGCAGTAGGAGTAGCTTTAACTTCAATGGTTTATAGCTTAACTGTTGGTAAAAAAGTTTATGAATCTTTAAGTGATGAAAATAAAAGGATTCTAGACAAGAATCTTGAAGAGGCTAAAAAAAGCTATGATGAAATATTAGATTTCATGAATAGGGACGAAGAGGCTTTTAGTGCATTAATGGATTGTTATAAATTGCCTAAGGATACAGAGGAAGAAAAGAAATTAAGAAGTGAAAAAATAGATGAATGTACTTTTGGTGCAATGATGGTTCCTTTAGAACTAAGTAGAAAGGCTTTAAAGTTTTTTGATAATGTAAAGTTTGCTGCAAAGTATGGAAATAAAAATTTAGTTTCTGATGCTGTTGTTAGTGCAATAATGCTTAGTGCTTGTATAGATAGCTCTATAGTTAATGTGGAAATAAACTTAGCCTTTTTAAAAGATGAGGAATTTGTGAAAAAAGTAAAAGAAGAAATTTTACATATAAGACATGAAAGTACTAGATTAAAAGAAGAAATTTTAAAAGAGAATAATTTCTTACAAGATTAATGATAACTTTAGTTAAATGTATCTATATTTTATATTTATTAAATCTTAAATAGTTTATAAATATTATAGAGGTTTAGCGTAGACTAGGTGTTTTAGTTTATGCTAGACCTCTAAATATATTTAGGATTTTATGAAGAAAGATTATTCTTGTTTAGGTGTTATGTCATTTAAAGATTTAAATTCAAATCCATCAGCTTTAAGTTCTTTTATAAGATCATCTAAAATAGCAGTATTTGTATCTGATACAGCATGAAGTAAGGCTATTTCACCATTATGAACTTTCTCTAATATTTTCTTTTTAGCAGCTTCCTTAGAAGGTTGCTCATTAACTAACCAATCTCTATAAGCGAAACTCCAAAAGACAGAAGTATAACCAAGTTCCTCAGTTGATATTAGGGATTGTTCACTATATTTTCCCATTGGAGGTCTAAAGAATTTAGGCATTTCTTTTCCTGTTACTTTGAAGTACTCTTCTTCAACCTCAGTAAATTCCTTTTTGAATTTTTCTTTATCAAGAATTTTAGCCATTGATGGATGATGAGAAGTGTGATTACATACAAGATGACCTTCTTCATCCATTCTCTTTATAAGATCTGGATAATCTTTTATATATGGTCTTGTTACAAAGAAGGCAGCTGGTACTTGATTTTCTTTTAATATATCAAGTATTTTTGCTGTATTTCCATTTTCATATCCTTCATCAAAAGTAAGAAAAATTTCTTTTTTTGAAGTATTTCCACAATAAAGTACCTTATATTTAGATATATATGGTGTTTCTTTAGGGCCATGAGGGATTCCTTCTTCTTTGTTATAAGAGTAATACCAGTTAAATTCTTTTGTGCAAGGACTATTGATTTCTTTTGCTGCTATTCTTGTATTTAAAGAAAGAGATAAAATTATCATTGTTGAAAAAAATAATGATAAAAATTTCTTAATCATAAAACATCACCTCGAATTTATTATGTGTTATATGTTAGGATTAATTTGTATTTTTAGGTGGATAATTAGGAAACATAATACAGTTGTTGAAATATATATTAAGCTAGAGTATAATCATTAAGTATGAAATTAAATATGAGAAAGGGACGTGTACATAGATGAAATTAGGAATGGTTGGATTACCAAACGTTGGTAAAAGTACATTATTCAATGCTATTACAAAAGCAGGAGCTGAATCAGCAAACTATCCTTTCTGTACAATAGAACCAAACGTAGGTGTTGTAAGTGTACCAGATAAGAGATTAGATGTTTTAGAAAAAATATATAATACAAAGAAAAAAGTATATACTGCAATAGAGTTTTATGATATAGCAGGATTAGTTAAAGGTGCTAGTAAAGGTGAAGGATTAGGAAATAAATTCTTATCACACATAAGAGAAGTTGCAGCTATCGTTCATGTTGTAAGATGTTTTGATGATGAGAATGTTGTTCACGTAGAAGGTTCTGTAGATCCAATAAGAGATATAGAAACTATAAACTTAGAGCTTATCTTTGCAGACTTAGATGTTCTTGAAAGAAGAATGGAAAAGACTATGAAGTTAGTAAGATCAGGTGATAAAACTGCTAAGTTTGAGTATGATGTAATGGAAAGATTAAAAGCTCACTTAGAAGCAAATAAACCAGCTAGAACTTTAGAAGCTACTGAAGATGAAGAAGCTTTCGTAAAAAGCTTATTCTTAATAACTTCAAAGCCAGTTTTATATGCTTGTAACATATCAGAAGATGATATGATGGAAGGAAACTTAGATAATGAGTATGTTCAAAAAGTTAGAGCATATGCTGAAACTGAGAATTCAGGAATCATGGTTGTTTGTGCTAAACTTGAAGAAGAATTATCAGGATTAGATGAAGAAGAAAAAGCTGAAATGTTATCTGAGTATGGATTAGAAGAATCAGGTCTTGATAAACTTATACAAGCAAGTTATAAATTATTAGGATTAATGAGTTACTTAACTGCAGGTGTACAAGAAGTTAGGGCTTGGACAATAAAACAAGGAACTAAAGCTCCACAAGCAGCAGGTAAAATCCACTCTGACATAGAAAGAGGATTTATAAGAGCAGAAGTAGTTTCTTATGATGACTTAGTAGAATGTGGGTCAGAAGCAGCTGCTAAAGAAAAAGGTGTTTACAGATTAGAAGGTAAAGACTACGTAATGAAAGATGGAGACATAGTTAACTTCAGATTCAACGTATAGTATAATAAAAGGCTTTGTTTTAGGTAAAGGTTGATTTTTAGCTAGACTTTCAGACATAGCTTAATTTCGCAAAGTATTGCTATCATCTACTCCAGAATAATAGCTAAAGCTTTTAAACTCGCTAACGCTCAAACAGAAAAAGCTTCTTAACGCTATTATTCTTACGTAGATGATGCAATAATAACTGCTCATTAAGATAGTCTTACAGTTCTATCTAAAAATTCAACACTATTTTAAAACATAGCCTTATTTTATTGTGTGGAATTAGTAGTTTAGATTTAAAAAATGATTTTTTTTATCATCAAATTTAAACAATATTTTTAGACAAAAAAAGCTATTTGAAAGTTAATTTCAAATAGCTTTTTGCTTTGTGGCGGGAGTATGTGGGAATCGAACCCACCCATGATGGTATTAGCACCACAACTAGGTGTTGAAGACCTGTAGAGACACCAGCCCCTATCTACTCCCATAGTATTTTAAAATTTTACATCAAAATAAATATAATGTCAAATTTTTTTCTAAGGATATTTTAATAGTATTAATTTATAAATAATGGGTTTTGAAAGGAATTTTTAATTTTTTATAGAATAATGTATAATAAAATATATTATATAATGGGAAAATGGTTGCAATAATATGAGATTTTAGTGTAAATTAGTAAGAGGTATAACAATTTACATATTATTTAATAATTAATAAATATGTTTAAGAATATTTATTGATAAAAACAAAGAAGATAAATTTAAGTATATTAATGATATATAATATGATTCGAATAATCAAAAGATGATGATTAATTAAAAAAATAAGGAGTATTTATATGGAATTTAAACACGTTTCTGTTTTGCTAGATGAATGCATAGATGCTTTAAATATAAAAGAAAATGGTACATATGTAGATTGTACCTTAGGTGGTGCAGGACATTCAAGTGAAATAGTTAAAAGGCTTTCAAGTGAAGGAAGGTTAATAGGATTTGATCAGGATAAAGATGCTTTAAAGGCAGCAGGAGAAAGATTAAAAGAATATAATAATGTTACCTATGTACATAGTAATTTCTATGCTATATATGATGTCCTAACTGATTTGGATATTGATGGAGTAGATGGTATTCTTATGGATTTAGGAGTTTCTTCTTATCAATTAGATAATGGAGAAAGAGGATTTAGTTACATGCAAGATGCTCCTTTAGATATGAGAATGAATAGAGATAATGAATTTTCAGCATATGAAATAGTTAATACATATTCAGAAGAAGAGCTTTACAGAATAATAAAGGAATATGGGGAAGAAAAATTTGCTAAAAGAATTGCAAGTTTTATAGTTAAAAATAGAGAAGAAAAAAATATAGAAACTACTTTAGAATTGGTTGAAATAATAAAGGCTGCTATTCCAGCTAAGGCTAGAAGAGAAGGGCCACATCCAGCTAAAAGAACATTTCAAGCTATAAGAATAGAAGTTAACAAAGAACTTGAAATAATAAGTAAAACTATTTTAGATGGAGTTAAGAAACTTAACAAAGGCGGAAGAATGGCTATAATAACATTCCATTCTTTAGAGGATAGAATTGTCAAAAATACATTTAAGGAATTATCTAATCCTTGTACATGTCCTAGTGAGTTTCCAGTATGCGTTTGCAATAGAAAGCCAGAAGTTAAACTTGTGACAAGAAAACCTATAGAAGCTAGTAAAGAAGAATTAGAATTTAACCCAAGAAGTAGAAGTGCTAAGTTAAGAGTAATAGAGAAATTATAATATAATATTTTTGAAACAAATGTTTAAGTAGATTTTTTTAAGTAAGGGGAATAAAAATTAATTGGAGAGGGATTAGAGATGATTGTAAAAGAGTTTGATTATAATGGAAGTTCTGCACTTAAACCACAAAGAAAAGAGCAAACTGTACCAAGTAGAAAAACCTACGATAAGAAAAAGAAAAAAATCGAACAACAAAGAAGAAAAAAGCAAAAAGACAAAAGAGTAAGAAAAAGTGTATTACAAATAGTACTTCTAATATTAGTTGTTGGTGGGGTAACAATAAGTAGAGATATAAAAGTTTATAAGACTCAGCAACAGTTAGATTCAATAAATAAGCAAATAAATTCTGTTATAACAGAAAATGAGGCTTTAAAGGTTCAAATATTAAAAGCAAGTTCTTTAGATAAAATAGAGGATGTTGCTAAAAATAAACTGAAAATGATATTGCCAACTAAGGATGATATGGCTAAATTAGGTGGTGGCCAAACTACTGAAGGGAAGCAATAGGGTGATAAATTAGGGTGTACTTTTATTATTGTTTTAAGGGTGCATCCATAATTTTTTATACAATGGCTATAGATTTATTAAATTATAAAGCTGATAAATCTATAGGCTTAAAGATAAGTTTTTTGGATTTGAGGCTCATTTTATTTGACTTAATATGGAGGGCTAAGGGTGAAAAATAAAAAGAAGAACAAAGGATTTAAAGATTATAAAATAACGAAGTCGCTTAGAAATGAAAGATCTTACTGTGTTATGTTAGTTATATGGGGATTATTAGCAATCTTAGTATTAAGATTATCATATATAATGATTTTTAAGCATAAAGAATATGGTACCATGGCTGAAGAACAATGGAAAAATGAAGTAAAAATAGATGCTAAAAGAGGGGATATCTTAGATAGAAATGGAGGTCAATTAGCCGTTAGTGCCAATGTCTACAGAGTAGATTTAGACCTTAAAACTTTAAGAGACTCCACCTTTAAAAAAGATGACACTGAAGATGAAAAGACGGCGAAACTTAATAAAATAGCAGTAGACTTGGGAACTGCTTTAGATATGCCTAAAGAAGAGGTATATGATAAATTAAATACAACTTTACCATCAGGAGTGCCAGCAACATCAGCAACCTTAGTTAGAAAAATAGAAAAGGACAAGGCTGATAAAGTTAAGGCTTTAAAAATAAGAGGAGTAATAGTTTCTCAAGATACAAAAAGATATTATCCAGACAATAATTTTTTAGCTCAAGTTTTAGGAAGAGTTGATCAAGACGGAGTTGGTCAAGGTGGTATTGAGCGTGAATACAATGCAGAATTATCAGGTCTTCCAGGAATGAGAATATCAGAAGTTGCAAGAAATAGTAATGGAATCCCTTATTCAAATTCTGAATTTGCAGAGCCTGTAGATGGAAAAGATGTTACATTAACTATTGATGAAACCATACAATATTTTGCTGAAAAAGTTGCAGAAAAGGGTATGAAAGAATATCAAGCACAAGGTGTTAGTATAATAGTTATGAATCCTCAAAATGGGGAAGTATTAGCTATGGCTAATAAACCAGATTATAATCCTAATAATCCTTATGAAGGATATGAAAATTTCCCAGGTGATAATAAAACACAAAAGACGGAGAATATGTGGAAAAATTCTGCTGTGTCAAATACATTTGAACCAGGGTCTATATTTAAAATGGTAACTTCGTCGGCGGCAGTACAAGAAGGAATAGCTGGTGGAGATGAAACTTATTACTGTCCGGGTGGAAAAGATGTTTCAGGTACTTATATAAAATGTTGGAAACCAGATGGACATGGAGTTGAAACTTTTGACCAAATATTAGAGAATTCTTGTAATGTTGGGTTTATGGATATAGGACAAAAGCTTGGAAAAGAGAAATTAAATGAGTATATACAAAAATTTGGTTTTGGAAAAGCTACAGGAATAGACTTACCAGGCGAAACATCAGGAATAGTACTTCCTAACGATAAAATAGGACCAGTAGAACTTGCTACAATATCTTTTGGTCAAACAGATAGTGCAAGTGGAGTTCAATTAATGGCTGCTATGAATACTATTGCTAATGGTGGAACATGGATCCAACCTCACGTTATGAAGGAAATAAGTCATGAAGACAAAGGTGGAACAAGGGTTGTAGATGAAACTTTTGAACCTAAAAAGGTGCAAAATATAATAGATCAAAAAACATCCAAAAGAGTAGCTGAGGCTCTTGAGAGAACAGTTCATTATGGTTCACCTAAAAGAGCATACATAGAAGGCTATGGAATAGCTGGTAAAACTGGTACAGCTGAAAAAGTTAAAGAAGGTGGTGGATATGGTGCAGGATATGTAGCATCATTTGCGGGATTTGCTCCATATGATAATCCTCAAATTTCAGTTTTAATATCAGTTGATAATCCAAAAGGAGAATATTTTGGAGGGTTAGTAGCGGCTCCATTAGCACATGACTTATTTAGTGACATATTTAACTATATGCAATTAGATACTTCAAATATAGATAAAAATAAAGCTAAAGAAGTAGTGATACCAGAAGTAAGAGGTATGAGCTTAGATAAAGCTAAGGCTGTTTTAGATCAGAATAATATAAAATACTCTATAGAAGATGGAGGAAATTCTATAGTGGATATGAATCCTAAACCAGGATACACAATAAAAGAAGGAAGTGAAATTAAACTTTACACTAAAACTACTTCAAACTATAATAAAGATGTTGTAGTACCAGATTTTAATGGTCTTTCAATGGAACAAACTAAAGAAATTCTTGATAAAATTGGTTTAAAAGGTACATTTGAAGGAGAAGGAAATGTAAAAGAGCAAAGTATAGCTCAAGGTGATGTAGTAAAAAGTGGTACAACAATACAGTTTAAATTAGCTAAGAAATAATGATAGTTAAAAAACTAGCATGTGAGTCAATTCACATGCTAGTATTTTGTGAATTTAACGCTTGTTTAGTGCATAGTATTTAAGGAGTGAAAAAAATGATTCTTAAAAGTTTATTAAATGGCTTAGATTATGAAGTTATAAAAGGTAATGAAGAGTCAAAAATACAAAACATAAGATATGATAATAGAAAGATAGAGCAAGGAGATATCTTTGTTTGTGTAAAAGGATTTAAAGTAGATGGACATTCATTTATAGGTGATGCTGTTAAGAAGGGAGCTAAGGTAATAATAGTTCAGGAAGACATAAGTGTTCCCGAAGATATAACAATAATAAAAGTTAAAGATACTAGAAAGGCTCTTGCATTAATGTCTTCAAATTATTTTGGAAATCCAAAAGACAAATTAAAGATAATAGGAATAACAGGAACTAACGGAAAAACAACTTCTGCTTTTATGATTAAATCAATTTTAGAAAAAGCAGGCTGTAAAACAGGATTAATTGGAACTATAGCAAATTATATAGGAAATAAGAAAGTTGATGCTGTTAGAACAACACCAGAATCTTATGAGCTTCATGAATTATTTAAAAATATGGTTGAAGCTGGAGTAGAATATTGCGTTATGGAGGTTTCATCTCATTCTTTAGATTTAGATAGAGTATATGGAGTTCAATTCGTAGAGGGAATCTTCACAAATCTAACTAGAGATCACTTAGATTTTCATAAAACCTTTGAAAACTATTATAATGCTAAATTTAAACTTTTCGAAAGAAGTAATCATAGTATAATAAACTTAGATGATCCATATGGTACTAACATAGTAGAAGATATAGAAAAAGGAAGAGTAAAGACAAAAGTTTCTACTTTTTCAGTTGAAAAAGATTCAGATTTTAAAGCTTTTGAGATTAAAAGTCACTCAAATGGTTCAGAATTTAAGGTGAATTTAGATAAAATAGAAGAATTTTCTATAAATATTCCTGGAGAATATAATATATACAACTCATTAGGATGTATAATATGTGCATATAACTTAAATATTCCTGTAGAAAAAATTAAAGAAGGATTAAGTGATGTTGTAATACCAGGAAGATGCGAATTGGTTGCAAAAGAGAAAAATTTACCTTATAGCATAATAATAGATTATGCACACACACCAGATGGATTAGAAAATATTTTAAGTACAGTAAAAGCCTTTACTAAGAATAGAATGATTTCTGTATTTGGTTGTGGTGGGGATAGAGACAAAGTTAAGCGTCCTCAAATGGGTGAAATAGGTTGTAAATTATCAGATGTTGTAATAATTACTTCTGACAACCCAAGAAGTGAAGAACCTATGGATATAATAAATGACATAGTAAAGCCACTTAAGTATGATAACTTTGAAATTGAAGTTAACAGAAAAGAAGCTATAAGAAAAGCTATGAATATGGCTTTAGAGGGTGATGTTATAGTTATAGCTGGTAAAGGTCATGAGACTTATCAAATACTAAAAGATGAAACAATACACTTTGATGAAAGAGAAGTTGTATATGATATTTTAGAAGGCAAGTAGAGGTGTTAAAGAATGCTAGAGTTAAATTTACAAGAGATTGTAAAAGCCACTAAAGGAACTTTATTAAAAGAATCTGATGTAAAAGAAATAAAGGCAGTATCAACGGATACAAGAAAAATAGAAGAAGGAACTTTATTTATTGCATTAAAGGGTGAAAATTTCAATGGAAACAACTATGTTTTAGATGCTTTCAATAAAGGGGCTAAGATTGCTATAGTTGATGAAGTTAAATGTGATATAAATGAGCTAAAAGATGGAGTTTCTTTAATTAAGGTTGAAAATACAAGAAGAGCCTTAATGGATTTAGCTAAATTTTATAGAGAAAAATTAGGATTAAAAGTTGTTGGAATAACTGGGTCAGCAGGAAAAACATCTACTAAAGATTTAGTTGCTGCTGTTTTAAGTGATAAATACAAAGTGTTTAAAACAAAGGGAAATTTCAATAATGAAATAGGATTACCTCTTATGATTTTAGAGCTAGATAGTACATATGATGTAGCTATTTTGGAAATGGGAATGAGAGGTCTTGGTCAAATTAGAGAACTTGCAGAAATTGCATCTCCTGATTTAGGTATTATAACTAATATAGGAATTTCTCACATAGAAATATTAAAGACTAGAGAAAACATATTAAAAGCTAAAATGGAAATAACAACTTTCTTTGATAAGAATAATACTCTTGTTGTTTGTGGAAATGATGATTTTCTAGGGGCTTTACCTAAGGCAGAGTATAAAATAGTTAAAACTGGAGTTGGAGAAGATTTTGAAATAGGAGCTAAAAATATAGCTCTAGAAGAACTTTCATCTACTTTTACAGTATATGATGGAGAAAAAGAAGAAGAGTTTTCTTTAGACATGCCAGGGAAACATAATATAAGTAACCTTATGCTAGGAATTGCTATAGCAAAAGAGTTAGGTCTTTCATTTGAAGAAATGAAGAGAGGACTAAACAATATTGAGGCAACATCAATGAGATTAGAACTTATTAAAAAAGATGAGTTTTCAATATTAAATGATTGCTATAACTCTAGTCCAGTGGCTGTTAAATCTTCTATAGATGTTATGAAGAATATAGAAGGAAAAAGAAGAATAGCAGTGTTAGGAACAATGAAGGAACTAGGACATAAATCAGAAGAAGCTCATGAAGAGATAGGTAAGTATGCAAAGGAAAATGGAATAGATAAAATACTTTGCTGTGGAGAGTTCTCAGAAAACATTAAAGATGGATATGGAGAAGAATGTACTGTATATCCAAATAAAGAAGCATTAATAAGCACTTTACTTAATATAATATGCGAAGGGGATATTATATTAGTTAAGGCATCAAGAAGTTTAAAATTTGAAGAAATAACTAAAGCATTATTAGAGAAGTAAATGGAACTAAGGAGGTGAAGCTGCTTACTAGCTTAAGTAGCAGAATTTTATGGAAATTTTAAAGTCGGTGATAGATCCCAAGATAGTAATGGCAATAGTGATAAGTTTTATAGTAGCATCAATATTAGGACCTATTATAATTCCACTACTACATAAACTAAAATTTGGACAAAACATTAGAGCAGAGGGACCAAAGAGTCATTTAAAAAAAGCTGGAACACCAACTATAGGTGGACTAATATTTATATTTGCAACTATTATAACAATGTTTATTATGGTTGGTAATCCAACAGATGAAGCAATGGTAGCTTTATATGCATTTGTAGGATTTGGTTTTGTAGGATTCTTAGATGACTTATTAAAGATAATTAAGAAGAAAAATGAAGGATTAACATCAGGACAAAAAATGATTTTACTATTAATCGTATCAGGGTTTTTAACTTGGTATGCTTATAAATATATAGGAACTAGCATTAATATACCATTCTTAGATGGTCAATTTAACTTAGGATTATTCTATATACCAGCAGTAATGTTCTATTTTGCTGGGGTAACAAATGCAGTAAACTTAACAGATGGATTAGATGGATTAGCTACATCAGTTACTGTTTTAGTAACAACATTTTTAGGAATAGTTAGTTATAATTTAGGACACATAAGTTTAGCAATATTCTGCGTTGCTTTAGCTGGGGCATTACTTGCATTCTTAAGATTTAATGCATTTCCAGCTAGAGTATTTATGGGAGATACAGGTTCTCTTGCTTTAGGAGGAGCTGTAGCAATGGTAGCTTTAATATTAAAAATGCCTTTAATACTAGCGTTCATAGGAATTATCTATGTAATAGAAACACTTTCTGTTATATTACAGGTTACTTCATTCAAACTTACAGGTAAAAGAATATTCAAAATGGCTCCAATACATCACCATTTTGAACAATTAGGCTGGAGTGAAACAAAGATAGTTTCTGTATTCTCTATAATAACAGTAGTATTTTGCTTCATTGCTTTTGCTTCACTTTAGAAAATTCCTAAATAGGAGGTTTTTAAATGAAGAAAAAAAAGACTACTAAATCTAGATATGGTCAAATTGACTTAGGTCTTTTATACACAATAGTAATATTACTTGCTATTGGGGTAATTATGGTTTATAGTGCAAGTTCATATTTTGCTATGGTTAATGAAGGGGATAGTATGGCTTACTTAAAGAAGCAAGGACTTTTTGCTATTCTTGGATTAGCAGCTATGTTTATAATAGCAAACTTTGATTACCATAAGCTTAAAAAACTTACAGTACCATTAATCATAGTAACACCTATATTATTAGTGGCTGTTTATGCTTTCCCAGCAGTAAAGGGAGCTCAAAGATGGATAAGATTAGGCCCACTATCTTTCCAACCATCGGAGCTTGCTAAGTATGCAGTAGTTATAGTACTTGCTTATATGATTACCAATAAGGGGGAGCAGATTAAGGAGTTTTGGAAGGGAATAGTTCCATGTTTCTTAGTCGGAGGATTCTTTGCTGCTCTTATACTTGCACAAAAGAACCTTAGTATAGCAGCCGTAACAGGTTTTGTTACCTTCATAATGGTTTTTGTGGCTGGAGCAAGAAAAAGATTTATGTTTGGTGTAATAGCACCAGGAATGGTTGTAGCAGGATTATTCTTTGCATTAATAGAGCCATATAGAGTAGCCAGAATGATGAACTTTATAAACCCTTGGAAAGATCCTGCTGGTGATGGATATCAGCTTATTCAATCTTTCTATGCTTTAGGAGCAGGTGGAGTTACTGGTCTTGGAATAGGTCAATCTAGACAGAAGACTCTATACATGCCAGAGCCACACAATGACTTTATATTCTCAATAATAGGAGAAGAATTGGGCTTAATAGGATGTACAGTAGTAATTATACTATTTGTTATATTTGTTTATAGAGGAATAAAAATAGCTATGAGTGCTAAAGATGAGTATGGAACTTTATTAGCTGTAGGTATTACTTCAATTATAGGAGTTCAGGCTATAATTAATATTGCCGTTGTAACAGGATCAATGCCAGTTACTGGGGTTCCACTTCCGTTTATAAGCTATGGAGGAACCGCTTTAGTATTTAACCTCATGGCTATGGGAATTCTACTTAATATATCAAGACAAGGAAATAAAAATATTGATTAAAGGCGTTTCATACGCCTTTATTTTTTTAGAAAAACAGGAGGAAAATATATGGAATTTCTTGTAGTAATGTTTTTATTATTATTAAGATTTTCTTAAAAAATTAATGAAAAAAATCTAGTAAAATGATATTATTGATATTGAAATGCAAAATAAAGTATTAAGGAGAATTATGGATACGAATATAAATGATTATATATTAAAAAAGAAAAGAAAAAAGGTTAGAAAAAAGGTTATATTAATTAGTATAATACTTATTGTTGTATTAGGTTTAATTCTAATAAAAACACCTTATTTTAATATAAAAAAGGTTAATATAAACAACAATAATGTTATAACTAAAGAAAAGGTAATACAAGAAAATGATATTTTAAATCAAAATATATTTTTACTTAATACATCAGCTTTAAAAGAGAAAATATTAAGTAATCCATATATAAAAGATGTTAAGATATCAAGAAAACTTCCAGATCAATTAACAATAAAGGTAGAAGAAAGAAATGCAACTTTTATCGTAAATGATGGTGCAGATTTCTATGTTTTAAATGAAAATCTAGTTATAATGGAAAAGAAAAACTCTGCTGAGGGATTACAATTGCCTATGGTAACTGGGTTGAATGTGGAAAATAGATTCTTAGGAGAGCCTATGAGTACTGACAA
Source organism: Clostridium perfringens (assembly GCA_034421775.1). Taxonomy (GTDB): domain Bacteria; phylum Bacillota; class Clostridia; order Clostridiales; family Clostridiaceae; genus Sarcina; species Sarcina perfringens_B. The sequence continues at coordinate 268,893 of WNVL01000001.1, read as the reverse complement.
AGAAAAGGTGGAAGTTTTAAAGCAAATAGGAGAAGCTTTAAATAAAAGTAAAGTAAAAGTTAACTCTATAGATGTATCCAACCTTAATAATATTGTTATAAATAAAGGAGAGGTTCAAATACTACTAGGAGGAACTGATGGTTTAGAGGAAAAATTAAATAAGATGATTAATATACTAAATGATCCAGTAGGAAATTTTGAAAAAGGTTATATAAACATAAGCTTTAATGGGAATCCTGTAATATACAAAGAAAATTAAGGAGGAGTGCTTTTTGAAAAAGTTGTCTTCACAAATTATCATTGGAATAGTTTGTGCCTTGTTAGGTTTTTTATTAACTTATCAATTTAAAATGATAAATAATAAAGAAAAAAAAATAATAGAAAATTATAATCAAAATGACATAATGGCTGAAATAGATGGACTTAAAAAAGAAAAAGAAGAACTTCAAAAAAATAATGACTCTTTAAATAAAAGATTAAAAGAGATGGAGGAAGCAGCTACATCTAAGGGAGATGTAAATAATAAAATAAAAGAACAATTAGATGAAAGTAGAATGATATTAGGAACTGAAGAGGTTACGGGGCCTGGAATAATTTTATCAATAACACCAAAGTCACCATTACTTACTTCAAAGGATCCTCAATATATAAGTGAAAATGAGATCGTTCATATATTAAACTTATTAGATTTTTCAGGAGCAGAAGCTATTGCAGTTAATGATATTAGAATAACTCCTCAAACAGGAATAAAAAATGCAAGTAATTTTATTTGGATAGGAAATAATGAAAGAATTTCTCCAAGAGAGAATTTAACCATAAAGGTTATAGGGAATCAAGATAACATAATAAAGGGAATAGACTTTCCAGGAGAAATGGACTATGGAGTATTAGGCGGTAATTATGATTATAAATATGAGAAGAAGGATTCAATTACAATACCTAAAACTACTCAAAACCTATCTTCTGAATATTTAAAAAAGGTTGATTAGGAGGGTAATTGAATGATAGTATTTATTGGGCTTTTAGTAGGTATAATAATAGGCGTTATATTTCCGGGAAGCATACCTGATAAATTTTCACCATATTTATCTATAGCAATAGTTGCCTGTTTAGACTCTGTGTTTGGGGCCATAAAAGCTAGTTTGAAAAAAGAGTTTCAAGCGGATGTTTTTATATCAGGTTTTTTTGGGAATGCGGCTTTAGCGGCTCTATTAGCATATCTAGGAGATAAATTAGGAATACCACTATATTTTGCAGCCGTTATTGTTTTTGGTAGCAGAATATTTAATAACTTTGCAGCTATAAGAAGGATATTATTAGAGAAAAGTAAAGAGCGATAAAGAGGTGGGGCTTTGAAAAATAGAGAATTTACTATTTTTATATTTATAGCTTCCGTTATAGTAGGACTTTTAATATCTATGAATATAAGTTTTGGTGATACAGAGACTACAAAGGTATTAAATGCTAAAGAATATCAGGATGCTTATAATAAACGAAACAATCTTTACAATGAAATATCAAAGTTAAAAGAGAGTAATAGAGAATTAGAAAAGAAAATAAATAATTATTCTAAAAATGATGAAGATAACAATAAGATTTCTAATGATATGATAGAAGAATTAAACAATAATTTAATGCTTGCAGGTTTAACAGATGTTAAAGGATCAGGATTGAAAATCGTTTTGGAAGATGGTGGAGAGGCATTTAATGGAGAAGTAGTTGATGACTTTATGAGGCTTTTAAGAACCATACATGACGATGATATGATAAAGGTCATAAATGAACTAAAAGCTGCAGGGGCAGAAGCAATATCTATAAACAATCAAAGAATCATATATAACACAGAAATATACTGTGGAGGACAGTTTTTAAGAATGAATGGTGTTAAAATACCAGCTCCATTTTATATTAATGTTATAGGTGATCCAGAAAAATTAGAAAATCAAATTATGAGAGATGGAAGTTACATTAAGACTCTTATGAATAGAGGGATAAAGGTTCAAATAACAAAAAGTGATGATATTACCATGCCAGCATATATAAGTGATATGAATCCTAAATATATGAAATCTAAAGGGAAATAATAATTACATTTTGTAAAAAAATTGTACAAAAAAGAAGGATTTTCTATTCCTATAGAGAAGAATATAATGTAATATATAATTAAAGGAGACAGTAAAAGTGGATATTAAAGAAAAATTAACAAAAATTACAGAAAAAATTCCAGACAACGTTCAACTTATTGCTGTATCTAAAACAAGAACTATTGAAGAGATGGAAGAAGCCTATGAATTTGGTATTCGAAAATTTGGTGAAAATAAAGTTCAAGAAATATTGAAAAAATTTGACGATTTTCATCAAGATGTAGAATGGCATTTAATAGGACATCTTCAAACTAATAAGGTGAAATATATAGTTGATAAAGTCCATCTTATACAATCATTAGATAGTGTTAAATTATTAAAAGAAATAGAAAAAGTATATGGTAAACATAATAAAACTGCCAATACTTTAATTCAAGTTAACATAGGAAGAGAAGAACAGAAATATGGTATCTTGGAAGAAGAGTTAGATGAACTTATAGAGGCTATTGAAGCCTGCAATAATGTTAATGTTTTAGGTATTATGACTATAATTCCAAAGGGAACAAAAGAAGAGTGTAGAAATTATTTCAATAAGACACATAAGCTATTTTGTGACTTAAAAGAAAGAAAATTCAAAAATATAAAAATGGATATACTTTCAATGGGAATGTCAGGTGACTTTGAGGTTGCCATTGAAGAAGGAAGTAATATGGTTAGAATTGGCCAAGGAATTTTTGGCGAAAGAATATATAAATAAGATTAGGAGGATATGATTATGTCTAAAATGGTTAATAAAATGAAGAGTTTTTTAGGATTTGATGAATTTGAAGATGAAGATGAAGTAATGGAAGAAGAAGAGGTAATGGAAGAAGAGGAAACTTTTGCTCCAGTATTATCTTCTAAGAAAAATGGTAAAGTTGTAAATATTCATACAGCTAATACAGCTAAATTAATGATAACTAAACCATTAGTTTATGATGATGCAACTGAAATATGTACTGCATTAAAAAATAGAAAAATAGTTGTTATAAACACAACTTCATTAGAGCTTAGAACAGCTCAAAGATTAATAGACTTCGTTGGTGGAGCTTGCTATGCATTATGTGGAGAACTTCAAGAGGTTGAAAAAGGAGTATTTATAGTATCACCTTCAAACGTTGAAGTAAGTAATGAATTAAAGAGTGAATTAAGCAATAAAGGAATGTTCAACTGGGCTTCAAAATAATATGAATAAAAAAGACTTTATAAATTTATTAAATTTAGAAGAGTTTGAAGCATTAAAACTTTTTGAAAGATTTAATTTAGCTAGGACAAAAAATATTTCAGTATTTACTGATGAGTTTTATACTCCAGATGTATGGAGCACTCTTCAAGAAATGAATTTCTTTGATGTAAATGTTGAGAGTTTTGGATTTTTTGAGGATGGGGAAAGAAGAGTTATTGCCTTCAATAAAGAAGAATATGACCAGTTTCCAATAAGTCTTTTAAAGATTCAATGCAATACTAAGTTTTCAAAATTAGAGCACAAGGACTATTTAGGATCTATTATGGCTTTAGGCATAAATAGAAATAAAATAGGTGACTTAATTTTAAGAGAAGATGGCTGCTATGTTGCTGTTCATCACAGTATAATTGATTTTTTAATTAATAATTTAAATAAGATAAGAAATCTTAATTGTAAATGTGAAATAATTTATGATTTGGATGAGATACCTAAACCTAGCTATGAAGAAAAAAATGTAATAGTAACTTCTAAGAGGTTAGATTGTATAGTTGCAGCCTTGGGGAACATATCAAGAAGTAAAGCTTTAGATGCTATAAACTCTGGAAGTGTTCTTCTAGACTATAGAATAACAAAAGACAAGAGCAAAGAAGTTTCAGAAGATTCAAGACTTACCATAAGAGGAATTGGAAAGTTTAAGATAAGTAACATTTTTGGGACAACGAAGAGTGGTAGATTAAAATTGACAGTATTTAAGTATACATAGGAGTGTGATTATATGAAATTGACCCCAATGGATATTAACAACAAGGAGTTCAAAAGGGTTTTAAGAGGTTATTGTCCAGAGGAAGTAGATGAATTCTTAGACCAAATAGTCGAAGAATATGAGGCTCTTTTTAAAGAAAACACTTCATTAAAAGAGAAGCTTGAAAATTCTAACGATAAAATAGAGCATTATAGTAAAATTGAGAATACAATTCAAAACACTTTATTATTAGCTCAAAACACAGCTGAGCAAGCAAAAGCTAATGCTCAAAAAGAAGCTGATGTAATAATCAAGAGTGCTAATGATACAGCTCAAAGAATATTAGATAAGGCTCATAACGATGTTATACAAATCAATGATGAGTATGATAGAGTTAAGCAAGAGTTTACAAAGTTCAGAGCTAAGTTTAGAAGTTTTATGAACTTCCAAATAGATACTTTTGATGATTTAGAGAAAGATTTCGTAAAGAACTTTAATATAACTAAGCCAGAAGATGAAGAAGAGCAAGGCATAAAAGTTGACTTTGAAGAAGAGAAAACTGAGCTTAAAGACATCTATGAAGAAGAAACACATTTTGATGATGTAAATGAAATTAAGAGTTTCTTTGCTGAAGACTAGTTATTAGAAAATCTCACTTTAATTAAGGTGAGATTTTTCTTTTTGCTTAATTACTTGTTGAAATTTAATATGTTATTATATAATATTTAAGGTATAGCTTTAAATATTTACTTTAGAATGGAGCAAATAAAACTATGAGTTTAAATAAAGAAGTGATAAAAATAACAGAGGAAGAAAAAGGCATAAGAGCTGATAAATTTTTAGCTTCAAAAATAGATGGAGTTTCAAGAAACTTTATACAAGGCCTTTTTGATGATGGAAAAGTTTTAATTAATGGAAAAGCTGAAAAAGGAAAATATAAGCTTTCAGCTAATGATGTTATAGAATTAGAAATACCGGAACCAGAGGAATTAAAAGTTGAAGCAGAGGATATACCTTTAAATATAGTTTATGATGATAAAGATGTAATAGTGGTAAATAAACCAAAGGGAATGGTAGTTCATCCAGCACCAGGTAATTACACTGGGACTTTAGTTAATGCATTACTACATCATTGTAATGATTTATCTGGTATAAATGGAGTTATAAGACCAGGAATAGTACACAGAATAGATAAAGACACTTCTGGAATATTAGTTATTGCTAAGAATGATAATGCTCACCAAAAGTTAGCTGAGCAATTTAAAGATCACAGTATAAAAAGAGAATATTATGCTATTGTTGAGGGAAGATTTAAAAAAGAAGGTGGCACAATAGATGCACCTTTAGGAAGGCATCATAGGGATAGATTAAAATATGCTGTGGTTAAAGAAGGAAAAAGAGCAGTAACTCATTATGAAGTTCTTAAAGTATTTAATTCATGTTCACTTGTTAAGTGTACATTAGAAACAGGAAGAACTCATCAAATAAGAGTTCATATGGCATTTATAGGTCATCCATTACTTGGAGATACTGTTTATGGATTAAAGAAACAAAAGAAGTTAAGTCAAGAAGGGCAAGTTCTTCATGCTAAAACATTAGGATTTATTCATCCAACTACTGGTGAATATGTAGAGTTTGATTCACAATTACCAGAGTATTTTGAAAAAATTATAGAAAAATTAGGGGGTTGCTAAAATATGCATCTTAAGGCAAGTTTATTAGATGAAAATGCTATAAGAAGAGCGCTTACAAGAGTTTCACATGAAATAATAGAAAAAAATAAGGGCGTAGATAATATTGTTCTTGTTGGAATTAAAAGAAGAGGATACCCATTAGCTGAAAGAATATCAAAGTTTATAGAAAAATTTGAAGGCATAAAGATTCCAGTGGCAAGTGTCGACATAACATTATATAGAGATGATTTAACTAATATTAGTGATAAACCAAACTTAAATGATCCTAGAATAGATATAGATATAAGAGGAAAAAAAGTTATCATAGTTGATGACGTTTTATATACTTGTAGAACAGTTAGAGCGGCTATTGATGCCATAATGGATCAAGGAAGACCAGAATTTATTCAATTAGCTGTTTTAGTAGATAGAGGACATAAGGAATTACCAATAAGAGCAGATTATGTTGGTAAAAACATACCTACATCAAAGGATGAAATAATAAAAGTTCAAATCAATGAAATTGATGGTGTTGATTCAGTTGAAATATATGAAAATGAAAACTAAGGAGTAAAGCTATGGATTATAATTTAATAGCTACTGCGACTTTTGGATTAGAAGCTGTAGTTGCAAAGGAATTAAAAGAATTAGGTTATGAAGACCTAAAAACAGAAAACGGAAGAGTTCACTTTGAAGGGGACGAAATGGATATTGCCATAACAAACCTTTGGCTTAGAACTGCAGATAGAGTTTTAATAAAAGTAGCTGAATTTAAGGCTGAAAGCTTTGAAGAGTTATTTAATAAAACTGTAGAAATTGATTGGAGTCAATATATACCTGTAGATGGTAAAATGCATGTTGTTGGTAAGTCTGTTAAGTCAAAACTTTTCAGTGTTCCAGACTGTCAATCAATAGTTAAAAAGGCTGTAGTTAAGAGTATGAGCAGAAGCTATGGTCAAGATTGGTTCTCAGAGGATGGTCCAGTTTATAAAATAGAAGTTGGACTTTTAAAGGATGTTGTTACATTAACAATAGATACATCTGGAGAAGGCTTACATAAGAGAGGATATAGAGAACACTCAGGGCAAGCACCACTTAAAGAAACTCTAGCAGCAGCTATGGTTTTATTATCTAAGTGGAGAGGCGAGCAAACTCTTATAGACCCATGTTGTGGTTCAGGAACAATATTAATAGAGGCTGCTATGATAGCTAGAAATATAGCACCAGGATTACATAGAAAATTCGTTTCTGAAACTTGGCCTTCAATGGATAAGGAAATATGGGATCAAGTTAGAGAGGGAGCAGAAAAATCTATAAAGAAAATTCCTCTAGATATAACTGGTTATGATATAGATAGCTGGGTATTAAGCACAGCTAAAAATAACGTAAGGAAAGCAGGATTAACTGACTGCATAACCTTAGAAAAAAGAAACTTCTTTGATTTTTCAACTAAGAAAAAGTATGGATATATGATTACAAACCCACCATATGGTGAGAGAATAGGTGAAAAAGAAGTTGTTTCAAAACTTAACAAACATTTTGGAGAAGTAAAAGAAAAACTAGATACTTGGGATTTCAATATCCTAACAGCTTCTCCAGACTTCCAAAAAGAGTTTGGTAGAAAAGCTACTAAGAACAGAAAACTTTATAACGGTAGAATTCTATGCTACTATTATCAATACTTAGATAATAACTTAAAGAAGTAGTAGAATAGTTTAAGGTTCTGTTTTGGGTTAAGGTTGCTTTTTAGCTAGCCCTTCAGACCTACTTAATTTCGCAAAGTATTGCTATCATCTACTTCAGAATAATAGCTAAAGCTTTTAAACTTAAGTGAAAGTCCCAATTTTAATTTGGTACCTTGAACTTATGCAATCGAATATAGTGAGATTGTATTCCTAAGAAAATACAGAAAAAGCTTCTTAACGCTATTATTCTTACGTATATGATGCAATACTAAATGCTCATTAAGATGGTCTTACAGTTCTATCTAAAAAGCAACACTTGTTTAAAATATAGCCTAATTTAAATAAAAACCTATAAATAGAAGGAGTTAATAAGATTTTATTTATAGGTTTTTTTATATAGTTTAAAGCAAGGATAGAAATATAAAAAGTTACAAATAGAATGAAAAGAATATCTGTATGAACTTTAGAATTTAAGTGATTATGGAAAGGAAGCACCGTTAAGAAGATTGAATTGTTTGAGCGAATGTGAGTTTTCAATCTTTGGGGGCTTCCTTGGAATAATTGCTATAAATTCTTAGTGAAATACAGTAATTCTTGGAAGCTATTTGTAACTTTTATTTTTATGGTTTAAAGTTTTTCTAGGGTTATTTCTCTTGGTGAATCCATATAAACTGTTTTGTTAGTTGAGTATATTACCATTCCAGGCTTTGATCCTGAAGGTTTCTTTACGTTTTTAACTAATGTATAGTCTACAGGGATTTTAGAGCCACCTTTTCCTTTACTGTAGAAAACAGCTAGGTTAGCAGCTTCTTCTAAAGTTTTATCTGGAACATCTGAACTTTTAACAATTACGTGAGAACCAGGTATGTCTTTAGTGTGAAGCCAAGTATCATTTTTTTCAGCAAACTTTAAGGTTAAATAGTCATTTTGAATATTATTTTTACCGACATAAACGTCTATTCCATCAGAAGAAACGTAGTGGTAAGGCTTAGATTGTTTTTCTTTCTTTTTGCTATTGTTACTTCTTCTAAATCTTACATAGCCAGTTTCTATGAGTTCATTTTTTATTGCATCTATATCATCATAGTTATCTGCAACTTGTATGCTTGATGAAACTGAGTTTAAGTATTTAAGCTCATCTTCATTTATTGCTAGTTGCTCTAAAGCTGATTCCTCAGCTTTTTTTAGTTTATTGTATTTTTTAAAGTAAAATTGAATGTTTTCAGATGGTGTTTTATTTTCATCAAGTGGAATAGTTAGATATTCTTCATTTTCACTATAATAATTTAAAACATCAACAGATTTATCGCCTTTTTTTACACTATAAATATAAGATGTTAGGAGTTCACCTTTAATCTTAAAATCTTCTTTTTTATCACATTCTTCTAAAGTCTTTTCAAGAACCTTGATCTTTTTTAAACATCTATCTATATTGGTGTTTACTAATCTTTGTATGTCTGCACTTTTAGCATGAAGTCTATCTTGTTTATCCTTATTAGCAAAGAAAGCATCTAAAAGCTCACTACTATTTTCATAAAGTTCTTTAGTGCAGTCATCTAAAATAGATAAATCTTTAAAATAGAAATCTATAATTTTTTCATTTCTATAGAATATAATATTTTGTATATCATTAAATATAGTTTTGAAGTATTCAGAGATAAAGTTAAATATGTCATCAAAAACATAAGAATCACCAAACTGCTTTGTAAATAATGAATACATTTCAAGAGAGAGACTTTTGCCAACGCCAGTTAATAGTTTTGAAAAAACCTTCTCATCTAGTTCATTGTTATTTTTGCTTAATGCATCTTTTAAATCCTCTTTAGAAAAATCAAAGGGATTTAATTTTTCAGAAGCAGGAGGGAATACATAGCTTACACCAGGATAAAGAACTCTAAAACTGTTTTTGTTTGCTGTTATATGTTTTATTGATTCCATGATTTTATTATCTCTTTTTCTTACAAGAGAGATATTACTGTGTCTGGCCATTATTTCTATGACTAAAGTGTATACACTATCAAATCCCATTTCATCCTTATTTGCTATGTCTATTGAAACAATTCTATCAGTAGATTGTTGATGTATATCTATTATTCTTCCGCCAGTTAAATATTTTCTTAATACCATGCAAAAAACAGGCGGTTGTAATGGATTATTCTTATTTATTGTAGTAAAATGTAATCTAGGGTATTTGGAACTAGAGGAAATTAAAAGTTTTTTATTTTCCTTTCCACGTACATTTATTATTATTTCATCCTTTTCAGGTTGATTTATTTTGTCGATTCTAGAATTTATTAATGAACCTTTTAGTTCATTTATTAAGTTATATAAATAAATACCGTCTAAAGCCATTATTTTCTTTCCTTTCTAAATTGATTGAACTTACAGTTAGTATACATCTTATAATAAAAAGTATCAATAATAGGTAATTTGAGGTGATAATATGAAGTTTTCAAAAATGCATGGGAATGGAAATGATTTTATAGTTATAGAAGATTTAAACAATGAATATGTAGGTAAAGAGGGAATAATTGCTCAAAAAATGTGCCATAGAAGATTTGGAATTGGTGCAGATGGAATCTTAATAGTTAGAAAGAATGAAAATTGTGATATAGAGATGGTAATAATAAATTCAGATGGATCTTATGCTGCCATGTGCGGAAATGGAATAAGATGTTTTGCTAAGTATGTCTATGAAAAAGGCATAGTTAAGAAGGATGTTTTAGACGTTTTAACTGGTGATGGAGTTAAAAAAATTTTCTTAGAGGTTGAGGATGATAAGGTAAAGGCTATTAATGTAAATATGGGATTTGGAGATTTTAATCCTAAGAGTATACCTGCATTATGTGATGAAGAAATAATAAAAAAAGAAGTAAGTGTAGGAAATGGAAAATATGAAATAACATCTTTACTTATGGGTGTTCCGCATACTATTATCTTTGAAGAGGAAAAATATCCTATAGAATGTGGTAAAGGTATAGAAAAGTATGAACTATTTCCTCAAGGAACAAATGTTAACTTCTGTAAGGTAATTGATAGAAACACTATGGAAGTTAGAACTTGGGAAAGAGGTGCTGGTCCAACATTAGCATGTGGAACAGGAAACTGTGCTTCAGTTATAGCAGCTAATAAGTTAGGATTAGTAGATAATGAAGTAAAGGTAATAGTTCCAGGTGGAGAATTAAAAGTTAATATTGAAGATGATGGAATAAAAATGATAGGAGATGCATCATTTATTTGTGATGGCACATATTTATTTTAGAGAGGGAAGTAAGTAAATGAGGAAAGCTGCTGCTTTAAGTTTAGTATTAGTTATTTTATCAATAGCCCTTGTGGGATGTAATTTCAACAAAGGAACTGATGGAGAAAATGATAAGGGAAAAAAGTTAGAACTTCCTGAGAATGTTGTGTCTACAATTTCAGGAGAGAATGTTGAATATTACAAAATAGAAGGGGAAACGCTAAAGAAACTTGACTTAGATATAAAAGGTCATATGGAAGTTTATAGCAAGGAATTAGGTTTAGTTATTTATAGGGAATTTACTAGTAAGGGAACTGACTTAATAATTACAAATGGGATTAAGGAACATAAAATATCAGTAGATGGAAATATAGAAGACTTGATTATAAGTCCTGGGGGGACTAAGCTTTTATATAAATATAGTTCTGGGGATAAAATAGGATACAAGATTTTAGACTTACAAAACTTTAAGGAATTTGATTTTAACGAGAATTTAGCTATTTCTGGGGAGAATTTTAAATTCGCAAATGAAGATCAACTAGTTCTATATGGAGTAGATTTAAATGAGAAGAAAAGTGGAATATTCCTATACAATATAAAGGATGGAAGTTACACTTTAGAGAAGCAAATTGTTAAGGCTTTTATAGACTATATTGATTTAATAGAAAATCAAATTGTTTTATATACTCAAAGCAGTATTGACGGAAAGAAAGAATGTTACATTTATAATTTGGATAATAAAAAAGAATCTGTTATCTCTAATGAGGTAGGAGAGATAGAGTCATCACATAAAATAGATGATATTGTGTATTTTATTGGTATAAAAGGTAATGGAGTAAGAAGCTTATATTCAATAAATACTACTAACAATAAGCTTGATAGATTAGTATTTGATTTTCCTAAAAATATATCCGAAGAATCAAGTTTAATAGTTATTGATGGTAACATATATTTTACTGGATTTAATGACAATAAAGAAAAAAATGCATTATATATGTATAATCCAAAAGATAGAAGTATTAAGCTTATAGATAGTAACAAAGGGCAGTATATTATTATAGAATAGTTAAAAGTTCTAGATTATTAAATTTTTTTAATAATCTAGAACTTTTTTCGTTTAAAAAATAAGTAGCTTGTCAATTATTATTTATGAGGAGGTGAAAGTATGAAATATAGTATTAAAGATATTGATATGAGACTTATGAAAAAGATACCTAAGAAGATTGCATTAGAAATGAATTTAATTGCTTTAAAAGACAATGAGGGAAAGATATTGTTTTATACAAGTCGTGAAGATAAAGATAAAAAAGATTATTTATCTTTATTATTTAGAGACAAAGAAGTAAGTTTCATTTTAGGAAATAAGGATGAAATAAGAAAATTAATTGAAGACTGTTATGGTGGCAAAAATTTTTCAAAGGATGAATTCACAGAAGAAGAGTTAAAAAGTTTAATAGCATTAGGCATAGAAAAGAATGCCAGCGATATGCATATTGAACCTTTGGGAGAGTGGGCTAATATTCGCTTTAGAATAGATGGAACACTAATACTTATGAAGAAGATTAAAAAGAATCTTTATGAAAACTTAGTAAATAAGATTAAATTAAAGGCTGACATGAATATAAGTGATAAATTAAGAGCACAAGATGGAAAGTTGTCCTTTAAAGATGAAGAATATGATTTTGATTTAAGAGTTTCTAGCATCCCTACTGTTTTTGGAGAAAAATTGGTAATTAGAATATTATACAAAAAGAATGAACTTATAAACATTAATAGTTTAAGCTTAATGGAACTTCAAAAGAAAAAAGTTAATAAGCTTCTTAAGAAGAAGCATGGTATGGTTGTTGTAAATGGACCTACAGGCAGTGGAAAATCAACAACTCTTTATGCACTTTTAAATTCTATAGATAAAGATGGAATAAACATAAGCACCATAGAAGATCCTATTGAATTTACAATTAAGGGGATAACTCAAACAAATGTTAATGAGAAGGTTGGGTTAACATTTGCTAATGGGTTAAAACATATTTTAAGACAGGATCCTGATGTAATATTGATTGGAGAAATACGAGATGAAGAGACGGCTAAAATAGCTATAAGAGCTTCTATAACAGGTCATAAAGTGTATTCAACAATTCATGCCAATAGTGGAAAGGAAATATATGATAGGCTTTTGGATATGGGAGCAGAAGGCTATTTAGTAAAAGAAGGAGTTAGTGCAATAATAACTCAAAGATTAGTAAGGAAAAATTGTGAAGCATGTAGAGAAAAAATATATTTGGAAAATGAATTAGTCGAAAAGTTAAAGAAAGAAGAACTTAGATTAAAGACTTATTATAAGGGAAATGGATGCGACATGTGCAATTGGACAGGCACAAAAGGAAGAAAAGCAATTTGTGAAATAATATTTCCTAAGGAATATAAAAATATAGAGGATATTTCTTGGGGAGAGGAACTTTTAAAATCTTGTTTTAATTTAGTTTCAAATGGAGAAGTGGCTTTAGAAGAATACTATCTTTTAAAAGAATGTGAGGGGTTAGATGTTTGGTTTTAAAGATGATGCTTCTTATATATGTTTAAATTTAAGCACCTATGTAAAATCAGGAATGCCCATAGGACGTTCATTAGAATTAATAAAAGACACTGTAAGAGATAAGAAATACAAGGAATCCGTAGAAAGGGTTGAGAAAAAAGTTCTTAAGGGAGAAAGTTTGTCTAAGGCTTTTAAAGAAGAAAGAAATTTATATCCAGATACTATGGTAGACATGATTAAGATTGGAGAAGAAAGTGGGAATTTAGAAGATGTTTTAGAAAAATGTGCAAAAAACATATTGGCTGAAAAAGAAGTGAAAAATAAGATTATTAAATCTTTAAGATATCCAGTTTCTCTTCTTATAGGATTAATAATTATGATATTTTGCTATGCAACATATATACTTCCACAATTTTTTGATATGTATGATTTAGGACATAAGGAAACATCTAAATTAATTTCTGTTTTAAACTCTTATATTAAATTTGTTGAAGATAATCCTAATGTAGAGATAATAGCTTTTTGTTACTTTCTTTGTATGCTGATAGTAGGGTATTTAATCTTTAAAATAATAAATTTTGAAAGGATTCTAGAGAAGATAGAAGTATATAGAATGTATTATGAAATCAGAATATTATTTTTAATAAATATGATAATAACAAGTGGTATATCACTTACAAATGCTTTAAGTATATTTGGAGAAAATTTAAGTAATAAAAAGCTCAGAGAATATATTAAAAAGATAAATAAAGAGCTTCTTAAAGGAGAGACTTTAAGTAATAGTATTGGAAGTATAAATGTGATCTCTCATATATCAAAAGGTTTTTTAATTACAGGAGAAGAAAGTGGGTTATTTAATAAAAATATAGAAGAACTATTAAAAATAAGAGAAAAAGATTTTGATAGAACATTAAATAAATTAGTAGGCAAAATAGAACCTGTAATGTTTATAGTCTTAGGATTTGTAATTTCAGCTATGATGCTCTTAGTGTTAATACCTACTTTTGAGGGAATGAAGTATGTATAAAAAGAAAAAAGGATTTACTCTTGGTGAGGTAATAATATATTTAGGAATAACAAGTTTAATTTTAGCTCTACCAACCTCATTTATTTTGATAACAGAAAGAGCTTATGAGTTAAAAGTTGAAAGTGAAGTAAATGCAATTCATGACTTTCTTATGGAAGCGAAACAATTATCTATTAAAGATAATTCTTATGGAGAAATAATCTTTGATAATTTAGAAAATATATTAATATATAAAAATAAAATTAGATATTCATTTTTAAAACTTGAAGCTGTGAAGATAAATAATAATATGAATAATCTTATTACCATAAGTGATATGGGAATGATAAATAATGCAGGAACTATATTAATAACTGATAAAAATAATAATCAAAGAAAAATAACAATAACTGTTGGTTTAGGAAAAATCAATGTTAAGTGATATTTTAAATAAGACTTGTTTTAGGTGAGAAGGAGAAAAAATGAGAAATAAAGGTACAGCTAAGAAGGGATATTTATTAGTTGATATGGTTTTAGCATTAGCTCTAATATCTATTCTTTTTTTAGGGATTGGAAAGAGTTACAGTATTTATATTAAAAATAAACATTATACAAGGGAAAAAGTAGAAGTAAGAGAGGGAATGAATAGTCTAGTAATGGAAATAAAGCATAACATATCTTTTAATGATATAAGGGCATTCCCAAGTGGAGAATATGGTTTGAGTGATTTAGATATAAATAAATTAATAGGTATGGAAATTAATAATTTTCTAGGGGAAGAGCTTATATTAAATGATAAAGATTTAAATGAATTGGGATGGGGTATAACCATAAATCACATTGATGATTATGAAAGTAAAGTTGATATTTTTTACAAAAATGATTTTCCTTTCATAAGTGAAAGTGAGGAGGTTAAAATATACGAATTTTTAGAATAAATCATGAGAAAGCAAAGAAAAAAGGATATTTATTAATTGAATTATGTATTTATTTAGGAGCTTTAGGATTTATAACTCTTAGCCTAACAAAGAATTTAATTTTTTATGTTAAAGAATATAAGAGCTTTTTAGCAAATGAAAAAGAATTCAACTATTTATTAAATGCAGAAATATATTTGGATTATAGATTTTTAAATAGGAGAGTTGAGGAAGTAACGGTAAATCCTAATAAGGATTATATAAGTATAAAATTTTGGGAAGAAGAAAAACTTTTAGAGGATAAAATAGAAAAAAGAAAAAATACATTAAGTCTTAGTTTTGTAAGGTATGGTGAATATTATTCTCATGCTTTATTAGATGATGTTGAAAAATTTGATGTTATTGAAAAAGAAAATTTGTTTTATATAAGATTAAAAGTTAATAATCAAGATGAGAGGGTTTATTGTTATGAGAAAGGATAAAGGTTTTGTATCAATAGAAGTTATGTTAATTTCTTTAGCGTGTAGTATGATTGTTACAATTCTTATGGACACTTCTTTTCAAAGAAGGAAAGAAGTTGATAGAAGTTACGGTCTTATAAAAAATAATATGGAGAATATTAAAGATGAAGAGGAGTTTTTAAAATATATTATAAAAGAAAATATTTTAAATAAGGACACAATAGATGAAGTGAATTTTAGCTTAGATAATATGAGTGCAATTTATGATTCTACTAAAGAAGTTTTACATATTAAAAATAAGAATAATATAAGTGGAGTTTTAAAAAATACTTATTATGACATAACTTTCGGCCATGATGAAAGTATTATTTTATCAAAAAGGAGATACTATGAGTTTACTAACTAAAAATTTAGTACTTAATGATACAAACGAATTTTTAAAATTGAAAGAATCAAATGATAAAAGAATAAAAATAATTCTTCTAAATGAAAGTTTATTTATAAAAGTACTTAAGGTTAATAATTATTATAATATTGAAGAAAAAATAGAAGAGCTTATAAAAGATATGTTTTCTGATTATACTCCTTTAGCACACTATGAAAGGTTAAGAGTTAGAAGAGAACTTTTTTTAATAATATATTTTATTGGATGCGATGAAAAGTTTAAAAAATTACTATGTGAAAGAAAAAGTTTCTCTTTAATACCTTATGATCTTCAAAAGAGAAATCTTTATATTTTTAGTAAAGTAGGAATTGTTGTTACAAACTCTAGGATAAAAGTTTATTTTAAAGGAAGGTTGATTTTTTTAAGAAATACTGAAAAGCAAAGTGTTATAGAGGATATAAATGATGAAATTAAAAATTTAGAAGAAACTTTTAATATATCAATAAAAAGCTTTAATCTTAGTATTTCCAAAGAATATATAACTGATGAATTAAAAGAAAGTTTCAAAGAGGCTAAATTAAGTGAGATTAGAGGTGAGGATAATTTATATCAGAAAATATAAAAGATTTTTACCAGTGGAGTATGTTGAACCATACAACAAAAGTGTTAAAAAAAGAATCAATATCTACATATTATTTTTACTGTTATTTAATTTAGTATTTTATGCAGAAATCATAAAGGAGAATAATAGAATTGAAAAATACTTAAATGAAACTAAATCGGTTAAGGTTGAAAGCTCTTTAGGAGAAGAGTTTATAAATAGAATAAATAGCTTAAGAAAGTTATTGAGAAGTGAAGAAATTTTAAAGTTTAATCTTGAAAGAGATGAATTTACAATAGAAATTCATAAGGATTATAAGGATATTGTACTTAGGGAAATTAAAGAGGTAAATGGAATGGTAGAAGAGATAAGTTTAAATGAAGATAATAATATTAATATTATAAAGGGAGTACTTAAATGAAAAAGCTTAGGATAGATATAGTTTTAATTAATTTTTTTTTATTTTTATTGATACTTCAAGGATCAGAGCTTATTTATTTGAAAAATTATGAGATTCCTGCTGTAAATGATGCTACAGAAATTCATATTAAGAATTTAGACGAAATTCTTAAAAAGGTAGAAGATGAAAATTGCACTGTTCTTCAGATGAAATATGAGAGTGGATGGAAAGGAAACCTTTTGTTTGCAGGAGATTTAGAAAATTTAGCTAAGTATGTAGGTTTATTAAAAGATAATAATATTTATGTAAAAAACTATAAAATTGAAAAAGTAGGAGAATTAAAGTGCTTTATGGAGATTAAGGCTGTATAGTCTTGTAAATTTAATGAAAATAATTGCATTTATTATTAGCATTTGATAAAATATGATTGTTGTTTTACACTTTAATAGTAAATAAGTAACAAGGTAGCTCTAGAGGGTATTAATTTATCTTAAAGGGTTATAATATAAAATGAATTAATAGATTTTGGAGGGATACTTAATGATATCAGGAAGTGATTTAAGAAAAGGAACTACTTTTGAACTGGATGGACAAGTATACACAGTTATAGACTTCTTACACGTTAAACCAGGAAAAGGTGCTGCTTTCGTTAGAACTAAATTAAGAAACGTTATAATGGGTGGAGTTACAGACAGAACTTTCAACCCAACTGATAAATTACAAGAAGCAATAATCGAGAGAAAAGAAATGCAATACCTTTACTCAGATGGAGAATTATACTACTTCATGGATCAAGAAACTTTCGAGCAAATTCCTTTAAACCATGAAAAAGTTGAAGATGCTATAAAGTTCTTAAAAGAAAACATGAACGCTGTAATCAAATTCTACAAAGGAGAAGCTTTCTCAGTTGAAGCTCCAAACTTTGTTGAGTTATTAATCACTGAGTGTGAGCCAAGTGTTAAAGGAAACACTGCTACTACAGCTATGAAAACTGCTGTTGTTGAAACTGGTGCAACAGTTATGGTTCCTATGTTCGTTGAAGAAGGAAATACTATAAGAATAGATACTAGAACTGGCGAGTACATGGAAAGAGTTTAATAAAAACTTAGACTTAATTCAAAAAGGATTTTATTATTACTTTGATTTAAGTTAAACTTATCTAGTAAATATTAGATAAAAATAAATTTATGCTAAGCTTTTAAAGCTTAGCATATTTAATATAAGGAAGTGATTTCAGTGAAGGATATTAAAAACAACATTAGTAGCTTACTTAAGGCTATGGATAAAAACACTGAGTTAGATAAAGAATTTAAGGATTCCTTACTTAATGTAATTTCATCTTTAGTTGAGAAGATTGAAGAATTACAAGTTAATATTGAAACTTTAGATGAAAATGTTACTTTACTAAATGATGATTTAAGTGGAGTACAGGATGAACTTTTTGAAGAGCTAACTTTAGAAGAGCTTGAAGAATACGATGATGAATACTGTGAAGTAGTTTGTGATAAGTGTCATAAACCTCTATACATAGAAAAAGATATATTAGACAGATCTGAAAGTATACCTTGTCCTTATTGTGGAAATGAATTTGAAGTTTAATAAACTGTGCCTATAAGGGTACGGTTTATTTTTTTTGCCCAAAATTAAAATTGATAAATTTTGAAATAATTAGAATAATTTCTTATGTAAACTAATAGATTTAAATAGAAAGGAGATGAGGTACTTTGAAAGAAATATTTGCTGTTTTACCAGAAAAAATAAATTCTTATTTAAAAGATAAAAGTAATTTAAATAAACTCCAAGAAGTAAGAGTTAAGGTTGGAAAACCTCTTAGTATTGTTCTGGATAATAACGAAACAATTTTTAATTATGTAATAACAAGGGATGATGTTAAAGCAATGATTCAAAAAATAAGTAACTACTCCTTGTATGCCTTTGAGGAAGATATAAGACAAGGGTATATAACCATTCAAGGAGGGCATAGGGTTGGATTAGCTGGTCAATGTGTTATAGAAGATAATTCAATTAAAACTATTAGGAATATAACTTCTTTAAATATAAGGGTATGTAGGGAGGTTATAGGCTGTTCTAATAGTCTTATGAATCATTTGGTTGAAAGTAATAGGGTAAACAATACATTGATAATATCTCCTCCTAAATGTGGAAAGACAACACTTTTAAGAGATATAACAAGAAATATATCCAATGGAGTATCTCAAATTGGATTAAAAGGAAAAAGAACCGTTGTAATTGACGAAAGAAGTGAAATTGCAGCTTGTTATAATGGAATTCCTCAAATGAATGTAGGTATAAGAACAGATGTATATGATAACTGTATTAAAAGTGATGGAATGATGATGGCAGTTAGAGGGCTTTCACCTGAAGTCATTATATGTGATGAAATTGGAACATATAAAGATATGGAAGGGCTTATTATGGCATATAATTCTGGGGTTAGCATTATTGCTACATTACATGGGAGAAATATAGAAGAATTATATAGAAGACCAGTTTTTAGAGAGATAGTAGAAAATAATATCATAGATAAAGTTGTAATTCTTAGTGCTAAAAAAGGGGTTGGAACAATAGAAGGAATTTATGATGTTTAAGCCTAAAAGATAAACATTTAAATATAAAGAGTCAAGAAAAGAATAATTTGTAAAAATCACTTAATATAAATTATTAACTTGTAAATAGGAGGAGAAAAATGAAGATTTTTTTTCTGGTTATTATAGTTCTACTTAGTTCTTTAATTGGATATTTATATGGAGAAGGATTTAGAAACAGACTTAATCAGCTTAAAGAACTTAAAAGAGTTTTAATAGATTTTGAAAATGATATTGTTTATACCTATACTCCTTTACCAGAGAGTATAGAAAGCATAGCATTAAAAGCTAAAAGTCCAATTAGTGAATTTTTAAATGAAATTTCTTTGAAACTGAAAAATAATGAAGTTAAAAATGTATATATGGCTTTTAGTGAAAGTATAAATGAACATAAGAAAGAAATGAATTTAAAAGATAAAGACTTTGAAATTTTATTAGATCTTTCAAAATCTTTAGGAGAAACAAATATAGAGGGACAAATCAAAATTTTTAATTTAGCTAAAGAAAAATTAGATTCTGAGTTGTTAATAGCGGAAGATGAATGTAATAAAAACACTAAGGTTTATAGATATCTAGGAGTTTCTGTGGGAGCAATGATAGCCATTTTTCTTGTTTGATTCATAGACTTAATAATCGTTAATCATGAAGAATGTTTTAGATTATAAGGAAGGGTATTTAATGAGATTAGAATTTTTAAGGGGAGGCCATATATGTCGGATTTATCTTTAATCTTTCAAATTGCAGGAGTAGGAATAGTACTTGTTATACTTGATAAAGTTCTTGACCAAAGTGGCAAGAAAGAGTATGCAGCTTTAGCAAATATTGTTGGTATAGTAATAATACTTACTATGATGATTCAGCTTATAAGTAGATTGTTTTCTTCTGTTAGAACAATGTTTTTATTTTAGATGTGGTTTATATTAGCTTTCATATCTAGGGTAACATATTAAATTAAAACAGAAGGAGGTGAACTAGGGCAGTAATCTATAGAACTCAGTAAGAAATAAATTATTGAATTTTGAAGATTTCTGACAAAAGCAAGAATGGATGTATTGATACAAGTAATAAGTTTTTCTTTAATAACATTATTTTTATATTTGTTTTTAAAGGAAACAAAAGGTACTTTTGCAGTTATGCTTCTTTTAGCGGCTGGAATTGTAATTTTTCTTTTTGTAATGCCTTATGTCAATGAAATAATAACTTTTATGCAGAATATAGCAAGAGAATCAGGAATGGATTCATCCTATATTGCCATAGTTATGAAAATTATTGCCATAGCATACCTTTCAACTTTCTGTAGTTATATATGTAATGACGCTGGAGTTACTGTGTTGGGTAAAAAGGTAGAATTTACAGGGAAGATTATGATACTTTTATTAGCTATACCAATAATGGTTAATATTTTGAATTCCATTTTAAGTATAATGTAGGGGCTAAAATATGAAAAAGTTAGTAAACATAATATTATTATCACTTACTTTTGTATTTTGCTTTAACTTAAAGGTTTTGGCAAATGAGAATTTAGAGAGTTCAAAGGAAAAAATAGAGAATGACTCAAGAGTAGAAAGATTTTATGATTATATAAATAATTTAGAAACAGAAGAGGACATACTAGGCGATATGTCAGCCAAAGAATATATAAAGACTTATTTGGAAAGTGGAGAAGATCCAATAACTTTTAAAAAAATAGGAGCTTCAATACTTAGTTACATGTTTAGAGAACTTAACATAGTTTTAAAGTTTATTGCCTCAATATTAGTGATTGCTCTTTTAAGTGCTTTACTTAAAAATTTGCAAGATGCTTTCAATATAGAAGAGGGAGTGACTCAAGTAGCATTTTTTGCTTGTTATGCTCTTTTAATAATGCTTTTGACTAAGAGCTTCTTCATATCGCTTGATTTAGGAAAAGAAGTCTTAGCTTCAATTATAGATTTTATGAATGTCATTGTGCCAGTAATAGTTATGCTTATAGCAACCTCAGGGGGAGTGACCTCAGCTGTAACCATAGATCCTATTGTCTTAGGAGCTGTTTCAATAACACCTAGAATTTACACATATTTTTTATTTCCTTTAATATTAGCTTATTTTACATTACAGTTTGTTAATAACCTTTCTAGCGAATTTAAAATAGATAGAATGTGTAAGTTCATAAAACAGGTGGTTATGATATCTCAAGGGTTCATATTAACTATATTTGTTGGAATATTAACTTTAAGAGGAATGACGGCAGATACATTAGATGCAGTGACAGTTAAGACAGTTAAGTTTGCTGTTGATAACTTTGTACCTATTGTAGGTAAGGCATTTTCAGATGCAATAACCACTGTTGCTGGATATTCCTTAGCTCTGAAAAGTGTAATAACTTCCTTAGGAGTGATAGTTCTTGTGATGATTGTTATTTTTCCAATAATAAAAATAGGACTTATGGCTATTTGTTTTAAACTTACATCGGCGGTTATTGAGCCTGTTGTTGATTCTAAAATATCTAGTAGTGTTGAAACTGTAGGAGAAGCATTATTTATGATTTTATCATGCATAATAAGTGTAAGTATTATGTTCTTTATTATGGCTTCCATGATGGCCACGGCAGGTAATTTTATTGTAGGAGGATAGAAATATGATGGAACTTTTAAAAAATTGGATTTCAACCCTTTGCGTTGTCATAGTCATCATATCTATTGCCCATATAATTTTACCTAATTCATCAGTAAAAAAGCATGTTAAGTTTGTATTTTCATTAATAATGCTTTCAGTAATGTTATCTCCAATAATAGGACTATTAAATTTTAATCAGGAAATAGATGAAAATACTTTTGAAAATAAAATAAATGGAGCTGTGGAAAATCAAGAGGAAAAGGCATCATTATATGATGAAGAAGCTATTTTAGAAAATATAGAGAGAAATTTAGAGCAGGCTTTAAAGGATGAATTTTATGAAAATGAATTTGAGGTTAACTTAATAGGAAAAATAGATTTCGATGATGTTAGAGTAAATATTGAAAAGGCAGAAATTAAGGTTTTAGATAAAAAAAAGGTAAAAAAGATAGATAAGGTTGTTGTTGGTGAGGAAAAGCTTAATAAGGAGGAAAAAAAAGATTCTTTTTTAGAAAAGGTTGAAAAGTTTATTGAAAAAGAACTTGAAATTTCTCATGAAAATATAATTGTTTCATATGATTAGGAGGTAGTATGGGGGTTCAGGATTTAAAAGACAAAATGTCTAAAGTTCTAAAACAAAAGAATATTGCCAACTTAATAATAATACTTTTGCTAGTCATAATGTTTTATTTAGTTGTGTCATATTTTACAGGAGTAAACAATATATCTAAAAGTGAGAAGACTAATTCAGAGAAAATATCTGAAGAAAGTATGAATAATAAAAGTCAAGATGACTCAGAAGTTTTAAGTTATCAAGAAAAACAAGAGAAAAATTTAGAGAGGATATTAGGAAAGATCAGTGGAGTTGGAGCAGTAGATGTAGTAATAAATTTTGAAAGTAGTGAGGTTAAGGTACCAGCAGTGGATAATTCTTCTCAAAAAAGTACTACAGAAGAGACAGATAGTGAAGGAGGAACAAGGGTTAATTCACAAGAAACTGATGGAGATAAGATTGTTATGTCAAACAGTTCTGATGGAAGTGAACCAGTTATATTAAAGACAGAAAAACCAAATGTTATAGGAGTCATGGTTGTGGCTGAAGGTGCAGAAGATAGCAAAATTAAATATGAAATAACAAAAGCAGTGTCAAGCTTATATAACATAAGTGTAGATAAGGTAAATGTATTGGCTATGGAAAAATAAATAATTAAATTTATGGAGGGTTCAATATGAACAAAAAGCAAGCAGGGATAATTTTAACACTTTTAGCATTAATAGTTTGTACTGGCGTTTTGGCAACTAGAGTCAACAACCAAATAAAAGAGAGTATGGGAGAAGTTCCAACTGCCTTTGGAGAGAATGAAGAAAATGCAACTGAAACATCTTCTGATTACTTCTATGAGTCAAGAAACTTAAGAGAGCAAAAAGACTCTAAGACTATCGATAACTTAAAAGCTATAGTAGAAGATAAGAACACATCAGCAGAGCAAAAAGAAGAAGCTGAAAAAGAATTAACTGAAAAGACTATGGCAAGAGATTATGAAACAAGAATAGAGCTTAGTATAAAGAGTAAAGGTTATGAAGATGTAATATGTTTTATAGATGGTGATAACGCTAAGGTTGTAGTTAAAACTGACGAAGATTTAACTCAAGAGAAAATGGTTGAAATTCAAGATATAGTTATGAATGTATCAAAAGTTTATGACGTTGATATAGAAAAAAAATAATTAATTGTATTGTAATTAGTTATTTGCTATAATGAACCTATAACTAATTAAGTTTCGTGGAAATTAGTAGGAGGGTTCAGCTTTATGAATGAATTGAATAGAGATGAAGCTAACTTAGGTATAGTTAATATATCTGATGAAGTTATCGGTGTCGTAGCTGGTATAGCTGCATCTGAGATAGATGGAATACTTGAGATAAATCATAATAATAGCACTGGAATAGGACATAAATTTTCAAAGAAAAGTTTAGGTAAGGGAATTAAAGTTAACGTAGAGAATGGTGAGGCTGTCATTGAGATAGGTGTTACAGTTCAATACGGCATTAAAATCCCTGAGGTAGTTTCTCAAGTGCAGGAAAACGTAAGAAGGACTGTTGAAGCTATAACTGGACTTAAGGTGGCACTAGTGAACATATATGTGCAAAACATAGTTATCTTAAAAGAAGAAGATAAAAATGAAATATTAAAAAAATAGTAGTCACCCTCTGATTTCAGAGGGTGTTTCATTGTGTTAAATCATTAATTATATGATTAATAATATAAATTAAGACAATAATACTAAATAGAGTATTTTCAAAACATAGGAGGATATAATGAATAGAGTAAAATCAAGAGAATATTTATTACAATTAGCTTACCAAATGGAAATAACTTCAGAAACTGCAATAGAAACTTTTAATTCTTTTATGGAGAACGAGGACGTTTCTAAAGATGATTTAGATTTAGCATACATAAAGTCAGGTTTAGTAGGAATAGAAGAAAATAAAGAGAAATTAAACTCTTTAATAGAAGCTCAACTTGTAAAGTGGAAGTTAAACAGAATTTCAAAGGTTAATTTATCAATCTTAAGAATTGCTACATATGAAATGTTATTTGCAGAGGATGTACCAGGAAAGGTATCAATAAACGAAGCTATTGAATTATGTAAAAAATATTCTGATAACAAATCAGTTTCATTTATAAATGGTGTTTTAGATAAAGTATATAAGAGCATGAACTAGTAGTTAAAATTTATATTTACTAGAGTAAGAAGATTTGGAGGGGCAGGTAATGAATAAGGTTTTAAGTGGAAAAACAGTAGCTATAGACATAAAGGGGCAAATAAAGAATTATACAGAGGAATTAAAGGCTTCTGGAAAGACTTTAAAAATATCGTCTATACTAGTTGGGGATGATGGAGGATCAGTATATTACCAAAACTTCCAAGAAAAATTAGCTAATAACTTAGGCATAGAATTTGATAAAATAAAGTTAAGTGAAGATATCTCAGAAGATGAGCTTAAACTTAAAATCGAAGAGCTAAATAAGGATGAAAGTGTAAATGGAATAATGCTTTTATTACCATTACCAAAACATATTGATGAAAGAACTGTTACGAATTTAATAGATGCAAATAAGGATCTAGATTGTCTTTCAGAAATAAGTGTTGGTAGGTTCTATAAGGGAGAAAAGTGCTTTATGCCATGTACACCAAATAGTGTTATAACTCTTTTAAAGGCTTATAATATTGAAATAGAGGGAAAGGAAGTTGTTATTGTTGGAAGAAGCAACATCGTTGGAAAACCTCTTTTTCAAATGTTCTTAAATGAAAATGCTACAGTTACTGTATGTCATTCAAGAACTAAGAATTTAAAAGAAGTTTGCATGAGAGCTGATATATTGGTGGTAGCTATTGGAAAGGCTAATTTCATAGATTCTTCTTATGTTAGAGAAGGAGCGGTTGTTATTGATGTAGGAACTAGTGAGGTTGACGGTAAGATAACAGGAGATGTTAACTTTGATGATGTTTATGAAAAAGCATCATTTATTACACCAGTTCCAGGAGGGGTAGGTTCTTTAACTACAACTCTTCTTTTAAAAAATGTTTGTAAGGAGTTAGATTAGAATGAAACTAAAGACATTATCTGTTGGTGAAGTTAATAACTATGTCAAAAAAATAGTTGAAAATGACTTTATATTAAAGAATCTTAATGTCAAAGGTGAAATATCTAATTTAAAATTCCATTCAAGTGGTCATATTTATTTTTCATTGAAAGATGAAAATAGCAAGATTAACTGCATTATGTTTAAAAATAATGCAGTTAATTTAGATTTTAGACTAGAAGAAGGAATGAAGGTTGAAATAAAGGCTAGATTAGGTGTTTATCATAAAGAAGGAACTTATCAGCTTTATTGTGAAAATATAAAAAAAGCTGGAATTGGAGAGCTTTTTGAGGAGTTTCATAAATTAAAAAAAGAGCTTAGCGAAGAGGGAATTTTTGATGAAAAATATAAAAGAGCCTTACCTAAGTATCCTAAAAGAATTGGAATAATAACAGCTAGGACTGGAGCTGCAGTAAGAGACATAATAAATGTCATACAAAGAAGAAATAAGGCTTTAGATATTGTATTGTATCCAGCTAAGGTTCAAGGATTAAATGCAGCAGAGTCAATAATTGAGGGTATTAGATATTTTAATAATGAAAAATCAGTTGACGTTATAATATTAGGCAGAGGTGGAGGGTCTATTGAAGAGCTTTGGGCTTTTAATAATAAAGAGTTAGCATATGAGATCTTTAATAGTAAAATACCTACTGTATCAGCTGTTGGTCATGAAGTAGATTTTACTATTAGTGATTTTGTAAGTGATATGAGAGCACCTACACCATCAGCAGCAGGAGAATTGGTTTCTCCATCATTACAGGAAATGATAAATGACTTATTAAATAAAAAAGAGTTCTTACAGAGAGCTGTAGATAGGAAATTTTTAAATTCAAAAAATAATTTGGATTTACTTTATAAAGGACTTAAAAGTAATAATCCTAAAAGCATAATTGAAAAGAGAATTAAGGAAGTCAATAGATTAGAAGAAAAACTTACTTTTTTAGGTAAAAGAAAAATTGATAAAGCTAAGGATGAGCTTGTTGCTTTAAATAGCATATTACAGACCTTAAACCCTTTAAATACCTTAGGAAGAGGATATTCAGTTATAATGGATAAAAACAGTAAGGTAATCAATGAAGTAAGTGAATTAAAAAAGAATAATATGGTAAGAGTGATAATGAAGGATGGTTCCGTTAATATAGATATAAAAATTATTAATGAGTAAGGAGCAGAGAGATGGCTAGAAAAGAAACTAATTATGAGAGTATGGTTAGTGAATTAAATGAAATCGTGAGGCAACTTGAAAATGGAGAATTGACTTTAGAAGAGTCCATAAAGAGTTATGAAAATGGCGTTAAAATAATAAATAAATTATATAAAAAACTTAACACTTTAGAAGGAAAAATAAAAGTCGTTGAGGACGAAAAAGAGGAAAACTTTGGAGGATACAGCAATGAATATTAGCAGCTTAAAAGAGGAAGTTGACCAGTCTTTAAAAGCTTATTTTGATAGAGAAAGAGAATACAACAAGGTTCTATATGATTCAATGGCATATAGTATTAATGTAGGAGGAAAAAGAGTTAGACCTATATTAATGATTTTAGCTTATTACATATATAAGAGTGATTATAAGAAGGTGTTATCACCTGCAATGGCAATTGAGATGATACATACTTATTCTTTAATACATGATGATTTACCATGCATGGACAATGATGACTTAAGAAGAGGAAAGCCAACAAATCACAAAGTGTTTGGAGAGGCTATTGCTGTTTTAGCAGGAGATGCTCTTTTAAATGAAGCTATGAAAGTTTTAGTGGATTATTCTTTAGAGGAAGGAAGAGATGCCTTAAGAGCAACTAAGATAATTGCTGATGCTGCTGGATCAGATGGGATGATTGGTGGTCAAATTGTTGATATAATAAATGAAGAAAAGGAAGAAATTTCTTTAGATGAATTAAATTACATGCACTTAAAGAAAACAGGAGAGCTTATAAAGGCTTCAATAATGGCTGGAGCAGTTTTAGCAGGGGCTTCAGATAAAGATATTAAAAAATTAGAGGAATTTGGATATAAACTAGGGTTAGCATTTCAGATAAAAGATGATATATTAGATGTAGTAGGGAATACAGAAGATTTAGGGAAGAATGTTCACAAAGACCAAGATTGCAATAAAAACAACTATATAACTATCTTTGGATTAGAAGAGTGCAAAGATAAGTGTGTGAACTTAACAGAGGAATGTATAGATATATTAAGTTCAATAGAAGGACATACAGAGCCTTTAAAGGCATTAACTATGATGCTTTTAGAGAGAAAATTTTAATAATGAAGGATTTGGTTTAGATGAGTGAAATTCTGCAGAGAATAACTGATCCTAAGGAAATAAAGGATTTAAATGAAAATGAATTAAATGTATTATCTCAGGATTTAAGAGAGTTTTTAATAGAAAGTGTTTCAAATACTGGAGGACATTTAGCTTCAAATTTAGGAGTAGTTGATTTAACAGTAGCACTTTTTAAAAACTTTGATTTTAGTGAAGATAGAATAATATGGGACGTTGGTCATCAATCTTATGCATATAAGATTTTAACTGGAAGAAAAGATGAATTTAATACTTTAAGACAATATGGAGGATTATGTGGCTTTCCAAAGAGAGTGGAGAGTCCATATGATTTCTTTGCTACAGGACATAGTAGTACATCATTATCTTCAGCAGCAGGTATGGCTAGAGCGCAGAGGATACTTGGAAAAGATAATCAGGTTATTGCTGTAATTGGTGATGGTGCATTAACTGGAGGTATGGCTTTAGAAGCATTAAATGATATTGGATATAGAAAAGATAATCTTATAATCATATTAAATGACAATCAAATGTCCATATGTAAAAACGTTGGTGGTCTTGCAACATACTTAAATAAGCTTAGGATGGGAGACAGTTATAACAAATTAAAATCAGATATAGGTTCTACTTTGGATACTACTTCCTTTGGAAAGCGTGTAAAACAATCTCTTTCTAGATTAAAGAATGGAGTTAAAAAGTTTGTTGTACCAAGCATGTATTTTGAGGATATTGGCTTAAAATATTTTGGCCCTGTAGATGGACATAATATTAAGGAGCTAAATGAAGTTTTAAGTATAGCCAAGAAGAGAAAAGGACCAGTTATAATACACACTGTAACTAAAAAGGGAAAAGGCTATGAGTTAGCAGAAAAAAATCCAAATAAGTATCATGGAGTATCACCTTTTAATTTAGAAGAAGGTGTAATTTCTAAATTTGCAAGTAGAAATTATTCATCTACATTTGGAGAGGAAATGATTAAGCTAGCTAAAAATGATGAAAAAGTTGTAGCAATTACTGCAGCAATGCCAGATGGAACAGGACTCAAGGAATTTAGAGAAGAATTTCCTGAAAGATTTTTTGATGTTGGAATAGCAGAGCAACATGCTGTTACTTTAGCAGCAGGAATGGCAGCAGAGGGATTAAAGCCTTTCTTTGCAGTTTACTCAACATTTTTACAAAGGGCTTATGATCAAGTTTTACATGATGTGTGCATACAAAAGTTACCTGTTACTCTTTGTTTAGATAGAGCAGGTCTTGTTGGAGAAGATGGAGAAACGCATCAAGGTATCTTTGATATTTCATTCTTAGCTCCAATACCTAATATGACTATTATAGCACCTAAGTGTCTAGATGAGATGGAAGTTATGTTAAAGTGGGCAAGCGAATTTAATGCACCTTTAGCTATAAGATATCCTAGAGGTGGAGATATGGATGTTTCTTTAACACCTTTAAACAAAATAGAGTATGGTAAGTGGGAAAAGATACAAGATGGAAAAAAGATAGCTGTAGTAGCTACAGGGAAAATGGTTCAACATGCTATGTTGGCTGCACAAAAGTTAAAAGAAGAAAAGAACGTAGATATTTCAATAATAAATGCAATATTTATAAAACCTATGGATAAAGAACTTTTAAAATCTTTATCAGAGGATGGATTTAAGATTGTAACCATTGAAGATAATATCAAAAAAGGCGGTTTCGGAGAAAGTGTTCTAGAATATTTAAATGAAATTGGACATGAAGAAAAAGTTATAACTTTAGCATTTAATGATAAATTTATAGAACATGGTAAGCCTGATATTTTATATAAAATTAATGGGTTAGATGCAGAAGGAATAAAAAACACGTTGATTGAATTACTTTAAAGGAGAACATTATGGCAGATAAAAAAGAGAAAAAAGAAAGACTTGACGTACTTCTTGTTGAACAAGGTATTGCTGAGTCAAGGGAAAAAGCTAAAAGATATATAATGGCAGGAATGGTATTTATAGGTGAGAAGAGAGTTGATAAGGCGGGAGAAAAAGTTCCTGTAAGCTCAAATATCATATTTAGAGGAGAAAAGTTACCTTTCGTTAGTAGAGGAGGATTTAAACTTGATAAGGCAGTTAAATCCTTTGGAATAGATCTTAAGGGAAAAAGATGCTTAGATATTGGAGCATCAACTGGTGGATTTACTGACTGTATGCTTCAAAATGATGCTGTTAAAGTATTTTCAATTGATGTTGGATATGGACAGTTTGCTTGGAAACTTAGAGTGGATCCAAGAGTTGTGTGTATGGAAAGAACTAATGTAAGATATGTAACTCCAGAGCAAATAGGAGAACCATGTGATTTTGCATCAATAGATGTATCATTCATATCATTAACAACTGTTTTACCAGCTGTAATTAATCTTTTAAAAGAAGATGGAGAAGTTATGGCACTTATTAAACCTCAGTTTGAAGCAGGAAGAGAAAAAGTAGGTAAAAAAGGTGTTGTAAGAGAAGCTTCTACACATAAGGAAGTAATTAAGAAGATTGTTGACTTTGCTTTATCTCATAAGATGAACATATTAGGACTTGATTTCTCTCCTATAAAAGGACCAGAGGGAAACATAGAGTATTTAATATACTTAAAGAAAACTAACAATGTAGAAGAATTTGATTGTAATATTATAGATGAAGTAGTTGATAAGTCTCACAGTGATTTATAAAAATAAGTTATTATATATTAAATTTTGGTTTTATAATTGCTTTAAATAAATTACATAGTGAATGTAAAGGTGTGGTTTTTGGGGCATGAAAAATATAGGAATTATAATTAATAAGCAAAAAGATAAAGAAAATAGAATTTTAGATTTAGTTACGTTTAAAGTTGAGGAATACCTAAAACCAGATAAGGTTTGGGTTATAGATCAGTTTTATAGTGGTAACTATGAAGAGTTAAGAATTTTAGATCTTTTAATAGTCCTAGGTGGAGATGGAACGCTTTTAGGAGTGGCTAGAAAGTTTTCAGCAGTTATAGATACTCCAATTTTAGGAATTAACATTGGAAATTTAGGATTTTTAGTTACAGCTGAAATAAGTGAATTAGAAGAAGCTTTATATAGAATAAAGATTGGTGATTATAAAGTAGAAGAAAGAATGTTGCTTTCTTGTACAATAGAAGGTGCAACTTTCTCAGAAGATAGAGCTTTAAATGATATTGTTGTTGCTAGGGGTACTTTATCTAGAATGGCACAATATGAGGTGTTTATAAATGATGAATTTTATGCTACCTTTAAAGGAGATGGAGTTATAATTTCTACTCCAGTAGGGTCAACAGCATATTCTTTTTCAGCTGGAGGACCTCTTATAATGCCAGATTTACAAATAGTATCAATAGTTCCTATATGTCCACATACACCAAATTCAAGACCTATGATAATAGACGGAAATAATACAGTAAGAGTTAAACCTCTCATTAATGAATCAGATGTCTTTGTTACAATAGATGGACAAAAAGCTTTAAAGTTAGAAAAACATAATGAAGTTTTAATAAAAAAAGCAAAAGAATTTTTTAGAATAATTTCTTTTAATAACAAGAGCTATTTTAAGGTTCTAAGGAAAAAATTGTTTAAGATAGAATAAATAAGATGAAGGTGAGTTGGAAATGAAATCTAAGAGACATTCTAAGATAATTGAAATTATAAAGTCAACAGCGATAGAAACTCAAGAAGAGTTAGCAGAAGAATTAAAAAAAGCTGGTTTTGATGTTACTCAAGCCACAGTATCTAGAGATATAAAAAACTTAAAGCTTGTTAAAAAACAAGATAATAAAGGACATTATAGATACACCATAATAGAAGAAGAAAAAAATGAAATCAATGATAGATTAAGTAATATATTAGCCAACACTGTAACTTCAGCAGAAAATGTTGATAAGATGGTTATTGTTAAAACACTTTCAGGATCAGCGCCAGCTGCTGCAGAGGCTATAGATACACTTCACTTAGGAGAGATTGCAGGAACTATAGCTGGTGATAATACAATATTTATATTAGTTAGAAGCTTAGAAAAAGCAGAAACTCTAGTTGCTAGAATACTAGAAATGATAGAAGGGTAATTAAGGAGGAAAAGAATGCTTTTACAATTAACTATAAATAACTTTGCTTTAATAGAAAAAGCATCTTTAGACTTTAAAGAAGGATTTACTATTTTATCAGGAGAAACTGGAGCAGGTAAGTCTATACTTATAGATGCTATAAATTATGTTCAAGGAAGTAAGTTTAACAAGGACTTAATTAGAACTGGAGAAGAAAAGACTTTTGTAGAGGCTATATTTTCTATAGATGATAATGAGAGGTTAAAAGAAGTTCTAGATGAACTAGAAATAGAATATGATGATACTCTAATAATTTTCAGAGAAACTTTTACTAATGGTAGAAGTAATATAAAAGTAAATGGAAGGAGTATAATAGTAACTACTTTAAAAAGAATCAGTAGTACGCTCCTAGATATTCATGGTCAACATAATAATCAAAATTTATTAAATAAAGAAAATCATATAATATATTTAGATGATTTCGGAGATGATAAATTAAGTGAAGATTTAAAGGAATATAGCGAAAAATTTTCAGAGCTTAAAGAAATTGAGAGACAAATCAGTGAATTAAGTAATGAAGGTAAAGATGAAAAACTTTTAAATTATTTAGAATATCAGTTAAATGAAATTGAAGAGGCTAAACTTAAAAAAGGCGAAGAGGAAGAATTAACTGAAAGATTTAATGTTTTATCTAATGCAGAAAAAATAAAAAATTCATTAGGGATCTCCTATAACCTTTTAAATGGAGTTGAGCATAGTGTTTTAGATTCTTTATCAGTGGTAAATAGAGAGCTTTCAAATGTTGAAGAACATTTAGAAAAAATAAAAAACATAAATTCTAAGATGACGGAAATGTATTATGAAATACAAGAGATGGCAAGAGAGCTTAGAGATATATGTGATGAAAGTGTCTATGATGGTAATGAGTTAGAAGAAATAAATAGCCGTATGTTTAAAATAGCTGCTTTAAAGAAGAAATATGGAAATAGCATAGATGAGATATTAGAGTATAAAAAGAATATTTCATCTCAAATAAATAATATTAAAAATTCAGAAAAAATAATAGAAGAGCTTTTACATAATAAAAGAAAAGTTGAAAGTGTCTTAGATGAAATAGCAAGTAGAATTCATGTAAAAAGAGAAGAACTTGCTAAAGTATTAGAAGAAAACATCCACAAGGAATTGGCTTATGTTGGATTAGGAAGATGTAGGTTTGAAGTTCTTATTGAAGAGGATGAAAATTTTAATTTTAAAGGAAAGGACAAGGTTCAGTTTCTTATATCAACAAACCCAGGTGAACCTTTAAAACCTATGGAAAGAATAGTTTCCGGTGGTGAGCTTTCAAGAATAATGTTATCTTTAAAAGCTGTATTCATTGATAAGGATAAAATTCCTACTGTTATATTTGATGAAATTGACACAGGTATAAGTGGAAGAGTAGCTCAATCTGTTGGAGAAAAGATGTATGAAATATCAACAAAGCATCAAGTTTTTTGTATAACACATCTTCCTCAAATAGCAAGTATGTCTGATAATCATTATATGGTTAGAAAGAATGTTATAGATAATAAAACTTTTTCAAAGGTTGAACCTATAAGTTACGAACAAAAAATTGAAGAAGTTGGTAAAATGCTAGGTGGTGTTGAGATGACAAGCAATACATTACTTAATGCTAAAGAAATGATAGAATTAGCAAATACAAAAAAAGAAACAATTAAGACTTTTCATACATAATAATATGGTTTTTAATAAAAAATAGAACTGTCAAACAGTTCTATTTTTTTTTTAATTTTAAAACTATTATGAGAATTTTAGTATATAATATGAGATTTTTGACATATAATATGAGATTTTTAGTATATTTTAATTTGATTTGGCTACAATAACAAAGTTAATACAGGATATTATGATTTTGAAAGGGGCAAATTAAGAATAGAAAAGGAGGAGATAGTTAATGAAAAATATCAATAAAAGAATTAAAAGTATATTAATAATGATGATTTCTTTAATAGTGCTTTTATCCTCTGTGTTATTTGTAAAGGATTATTGTGGAAATAATGTTTTTGCAAGTAGTAATTTCTATTCTTTAAATTCTAAAACTAATAGTAAGGACGAAAAGTTTAAGAACAGATATGGCGTAGCTCTAGTAAATAATGAAAAAGAAAAAAAAGATATAGAGCTATGTGCTGGAGGAAACTCAGTTGGTGTAAGGGTGTCTACAGATGGTGTATTAGCAGTAGGTTATTCAGATTTAACAACATCTAATGGAGAGGTATCAAGTCCAGCTCAAAATGGTGGCATACAAATTGGTGATAGACTTTTATGTGTAAATGAAAAGAAAATAAAGAATTCAAAAGATTTATCTAAAAAAATCAATGAAAGTAAATCAGAAAATGTTCAAATATTATTAGAAAGAAATGGTGAAGAAATAACTAAGAATATAAATTTAGCAAAAAATCAAGATGGAGATTATAAAATAGGTCTTTGGGTTAGAGACTCTACTGCTGGTGTAGGTACACTTACTTTTTATGATAGGGAAAGTGGAAAATATGGTGCAATAGGTCATCCAATAACAGATAGTGAAACAGAGAAAATTTTATCAATTAAAAACGGAGATCTTTTAAATTCATCAATAATAAGCGTAAAAAAAGGAGTAAAAGGTAATCCAGGTGAATTAAGAGGAATTTTTTCTAATGAGAAAACACCTATAGGAGATGTTACAGGAAATACTCAGTGTGGAATATTTGGTAGTATGAATAAAGAAACTTCTAAAAATATTAACAATAAGACTTATAAAGTTGGATGGAGAGATGAAATTCAACCAGGACCAGCTCAAATAATTACAACTATAGATGAAGAGGGACCTAAATTATATGATATTGAAATAGTTAAACTTAATAAACAAGATACTATTAGTACAAAAAGCATGGTTATAAGAGTTACTGATGAAAGACTTTTAGAGAAAACTGGTGGAATTGTTCAAGGTATGAGTGGAAGCCCAATTATACAAAATGATAAAATAATTGGTGCTGTAACACATGTTTTAGTTAACAAACCAGAGATTGGGTATGGAATATATATAGAATGGATGTTAAGAGATGCTCAAATTATAAAATAGAAAATAAGTGAGATTAATGTAAATATGTGTTATAATAAATACTAGGAAATTAATTGAATTTTTTAGTATTTATTTTTTTTAAAAGGAAATAAATAGGTTTTGTCGAATATAATTAAGGGGTAATAATGTAAAAAAATGGATGAAGCAAATTGTTTAAGGAGAGGGAAGCATGAAAGAATCAAAAATATCTGTATTAATTGCTGATGATAACAAAGAATTCTGCAATATTTTAAATGACTATTTATTAAGTCAAAGAGATATTGTTGTTACGGGAATAGCAAAAGATGGATTAGAAGCTTTAAAACTTATAGAAGAAAAACAACCAGATTTGGTTGTATTAGATATAATTATGCCACATTTAGATGGATTAGGAGTACTTGAGAGAATAAGCTCTTTAGGTTTAGAAAAAGAACCAAGAGTAATAGTATTATCTGCTGTTGGACAAGATAAGATAACTCAGAGAGCTATAACTTTAGGAGCTGATTATTACGTTGTTAAACCATTTGATATGGATGTATTTACAGAAAGAATAAGACAAATGTTTAATAGCACAATCTCAGAAGAAGTTGCTACAAATAAACCAACAATGAGTGTTGTTGAAGGAACAAAAAATGAAGAACTAGCTTCAGAAGATAGTAAGGAGCCAATGGATTTAGAAGTTGAAATAACTAGCATAATCCATGAAATAGGAGTTCCAGCTCATATAAAAGGATATATGTATTTAAGAGAAGCTATAACTATGGTTGTTAATGATATGGAATTATTATCAGCTATAACTAAGGAATTATATCCTTCAATAGCAAAGAAATACAATACTACTGCAAGTAGGGTTGAAAGAGCAATAAGACATGCTATAGAGGTTGCTTGGGGAAGAGGCCAAATAGATGCTATAAATAAAATATTTGGACATACTATCCACAATGATAAGGGCAAACCAACAAACTCAGAATTTATAGCTATGGTTGCAGACAAATTAAGACTTAAAAATAAAGTATCATAATATAAAAATTTATTAGAATTAACTTTAATATAAATATAGTTTCTATGTTTATATTCATAGAAAAAGCACTTTTTATCAGCTAAGTTCTTGCATGGTAAAAAGTGCTTTTTTGTAGGAATAAGAAGTAGTCATATTAAATAATCCTAAAGTACTTTTTGATTAAGATATAGCCTTGATTAAAAATAAATTTTACGTATAGATAGGAGGGGATTAATATGAGAAAAGCTTTATATATAGAAGGTGTTGAAAAGACAATTATATTAGCTAATTGTATAACTAAGTCACAATATGAAAAAATATATAAGGGGAATTTATTTTGTCCCATAGATGGATGTAATGCAAAGATTGGATTTAGAGAAGTTAAGAAACAGAGAGATGGAAAATATTTTTATACATTACCAAGGAATAAACATGCTGAAGGATGTCCTAATAGGATTATGAGAAAAAGGAAAAGGCTAAGAAGAAAAAATATTAAAATTGATAATGCTATGAATAGCGATTTTTCTCAATTATCTTTTAAGGATTTATAATTTTAAAAAATAAAATTAAAAAAATTTACAATATAGCGATGATTTAAAATATTTATAATAAGGTGAGAATTATGGATTTATACGAAAAAACTTTAAGTGAAGAAAGTGTATTTAAATGTTCTTTTATGGAGCTTGTTAAACAGCAGGTTAAATTACCAGATGGTAATGAAGTTGAAAGAGATATTGTTAAACACTCACATGGTGTTTGTGTTATTGCATTTAATGAGAATGGAAATATTCTTATGGTAGAACAGTTTAGAAAGCCTTTTGATAGAGTATTTTTAGAATTGCCAGCAGGAAAGGTTGATCAAGGAGAAAACTTAGAAGAGGCAGCCTTAAGGGAGCTTAAAGAAGAAACGGGTTATTCAACTAACAAGGTAACATACTTAGGGAAAATAGCTCCATCACCAGGATTTTGTGATGAGGTAGTACATTTATATAAAGCTCATGAACTTAAAAAGGGAGAAACCAATTTTGATGATGATGAATTTTTAAATTTGAAGGAGTATTCATTAGAAGAAGTTAAAAAAATGATTATAGAAGGAAAAATAACTGATGCTAAGACAATAGCATGCTTATTTTTCTATGAAAATATAAAATAATGAGAAATAATAGGTTGTATCAAATAACTTATAAATAAAACTTATAAATAGTATGAAGAGAATATCTGAATAAGCTTTAGAATTTAAGCTATTACGTAGAAGATTTTACGTTAATAAGCGAAACTGTTTGACCGAAGGGAGTTTTTCGCTTTAGTAAAATCTTCGGAGTAATTGCTATAAATTCTTAGCGAAATTCAGTAATTCTCGGAATATATTTATAAGTTTTATGTTGGAGTTTTGATACAGCCCCTTATTTTTTATTGAAGTGATTATATCGTAGAGTTACTCTTTCTAATAAGGTAATACCAGTCTATCACATATAAAATCTACAGGAATAAAATAATATTAAATAATTTGAGGAGCTATTAATTGTGGGTAAAGGCTATATAGTAATAAGGTTATTTCAGGTAAAAGATTTACTACCAAAAATAAAAGCAAATCTTAAAATTACTAATACAGAAACTGGAAATGTAGTTTATGAAAAAGAGGATGCTTTCGATATAAGTGGAAGAAGTGAAGCAATATCAGTAGATACACCAGATAAAAGTTTATCGCAGGAACCCAATGAAGAAGGTGTAATTCCATATGGAGTATATAACATAGACGTTACAGCTGAAGGAAACAGAGAGGTTATTGTAGAGGGGGTAAGTGTATTCGATCAAATAACTTCAATACAAAATATTGAGATGATAGAAGAAAATAATGTGCTAGGTTTTAAAAGTTCTCCTGAAAAAATAGTAATTCCAGAGCATCAGCTTACTATGAAAACAACTAGAGATAAGCAAGTTGGCACATCAACTACTCCGGTTGTTCTTGAGCGTGTGTATATACCTGAATTTATAATTGTACATCTAGGGCCTCCTGGTTCAGGCGCTGAGGATGTTACAGTAGGATTTGTTGATTATATTAAAAATGTTGCATCAAGTGAAATTTATCCTACCTGGCCAGAGGAATCATTAAAAGCTAATATATATTGTCAAATTTCATTTGCATTAAATAGAATCTATACAGAATGGTATAGAAATAAAGGTTATCCATTTCAAATAACCAATTCAACTGCCTATGACCAACATTTTGTAAAAGGTAGAAATATATTTGATAATATAAGTAAAATTGTTGATGAAATTTTTAAAAAATATATTAGAACTATTGGTAATAAAACACCATTTTTTGCACAATATTGTAATGGGACGACTGTTACATGTGATGGATTATCTCAATGGGGGACTGTTAGTTTAGCTAATGCTGGTATGGAAGCACTAGATATAATTAAATATTATTTTGGATATGATAAGGAACTTGTTAGAGCAATAGCGGTAGAGGGAATACCTGAATCGTATCCAGGTACATCATTAAGGCTTAATGATGTGAATGAAAATGTTAAGTTAATTCAAAATCAACTAAATAGAATATCACAGAACTTTCCTGCTATTCCTAAGCTTTATCCAGATGGAATATTTGGAAAAGAAACAGAAGAGGCAGTTAAGGCTTTCCAAAGAATATTTAATTTGACTCCAGATGGGATTGTTGGTAGAGGCACTTGGTATAGAATATCGAGTATTTATGTTGGAGTAAAAAGACTGGCGGAATTAGAGCAGGAACCTGAAATAGAAGGTCAACCTGAGACACCAGAAGGGGACGGCGTATACCCTGGATATTTATTAAAATATGGAGCAAGAGGAGAAAAAGTAAGAGAATTTCAATATTACTTAGGAAGAATTGCTGAGCAATATAATATACCTAGAATATTGCCAGATGGTATATTTGGAATTGCAACTAAAGAGGCTGTAATGGCTTTTCAAAGATTGTTTGGCTTATCTCAAGATGGAATAGTAGGACCAGCTACCTGGAATAAAATGGTTGAAATATATAGAGGGTTAAGAAGGACCAATTTGTATGATAATTATATATATTCATCGGAGTATCCTGGATATGTATTGAAGGAAGGTTTAGCAAATGAGGATATAAAGTGGTTACAAACTCATTTAAATGAGATAGCAGAATTTTATAGAGAAATCCCAAAGGTAAATGTAGATGGTATATTTGGAACAAATACAAGAAATTCCGTTAGAGCTTTTCAGAAATTATTCGATCTAAATGTGACAGGTGAAATAGGAGTAAATGATTGGGAAAAATTAATACAAGTTCGCAATAGTTTAGATAGTATAGAGGATTTAAAATTAATTCCACCTCCTGAATTTGATATTGAATTGGGAGATAAGGATGGATATGTAACTATATTACAACGATATATAAATATACTTGCTAAAAATAATTATAAAGTAAATGAAGTGAATGTAACTGGAGAGTTTGATGAATATACCAAGAAAGCAGTTGAAGACATACAAAGAGAATTGGGACTAAATGTCACTGGAAAAGTAGATAGAGTAACTTGGAACAAAATACAAGCTATTACTGAAGCTTTATATAGTGGTAAAAATACTAGAGGAATATAAATATCATAATATGTTCATTAAAAATAGTTTCAAATAAGAATTAGAGTATATAAACTTGCTTTAGTTCTTATTTTTTTAGAATTTATTCTTTCATAAAATAAGTTAAAATGTTTTAAGTAATTGGTGATATAAATTCTTAGCGAAATATATTTAGTTCTCTGAATATTTTCTCTAACTTTTTTACAAAAGGTTTTAATAAATATAGAGCTAAAAATAAATTTTAAAAAGTACGTATCTTTTTATTATGTTAATCATATTCTTTAATAAATAGCTTAATGGAAGGGGAGAGCGGATTTATGAGAATGTTTTTAAATGGACTTATGGAGTCCTTAAAGGAAAATAAAATCACTTTTTTATGGGTACTTTTATTCTTTTTAGTTGGTATAGTTTTAGGCTCTTATACAGTTTACTATATGAGTGATTTTAATAGGGTTGAGATTACTAATTATTTTAATAACTTCTTAGGGTTCTTAGATGGAAATTCTGTGGCTTATACAAGTATTCTTGTTGATAGTATTAAGAATGTTTTACCAATGGTAGTAATAATAATTTTATTAGGTTATACAGCTGTAGGAATTCCTGTAATTCTTATGATGGATTTAGCAAAAGGTTATGTTATGGGATTCACCTTTTCTTTAATAGTTAGCATCTTAGGAGGCAAAGGACTTATATTAGTATTATCAGGCTTAATGCTTCAAAATTTAATTTTTATTCCGATAATAATGTTAATTAGTATTTTAGCCATAAAACATTCTATGACTAAACTTAAAATGGGGGCATCTAGAGAAAGAATAAAACTTGATATTAGCAAGGCATATTTAAACTTTCAAGGGCTTTTGAGCCTATTTATCATATCAGGAATATTAATTGAAACATATATCTCACCTAATTTAATAAGATTAGTAATTAGTAGGTGATTTCTGTAATATAAATAATTATGTAATAACATTTTGGTTAGGAGTTAATATGAAAGATTTAGTAAGCAAATACGAAGTATATCTAGAATCAATAGGAAAGAGAAAGAATACCGTAAGTGCATACATTACAGATGTCTCTATGTATTTAGATTTTGTAGAGGAAAAAGGACTTAAGGTAGATGAGGATGGATATCCTTTGATATCTTATGTACAACATCTAAAAGAGAGCCACAAGTCTCCATCATCAATCCAAAGAACTATCATATCTTTAAGAAATTTTTATAATTTCTTAGTAGCAGAAGAATTTTTAAAAAAGGTTCCAAATTTAACTATGAAAAAGGAAAGAATTGAAAAGAAAAAGCCTTTAGTTCTGACTGTCGAAGAGATAAACAAAATTATGAATTCCACTAATGTTTTAACTGAAAAAGGAATAAGAGACAAAGCTTTATTAGAACTTATGTATGCAACTGGCATGAAAGTTTCAGAGCTTATATCTTTAAGAGTTGAAGATATTAATTTGGATGCGTCCTTTGTAAATTGTAGAGATAGTAGAGGATATGAGAGACTTATACCAATAGGAAAGGCAGCGAAAGAATCTCTTAAAAGATATATAGTTGTTAGAGAAGATAACTCTAAGGGATCAGACAAGCTTTTCTTAAATATGAGTGGAGAACCTATAACTAGACAAGGAGTTTGGAGAATTGTTAAGGAATATGCTGTAATTGCAAATATTGGTAAAGATATTAATTTAAATACCTTTAGACATTCTTTTGCGGTGCACTTATTACAAAATGGAGCTAATGCTAAAGTAGTACAAGAATTACTTGGAAATCAAGTAATGACTTATATAGACATGTACTATGATATTATAAATAATGAAAAAATTAATAATATATATCGAAAGGCTCACCCTAGAGCATAAAATAAAGAAGAAAAGGCTTTCATAAAAGTCTTTTCTTTTTGTAATTTTTAGGGAGTATAAATTGAAGTTTAATAAATAAACTTTACAAAAATTTATAATTTCATAATTTAAAAGAAGAATAATTAATAAAAATGTTGAAAATAATAGGCTTAAAATACTTGTAAATAAGGATTCTCTTTGATAAAATGGAGTTGTGAAAAGGTTACCATGATATAAGAATGCGGAGGAAGAAACTTATGAGAATGTATGACTTAATATTAAAAAAGAGAAATGGTGGAGAATTAAGCACAGAGGAAATAAACTTTTTTATTGATAAATATACAAATGGTGAAATACCAGATTATCAAGTAGCAGCCTTATTAATGGCTATATATTTCAAAAAAATGAATAAGAGAGAAACTTCAGATTTAACTATGGCTATGGTTAATTCAGGAGATATATTAGATTTAAGTGAAATTCAAGGTATTAAAGTTGATAAGCATTCAACTGGAGGAGTTGGAGATACAACTACTTTAGTTTTAGGACCTATGGTTGCAGCTTTAGGAATTCCAGTGGCTAAGATGTCAGGAAGAGGGCTTGGACACACTGGTGGAACAATAGATAAATTAGAAAGTTTTTATGGATTCTCAGTAGAAATGACTAAGGATCAATTTATAAATAATGTTAATAATATAAAATTAGCAGTTGGAGGTCAAACAGGAGATTTAGCTCCTGCTGATAAAAAGCTTTATGCTTTAAGAGATGTTACTGGAACTGTTGATAATGTATCATTAATAGCTTCAAGTATTATGAGTAAGAAAATAGCAGCTGGTGCAGATGCTATAGTATTAGATGTTAAGGTTGGAGATGGAGCATTCATGAAAACTCCAGAGGCAGCTAGAGAGCTTGCAACTGAGATGGTTGAAATAGGTAAGCATGTTGGAAGAAACACTGTTGCCATAATCTCAGATATGGATCAACCTTTAGGATTCGCTGTAGGTAATGCTTTAGAAGTTAAAGAAGCTATAGAAACATTAAGAGGAAATGGTCCTAAGGATCTTTTAGAACTTTGTTTAACACTTGGAAGCAACATGGTTGTTTTAGCAGGTGCTGCTAAAGATACTGATGAAGCTAGAAAGATGTTAATGGAAACAATAACTTCAGGAAAAGCAATTGAAAAATTAAAAGAGTTTGTAACAGCTCAAGGTGGAGATGCATCTGTTATTGATGATATTTCAAACTTCCACAATGCTAAATACGTTATTCCAGTTAAAGCTACTAA
This sequence comes from Clostridium perfringens, assembly GCA_034421775.1. Classification (GTDB taxonomy): domain Bacteria; phylum Bacillota; class Clostridia; order Clostridiales; family Clostridiaceae; genus Sarcina; species Sarcina perfringens_B. The sequence goes on along the minus strand of WNVL01000001.1, from coordinate 225,941 downwards.
ATCAGGAGTTGTAAGCAAAATACATGCTGAAAACATAGGATTAGTTGCTATGGAACTTGGAGCAGGAAGAGCTACTAAAGAAAGTATAATAGATTTAGCAGTTGGTATTATTCTTGAAAAGAAAAGAGGAGACAAAGTTAATGAAGGTGATATCATAGCATATATTCATGCTGATGATGAAGAAAAAGGTAAAAAAGCAGTAGATGGAATACTAGCTAACTATGAAATTTCAGATTCAGTAAAAGATATCCCATTAATATACGATATAGTTAAATAGTTTTAATTCAATAAAATAGCTTTAAAGTGAGTTGGATTATTGTTAGGTATAGCTTAGATTTATAGTTACGCATCATAATCTTTGAAACCATATCTACCAAGGAACCCAACTTGCTTTATATAAATAAATTTCAAAAATTTTATTATTATATTAATAGTTTTAAGAGCAGTAGAAATTTAAAGTTTGGTTACTCATTATATAATTTTCATAAAAGTTATCTTGTACAAATTTAGTACAGGATAACTTTTTCTTTTTTGCTTATAATTTATCTCTTTTAGGAGAAAATAAGCAGGAAAGGAGGAGATATTATGAAAAAATACATAAGAAAAATAGCAGCCTTTGCAATATTTTTATCTTTATTTAGCATGTTTTCTTCTGTTCCAGTAAAAGCTGAAGAAGCAATAGATGTAGAAGCAAAATCAGCACTTCTTATGGAGGCTAGTACAGGAAAAATAATTTATGAGAAAAATGCTAATGAAAAATTCGCACCTGCTTCAGTAACAAAAATCATGACAATGCTACTTGCTATGGAGAAAGTAGATAGAGGAGAAATGAAACTTTCAGATCAAATTACAGTTAGTGAAACAGCTAAGAAAATGGGTGGAAGTACCATGCTTTTAGATACTGGGGAAATCAGAACTGTTGAGGAGATTATAAAGGGAATTGGTATTGCTTCTGGTAATGATGCAGCTGTAGCTATGGCTGAATATTTAGGTGGAAGTGAAAGTGGCTTTGTTGAAATGATGAACAAAAGAGCTCAAGAGCTTGGAATGAAGAACACTACATTTAAAAACTGCACAGGACTTCCTATTGATGGACATCTTTCAACTGCATATGATATTTCTATAATGTCTAGAGAACTTTTAAAACATCCTACTATATTAAAATATACAGGAACTTATATGGAAACTATATCAGAAGGAAGAAAGAGTCCTATTGAACTTGTTAACCATAATAAATTAGTTAGATTCTTTAAGGGATGTGATGGCCTTAAAACAGGATTTACTAATGAGGCTAAATACTGTATTTCAGCTACTGCAACTAGAGATGGCGTTAGAATGCTTTCTGTAATTATGGGAGCTCCAACATTTAAAATAAGAAATAGAGATGCTAGTATGCTTATGAATTATGGTTTTTCTAAATTTGAAAGTAAGCAGGTAGCTAAAAAAGACTGTGATGTTGAGCAAATTCCTATGAGTAAAACTGGTGATAAGTTTATTATAGGAAAGGCTAAAGATGATTTAACTCTAGTTTGTCCAAAGGGGATGAGCGATAAAATAGAGAAAAAGGTTATTTGGGATGAAAGTAAGAAAAAAGTTAAAGAGTTTGAGACTATTGGATACTGTGAATATTATTTAAATGGAGAACTTTTAGGCAAAGTGGATCTATATTCAGATAGAGACATGAAGATGGGTGGAATTATTGACAGTGTTAAATTTAAGTTTAAAAACTTCTTTAATGGTGAAGAAGAGAAGGTAGAAGAAAATAAAACTGAAGAAAAAACTAGCGGAAAAGTAGAAGATGATAAGTCTAAAAATAAAAATGATATAAAAGAAGAAAAAGCACAAAAGATAAGAGATGCAAAGACAGATGATAAAAAAACTGATGAAAAAAATAATTCAGTAGAAAAGAAAAATAATGCTGAGGAAGAAGAATAAGAATATATTTAAGTTATATTAAGATAGGAAATTATTATGAAGGATAAAAATACAACTAAAAAAGAACTTGAAAATTTAGTTGAAGTATTGAATAAGAGAGCAAAAGATAAAAGTAAAGCCAATAAAAATAATTAAGTTTTAAATTATTAGACATTTTGAGTGGTTTGATTAGAAGTTAAAACATAAATGTTCATAAGCTGAAAAGAAGAACAACTGGCATATAGTCTACCTATGCCAGTTGTTTTTTTTAAGGTCTGTTTTATAGTAATGTTGATTTTTAGCTAGCTCCTCAGACCTAGCTAAAAATCAACATTAGTTTAAAAACATAGCTCTTTATAAATATTTTAAGTGTTTTAGGTGAAGATTTATTTTAGCTAATTTTTAAACTTAATAAAAATAAGAATTTATTTAAGAAGAGTATTGATAATAGTATTTAAACTATGTGGAGTTAAAATTTAAAAAAAGGACAAGTTTATTAAGTGGAACTTTAGCTTTATCAGTGATGTTAATTGCTTTTTTAGGGGATAGTTGTTATGATATTATGTGAAGTTTTGAATAGTAGGAGAAAAAATAAGCTATGGAAATGCCAATTATCAAACTTAAAAACTTTGATGGACCTTTTGATTTGCTTTTGCATTTAATCAAAAAGAATGAAATGAGTATTACTGAGATAAAGATTCATGAAATCACAAAACAGTATTTAGAATATATAGCCTTAATGAAGGAACTTGATTTAGAAATAACTTCAGAGTTTATAGTTATGGCAGCCACTTTAATAGAGATTAAATCTAAGTCCTTACTTCCTAAGATGAAAGTTGAGGATGAGGTTGATGAGGAAGACCTTCAAAAGATGTTAATGGAAAAACTTCAAGAGTATAAAAGGTTTAAGAAAATAAGTGCTTATTTAAGAGAAAGAGAACTTTCTACTGGAGAAGTATTTACGAAGAAAGCTGAAATTATTGAGGTTGAAGTGGACAACAAACTTGATGAAGATTACTTTAAAAATATAACTATGCTTGATCTTTATCAGCTTTATAATAATTTAATGAGAATTTACGGTGAAAAACAAAACGTAAATGTCATGGAAAAAAAGATAAGTGTAGATAAGTATAAGATTACTGATAAAATTAATTTCTTAAGGGACAAACTAAATGAAAAGAGCGTTATTAGATTTTCTGAGTTTATACCACAATGTGAATGTAAGTTAGAAGTAGTTGTTACTTTTATGGCTATGCTTGAACTGATTAAGAGAAGTGAGGTTAAAGTTGTTCAGTATGAAAACTTTGGAGAGATTATGATGGAGAAGGTGATAGTTAATGAGTGATATAAACCAAATAGAATTTAGTGAGATTTCTAGAAAAGATGAACTTATGTCTATTATAGAATCGCTTTTATTTGTTAGTGGTGAACCCCTAGCTTTAAAAGATATATGTAGAATCGTAGAAGAAGATTTTAAATATGTAGAAGATTTAATGAGAGAGCTTATGAATATATATAATGGTGATGGAGCAAGAGGTATAAAGCTTATTAGTTTAAATGGAACTTATCAGCTAGTTACTAAAACTAAAAATAGTGAGTATGTTCAAAAGCTTCTAAAAAAGAATGTTAGACAATCATTATCTCAAGCTTCTTTAGAAAGTTTAGCTATTATATGTTATAAGCAACCTATCACTAGAGTAGAGATAGATGAAATAAGAGGAGTTAAAAGTGAAAGTGCCATACAAAGGCTTGTTGAAAAGAATTTAGTTGAAGAAACAGGAAGATTAGAAGTGCCAGGAAGACCTATACTTTATGGTACTACAGATGAGTTCTTAAGACATTTTGCTTTAAATGATTTGGGAGATCTTCCATCTATAGAACTTTTTAGTGATGATGAAGATGAAGTGGCAGCAACTGAGAATGAAGAAATTTAATATAGGTATGGATTTTTAGAGAGAGAATGAGCATTTTTAAAACTAATCATTGAAAGTAACCACTTAGAATATTATAATTAGTAAAAGTATCCAAAAAAGTAAAAAGGAAGTGGTTATATGGAATGGGGAATAATAATTAGTGTTTTAATAATTGCTCTTTTTGTTGTCTTAGGAATTAGCTTTTACATGGGAAAGGGACTTTGGCTAATAGCTGGTTATAATACAATGTCTAAAGAGGAAAGAGAAAAATATGATATGAGAGCTGTAGGAAAATTTATGGGTAAAGTAGCTTTCGTAATAGCTTTTTCCATATCATTTTGGTTAATTGGTGAACTTTTAAGTATGAAGACTTTATTTCACTTGGGGACTATAGTATTTTGGGCAACTATTATATTTACCTTAATATACTTAAATACTAATAAGAGATTTATGAAATAGATTTGAAAATATATAAATTAAAAAGGTAGGGAAATTTAATACTTCTCTACCTTTTTAATATTTTAATAGCAAAAATAACCCACTAAATTATTAAGTTTCTGATTCCTTACTCCCTGCGAAGTAAGAATTTTAGGTTTTAGGTTGTTTTATTATGGAGTTTGGTTAATTGATTTTATTATATTAGAGGGTATTTATCTATAATATAGAACTCTTCAATAAAATCAGGAATATTTATTAGAAACTATTTAGTGAGTTATGAAAAGCTATAGCAGGCATTTTAATCGCAATCACAAGAATCTTTTTTCATATCACGTTTGTTATAATTTATGTCTTTAAACATTTCTATTATTTGTGGTATGCTATCAAATACTCTGTCATAAGTATTAGTTTGATTTACAGGGAGAAGTCTTACAGAATCTCCTTTTAAAACTAAAAATGCAACTGGTTTTACGCTAACACCAGCTCCAGAACCTCCTCCAAAGGCAAATCTATCATCTAGCTTTTCTCGCTCTTTGTTTGGAATTTCTGAGCCACCAGAAGCGAAACCAAAAGATACTCTTGAGATTGGAACTATGTAGCTTCCATCTTTAGTTTCAATTGCATCTCCAACCACAGTATTAACATCTATCATGTCACGAAGATTTTCCATTGTTGTACCCATTAAATTCTCTATTGGGTGATTTGAGTTTGTCATTTTAAAAACCTCCTAAAATATACTTGAGTTTATGTTATGTAAAAATAGAATATTTCTTACTTTGTCAAGCTTATTAAATATATAAAGCATATATATATAATTTGGGCAAAATTTGCAGTAATTATACCTTCAATTTCAAAAGATAAGGAATTATTATCAGTAAATTCAGGTTTTATATTTTTAGAAAATTTTTTTAAGTTAAAAAATGAATCAAAAATTAAGAATAATAAAGATAAAACTTGATGTATAAATCCATAGGTTAAAGCGGTTAAAGCAGCATCTTCTGTTGAATATGTTAAATTAAATGAAAATTTTAAAGAAGGTTTAAATCTATTTCCAATCAATGCTTTCATTAATCTAGTTACATTTATTCCATAATCGGTTTTTAAAAGCCTTTTTTTCTCATCTAAAGGTTTCTTAGAAGATTTTTCACAGTATTCTTTACACTGTTTTTTGTGTTTATATTTAATAAATCTACGTAAAGAAAATACTTTGAATTTATAAAAATAAATATTTATATCTTCTTCTGAACCAATTACTTTTATTTTAATTTTAATTGGACAAAATATTAGGACTAGAAGTAGGAATAATATAAAAAATAAAAAAAATTTCAGCACACTATAAACCTCCTTAACACTTATACATTATTGTCAATAATATCTTAAATTATCCAAGAAAATACTAGGTTATTAGATTTATAACTTGGAAAACTAATAGGAGAAGGTTTGATAGAGAAAAAAGATTGATTTTAAGGAGAGATATTTCATGAAAAAGAAGATTTCAATTCTTATGATTTTTTTAATGGTAATATCTATGAGCACTAACGTTAGTGTTCTTGGAAAAGACCTTGATATTCCTAAGGAAATATCAGTAGGAAGTCTAGACATTAAGTACGGAAATGGAAAACAGTGTAAAGATATTGCTCCAGACGCTCATTTTGCTATTGCTTATGATGCTAAAAACAAAAAGATTTTATATGAAAAAGGTGCTTTTAGATGTGTGCCAATGGCTAGTACAACTAAAATACTTACAGCCTTAGTAGCTATAAATTATTGTGATTTAGATGAAGAAGTTACTATATCAAAAACAGCAGCAAGTATTAGAGGCTCTAAAGTTGGCTTTAGAGCTGGAGAGAAGGTTACTATGAGAGAACTTCTTTTTGGGCTTATGTATAAATCAGGAAATGATGCAGCTATCGCTATTGCAGAGCATATTGGAGGTAGCGTAGAAGAATTTGCTATACTTATGAATGACTTTGCTAGAATGCTTGGACTTAAAGATTCAAACTTCCAATCACCACATGGGTTAGATAGTCAAATGCACTTTTCATCTGCTTATGACTTAGCCGTTTTAATGTCAAAGGCTATGGAAGAGCCATTCTTTAGAGAGATATCAGGAACTAAGGAAGTTGAAGCTACAAAATATGATTTTACTAGAAGCTATAATAACATAAATAAAATGTTATGGAGATTACCAAATGCTAATGGAGGAAAAACAGGCTATACTGGTCAAGCAGGAAAATGCTTAGTAAGTTCAGTAGATCATAATGGAAGAAACATAATTATAGTTGTTTTGAATTGCCCAACTAGATGGGAAGCTACTGAAAGAATTTATAATTATGTAAAAGAAAATTATTCTTAAAGTAAAAGGTGTTATATCAAAAGTAACTTAAAATAAAACTTTGATATAACACCATTTTTATTGTGGAGAGGGTTCTAAAGTTTAATATAAGTTTTGAATTTTAAATAAATTTGAGAAAATACTTTAAATATAAAATACTTATTAAGGAATTTTTGTAACAACTTTTAATTGAATTGTATATTTTGATAGTAAGAACTTATATGGGAGGGTTTTTATGGATTATGAAGTAATTGATTGTATAGATGCTGGTACGGAATTTTGTCCTTGTCACTTAGCAGAAGAAGGGGAGTGCATACTTTGTTCACAGCTTCATGGAAAGTGTTTTTGTGATTGTGTAAACTGGAAGGGAGTTTGCATATACGAAGAGTTTGCAAGCAATGGATTTAAGGCTAAGGAAGGGAGAAAAACCTTCATCTGTAAGGTTATAGATGCCTCAGAAGTTGAGGAAGGACTTTTATTTATTGAGTTCAGTGCACCTCATAAACTTTGTATTGACTTACTTGGACCGGGCAAATTTATTTTTATAAGGACTAAGGATAATCCATTTTTTGATGTACCTATATCTGTTTTAGAATCTGATGCAGATAAAAATATAATAAAAGTACTTATTGAAGTTAGAGGAATAAAAACAAAAAGGCTCTTAAATACAGAGATTGGTGGAGAAATAACCATAAGAGGGCCTTATTTTAATGGAGTTTTTGGAATTAAAAATATAAATTCGACTAATAATGGGAAGGCCATTGTAATGTGTAGGGGAATTGGACTAGCACCAGCAGTACCTGTTATTAAAAAGTTAGTCAATGATGGAAATAAGGTTAAAATTCTTTTAGATAAAGCACCTTTTGAGAAGAGTCATATAGAAAAATATTTAGAGGGATATGATGTTGAATATATACCTATGAATTTAATTACAAAGGGTGAAATATCAGATGAAGCTAAAGAATTTATTAAAAATGAGGGCGCGGATTTAATTCATTGTGCAGGAGCGGATATTTTAACCTATAACCTTATTGAATATTTAAATGATTTAGGTGATGAAACTACTAAGGTATCTTGTTGTAATAATGCAAAGATGTGTTGTGGAGAAGGGGTATGTGGAAGCTGCACAGCTAGATTTGCAGGACATAAAGTAAAGAGACTTTGTAAGACTCAAAGTGATCCTAGAAAGATATTTGAAGATAGAAGGTTTATTTAATTGACTAGGTTTTAGGGTAATGTTGATTTTTAGATAGACTTTCAGATCTAGCTTAATTTCACAAAGTATTGCTATCATCTGCTCCAGAATAATAGCTAAAGGTTAAGTGAAAGTCCAAATTTTCAATTTGGAGTCTTGAACTTATGCAATCGAATATAGTGAGATTGTATTCCTTTTTGATTGCGCTCAAACAGAAAAAGCTTCTTAACGCTATTATTCTTACGTATATGATGCAATACTAACTGCTCATTAAGATGGTCTTACAGTTCTATCTAAAAATTAATACTATTAAAAAATATATAATCTGAATAAAAGATGTTCGGTTTGAAATTGAATTTATAAATGGATTAGGCTAAAGAATTTGAAAAATCTTAATGAGACTAAGTTTAAATTATTGAAGGGTACGAAACGGCTTTAATAGTAGAGGCTTAAAGTTTCAAGGAGTTTAAAGAACTTTAGCTATGGAAATTAAAGAAAAAAACTTGTTTAGAGAAGGGAGAGTTTTTATGAAAGTTGTTGTTATTGGTGGTGGATGGTCAGGTATTGCAGCTGCCATTGAAGCTAAAAAAATGGGAGCAGATGTAGTGCTTTTTGAAAAAACAGATTTGCTCCTAGGTCTTGGTAATGTAGGAGGAATAATGAGAAACAATGGAAGGTACACAGCTGCGGAAGAACTTATAGCTATGGGAGGCGGAGATTTAATAGAAATAACTGATAAGTGTAGTAGGCATAAGAATATACCTTTCCCAGGACATGAGCATGCTTGGCTTTATGATGTTAACCTTATAGAAGGAGAAGTTAGAAGATACGTACAAAGTTTAGGAATTGAAACTAAGATGGTTTCTAGAGTTATTGATATTAAACAAGAGGAAGATAGGATTTTAGGTATATATACTAGTGATGGTCAATATTATCCTGGAGATGTATTTATTGAAGCAACAGGTTCAACAGGACCTATGGGAAATTGTTTGAGATATGGAAATGGTTGTTCAATGTGTGTATTAAGATGTCCATCCTTTGGACCTAGAATTAGTATAAGTTCAAGATGTGGAGTAGAGGATATTCAAGGGGAAAGAGTTGGAGATGAACTTGGTGCATTTAGTGGTTCTTGTAAACTAGCAAAGGAAACACTTTCAAAGGAAATAAGAGAAGAGCTTGATGAAAAGGGATGTGTGGTTATTGAAGTTCCAAAAGAAGATGTAAATTACGATAAGTTAAATGCAAAGGTTTGTCAGCAATATGCTCTTAAAGAGTTTGCAGAGAACATTGTGCTTTTGGATACAGGACATGCTAAACTTATGACTACTTATTATCCTCTTGAAAAGCTTAGAAAGATTAAGGGACTTGAGAATGTTAAATATATTGATCCATATGCAGGTGGAAAGGGTAACTCCATAAGATATTTATCAGTAGCACCAAGAGATGATAATATGAAGGTTAAAGGTGTTACTAATCTATTATGTGCTGGAGAAAAATCAGGGCTTTTTGTTGGTCATACAGAGGCTATAGTTACAGGAACTTTAGCAGGGCATAATGCAGTAAGACATTGTCTAGGTATGCCTTCTTTAATACTTCCTAGAGCCACTGTTTTAGGGGATATAATAGCATTTGCTAATGAAGAGTCACAATCTAGAGAAGGAAAGAAAATTAGATATACTTTTGCAGGTTCAGTTTATTTTGATAGAATGAAGAAGTTAGGACTTTACACTATAGATAAAGAAGAAATTCAAAAGAGAGTATCTCAGCTTAATTTAAATGGAGTTTTTAATAAAAAGCTTGTTTAATTAGCTTGTAATAGTAATATAAATTAAATAGAATTTGTTAATGTTGAATTTATAAAGAAACTTTAATGTAAAAAGACTAGTTAGGATTGTATCTTAGCTAGTCTTTTATTTTTTGATATAAAACTTAATTTTTCTTTCTAATTTCATTAAGTATTATTGCTGTTGAAACGCCAACAACTGAAGCTAAAAATAATATTGCAAAAAATATTCCGTAAAGATAAGAATATAATATTTCCTTAGTAAAAAAATTTGCACAAGATGTAGCAATTAAAAAACCTAAAACATATATGCCAATGCCTATCAAAATATATTTAATTGTTTTATTCATAGCTTATCACCTACTAACATGTACTGAAGAATCACGAATGCCACTCCCTCTAAATTTAAATTTACGTATATTTTATATTTTTTTACTTTAATTTACAATAAAATTGCGTAATTGGTCATAATTAAGTAAGATTGAGTATATATGCAGTGTTAGGAGGGGTTATATGAAGGTATGTAAAAGGTGTGGAGAAGTAAACGAAGATAAAAATTTAATCTGTAAAAATGCAGATTGTTTTAGTAGAGAATTTGATGATTATGAAAAAGTAAGTAATGATGTGAAAAGTAACTTGAGAAATAAAGAAAAGCTAAAGAAAAATTTAGAAATAGGTCTTTTAGTAGTGTATTTCTTAATTATTTTAATTGTAGGAGTTTTAAATTTCAAAGAGTTAATGATTTCTAAGGTCATTGCAACAATAGCATTAAGTATTATAGGAATTCTTTGTGTGAAATTTACAGGCTTTATTTTTGAAATTCAGCATGCTTTTTCGCTAAAGGATTCTAGTGGAGATAATATGTCTGATATGTATGAAAGTTATTTAAAGGTACTAGGTATTTTAGCTTTAATATATTCAGTTTATTTATTGTTTTAAATTATAGCATAGGTGTATTAACAATACACCTATGCTATACAGATAATGCTCATTTGTCATGGGTAAAATCTTTGGCTAAATATAATACTAAATCATCATTATTTTTACAGTCAGCGTACTGCTCTAAAACCATATTATTATACCAAACTCCGCTACCATCGGGAACATAACCTCTTTTTACATACATTCGTTGTGCAGAACCGTATCCGGAATGAAGCCCTACACCTAAACAAATTTTGTCAGAATATTCTTTAACAATGCTTTCGATTTTATTCAGCAATGCTGTTCCTATTCCATTTTTCTGATATTTTTCAAGAACATTAAAGTCACGAACAGTAGGAATATTCATATTTGCAAAAGGACCATTTTCATCATTTGGAAGGAGTGTTGCATATCCAAGCACTTGATTTTCCATAGAAGCTACAAAAATTCTTCTGTTGCCGTTTTTTTGTTCTTTATAATACTTTTCAAATAATGAAATTGGCTTTTCCCAGCCTTGTAATTCAAAAGCTTTATTAAAGTCAAGTATATCTGATTTAAGCATATCTCTAATTTGAATATTCAATATTTTCACCCCACATTATATAAATTATCTGTATACTATCACATTAAAAATAACCTTTCAATTGTCATTAATATGTTTTTATACAAAAACAAGTACTACGTACTCTATAATATAAGCACAGGAAAAATTTAAATGTTATTTATAGCTTTTTTTTCTGCTTCAGATAAGGATATTAAATAAAGAATTACAAAGGGTTTTATTAAAAAGTTTAATATTTCTCCTACAAAAGGAAGAAGATTAACCCAAAAAATAAATATCATTGCAAAAATAACATACATATAGTTCTTCTTATTTACTATGGTATGTCCTGATATTGATATAATCATAAGTGGAGTTATTATAGCATTTATTGATAAACCCAATAAAATTAAGGCTGTTGCTGGAAATTTGAACGGTAGTGCTGTTATTACAATTCCTATCATAGAATTTAAAAAGGCCATAAGTATATACCAAAATGCTCCTAGTTTTAATTTTGATTTACTAAAAATAAAAATATCTTTAAAACTTAAATGAATATCTTCCTTAGAACACTTATCTATTGAAATTATAACACCACAATCAATTATAATAGTAAGTGCAATAACGAAAAGACTAAAAATTAAATTAGCTATTTTTATTGATCCTATTGATAATACATATAGTATAAGATAACTTAAAAGACATATAAGAAATATGTTTCTGTTGTTCCCTAAAAGAACATTTTTAAAAGTGCTCATCACATATTGAAATTTAACTCTTTTCATATTTTTCTCCTTAAAATTAAAATCTTATGTAATTTTTTCATAATGTTATTATAATGCATTAGGAACAATAGTACTAATACTTAAGTTGATATATATTAGAAAAAAGGATTATTTATGTAAAGCTAATTATAAATTCAGAGAGTAGAGGTTCTGTAAAAGTAGTTTGTGCTTAACTATTTTTACAGAACCTTTTTTGTTTTACGGAATCTTTTTGGTGGAAATCACAAAAATAAATTTTTTTAAGATTTTTACAACTGAAAGGCAAAGTTAAAAGTATTTATATAGTGAAAGGAATTTTAACATACAAATGTATAAATTTTTTATATTTTATTTTGGGAGGGGAAATTATGCAGTTTACTTATTTAGGATTTAATCAAAAAAAGGCTTTAGAAATGGGATTAGATTCAATTGATTTAGGAATATTAAGATATTTTATAAATTTTATAGAGACAGGGGCTATGCTTAAAAGAGAAATTGATGGTGAATTTCTTTACTGGATGCAGTATGAAAAATGTTTAGAGAATATACCGATCTTAGGGATTAAAAGTAAGGATGCTTTAAGAAGAAGGTTAAAAAAATTAGTCAATGCTGAGGTGTTAGTTTTTAAGCTACTTAAAAGTGGAGGAACCTATACCTTTTATGGAATAGGAAAGAAATACGAAGAACTTGTTTTTCATAATAAACAGATGAAAGAAAAGAATGAAGAAATACATAGGGGTTCTTATACAAAAAAGCAGTCTACTGAAAAGCAAAGAGGAGTCGATTTATATAAGGAACCCTGTCCTACTAAAAAGTCGGACCAAAATATTAATCTATTAAAAAATAATAATATATACACTTCTGTAATTGAGTATCTAAATAAAAAAACAGGGAAAAGTTTTAAAAGTCATATGACAAAAAACATAGAACTTATTAGTGCAAGAATTAGAGAAGGCTTTCAGGAAGAAGATTTTAAAAGAGTTATAGATAATAAGGTTAAATCATGGCTTGGGAAGGAGCAGGAAAAATATTTAAGACCAGAAACCCTTTTTGGAAATAAATTTGAGGGATATTTAAATGAGAATTCAGGAAAAGACTTTGGTAAAGAGGAAAATTCATGGGAAGGGTGCAACAGTGATTTTTCCTATTAAGAATTTTAAAAATTGTCTATGTTTTAGGTAAGTGTTGATTTTTATATATTCCTTCAGACCTAGCTTAATTTCGCAAAGTATTGCTATCATCCACTCCAAAATAATAGCTAAAGCTTTTAAACTCGCTTCGCTCAAACAGAAAAAGCTTATTAACGCTATTATTCTTACGTAGATAATGCAATACTAGATGCTCATTAAGATGGTCTTACAGTTCTATCTAAAAATCAACACTAGTTTAAAACATAATCTAAAAATATATTTGTAGTCAATTAGTTTGTAGTTGATAATTAAATGTTTTTAAGGGGAGAGAAAATATGAGTTTAAAAGAGAATATTATAGCTTGTGAGAAAAATATTTTAGGAACAATAATTAGAGATAATAATTATATGGTTAAAGCTTTGTTTACTTTAAGTGAAGATGACTTTTTGAGTGGGGCTAATAGACTTATATTTAAAGGCATGAATGAGCTTTATTCAAATAATATTCCTTTTGATTTAGAAGTTTTAATTAATAAACTTATGCAATTCATAAAAAAAGGAGCCTTAAGTATAACCTATGTTACAGAAGTTTCAACTCACTGTGTTCCTTCAAGTTTTCAGAGCAATCTCAAAATTGTGAAGGAAAATAGCAATGAAAGAAAACTTTATGAAGCTTTTCATAAGGTTAAAAATAGTGATGATTCTATTGATGAAAAGATGGAGTATATACAAAATGTATTGGCCAACATAAATAGGGTAAGAGAGGAAAATAAGATTTATTCTATGGAAGAGATGCTTGATTCATCCCTAAAAAGAGCAGAGGAAATTAGAAATAGTGAAAGTGGTTATGCTGGGTTTATCACTGGGATTAAGAGTGTTGATGAGGCAAGCAATGGCTTTGAAAGAAAAAAATTCACTATTATTGGTGCTAGACCTTCCATGGGTAAAACAGCTTTTTCTTTAGAACTTTTAGAAAGGCTTAATGGGAAAATATTATATATACAGCTTGATATGTCTGTATCTGGAATGGGAAGTAGAATTTTAGCTAGAAATACTAATTTAGAAAATGGAAAAATATCAAGGGGAAGACTTAATGAAGAGGAAGAAAATAGAGTTAAAAGTGTTTATGAAAGATTAAAAAGCAAAAAAGATATAACAATATATGAGCCAGATTCCATAACAATGCCTCAGATAAGACTTTTAGCAAAGGAGATTCAAATTAAAAAAGGGGGCTTAGATATTATAATAATTGATCATGTAGGGATGATTAGACCTGTAACACAAGGCTCTGTATATGAAAAGAAAACAGAGATTTCTCATGGATTAAAGTTATTAGCTAAGGAACTTAACGTTGCCATGATAGGCTTGTGCCAATTAAATAGAGGAGCAGAACAAAGAGGTGACAAAAGACCACTTCTAGGAGATTTAAGAGATACTGGAAGTTTTGAAGAGGATGCTGATATTATAATGCTTCTTTTTAGAAAGGGTTATTATAAACCTAAAGAAGATAAGAAAAATTTAAAAGAAGATATTTTAGAACTTAACTTTGCAAAGTGTAGAGATGGAAGAACTGGCATCATTAAGCTTAAATATGATCTTCAAACACAAAGACTTTTTGAGTTAGAAGAAAAATGATATAAGCCTAGGATTTAAAAATAATAAGCAGGGCATAATGAATAAACATTAATAGTGAGATATATTTAAATGAAGTATTTCAACTATTTTCCATATAATGTTATAATGGTTAATAAATAGTTAATAGAAGGGGGCTGTGGTATGAGAAGATTTGGAGAGAACTTAAGGAAAAGTGAATCAAAAAAAGATTTCGTTACTGAGAGTATTAAGAGAAGAGAGAGCAATAAGGAGCTAGAAGAAATTGAAAAAGGACTTCTAGAAGGAGAAAAGATTCAACATTTTATTTCAGATTTATATGGGGACAGTAATGTGTTGATAATTTTTACAACTTCAAGACTTATATATGTGGACAAACGTTACGGGGAAACAAAGCAAGAAGAAATTACTTTAAGTCAAATTAAATACATAGAAAGTGATGTTGATTTTGGCTATGGAAAAATAAGAATATGTTCTGAGAAAATGATGTTAGAGATTGATGAAATAACTGAGTCATCACTTAGAAATATATTTTTAATTATTAAAACTTTAAAGGAAAACGAAGAAGACAATGTTAAGGAGAGAAGAAAAGAGTTCAATACTATAGGTGAAATTGAAAATCTTACTATGCTAAAAGAAAAAAATATTATTTCAAATGAAGAATTTGATAGAGCTAAAAGTTATTTGCTTCATTAATTTAGCCTCTGTTTCAGGGAAATGTTGATTTTTAGCTAGCTCTTTAGGAAAAACTAAAAATCAACACTAGTTTAAAACATATTTAAAAATATAAGTATTTTAAAAGGAACGATTTTAATAGAATCGTTCCTTTAGTATATTTAAATTACTATATTTGATAAAATAAAAACAGATAAAAGCATTAGTTTCCATAATATACGCAAAAAAGCGTGATAATTATCATATTATTTTAGGAAACATAATGTTATAATCCAATTAACTATGATAAAAAATTAACAATGTTTAGTTATGTTTATGAACGGAGGAAAATGTATGAAAAGAGTACAATCTACATGTAACTATTGTGCACTTGCATGTAATATAGATTTTTACACAGAAGATGGCAAAATCAAAAAAGTGGTTCCTACACCTCATTATCCAGTTAATAAGGGGTTTTCTTGTATTAAAGGACTTAATTTAGATAAACAATGTACTAAATTTAAAGGTTCAAAAAAGCCTTTACTTAAGATGGAAAATGGAGAGAGAAAAGAATTAGAATGGAATGAAGCATTTAATCTATTTGCTGAAAAGATGACAGCCATTCAAGAGAAGTATGGTAAAGAAAGTGTTGCTTATATAAGTACAGGACAATTACCAACAGAAGAAATGGCTCTTTTAGGCCATGTAGGAAGAACTTATATGGGAATCAATGGTGATGGTAACACTAGACTTTGTATGGCTACAGCAGTTGTTGCTCACAAGCAAAGTTTTGGATTTGATGCACCTCCATATACATTAAATGATTTAGAACTTTCAGATACTATATTTTTTATTGGAGCAAACCCAGTTATAGCTCATCCAATAGCTTGGGGAAGAGTTAGAAAAAATAAGGATGCTAAAATAATCACTATAGACCCAAGAAAATCTGAAACAGCTATGAACTCAGATATGTGGATTGATATAAAAACTAAGGGAGACTTAGCTCTTTTCTATACTTTAGCAAATGTTCTTATAGAAAAAGGATGGATAGATGAAGAGTATATAAATAACCATACTGAAGGCTTTGAAGATTTCAAAGAACATGTTAAAAAATATACTCTAGAAGATGTTGAAGAGAGAACTGGAATCTCTAAAATGAGAGTTTTAGAACTTGCAAAAATAATCCACGAAGGAAAGAGAGTTTCATTCTGGTGGACAATGGGTGTTAACCAAAGTTATGAAGCTGTTAGAACAGCCCAAGCCATAATAAACTTAGCTTTAATGACAGGAAACATTGGAAGAGAAGGTACAGGTGCTAACTCTCTAACAGGTCAATGTAATGCTATGGGATCAAGAGCATTTAGTAATACAACTGGTCTTTATGGTGGTGGAGAATATGACAATAAGGAAAGAAGAAAAGTTGTTGCTGATATTTTAGATATAGATGAAGAAATGCTTCCAACAAAACCAACTCTTCCTTATCCTGCAATTATAGATGGAATAAACAAGGGTGAGATTAAAGGATTATGGGTAGTTTGTACTAACCCAAGACATTCATGGACTAATAATGAAGAGTTTAAAAAGGCTATGGAAAACTTAGATTTCTTTGTTGTTCAAGATATATATGAAGATACAGATAGTTCAAGTGAATGTGACTTATACCTACCTTCAGTTCCTGCAATTAAGAAGGAAGGTTTCTTAATAAACACTGAGCGTAGACTTTCTGCCTTAGTTCCTGTTTTAGAAAAGGAAGAAGGAGAACTAAGCGACTATGAAATATTCTTAGGAATTGGAGAAGCTTTAGGAATGGGTAGCCTTTTAGATAAATGGAGAACTCCAGAGGATGCTTTCAAGCTTCTAAGAGAATGTAGTAAAGGAATGCCTTGTGATATTACAGGAGCATCTTATGAAAGATTAAGAGGTTCTAAGGGACTTCAATGGCCTTGTAGAGAAGGAGAAGAATTAAAGTCAGATGAGAGAAGACTTTTTGAAGACGGAAAATACTATACTCCAAGTGGAAGAGCTAAATTTGTATTTGAAGATGTAGCTGAAAATCCAACTGCTACAAATGAAGAGTTCCCATTTAACTTAAACACAGGAAGAGGAACAGTAGGACAATGGCATACTCAAACTAGAACAAGAGAAATCCAGGCTGTAACTAACATAGTTCCAGAAGTGGCTTATATAGATATAAACAGAAAAGATGGAGAAAAACTTGGCATAAAGCAAAATGATGAAGTATTAGTTCATTCATCAAATGGAGTTACATCTAAATTTACTGCTAGATTAACTGATAATGTTAAGGAAAAAGAGTTATATGCACCAATACATTACATAGAAACAAATGCATTAACACCATCTATATTTGATCCTTATTCAAAGGAGCCTTCATATAAGACAGTTCAAGTTAGTATAGAAAAGGTTAGAAAGTAGGAGGGATTTACTGTGAAAAGAATAAAAATAGATAGAGATAAATGTGTAGGATGTTTAACATGTACAACTGCGTGTATAGTTTCCCATGATTCAGAGGACACAAGAAGTAGAATAGCTATAACAAGTGAAGGTAAATACACTCCTATTTTCTGTAGACACTGTGATAGACCAGAATGTGTTTATACTTGTATGAGTGGAGCAATGAAAAAAGATAATGAGACTGGTTTTGTAACTTATGATAAGTCAAGATGTGCAAGTTGCTTTATGTGTGTAATGGCATGTCCGTATGGAGTCTTAAAAGCTGAGCATGAAATGAATAAATATATAATGAAATGTGATATGTGTGCAAATACACCAGAAGGAACTCCTCAATGCGTTGCAAAATGTCCAATGGGAGCAATAACTTTAGAGGAGGTAGAAGAATAATATGAGATATGTTGTTGTAGGTGCATCAGCCGCTGGAATAAGCGGAGCAAAAACTCTTAGAGAAATAGATAAGGATGCAGAAATAATATTAATTTCTAAGGATGAGAATGTTTATTCAAGATGTATATTACATCATTATATAAGTGGACACAGAGATGTTGAAGCCTTAGATTTTACAGAGAGAAATTTCTTTGAAAAATATAATATAGAATGGAAAAAAGGTCTTGAGGTTACTTCAATAGACCCAATGGCACATCTTTTAACTCTTTCAAATGGAGAAGAAGTTAAATTTGATAAAGTATTATTAGCTACAGGAGCTTCAGCATTTATTCCTCCTATAGAGAATTTAAGAGGAGCTAATAATGTAGTTGGTTTAAGAAATTTAGATGATGCTATTAAAATAAAAGAAGAGGCAGAAAAGGTTAAAAATGTAGTTGTTTTAGGGGCAGGACTTGTAGGAATAGATGCTATTGCTGGCCTTGTAGGAAAAGGACTAAATGTTACTTTAGTTGAAATGGGTGATAGAGTTCTTCCTATACAACTTGATAAATATGCTTCTTCAAAGTATGAAGAAAGATTTGAGAAGGCAGGAGTAAGCTTAAAACTTGGTGTTAGAGCGGAAAAAGTTATTGTTGATGAAAATAATAATCCAAAAGCATTACTTATAAACACAGGAGAAGAAATTCCTTGTGAACTTATAATAGTTGCTACTGGAGTAAGATCAAATGTAGCCTTCTTAAAGGATAGTGGAGTTGAAACTGATAAGTTTGGTTTAATAATAAATGAAAAAGGTGAAACTAACACAAGAGACGTCTATGGTGCAGGAGATATTACAGGAAGAAATCCAATATGGCCAACAGCTGTAAAGGAAGGAATCATAGCTGCTAATAATATGACTGGAAATGAGATATTCATGGAAGATTTCTTTGGTAGCAAAAATACAATGAACTTCCTAGGTCTTACAACAATGTCTTTAGGAAATGTAAATTCTCCAGATGATTCTTATGTAGAAGAAATAGAGGTTGATGGAGAAAACTATAAGAAGATAATCCATAAAGATGGAAAAATATATGGAGCAATAATTCAAGGAGATTTATCTTACGCTGGAGTTTTAACTCAACTTATAAAAGAAAAGATAAATGTTTCAAGAGTTAAAAAGCCATTATTTGAAGTTGACTATGCAGACTTCTTCAACATAAAAGAAAACTTAGAATACACTTACTAGTAAGTAAAAGCTATGTTTTAGGTATAGGTTGATTTTTAGATAGACTTTCAGAAAAAAATATCATCTACTCCAGAATAATGCAGTACTAGTTGCTCATTAAGATGGTCTTATAGTTCTATCTAAAAATCAATACTAGCTTAAAACAGAGATAAAAGCAAAAATATATTATAGATAATTAGTACGTTATAATTTTTCAGTTAGTATTATAGAAAGCTGAATTATCTTTGAAAAAGAGCTATAATTCTATTAAGCGAATATAGTTTATGTAATCTTATGATATATAAGCTTTGTTAGGAGGAGGTTAGAGCTTTGGCTAAAATTATTAATGTAGTTGCAAGTTGCTCTAATACAGGAAAAACTGTTTTAATAGAAGGGCTTATAAAAGAACTTAAAAAAAGAGGAAAGAGTGTTGCTACCATAAAGCATGATGTTCATGGATTTGATATAGATAAAGAAGGAAAAGATACTTGGCGTCATAGAAAAGCAGGAGCAGAGGCTGTTATAATTTCCTCTAAGAAAAGAATGGCTTTAATAAGAGAAGTAGAAGAAGAAATTCCTTTAGAAGAGCTTATAGATGAGGTTAAAGATTTTGACTTTATAATAATAGAAGGCTATAAAAAGAGCTCATATAAAAAATTAGAAGTTTACAGAGAAGGAGTTAGCACAGAGATAATAACTCCGAAGGAAAAACTTATAGGAATTGCTAGTGATGTTAAATTATCATTAGAGGAAGTTAAAGTTGTTAATTTAAATGACTATGAAGAAATTGCTAACCTTGTAATGGCAGATTAGTATAAAAGTGCTTTAAAGCGCTTAATATAAAACTTAACTCTCCAAGCTTAAAAATCTAAGGAGTAATATCTATGATTTTTAATCCTGGATTACTAACATATTATATACCTTATTAACATTAACTTTTTACTCAACAAAAAAATAAATGTTTAAATAATATTATTTGGAATTAAATTTATTATAATTTTTTATTTTAGTAATCCACAGGGTAGGGTTTGAAAAAACTTTGCCTCCACGTACTTTGGGAAGGAGAATAAGCAAAATTTTGAAACTACAAAAGACTTAGGAAATCTACAAATTAGGATATCTTAAAAACTTACTTTATTAATAATTTAATTATTAAGTGAAGACTTTAATTGTTTATAACTAAAGAATGATTACAAATAAACCTTACTAATATAACACTTACAATTCTTTAATTAGTAGACAGAGATATCTAAATTTTGAAAGTTTCATTGATTGGTTATGTTTTTGAAGTTTCAATATTAGACTATGTTTTAAGTGAATATTGATTTAAGCTAGGACTTTAAGAAAGTCTTGAAAATCAACAATAGTTTAAAATAGAGCCTAATATTATGGTCTAAAAAGACTATTTAATGCTTATTATTCTTGTTTCTATAACAAAAATAATAGGCATTTTTATTTTGTAAAGGGATGGTGGTATTTTGGAAAAATTTATAGCTTTAGAAGAAGCTCTTGAAATATTAAATAAGCATACTAAGGCTTTAAAAAGTGAGGTTGTTAGCATAAAGAATTCTTTAAAGAGAGTTTTATATGGTGATGTTAAATCAAAGATTAATAATCCTCCCTTTAACAAATCAGTTTTTGATGGGTATGCTTTTAAATCAGAAGATTCTAAGGGAGCATCAAAAGAAAATCCTGTAGAGCTTAGAATAGTAGATGAGATATTTGCAGGAATGTGGCCTAAAAGAGAGCTTAAAAAAGGCGAGGCTGCTAGAATAATGACAGGAGCTCCAATTCCCATGGGAGCAGATTGTGTTTTAAAACAGGAGGAAACACATAGAATTGGAATTTTAGTTAAAATATTTAAGGAAATGAAAACTTGTCAAAACATTTCCTTTATGGGAGAAGATATAAAAGAAGGAGATCTTTTAATTAAGCAAGGCAAAAGACTTGATTATGCTGATTTAGGTATAATGGCAAGTTCAGGTATAACTGATGTTCCAGTATATAGAAAGCCAAAAGTTTCTATAGTAAGTACTGGTGATGAAGTGTGTGATATACACTGTCTTTTAAAAGCTGGAAAAATATATGACAGCAATTTATATAGTTTAAGTGGAAGAATAGAAGAACTAGGATATGATGTTTTATCAATGGAGCATGTTGGAGATGATATTCAAGCCATAGGAAAGGCAATAGAAGAAGCTTTTGAGGAAGCTGATGTGGTTTTCACTACTGGAGGTGCCTCAGTTGGAGATAAGGATTTAATGCAGGATGTTGCTGAGAGTTTAGGTTTTGAAAAATTGTTTTGGAAGATAAAAATAAAGCCAGGTTCTGCTGTTGTTTGCAGCAAAAGGGAAGATAAGCTTTTAATAAGTCTTTCAGGAAATCCAAATGCAGCCTTAACAACTTTTGAACTATTAGGGAAACCAGTTCTTAAGAAGTTAGAAGGAGAAGAAGAGTCCGTATGCATTAAAAGAGAAAAGGGCGTTTTAATGGATTCTTTCAATAAGAAAAGTCCTCAGAGAAGATTTTTAAGAGGAAATGTAGTTTATGATGAAAGTGGAGCTAAGGTTTATATAACTCAGATTAAAAGTGGAAATGGAATTTTAAGTTCTCTTTTAAATGCCAATTGTCTAATAGAAATTGAGGCTGGAAATGAAGGCTTGAATACTGGAGACGTAGTAAATATAATAAAATTATAATAAAAAACAATTTTGTAATAATTTGAAAAGGGTTTATAGGAGGTGCATTAAGGTTATAAGCAAGAGTGCTGCTATTTTAGCAGGAGGAAAAAGTAGTAGAATGAATTATAGAAACAAGGCCTTTTTGGAGTATGAAAATAATTATTTCATAGAAAGAATAATAAAAGCCTTGGAGGATTATGAGGAAATAATAATTATATCAAACAATCCAGATGACTATAAAACTCTAGGATTGAAAGTCTTTAAGGATATATATCCTAATCAAGGTCCATTAAGTGGAATTCATTCTGCTTTAAATCATATTAAAAATGAGTATTGCCTAGTTGTTGCCTGTGATATGCCTTTTATAAATAAAAATGTAGTTAATTATTTAGGAAATATAAAAGAAGACTATGAAATTTTAATTCCTGAAGTAGAGGAAAGGTTACAACCTCTTTGCGCAATATACAAAAAGAGTTGTAAAGAACTCATGGAAAAAGAACTTATAAATGAAAGTAATAAATTAATAAAAACTTGTTTGAAATTTAATATGAAAATAATTAAAGAATTTCCTTTTATAGAAGATATACATAAAAAAGAAATGAAGAATTTTTATAATATAAATACAGTTGATGAATATAAAAGTTTAATAGAAAAAGTAGAAGAATAATAACCTTTTATTACATAAGAAACACTAAAGGGAGGTGAACTGTTTAAAGTTATTTGAATTAATCAATATTTTAAGAATTAACTAAAAAATTAGTGGTTATTTAAAATGGAGATTGAATTGAAAATAACTTATATAAACAGGATTAGTATGAAACAAATAAGAGTTGAAGATGCAGTTGGAACAATATTATCTCATGATGTAACTCAAATAATACCAGGAGAATTTAAAGGAAGAGCCTTTAAAAAGGGACATGTAATAAGAGAAGAAGATATAGAAAAACTTTTATCTATAGGTAAAGAGCATATTTACGTATGGGAGAAAGAAGAAGGAATGCTTCATGAAAATGAGGCTGCTGAAAGATTAAAAGACTTAGTCTGTGGAGAGGGATTAAGTTTTGGAGAAATAAAGGAAGGTAAAATAGAGTTTATAGCCAATAAAGATGGGCTTTTAAAAATAGATAAAGAAAAATTATTAGAGCTAAATATGTTAGGAGAAATAATTGTTTCTACAATACATGGAAACTTCCCAGTCAAAAAAGGGGATAAGGTAGGAGCTACTAGAGTAATTCCTCTTGTTATAGATGAAAAGAAAATAATTGAGGCAGAGAATTTAATAAAAGATAAGCTTATAGAAGTTAAGGATATAAAAAAGAAAAAGACCTTTGCCATAACTACAGGAAATGAAGTTTATAGTGGAAGAATAAAAGACGCTTTTGGTCCTGTTCTTAAAGATAAACTTAAAGAGTTTAATATAGAAATGGAAAGACAAGTTATTCTTCCAGATCATAAGGAAAGAATAACAGAAGAAATAAAGAAGGCATTAGATGAAGGTGCTGAACTTATACTTTGTACAGGTGGAATGTCTGTTGATCCTGATGATGTAACTCCAACGGCCATAAAGGAGTGTGGTGGAGAGTTAGTAACATATGGTTCACCAGTACTGCCAGGTGCAATGCTTCTTTTAGCGTACTATAATGATGTTCCTATTATAGGAATTCCAAGTTGTGCTATGTATGCAAAAAGAACAGCTTTAGATTTAGTACTTCCAAGAGTTTTGGCAGATGAAAAATTAACTTTAAGAGATATTGCAGAGTATGGACATGGAGGACTTTGCCTAAACTGTCCAGTATGTACTTTCCCACATTGTTCTTTTGGAAAGTAATATCTAAGAAATAGCCTTTGTTTTAGGAAAAGTAGTTTTATTATGAAGAGAGAAAAGTAGGTGAAAAAGTGAGGGATAGGTACGGAAGAAAAATTGATTATTTAAGGATTTCTCTAACTGATAAATGTAATCTTAGATGTGTTTATTGCATGGAGAAGGACTATAACAACTTTATTGAAAATAATAAGCTTATGACTTTGGATGAGGTACTAAGGATTGTTAAGGAGTGTGCAGCTCTTGGAATAAAGAAGGTAAGACTTACTGGGGGAGAACCTCTTGTGAGAGATGGAATTGTAGACTTGATTAAAAATATTAATAAAGTGCCAGGTATTGAAGAGATTTGCCTAACTACTAATGGAATTTTATTAGGTGATAAGGTAAAAGAACTTAGTGAAAATGGATTAACAAGAGTAAATATAAGTTTAGATACATTAAAAGAAAATAGATTTAATGAAATAACAAGGGTAGGAACTTTACATAAGGTACTATATTCAATAAAAAAATGCCTAGAAAATAATGTGAAGGTTAAGATAAACACTGTCATATTAGAAGATTTTAATAAAGATGAGATTTTAGACTTAGTAAATCTAGCAGAAAAAGATCCTGTAGATGTTAGGTTTATAGAACTTATGCCTATCGGAGAAGGTAAAAAGTTTAAGGGAGTTACTAATAAAGAAATTTTAGAAATCATAAAAAGAGAAAAAGAAGTATTAGATAATGGGAAAACTTTAAGAGGAAATGGACCAGCTAAATACATAAATATAGACGGATTTAAAGGAAAAGTTGGTTTTATTAGTGCTATGAGTGATTGTTTCTGTGAAGATTGTAATAGAATAAGAGTTACTCCAGAAGGATTTATGAAGCAATGTCTTCATTGGAAATATGGAGTTAACCTAAAAGATAAGATGAGAGCTGGGATAAGTGATGAAGAGCTTAGAGAGATAATCAAAAAAAGTATTTATGATAAGCCTGAGAAACATAATTTTAAAGTTAAAGAAAAAGATGAAGATAAAAGATTTATGTATGAAATAGGAGGATAAAACATGAGCAAGGTAAGAGCTATTTGTATAAGCGAAAAGAAAGGAACAGCTAAATTTCAAGTTGATAAGGCTGAATTCATAGAGGATTTCGGAATTAAAGGAGATGCTCATGCTGGAAAGTGGCATAGACAAGTAAGTTTATTAGCCTTTGAAAAAATAGAGGACTTCAGAGCAGATGGTGGAAATGTAGATTTTGGAGCTTTTGGAGAAAACTTAGTGGTAGATGGAATAGAATTAAATAAACTTCCTATAGGACAAAAAATAAAAATTGGTGATGTTATTTTAGAAGTAACTCAAATCGGCAAAAAATGCCACGATAAATGTGCTATATATTATCAAGTAGGAAGATGTATAATGCCAGCGTATGGTATCTTTACTAAAGTTTTAAAAGGTGGAGTCATATCATTAGATGAAGAGGTAGAACTTCTATAATAAATTAACATTCACTTAAAACAGAGTTTAATTAAGTAGTATCTTTGATAACTCCACCAGACAAAGAACTAATTTATAAGTTTTGAAGAGGGTAAAAAAGAATACCTATATAAAAAAGGTTCTAATTTTTTTTATTAGAATCTTTTTTGTTGTATAATTACTAATAGATAGTGCGTATGTTGGAAAAAGTAATTTTAAAAGCTAGTAAGTAATTATTAAAAAATTCATTTGTATTTAGTTTTTTTATTTGAAATAAGGTTTTATGCTTAATTTAAAGTATTGGAGGACGATTAATTGAACATTGTATTAGATATTAAGAGCAGGCTATCTATATTTAAAAATTTCTATGATACTATTAGAGTAGTAGATCCTATAAAAAAGAAAGTTCTTTCAGATCATATTGATGAAAATTGTAATCATAAGTTAGTCATTAAGGATGATCTTTCTATGGTTAATTGTCATGATATATGGAAAAAAAATTCAGTATGCAATAACTGTATATCTAAAAAGGCATATTTAGAAAATGACACATTTATTAAGTTAGAGCACAATGAGGGGAAAATATTTTTGGTTATAGCTTCTCCTATAGAAATTGAAGGGAAAAGATATGTGGTTGAACTTTTGAAAGACGTAACCGAAAATGGCGAGATAGTAGATAGATGCGAAGAAACCACCTATTTAGATATAAAAATGAGTAATATTGGAGAAACTCTTGTTAAAGATTATTTGACTGGAGTTTACAACAGAAGATACATAAATCATAGACTTTCAAAAGAAATAGAGATAAATTTAAATAGAGATATTCCTACAACTATAATAATGGCAGATATAGACTGCTTTAAAAATATAAATGATACATATGGGCATTTGATTGGAGATAAAATATTAAAAGATTTTGCTGCTATTTTAAATGAAAATATTAGAATAAGTAGTGATTGGATTGGAAGATATGGAGGCGAAGAGTTTTTAATTGTTTTAAATAATACTGATGAAAAAAATGGAGTTCTTGTAGCTGAAAAGCTTAGAAAAATAGTTGAAAATAAAAAGTTTATATATGATGATATAAAAATAAGTTTAACAGCTAGCTTTGGAGTGTTTGAAATTTCCAAAAAAGAAGATATATCTGATATAATAAAACATGCTGATAATAAACTTTATAATGCTAAAATAACAGGAAGAAACAAAACTGTATTTTAAGTGAAATTCCAAATTTTCAATTTGATATCTTGAACTTATGAAATCGAACTTAGTGACATTATATTCCTAAAAAACAGAAAAGGTCTATTAATTCCAGTGTTCTTTCATAGATAAAATGAGACTTTAATTGCTCATTAAGAGGGTATTACAGTTTTATCTAAAATATTCTAAAACATAGTCTTAGTCTTAATATATGAATAGTTTATTATCTTAGGTAAACTTGAAAATATATTATTAAGTAAAGTTAAGAAAGGAGGTAAGTTATCAAATTTGAGACCTTTAGCAGATATTATGCGACCTAAAAGTTTGGAAGATATGGTTGGCCAAAGGCATATTATTGGAGAAGTAACTCCCTTAAATAAGCTTATAAAAAATAAAAATATAATGAACTGTATTTTTTATGGTCCGCCTGGAGTTGGAAAAACCACTTTAGCTAACATAATTTCAAATTATACAGATAAAAAATTTTATAAAATAAATGCTACTACATCTTCAATAAAAGAAATACAAAGTATTACTTCGGATATAGATAACTTATTAAATTTTAAAGGAATAATACTTTATATAGATGAGCTTCAACATTTTAATAAAAAGCAACAACAGGCTCTTCTTGAATTTATAGAAGATGGAAGGGTTATCTTAATAGCTAGTACTACGGAGAATCCATACTTTGCAATTCATAAGGCCATATTAAGTAGAAGTACTATATTTGCTTTTGAGCCTGTAAGTACAGAGGATATAATAATTGCCTTGGAAAGAGCTGTTAGCAAGCTAGAGAAGGAAGGATATAATATTTCTATTGAGGAGGATGTCTTAAGATATATTGGAGAAATAGCTCAAGGAGATGTTAGAAAAGCTTATACAGTATTAGAGTTAGGTATTAAATCTCAGGATAAAGATAATATTGTATTGACTAAGGACTATATAGAAGAACTAGGACAGTCTAATTTAAAATCTGATGCATCTGGAGATGATTATTATAATTTACTAAGTGCACTTCAAAAAAGTATAAGAGGAAGTGACCCTGATGCAGCGGTTCATTATTTAGCAAGGCTTATTAAAGGCGGAAATATGGATAGCATAGTCAGAAGGTTAGGGGTTATTGCAGCTGAAGATGTAGGACTTGCTCACCCTAATGCGCTTCAGGTTGTAAATAGTGGAATAGATCTTTGCCTAAAGATAGGATTACCTGAGGCAAGAATAATATTATCAGAACTTGTAATATACTTAGCTACTCTTCCTAAATCAAATAGTGCCTATATTGCAATAGATAGTGCATTAAGTGATTTAGAGAGAGTCAATGCAGGTGATGTGCCAAAACACTTAAAGGATGCTCATTATAGTGGAGCAAGCAACTTAGGGGTAGGTGGTTATCTATATCCACATAACTATCCAAATAGTTACGTAGCACAGGAGTACATGCCTGAAAATATGAAGGGAAAAGAATATTATAAGCCTAAGGAGAATAAATACGAGGGAAGTATAAAGGCTTATTGGAAAAATATTAAGAATAAATAAAGTTAGTTTTAGGCTTCGTTTTAGGTAAATGTTGATTTTTAGCTAGCTCTTCAGGCCTAACTTAATAAAAATCAATATTAGTTTAAAATATAGCTTAATTTTAAAAGGAGTTTAAATTTTATCATGAAAAAAAAGTATTGAATTTGAGTCTTTTTTATAAATGTACAAGACTTAAAAGCTTTACTTTTTATAATTTAGTAAAAACTCCTTTAATGTTGTGATTACAAGGAATAAACTGGATAAATTTTCTTAAAAATATTTACTTTTTTTAGTGAAGAATAGGTGAATTTTATTGTTGACAAATTTACTCGGTTTTGATATTATAATCACATAAAGTACATCGAATTAGTCAGATTTAGAGGTGATTAGATGAAATTATCTACCAAAGGAAGATATGGTGTAAAAGCCATGGTTGATTTAGCTATAAATTATGGTGGATCACCTGTGTCAATAAAATCAATATCACAAAGACAAAATATATCTGAATATTATCTGGAGCAATTATTTAGTTCTCTAAGAAAAGCTAAGCTTATAAAAAGTATTAGAGGAGCTCAAGGAGGGTATATTTTAAATAGACTACCTGAAGAAATAACTGTTGCAGATATTATGGAAGTTTTAGAAGGACCAATAGAAATATCTGAATGCTTAGAAGATGTAGTTTGTAGTAATGTTGATTGTTGCGCAACTAGACTTTTATGGAAAAAAATAAAAACAAGTATAGATGAAGTTACTAATTCAGTAACTCTTAAAGATATAGTAGAAGATTATAAAGCTATGAAAGAAAAAAGTGAAGCTTTAAAAATTGTTAGTAGGAGTGAAGAAGATGAATAATAGAGTTGTTTATATGGACTACTCAGCAACTACATATGTTAAACCAGAAGTATTAGAGGAAATGTTACCATACTTCACAAATAAATTTGGAAATCCATCAGCATTTTACGGAGTTTCAAGAGAATCAAGAATGGCTGTAGATACTGCTAGAGAAAGAGTAGCTAAAGTTTTAAATGCAGATACAAATGAAATCTACTTTACTGGTGGCGGATCAGAAGCAGATAACTGGGCAATAAAAGGAATAGCTTTTGCTCATAAGAACAAAGGAAATCATATAATAACTACAAAAATAGAGCACCACGCTGTATTACATACTTGTCAATGGTTAGAAAAACAAGGATTCGAAGTAACTTACTTAGATGTAAATGAAGAAGGATTCGTTGATTTAGAAGAATTAAAAAATGCTATTACTGATAAAACTATCTTAGTTTCTGTAATGTTTGCAAACAATGAAATAGGAACTATAGAGCCAGTTAAGGAAATAGGTAAAATCTGTAGAGAAAGAAAAGTAATATTCCATACAGATGCAGTTCAAGCTGTAGGAAATGTTAAGATTGATGTTAAAGATATGAACATTGACTTACTTTCATTAGCTGGACATAAAGTTTACGGACCAAAAGGAATCGGAGCTTTATATATAAGAAAAGGTATAAGAATAGATAACTTAATCCATGGTGGTGGTCAAGAGAGAGCTAGAAGAGCTGGAACTGAAAACATCCCTGCAATAGTTGGATTAGGAAAAGCTATGGAAATCGCTGGACAAAACTTAGATGAGCATATAGCTAAAGTTTCTAAGTTAAGAGATAGATTAATAGAAGGATTATTAGAAGTACCATTTACAAGATTAAACGGACCAAAAGATGGTAGCAAGAGATTACCAGGTAACGTAAATGTATGCTTTGAGTTTATAGAAGGTGAAGGAATACTTCTTTCATTAGACTTTGAAGGAATCTGTGGTTCAAGCGGAAGTGCTTGTACATCAGGATCATTAGATCCATCACACGTGTTATTAGCAATAGGACTTCCTCATGAAATAGCACATGGATCATTAAGATTAAGTTTAGGTGAAGGTACAACTGAAGAAGACGTAGATTACGTATTAGAAAAAGTACCACCAATAATCGCAAGATTAAGAAGTATGTCACCATTATGGAAAAACCATTTAAGAGAAGTAGAAGGAGAGAATTAATTATGATATATAGTGAAAAAGTTATGGATCATTTCAGAAATCCAAGAAATGTAGGAGAAATAAAAGATGCTAACGGAATCGGAGAAGTTGGTAACGCTAAATGTGGAGATATAATGAGAATATATCTTAAAATAGAAAACAACATCATAGAAGATGTTAAATTCGAAACTTATGGATGCGGATCTGCTATAGCTTCATCAAGTATGGCTACAGAGCTTATAAAAGGAAAAACTGTAGAAGAAGCTTGGGAATTATCAAATAAAGCTGTTGCTGAAGCTTTAGATGGTCTTCCACCAGTAAAAATGCACTGCTCAGTATTAGCAGAAGAAGCTATACACAAAGCTATAAACGACTATAGAAAAAGTCAAGGTTTAGAACCTTGGGATATGAAAGAACATTCACATGACATACATGAGCATGTTCACGGCTAAGAATAATAATTAAAGTGGTGATTTTGTGACAAAGAAAAAGGTTGTTATAGGTATGAGCGGCGGAGTTGATAGCTCCGTTGCTGCTTACCTTTTAAAAGAACAGGGATACGATGTAATTGGTGTTACAATGCAAATATGGCAAGAGGATAAGGAATATGAAGAGAGAGAAGGCGGATGTTGTTCTCTTTCAGCCGTTGATGATGCAAGAAGAGTTGCTCAAAAAATAGGAATTCCTTTTTACGTTTTAAACTTTAGAGATAGTTTTAAAAGAAACGTAATAGATTACTTTGTAGATGAGTACATACAAGGAAGAACTCCAAACCCATGTATTGCATGTAATAAATATCTTAAATTCGATGAGCTTTTACAAAAAGCTAAAGGTATAGGAGCAGACTATGTTGCTACAGGTCACTATGCTAAAATTGAAGAAAGAGATGGAAGATTCCAGCTTATAAGATCAAAGGATGACAGAAAAGACCAAACATATGCTTTATATAACTTAAGTCAAGAACAATTAGAGCATACTTTAATGCCTTGTGGAGAGTACACTAAGGATAAGATTAGAGAAATAGCTAAAGAAATTGGTTTAGATGTTCATAATAAGAAGGACAGTGAGGAAATATGCTTTATTCCAGATAATAATCATGGAAGATACATATGTGAAGCTGCTCCAAACAAAGTTAGACCAGGAAACTTTGTTGATAAGCAAGGAAATGTTTTAGGAAAACATAAAGGAATAGTTTACTACACAATAGGTCAAAGAAAAGGCTTAGGATTAGCTCTTGGAAGACCAGTATTCGTTACAGATATAAACCCTGTAACTAACACTGTTGTAGTTGGACCAGAAGAAGATATCTTTAAAACTGATTTAGTTTGTAAAGATGTAAACTTCATATCTATAGATAAGCTTGAAGGGCCAATGGAAGTTGAAGCTAAAATTAGATATTCAGCTAAACCAGCTAAGGCTACTATAAGTCCTATGGAAAATGGAAGAGTTAAGGTTTCTTTTGAAGATAAACAAAGAGCCATAACTAAAGGTCAATCTGTTGTTTTCTATAAAGATGATTTAGTTGTAGGTGGAGGAATAATCGAAAGCCTACTTTAATAAAAAAGCTCCCGCAAGGGGGCTTTTTATTTTAGGTTTTATATTAATTTTGTCTATTAAATTTTTAAGATTTTTAACATTGAGGCTATTAGTTTTATGTTTAATTCATAACTAATGGTCTTTTATTTTGTAATTGATAAACAAATTTGGGCTTAAAATAAGCAAAGCAATAATTAAGTTTAATTTAATTATAAAATTACAAGCAATATGGAAATAATTTAAAAATAAGATTAAAACTACGTATTTTTTGGAAAGATATAGATAATACTAAATATATTACTAATGACTTTGCTTGAATTAGGAAGGGATGACTTTTAGGATGTATAGAGTAAGAGATTTAATTGGCCTTAAGGTTTTTGATTCTAATGGGAAAAAGGTTGGAGTGGTATGTGATCTTGCTATGGATTATTTCAATGGGAGAATTATGGGGTTCATAGTAACAAAAAAATTATTTTCAAAGAGGGATTATGTGGATTTAACTAATGTAATTTCCCTAAGTGAGACTATTATGGTTCAAGGAGTACATATACACAAAGGATTAAAATTTAGTGAAATAAAAAATTTTGATCTCATAAATAAGGATGGACATATGATTGGTATATTAGAGGATATTTTAATAGACTATGATTTTTATATAAGAGGATTAATTGTGGTTGGAGGAATCTTTGATAAGTTTAAGAATGGAAAAAGAGTTGTTCAACTAAAAGAGACTATTTTGGGAGAGGAGAATATTTTGTTTTTGGGTAACAAGAATATAAATATGAGAATGCTTCCTACCAAATGTTATAAAGACTAAATAATTATTTAATCAGTTTATAGAAGAGAAAGGATTATTCTTTGTCTTATGTTATTTTGATATTAAGTGAAAGAAGGAATTAGAATGTTTGAGGCTTTAAAAAATAAAAGAAAATTAACTAGAAATATAATCATTATATTGATAGCAGCTTTATTTATATTTCTTTTCTATAGATTTGAAGCTTTTAGAAATACTGTTCTTATAATAATAGCATCAGGGGTTTTTGCATATATTCTAAAACCTTTATATAGGGTTCTGTATGAAAAAACAAAACTTAATAAGAACTTTTTAGCTATGGTTGTGGTAGTAGGAATAATTCTTCTAATATTATTCTTTTTCATGGCTCTAATTCCAAGTATGTTTAAAGAAGGGGAAAGCTTTGATGGGCTTATAAATAGTATTGAAACTTTTATAAATGACTTAGCAATGAAGATGAAGTTTATGGATTTAGGAGTTTTTAATGTTGTTGAGGCTCAAGCTACAGAAAAATTGAATATATTTATAGCTAACTTTGCTAATAATATTATAAATAATTTAATTGGATTCTCTGAAAATATTTTAGCTTTTGCTGTAATACCAGTTTTAGCTTACTATTTTTTAGCTTATGGAGAGTTGCTTTCTAATAAATTCCTATATTTTTGCCCTATGAACAAAAGAGCCTTATTAAAAAATCTTGGAAGAGACATAGATAGGGTTTTAGGTAAATATATTTTAGGTCAATTACTTTTAAGTTTGTTAGTTGGAGTTATGACTTTTATAGGGATGCTTATATTAGGTTTAAAGTTCCCATTACTATTGGCATTCTTAAATGCCTTATTAAATATAGTACCTTACTTTGGGGCTATTTTAGGAGCAATTCCAGCGATTGTTGTGGCACTAGTGGAAGGGCCAAGTAAAGTTTTATGGGTTATATTAACTTTCCTAATAATTCAACAAATAGAAGGGAATTTAATAGCACCTAAAATTACAGCAGAGAGTATAGATATGCATCCAATATTAATCATAATATTGCTTTTAATTGGAGAACAAATAGGAGGGCTTATGGGCATGGTATTTATAGTCCCTATAGCAGTTATAATTAAGGTGATATATGAAGATTGGGATTATTATATGTTCTTATAAAAGACTATGTTTTAAACTAGTGTTGATTTTTAGATAGAACTGTAAGACCATCTTAATGAGCATCTAGTATTGCATCTCCTATAGCTAGTAACTCTAAGATTCCAGCTTATTCAAGCTGTCATCAAGAGTTCCTACGCTCTAGATAAATTCGACTAAAATTCAGAGTTCGCATAAACTCTCTCTGAATTAAGTCTCATTTTATATACGTAAGAATAATAGCGTTAAGAAGCTTTTTCTGTTTGAGCACAATCAAAAAGGAATACAATCTCACTATATTCGATTGCATAAGTTCAAGACGCCAAATTGAAAATTTGGACTTTCACTTAACCTTTAGCTATTATTCTGGAGTAGATGATAGCAATACTTTGCGAAATTAAGTTAGATCTGAAGGACTAGCTAAAAATCAACATTCACCTAAAACAGAGCCAAAAGAGAACTTTAGTATTTATGTGAAATATTTAAGTTTACCATATAATATAAAGGAATTTTAATGAAATAGACATACATACAATTGGCAATTATATTGACATGTGAAGAAATTTTTCTTATAATTTGCCTATAATAACTAAATAAAAAGCGTTGACGAGAATGAGTAGGCATTTATCTTTTATCCAGAGAGGAAGTGGGTGGTGAGAACTTCTTAAAAGAGGTGTTGAAGCTATCTTTGAGCTATATTTTTTAGAGTGATGTAGTTTTACATAATTAGGGTGGTACCGCGGAGCATAGGCTTTCGTCCCTTGAGTTTTAGGGGTGTTTGTTTTTATGTTCTTTTTTTGTGTGTAAAACTAATGATAAAATAAAAAAATTATCTGAGAGCTGAGTGAATTTTTATTCTGTTAAAAAAAAAAGAGAGATTAAAGATTGAAGCAAAAGGATAAATACATAAAATTTGGAGGTAAAGAATTATGAAATTCATGGGAGCAAATGAATTAAGAGAAAAGTACTTAAGCTTTTTTGAAAGCAAAGATCATTTAAGATTACAATCATTTCCACTAGTACCTAAAAACGATAAGAGTTTATTATTAATAAACGCTGGTATGGCACCTTTAAAGCCTTACTTCACAGGTTTAGAGGAACCACCAAAGAGAAGAATAACAACTTGTCAAAAGTGTATAAGAACTGGTGATATAGAGAATGTTGGTAAGACTTCAAGACATGGTACATTCTTTGAAATGTTAGGAAACTTCTCATTTGGAGATTACTTTAAAGGAGAAATAATTCCTTGGGCTTGGGAGTTCATAACAGAAACTTTAGGAATTCCTAAAGATAAGTTATATGTAACAATATACTTAAATGATGATGAAGCTTATGATATTTGGACTAGTAAAACAGATGTAGATCCAAGTAGAATATTCAGATTAGGAAAAGATGATAACTTCTGGGAAATCGGAGTAGGTCCATGTGGTCCATGTACAGAAATCCACTTCGATAGAGGAGAAGGAAAAGTTGAGACTGTTGAAGAGTTCTTAGAAGCATCAGATGCTGATAGAATAGTTGAATTCTGGAACTTAGTTTTCACTCAATTTGATAAAGATGAAGAAGGAAACTATAATGAGTTAGCTCAAAAGAACATAGATACAGGAATGGGTCTTGAGAGAATAGCTACAATAATGCAAGGTGTTGATAACATCTTTGAAATAGATACAGTTAAAAATATATTAAACAAAGCATGTGAATTAACAAATGCTAAATATGGAGAAGATAAAAACACTGATGTATCATTAAGAATTATAACTGATCACGGTAAGAGTGTTACTTTCTTAATATGTGATGGAGTTCAACCATCAAACGAAGGAAGAGGATATGTTTTAAGAAGACTTCTTAGAAGAGCTGCTAGACATGGTAGACTTTTAGGGGTTAAAGGAATATTCTTAAATGAAATGGTTGATGCAGTAGTTGAAAACTATGGAGAAGCTTACCCAGAGCTTAAAGAAAAAGCTGATTACATTAAGAAGATAATCAAGTTAGAAGAAGAAAGATTTAATGAAACAATAGACTCAGGTATGGATATACTTATGAGTTATATTTCAGAAATGGAAGAAAAAAATGAGAAAGTTTTATCAGGAGCTAAAGCTTTCAAATTATACGATACTTATGGATTCCCTCTAGAACTTACTCAAGAGATCTTAGAAGAAAAAGGATTAGAGTTAGATATAGAAAACTTTAATAAAGAAATGAAAGAGCAAAGAGAAAGAGCTAGAAATGCTAGAGGCGAAAGCAGCTACATGGGAAGTGAAGAAAGTCCAGTAAACAAGGTTGATGCTTCAATAGTTACTGAGTTTGATGGATATGTTAACTTAGAACT
Source organism: Clostridium perfringens (assembly GCA_034421775.1). Classification (GTDB taxonomy): domain Bacteria; phylum Bacillota; class Clostridia; order Clostridiales; family Clostridiaceae; genus Sarcina; species Sarcina perfringens_B. Next base: position 190,205 of record WNVL01000001.1, on the reverse strand, counting down.
TAACTCAAAAGTTATAGTTTTAGGAAACAACGAAGAATTCAAAGCTGAACTTTCAGAAGGAGAAGAAGGATTCTTATTAACAGAGAAAACTCCATTCTACGCTGAAATGGGAGGTCAAGTTGGAGATAAAGGTAACATAACTTCAGAAACTGGAATGGCAATAGTTACTGACTGTAAGAAGAATGTTGGTGGAAAGTTTGTTCATTACATTAAAGTTGTAGAAGGAAGCTTAAAAGAAGGCCAAGAAGTTAAATTATCAGTAGATGCTTCAAGAAGATCTAATGTATGTAAAAATCATACTGCAACTCATATGTTACATGAAGCTTTAAGAGAAGTTCTAGGAGATCATGTAAACCAATCAGGTTCATACGTTGATGAAGAAAGATTAAGATTTGACTTTACTCACTTTGCAGCTTTAACTGAGGAAGAATTAGAAAAAGTTGAATTATTAGTAAATGAGAAAATAATGACTGTAGCTGTAGTTGATACAAAAGAAATGTCATTAGATGAAGCTAGAAATAGTGGAGCAACTTGTCTTTTTGATGAAAAGTATGCTGAAAAGGTAAGGGTTGTTTCTGTTGGAGATTTCTCAAAAGAATTATGTGGAGGAACTCACGTAGCTAACTCAGGAGAAATTGGATTATTTAAGATAGTTTCAGAATCAGGAGTTGCAGCTGGTATAAGAAGAATAGAGGCTGTTACTGGAATAAGTGCTTTAAAATTCATGGAACTTAAGAACAATATGCTTAAAGAAGCTGCTTCAATGCTTAAGTGTAATGAAAAAGATGTTACTAAGAGAATAGCAGCTCAATCTCATGAATTAAAAGAAAAAGATAAAGAGATAGCAGAACTTAAAGCTAAATTAGTTCAAGGTGCTGAAGACGACATATTAAATAACAAAGTTGAAATAAATGGAGTTGAATTAGTTACAGCAGAGCTTAAAGATGTTGATGGAAACTCATTAAGAGATTTAGCTGATAAGGTTAGAAATAAATTAAATAACGGAATAGTTGTTCTAGCAAGTGATAATGATGGAAAAGTAAATCTAGTAGCTATGGCAACTAAGAACTCATTAGCTAATGGAGTTCATTGTGGAAAAGTTATTAAAGAAGTTGCATCAGTTGTAGGAGGCGGTGGAGGTGGAAGACCTGACATGGCTCAAGCTGGTGGAAAAAACCCAGAAAATATAGCTAAAGCATTAGAAAAAGCAAAAGAAGTTGTAGAATTACTTGTAAAATAGTTGTACTTTTATGTAAATATAGTTTATAATGATTATAAAGTAAAGCGTGAATAAAAACTAATTTAAAAGATAATAATATATGTAGATATATAAAATAAATATATTTACTGTAAGGGGGTGAGCTGCTAGTAAGCAGCGTGTTATGAGTAACAATTTTGATCACACAATGCAGTTTGATTTTAGTAAAGATAAGGAAGATTTAACTAAATCAATAATAACTGATGTATACAACTCACTAAAGGAAAAAGGCTATAACCCGGTTAATCAGCTAGTTGGATACTTAATTTCAGGTGACCCTACTTACATCACTAATTACAACGGGGCAAGAGCTTTAGTAAGGAAACTGGAAAGAGATGAAATACTTGAAGAAGTTATAAAATCTTATCTAGAGATAAAATAACAAAGAGTGCCCGAAAGGGTACTCTTTCGTTTATATAAGGAGATTCAATGAGAATTTTAGGTTTAGATATCGGAAGTAAAACTATAGGGGTCGCTGTAAGTGATCCACTTGGATGGACTGCTCAAGGTGTAACAACTATAAAGAGAGATTGCTATACTAAAGATGTAGAGGCAGTTATGAAAATATGCAAGGAATATGGAGTAGAAACTATAGTTGCAGGTATGCCCAAAAACATGAATGGAACAATAGGGCCTTCAGGAGAGATGGTAAATGGTTTATGTGAACAAATCCAAAAATCTTTTGATGGTAAGATAGAGTTTTGGGATGAAAGACTTACAACTGTTGCTGCCCATAGAGCGATGTTAGAAGCGGATTTATCAAGAGCAAAGAGAAAAAAAATAGTCGACAAAATAGCGGCTACTTATATATTACAAGGATACTTAGACAGAATATCAAAGTAAAAAAGGAGAAATAATATGAATAACGATTTACAACCAATAGTTTTAGTTGATGAAGAAGGAATAGAAACAACATTCAACGTAGTAACTAAATTAGATATAGAGGAGAAAGAATATTTCTTATTATCACCAGAAGGTGAAGAGGATGTAGTTATAGCTATGCAAGTTGTTCAAGATGAAGATGGAGAAGAAACTTTAGCTCCAGTTGAGAATGATTTTGAAATTGAAATGATAGAAGAAGCTTATGCAACTTTATTCGCAGAAGAAGAATAACGGCAAAGTGAGGTTTTAATATGGCAAATATAGCTTCAGTAGATTTTGATGCTTTAAAAGAAGAATTAAAGAAAAAAGGATATAAGTTAACTCCTCAAAGAAGAGCCATAGTTGATACTATAATACAGAATGAGGGTAAGCACTTAACAGCTGAGGAAATTTATGACGAGGTTAAAAAAAGCTGTCCAGAGATTGGATTAGCTACCGTTTATAGAACAATAATTCTTCTAGAAGAGATGGGTGTAATCTATAAATTAGATTTAGAAGATGGATGTAGCAGATATGAGCTTGCTCATGATGATGAAGAACATAGACACCATCACTTAGTTTGTAATAAATGCGGAAAAGTTTTTGAGGTTGAGGCGGATTTATTAGACGAATTAGAAGAAGAAATTGAAACTAAATATGGTTTTAAAATATTAGATCATACAGTAAAGTTTTTCGGAATATGCAAGGATTGTAAAAATGAATAGAGAAATTTTCTCAAATGAGGAAACCTCTTTTATACATAAGCGTATCACTACAAAAAAGAGGAGGGAAAATATGAAACGTGAAAAACTAAAGGTTAAAATTATACCTTTAGGTGGTTTGAACGAGATAGGTAAAAATCTAACTGTTATCGAGTTTAAAGATGATATAATCGTAGTTGACTGTGGACTTAAGTTCCCAGACGAAGATATGTTTGGTATTGATATAGTTATTCCAGATATATCATATCTTGTTAAGAATGCAGATAAGGTTAGAGGAATATTTTTAACTCATGGACATGAGGACCACATTGGTGCCTTACCATATGTGTTAAAAAATTTAAATGTACCTGTTTACGGAACAAAACTTACTTTAGGAATAGTTGAAACTAAATTAAAAGAACATGGTTTATTAAGTACAACAGAACTTATAAGAGTTAAACCAAGAGATATTATAAAATTAAAGTCATCATCAGTTGAATTTGTAAAAACTAATCATAGTATAGCAGACTCAGTTGCTATAGCAGTGCACACACCATTAGGAGTTGTACTTCATACGGGTGACTTTAAAGTAGACTATACTCCAACTGACGGAGAGGTAATGGATTTTGCTAGATTTGCAGAGCTAGGAAGAAAAGGTGTTTTAGCACTTATGGCTGACTCTACAAATGTAGAGAGACCAGGATACACAATGTCAGAAAGAGCTGTAGGAGAAAATCTTAAGAAAATATTTATGGGAGCAAAAGGAAGAATAATAATAGCAACATTTGCTTCAAATATACACAGAATACAACAAATCGTTGAAGCTGCTGAAATGACAGGAAGAAAGATTGCTGTTTCTGGAAGAAGTATGGAGAACATAGTTCAGGTTGCTATAGAACTTGGCTATTTAACAATAGATAAAGATTCTTTTGTTAGCATAGATGCTATAAGTAAATATCCAAATGAGCAAGTTGCAATAATAACTACAGGAAGTCAAGGAGAGCCAATGTCAGCTTTAGCTAGAATGGCATCTTCAGAGCATAAAAAAGTTAATATCATTGAAGGTGATACTGTAATAATATCTGCTACTCCTATACCAGGAAATGAAAAGTTAGTTTCTAAGGTTATAAATCAACTTTTCAAAAAAGGCGCAGAGGTAGTATATGGAAAATTAGCTGATGTCCATGTTTCAGGTCATGCTTGTCAAGAAGAGTTAAAGCTTATGCAAGCTCTTACAAAGCCAAAATTCTTTATACCAGTTCATGGTGAGTACAGACATCTTAAACAACATGCAGAGCTTGCTGTTGATGTAGGATTACCAGAAAAGAATTTCATGATAGGTGAAAATGGAGATGTTATAGAAATCACTAGAGATTCAATCAAAAAGAATGGATCTGTTACTTCAGGTCAAATCTTTGTTGATGGTCTTGGAGTAGGTGATGTAGGAAATATAGTTCTAAGAGATAGAAAGCATCTTTCACAGGATGGAATACTTACAGTAGTCGTTACTATTTCTAAAGAAACTGCTTCAGTTGTAGCAGGACCAGATATTATATCAAGAGGTTTTGTTTACGTAAGAGAATCAGAAGATTTAATGGATGAAGCTAAGCAAATAGTAAAAGACGTCTTAAGAGAATGTGAGAAAAAAGGAATCTGTGATTGGGCTACTATGAAATCTAGCATAAGAGATGGACTAAGAAGTTTCCTTTATGAAAAAACAAAAAGAAAACCAATGATATTACCAATAATAATGGAAATATAAAAAAATTTAGATGATAATGTATAATGTAACTGTTTAAGTAAAAATGTTATGTTGACTTTTTTGAAGCTTAACAGTAGAATCTAATAAGGTAAAGAAAATTGGGTACTTTAAAAGTATCCAATTTTTTATGCACATAAAATTGGAGGAATATATAATGAGTAACGAATTCACAAGAAATGACATTAGAAATATAGCTATAATCGCCCACGTTGACCATGGTAAAACAACTTTAGTTGACGCATTATTAAGACAAAGTAACGTTTTTAGAACAAACGAAAAAGTTGAAGAGAGAGTAATGGACTCAAACGACTTAGAAAAAGAAAGAGGAATTACTATCCTTTCAAAGAACACTGCTGTTCACTACAATGGAATTAAAATAAATATAATAGATACTCCAGGACACGCTGACTTCGGTGGAGAGGTTGAACGTGTACTTAAAATGGTTGAAAGTGTTTTACTTGTAGTAGATTCATATGAAGGGGCTATGCCTCAAACAAAATTCGTTTTAAGAAAAGCTCTTGAGTTAGGATTAAAACCAATAGTTGTTATAAACAAAATCGACAAGCCAGATGCTAGACCAGAAGAAGTTATAGATGAAATCTTCGAGTTATTCTTAGAGCTTGGAGCAGATGACGAGCAATTAGATTTCCCTATAGTTTATGCTTCAGCTAGAGATGGAGTAGCTACAATTGATATAGATGAACCAAAAGATAACATGAAAGACTTATTCGATACTATAATTGAAAAAGTTGAAGCACCAAAGGGTTCAATAGAAGATAGCTTACAAATGCTAGTTACAACTTTAGATTCAAGTGAGTATGTTGGTAAAATAGCTATCGGTAAAATAACTAGAGGAACAGCTAAGAAAAACCAACAAGCGGCTGTTGTAAGACAAGATGGAACTGTAACTAAATTCAAGATATCAAGTCTTTACACTCATGATGGATTAAAGAGAGTAGAAGTTGATGAAGCTCAATTAGGAGATATAGTTGCAATAAGTGGTATATCTGATGTAAATATTGGAGAAACTATAACAGATGCACAAAATCCAGAAGGATTACCATTTGTTAAAATAGACGAGCCTACATTAAACATGAACTTCATGGTTAATGACTCACCTTTCGCTGGTAAAGAAGGAGATTTCGTAACTTCAAGACACTTAAGAGACAGATTATTAAAAGAGTTAGAAACTAACGTAAGTTTAAGAGTAAATGAAATAACTCCAGACTGTTTCGAAGTAAGTGGTAGAGGAGAATTACACCTTTCAATACTTATAGAAACTATGAGAAGAGAAGGATTTGAATTCCAAGTTTCTAAGCCAAACGTTATAACTAAAATTGAAGATGGCGTTAAGGTTGAGCCAATGGAGCACTTAACTATAGACGTTCCAGAAGAATTTATGGGACCTGTTATGGAAAAATTAGGACCAAGAAAAGCTGAGATGGTAAATATGACTTCAGCAGTAAATGGATACTCAAGATTAGAGTTCAGAGTACCAGCAAGAGGTCTTATAGGATTTAGAAATGAATTCATGACAGATACAAAGGGTAACGGAATAATGAACCATGTATTTGATGGATTTGAAAAATACAAAGGAGAAATCCCAGGAAGAAGTAGAGGATCAATCGTAGTATTTGAATCAGGAGAAGCAGTTACATACGGATTATTCAATGCTCAAGAAAGAGGAACTTTATTTATAGAACCAGGTACAGAGGTTTATGCTGGAATGGTTTGTGGAGAATGTTCAAGAGCAGAAGATATAGATGTTAATATATGTAAGAAAAAACAATTAACTAACACAAGATCATCAGGAGCTGACGATGCTTTAAAATTAACTCCAGTAAGACAAATGTCACTAGAGCAATGTTTAGAGTTCATAAATAATGATGAGTTAGTTGAAGTTACTCCAGTAAATGTAAGAATGAGAAAGAGAATTCTAGATAGTGCTGAGAGAAAGAGAGCAATAAACAGAAGCAAAAAATAATTAAATCGAATTTGTAGATAAATTTTGAGAAAATAACTTTGTTTATATAAACAAAATTTAGTAAAACAAGTTTGTTTTTACAAAAAAAAGATTTATAATTAGATAAATGGCTTCCCGGCCATTTATCTTTAAATATAAGGGGGTACTACTGTGAAAAAGCTAAAAAGCTCTAAGAGTATGGTCTTAATAGCCGTATTTTTAATTTTACTTTTGATTAACTTAGCTGTATTTATAGTAAAATATAACTCAATAAGAAATAACCCTTTAGAGTCTAACAAATCAACTATAACATTTAAGGTTGAGAATGGAGAGTCGCTTCATGGTCTTTTTCAAAGATTAAACAATGAGAATATACTTAGAAGTTCATTCTTTTCTAAGATATACATAAAGTTTAATGATGTAAAAGAAAGCATAAAACCAGGAACATATACTGTTAGTAGTGATATAAACTTCCCAGATTTCATAAGTGTATTAACTGAGGGAAAAGTATCAGAAGCTAAGGTAACTTTTCCAGAAGGATATACAGTTGATGATATAGCTAATAAGTTAGAAGAAAGTGGAGTATGTACTAAAGAAGAGTTTATAAAGGCAGTTAAAGAGTATCCATTACCAGCATTCATAAAACCTGATAAGGAAAGAAAATATGAATTAGAAGGATTCTTATTTCCAGATACATATACATTTCCTAAAGGAACGACACCAACTCAAGTTGTTGAGATGATGTTAAATAGGTTTGAGCAAGTAATGAGTGAGATACAGAGTGAATTAGGCATTACAATTCCAGATGACCAGTATGAGAAATATGTAACTATAGCGTCTATGATTGAAAAAGAAGCTAGAGATGATAGTGAGCGCCCTGAAATAGCATCTGTTATATACAATAGATTAGAAAAGGGAATGCCATTACAAATTGATGCAACGGTCTTATATGCTTTAGGAGAGCATAAAGATACAGTGCTTTATAAGGATTTAAAGGTAGATTCACCATATAATACATATAAAATTAAAGGACTTCCAGTTGGACCAATATGTAACCCAGGAAAGCCTTCACTTTTAGCTGCAATAAGACCAGCTAAAACAGACTACATATATTATTTATTAAATCCATCAAACAATAAACACTATTTCACTAATAGTTACGAAGATTTTTCAGATAAGAAGAAAGAGTTTGGATACTAAAATTTGGAGGAGCAAATGAGTGGAGTAACCTTTGACTATATGGAAAAGTATCTTAGAGATCTTATTCCAGATAGAAATGATGAATTAAAAGAGTTAGAAGACTTTGCAAAAGAAAATAAGGTACCTATAATCCAAAAGGAAGGTGCTAAATTTCTTGAATTTATGGTAGCTATGAATAAGCCAAAGAAGATTTTAGAGCTTGGAACAGCTATAGGATATTCTTCAATACTTATGAATAAAGCTACTAATGGAGATTGTCATATTACTACAATCGAAAGAGATGATAATATGATAAAATATGCTACAGAGAATATCAAAAAGTTTGGTTTAGAAGATAAAATCAATATTTTACAGGGAGATTGCTTAGAAGTTTTAGAAAGTCTTGATGGAAAATTTGATATGATATTTATGGATGCAGGTAAAGGACACTACAATCACTTTTTACCAGAGTGTTTAAGACTTTTAGAGGATAACGGAATTATAATAGCAGATAATGTATTATTTAGAGGAATGGTTGCTTCTGATGACTTAGTGAAAAGAAGAAAAATAACTATTGTTAAAAGAATGAGAACATATTTAGATTTAGTCTCGAAGGATGAAAATCTAATAACAACTGTTATTCCTATGGGAGATGGAATTGCGTTAACTAAGAGGAGGTAAGCAAACATGAGAAAACCAGAAATATTAGCACCAGCAGGTAGCTTAGAAAAATTAAAAACAGCAATAGATTTTGGAGCAGATGCAGTTTATATTGGAGGAAGCAAGCTTAATTTAAGAGCTTTCGCTGATAACTTTACTAACGAGCAAATAGCAGAGGGAGTAAAGTATGCTCATGATAGAGGAAGAAAAGTTTATGTTACTATGAACGTATTCCCTCATAACGATGATTTAGAAGGATTAGAAGAATACATAATTGGCCTAGATAATTTAAATGTAGATGCAATAATTGTTTCAGATCCATCAATAATAATCACTGCAAAGGAAGTTGCACCAGACTTAGAAATACACTTAAGTACTCAAGCAAACAACGTAAACTGGAAGTCAGCTAAGTTTTGGCACAACTTAGGAGTTAAGAGAATTGTTTTAGCTAGAGAACTTAGCTTCAAAGAAGTTGAAAAGATACATGCGAACTTACCAGAAGAATGTGATTTAGAAGCTTTCGTACACGGTTCAATGTGTATGGCATACTCAGGTAGATGCCTAATATCTAACTATATGACAGGAAGAGACTCAAATAGAGGAACTTGTTCTCAAGCATGTAGATATAAGTATTACTTAATGGAAGAGAAAAGACCAGGAGAGTATTTCCAAGTTATAGAAGATGATAAAGGTACATACATAATGAACTCAAAGGATTTATGTATGATAGAATATATCCCAGAACTTGTTAAGAGTGGTATATACTCATTCAAGATAGAGGGAAGAATGAAGAGCCCATACTATGTTGCAGCAATTGTTAAAGCTTATAGAGAAGCTTTAGATAAGTATTGGGAAGATCCAGAAGGATATGAATTTGACCAAAAGTTAATGGATAATCTATTAAAGGTTAGTCACAGAAGATATCACACAGGATTTTATTTTGGAAAATCAGGTGAGCAAGTTTATGAATCATCATCTTATATAAGAGATTATGATATCGTAGGAGTTGTTAGAGATTATAACGAAGAAACTCAAGTTGCAACTATAGAACAAAGAAACAGATTATTCGAAGGAGATACAGTAGAAGTCTTAACTCCAGTTGGGGACTACTATGAAATCCAAATGAATGATATGAAAGATGAAAAAGATGAAAAAATAGATGTTGCTAACAGAGCTCAAATGATATTCAAGGTTAAAATAGATAAGCCTGTAAAGATAAATGATATGTTAATTAAGTGCAAGGAGGCAAACAGCTAATGAAGAGACCAATTTTTATAGGAATAACAGGTGGTACTGGTTCAGGTAAAAGTACAATAGCAAAGGAAATATACAGACAATTTGGTGAAGAATGTATTGCTATGATAGAGCAAGATTCATACTATAAGGATCAAAGTCATTTAACAATGGAGGATAGAGTTAAAACTAACTACGATCATCCACATGCTTTTGATAACAACCTTTTAGTTTCTCATTTAGAATCACTTCTAAATGGACATTCTATACAAAAACCAAGTTATGATTTTGCAATACATAACAGAGTTGAAGAAACAACTACAGTTGAACCAAAGGAAATTGTTATTGTAGAAGGAATATTAATCTTAGAAGATCCAAGAATAAGAGAGCTTCTAGATATAAAAATTTACGTTGATACAGATGCCGATGTTAGAATCATAAGAAGAATGGTCAGAGACATAAACGAGAGAGGAAGAACTATAGAGTCTGTTATAAATCAGTACTTAAATGTAGTTAAGCCTATGCATAACCAATTTACAGAACCTACAAAGAAATTTGCAGACATAATAATACCAGAAGGTGGACATAACAAAGTTGCTATAGATATTATTGTTGCAAAAATAAAAGAGGTTTTAGGACAATACGAATAATATTATTAGTTGAATATTTATCTTAGAAAGTTTACTTAAATAATAAGACAAAACTAATAAGATATTGCTGAATAAAATACCCCTAACTTGGCTAGAATTTTAGCCAGGAGGGGTATTTTTATGTTTAATAGGAAAAGAAAAAAACAAATTAAAAATAGATTATTAAGTTTAGTTTCTTTGCTACTTTTATGCTTAATATTACTTAATATGCGGATTTATTATGTTCAAAAAAAATATAGTACAAGAGAAACGGGGAATTTTAAAGGGAATCATAAACAATATGAACAAATTTCTGACTACAATTATTCTCTTTTAGATAGAAATGGAAAGAGTATGTTTGAGTATGATACTAAATACAAGGTAGTTATAGATTCTATGGCTTTCAAATTGAATAATTTAAATCAAAACTTAGAAAATATAATGGCTTTTAATTATATTATGAAATCAGAGGACAAGGATTTTTCATTTGATGCTGTAGCTAGCAATGGAGGTAAATTATACTACGATGTATCGAAAGATAATTTTGATAAAATAAATAGTTTAAAAAATATAAAGGGAGTTTACACTTATGTGGCTCAAGAAAAGAAAAAAGATGAAAGTTGGAAGATAGAGAATATGTTAACTTCTACTAAAGGTTTTGCTTTGGTAGAAAATGAAAATAAAAAGGTTGAGACAAAGGAAATTGATAAGGGAGAAAAGTCTCTAGAAATGATAATAAAGAAGGAATTAGAAAATAATAAAGATCCTAAAATTGTTGTTGAAAGAGACCATGACGGGCTATATGGAGAAGGAGAGTATGATATACCAGAGAGTAATCTAAATGTTAAATTAACATTAGATAGTGAAATGCAAAAAATAGTTAGAGATGTATTAGCAAAAGAAGAATATAAAACATTTCAAAATGCTGGAGCCGTTCTTATTGATAGTGCTAGTGGAGAAGTATTAGCCTTAGCACAAAAAAACGAGGGAGCACCTAATGTTGTTTTGGGTTCTGGAAGTATTAGTGGATATGAGGCAGGATCCATATTTAAAATTCTAACTTTAGAAGCAGCTATGGAGTTAAAAGGAGTTAATCTTTCAGATGAACTAAGATGTGATGGATTAGTTTGTAAAAAAGAAAAAATACATGGAACAATAAGTGTTAGAAAAGCCTTTGAGGTTTCTTGTAACGATGTTTTTTCTAAACTAGGAGCTGAAATAGGTACACAAGGGCTTTTAGACTTTTCAAAAGAGCAAGGTGTTTTCTCTTCAGTTTTAGGATTAGATGAAAAAACAGGAATGGAAACTAAAGGAGCTGTACCAGAGAATGTTAGTATAACTAACCTTTCTATTGGTCAATCAATGCAAACAAGTTTAATTCAAATGGCTGGAATAATATCTCCAGTTGTTAATGAAGGAGAGTATGTACAGCCATATATATTAAAAGGATTTGAAAATCAAAAGGGTGAAATGATAAAAGAATTTACTGAACTTAGAAAGGATGTAATTTCTAAAGAAACAGCTAATAGTTTAAAAAATGTAATGAATTCTACTGTTGAAGATGGGACTGCTATTGTAACTCAAATTGAGGGAGTCGATGTAGGAGCTAAAACAGGAACAGCAGAGGCCTTAGGAGAAGAACTTCATGGATGGTTTTTAGGATATTTTAAATATGAAGGAAAATATTATACTCTAGGGGTTATGGTACCAAATATAAAGAATGTGTACGAGGATAGAAAGCCAGGTGGAGGTAATACTGCAGGGCCTATTTTTAGAGATATAGTTTTAGAACTTACAAAAAAATAAATAGTTTTAGCAATATTTTAGCTACCAACTCATATTATAGTAATAAGCATTAATAGGGGGAACGGCATGTTCATGTTACAATACTTATTAGAATTAGTTGGTAGCAAAATCTTTTTAACTGGATATGTAACAGGAAATTCTACTTTTCCAAAACCTTTGAATGAAAAGGATGAAAAAATGTACTTAGAAAGGTTGAAAAATGGAGATGTTGAGGCTAAACGAATACTGGTTGAACGAAATTTAAGGCTAGTGGCACATATAGTTAAGAAGTATTCTTCAAGTTATCAAAATTCAAGAGAAATGGACGATCTTATATCTATAGGAACAATAGGATTAATAAAGGCTATAGATTCATTTGATACTAGCAAAGGGATACGGCTTGCAACATATGCAGCAAAGTGTATAGACAATGAAATACTAATGCTTTTTAGAAATAATAAAAAGACAAAGGGAGAAGTATTTCTTCAAGATCCTATAGGAATAGATAAAGAAGGAAATGAAATATGTCTTATAGATATTTTAAGTAGCGACGCAGATTCGGTTTTAGAGACAGTTGAAAATTCATTACAGGTTAAGGCTCTTTATAAAAAAATGTCTGATGTTTTAAGTTCTAGAGAAAAGGAAATACTTCAGATGAGATATGGGCTATTAGATGGTGATATAAAAACACAGAGAGAAATAGCAGGAATTCTTGGTATATCAAGGTCATATGTATCTAGAATAGAAAAAAAAGCATTAAAAAAATTAAATAAAGAATTCAAATATTAAATGATACTTAAGAAACTGAATAAAAAAAAATAAGTTTTATAAAATTATGGAATTGATATATCATATGGTTTATAATATTTATTATACAATAAAAAAGATAAATTCTTCTATGAATAATTTGTTCATTTCTTTGTGAAATGGACAAATTATTTATTGAGAGTTAAGTTTAGGAGGAGATTATGCAAAGTTTGACAGAACTTTTAGAATTGACAGTTAAAGAGGGAGCATCTGACTTGCATTTAACAGTAGGTATTTCTCCTATAATAAAGGTTAATGGAAAATTAGTAAGGTTAGAACATGAAATATTACGTCCTGAAGATACTGAAGCATATGCTAAGGAAATACTACAGGATGCCTATGAAAATTACGATGCTATTGGAGAGTATGATACATCATATTCAATACATGGTAAAGGTAGATTTAGAGTTAATATATATAAGCAGAGAAATAGTACAGCATTAGCTATAAGAGTTATATCTTTAGAAATGCCAAGTTTAGAAAAGTTAGGATATCCTGAGGTTTTAAAAGATGCATGTAAACTTAAAAGAGGACTTGTACTTGTTACAGGACCAACAGGAAGTGGTAAGAGTACTACGCTAGCAGCTCTAATAAATGAAATAAACAATAATAGAGAGGCTCATATCATAACTATAGAAGATCCAATAGAATTTCTACATAAACATAATAAATCTATTGTAAATCAAAGAGAGATAGGTAAAGATACTTTAAGCTATGAAAGAGCGTTGAAAGCAGCTTTAAGGGAAGATCCTGATGTTATTTTAATTGGCGAAATGAGAGATTTAGAAACTATTTCAACAGCAATAACAGCCGCTGAAACTGGACATTTAGTATTTTCAACTCTTCATACAATAGGAGCAGCTAAGACTATAGACAGAATAGTAGATGTTTTCCCACCACATCAACAAGAACAAATAAAAATACAATTAGCATCTGTTTTACAAACAATTATATCACAACAGTTGGTAGAAACAGTTGATGGTGAGAGAACTGCAGCCTTAGAAATAATGGTTGCTACACCAGCTATAAGAAATTTAATAAGAGAAGGAAAAACACATCAAATAGAGTCATCTATACAAACAGGAAGTAAGTATGGAATGAGAACAATGGATATGGAATTAGCTAATCTTTTTAGAGAAGGTGTCATAACACAAGAAACTGCGATAAATTCTGCAATAGATAGAGAAATTATAAGTCGATTATTGATGTATTAAATATAGAGGAAATTTAAGAATTTAAGAGAATATATATATTAATCACAATTTTTAGATAGGGAGGTACACATAGAAAAAATGTCTAAAAACATAGTGGGACTGGATATTGGAAACAGAAATATCTGTGCAGCTATATCTGGTGAAAATGAAAGTGGAGAATTTGAATTATTAGATTTTGTAGTAAAAGATGTGCATGGTGTATCTAAGGGTAAAATAATAGATGAAGAATCTGTTATAGAGACCGTAAAAGAATGTCTAAAAGAACTAGGGGAAAAAAGTGGACATAATATTCAAGGTGTTTACTTAACATTAAAAAATAATGAGTGTAAAATAGTGGAGAACAAGGGATATTCCTATACAGATAATGATGATTCATTAGTTTTCAAAGAAAACTTAGAAGAGGCTTATATAGAGGGAAGAACATTAAATCTTCCTGAAGAGGAATGTGTAGCTGATAGTGTAATAAATTCATTTTACACAGAAGAAATTGGATTCGTAGAGAATCCAATAGGAATGAAAACAGAAAGAATAGAAATAGATGAGGATTTAATTGTTGCACCTAAGTCAAAAGTAAGTATGCTAAATAAGATTGTTCTAAAGGCGGGCTATGAAGTTTCCGGGACAATTGGATTGGGATTTGGATTTAAAAATATATTTTTGAATAAAAAAACAGAAACTTCTAATGTTGTGATTATTGATGTTGGTGCTGAAGAAACTCAAATATATAGCTATAAAGGAAATATATTGAAGGATATAGACTATGTGCCTTTAGGTGGAAGGAACATAAGTAAAGATTTAGCAATATGTTTATCAATATCAGAAGAAGAGGCAGAAAGATTAAAATTGCAATATTCTTCAAAATATTATAGTATTAGAAAGGATTATAATAATATTTCCTTTGATGATTATATATTAGATACCTATTTAATTCATGACATTATAGATGCAAGATTAAGTGAAATGTTAGAAATTATTAATAACAAATTGGTAGAAAAAGAAATTCTAAACACTACAGATATGATAATATTAACTGGTGACGGTATCAGTTATTATGAACATATTAAGGAAAGATTGGAATATATATCTGATAAAGACGTAAGAATTTTTACGAAAAAACAATTTTTATTTGACAATTCTTCAATAATTAATGCAATTAGTATTGTTAAAGAGGTATATGATAGGTTAAAATTAATATGTGATGAAGAGTTACTTTCAGGTAAGAAGGTAACCATTGATAAGGAAAATAAAAGTGAAAATAAAAGTGTAAAGAAGAGAGGGCTTTCCAAAATAATGGCGTTTTTAGAAGAGCTTTTTTAAAGGAGGAATTGGTTTGTTAGATTTTGATGTAGATATACAGTCATTTACTAATATTAAGGTAATTGGATGTGGAGGCGGAGGCGGAAACGCTGTTAATAGAATGATTCAAGAAGGTTTAAGAGACGTTGAATTTATTGCTATAAATACAGATAAACAAGCTTTAACATTGTCTCATGCCCAAAATAAAATTCAAATAGGTGATAAGCTTACAAAAGGACTAGGCGCAGGTGCTAACCCTGAAATAGGTAAAAAAGCTGCTGAAGAGAGCAGAGATGAAATAACAGAAGCTATAACAGGAGCCGATATGGTATTCATAACTGCTGGTATGGGCGGTGGTACTGGTACAGGTGCTGCACCAGTAGTTGCTGAGATAGCTAAGTCAATGGGGATATTAACAGTTGGTATAGTTACTAAGCCATTCCCATTTGAAGGTAGAAGAAGAATGACTCATGCTGAAATGGGTATAGCAAATTTAAAAGAAAAAGTTGATACATTAGTTACAATACCTAATGAAAGACTTTTATCAATGGTTGATAAGAAAACAACTTTATTAGAATCATTCAAAAAAGCTGATGATGTTTTAAGACAAGGTGTACAAGGTATATCAGACCTTATAACTAATCCTGGATTAATAAACTTAGACTTTGCAGACGTTAGAGCTGTTATGTTAGATAAAGGATTAGCTCACATGGGTGTTGGATATGGTAAAGGAGAAAGTAGAGCACAAGATGCTGCTAGAGAAGCAATATCATCTCCATTATTAGAAACATCAATAGTTGGAGCTACTGGGGTTTTATTAAACGTAACAGGTGACTCTGAATTAGGATTATTAGAAATAAATGAAGCTGCTGAAATAGTTCAAGAAGCTGCTGACCCAGATGCTAACATAATATTTGGTACTGTTATTGATGAAAACTTAAAAGATGAAATAAGAATAACAGTTATAGCTACTGGATTTGAAAAAGAGCGTCAAAGAGTAGGTGGCATAGGATCTCAAGGAACAGTTGGTAGAGAGCCACAAGTTCAGAGAGAGGTTGTAACTGAAAAAGTAGAAGAAACAATAGCTGAGCAAGAAGTTGCATCTACTTCAGAACCAGAAAAGAGATATAATGATGATTTAGAAATACCTATGTTCTTAAGAAGAGGCAGAAGATAATCTTTTAAATCATAAAAGCACTTATAGTATAGATTACTATAAGTGCTTTTACTTTTTATATTAGCTCTGTTTTAGATGAATGTCGATTTTTAACTAGCTTTTCAGACCTAGCTTAATTTGGAAAAGTAGTACTATCATCCTAAAAATCAACATTAGTTTAAAATAGAGTGATTTATTAATTTAGATTATAAAAATTATAATAAAAGTTATGAAAAATTAAAAGATTATTTCTTTATTTACAATATATTGGTAATTGAAAAAATAGGATATTGAAAATATTATTGAATATTATGATTTAAGATTTAATAAATTATGAATTTATATTGAATGAATACATTTTCAAAACAAAATTAGACAAATAAAAAAGAATTATAAAGTTAAAAAACTTATATAAAGTAAAAATATGTAGAAAAATGAAGAAAAAAGAAGATAGAAAATATGCATATATAATATATAATGACAAAATTTTAGAACAAGAAGCTTTATAATTATAAATAGGGAGTGAGTTGATTTATGACTGTATATGTTGACATTGTCATATTAGAAAATTTTTTAATTAATTTTTTTCTACTTTATCTAACTTTACAGACCTTAAAAGAAAGGATAATTTACAAGAGAATATTGCTAGCAGCTTTTTTAGGTGCAATATACACTTTACTGGTGTTCATTCCGGATTTAAACATACTGATATCATTACCTTTTAAACTGCTTTTTTCTTTAGGTATGGTTTCCATAATTTTGGAAAAAAGAAATATTAAGACAATTGGTAAGATGTATATAACTTTTTTAGTAATAACTTTTGCTTTTTGTGGAATTTGTTTCATGCTTGCTTTAGTTGAAAATCAATATAGTTTTCCAGAATCCTTTACTATAAATAATTATTCAACAAAGGGAATGATATTCTCTTTAATTATAAGTTATATACTTGTTAGTGGAGTTATGAATCATTTTAAAAATAGAGCTATGATTAATAACTTTATATATGATTTAGATGTTTGCATTGATTCGGAGGTTATAAGTCTTAAGGCCTTTTTAGATACAGGAAATGGACTTGTAGAACCTGCAACAGCACTGCCTGTAATAATAGCAGAAAAAGAGAAATTTCAAAGAATAAACATTAAGGAAAAAGATCAATTTAAGATACCGTATAAGGTGGTTGATGGAAATTCAGGATATATGAAAGGGATTAAAATTGACAATATAAAGCTTTGTAATGTTAATGGGGAAACAATGACAAGAGATGTAATCTTATGTTTTTGTGATAACAAACTGAGTAAAGAAGGAGAATATGAGGCTTTATTGTCCAGAGGAATTATATAGGGGTGATTAGGTTATGTTAAATATAAGACTTTTACTTAATAAGTTATTTACTAAATTAGATATTATGGTTGAACCAATTTACTATGTTGGAGGAAATGATGTTCTTCCAGCACCACTTAGTAAGGAAGAGGAAGAAGAGCTAGTTAACAAATTAGGGGAAAATGATGAAGCTATTAGGAGCATACTTATTGAAAGGAATTTGAGATTAGTTGTTTATATAGCTAGAAAATTTGAAAATACTGGAGTTGGCGTAGAAGATTTAATTTCAGTAGGAACTATTGGACTTATAAAAGCAGTAAATACTTTTAATCCTGAGAAAAAAATAAAGCTTGCAACCTATGCATCAAGATGTATAGAAAATGAAATTCTTATGTATTTAAGAAGAAATAGTAAAGTTAAGGCAGAGATATCATTTTATGAACCTCTAAATATAGATTGGGATGGAAATGAACTTTTATTATCAGATATACTTGGTACAGATGATGATATTGTTTACAATTTGATAGAGGATGAAGTAGATAAAGAATTACTATTTACTGCTATGAAAAATCTTTCAAATAGAGAAAAAGAAATTGTTGAATTAAGATTTGGATTATGTGGATATAAAGAAAAAACTCAAAAAGAAGTAGCTGATATGCTAGGCATATCTCAGTCATATATTTCAAGACTAGAAAAGAAAATAATAAAAAGATTAAAGAAAGAAATTAACAAAATGATTTAAGAGTATAAAATTAACCTCTACAGGTAATAATTAAAATGCGGAAGGGAATTACTTCGAAGGGGTTGATTTCAATTATGATGATAAATAAAGTAGAGATATGTGGAGTCAATACAGCAAAATTACCAGTTTTAAAAGAAAAAGAAATGAAAGAATTATTGCTACAAATGCAAAATGGAGACAATAGCGCTAGAGAGAAATTTATTAAGGGGAATCTGAGATTAGTGCTTAGTGTAATCCAAAGGTTTAATAACAGAGGTGAAAATGTAGATGATTTATTTCAAGTTGGTTGTATAGGACTTATGAAATCTATAGATAACTTTGATTTATCACAAAATGTTAAATTTTCAACTTATGCTGTACCCATGATAATAGGAGAAATAAGAAGATACTTAAGAGATAATAATACTATAAGAGTCAGTAGGTCTTTAAGAGATATAGCTTACAGAGCTTTATTGGTTAGAGATAAATTAGTAAACGAAAATAATAAGGAACCTACTGTATCTCAAATAGCAAAAGAACTTAAGATTCCTAGAGAAGATGTTGTGTTTGCTTTAGATGCAATACAGGATCCAGTTTCTTTATTTGAACCTATTTACCATGATGGTGGAGATGCAATATATGTTATGGATCAAATAAGTGACTCAAAGAACCAGGATGATAGTTGGCTTGAAAATATAGCAATAAAAGAGGCTATGAAAAAATTAAATGAGAGAGAAAAGTTAATTTTAAATTTGAGATTTTTTAATGGAAGAACTCAAATGGAAGTAGCAGATGAAATTGGTATATCACAAGCTCAAGTTTCGAGGTTGGAAAAAATAGCATTAAAGCACATGAGGAAGTATGTATAGAGCTCTTTTGAGCTCTATTTTTTTATGACTAGAATTTTAAAAATTTATGTTATTTAGGATTTTTCTTTTCCTATAATTAATAAATATAAAAATACAACATATAAATTAAATATAAGAATTGTATATTTAAGGAGGAGTTGAATATGGAAGAAAATTTATTTTCTTTAAATAACTTAAGGTCTATGGAGGTCATAGATATAAATGAGGGGAAAAAATTAGGACTAATATGCGATGTTAAGATAGATTGTGATGATAATAGAATATTATCTATCATAATGCCTGGAGAAAAAACATCCTTTTTTGGTAAGTCAGAGGACATAGAAATAGATTGGTCTGATGTATATAAGATTGGAGAAGATGTTATACTAATAGATTCAAAAGGGAAAAATATACTAGATGTTGAAAAATATATATAGAAATTAGGAAAAAAAGAGGGTATAATGATATTACAACTTAGAGAAAGGCGTGGAATTTAAAATGAGATGTCCTTACTGTTCTTATGAGGAAAGTAAAGTTGTGGATTCTAGATCTGCAGAAGACTACAATGCAATTAGAAGAAGAAGAGAATGTTTGAAGTGTTCTAAGAGATACACAACTTATGAAAAAGTAGAAGATATACCAATACTTGTTGTAAAAAAAGATTTAAGCAGAGAAAGTTTCAATAAAGAGAAGATAATAAGCGGACTGATTAAGGCATGCCAAAAAAGACCCGTATCTAGAGCTCAGGTTGAAGAAATAGCTGCTGATATTGAGCGAAACATAAGTAATAAAATGATGGTAGAAATAAAGTCTGATTACATAGGTGAAATGGTAATGGAAAGACTTAAAGCTATAGATGAGGTTTCATATGTAAGATTTGCCTCTGTATATAGACAATTTAAGGATATTAATACTTTTATGGAAGAAATAAAAAATTTAATGAAATAATTAGGAGCTATCTTAAAGTATTTTCTTTAAGATAGCTTTTTTATGGTTTTTAAAAATTCAGTTTTTATTGTGAATGAGATTTAACCGGAATTTAATTTAATAAAGTATGAAAGTATGGTAATATGATAAAATAAGTAAATCTTTCAAAAGTACGTTAAATTTATGATTTTGAGGTGAGAATATGAAGAGAGAAATTATAGAAGATAAAGAGTTTATTTCATTTAATGATGGAAATATAAAAGTAAGATTTTCAACAGCTTATAACAATGTTAATTATAAAAAAGAAGATGAAGATGGAAAAAGGAATTTAGAAGCTTTAAAAGAGATATTTTCTCTTGATAAGGTTGTCTATGTTAATCAAACACATAGTCATGATTTTATAGATGCAACAGGAGAAAGTTTTAAAGGAGATAGGGACTGTGATGCCATAGTTACAAAGGATAAGAATACCTTAATTGGAGTATTTACTGCAGACTGTGTTCCAGTTATAGCTTATGATAAGGAGAAAGAAGTTATTGCTGCTATCCATAGCGGCTGGAAAGGCACATATAATAAAATCGTTAGAAATACCTGTGAATATATGAAAGAAAAATATGGTTGCGAAAATATTAAAGTAATAATAGGACCTCATGTAAGAGAATGTTGTTATGAGGTTAGTAAAGAGTTAGCAGATAAATTTAGAGATGTTTTTGGAAAAGAAGTGTGTAATGGTAGAATGTTGAATCTTGAAAGGTGTGTGAAAATTCAGCTTGAGGGAATTGTTAAAGAAGAAAACATTATTTCTGTTGGAGTATGCACTTATTGTGAAGAGGAAATAGAAATGCATAGTTATAGACAAAAACAAGAGATGGCAGGAAGATTATTCTCAACGGTATTTATTTCTTAGGATATGTTTTAGCTCAATAAACTAGTATATTTTATAAATTGAGGATGGATAGTCAATGAAAAAAAGAATTATTATTTTTACAACATTAATAATAACCTTTTTCTTAGCAATAATGACTTCTATATATTTAGTTATATCTAATCACAAATATTTAGAGGAATCAAAAAGTGTTTTAAATGAGTATAACAAGGTTATAGCTTTATTGTTAGAAAATGATCAAGGTAATATAAAAGATGAATTAGCAAGACTAGAATCAAGCAGTGATATGAAAAATATAAGGATAACTTATATTAGCAAAGAGGGAAATGTTATTTTTGATACCCATAAAAAATTAAGTGGTGAAAATGAGAGCTACCTTCAAAGAGAGGAAATAATAGGTGCTATTAATGATGGCTCTGGAAATAGTGTTAGATATAGTGAGGATTTACATCAAAATATGATTTATAGTGCACTTAAGCTTAAAGATGGCTCTATAATAAGGACCTCTATAGCAGTTAAAAATGCCCAAATCTTAGATACTACTAATACTAAGTATTTAATATTAGGAGTAGTATTGGCTTTAGTAATTGCATTATTGTTAACTGTTAAAATAACAAATATAATACTAAATCCTTTAAAGGAACTGGAACAACTAACAGCTACTATTGCTGGTGGTAACTTTCATAAGAGAGTTAAGATTAATTCCAAGGACGATGAAATTCAGAGCCTAGGAAAAAGTTTTAATCACATGGCAGAACAGTTAGAAATAACAATTGAACAGTTTAAGGATAAGCAAAATGGTTTAGAAGCAATACTAAAAAGTATGGATAGTGGTGTAATAGCCTTTGATAGAGATATGAATGTTATAATGATAAATCCTTATGCTAAAAAAATATTTGGCATAAGTGGAGAAATTGTTGGAAATAAACTTTTAGATTATATAACAGATGAAAAAATAATAAAGGCTTTCTGTGGTGGAAAAGAAAAAATAGAAATTGAGGTTAACTATAATAACGATCCTAAGATTTTAAAAATAAGAAGAGCAAGTATAATAAATGAGCCTGAAATCATAGGTACAGTTGTGGTTATTCAAGACATTACAGATATTAAGAAGCTTGAAAATATGAGAAGTCAATTTGTTGCTAATATATCTCATGAGCTTAAAACTCCTCTTACATCAATAAAGGGATTTGCAGAAACCTTAAGATATGTTGATGATGATGAAACTAGAAATAAGTTTTTAAGTATAATAGATGAAGAGTCTGATAGATTAGCAAGACTTTTAGAGGATATACTATCTCTTTATGAAATTGAACAAAAGAGAATCACTGTTTTAGAAGAATTTAATGTAGATAAAGAAATAGAAAAAGTATATTTCTTGTTAAATGATCAAGCAAAGAAAAAGGGCGTTGAAGTATTCTTAGACACAAATAGTAATTGTATTCTTATGGGAGATAAAGATAAATTTAAACAAATGCTATTAAACCTTGTAAGTAACTCTATTAAGTATACTGAAAAAGGTGGCATGGTAAGAGTTGAAAGTTATACTCATGATATGAATCTAGTATTAGTTATTGAGGATAATGGTATTGGAATAAGTGCAGAAGATCTTCCAAGAATATTTGAAAGGTTTTATAGAGTTGATAAGGCTAGAAGTAGAGAAAGTGGTGGAACTGGACTTGGTCTTGCCATAGTTAAACACATAGTAAGACTTTTCGATGGAGACATAAGTGTAAGTAGCCAATTAGAAGTAGGAACTAAATTTGTAATAACAATTCCTATAAATATATAGAATTTTTAAGCTTTAGAATATTTAAATATAATGCATTTAAGTAGATGAGAATTTAAATGAAATCTTAAGTTGAAAATATTATGTGTGATAATTAAATTTGGTAGATACTTTTAATTACGTATAGTAAAATATACTTAATAGATAGAGTTAAAAATAAGTAATCCTCTAAAAATATTTTGAGGATTACTTTTTAACGTTAAAGTATTACTATTGTTTAAAGTAAGATTAAGTAGTTAATAATTTACTTAACGCTATTATTCTTACGTAGATAATGCAATACTAACTGCCCATTAAGATGGTGTTACAATTCTATCTAAAAATTAACACTGGTTTAAAATATAATCAAATAAAAAAATAAGTAGTTTAAAAGTGTAAAAACATAATATATAAGCATAAAGTTATTTAAGTTGACTACATTATTTAATTAAGGTAATATAACATAGATAGTACTAAAATAGGAGTGAAGCATATGAAGAGTAGAATTGCTGAAGTCTTACCAGGTGGAATTGGTGAGGAATTAGGCTTTGAAAAGGGAGATATACTATTAAGCATAAACGGTACTAAAGTTGAAGACATACTTGATTATAGATTTTTATTAGCAGACGAATATATTGAGGTAGAGATATTAAAACCAAATAAGGAAATTTGGGAGTTTGAAATAGAAAAGGATTATGGTGAAGATTTAGGAGTGGAATTTGAAGAGGCCATTCTAGATAAAGCAAAGAGTTGTACAAATAAGTGTATATTTTGCTTCATAGATCAATTACCAAAAGGAATGAGAAAAACTCTATATTTTAAAGATGATGATTCAAGACTTTCATTCTTACAAGGGAACTTTGTTACTTTAACAAATATGAAGGATGAAGATATTGATAGAATCATAAAATATAGAATAAGCCCTATAAATGTATCAGTTCATACAACAAATCCAGAATTAAGAAAGAAAATTCTTAACAACAGATTTGCAGGGAATGTATATGAAAGACTACAAAAATTAGCTGCTGCAGGTATAACAGTAAACGCTCAAATCGTTGTTATGCCAGGAATAAATAATGGAGAGGAATTAGTTAGAACCGTTGAGGATCTTTATAAGTTACGTCCTTCAGTCGAAAATGTTGCAGCCGTTCCAATTGGTATTACAAAGTTTAGAGAAGGATTAGCTGACCTTGAAATATTTAATAAAGAAACAGCTAAGGAAGAAATAGATAGAATAAAAGTTCTTCAAGAAAAGTATATAGAAGAAATTGGAAGTCCATTTATAAGACTATCAGATGAGTTTTATGTTACAGCAGAAGAAGAGATTCCAAGTGAAGAGTTCTATGGTGGATATGAGCAATTAGAAGATGGAGTTGGAATGATAAGACTTCTAAGAGAAACTATGGCTCAAGATATAAATGATAAGTTAACTAAAAAGGGAAAAGGAAAGTTTACTCTTATTACAGGAACATCAGCATTTAAAGAATTAGATAAAGTGTGTACTGATATAAGAGAAGCAAATAATAACATAGATATTAAGTGTAGAGCTATATTAAATGACTTCTTTGGGCATACAATAACAGTCGCAGGACTTTTAACAGGTCAAGATGTTATTGCTCAACTTAAAGATAGTATCGACAGTGAATACTTAATTATGGCAGATAACATGTTCAGAAAAGGTTATGAGCCAGGAGACATAACTCAAAGAATAATGTTAGATGATTTGACAGCAAAGGATATTGAAGAAAGATTGGGAGTTAAAGTTATAGTTTGTAGCTATACAGGGGAAGACCTAATAGACTTAATAAATGAACACTGTGAGGAGGAATAAGAATGAGTAAACCAATAGTTGCTATGGTTGGAAGACCAAATGTAGGTAAATCTACTCTTTTCAACAAATTAGCAGGAAAAAGAATTTCAATAGTACAAGATACACCAGGTGTTACAAGAGATAGAGTGTACGCAGAATCAGAATGGTTAAACAGAAAATTCACAATGATAGATACAGGTGGAATAGAGCCAGAAAGTAGCGATGTAATTGTTAAACAGATGAGAAGACAAGCACAAATCGCTATAGAAATGGCTGATGTAATAGTATTCGTTGTTGATGGTAAGGAAGGTCTTACTGCTGCTGACCAAGAGGTTGCTCAAATGCTTAGAAGAAGCAAAAAACCTGTTGTTTTAGTAGTTAACAAAATAGATAGATTAGCATTAGAAGAAAATAGTTATGAGTTTTACAATTTAGGAATTGGGGATCCTGTAACTATATCAGCATCTCAAGGATTAGGTCTTGGAGATATGTTAGATGAGGTTGTTAAGTACTTCAACGATCCTTCAGAAGATGAGGAAGAGGATGAGTACATAAGAATAGCTATGATAGGTAAACCAAACGTAGGTAAATCATCACTTATAAACAGATTATTAGGTGAGGAAAGAGTTATTGTAAGTAACGTGCCAGGAACAACTAGAGATTCTATCGATAGTTACTTAGAAACAGAAGAAGGAAAATTCATCCTTGTTGATACTGCTGGATTAAGAAGAAAAAGCAAGGTTAAAGAAGAAATTGAAAGATATAGTGTAATCAGAACTTATGCTGCAGTAGAAAAGGCTGATGTAGCTATACTTGTAATAGATGCAGAGCAAGGAATAACTGAGCAAGATGAGAAAATAATAGGATATGCTCATGAAATGAACAAGGCTATTATGGTTGTTGTTAACAAGTGGGATTTAATTGAGAAGGATGATAAAACCTTAAGCAATTATCAAAAGGATTTACAACAAAAGCTTAAATTTATGCCATATGCTAAGTACTTATTCATATCAGCATTAACAGGACAGAGAGTACATAAAATATTATCAACAGCTAAGTACTGCTATGATAACTACTCAAAGAGAGTTTCAACTGGAGTGTTAAATGATGTTATAAGTAAGGCTGTTTTAATGAAGGAACCACCAGTAGTAGCATTAAAGAGATTAAAAATATACTATGCTACACAGGTTGCTACAAAACCACCTAAGTTTGTATTCTTCGTAAATGATCCAAGTTTATCACATTTCTCATATGCTAGATATTTAGAAAATCAATTAAGAGATAGTTTTGATTTTGATGGAACTGGAATAGAAATAGAATATAGAGCTAGAAAGGAGTAATTTTATGAGTAAAGTGGCTTTTTTAGGAGCAGGAAGTTTTGGTACCTCCTTAGGAATATTATTGGGGAACAAAGGTGTTACGGTATCTCTGTGGGATAGAGATGAAAATGTAATAAACGACATTAACGTAAACAGAAAAAATGATAGATATATAAAAAATTTAGTTATTCCTACAAATGTCACTGCTTATAAAGACTTAGATGAAGCTTTAAGTGGGGCTGAATACGTAGTTCTTGCAGTACCTTCTCATGTTATAAGAACAGCTTGTAAAAGCTTAAAGGGCAAAATTAGTGATGATGTAATAATAATTAATATTGCTAAAGGAATTGAAGAAGGTACTAACCTAAGATTATCTCAAGTTATAAATCAAGAATTACCAAACAACAGAGTCGTAGTTTTATCTGGGCCTAGTCATGCAGAAGAAGTTTCAAAAGGAATTCCTACAACTTTAGTTGCAAGCTCAGAATGTATGGAGTGTGCAGAAAAAGTTCAAGATTTATTTATGGATAAAAACTTCAGAATATATACTAATGATGATATTATTGGTGTAGAAATTGGAGGAGCCGTTAAAAATATCATAGCTTTAGCTGCTGGCGTTTGTGATGGTATAGGATATGGAGATAACTCAAAGGCTGCCTTAATGACTAGAGGAATGGCTGAAATAGCTAGAATAGGAATTAAGATGGGTGGAAAAGCTGAGACTTTCTTTGGATTAACTGGTATGGGAGACTTAATAGTTACTTGTACAAGTATGCATTCAAGAAATAGAAGAGCTGGAATACTTATAGGTCAAGGAAAAACTGCAGAAGAAGCTATAGAAGAAGTGGGAATGGTTGTTGAAGGCATAAAAGCCTGCAAAGCCTTCTATGAGTTAAAAGAAAAAGAGGGTATAACAATGCCTATAACTGATATAGCATATAAAGTTCTTTTTGAAGGTGCAAAGGCAGAAAATGCTGTTACTTTCTTAATGGAAAGAGACAAGAAAAAAGAAGAGATATAAGTTGTTTTTAATAAAAGAGATGTGTCAAAATTAATAATTTTGTGCATCTCTTTTTGTTTTTATATTTATAAAAGTGAAAATATTGAAATAAATTGTCCACAATTAAATGAAAATATATTTTACCTAAAAGTATACTTTTTTGAGATTCCTAATATATATATAGTGTTAATAATATTTATAGGAGGGTGTATCTTGGAAGATTTCAATATATACAAAGATATAGCAGAAAGAACTCAAGGAGATATTTATGTTGGAGTTGTTGGACCAGTAAGAACAGGAAAATCTACATTTATAAAAAGATTTATGGACTTAATGGTAATACCTAAGATTGATAATACTTATAAAAAGGAAAGGGCTAAGGATGAATTGCCACAAAGTGGTTCAGGTAAAACTATTCATACGACAGAGCCTAAATTTGTTCCAAATGAGGCAGTCGAAATTGCATTAGATGATGGTATTAGGTTTAGTGTTAGAATGGTAGATTGTGTTGGATATATTGTTAAAGGCGCAAATGGTTATTTCGATGATGGTGAGCCTAAAAAAGTTCATACACCTTGGTTTGACTATGAAATTCCATTTGAAGATGCGGCTGAAATAGGAACTAGAAAGGTAATAACAGACCACTCAACAATCGGTTTAGTAGTTACTACAGATGGAAGTATAACTGGTATAGATAGAGAAGATTACTTAGATGCTGAAGAAAGAGTAGTGGCTGAATTAAAATCAATAGATAAACCATTTATAATTGTACTTAATTCATTATATCCAAGGGGAGAAGAGACATTAGATTTAAAACAGGAGTTAGAAATCAGATATGGAGTTCCAGTTCAGATAATGGATGTAGCCAATATGAATGAAAATGACATAAACGGTTTATTTACAAAAGTACTTAAAGAGTTTCCTGTCAAGGAAATTAATATAGACATGCCTCAATGGATTGAAAGATTAGAGCCATCTCATTGGTTAAAAGCTAATTTCATAAACATAGTTAAAGACATGTGTAAAAACATATCAAAAATTAGAGACGTTAAGGATCTGCTTAGTACTTATGGAGAAGAAGATTTCTTAGGAGTAGCTGATATAAATGAGATGAATTTAGGAGATGGAACTGTAAGAGTTAAAATGACTCCTAAAAATGGAATATTCTACAAAATAATAAGTGAGATGTGTGATGAAGAATTAAATGATGAAAGTGATTTAATCGCTTTAATTAAAGAGCTTCATAGAGCAAAATCTGAATATGATAAGGTGGCTGAGGCTATAAATAGTGTTAAGGAAACAGGCTATGGATTAGTCGCTCCTCAATTATCAGAAATGAAATTTGAAAAACCTGATATTGATAGGCAAGGTTCAAAATATGTTGTTAAACTTAAGGCTAGTGCCCCTAGCTTGCATTTAATAAAAGCGGATATTCAAACTGAGATTTGTCCAATAATGGGAACTGAAAAAGAAACTCAAGAAGTATTCAAAACATTACTTGAGCAATTTGAAAGTGATCCGGAAAAATTATGGCAAAGCAATATGTTTGGCAAATCATTAGAGACATTAGTTCAAGAAGGGTTAAGAAGCAAGCTTTATAAAATGCCAGATGACATTCAAAGTAAGATCCAAAAGACTCTTCAAAGAATTATTAATGAGGGTGAAGGTAACTTAATCTGCATTATATTTTAGATTTTTAATTAATGTACTTAAAGACCATATCAAAGAAAACTTTGATATGGTCTTTTTCTATTAGGCTCTGTTTTGAGTAGGTTTCATGGTTATGAAGAAGCCAGAAAAATTAATGAAAAAAATTAGATGTTTAGAGTATGATGAAATTCTTTAAGGTATTATTGTTTAAAAAGATCATAATAGTTAATAATGATTAAGTGTTTTAATTTTATATGGAGAAGTTAAATTTTAGATATGGATACTTGAAGCAAGATAAGTTTTATAATCATTGAACAAAAAGACTAATTTAAGTATAATATTGCAATAGGACGAATGATGCTTAATCAAATATAAAAGAAATACGGAGGTACTCATGAAGAAAATAGCTGTAATTTTTAACGGTGGAACAATATCAATGAAAGTTGATGATAGAATAAAGGCGGCAGTTCCAAGCCTAACGGGAGAAGAAATAATGGCTATGGTAACAGGAATAGAGAGCTTTGCAACTATAGAGTCACATAGTTTTTCTTCATTACCAAGTCCACATATTACTCCTGAAATAATGCTTGAATTATCAAAGTTTATAAATGCTTTAATAGATAGAGATGATATAGATGGAGTTGTAGTAACTCATGGAACAGATACTTTAGAAGAAACTTCTTATTTTGTGAATTTAACAACTAAAACAAGTAAGCCAATAGTATTTACAGGGGCTATGAGAAGTGGGTCAGAATTAGGATATGATGGACCTGCTAACTTAGCGGCAGCAATATGTACAGCTGCATCAGATGAGGCAAAAAATAGAGGGGTTTTAGTTTGCTTTAATGGAGAATTAAATAGTGCTTCAGAAGTAACTAAGGCTAATTCAATGGCTTTAAATGCATTTAGAACACCTAACTTCGGGCCTATCGGAATAGTTGATAATAATAGGGTTATATTCGATAGAAGGGTTCCACAAGAGGATTTTATACCATTAGAGGTTATTGATAAGAAGGTAGCCATAATTAAATGTGCTGCTGGAATGGATGGAGATTTCATATATCATTGTATAGAAAGAGAATATGATGGAATAGTTATAGAAGCTTTAGGAAGAGGAAATGTTCCTCCAACTATGGTAGAGGCAATAAAGGCTGCTTTAGATAAGGGGATAGTTATTGTACTTACTTCAAGATGTTTTGAAGGAAGAGTAAGTGATAGCTATGGATATATTGGAGGCGGAAAAAATCTTAAGGAGCTTGGTGTTATATTCGGAGAGAGTATGCCAAGTCAAAAGGCAAGAATAAAGCTTTTAACTCTTCTTGGATTTAATAAGGACTATAGATATATTAAACATAGTTTTGAGAAGGAAAGATACTAAACACATATAATTTATTAAAAAGTTATGAAAAATATTCGATGATAGTTGAATATTAATCAGGAATAGTGTACAATAACATTCGTAGACAGATAAAACGTTCATAAATAATAAAAATGTTCGTATTTTGAGTTTGAGGAAATGTTGTTAGTAAACTTTTCTAGGGTTATTATTCAGGGGGAATAAAGCTATTTTAAGTTTACTAAGCTTAAAATAGCTTTTTTATATTTATGGACTTAAGATGAAGGTGGAGGTTTTTTATGGAAAATAAAATTCATGTTTTACACGAAGAAGAAAATTTACGTGTCTTACCTGAACACAAAAGTGAGTATAAAAGAGAGATTTTAGCCGGAACAACAAGTTTCTTAGCAATGGCTTATATAATTGCTGTTAACCCATCAATACTAAGTGCGGCAGGGATGCCAGCGGGGGCAGTAGTAACGGCAACATGTATATCTGCTGTCATAGGATGTTTAATAATGGGTCTTTATGCGAAACTACCATTTGGATTAGCTCCTGGAATGGGATTGAATGCATTCTTTACTTTTTCAGTAGTTATAGGAATGGGAATTTCTTGGGAAATAGCTCTTACAGCTGTTTTCGTAGAGGGAATAATATTCATACTTTTATCATTATTTAAAGCAAGAGAAGCCGTTGTAGATGCCATACCAATAAATTTAAAATATGCAGTTACAGCAGGTATTGGTTTATTTATAGCTTTTATAGGATTTAATGGAGCAGGAGTAGTTGTTGGAAATCCAGACACGATGGTTGCTATGGGACAAGTTGGTCCTAAGATGCTAATAGCAATGGTTGGTCTTTGTATAATAGTAATTTTAGAAAAGAAAAAAGTTAAAGGTTCAATGTTAGTTGGTATAGTAGTTTCAACTCTTTTAGCTTGGGGATATGCTTTAATGAATACTGATGCTGCAGCTAGCATGGGAATATACTTACCGAATGGAATATTTAAGTTTGAATCAATAGCACCTATAGCAGGAAAAGTTGATTTTTCATACTTAACTTCACCACAACATGTATTTAACTTTATAACTATAGTTTTCACATTCTTATTTGTTGACTTTTTTGACACAGTAGGAACTTTAATAGGAGTTGCTTCAAGAGCTAATATGTTAGACAAAAAAGGAAGAGTACCTAATGCGGGTAAAGCTTTAATGACAGATGCTATAGCAACTACTGCAGGGGCTTTACTTGGAACATCAACTGTAACAGTTTATGTTGAAAGTGCTACTGGAGTTGAACAAGGTGGTAGAACAGGATTAACAGCTATAACAATAGGAGCTTTATTCTTCATAGCAATGTTCTTCTCACCAATATTCGTAGCAGTACCATCATGTGCTACTGCACCAGCTTTAATATATGTTGGATATTTAATGTTAACTAGTGTGTTAAAAATAGATTTTAGTGATATTACAGAGGCTGTACCCGCTTTCTTAATAATAGCTTTAATGCCTTTAACTTATAGTATTGGTGATGGTTTAACAATTGGAGTTTTAGCATATGTAATATTAAATATAGTACACAATATCTTTACTAAGAAGAAAGAAGATAAAAAAGAGTTATCAATGGTAATGAAGGTACTAGCAGTTATATTTGTAATGAAACTTTGTTTACCTATAATAACTCAAATGGTTGGCTAATAATACTATATAAAATATATTAAGAAAATTTCATGTTTCTTTAAGTTAAGCACTTAAAAAGACTTTGTTAAAAATCTCAAATTATTTTGTAGTAAATAATTTGAGATTTTTAAGCAAAGTCTTTTTTTATTAGTAATATATATAGTAATTCTATCTAGAGAATATTTTAGAAGAGTAGATTAAAAAATAAAATGTTAACAAATTGTAAAAAATGACTTGTTATTATAGAAGTTTTATATTAAAGTATATTTATATTATTTTCAAGGAGGCTCTCTTTATGGTTAAAAGCATGACTGGTTTTGGGAGAGCAACTAGTGAAGAAGGAAAAGATAGAATATTTTCTTTAGAAATGAAAAGTGTAAACCATAGATATTTAGACATGAACATAAGAATGCCAAGAAGTATGGTTTCTTTAGAAGAAAAGATAAGAAATGTGGTTTCTTCTAAGCTTAGCAGAGGAAAAGTTGATATCTTTATAAACTATAAAGACTATGCTAAGAATCAAGGGGCTGCTGTTTTAAATGAAGAATTAGCTAAAAGCTATGTGGATTCTTTAGAACAGTTAAAATCTTTGTTTCCTAACATGCAAGATGATTTAAGTTTATCACTAGTAGCTAGATACCCAGACATAATAACTATAGAAGAAAAATCAGAAGATTTAGAATCTATATGGGAAGAAATAGGCTCACTACTAAATGAAGCAATAGAAAATATGATTTCTATGAGAAAAGTTGAAGGTGAGAAATTAGCTAGTGACATATTAGTTAAGTGCAATGCTATAGAGGAAATAGTAGCTTGTATAGAAATGAAGGCAGATGTTGTTGTTAGTGCCTATAAGCAAAAGTTAGAGGATAGACTTAAGGCTTTATTAGGAGAAGTTGAAGTTGATGAAAACAGAGTAGCTATGGAGGTTGCTGTTTTTGCTGATAAGGCTTCAATTGATGAAGAAATAATAAGACTTGGAAGTCATATTAATCAATTAAGAAAAACTTTAACTTTAGATGAGCCAATAGGTAGAAAGTTAGATTTCATAGTACAAGAAATGAATAGAGAAGCTAACACAATAGCATCAAAGTCAACAGATTTAGAAATAACCAATAAGGTTATAGATATAAAAAATATTATTGAAAAGATTAGAGAACAAGTTCAAAACATAGAATAATAGGAGGTAGCAAATGAGTATAAAGTTAATTAACATTGGTTTTGGAAACATAGTTTCAGCTAATAGATTAGTAGCAATAGTAAGCCCTGAATCAGCACCTATAAAGAGAATCATACAAGAAGCTAGAGATAGAGGTATGCTTATAGATGCAACTTATGGTAGAAGAACAAGAGCCGTAATAATTACAGACTCAGATCATGTAATTCTTTCAGCTGTTCAACCTGAGACAGTGGCTCACAGATTATCAACTAAGGAAGAAGTAGTTGTTGAAGATGATGAATAAAATACATAAGGAAAATAATAAGGGTGTGTTAATAGTTATTTCTGGTCCTTCAGGTGCAGGTAAGGGAACTATTTGCAAAGCTTTATTAGAAAAACATGATGACATATTCATATCAGTTTCTGCTACGACTAGAAGTCCTAGAGTAGGAGAAGTTGATGGAGTAAATTATCACTTCTTAACAAAAGAAGATTTTAAACAAAGAATAGCAGAAGATGATTTCTTAGAGCATGCTGAAGTTTATGGAAATTATTATGGAACTCCTAAATCAAGCGTTGAAAAAATGCTTGATGAAGGAAAAGATGTAATATTAGAAATAGATATACAAGGTGCTTTAAAGGTTAAAGAAAAAGCTACTGACGGAGTATTTATCTTTATATTACCTCCTTCAATGGAAGAGCTTAAGCAAAGAATAATAAAAAGAGGTAGCGAAACTCCAGAGAGTTTAATGACTAGATTTAAGTCAGCTTATAAAGAAATTAATTATGTGTCAAAATACAATTATGCAGTAGTTAACGATAATGTAGAAGATGCAGTAAAGAAAATAGAGGCTATATTATTAGCAGAAAAATGTAGAGTAGATAGATTAAAAGAAAATATATTAGAGTCAAAGGAGGACGAAATGCATGAACAACTCTATGATTAATCCATCAATCGTTGATTTATTAAAAAGGGTAGAAGATAGATATTCTTTAGTAATATTAAGTGCTAAGAGAGCAAGACAAATAATTGACGGAGCAGAAACTTTTGTTGATGTTGAGTCAAATAAACCATTAACAATAGCTATAAATGAAATAGATCAAGGGTTTGTAAATTATAAAGACACTGAGGAGAAATAAGAGATATGAAAGATAAGAAATGTGTTGTTGTAGGAGTAAGTGGAGGAGTAGCTGTTTATAAAGCATTAGACGTTATAAGCAGACTAAGAAAAAAAGATGTAGAAGTACATGTAATAATGACTAAATCCGCTACTGAGTTTGTAACACCATTATCTTTTCAATCATTAAGTCAAAACATGGTTATAACAGATATGTTTGCTGAACCAAAGGCTTGGGAAATACAGCATATATCACTAGCTAAGAAAGCGGATTTAATGCTTATTGTACCAGCTACAGCAAACATTATAGGAAAGGTTGCAAATGGCATAGCTGACGATATGTTATCAACAACTATAATGGCAACAAAGGCGCCAGTTGTTTTTTGCCCTGCAATGAATACAAACATGTATGAAAATCCTATAGTTCAAAGGAACATAAGTCTTCTAAAGGAGCTTGGTTATGAATTTATAGAACCAGCTAGCGGAAGATTAGCATGTGGTGATGAGGGGAAAGGTAAACTTCAAGATACCGAAATTATTGCAGAAGAAATATTGAGAAGGTTACATTCTACTAATGATTTAGTTGGCAAAAAGGTTGTTGTTACTGCAGGACCTACTATAGTGCCAATAGATCCAGTAAGAATTTTAACAAATAGATCTTCAGGAAAAATGGGATATTCAATAGCAGAAGAAGCTAGAGATAGAGGAGCAGAAGTTGTTCTTATTTCAGGTCCTACTTCTTTAGCAAAACCTAATGGGGTTAAGGTTATTGATATTAAGACTAATGAAGAAATGTTTGATTCTATAAAAAAAGAGTTTGAAGACGCTGATATAGTTATTAAATCTGCAGCTGTAGCGGATTATAAAGCTAAGAACTATAGTAGTGAAAAGATTAAAAAAACAGGAGATGATTTAAATTTAGTCTTTGAGAGAGATAGAGACATTCTACATACTCTTGGGGAAATGAAGAAAAATCAAATCCTAGTTGGCTTTTCAGCAGAAAGTAGCAATGTATCAGAAAATGCTAAAGGTAAATTAGAGAGAAAAGCTCTAGATTATATTGTTGCAAATGATATAAGTAAACCAGAAACAGGTTTTGCTAGTGATGAAAACAAGGTTACTATAATAAGTAAATCTGGTGAAGAGATATCTTTAGAAAAGATGTCTAAAAGAGAGGTTGCAAAGAACATATTTGATATTATAAAAGGGCGCTAATTGCGCCTTTTTATTCTATATGAACAAGGGTGATTATTTTGGAGAAATTTGCTGAAGTAATTGTAAATAGTGATGCTGTTACAATTGATAAGCCTTTTACATATAAGATTAAAGAAGATTTAGTCCATAAGATAGAGGTAGGCCATAGAGTGCTGATTCCTTTTGGAAATGGAAATAAAAAAATTGAAGGTTTTGTTTTAAAAATATTAAATAATGTTGAAAATAAAAATATAAGATATAAGGCTATATATGCTGTTTGTGATGAGAAACCCTTATTAAGTGAAGATTCTTTAAAACTTATTGACTTTTTAAGAGAAAAGTATTTATGTAAGTATATAGATGCCATAAGAGTTATGATCCCACCTAGAATAATGAGTGGTAATAAAGAAAAAACAAAACAGGTTATATTATTTAAAGAATACATAGAAGAGTTAAGTGAACCACAAAGAACAGCCTTAGAGTTAATTGAGGAAAAAAGTGGTGGTTTTACAAAGACAGAATGGAATAAGTTTTTTAATGTATCAACATACATGATAAATAAATTAATAGAATTAGGATGTGCTTCTATTGAAGAAGTAAGAGTTTCGAGGGAAGACTTAAGAGAGTTTAAGCCTTATCCACCTAAAAGTTTAAATGAAGAACAGATAAAAGCATATGATACTGTTTTAGAAAGTGACAAAAATATATTTTTACTAAAAGGTATCACGGGAAGTGGAAAAACTGAAGTTTATATGAACTTAGTTAGCTATATGCTTCTCTTTGAGAAAAGCTCTTTAATTTTAGTACCAGAAATAGCATTAACTCCTCAAATGATTGAAAGATTTAAAGGAAGATTTGGAAAAGATGTGGCAGTCTTTCATAGTAGACTTTCAGACGGAGAGAGATACGATGAATGGTATAGAGTGAAAAATGACCAGGTTAAGGTTATTATAGGTGCAAGGTCAGCTATATTTTTACCTTTTAAAGATTTAGGATTAATAGTAGTTGATGAAGAGCACGAAAGTAGTTATAAATCAGATATGAATCCTAAATATAATACCATAGAGGTTTGTGAGTATTTAAGTTACTTAAAGGATTGTAAGGTAGTTTTAGGATCTGCAACTCCAAGTGTGGTTAGTTATTATAAAGCTCTTAAGGGAATATATGAGCTTATTGAACTTAAAAATAGAGTTAATAATGGAGAACTTCCTGAGATTTCTATTGTTGACATGAGAGAAGAATTAAGAGCAAACAATAAGACTATGTTTAGTAGAGATTTATATTTGAAAATAAAAGATAGGTTAGAGAAAAAAGAACAAATAATTTTGTTTTTAAATAGAAGAGGATTTTCATCTTTTGTTTCTTGTAGAAGTTGTGGATTTGTTTTTAAATGTAACAATTGTGACATATCAATGACGTATCATAATAATGGATACTTAATTTGCCATTATTGTGGAAACACTGCAAGGATGCCTAAAATTTGTCCTAAATGTGGAAGTACCTATGTTAAACATTTTGGAGTAGGTACAGAAAAATTAGAGGCAGCAGTTAATCATTATTTTCCAGAAGCAAAAGTTTTAAGAATGGATGTAGATACAACAAGAAAGAAAAATTCTCATGAAGAAATTTATAATTCCTTTAAAAGTAAAGAGGCTGATATATTAATAGGAACTCAAATGATAGCTAAAGGACTAGATTTTCCGGATGTAACCTTAGTTGGTGTTATGGCAGCGGATATGTCTTTAAATTTACCAGACTATAAATCTAGCGAAAAAACATTTCAACTTATAACGCAGGTAAGTGGTAGAGCAGGACGTGGTAATAAAAAGGGAGATGTAGTGATACAAAGTTATTCTCCAGAGCATTATGCTTTAACATGTGCCAAAAATAATGACTATGATGAGTTTTTTAAACGAGAAATAAATATAAGAAAAGTTATGGGATATCCTCCTTTTGATGATTTATTCTTAATAAGTTTAAGTGCAAAAGGAGAAATAAAAATAAAGCTCTTTGCAAAAAAATTAGAGAAGTATTTACGTGATATATTAAAAGAATATGATAATATATTTATATATGAGGCATGTCCTTGTTCTATAAGTAAAATAAAAAATGTTTATAGATGGCAAATATTAATCAAAGGAAACTTAGATTTACAGGTATGCAACAAAATAAAAAAAGGGGTTTATGAATTATCTAAAGATGTTTATAATGAGATTAAGATTGGTTTAGATATAAACCCTAATAGTTTAATGTAAGGGAGGAACCTATTTTGGCAATAAGAAACTTAAGATTTAATGATGATGAAATACTAAGAAAAAGATGTAGAGTAGTTGATGAGGTTAATGATAGAATAAAAGTCTTAACAGAAGATATGATAGAAACTATGTATGAAAATAATGGAGTTGGATTAGCAGCACCACAAGTTGGAATACTTAAAAGAGTATTTGTTGTAGATGCTATGGACGGCGCAGGTTCTAGAGTTTTTATCAATCCAGAAATTCTAGAAAAAAGTGGAGAGCAAACTGATGAAGAAGGATGCTTAAGCTTGCCAGGAAGACATAAACCAGTAAAAAGAGCTAATAAATTAAAGATAAAGGCTTTAGATTCTAATGGAAAAGAGTTTATATTAGACGCAGAAGGCTTTTTAGCAAGAGCTATACAACATGAATATGATCATTTAGATGGAGTGCTTTTTATAGATCATGAACTTTAAGACTGAGGAGGAATAAGAAATGAAGATAGTATTTATGGGAACACCAGATTTTGCTGTTCCATCATTAAAGAGTTTGATAAAAGAATTTGGAGTAGAAGCTGTTTTCACTCAACCAGATAAACCGAAGGGAAGAGGTAAAAAATTGGGTATGTCTCCTGTAAAGGAAGTTGCTTTAGAGCATAATATACCAGTTTACCAACCTTTAAGAATAAAAAATGAGCCAGAGACTATAGAAGAATTAAGAAATATGGAACCAGATTTCATAATAGTAGTAGCTTTTGGTCAAATATTAACTAAGGAAGTTTTAGATATTCCTAAGTTTGGATGTATAAACTTACATGCATCATTACTTCCTAAATTTAGAGGAGCAGCACCTTTAAACTGGAGTATAATCAAGGGCGAAAAGGTAACAGGAAATACAACTATGCTTATGGATGTAGGTATTGATACTGGAGATATGCTTTTAAAAGATGAAGTGGAAATTACAGATAACATGACAGCAGGAGAATTACACAACATCTTAATGGAAAGAGGCGGAGAGTTATTAGTTAGAACTATAAAGGGAATAGTTAATAATGAAATAACTCCAGAAAAGCAAAATGAGGAAGAAACTTGTTATGCTTCAATGCTTAATAAAGAAATAGCTAAGATTGATTGGTCTCTTTCAGCTCAGGAAATTCATAATTTAGTTAGAGGATTAAATCCTTGGCCAGTAGCCTTAACTTCATATGAGGATGTAACAATGAAAGTTCATCAAACTCGTGTAGAAAAAGGTGACAGTAATAAGGAACCAGGAACTATTATAGCTGTAGACAAGACTGGAATCAAGGTAGCTACAGGAAAAGATATATTAGTAATAGAAAAATTACAATTCCCAAATAGTAAGCAACTATTTGTAGAACAATTTATAAATGGAAATTCAGTGGAAATAGGAAAAGTATTAAAATAATTTTAGAAGGTGATTATATGTTTTACCCGTTTTATTTTGATCCAACATATTTAATTATTATACCAGCGATTTTAATATCTGCGTGGGCTCAATTTAAGGTTTCAAGTACCTTTAATAAGTATAGTACAGTTAGAAGTAGAAATGGATATACTGGAGCGCAGGTTGCTAGAATTCTTTTAAATAATGCTGGTCTTCAAGATGTAGAAATTCAACAAGTACCAGGAAGATTAAGTGACCATTACGATCCAAGAGCTAAGGTTTTAAGATTATCATCAGATGTTTATGGAAGCACTTCCGTGGCATCAATAGGGGTAGCTGCACATGAAGTTGGGCACGCTATACAGGATAAGGAATCTTATGCAGCATTAGTTTTTAGAAATGCTATAGTTCCTGTAGTTAACTTTTCATCAAGTTTATCATGGATATTATTCTTTATTGGAATATTATTTAGTTATAAAAGCTTGGTGGCTATCGGTATAATATTATTCTCAGCAGTTGTATTATTCCAGTTAGTAACATTACCAGTAGAGTTTAATGCTTCATCAAGAGCTTTAAAACTTTTAGAGGGACAGGGAATACTTTATGATAATGAAGTAAAAGAAGCTAGACAGGTATTAAGCGCAGCGGCATTAACTTACGTAGCAGCAACACTTATGGCTGTTTTACAATTAGTAAGACTTATAGCTATAAGCAATAGAAATTCAAATGATTAGAGGTTAGAGTATGAATGCAAGAAAAATAATAGTAGAAATATTAGACAATGTCTTATTAAATGGAGCATATTCAAATATAGAAATAAATAAGCAATTTGCATCTAATGAGATAGATCCAAAGGATAAAGGATTAATAACAGAAGTTGTTTATGGAACAATAAAGTACAAAAAGATGATAGATATAATTCTTTCAAATTTTGTTGCTGATATAGGAAAAATAGATGAAAGCGTAGTAAACATATTAAGAAGTGCTATATACCAAATGAAGTTTTTAGATAGAGTACCTCCATATGCAATAGTCAATGAGGCAGTAAACTTAACTAAAGAAACATCTCCAAGTTTAGCTAAGTTTGTAAATGGAGTTCTTAGAAATTATCTAAGAAATGAAAATAAAAACTTTAAAGTTGGATTAAGAAATAATGAAGCTTTATGTTATGACTTCTCTTTTGATAGATGGATGATAGAAATGTTTACAAAGCAATATGGAAAAGAGGATGCTTTAAGAATACTTAGAGGATTAAACACAGTTCCATATGTAACAGTTAGAGTAAATACATATAAAGCTGATTATGATGATGTTTATGAAAGACTTGAAGAAGAAGGTTATGATATAGAAGAAGGAGCATTTTCACCAGAGGCTATTATAATTAAAAGAGGTAGTGCTATAGAGAAAAATAAACTTTATCAAGAAGGGTTAATAACAGTTCAAGATGAAAGTGCTATGCTAGTAGCTCCGCTATTGGATTTAGATGGTAATGAACAAGTTATGGACTTATGTAGTGCTCCAGGGACTAAAACAACTCATATTGCTGAGTTAATGATGAATAAAGGAAAGGTAGTAGCTTTTGATGTTCATGATCATAAGTTAGCTTTAATAAAAGAAAATATAGATAGATTAGGGCTAACTAATGTTGAAGTTGAATTAGGAGATGCTACAAAAATTAATTCTAAGTATATAAACTGGGCTGATAGAATATTATTAGATGTTCCTTGTTCAGGACTTGGAATTATAAGAAAGAAACCAGAAATTAAGTGGAATAAGAAAAATAACGACTTAACAGAGGTTGTTAAGGTTCAAAAGGAAATCTTAAAAAATGCATGGAACTATTTAAGAGAAGGTGGAGAATTAGTTTATTCTACTTGTACTTTAAATAAAAAGGAAAATGAAGAAGTTATAGATTGGTTTGTAGAAAAGAATTTAGACTGTGAAGTTGAAAAAGTATTCTTAGGTAAAGCAGATAATGTAATATACAATGATA
Organism: Clostridium perfringens; assembly: GCA_034421775.1. GTDB lineage: Bacteria > Bacillota > Clostridia > Clostridiales > Clostridiaceae > Sarcina > Sarcina perfringens_B. The sequence continues at coordinate 149,332 of WNVL01000001.1, read as the reverse complement.
ACGGAAGTGTTACAATATTACCTAATAAGTACATGGATGGTTTCTTTATTGCTAAGCTTAAGAAAAAAGTAAAATAATTAGCAAGAAGATGAACATGGAAGGTGAGACTATATGAAAAACATCTTAGATTTTACATTAGAAGAGTTAAAAGAATGGATGAAAGAAAATGGAGAAAGTGCTTTTAGAGCAAAACAAATCTTTGATTGGATATACAAAAAAGAGGTTTTTAACTTTGAAGATATGAAAAATATTTCAAAAGCTCTTATAAGCAAACTTTCAGAGAATTTTTATATAGGTATTCCTGAAGTTATAGATTCTTTATCATCTAGTGAAGATGGAACTAGAAAAATCCTTTTAGGACTAAGTGATGGAAACATAATTGAATGTGTTATTATGAGATATAAATACGGTAATTCAATTTGTGTTTCCACACAAATTGGTTGTAGAATGGGATGTAAGTTCTGTGCATCTACATTAGAAGGTATGGTAAGAAATTTAACTGCAGGAGAAATATTATCAGAAGTTTTAATTGGACAAAAACTTCTAGGGGAAAGAATATCTAATATAGTTTTAATGGGGAGTGGAGAACCATTAGATAACTATGATAATGTTATGAAGTTTTTAGAACTTGTTAATGCTGATTATGGATTAAATATAGGGCAAAGACATATAACATTATCTACATGTGGACTTGTGCCGAAAATTCGTGATATGGCAGATAAGGAAATGCAAGTTACTTTAGCAATTTCATTACATGCTGTTTCAGATGAAAAGAGAAGAACTATAATGCCAATAGCTAATAAATATTCAATTAGTGAGATTTTAGATGTTTGTAATTATTATATTGAGAAAACAGGAAGAAGAATAACTTTTGAATATTCTTTAGTTAGTGGAGTAAATGATACTAAAGAAGATGCCAAAAGCTTAGGTAGATTATTAAAAGGTATGCTTTGTCATGTGAATTTAATTCCTGTAAATGAAATAAAGGAAAATGAATTTAAGAAATCTACTAAGAAGGATATAGAAACATTTTTAAATACTCTTAAAACATATGGAGTAGAAGCTACAGTAAGAAGAGAGATGGGCTCAGATATAAATGCAGCCTGTGGTCAATTAAGAAGAAGCTATATTAAGTCAAAAGGGTTAAAACTGTAGGGGGAAATATTTATGTTAGGATTTGTAACAGATAAAGGAAATGTTAGAGAGTTAAACGAAGATTTTTTATCTTATTGTAGAGAAGAGGAATTTTCAATATATGTAGTTGGTGATGGAATGGGTGGACATAATGCTGGAGAAGTGGCTAGTAAAAGAGCCGTAGAAAGCATTATTTGTTTCATAAAAGAAAATTATGGAGTAGTACCATTAGATAGTCTATTAAAAGATGCAATATTATATGCAAATGCTAAAATATATAATATGAGTCAAGAAAGTACTGGATTATCAGGTATGGGAACAACTATAACAGCTATATTAGAAGTTAAAAATATGGTTTATATTGCCAATGTTGGTGATAGTGCCTGTTTTGGTATTAATGAAAATGGAATAAAAAAACTAACAAAGGATCACTCCTTAGTTCAAGAACTTATTGATAGTGGTTGTATTACAGAAGGAGAAGCTAAAAAGCATCCAAGAAAAAATATAATAACTAGAGCAATAGGAACAAATTCAAATGTTGATGTTGACGTTTTTAAGGTTGATAGACATGAGTATAAAGCATATTTACTTTGTACAGATGGATTAAGCAATGATGTTGATGAAGATGAAATTTGGAAAAAAGTAATAAAAGCTGAAGACTTTGATAATGCATGTAAGGATTTAGTTGAAATGGCTAAAGAAAGAGGAGGACGAGATAATATTACAGTGTTAGTTTTTGGAGGAGAGAAATAGAATGATAGGTAAAATCTTAGGGAATAGGTACGAGTTACTTGAGTGTATAGGCGAAGGCGGCATGTCCTTTGTCTATAAAGCTAAATGTAGAAAACTGAATAGATTCGTAGCTGTAAAAATATTAAAAGATGAATTTAAAAACAATGAAGAAATTGTTAGAAGGTTTAAAAAAGAGGCTACAGCTATTGCAAACTTATCTAATCCTAATGTAGTAAATGTCTTAGATGTTGGAACTCAAGATGACATGAACTACATTGTTATGGAATATATAGAAGGTAAAACTTTAAAGGACATAATCCAAGAAAAAGGAGCTTTACCTTATGAGATTGCTATAAGCATAGGAATAAAAGTTGCTAAGGCTTTAGAGTGTGCTCATAGAAGTGGAATTATACATAGAGATGTTAAACCACAAAATATTTTAGTTACAGAAGAAGGTGTTGTTAAAGTAACAGACTTTGGAATAGCTAAATCTATGGATTCGTCAACAATAGCTCATACTAATAGTGTTATGGGGTCAGCACATTATTTTTCTCCGGAACAAGCTAAAGGAACTTATACTGATTATAGAACTGATTTATATTCTTTAGGAATAGTTTTATATGAAATGGTTACTGGTGTTGTTCCTTTTAATGGAGATTCGCCAGTTACAGTAGCTGTAAAACACATACAGGAGAAACCAATAGCTCCTAAAAATATAAATTCTAATATTCCAAATAGTTTAAATGAGTTAATATTAAAGGCTATGGAAAAGGATCCTATTAATAGATATCAAACAGCTAAGGAAATAATAGGTGACTTAGAAAAAATAAAAAGTAATCCTGATGTTGTAATATCATCAAAGGCAGCAGAGGATAAAGAACAATTTACAAGAGTTATGTCTCCGGTTGTTGTTCCAAATGCAGATGCTGGTAAGGATGAAGAAGATGAAGAAGATGACTATGATGATTATGACTATGAAGATGACGATGATGAAGATGATGAAGATGATGAAGTAGTTGAAAATCAAGATAAAAAGCCTATAAATGCAAAGAAAAAAAAGAAAAAATCAACAGTACTAATAGTTCTTGCAACTATTCTAGTGGTTGTATTAGGTATATCACTTGGTTTCTTGGGTATGAAGAAGTTTGTAGAAGGCGGAAAAGATGTAAAAATACCTAATGTAGTTGGTGAAAAAGAAGAAGAAGCTAAGAGTAAATTAGAAGCTTTAGGATTAAAGGTATTAGAGGTTACAGAAGAAAGTGACCAAGAAAAGGGAATTGTTTTAAAAGTTTATCCAAGTGCAGATACTACTGTTAAAGCAGGTAGTGAAGTAAAACTTACTATTAGTGGAGGAGTAAGCCAAGTAAAAGTTCCAAACTTTGAAGGAATGGATTTAGATGGTGTTAAGAGTACTTTAGGAAACTTACAATTAAAACTTGGTGATGTAAGCTATGAGTATAGTGACAGTGTTCCTAAGGGGCAAGTTATGTCTCAAACTCCAAATGCTAACGAGTCTGTTGATAAAGACTCTAAAATAAATATTGTTATAAGTAAAGGTAAAGAAATAAAAACAACAACAGTAAATATTCCAGATGTATCTGGAAAGAGTGTGGATGAAGCGAAATCTATTCTAGCTAATGCTGGAGTTGGAGTAAATGCTGTTAAGGGTGACGCTGCTAAGAGTGAAGGTGAGGCTGGTAAAGTTTATAGCCAAAGTCAATCAGGATCTCTTACAATTAAGCAAGGAGAAAAAGTAACTATAACAATTAATTATTATGGTGATTATGTTGCATCAAAACCAACTGAGCCAGAACAACCAACACAGCCAGAACAACCAACACAGCCAGAACAACCAACACAGCCAGAACAACCAACACAACCAGAAAAACCAACAAATCCAGAAAAACCAACAAATCCAGGTGATGGTGCTGGAAATCCATCAGATAACCAAACTAATCAAAATCAAACTAATCAAAATAACACAAACAACCAACATGCAAGTAATAACACTTCAAATAAAAAACAATAATATTTAAATAAAAAGGGAGTAAATACTCCCTTTTTATTTTATAAAAATTTATAAGTAAAAAATTTTATAAGGTGAGAGAATATAAATAGAAATCAGTGTTAAGAGAGAAAGAAGTTAATATATAATGCTTAAGCTTCTTGCATTTTATATTAAAATTTGTTTATTATAAGAATATATACTATTAAAGATAGGGAGGAAACATGGAAGGAATTATAATTAAAGGAATAGGTGGATTCTATTATATAAAAACAGAAGAAGGAATAATTGAGTGTAAAGCTAGAGGAAAATTCAGATATAATTCATTAAAACCTATGGTAGGTGATAGAGTTACAATAAAAGTAGAGAATGGAAAAGGTGTAATAGAGGAAATACATGAGAGAAGCTCAGAGCTTATAAGACCAACTGTTGCAAACGTAACACAAGCTTTTGTTGTATTTGCAATAAAGAACCCTGATATAAATTTAGATTTATTAAATAGATTTTTAACTCTTTGTGAGTATAATGATATACATGCTGTTGTCTGTTTAAATAAAGAGGATTTATGTACAGAGGAAGAAAAGGAAAACTTAAAGGAATTAATAAATGATATAGGTTATGAGGTTCTCTTTATAAATGCCAAGGAAGGAAAGGGTTTTGATGCTTTAAAAGAAAGATTAGAGAATAATATAACAGTTCTTTGTGGTCCTTCTGGAGCAGGAAAATCTACACTTTTAAATGCTTTTATCGATAGAGAGCATATGGAAACTGGAAGTGTAAGTGAGAAGATTGGAAGAGGTAAGCATACTACTAGACATAGTGAACTTATAGACGTAGATAATGGATATTTAGTTGACACTCCAGGTTTCACTACTTTAGATGTTACTTTTATAGATAGAGACAGCTTAAAGTATTGTTTCCCAGAATTTAATGAGTACAATAACCTTTGTAAATTCAATGGATGTAATCACTATAAAGAGCCTAAGTGCGCTGTAAAAGAAGCAGTTGAAGAGGGTAAAATAAATAAGCTAAGATATGAATTTTATATAAAGACCTTAGAAGAGATAATAAATAGGAGGGGTAATTAATGGTTAAAATAGCACCATCAATATTATCAGCAGATTTTAGTATTTTAGGAGAACAAGTTCAAAGAGTAGAAAAAGGTGGGGCAGAGTTCTTACATATAGATGTAATGGATGGTCATTTTGTTCCAAATATAAGCTTTGGATTTCCAATAATGAAAGCAATAAGAGGATTAAGTAATCTTGTTTTTGATGTTCACTTAATGATAGAGGAACCAGGAAGATATGTAGATGAATTTATAAGTGCAGGGGCAGATTTAATAACTGTACATTATGAAGCTGATAGACATATCGATAGAACAATAAATTACATAAAAAGTAAAGGGTGTAAGGCTGGAATAGCTTTAAATCCAGGTACACCAGTTGCAATGCTTCAAAATTTAATATCTTCACTAGACATGGTATTAATAATGTCTGTTAATCCAGGTTTTGGAGGACAAAGTTTCATACCATATAGTTTAGATAAAATAAAAGAAGTTAAAGAAATGGCTAAGGCATGTGGTAAAGAAGACCTATTAATTCAAGTTGATGGAGGAGTAGGTGCAAATAATATAAAAGAAATAGTAGAGGCAGGAGCTAATGTTTTAGTTGCTGGATCAGCTGTATTCAAAGAAGATAAAATAGAAGAAAACATTAAAGCTTTAAGAGAGGCACTATAAAATGAAAGCACTTATAATAGCTGGAGGAGAAAAACCTAGTAAAGAGTTATTGGAAAGTGAAATAAAAGATTGCGCTGTATTAATAGCTGCTGATAGAGGGGTTGAATCTTATTTAGAAAATGGCTTTACTCCAGATTATGCATTAGGAGATTTTGATTCCATAGGAGAAGAATTTAAGGGTATATTAGATAATATAAAGGTAGAAAAATTTAATCCTGAAAAAGATAATACGGACACAGAAATTGCATTTTTTAAGGCTGTAGAGCTGGGAGCAACAGAGATTGCTTTTTTAGGGGTTACAGGAACAAGGTTAGATCATGTTATGGCAAATTTAGGTCTTTTAAGAGAGTCCTTAATAAGAGGTATAGATGCATATATTATTGATAACAATAATAAAATTTATCTAAAGAATAAAGGGACAACTCTTAAAAAAGAGTTTGGAGAATACATATCTTTTCAAGCTTTTGGTTCACCAGTAAACAATTTTTCTATAAAAGGTTCTAAATATGAACTTCATAATCATAAACTTTTAATAGGAGATTCATTATGTGTGTCTAATGAGTTTGTTGATGAATATATTGATATATCCTTTGAAAAAGGTGAAGTTTTAGTTATATATTCAAGAGATTAAACACAATTTGAGTTTCTTCTGCATAAAATAAAATAAGAAATAATTTTGAAAGTAGGAGAGGTTTATGAGAATAATGACTATTAAGTTGCCAAAATTCTTAGCTAAAATAGTTAGAATTTTTAAGGGTAATAAGAAATCTGATACATAAGATGGAAAAAAATAAGGGATAAGTAAGACTTATCCCTTATTTTTGTGCAAAATAAAAATGCAGTTATTAAACTGCATTTTTGCCAAAGATTTCTTATATAGCTCTTTGAACTTTTCCAGATCTTAAGCATCTTGTACAAACGTGAACAGTTTTTGGTGTTCCTTTAACGATTGCTTTAACCTTTTTTATGTTAGGAGCCCAAGTTCTCTTTGATTGTCTGTGTGAGTGACTGTATTGTACTCCAGCGACAACTCCTTTGTTACAAATCTCGCATCTTCTTGCCATTAAAAACACCTCCTTTAAAATGAAGATAAAATCTTCAATAGGACAGATAATATTCTATCATAAGATATACTAATTATGCAAGTATAATATTAAAATAAATCTTTAAAAATATGTTGCTAAACATATATAGTTCTTGAATAATAAATGTATTTAATATAGAATATAGTATATGTAATAGTTGAGGAGGAATCGCCATGATAGGATATTCAAATGAATATGGAAATGTGTCTTACACTGATGACGTTTTAGCAAAAATTGTTGGGTTATCAACAATGGAATGCTACGGAGTTGTTGGAATGGTTTCTAAGAGTGCTACAGAAGGCCTTTGGGAGTTAATGAGAATAGAAAATTTAACAAAAGGCGTAAAGATAGATAATAAAAATAATAAGTTAACAATAGAAGTATTTGTTATGGTAGAGTATGGTACAAAAATATCTGTAATAGCAAACAATATAATTCAAAAGGTTAAGTACAATGTTGAAAATTATACTGGGCTTAAGGTATCTAGCATAACAGTAAATGTTCAAGCGGTTAGAGTCTAGGAGGTAAAACAGAATGAAATTTAATAAAATAAATGGGGAACACTTGTATTATATGATGAGTAATGCAGCAAATAAGTTAGAGTTACAGAGTGAATATGTAAACTCTCTTAATGTTTTCCCAGTTCCAGATGGAGATACAGGAACAAATATGTCTATGACATTTAGGGCAGCTGTTAAGGAAATTGAAGGAATGAATAGCAAGAACATTGGAGAAGTTTCTAAGAAACTTGCTAAAGGAGCACTTATGGGTGCTAGAGGAAACTCAGGTGTTATTCTTTCACAAATCCTTAGAGGTATCTCAAAAGGGCTTGAAGGAAAAGAGGAAGTTGATGCAAGTGAATTCGCTAATTCACTTTTAGAAGGTAGCAAGTCAGCTTATAAGGCTGTAATGAGACCAACAGAGGGAACAATACTTACAATTGTTAGAACTGCTGGAGAAGTGGCTGTAGCTCTAAAAGAAGATGATATAACTGAGCTTATGAGAGAAGTCTGCAGAGAAAGTAAAATAATGCTTGATAAAACACCAGAAATGTTACCAGCGTTAAAGAAGGCTAAAGTTGTTGATTCAGGCGGAATGGGATTATTAATAATCCTTCAAGGAATACAAGAAGCTTTAGAAAATGATTTAAAAGTAACTACAGGAAAACCTCAAGCTGTTAAATCTTCAGTGGCTCAGGCTCAAAGAAGTGAAACTATGAGTGAAGAAGACATTAAATTTGGATACTGTACTGAGTTCATAATATTAGGAGATGCAACTCATGCAGAAGACTTCAGAGCAAAGGTTATAGAGCAAGGTGATTCTTTAGTTGTTGTTGGATATGAAGATGTAATTAAAGTTCATATTCATACAAATAATCCAGGAAAAGTTCTTGAAGAAGCAGTTAAATTTGGAGAACTTTCAAAGATTAAAATTGATAACATGAGAGAAGAGCATAGAGAAATGCTTGAAGGTATGTATGAAGAAGCCACTGAAACAGAGGAAAGCGTTGCAGCTGAAGAATTTAAAAGATATGCATTTATATCAGTAGCAATGGGTGAAGGTATGAAAAACATATTTAAGGACTTAGGTGTTGACTATGTTATAGAAGGTGGTCAAACTATGAATCCAAGTACTCAAGATATGTTAGCAGCTATTGAAAAATTAAATGCTGAACACATATTCATTTTACCTAATAATAAAAATATAATTATGGCAGCTAACCAAGCAGCTGAAATTTCAGATAAGGATATAAGAGTTATACCAACTAAGACAATTCCTCAAGGAATAACTTGTATAACTATGTTTAACCCAGAGGCTGATGTAGAATCAAATGTTGAAGAATTAAAAGAAGCTATGGAAATGGTTAAAACAACTTCTGTAACATATGCTGTTAGAGATACTGAAATTGATGGAAAAGAAATCAAAGAAGGTAATATTTTAGGCTTAGTTGAAGGCAAAATAAAAGAAGTTGGAGAGGATCCATATAAGGTAGCTGAAGATTTAATAGATTCTTTAGTTGATGAAGATTCAGAGTTAATTACTATATTCTATGGTAAAGACTGTGAAGAAGAAAAAGTTGATGCTTTAATTGAGAAATTAGAAGAAAAATATGATGACTTAGATGTTCAATGCTATAATGGAGAACAGCCATTATACTACTTCATAATGTCAGTAGAATAATTGAGACTTAATAATTATTATATAAATTTTAGTTTTTGATAAAACTAATAGAAATAGAAATCTTATTATGGGGTTATAGCTATATTTTTATGGTTATAATCCTTTAATTTTGCAATTTTACTTTAATAATTGGATATGTTTTAAAGTGAGATTTCCTTAAAACATAATCTGAAAATTATTAATTAATCTTCATAGTTCTATGAAAATTAGGTAGAAAGATTTAGTTAAACTTTTTATCTGAAGGAGGGGATTAGGATTAATATATATGATGATATAGGACTTATAAAGGGTGTTGGACCTAAGCTTAAAGAAAGACTTAATAAAGTAGGAATATTTACTGTTTTAGATTTACTTTTATATTTTCCTAGAGATTATGAATTTTTAACTGATGACATAAATCTAAATGGAGATACAAGTGGTGAAAAAGCTATTTTAAAATGTAGGGTTCAAAGTTATGGGAGCTCTATAAGAACTAGAAATGGAAAAACATTGACTACTATTAATTTTACATACAATAATTTAAAGGTTGTAGGAAAATGGTTTAATCAACCTTATATTAAAAGAAATTTTATTTTAGGTAATGAATATAATCTTATGGGGAAATTTAAGAAGGTTGGTAATACTTTAGAGGTTATTAATCCATTAATACCTTGTAAGGAAGCTAATAAAAGTGAAATATTACCTATATACACATTGAAAAATGGATTAACTAACAAGGTAATAGTAAAGTTAATAAATGAAATACTTAAGAATATGATTATAAAAGAGAATTTACCTAATGAAATAGTTGATAAATATAAGCTTATTTCTTTAGATAAAGCCATAAGAAGTATCCATTTTCCAGATGGAAGAGTAGAGTTACAAAGTGCTATAAATAGATTGAAGTTTCAGGAACTATTCACTTATTCTTTAAAGATAATAATGATGAAAACTCACATAAAGAAAGAAAATAGTGGTATAAGTTTTAAAATGAGTCCTCTTCTTAAAGAGTTAAAGGAATCATTACCATATACCTTAACCAATGCACAATCTAGAACTCTTAGAGAAATACTTATGGACCAAAAAAGAAATATTGCTATGAATAGATTGGTACAGGGTGATGTTGGTTCGGGAAAAACCCTAGTTGCTTTAATATCTATGTTTAATGTATATATGAATGGATATCAAACAGTACTTATGGCACCTACTGAAATTTTAGCTAATCAACATTATGCTGAGGCTAAGAAATATTTAGATGCTTTTGGAGTAGATATAGAGCTTTTAACAGGTAGTACTAAAGAGAAGGAAAAGAAAAGAATAAAAGAAAAAATTGCTTCTGGAAAAGAAATAATGTTAATAGGAACTCATGCGATTATACAAGATGATGTTGAGCTTAATAATCTAGGTCTTGTAGTAACTGATGAACAGCATAGATTTGGTGTTGAACAAAGAAGCAAACTTATAAATAAAAATAAGAGAGCAGATGTTTTAGTAATGACAGCGACACCTATTCCAAGAACTCTTTCTTTATATTTATATAGTGATTTGGACATATCTATAATAGATGAACTTCCACCTGGAAGAAAACCAATAGATACTTTATTAGTGGATATGAACCATAGAATGAAGGCTTATGAATTTGCTTTGAAAGAAGTTAAGAAAGGAAGACAGTTTTATATAGTCTCTCCTTTAATAGAAGAAAATGAAAAACTTAATTTAAATGCTGTTGAGAAGATTTATGAGGAACTTAATGATGGTATATTTAAAGATGTGAGAATTGAAATTCTACATGGTAAAATGTCAGGAAAAGATAAGGAAGAAATCATAAATACCTTTAAAAAAGGGGAAATAAAAGGTATAATATCTACAACGGTTATAGAAGTGGGTGTTAATGTACCAAATGCTACAATGATGATTATAGAAAATGCAGAGAGATTTGGATTAGCACAACTTCATCAGCTTAGAGGAAGAGTAGGAAGAGGAGAACATAAGTCATCTTGTATTCTCATAGCAAATACTAAAAATGATGTTACTAAGAGAAGGATGGAAATAATGACGGAAAGTTCAGATGGCTTCTACATAGCTGAGGAAGATTTGAAATTAAGAGGTGCAGGTGAAGTTTTTGGTATGAGACAGCATGGAGATGAAGGATTTATCTTAGCAAATGTAGTTGATGATATAAATATACTAAAATGTGCTAACCATGAAGCAAAACTAATCGTAAATAACATAAATGAAGATAATAAAAAACTTTGTACAGAAATAATGAGAGGAATTGAAAGAAATAGTAGATATATTTGTTTCAATTAGTAAATTGTTCAAAAACTAGTAATATGATAAAATAATTAAAGAAAATCAAAGGAGGACATAAAAATGAGAATAATAGCAGGAAAAGCAAGAGGAAGAAAACTATTATCACCACCAACATATGAAACAAGACCAACATTAGATAGAGTAAAAGAATCAATGTTTAGCATGATTCAATGGGAAATTCCGGATGCAGTAGTTATAGATGTTTTTGCAGGAACAGGAAGTTTAGGATTAGAGGCAGCGAGTAGAGGAGCTAAGGAATGCTACTTAGTTGATAAAAGTCCAGTAACATTTCCAGTTTTAAAGAAAAATATAGAGTCATTAGGATTCGGAGATTTTTGTCATGCTCTAAACACAGATGCTTATTCTGCATTAAGAAGTTTGGCTTCAAGAGGAAAGATATTTGATTTAATGTTTATAGATCCTCCATACATGAAAAATCTTATTCCAGAAGCTATAGAGATAATAGAAGAGAAGAACTTACTTCAAGAAGATGGATTAATAGTTACTAAGATAGATTCAAGTGAAGAAATATTTGAAGGAACTGAAAAGATAAAACTTACAAAGGTTAAAAAATACGGAAATACAACAGTTTGCTTTTATAGAATAGAGGAGGACTAAAATGAGGGTAGGGGTTTATCCAGGAAGTTTTGACCCTATTACTAAAGGACATCTAGACCTTATTGAAAGAGCGGCAAGTAAATTTGATAAGGTCATAGTAGCTGTTCTTATAAACATAAATAAAAAAGGTATGTTTTCTATAGAAGAAAGGGTTAATCTTATAGAGAAATGTGTTGAGAAGTACAATAATGTTGAGGTTAAGAGTTTCAATGGACTTTTAATTGATTTTGTAAGAAAAGAGAAAGCAGATGTAATAATAAAAGGACTAAGATCGGTAACTGATTTTGAATATGAATTCCAAATGGCGCTTATGAATAGAGAATTAGCAAATGAGGTTGAAACTGTATTTATGGTTACAAGTCCTAATTATTCTTATATAAGTTCATCTGCAATAAAGCAAGTTGCAAGTTTTAATGGAGAAATAAAGAATTTTGTTCCTAAGGAAATAGTAGAAGATTTAGAGGAAAGGATTAGTAGTTTAAGAGGGGAGGATTAAAGTATGGACTCAGATGTTATGTTAGCATTAGATTATTTGAGAGATACGGTAGAGAATGCATCAAAAGTACCTATTACCGGTAAAGTAGTGGTTGATAGAAAAGAAATGATTGAATTTATAGATCAAATAACTAATTGTCTTCCAGATGAGATTAAGAAAGCACAATGGGTTTTAAGTGAAAAGGAAAGAATTTTAGCTGAAGCTAGAAAAGAGAATGAGAGTGTTAAGCAAGAAACTTACGAAATGATGAAAAAGAGAATTGAGAATCATAATATAGTAAAAGAAGCAGAATTAAGAGCCCAGGAGATAATAGCTAATGCTCAAAGACAAGCAAAAACTATTAGACTAGGCTCAAGAGAATATGCTGATGAAATATTATCTCAATTAGAAAATGAAATAGCAAATAAAAGAGAAGATTTTCTTAACCATATGAAAAACAATATGGAGAAATTTGCTATTGGGTTCACTGAAGACTTAGATAAAGCAACAAATGAAATCAGAAGTAACATTAGGGAATTAAGAGGCGATAAGTAGTTTATACAAAATAGCCAATCCTAAGGTTATTCCTATAATAAGTATTAGTGGAGAAAGTGTAATTAAGAAAGAACTTTCTATCAAAAATACTGATATATTATTTTTAAATATAATATATATAAAGAACATTAATACAAAAGAAATTATTCCTTGTAAAACTTTATAAAAAAAGTATTTTGTAATAGACACCTTTTCTTTATAGAAGAAAGAAGAGGTTTGAGCTATAATTGAAAGTCCACCAAAGGAACTTAAAAATGAAATCAAGGATAATTTGCTTAAGATTGATAAGTTACTAGAAGCAATTATGTTACAACCGTTTGTAACCTCTATTCCTCCTAGAAATAAGCCATTAAATATATCTTCTGGTATATTTAATAGTGAACTTAAACTTGTTAATGTTCCAGTTGAAATGAATAAGGCTTTTACCATGCTTATTATTACTGAAAACATAATTACGTATCCGCATAGGACAAGTATATTTAGTGAAGCATCTTCAATAGATTTTTTTATTACTTCTCCTAAGTTATAGTAGGATTTGCTTTCAGTAATGCCTTCATTAGGAAGAGAGATTTTTTTCTCTCTTTTTTTATTTTTGGTTATTATTCCCATAATAAATACTGAAAGATAACTTGGTATTAATAGTAAATATCCTAAAGTAGAATTACCTAACATGGATGTACCCACAGCCCCTAATAAAAATAAAGGACCTATATTAGAAGCGATATTTATGAGACGCGAAAATTCATCATATTCTATAATTCCTTTTTTATATAAATCTGTAGAATATTTTGCTCCTAATGGATATCCACAAAGAAAACTTGCCACTAAAGCAAAGCTACAAGGATAGCTTAATCCTAATGGTTTACACAGTATAGGACCCAGAATTTTTGAGTATAGTTTTATTCCATCTAGGTTAATTATCATATTGCAAATAACCATGAATGGAAACATTGTTGGAAGTACAGAGTTAAAAAATAACTTTGCACCAGCTAAGGATGCTTCCATGGAAAGTTTGGGATTAATTATGAAATATATTACAGTTAAGGTTAAGAATAAGGAAAAAATAATATTGCTTTTTATCTTCAATAATTTTATTAAAATTATACTAAGTATTATTATAAGTAAAAATAAAATACTATACATGGTTTCCTCCTTTTGCGAAATCATATATAGTATTTATATTTAAGTACATATAATAATATTATTGTTATCTAAAAAATAATAGGACTATTTAAATAATCACTGTTGATTTTAACAGATTGGTTTAAAAGACTATAAATATTAGTAGCTTTTATGTCAAAGTCTAACAGAGGGTCCGGTTTAGATTTTGATAATTTATTAACGATATTTATTTCTGAATTTTGCTTAATCTCTTTTAAAATTTCTCTTCCTTTATTATTAAAACCTAAAATTCTTATATATTTAGGAGGTGATTTTCTAAGAGATAAAAGTTCATTATCTACACATAGAAGTACATGACATAAAATTCTATTAAGTCTAGTATAAGAATAGCGTTTACTCTTACATAAATTTATTAGTTGATCTAAAGAATTAGCTTTTCCTATATTTTGAACTATCTTATTATCTATTCCTTCAGATGCTTCAGGTATTTCCTTTAATATATTAGGATTGCTTATTATAGCATATTTAACTAAATCAAACATTTTATCTATACTACTAAATGAAGAGTTCTTAAGTATTTCATAACTATAAGTAGGCATAAATTCAAGACTTTCTTCTATGTTTGATGTATAAATGCTCTTCCTTATAGCAGATGCAGAAGCTATTTCATTTTTAGATAGCTCCTCTTTGTTATAATCAGCTCCTAATCTTTTAATTGTAAAAGGTGTTATAGAACTTTTAAGTTTATAAAGGCTTTTACAATATTCTATGGCTAATATATTATTAGAAGAATTTAAAACAGTTTCTAAATAAGAAAAGTCTATTTTAAAATTAGTATCTTCTAAATACTTCATTAAAGCTTTGCTTCTAGCTTTGGGGAAAGGAAGTCCATCCTTTAATAACTCTTTTAAATATTCTTTGAATTCTTGTGGTTCATTGACAATTATTTCACTAAGTTTTTTTATTAAATCTATATCTCCACATTCAGAACCAAAGCAAAGGTTATCAACAACATTTAGAGAATTTAGTAAAGATACAGCTCCAAAGGCAAAGAACTCAGCTGAGGAAGTTGCAAAAAGAGTTGGTAACTCTACTACTAAATCAACTCCTGCTTCTAAGGCCATTTTAGTTCTAGTCCATTTATCTGTTAGAGCTGGCAAGCCTCTTTGGACAAAGTTTCCGCTCATAACACAAATAACTCCATCGCAATTCGTAATCTTTTTTGAATTTTTTAGGTGAAGTTCATGACCTAGATGAAATGGGTTATATTCAGTTATTATACCGGTTATATTCATATTAAATCACCACTTTTTCATATCTTGATAAAAATATAATACCGTAATATGTAAAAATAATAAAGTGTATAAATTTTTGAGAAAATTCAGATAATTTTTAATATAAAAAAAATAATATGATACCGTTTTTTTGTTTGTTATCTGTTGAAAAATATATTAGTATAGGAGTATAGTATTATTAGTATTGTGTGTGATGACACATAACATCTGCTTTGACTTGAAAGGAGAAATGAACATGGAACTTATGAAACAAATATGGGAAAGTGCTAAAAATAATAGAAAAAAGATAGTACTTCCAGAAGGTGATGAAGAGAGAACTCTTATTGCTTCACAAAAAATAAAAGAAGAAGGACTTGCTGACGTTTATTTAGTAGGTTCAGAACAAGTAATTAGAGAAAAAGCTGAAAGTTTAGGAGTGAATTTAGACGGAGTAAACGTAGTTGATCCTGAGACTTCAGATAAATTAGAAACTTATATAAATGCTTTTTACGAGTTAAGAAAAGCTAAAGGAATGACAGTTGAAAAGGCTAGTAAAATCGTAAGAGATCCTTTATATTTTGGAACTATGATGGTAAAAATGGATGATGCAGACGGAATGGTATCAGGTGCTGTACATACAACTGGTGACCTTTTAAGACCAGGTCTTCAAATAATAAAAACTGCTCCAGGAGTATCTGTAGTATCAAGTTTCTTCATAATGATGGTACCAGGATCAGAGTATGGAGAAGGTGGAATGTTATTATTCTCAGACTGTGCTGTTAATCCAAATCCAAATGCAGATCAATTAGCAGCAATAGCTATAGCTACTGCTGATACTGCTAAAAATCTTTGTAAAATGGATCCAAAGGTTGCAATGCTTTCATTCTCAACAATGGGAAGCGCTGACCATGATTTAGTAACAAAGGTAAGAGTAGCAACAGAAAAAGCTAAAGAATTAAGACCAGATTTAGATATCGATGGTGAATTACAATTAGATGCTGCCATAGTTGGAAAAGTAGCTGCTCAAAAAGCACCAAACAGCAAAGTAGCAGGAAATGCCAATGTTTTAGTATTCCCAGACTTACAAGCAGGAAACATAGGATATAAATTAGTTCAAAGATTTGCTAATGCAGAAGCTATTGGACCAGTTTGTCAAGGTTTTGCTAAACCTATAAACGACCTTTCAAGAGGATGTAGCTCAGAGGATATCGTTAATGTTGTTGCAATTACTGCTGTTCAAGCACAAGCAACTAAATAATTATGTCGAAAGATTAAGCGATTAGAATTTATAGAGATGGATAAAATTAATATAAATTAAGTTTAATAAGCTGAGTTTATAAGTTTAGTAGGAGGATTTTATAATGAACGTATTAGTTATAAACTGCGGAAGCTCATCATTAAAATATCAATTAATAGATATGGATACTGAAAATGCTTTAGCAACTGGATTAGTAGAAAGAATAGGATTAGAAGGCGCAAACTTAACTCAAAAGAGTGAAGGTAAAGATAAATATGAAATTGTAGAACCAATGAAAGATCATCAAGATGCTATTAGATTAGTTCTAGGAGCTTTAAGAGATGAAAAACATGGTGTTATAAAATCATTAGATGAAATAAACGCTATAGGACACAGAGTTGTTCATGGTGGAGAAAAATATGCTGAATCTGCATTAGTTACAGATGAAGTTATGAAAGATTTAGAAGAATGTGCTAAATTAGCTCCACTTCATAACCCAGCAAATATAATAGGAATAAATGCTTGTAAAGCATTAATGCCAAATGTTCCTATGGTTGTTGTATTTGATACGGCATTCCATCAAACAATGCCAGAAAAAGCATTCGTATATGCATTACCATATGAATTATATGAAAAAGAACATATAAGAAAATATGGTTTCCACGGAACTTCTCACAAATATGTTTCAGCTAAAATAGCAGAAGCTATGGGTAAAAACATAGAAGATTTAAAAATAATAACTTGTCACTTAGGAAATGGTGCAAGTATTGCAGCTATAAAAAATGGAAAATGTGTAGATACTACTATGGGATTCACACCACTTGAAGGTTTAGTAATGGGAACTAGATGTGGAAATATAGATCCAGCTGTAGTTACATACTTAATAGATGAATTAGGATATACTTCACAAGAGGTAAATACTTTAATGAACAAAAAATCAGGAATATTTGGAGTTTCAGGAGTAAGCAGTGACTTTAGAGATGTTGAGGCAGCTGCTGATAAAGGAAGTAAAGAAGCTCAAATAGCTTTAGATTTATTCAGAAACTCAGTTAAGAAATATATAGGAGCATACATTGCAGAGATGAATGGATGTGACGTAATAGTATTTACTGCTGGTGTTGGAGAAAACTCAATCATAGAAAGAGGAGCGATCTGTAGAGATTTAGAATTCTTAGGAATTGAGTTAGATGAAGAAAGAAATAACATAAGAGCTAAAGTTGCTGAAATAAGCAAAGAGGGTTCAAGAATTAAACTTTTCGTAGTTCCAACTAACGAAGAATTAATGATAGCACAAGATACAATAAGTATTGTAAGTAAATAATTATAAAATACTTGACTTTTAAATAGCTAGTTAATATAATAAGATATGTGTTGTTTAGGAATAAACAATGCATATCTTATGTTAAGGAGCGTGAAAGTAGTTATTTAACTACAGTGATTATGAAATTGAATTTTTCAGAATTATGCTCAAAAAGAGAAAGAAGAAAATCTTTAGATTTTATTCTAGATTTAAAAAGCTTCGAATTTGAAGGCGAAAATATGAAGGTTGTAAAGCCTTTACATTTTACTGGTGAATTTATATCTAGTGAGTCTTTTATAGAGTTATTAGGTAACATTACTGGAGAACTTCAGATGAAGTGTTCAAGATGCTTAACAAATTTCTCTTATGAAGTATCAATAGATATGGATGAGAAATTTACAAATAATTCAAATCAAGAAGATGATTCTATTGCTTTTGTAGAAGGCGACGAATTAGATGTTGCTGAAGCGGTAGTAGAAAACGTAATTTCAACCTTACCTATAAAAAGACTTTGCAGCATAGACTGCAAGGGGCTTTGTCAAAAATGTGGTATTGATTTAAATAAAGAAACATGCCAATGTGACAATGAAGAAATTGACTTAAGAATGGCAAAGCTAATGGACTTGTTTAAGTAATAAGGAGGTGTAACAATGGGAA
Source organism: Clostridium perfringens (assembly GCA_034421775.1). Lineage (GTDB taxonomy): Bacteria > Bacillota > Clostridia > Clostridiales > Clostridiaceae > Sarcina > Sarcina perfringens_B. The sequence continues at coordinate 130,924 of WNVL01000001.1, read as the reverse complement.
ATCCAGCTAGAAAAACGTTCAGAGCAAAAAGAGATTCAAGAAGAGCTCAAACTTTCAAGGCAAGCTTACCAGGTATAGTAGAATGCCCACAATGTCATGAAATGAAAATGGCTCATAGAGTATGTAAAAACTGCGGTCACTACAAAGGTAAAGAAGTAGTATCAGTTGAAGAATAAAAGAAAGTCTTATGACTTTCTTTTCTTTGTATATAGGAAAAAAAGGGGGTGAACTCATGAGAATTGCTGTAGATGGAATGGGAGGAGATCATTCCCCTAATGCAGTAGTTGAAGGGTGTGTTCAAGCATTAGAAGAATTTAAGGATATAGAGATAAGTATAACTGGCCCAGAAGATGTTCTAAAAGAAGCCTTTTCAAAATTTAAATATGATAAAGAAAGAGTTACTTTCATAGATGCAAAAGAAGTGATATCTACTAATGAACATCCGGCTATGGCTGTTAAAAAGAAAAAGGATTCAAGTCTTGTTAAAGCGCTTAGACTTGTTAAAGATAATGAGTGTGAGGCTGTTATATCAGCAGGAAGTACAGGTGCCTTTTTAACGGGATGTACACTTATTGTAGGAAGAATAAAAGGGGTTGAAAGACCTGCTTTAGCACCAGTTATGCCAGGGAAAAATGGTCCTTTTATGATAATTGATGCAGGAGCTAACGTTGACTCTAAACCTTCTTATTTAGTTCAATTTGCTAAAATGGGTGAGGTTTATTTTAAATCTGTTATGGGAGTTAGTAACCCTAAAGTTGGATTAGTTAATATTGGAGAAGAAGAAGAAAAAGGAAACGATCTTACCAAAACTACTTATAAACTTTTAAAAGAAGAAAAAGATATTAATTTCATAGGAAATGTTGAGCCGAGAGAGGTTCCAACAGGAGATGTTGATGTTTTAGTTTGTGATGGATTCGTTGGAAATACTGTACTGAAAATGTACGAGGGAGTTGCTTCTACAATATTAAGTATGATTAAAGCAGAAGTAAAATCATCATTTTTAGCTAAGTTAGGAGTACCATTTTTAGCACCAGCGTTATTAAATCTTAAGAAGAAGATGGATTATAAGGAGTATGGTGGAGCACCATTTTTGGGTGTAAAGGGAATATGTGTAAAAGCACATGGAAGTTCCGATGCTAGGGCTTTCAAAAATGCAATAAGACAAGCGAAAATATTCCATGATAATAACTTAATTGGAAAATTAAGTGAGGAAATTGCGAAGAAAAGCTTTGATAATCAAAAAAATATTTAAAAATTACGTAATGCATATTGACTATGTATTTTATATATAATAATATTTTATTAGATTAACTTAGGAGGTGAATTGAATGTTTGATAAGTTAAAAGAAATTATTGCTGATAAATTAAGCGTAAACGAAGATGAAATAACTATGGAGTCAACATTTATAGATGATTTAGGTGCTGATTCTCTTGATATAGTTGAATTAATAATGGCTCTTGAAGAAGAGTTAGAAATGGAAATCCCAGATGAAGATGCTGAGGGCTTCAAAACAGTAGGAGATGTAGTAGAATACATTACAGAACATACAGAGAAGTAATAAAGTCCCGCATTAGGCGGGATTTTTAATTTAAGTTTATTCTTGAAGTTGTTTCAAAAACAACTTGAAGAATAAACCTTAAGGAGATGAATTTTAAGGTGAAAGAGATAAAATTAACAGAAGTTGAAAAACTCATAGGAATTGAGTTTGAAAACAAAGGGGTGCTTATAACAGCATTGACGCATAGTTCTTATGCAAATCAATTTAAAGATGTAAAATACAATGAAAGATTAGAGTTTTTGGGAGATTCAGTTCTTCAGCTTTGTGTAACAAAGTATTTATTTAATAATTACAAAGAAAAATCAGAAGGTGAATTAACTAAAATAAGAGCTTTAGTAGTTTGTGAAAATTCTTTACATAAAGTTTCTAAAAGATTATTACTTGGAAAGTATATAAGAATGAGTAAGGGTGAGGAGTTAACTGGAGGAAGAGAAAGAACTTCAATTCAAGCCGATGCTTTAGAAGCGGTAATTGCAGCTGTTTATTTAGATAAGGGAATAGAGGTTGCAAATGAATTTATCTTAAATAACTTTAAAGATGTTATAGATAAGGCTATAAACGAAGAAATAATCTTAGACTTTAAGACTAGATTACAAGAGGTTCTTCAAAAAAATGGAGAAGTTAACATTGCTTATAATCTAGTTAAACATGAAGGTCCTCCTCATAGAAGAAAATTCTTTACTAATCTTATGATAAACGATGAGGTCATGGGCGAAGGTGTTGGATATAGCAAAAAAGAAGCAGAGCAAAATGCGGCTAAAGCAGCACTACAAAGGTTAGGTGAAATTAAATGGGAAAAAGACACTATATAATACCTATATTTGTTCCTCATGAAGGATGTCCTCATGATTGCGTTTTTTGTAATCAAGGGAAAATCACTGGGGAGAATAAGGAAATTATATTAGGGCCAAAGTACAAACAAGAGAACAAGGTTAATAGTGATTTTGTAAGAAAGACAATTGAAGAATATATAGAAACAATTGGCGAAGGTGATAGAGTATTAGAGGTTTCTTTCTTTGGAGGGACTTTTACTGCTATTGATATCAACAAGCAAAGAGAGCTATTAGCTGTTGCGAAAGAATATAAAGATAAAAAAATTATAGACTATATAAGATTATCTACTAGACCAGATTATATTGATGAGTTTATTTTAGATCATTTAAAGAGTTATAAAGTTGATATAATAGAACTTGGAGTTCAATCTTTAGATAAGGAAGTATTACATAAATCAGGTAGAGGTCATGGTTATGAAGAAGTTCTTAAAGCGTCTAAGCTTATAAAAGATTACGGATTTACATTAGGTCATCAAATAATGGTAGGTTTGCCTGGGGATACTTTTGAAAAAGATATAGAAACAACAAAAGAATCTATAAAAATGAAACCTGATATATGTAGAATATATCCTGCTCTTACAGTTAAAAATACACCTATGGAAGATATGTATTTAGAGGGGATTTATAAGCCATATACTTTAGAGGAAGCTGTCTACATAAGTGCTAAGATTTATAAGATGTATAAGGAAAATCATATACATGTTATAAGGATAGGTCTTCAGCCAACAGATAATATAGCTTTAGGAAAGGATATTGTAGATGGACCTTTCCATCCCGCTTTCAGAGAGCTAGTAGAAAGTAGTATTATAAATGAAAATATCTATAATATACTAAAGGATAAAAGTGGAGAGGTTATTATAAGGATTAGTAACAAGTCGGTTTCTAAACTTTATGCAGATAAGAAGAGATACTTCAATGAACTTAAGAACAAGGCTAAAAATTGTGAGTTGAAGGTTAAGGTAGAGAATTCTATGGAAGTAGATAAAATTAATATAGAAGTAGAATCAAAAGTATATAAAATAGATTTATAAATTATATGCCTTGGAGTTAATCTCTAAGGCTTTTTTTATTGATATTTTAATTAGCATAATATAAACTTATACCATGAGGAGTGAAGTAAATTGAGAAAAAATACAAGAGAAAAAGTTATAAAATATACCATTATATTTATAATAATATGTTTTTTAGCAACTTTATTACCAGTTATGTTTATGTAAGGATAGGAGTGAATATATGTTTTTAAAATCTCTTGAGATAAGGGGATTTAAATCATTTGCTGATAAAACGGAATTGAACTTTAAAAAAGGGATAACTGCTATAGTTGGTCCTAATGGAAGTGGTAAGAGTAATGTATCAGATAGTGTAAGATGGGTTTTAGGAGAGCAAAGTGCTAAAACTTTAAGAGGTGCTAAGATGGAGGATGTAATCTTCACTGGTACAGAGTATAGAAAGCCTATAGGATATGCTCAAGTTTCCTTAACTTTAGATAACTCTTTAGGAGAACTTCCTTTAGATTATTTAGATGTAAAAGTTACTAGAAAATTATTCCGTTCTGGAGAAAGCGAATATTTAATAAATAATTCTCCTTGTAGACTAAAAGATGTGGTAAACCTATTTATGGATACAGGAATAGGAAAAGAAGGGTATTCGCTTATTGGTCAAGGTAAAATAGATAGTATTCTAAGTGGTAAGCAAGAAGATAGAAGAGCTATTCTAGAAGAAGCAGCAGGAATTGTTAAGTTTAAATCTAGGAAAGTTGAAGCTGAGAGAAAATTAAAAAATACGGAAGAAAACTTAGTTAGAATAAATGACATAATCTTTACTTATGAGGAGAGGTTAGGTCCTTTAGAAGAAGAAAAGAATAAAGCATTAAGATATTTAGAACTTTCTAATGAGCTTAAACATAAAGAAATTTCATCTATTATGAGTGAACTTCATAGTATTGATGAGATTATATCAAAGCAAAAAGAAAAGATACAAGATCTAATAGCTTTTAATGATAAACAAAAAGAAAAATATAAAACAGAAAGAGAAAAGATGTTTGCTTTAAAGGCAGAACTAGATTCTTTAGAAAATAGTCATTCTGAAAAGCAAGAAGAGTACTTTTCTAAGAAGGAAGAAATAAATAGAAGCTTAGGAAAAGTGAATCTTTTAAATGAAAGAATTAAGAATATTGATGAATTAGTTCTTAAAAATAAAGAAGAATTAGAAGAAAACAAGAAAAAGCTAAACAGCTTAATGAAGGAAAAGAATTCTATAGAGAAGGATTTTACTTCAAATAAAGATAAGTTTGCTAAAGAGTTAGAAGAGATTAGTAAGTTAGAAAAGGAAGTCAATGAATTAAATTCTAAACTTATTTCTAAGGAAAAAGAAGTTAAGCAAATAAAGGATGAGGAGTTAGAGCTTTTAAGAAAAGTTTCTTCTTCTAAAAATAAAAAAACAATGTTAGAAAGTGAATTAAATAATTTAAATGAGAAGCTTGAATCTTCAAAGAATAGACAAATAAATTATGATAATTCATTAAAAATAAATTTAGCAACTAAAGTAACTCTTCAAAAAGAACTTCAAAATATTGAAGAAGAGAAGCAAAATAAAGAAAAAGAATTAAGAGAAAAAGAAAATCAGTTTAGAGAAGGACTTAACAGTATTAAGGAAACTCAAAATAAGTTAAACCAAGTTTTATCTAAAGGAAATAAACTTGAAGCTAATAAGGAAATGTTAAACAAGCTAGAGAAGCAGTATGAAGGGTATAATCTTTCTGTAAAGAAGATCATGGCTAGTGTGGATGCTGGGCGTGTTAAAATAAATAAAAATAAATGTAAGGTTTTAGGAGAAGTCTTAGAAACTAAAGCAGGATATGAAACTGCTATTGAAATAGCTTTAGGTGGAAGTATTTCTAATATAATAACTGAAGATGAAGAAGTAGCTAAAATTCTTATTAACCATTTAAGAGAAAATAAATTAGGAAGAGCTACATTTTTACCTTTATCAATAATAAGAGGTAAGAAGTTAGAGCTTAGTAAAAATGTGGTTGAAAGTGAAGGATTCTTAGGAATAGCTTCAGATTTAGTTGAATTTAAAGATGTTTATACTAATGTAATAAATTATGTATTAGGTAAAACCATAATATGTGATAATATAGATAATGCCATAAAGATTGCAAAGATGCTTAACTACAGACACAAAATTGTTACTTTGTCTGGAGAGGTTGTAAATGCTGGTGGAGCACTTACAGGAGGAAGTCTTTATCAAAAGAATACAGGTATAATGTCTAGAAAGAATGAAGTTAAGGCATTAGAAGATGAACTGGTTAAAGTGAAAAATGAAGAGTATATATTAGCTAAAGAATTAGAGGAGTTAAATAACCTTCAAGAAGATTTAAATAGACAGAAGAAAGAAATCACAGATAAGATATATGAAAAGAATCTAGAATTAGCAGATTTAAATAATAAGATTAAAAATGTTAACGATGAAACTTTTAAAATAAAAAATTCTATAAAATCTTTAGAGTTAGAACTGAAAGATACTGATTCAAGAAAAGCCAAGATAGAAAAAGAGATAGAATTGGTTAGTGAAAAAATTAGCCAGGTTGAAAATAAGGAAGTAATTAATTCACAAAGGGTTAAAGAATTAGAGAAGAAGTGTGAAGAACTTTCAAAAACTCTTTCTAAGCATAAAGATAGATTAACTAATATGAAAATAAACAAGGCTAAACTTCAAGAAGTTATTGAAGGAAGAGAAAAAGAAGCTTCTAGAATAAATTCTTCTATAGAAGATATAGAAAATAAAATTGTTAATATTACTAAGTACTTAGAAGAGATTAAATCTAATAAGGAAGAAAGTAAGAAGGAAATAACTTTATGTGAAAAGTTTATAAAGGATGAAGAGGGAAATATACTTACTCTTGAGGAAAACTTTAAATCCTTTGAACTTAAAAAAGGTAAGTTGAAAGAAACTATTAACTTAGTAGAAAATGCTATAGAAGTTCTTTCAGTTGAAATAGCGAAAAAGGAAGAAGAAGTTCATAAGAATGATATAACATACACTAAACAGGAAAATGAAAAAAATATTTTAAATAAGAGACTTTTAGAGGAGTTTAATACAAGTTTTCATGAGGAGAAAAATAGATTTAAGCCTATTGAAGATATTAATGCTCATAAATCAAGAATAACAACTCTTAAAGCTAGAATAACTGGATTAGGTAATGTAAATGTAAATGCTATCGAAGAATTTAAAGAAATATCAGAGAAGCATAATTTTATGGCTACAGAAAGAGATGACTTAGAAAAGGCTAAGGAAGAACTTTTAAATGTTATAGAAGAGATGACTTCTAAGATGAGAGTAGTATTTAGACAAAACTTTAATATTTTAAATAAGTTATTTGATGAAACTTTCAAAGAATTATTTAAAGGTGGTAGTGCAAAACTTGTTTTAGGTGAAGGTGATGAGCTTACAGGAAGCATAGATATAAATGTTCAACCGCCAGGAAAGAAACTTCAGAACATAAATCTTATGTCTGGAGGAGAGAAGGTTCTATCTGCTATAGCCTTGTTATTCTCAATATTAAAGATGAAACCTACACCATTCTGTATCCTAGATGAAATTGAGGCTGCCTTAGATGATGCCAATGTAAGAAGGTATGCTGAGTTTTTAGGCAAGTTTAGAGATAATACACAGTTTATAGTAATAACTCACAGAAAGGGTACTATGGAAGCTGCTGATATTATGTATGGAGTTACTATGGAAGAGAAGGGTATATCTAAAATTGTTTCAGTAGCCTTAGACAAATAGAGGAGGACAAAAAATGTTTGGAAAATTATTTGATAAATTAAAAACTGGATTAACAAAAACAAGAGACAACTTAACAGATAAAATAAATGAGGCTTTAAATTTAGCTGTTACTATAGATGATGATATGTATGAAGAGCTTGAAGAGGCTCTTATAATGTCAGATATAGGAATGGATACAACTGTTGAAATAATAGACAGATTAAAAGCTAAGATAAGAAAAGATAAGATAAATGATGTTGAAATGGTTAAGCCAGCTTTAAAGGAAGTTATTGCAGAAATGATGCTAGAAGGTGACTATGAAGAGGAAGAAGAGGATAACGAAAAGAAAGTTATGCTTATAATAGGGGTTAATGGAGTTGGTAAAACTACTTCAATAGGTAAAATAGCTGCTAGAAATAAAAATAATGGTAAGAAAGTATTATTAGCTGCGGCAGATACTTTCAGAGCGGCTGCTATAGATCAATTAGATATTTGGAGTCAAAGAGCTAATGTTGATATAGTTAAGCACCAAGAAGGATCAGATCCAGCAGCTGTTGTATTTGATGCTGTTCAAGCTGCTAAGGCTAGAAATGTAGATTTATTAATATGTGATACAGCCGGAAGACTTCATAATAAGAAAAACCTTATGGATGAGTTAGCTAAGATAAATAGAATAATAGATAGAGAGTTAGGAGACAGAAAAAAAGAAACTCTTCTAGTATTAGATGGAACAACAGGACAAAATGCTGTTATTCAAGCAAAACAATTTATGGAAGCCTGTCCTATCGATGGTATAATATTAACTAAACTAGACGGAACAGCTAAAGGTGGAGTTGTTATATCAATAAAGAACACTTTAAATATTCCAGTTAAGTATATTGGTGTTGGAGAAGGTGTAGAAGATTTACAAAAATTCAATGCTAAAGAATTTGCAGAAGCATTATTATAATTTAGGTTTTAATTAAAACTTATATTTAATTTTGAAAAAGAATAAAAAAATTTTTTAAAAATGTTGTTTTGCTGTAATTTATTTATATTGAAAATTAGTAATTATCTAGCTTTATGGGGATAATATTAAAAAATATAAGTGTTAAGTAAAAATACTTGACACTTATAAAAATATTTGTTATTATCTTATTCGTGAGCAAGGTGGTTATATGGAAAATAGATTTGAAATATCAATGTTAATAGATTACTATGGAACATTGCTTACGGAAAAGCAGTTTAATGTTATGACCCTTTATTATAATGAAGATTTGTCATTAGCAGAAATTGCTGAAATTAATAAAACCAGTAGGCAAGCAATTTATGATTTGATAAAAAGATGCTGTAAGCAACTACACTCTTATGATGAAAAATTACAATTATCAAAAAAATATGATAAAAAGTATAGAATTAAAGAGGAGCTTATGGCAGAATTAAATAAGAACTCCAATTTGAATGAAGATATTAAAAAATATATAAATGAAAAGTTGGAGGAGATTATAAACGCTTAGGAGGGTTAAGCATGGCTTTTGATGGTTTAGCGTCTAAATTACAAGATACGCTTAAAAAGTTAAAGGGTAAAGGAAAGCTAACAGAAAAAGATATAAAAGAAGCCATGAGAGAAGTAAAGCTCGCTCTTTTAGAAGCTGATGTTAACTTCAAAGTGGTAAAAAAGTTTATATCAAGTGTTAAAGATAAATGTGTTGGTGAGGAAGTGTTAAATAGTTTAACTCCAGGTCAACAGGTTATTAAGATAGTTAATGAAGAACTAACAACTCTTATGGGTGAAACTGAGAGCAAGTTAAAGTACTCAGATAATGGGCCAACAGTGTTCATGTTAGTAGGTCTTCAAGGTGCAGGTAAAACTACTATGGCAGGAAAGCTTGCATTACACTTAAGAAAGAAAAACAAAAAGCCATTACTTGTGGCTTGTGATATATATAGACCTGCAGCTATAAAACAATTGCAAGTTGTAGGAAAACAAATAGATATACCAGTATTCTCAATGGGAGATAAGGTTAAGGCAGTTGATATTGCCAAGGCAGCAATAGAACATGCTAAAGATAATGGAAATAATGTTGTTATTATAGATACCGCTGGTAGACTTCATATAGATGAAGATTTAATGCAAGAGTTAAAAGATGTTAAGGAAGTTTCAAATCCTAGTGAAATATTATTGGTTGTAGATGCTATGACAGGTCAAGATGCTGTAAATGTAGCTGAGACATTTAATAGTTCATTAGATCTTTCAGGAATAATATTAACAAAGCTAGATGGTGATACAAGAGGTGGTGCTGCTCTTTCAATAAGAGACATTACTGGTAAACCAATAAAGTTCGTCGGTGTTGGAGAAAAGATGAGTGATATCGAAGTATTCCATCCAGACAGAATGGCTTCAAGAATATTAGGTATGGGAGACGTACTTTCTTTAATAGAAAAAGCTCAGCAAGCTATTGATGAGGAAGAAGCAAGCAAGTTGAGTGAAAAGATGTTAAATCAAGAGTTTAACTTTGATGATTACTTATCAGCTATGGATCAAATGAAAAAGCTTGGACCTATAAATAAGCTAATAGAAATGATTCCTGGTATGAATTCAAAAGAACTTGAAGGCATTGATTTTTCTCAAGGAGAAAAACAAATGGCTACAGTTAAAGCAATCATACAGTCAATGACAGCCAAAGAAAGAAAGCATCCATCTTTAGTTATAGGAAATGGTTCAAGAAAAAGAAGAATAGCTAAAGGTTCTGGTACTACAGTACAAGAGGTAAACAAAGTCTTAAAAGGCTATGAAATGATGAAAAAGCAAATGAAGCAAATGAAATCATTCCAAAAAAATGTTAATAAAAAGGGATTTTTAAATAAACTTCCTTTTATGAAATAAATTGAACACACTTTTGAAGGAGGTGAAAATGTAATGGCAGTTAAAATAAGATTAAGAAGAATGGGTGCTCACAAAGCTCCTTTCTACAGAGTAGTTGTTGCTGATTCAAGAAGTCCAAGAGACGGAAGATTCATCGAAGAAATAGGATACTACAACCCAATCGCTAAGCCAGAAGCTGAAGTTAAAATAGACGCTGAAAAGGCTGCTAAGTGGTTAGGAAATGGTGCTCAACCAACTGATATAGTTAAAAAGTTATTCAACCAAGCTGGTATAAAATAATTTTCCTTAGGGAGGTGGATCTACTTAATTTATTAAGTAGGGTAATATGAAAGAATTAGTTGAAATACTTGCTAAGTCACTAGTAGATAAACCTGAAGATGTTCATGTAAATGAGATCACAGGCGAGCAATCAATCATATTAGAACTAAAGGTATCACCTGAAGATATGGGAAAAGTTATTGGAAAGCAAGGTAGAATTGCCAAGGCTATCAGAACAGTAGTGAAAGCTGCTGCAATTAAAGAAAATAAAAAAGTTGTAGTAGAGATCATTTAAAAAAGAGTTAGGGGAATACCTAACTCTTCTTTTATATACAGAAAAGGGGTGTAGTAATGGACAATTTATTAGTAGTTGGTCAAATAATAAACACTCATGGATTAAGAGGAGAAATGAAGGTTATGCCTCTAACTGAAGACATGAGAAGATTTGATTACTTAGAGTATGTTATCTTAAAAGGAAAAAAGGTTAAAGTAGAGGGCGTAAAATACTTTAAAGATAAAGTTATACTTAAATTAGAAGGAATAAACTCAATAGAGGAAGCTGAAAAATTAAAAAGAACTTATTTAGAAATAGACCGTGAAGATGCTATAGAACTTGAAGAAGATGAATATTTCATAGTTGATTTAGTTGGATGTACTGTTGTTGATACAGAAGGATTTGAATACGGAAAAATCAAAGATGTTATACAAACTCCAAGTAATGATGTTTATTGGGTTCAAGGAAATAAAGAGGTTTTAGTTCCAGTTTTAAAGGATATAGTTTTAGATATTAATATGGATGAAAAATTAATAACTATTAGACCTTCTGGAGAGTGGCAATATGAAGATTAATATTCTTACCTTATTTCCAGAGATGTTTGATATATTTAAACATAGCATAATAGGAAGAGCTCAAGAAAATGGTTTTCTACATATAGAAGCAGTAAATATAAGGGATTATACTTTAAATAAACATAAAAAGGTTGATGACTATCCTTATGGTGGAGGAGCTGGAATGGTTATGACTCCTCAACCTGTTGTAGATGCTATAAAGGCTGTTAAAGAAAAAAATAAGGGTAAAGTTATATTCTTAGGACCAAGGGGAAAAACTTTTAATCAAGAGATGGCTAAGGAGCTTTCTAAAGAAGAGAATCTTATTTTTGTCTGTGGACATTATGAGGGAATAGATCAAAGGGTTTACAAATATTTTGATTTAGAAATTTCTCTTGGAGATTTTGTATTAACAGGTGGAGAAATGGCATGTATTCCAGTTGTTGATAGTATAGCTAGATTAGTGCCAGGAGTTTTAGGAAGTGAAGAGAGTTTCCAAGATGAAAGTTACTATGATGGAACCTTAGAATACCCACAATATACTAGACCGCTTGAGTTTGAAGGGGAAAAAGTACCAGATGTTCTTATGTCAGGTCATCATGAAAATATAAGAAAGTGGAGAAGAAAGCAATCACTTCTTATAACAAAGGAAAGAAGACCTGATATGTTTGAAAAAATAAAACTTTCAAAAGAAGATATAAAATTATTAAAATCAAAATAAATATATTGATTAAAGAATATAAGTATGATAGAATAAACTTCGTGCTAGTACCGGCGGTCCTCTGTCACAGAGTGTGTTAAGAACGTCAAAATTTTTTAGATATCAAGGAGGAATGCACAATGAACGAAATCATAAGAGCAATCGAAAAAGAACAAATCAGAGAAGATTTAACTCAATTCAACATAGGTGACACTATAAAAGTTCACGTTAGAATTAAAGAAGGTAACAGAGAAAGAATCCAAGTATTCGAAGGAACTGTTATCAAGAAACAAAACGGTGGATTAAGAGAAACTTTCACAGTAAGAAGAGTTGCTTACGGTGTAGGTGTTGAAAGAACTTTCCCAATCAACGCTCCAATCATCGAAAAGATTGATGTTGTAAGAAGAGGTAAAGTAAGAAGAGCTAAGTTATTCTACTTAAGAGACAGAGTAGGTAAAGCTGCTAAGGTTAAAGAATTAACTAGATAATTTAAACATAAACTGGGACTAGTGAATAGTCCCATTTTTTGTTTGTATAAAAACATTAGAATTTTACATTAAGCAATATTGATTTAATTTGTTTAAGATAATATATTAGATATAACCTAAAATAAAAAAATGGAAGGGTGATTTACTATGGCAATAAACTGGTTCCCTGGCCATATGGTCAAAACGAAGAGAGAAATACAGAACAATTTAAAGCTTGTAGATGCTGTTATAGAGATTAGAGATGCTAGAATACCTAAGTCCTCTAAGAACCCAGATATAGATACGCTATGTGCTGGTAAGCCTAGAGTAATACTTTTAAATAAAAGTGACTTAACAGATCCTAAAGTAACTAAGGCATGGAAAGAAAGCCTAACTAATGAAGAAACAATCGTTTTAGAAGTAAACGCTTTAAAAGGTGAAGGATTAAATGCTATAAAACCTGCTCTTTTAAAACTTCTAAAAGAAAAGCATGATAGATTAAGAGCTAAGGGATTAGTTAAAATAACTACTAGAGTTATGGTTGTTGGAATTCCTAACGTTGGTAAGTCAACATTTATAAATAAAATGGCTAAGAACAACATAGCTAAAACTGGAGATAGACCTGGGGTTACTAAGAATAAACAATGGATAAAAACTAAGTTAGGTATAGAGCTTATGGATACACCAGGAGTTTTATGGCCTAAATTTGAAGATGAAACTGTTGGATTAAACTTAGCTTTCACTGGAGCTATAAAAGATGAAATAATGGATACTGAAGAACTTGCACTTAAACTAGTAGAAAGACTTCAAGAAACAAATCCAGAAGAATTAATGACTAGATATAAGCTTACAGAACTTCAAGAAAATCCATTAGATAACTTAGATGCTATAGCTAGAAAAAGAGGAGCTATAATGTCAGGTAATCAAATAGATTATAATAGAATTGCAGGAATAATCTTAGATGAATTTAGAGGCGGAAAAATAGGAAGAATATCTTTAGAAAAACCAGAATAGGAAGTAGGGTTTATTATGGATAATTTAATAAAAGATATAAAAGAAAATTTAAATTCATACTCTTTCAAGGTTATAAGTGATTTAATGAAAGACTTAGAGATAAAAAGAGACAATAAAGCTGAAGTAAAAGAGATTTCTAATTTATTAAAAGAGGATAAAAGAAAAAATGTATCTTCTTTAGGTAATAGATTAGAGAAGAATTTGAATAGCCTTATGAAAGAGGAAGAAAGAGTTAAAAATATGTATCTTTTTGATAAGAGCTTTGGCGATTATACTCATGTTGCTGGAGTTGATGAGGTTGGAAGAGGACCATTAGCAGGGCCTATAGTTTCAGCGGCAGTAATATTAGATTCTAGTGACTTAGAAGATATAATACTTTACATAAATGACTCTAAGAAATTATCAGAGAAAAAAAGAGAAGAATTAAGTGAAATCATAAAAGAAAAGGCTTTAAGTTATTCTATTGCTATTTGTGATAATAATGAAATTGATGAAAAAGGCATAGGATATTGTAATAATCAGGTTTTTATAAAGGCTTGTGAAGGTTTAAGTGTAAAACCAGATTTAGTTCTTTCTGATGGATACTTAATAAAGAATTTTAATGGAGAGAATAAGCATGTTATAAAAGGTGATACAAAGAGTGCTTGCATAGCATGCGCTTCAATAATTGCAAAAGTATATAGGGATAATATCATGAAGGAATATCATAATAAATATCCACAATATGACTTTGAGAAAAATGTTGGGTATGGAACTAAAACTCATGTAGATGCATTAAATGAATATGGTCCTACGGATATACATAGAATGAGTTTTTTAAAAAACATTTTATAACTATAACCTGAAAGCATCTTTTAAAAAGTTTAATTCATATTTAGAACCATTAAAGTTAAAATTAATTTCAATAACATCAAATCTAATATAGTAATTGTAGAATTTTTTTAGGTGCAGATAATATTTTGAAGCAGCTATTATTCTACGTTGTTTATGGTAGGTTACTGATTCTTTTGGATTTCCAAAAGAATTGGTAAACCTGCTTTTTACTTCTATAAAAGATAAAATTTCATTTCTAAGAGCTATTATATCAATTTCCCCAGAGGAGCAATTAAAATTTTTTTCTAAAATTGAATAACCTTCTTTTTTCAAAAAATCCACACTAATTTCTTCGCCATAAGAACCTATTGATTTATTATATTTTTTCATTAAATCACCTCACCTAAATTTTTAACAATGAAACATTAATTTAAACACTTAAGAGGTTTAATGTTTAAAAAGTTTTTTTATGGACAGTATGATTTCTGAAAGTATATCTTTTGAAGAAGGTGGTTTATATGTCTGTTAGTTTAAAAAGTTCAACTCTAGTAGGAATAGAGGGAATAATTGTTAATATAGAAGTAGATATAAGTAAAGGTTTGCCTAGTTTTACCTTAGTGGGATTGGCTGATACTTCTGTTAGAGAAGCGAAGGAGAGGGTACGGGCTGCTATTGTAAATAGTGGATATGAATTTCCACTAGGAAGAATAACTGTCAATTTAGCACCTGGTAACTTGAGAAAAGTAGGAACTGGCTTTGATTTGCCTATAGCCTTAGCAATATTAATGGAAAGTGGGCAAGTTGATAAAAACTTTACAGAAGATACAGTTTATTTAGGAGAGTTATCCTTAGATGGTCATATAAGAGGGGTTAAAGGAGCATTGTGTTCTGTAATATCAGGAGTTGAAAATAATAATGATAAATTTATTATGCCAATAGAAAATTTAAAAGAATGCTCCTATGTAGAGAATATTAATTTATATGGTTTTTCTCATTTAAGAGAAGCTGTTGGATTTTTAACCTACGAAGATGTAATGCCTTATGAAAAAGATAAGGAGGGCTTTTTTGAAAAAGAAGACAATTCTTTTAATGAAATTTGTGGGCAAGAAAGTGCAAAAAGAGCAATGATAATTGCGGCAGCTGGAAATCATAATGTTATTTTACAAGGTCCTCCAGGATCTGGTAAAACAATGCTTGCTAAAGGCGTTAAATCTTTATTGCCAGAGTTAAATGAGAAAGAAATATTAGAAACAACAAGAATATATAGTGTTTCAGGACTTTTAAATAATAATGAAGGAAAAGTTGAAAGACCTTTTAGAAATCCTCATCATACTGCAACGAGAGTATCACTTATAGGTGGTGGACGAGATTTGAGGGTAGGAGAGGTCACTTTAGCTCATAATGGTATTTTATTTTTAGATGAACTTTTAGAGTTTGATAGAAGAACTTTAGAATGTTTAAGAGAACCTATGGAAAATGGAGAAATAACAATATCAAGAAATATTGGGAGTGTAACTTATCCAGCAGAGGTTATGTTAATAGGAGCTTTTAATCCATGTCCTTGTGGAAATTATTTAAGTGGATATGAGGGACGAATTTGTACTTGTAGTGAGTATGAAAGAATTAAATATAGAAATAGGCTTTCTAAGGCAATGTTAGATAGAATTGATATTTTTACTTCTGTTAGATATGCTTCATATAAAGAACTCAATTCAAAGAATAAAAAACAGAGTATTGAGGAAATAAAAAATAAGATTAGGGATGCAAGAGAGAGGCAAGAACTCAGATTTAGAGAGTATAGTATAAGCTATAATTCTCAAATGAAGCACAGTCATATCCAAAGTCTTATAAAGTTAAATGAAGAGTGTCATGAAGTTTTAAATAATATATATACAAGGTTTTCTTTAAGTAGCAGAGCTCTAGATAGGATAATAAGAATTTCTAGAACTATAGCAGATATGAATGGAAATAATGATATTAGTAAAGCTAATATATATGAGGCTCTTAATTATAGAAAGAATTTAGAGGGAGAGGTTATATAAATGACAGAGGTTGATTTGAATTATAAAATATGGTTTGGAAATTTGAATATTTCAAACAATATAAAAATAGAACTTTTAAATCAATTAGGAAATGAAGAAAATATATACATACATAGAAAAGATATAGAGAAAATTGGAATTAAATGCGCTAGTAAATTTAAAAATGACATTAATATTGATTTGAATAGTAGGATAATTAATGATATAAATAAGAAAGACTATAAAATAGTAACCTATTTAGATGAAGAATATCCTGAAAGATTAAAAAATATAGATGAAGCTCCATATATTCTTTTTTATAAAGGAGATTTAGAAAAGGCTGAAAATACTAACGTAGCTATTGTTGGTTCAAGGAAATGTGACCAATATGGAAAAAGGTGCACTCAACTTATAAGTGCTAGTTTAGGAAAGTTAGATGTTGGCATAGTAAGTGGAGGGGCTTTTGGGGTAGATACCGAGGCTCATAAAAAATGTGTTGAGGGAAATTTCTATAATGTTGCTGTCTTTGGTTGTGGAATAAATTTAGATTATCCTGTTTATAACAGAGAATTGTATAAGAAAATAATTAAAAATGGATGTATAGTTAGTGAATTTTTCCCTGATACACCACCTCTTAGGTACAATTTTCCTAGAAGAAATAGAATAATAAGTGGTTTATCCGATGCTGTTGTAGTTATTCAGGCGGGAGAAAAAAGTGGTTCTTTGATAACTGCAAATTATGCTATAAATCAAGGAAAAGATGTTTTTGCAGTACCTGGAGATGTGTTTTCACCTGAGAGTAAAGGATGCAATAATCTTATAAAAGATGGAGCAGGTATATTTACTAATGTAGGTGATTTATTGAATTCTATACCTTTTAAAATAAAAAAAGAAGGAAAATGTAATAAAGTTGGTAAAAATGAGGAAAACTCAGAGATTAATCAGTTGCTTTTAAGTATATTAGAGAATAATATTCTACATATAGATGATATTATAAGAGTAACAAATATTGACACATCTATCATATATGAGTTATTATGTGAATTGCAATTTGAAAATAAAATAGAAGTTATACCAGGAGATTATTATACAAAAATAATATGATAGTTTGAGGGGGTGAACACTCTGGAGTTAATTCAGGGTTTACGATGGGTCAAAAATTAGTAATTGTTGAGTCACCAGCTAAGGCTAAAACAATAGAAAAATACTTAGGTAAAAACTATGTAGTCGAAGCATCAATGGGACATGTAAGAGATTTGCCAAAAAGCCAATTAGGCGTTGATATAGAAAATAATTATAATCCTAAATATATAACAATAAGAGGAAAAGGTGAGCTTTTAAGTAAGCTTAGAAAATTAGCTAAAAAAAGTGATAAGATATATCTTGCAACAGACCCCGATAGAGAGGGAGAAGCTATATCATGGCATTTAGCTAACATACTTAAAATAGATGAAAATGAAAATTGTAGAATAGAATTTAATGAAATAACGAAAGATGCTGTTAAAAACTCAATAAAGCATCCAAGAAAAATAAATTGTGATTTAGTAGATGCTCAACAAGCAAGAAGAGTGTTAGATAGATTGGTTGGATATGAAATAAGCCCACTTCTATGGAGAAATGTAAAATGGGGATTAAGTGCTGGAAGAGTTCAATCAGCAGCATTAAAACTTATATGTGATAGAGAAGAAGAAATAAAAAAGTTCAATCCAGAAGAATATTGGACTGTTGATGTTAAGCTTAAAAAAGGAAAGAAATCTTTTCCTGTTAAGTTAACAACTAAAAATAAGAAAAAAATAGAAATAAAAAATAAAGAGCAAGCAGATGAAATAATAGAAGAATTAAAAGAAAATGAATATGTAGTAAGTAAGATAAAAAAAGGAACTAAAAATAAAAATCCTTTAGCACCATTTACTACAAGTACTCTTCAACAGGAAGCTAGTAAAAAGCTTAATTTTATGACAAAGAAAACAATGTCTGTTGCACAGCAACTTTATGAAGGGGTAGAAGTTAAGAAGTTCGGAACAGTAGGTTTAATTACTTATATGAGAACTGATTCTGTTAGAATCTCAAATGAAGCTCAAGAAAAAGCACTTAATTTTATAAATGAGACATATGGGAAAGAGTATGTTCCAAGTGAGCCAAGGGTATATAAAGGAAAGAAAAATATACAAGATGCCCATGAGGCAATAAGACCTACATATGTTGAAATAACACCAGATGTTGCTAAAGCGAATTTAAGTAATGATCAATACAAGTTATATGCTTTAATATGGAAGAGATTCATAGCAAGCCAAATGGCTACATGTATACTAAATACTAATAGCTTAGAAATAAAAAATGGAGATTACATTTTAAGAGCAAGTGGTTCCACAATAAAATTTGATGGCTTTATGAAAGTATATGAATATATTTCTGGAGAAGAGGAAGAATCAGTTCTTTTACCAGAATTAGAAGAGAATGAAGTTTTAAAAGAGGAATCAGTTGAAGGAAAGCAACATTTCACTCAACCGCCAGCTAGATATTCAGAAGCCGCTTTTGTTAAACTTCTAGAAGAAAAGGGTATAGGAAGACCAAGTACTTATGTTCCAACAATATCTACATTAATAAGTAGAAAGTATGTAGATAGAGAAAAAAAGATTCTTATTCCTACAGAATTAGGATTTATCGTAAATGATATACTTTCAAATTATTTTAAACAAATAGTAGATACTGATTTTACAGCAGAAATGGAAGTTAAACTTGATAATGTTGAAGCAGGAAAGGAAAGTTGGACTCATATAGTTGATGAATTCTTTACTCCATTAAAAGAAGATATAGAGAAGGCTGAAAAAGAAATATCTAAGGTTATAATAGAAGACAAGGTAAGTGATGTTCCTTGTGATAAGTGTGGAAGACTTATGGTTATAAAACATGGAAGGTTTGGAGATTTCTTAGCTTGTCCTGGATACCCAGAATGTCAAAATACAAAACCTATAGTTGAAGAGGTTGATGCAAACTGTCCATTATGTGGAGGAAAGATCTTAGTTAAGAGAAGTAAAAAAGGAAATAGATTCTATGGATGTAGTAATTATCCAGAGTGTAATTTTGTAAGTTGGTATGAGCCAACAAATGAAAAATGTCCAGAATGCGGTTCATATATGGTTAAGAGATATTCAAAGAGCAAAGGTGAATATTTACAGTGTAGTAATAAAGAATGTAAACACGAGAGAGTAATTGAAAAAAACAACGATGAAAATAACTCAGAAAAGTAGTTTGTAGGCCTTATCTTCACCATGAATACTGGTTGAAATGAAGTATGTACTATGTTAATATTTAAATAATAGGTTTATTATAAGAATATTTTAAAAATTCTGAAATTTACATCTTTTGTAAAATGGTGCGAGGAGGATATAATGTCGACACTACTTAGTAAAACTAGAAGATTAAATAAGATTTTACAAAAATCAGGTACTGAAGCTATAGCTTTTGGAGATATATGCGAATTATTAAGTGATGTTATGTTATGTAATGTGTATTTAGTAGGGAAAAAAGGAAGAATATTAGGTTATTCTTTCTCAGAAAAATTTGAATGTGACATAATGAAAGAAAAAGTTGTTGTTGATAGAAAATTCCCAGAAGATTACAATAATAAATTAATAAACATTCAAGATACAATTGCTAACATACCCAATAAAGGCATTTGCGTTTTTGAAGGGGTAGGAGAATGTTTAATCTCTAAGAAAATATCAACTATTGTTCCTATAGTAGGTAATGGAGAGAGACTAGGAACTTTATTATTAGCTAGATTTGGTGAAGAGTTTAATGATGATGACTTAGTTTTAGCGGAATATAGCGCCACAATAGTTGGAATGGAGCTTTTAAGAGCTAGACAAGGTGAAATAGAAGAAGAAGCACGTAAAAAAGCTGTGGTTCAGTTAGCTATAGGAACCTTATCTTATTCTGAGCTAGAAGCTGTAGAGCATATTTTTAGTGAGTTAAATGGAGACGAAGGATTATTAGTAGCTTCTAAGATTGCTGATAAAGTTGGAATAACTAGATCAGTTATAGTAAATGCATTAAGAAAATTTGAAAGTGCTGGAGTTATAGAATCAAGAAGTCTTGGTATGAAAGGTACTCATATAAAAATATTAAATGAAAAGTTAATGGATGAACTTAAGAAAATAAAGTAAAAGCATAAGGAGGTGTGTAAGCATCTCCTTGTTTTTTTATTTAGATAATTAATTTAAATAAAATAAGATGTTAAACATATTTATTAAATTTAATATGTCAATATTATTTTAAAAGTTTCATAAGTGATTTAAGAAGAAAAAATAAAATTTTATAATATGTAGGTTTTTAGTATATTAATAGGCGATTTGAGGTAAAATTCAATTAGGTTAAAAGTATGATGGCAATTAATTCTTATTTTATAAAAAACTTTGAAAAATCTTATTGATACTTTTATAACCCTATGTTATACTATCAAAGGTAACAAAATACACACATTATCGAATCTATAAGCTGGTGCTACTTCGTGTAGTGCTTATAGTAAGGAAGATAGTGGAGGAAATAACCAATCGAGGAGGAAACAATAATGTCAGTAATTTCAATGAAACAATTATTAGAAGCTGGTGTTCATTTCGGACATCAAACAAGAAGATGGAACCCTAAAATGGCTCCTTACATCTTTACAGAAAGAAACGGTATATACATAATCGATTTACAA
This sequence comes from Clostridium perfringens, assembly GCA_034421775.1. Classification (GTDB taxonomy): domain Bacteria; phylum Bacillota; class Clostridia; order Clostridiales; family Clostridiaceae; genus Sarcina; species Sarcina perfringens_B. The sequence continues at coordinate 110,090 of WNVL01000001.1, read as the reverse complement.
AAGACTGTAAAGAAAGCTGAAGAAGCTTACAACTTCATAAGAGAAGTATCAGAATCAGGTAAAGACGTAATATTCGTTGGAACTAAGAAACAAGCTCAAGAAGCTGTTAAAGAAGAAGCAGAAAGATCAAACATGTACTTCGTTAACCACAGATGGTTAGGAGGAATGTTAACTAACTTCTCAACTATAAAAACAAGAATAAACAGATTAAACAAATTAGATGAAATGGAGCAAGACGGAACTTTCGACGTTTTACCTAAGAAAGAAGTAATCAAGTTAAAACTTGAAAGAGAAAAATTACAAAGAAACTTAGGCGGAATCAAAGAATTAGACGCTTCAAACATCGGAGCTATGTTCGTTGTTGACCCAAGAAAAGAAAAGAACGCAATAGCAGAAGCTAAAATATTAGGAATCCCAGTAGTAGCTATAGTTGATACTAACTGTGATCCAGAAGAAGTTGACTACGTAATTCCAGGAAACGACGATGCTATAAGAGCAGTTAAATTAATAGCTGGTAAAATGGCAGACGCTGTAATCGAAGGAAGACAAGGCGAGCAATTAGCAGAGTAATATTAAGATAAATACTGAAAAGGTAGATGAAGCTCTCTGCTTCGTTTACCTTTTAATTAAATAGTCAGGAGGAATTTCAATGATAACAGCTAAAGCAGTTAAAGAGTTAAGAGAAAGAACTGGCGCAGGAATGATGGATTGTAAAAAAGCGCTAACTGAAACAAATGGAGATATGGAAAAAGCAGTTGAAGTTTTAAGAGAAAAAGGATTAGCAGCTGCAGCTAAAAAAGCTGGAAGAGTAGCAGCTGAAGGTATCGTTAAAACTTACGTATCAGAAGATATGAAAAAAGGTTCAATAGTTGAAATCAACTGTGAAACTGACTTCGTTGCTTTAAACGAAGAGTTCGTTGGATTTGCAGGAAGAGTAGCAGAATTAGTTGCTAACTCAAATGTAAACACTGTAGAAGAATTATTAGCAGAAAAATTAGAAGGAGACAAAACTGTTCAAGAAGTTTTAACTGAGTTAATCGCTAAAATCGGTGAAAACATGAGCGTAAGAAGATTCGAAAGATTCTCTGTTGAAAACGGATTAGTTCAAAGCTATATCCACGGTGGCGGAAGAATAGGTGTTATGGCTGAATTAGCATGTGAAGCTTCATCACCAGTATTAGCTGAAGTTGCTAAAGATGTTTGTATGCAAATAGCTGCTGCTAACCCACTATTCTTATCAGAAGCTGATGTTGATCAAGAATCTTTAGAAAAAGAAAAAGAAATATACAGAGCTCAAGCTCTTAACGAAGGTAAACCAGAGCACATCGTTGATAAGATGGTAATGGGAAGAATCAAAAAATACTGTAAAGAAGTTTGTCTTTTAGATCAAGCTTGGGTAAAAGATGGCGACAAGTCAATAGCTAAATTATTAGAAGAAAAATCAAAAGAAGTAGGTTCTCCAATAACTATAACTAAGTTCGTAAGATTCGAAAGAGGAGAAGGAATCGAAAAGAAAGAAGAAAACTTCGCTGAAGAAGTAGCTAAAATGGGCGGAAAATAATAACATAAGAGAACACATTGTGTTCTCTTTTTTTAGAATATAGATATAAAAAATTAACAAAAATAGAGAATTCAGCGTTTTGGAGGTTTAAGATGGGAACTTGTAAATACAAAAGAGTTATGCTTAAGTTATCAGGTGAAGCTTTAGCAGGTGAAAATGGTTTTGGGATAGATTTTAATATAGCAATGAACATAGCAAAGGCTGTAAAAGAGCTTGTTGATATGGGAATAGAAGTAGGTGCAGTTGTAGGTGGCGGAAACATATGGAGAGGTAGAAGTGGAGAAGGTATGGATAGAACTACTGCTGACTATATGGGAATGCTAGCTACTTCAATAAATGCTTTAGCACTTCAAGATTCATTAGAATCTTTAGGAGTAGATACTAGAGTACAAACTGCTATAGAAATGAAGGAAATAGCAGAGCCATACATCAGAAGAAGAGCTATGAGACACTTAGAAAAAGGTAGAGTAGTAATATTTGGAGCAGGAACAGGAAACCCTTATTTTTCAACTGATACAGCCGCAGCATTAAGAGCAGCTGAAATAGAAGCTGATGTAATATTATTAGCTAAAAAAGTTGATGGAGTTTATGACAAAGATCCACATAAATACGATGATGCTAAAAAATATGATGAATTATCATATATAGAAGTACTTGAGCAAGGATTACAAGTAATGGATTCAACTGCAACATCACTTTGTATGGATAATAACATTCCTATATTAGTGTTTGCTTTAGATAATCCTGAAAACATCAAGAGAGCCGTTTTAGGAGAGAATATAGGAACAATAGTAAGCAAAAAATAAGGAGGATTTTTAAATGATTAAGGACGTTATAAAAAAATCAGAAGAAAAAATGAATAAAACTATAAATTCTTTAAATTCAGAATTAGCTACAATGAAAGCTGGAAGAGCTAACCCAACTATGTTAGATAGAATTCAAGTTGAGTATTATGGAAGTATGTGTCCTTTAAATCAAGTAGCTAATGTTTCATCACCAGAACCAAGATTATTAGTTATAACACCTTGGGAAAAACCAATGCTTAAGGAAATAGAGAAAGCTATCTTAAAATCAGACTTAGGAATAAATCCTAATAATGATGGTACTATAATAAGACTTTTAGTTCCAGAATTAACTGAAGAAACTAGAAAAAATTTAGTTAAGAACGTTAAAAAAGTTGGAGAGCAAGCTAAGGTTGCTATAAGATCTATAAGAAAAGATGCAAATGATAAAGTTAAAAACTTCAAAAAAGAAGGAACTATAACTGAAGATGAAATGAAAAAGGGTGAAGATGACATCCAAAAAGTAACAGATAAGTTTGTTAAAGAAATAGATACTATAGTGGCAGCTAAAGAAAAAGAGATTATGTCAATTTAATTTAAAAAACCTGCTCTTTAGCAGGTTTTTTATTTTATAATTGAATTATAAGGAGGAACCTTCTATGTTAGATTTTTTTAGTAAAAAAGGAAATGAAGATTCAGAAGAAATAGTTCTAATTGAAGAGAAAATGCCAAAGCATATTGCCATAATAATGGATGGTAATGGAAGGTGGGCAAAAAAAAGAGGTCTTCCAAGAACTATGGGACATAGAGCTGGTGTCAAAACTATAAAAACTATTGTAAAAGAATGTGATAAGTTAGGAGTTAAATACTTAACTTTATATGCTTTTTCCACTGAAAATTGGAAAAGACCAGAAGAAGAAGTTAATGCTCTTATGAAATTAGTTGTTGAATTTATAAAAAATGAAATTGAAGAACTACATAAAAATGGAGTGAAGGTTAAAACTATTGGAGATTTGTCCAAGTTTCCTGAAGAGCCTAAAAAGGCTATATTAGGTGCTATTGAAAAAACAGCAAATAATAATGGAGTAGTTTTAACTCTAGCTTTAAATTACGGTGGAAGAAATGAAATAATTAGAGGTATGAAATCTGTAATAGAAGATGTTCAATCGGGCAAAATAAGCATAGAGGATGTAAATGAAACTATGTTTAATGATTACCTTTATACTAAAGGGATACCAGATCCAGATCTTATAATAAGACCAAGTGGAGAACAAAGACTTAGCAATTTCTTATTATGGCAATGTGCTTATTCAGAGTTTTGGTATTCTCAAATTAACTGGCCAGACTTTAATGGAGAAGATTTAAGAAAAGCTATTTTTGATTACCAAAATAGAGATAGAAGGTTTGGTGGAATTAAATAAATATTGAGGTGATTTTAGTGAAATCCAATAGCAGGTATTTAGGTGCACTTATTATGGCTCCATTTATTGCCTTTATATTCTTAGGTGGTATTTGGCTTAAGTGTTTTACAATCGCTTTATCTATAGCAGGGTTATATGAATATTATAAGACTGTTAAAGTAGCAAAAATGAAGCCTATATCTATAGCAGGATATATTCTTCTAATATTATACTATTTAACTTCAAATAATTTTGAAGTGTTATCATTTTTAATTATAATAGGAACTTTCATTTTACTATGTGTTCCAATACTAGATATTGAATATACTTTTATTGATGTAGCAGTAACAATTTTAGGTTTTATATATGTTGGCGTTTTCTTTAGCTTCATATATTTAGTAAACAGCAAAAATGGTGGACAATACCTAGTTTGGTTGATATTTCTATCATCATGGCTTTGTGATACAGCTGCATACTATTCAGGAAGATTTCTTGGAAAACACAAATTATGTCCAAGGGTTAGTCCTAAGAAAACTATAGAGGGATCTATAGGAGGTATATTAGGAAGTACACTAGCTTGTGGGATATTTGGTATAATAATATCAAATAGTTTCTCTTTAATACCAATATATCATTATTTTATAATAGGTATATTATGTGGAGTATTCTGTCAATTTGGTGATTTAGTTGCTTCATCAATAAAGAGATATGCTGGAATAAAAGATTATAGTAATTTAATACCAGGACATGGTGGAATATTAGATAGATTTGACAGTATATTATTTGCTGGAACAGTGGTATTCTTCTATTTAAGACTTGTATTAAACTTTTAATGCTTTAGATTTTCTAAAGCATTTTTTTTCTTTGAAAATTAATATTTTATTTGTAGAATATCCATTAATAAATTGAGTATATTTATTATGTAGATATATATACTTAAAGAAAATGAATTTAAATGTAGTTAGATTTATTTAAGAAAAAAAGAGGTGAATCTATTGAGATAAATAGAGGAGAATAATACTAATTACTTATTAGATAATTTTTTGTTAAAAGAATACATAATAAATGTATATTATTGTATTTAGGGATATAATGATATAAAATAATATAATAGGCTAAGTAGAGAATTTTAGTCTAGTATGTTTAAGGAAGAACTTAGGAGGAAAGAATATGAAGAGAATATCTATACTAGGGGTAACTGGTTCTATAGGAACTCAAACTTTAGATGTAATAAGATTTCATAAAGATGATTTTGAACTAGTTGGAATAACAGCTAATAGAAATATAGATTTAACATTAGATATAATAAAAGAATTTTCACCTAAATATGTTGCAATAAATCATAAGGAATCTTATGAAAAACTTGTAGATTTAGTGAAGAAAGAAGGATTAAAATGTGAAGTTATCTATGGTATGGAGGGCTTAGTTAAAGTTGCTACTTTAGATGAAATTGATATAGTTGTTACTTCAGTTGTTGGTATGATTGGATTAAAACCGACTGTTGAAGCTATAAGAAAAGGAAAAGATATTGCCTTAGCTAATAAAGAAACTTTAGTTGTAGCAGGTGAACTTGTTATGAGAGAAGCTAAGGAAAATAGAGTAAAAATACTTCCAGTTGACTCAGAACATAGTGCTATATTCCAATCATTACAAGGAAACGCTCATAACAAAATTGACAAAATACTTTTAACTGCTTCTGGAGGACCTTTTAGAGGATTTACTATAGAAGATTTAAAATCAGTAACTCCAGAAAGAGCTCTTAAGCATCCAAAATGGAATATGGGACAAAAGATATCAATAGATTCATCAACTTTAATGAATAAAGGATTAGAAGTTATAGAGGCTCATTGGTTATTTGATTGTCCTTATAAAGATATAGAGGTTGTAGTTCATCCGCAATCAATAATTCATTCTATGGTTCAATATACTGATGGAGCAGTTATAGCTCAATTAGGCGTACCAGATATGAAGTTACCAATTCAATATGCTTTAAATTATCCAAATAGAGAGGGTAATATAAGTGAAAAGTTAGATTTATTTAAAATTAGAGAATTAACTTTTGAAAAGCCAGATTTAGATACTTTCAAATGCTTAAAATTAGCTTATGAAGCAGGAGAAAAAGGAAAACTTATGCCAACAATTTTAAATGGTGCGAATGAAGTATGCGTTGAATTATTTCTAAATAAAAAGATAACATACTTACAAATACCGGATATAATAGAAGAATGTATGAATAAGTTTGATTACAACAAAGAGGTTACTCTTGATAATGTAATAAATTTAGACCAAAAAGTAAGAAAATATATATATGAAAAATATAATTAGGAGGGGAAAGGGTGTATATAATTTTTGCTTTATTAGCATTTAGTGCTTTAATCTTAGTTCACGAGCTTGGACATTTTATTGTAGCTAAATTAAATGGAATTTATGTTGAGGAATTTGCTATTGGTATGGGTCCAAAGCTTTTTGGAGTAAAGTTTGGAGAAACAGAATATAACTTAAGAATTCTCCCTTTCGGTGGTTTTGTTAAAATGCTTGGTGAAGAGGATGAAAGTGAGGATTCAAGAAGTTTAAATGCTAAGACTCCATTACAAAGAATCCTTGTTATGGGTGCAGGGGCTTTCATGAACTATATGTTAGCTCTTATAATTTTTGCAGGATTAGCAATGAATTCAGGATATGCAGAAAACAGAATTGAAAGTGTTGTACCAAATTCACCAGCTCAAGAAGTAGGAATTCAAAAGGGAGATGAATTCTTAAAAATAGATGGACATAGAATTTATACAACTGATGATTTTAGAATGGGGTTAGCTTTAGCTAAAGGAGCTCCAGTTGAAGTAGAAGTAAAGAGAGGTAATAAAGTATTTACAAAGACAATAAAACCTATGGTTAATGAACATGGAATATATCAAGTGGGAATAGGATATAGTGTTGTTGAAAATCCTAGTTTATTACAAGGAATAAAGCAAGGATTTAATGAAACGATAAGTCTTGTATCCCAAGTATTTATATCATTAAAAACTATGATAACAGGAAATATTAATTTTAAAACAGATGTAGGAGGGCCAGTAACTATAATAAAAATGTCAGGTCAAGCTGCTAAAGCAGGTGCAAGTACTTTGTTATGGTTTATGGCATTTTTAAGTGTTCAATTAGCTGTATTTAATCTTTTACCATTCCCAGCTTTAGATGGAGGGAGAATATTTATAGAGCTTATACAGATGATAATAAGAAAAGATATACCAGCAAAATATGTAGATGCTGTAAATACAGTAGGCTTCATGCTCCTTATGGGACTTATGGTGTTGGTAACTATAAAGGATATAATATTCCCGATATTATAGAAATCAGGAGGATTTACCAGTGAATAGAAAAGAAACTAGAAAGGTTAAGGTTGGAAACATATATGTGGGAGGAGACTTTAGAGTTTCTATTCAATCTATGACCAATACAGATACAAAGGATGTAGACGCTACAGTTAAACAAATAAAGTCTCTTGAAGAGGCTGGATGTGATATTGTTAGATGTGCAGTTTTAGATATGGATGCAGCTTATGCAATAAAGGATATAGTATCACAAATAAATATACCGTTAGTTGCAGATATTCATTTTGATTATAGATTAGCTTTAAAATCAATAGAAAATGGAGTTTCAGCAATAAGAATAAATCCAGGAAATATTGGATCAAGAGAAAAGGTTGAGGCTGTAGTAAAAGCATGTAAGGAGAAGAATATTCCTATAAGAATAGGGGTTAACTCAGGGTCATTATCTAAAGAGCTTTTAGCAAAATACGGAAAGCCTACCCCAGATGCCCTAGTTGAAAGTGCATTAGAACATGTTAAAATATTAGAAGAATTAGATTTTCATGATATAGTAATCTCAATGAAATCATCTAATGTTGAAACTATGATTGAAAGTTATAGAATTGCTTCACAAAAAACTAATTATCCTCTTCACTTAGGGGTTACTGAGGCCGGCACACCTTGGAGAGGAACAATAAAATCTGCTATAGGAATAGGAACTTTACTTGCAGAAGGAATTGGTGATACAATAAGAGTTTCTTTAACAGGAGATCCTGTTGAAGAAATAAAAGTAGGTAAAGAAATTCTTAAAAACTTTGGTTATGTGAAAGAAGGAATAGAGTTTATCTCATGTCCTACATGTGGAAGAACTCAAATCGACTTAATAAACATAGCTAAAGAAGTAGAAGAAAGATTAAGTTCTTGCAAAAAAAATATAAAGGTTGCCGTAATGGGCTGTGTTGTAAATGGACCAGGAGAGGCAAGAGAAGCAGATATTGGAATAGCTGGAGGTAAGGGAGAAGGTCTTATCTTTAGAAAAGGTGAAATAATTAAAAAAGTAAAAGAAGAAGATTTAGTTGAAGAGCTTATAAAGATAATAGAAACAATATAGTTTAAAGGAGGGATTAATATCCCTTCTTTATGTCGTATAGGGATAAATTTAGATTTGATTCAAAGGAGGCTTAGATTTTGAGTAACGAGTTTGTTAAAAAGATTAACAGGTCTATAAGATCAGATGAAAATCTGAGCGACTTAGAGTTTGAAATAACTAAGTTTCAGTTATTAAAAAAAAGTAATACTTTGAGAACAATAATAAAAAGTAAAGAGCAATTATCAGAGGAACAGAAAAAAATAATAAAGCAATATATAAAAAAGGCTATAGGCTTTGAAATAAATATAGAGCTTATGTATTACATAGATATTTCTGATATAACTCTAAAACAAGTGGTAGACCAACATTGGAATCATATTTGTGAAAAAATTATAGAGAAACATCCTGTTTTAAAAAATATTTTACTTAATTCTCCTATAATAATTGAAGAGGAGAAATTAATTATAAGAAATGGATCAGAATTCTTATGTACTTTTGTTAATAAGAAAAATATAGACAGAGAATTAAAGGGATATATAAAATCATTTTTTGGAATTAATTCTTTTATAGAGTTTAAATATGATGAATCTTTAGCTAATAAAAATTATAATGACGAAAAGATAAATGAAAATAAAGAGATAGCTAAAAAGGTTATAGAAACTATGAAGGCTCAAGTTTCTCAAGAAAAATCTGTTAAAAAGGAAAGTGTAGATAATAAATCCAAAACAGGTGGAGGAAGCAAAGGGTCATATGAAAAAAAATCATATAAGGATGAACCTAAGAATGAAAACACTATTCTTGGAAGAAATATTCAAGGTGATACTATAGATATATGCAACATAGATATGGGTTCTGGAATAGTAACTGTTGCTGGAGATGTATTTAAAACTGATATATTTGAAACTAAGACAGGTAGAATAATACTTACATTCTTTATAACAGATTATACAAGTTCAATAGCAGTTAAGTGTTTCTTAAGAGATAAGGATAAAGAACATGTATTAGAGAATGTTAAAAAAGGTCTTTATTGCAAGGTAAGGGGAGAAGCTACTATGGATCCTTATGCTAAAGAAATAGTAATAATGGCTAGGGATATAAATAAGCTTACTAAGATAGAGCGTATGGACACAGCTGAGGAGAAAAGAGTAGAGCTTCATATGCATACGACTATGAGTTCGATGGATGCAGTAACTTCTGCCAGTAAGATAGTTGAGAGAGCGGCTAAGTTTGGACATAAGGCTGTGGCAATAACAGACCATGGAGTTGTTCAGGCCTTCCCAGATGCTCAAATCGCAGCTAAGAAAAATAATATAAAAGTTATTTATGGAGTAGAAGGATATTTAGCTGATAATGGAACTCCTATAGTTATTAATGGGCATGAAGAAAGTTTTGATGATGAATATGTAGTATTTGATTTAGAGACAACAGGATTTTCTAGTAAGAATGATAAAATAATAGAAATAGGTGCTGTTAAGTTAAAAGGTGGAGAAATAGTTGATTCCTTTAGTGCTTTTGTAGATCCTAAAGTTATTATTCCATATAAAATTACAGAACTTACAAGCATAACTCAAAATATGGTTGATGGACAGCCGACTATAGAGGAAGTTTTACCAAAGTTTATGGAGTTCGTTGGGGATGCTGTTTTAGTAGCACATAATGCTGCCTTTGATGCTGGTTTTATAAAGAAAAACTTAGGTGATTTAGGAAAGGAACTTAAGAATCCTATAATGGATACTGTACCTTTAGCTAGATACCTTTATCCAGATTTAAAAAAGGTTAAGTTAAACCTTGTTGCTAAACACTTAGGTATAAGCTTAGAAAACCATCATAGAGCTGTTGATGATGCTAAGGCTACTGCAGAAATTTTAAAAGTTTCCTTTAAAAAGATGAAAGAGGAAATGGATATTCATGATGTTAAGGCATTAAATGAAAAATATCTATCTAATATAGATGTAAGAAAATTACCTCTTCATCACATAATAATATTAGCAAAAAATCAAGTTGGAATTAAAAATTTATATAAGTTAGTATCTATGGCTCACTTAGATTATTTTGCAAGAAGACCAAGACTTCCTAAAAGTTTAATAACGGAATATAGAGAAGGTTTAATCATTGGGTCGGCTTGTGAAGCAGGTCAATTATATAAGGCGGTTTTAGAAGGAAAAACTCATGAAGAATTAAAGGAGATAGCATCATTTTATGATTATTTAGAAATTCAGCCAATACAAAATAATGAATTCCTTATAAGAAAGGGAAATGTAAAGGATGAGGAAGAGCTTAAGGAATTAAATAAAAAAGTATATGATTTAGGAAAAGAAATGGATAAACCGGTAGTTGCCACATGTGATTGTCATTTCTTAGACCCTAATGATGAAGTGTTTAGAAGAATAATAATGGCTGGTCAGGGATATGGAGACGCAGATAATCAACCACCATTATACTTTAGAACAACAAATGAAATGATGAAAGAATTTGAGTATTTAGGTGAAGAAGCTTGTAAGGAAGTTGTAATAGAAAATACTCAAAAGATAGCTGATATGGTTGATGTTGTAAAACCTATACCAGATGAAACCTTCCCTCCTAAAATAGAAGGGGCAGAGGAAGAAATAAGAACTATGACTATGAACAAGGTACATAGTATATATGGAGATAATCTTCCAGAAGTTGTTCAAAAGAGACTTGATAAAGAACTTAATTCTATAATAAATAATGGATATGCCGTGCTTTATCTTATAGCACAAAAACTAGTTGCTAAGTCCTTAGAAGATGGATACTTAGTTGGTTCAAGAGGATCCGTTGGTTCATCTTTTGTTGCAACAATGTCAGATATAACAGAGGTTAACGGATTACCACCTCATTATGTTTGTCCTAATTGTAAGAAGTCAGAGTTTTTCTTAGATGGTTCAATAAGTTCAGGAGCTGATTTACCAGATAAGAAGTGCCCAGATTGTGGAACTGATTATATTAAAGATGGTCATGATATTCCATTCGAAACATTCCTAGGTTTTGAAGGGGATAAGGAACCTGATATCGACCTTAATTTCTCTGGAGAATATCAGGCTGTTGTACATAAGTACACAGAGGTTCTTTTCGGAAAGGGATATGTATTTAAGGCTGGAACAATAGGTACAGTTGCTGAAAAAACTGCCTATGGTTTTGTAAAAAAATATCTTCAAGAAAGAGATTTAGTAGTATCACAAGCTGAAATAGAAAGACTTACTATTGGATGTACCGGTATAAAAAGAACTAGTGGACAGCATCCAGGAGGAATCATGGTTGTTCCAAGTGATAATGAAATATATAATTTCTGTCCAATACAACATCCTGCCGATGACGTTAATACAGATATTATAACTACTCACTTTGATTATCACTCAATAAGTGGTAGACTTCTTAAACTTGATATACTTGGACACGACGATCCTACCGTTCTTAGAATGCTTCAAGACTTAACTGGCTTAGATCCTAAGACAATACCTTTAAATGACCCTAAGGTTATAAGTTTATTTACTGCGCCTGATGCTTTAGGAGTAACTAAAGAGGAATTAGGATGTGAAGTCGGTAGTTATGGGCTTCCTGAGTTCGGTACTAAATTCGTTAGACAAATGCTTGTTGATACTCAACCTAAGAGTTTTGCAGATCTTGTGAGAATATCAGGTCTTTCTCATGGTACTGACGTTTGGCTTAATAATGCACAATACTTTATTAAAGAAGGATATACGACACTGAAAGATTGTATTGCAACAAGAGATGACATCATGGTTTATCTTATGTATAAAGATCTTCCACCTAAAACTGCATTTACAATAATGGAGAAGGTAAGAAAAGGTAAAGGACTTAGTGAGGACGATGAGGCCTTAATGAGAGAAAAACAAGTACCTGATTGGTATATAGAATCTTGTAAAAGGATAAAATACATGTTCCCTAAGGGGCATGCTGTTGCATATGTCATGATGGCTGTTAGAATAGCATATTATAAAGTTTATTATCCAGAAGCTTACTATACAACATATTTTACAGTTAGAGCAGATGATTTTGATGCTGATTTAATATGTAAGGGTGAGCAGGCTATAAAAGCTAAAATGGATGAATTAAATGGCTTAGGGAATAGTATATCTGTAAAAGAAAAAGGTCTTTTAACAATTTTAGAACTTTCTTATGAAATGTATAAGAGAGGTTTAAATTTCTTAAAGGTTGATTTATATAAATCAGAGGCAACTAAGTTTAAAATAGAAGAAGATGGAATAAGACCACCATTAAATGCTCTTCAAGGAGTTGGAGATAATGCGGCAAAAAGTATAGTTGAATGTAGAGTAAATGGTGAGTTTATTTCAAAGGAAGATTTAAGACTTAGATCTAAAGTTTCAAAGACTGTAATAGAAACTTTAGATAACCATGGATGCTTAGAAGGAATGCAAGAAAGTAACCAACTTAGTTTGTTTGGCTAATTTCAAAAATTTCTTGTAATATAAAATATACTATGTTACTATATAAGTAGAAGTTTTTTACTAATAGTTTGAGGTAAAGGAGTGGGACAGAAAAGCCCGCTCTTTCTATTTGTAACGCAACTTAGAAAAAAGTTGCGTTTTTGCATACCTATTATTATATAAGTTAATAGGTATTTGATTTATTGGATACAATAAAGATAAGACTTAAAACTTAATAAGGGAGGGAAGTATAATGAAAAAAGAACAACTTGTAGCTGATCTTGAAGCACTTTGTGCTCCTATAGTTAAAGAAAAGGGATATGACCTATATCATATAGAATATGTAAAAGAAAATAATGAATACTATTTAAGATTATATATAGAAAAACCAGAGGAAAGAATTTCTCTAAGAGATTGTGAAATTGTAAGTAGAGCATTAAGTGAAATGCTTGATATAGAAGATCCAATAAAAGATGCTTACTTCTTAGAAGTTTCATCACCAGGGTTAAACAGAAAGTTACATAGTGATGATCATTTTAATAGATTTGTTGGAAGTGAAGTATTTGTTGGATTTAAGAATTCTTTAAGCGGTAGAAAAAACGTAAAAGGAATTCTTAAAGATGTACAAGAAGATGAAATAGTAGTTGAATTTGAAGGGAATGATATTAAAGTTCCTAAAGATAAAATTAAGACAGCGAACCTTGAAGGGGAGATATAATTTAAGGAGGGTTTAAAAATGAACGAAGAATTTCTAGGGGCATTATCTGAAATAGTAAAAGAGAAAGGTATTTCAGTAGAGGCTTTATTAGAAACTATAGATGACGCTATAATAGCAGCTTATAAGAAAAACTTTTCAAACTCAGGAACAACTGCACAAAATGTAAAGGTAAAACGTGATGAGAAAACAGGAGAAATCCATGTTTATGCTCAAAAAGTTGTTGTTGAAGAAGTTTATGACGATGTAACAGAAATAAGTTTAGAAGATGCAAAGACTGTTAGTGCTATTTATCAATTAGATGATATAGTAGAAATCGAAGTAACACCTAAAAACTTTGGAAGAGTTGCGGCACAACTTGCTAAGCAAATGGTTATTCAAAGAATAAAAGAATCTGAGAGAAATGTAATATATTCAGAATTTGCAGAAAAAGAGTTTGACATATTACCTGGTACAGTAATAAGAAAAGATAAAGGTAATGTATTTGTTGATTTAGGAAAAATAGAAGGTGTTTTAGGACCAAACGAACAAATGCCTACAGAAAAGTATAACTTTAATGAAAAATTACAATTATATGTAGTTGAAGTTAAGAAAACATCTAAGGGTGCTTCAGTTTTATGTTCAAGAACACATCCAGGTTTAGTTAAAAGATTATTTGAATTAGAAGTTCCAGAAATATATGAAGGAATAGTTGAAATAAAGAGTATAGCTAGAGAAGCTGGATCAAGAACTAAAATAGCTGTTTACTCAAATGATGAAGCAGTAGATGCTATGGGAGCTTGTGTTGGACCTAAGGGTGTTAGAGTTCAAAATATAGTTGATGAGCTTAAAAATGAAAAAATTGATATAATAAAATGGAGCAATGTTCCATCTGAATATATATCAAATGCTTTAAGTCCAGCTAAAGTTATAAACGTAGAAGCAGATGAAGAAACTAAATCAGCTAAGGTTATAGTTGATGATAGTCAGTTATCATTAGCTATAGGTAAAGAAGGACAAAACGTTAGATTAGCAGCTAAATTAACTGGTTGGAAAATAGATATAAAGAGCAAATCTAAAGCAGAAGAGTTATTAAAAGAAGAGAATATTGTTGTTGAAGAAGACATTATAATAGAAGAATAATAACTTCTAGACTTTGGAGGTGACAAAATGAAACCAAAAAAAATTCCAATGAGAATGTGTAATGGTTGCATGGAAATGAAGCCTAAAAAAGAAATGATAAGAATTGTTAAAAATGCTGAAGGTGAAGTTTCAGTAGATTTAACAGGAAAGAAGTCAGGTAGAGGGGCTTACATTTGCAAAAGTGTCGAATGCTTAGAAAAAGCATTTAAGGCAAAAAGATTAAATAAAAATCTTCAAACAAATATTGGAGATGAAGTCTATGATAGATTGAGAGATGAGATAGTGAATGAATAAATTTCTTAATTTTTTAGGACTTACTAAAAGAGCAGGAAAACTTTTGGAAGGTTATAATAAATGTGAAGAGGAAATGAAGAGGAGTAAAATTTATCTTTTCATTTTTTCAGAAAGTATTTCAAGTCGTTCAAAAGAAAAGTTTGTTAAGTACTGTGAACAGTACAACATACCATATGTTGATAATTTCTCAAAAGAGGAATTAGGATATAGTATTGGTAGATGTGAAATCAATATACTAGGAGTAACTGATGAGAATATGGCAAATAAACTTTTATCATATTCTAATAATAATTAGTTCATCTAAATTTTTTCGGGGGTGAATATATGTCAAAAATAAGAGTTTATGAATTGGCAAAAGAATTAAGAGTTCCAAGTAAAGTTCTTATAAATGTATTAATGGATGAGTTTGGCGTTGAGGTTAAAAACCATATGAGCGTTATAGAAGATGAAGATGCATCATTAATAAAAGAACTTTTAGCGGGTAGTGAAGGAAATAGCGAGTTAGTTGAAGAATACGAAGCTGAATTAGCTGAAGAGGTAAATAACGCTGCTAAAAAGAAAAAGAAAAGAAAGAAAAATGATGACGAAGATAATATGGATCAAGCAGTTGAAGTTATCGAGATAGGAAAGACTATAACAGTTAAGGAATTAGCTGAGAAATTAAATAAACCAGTTAATGATGTTATAAAAACTCTTATCTTCACAGGGGTAATGGCTGCTATAAACCAAGAAATCGACTTTGAAACAGCTGAAAAGGTTGCTGAAAAGTATGAAGTTGCAGTTTATGAAAAAGAAGAAGAAAATACTTTAGAAGATTTCGAAGAAGATACTGATGTAGAAGAAGAAAACCTAGCTAAGAGACCACCTATCATAACAGTTATGGGTCACGTTGACCATGGTAAAACTTCATTACTTGATGCTATAAGAAAAGCAAAAGTAACAAGTACAGAAGCAGGTGGAATAACTCAACACATAGGTGCTTATACTGTTGAAGTAAAAGGTGAAACTTTAACATTCTTAGATACACCAGGACATGAAGCTTTCACAGCTATGAGAGCTAGAGGAGCTCAAATAACAGATATAGTTATCTTAGTTGTTGCGGCTGATGACGGAATAATGCCACAAACAGTAGAAGCTATAAACCACTGTAAGGCAGCTAACGTTCCTATGATAGTTGCTATAAACAAGATGGATAGAGAAGGTGCTAATCCAGATAGAGTTAAACAAGAATTAACTGAGCATGGATTAGTTGTTGAAGACTGGGGTGGAGATATAATTGCAGTACCAGTTTCAGCTAAAACTCAAGAGAACATTGATACTTTATTAGAAATGGTTCTTTTAACTTCAGAAATGCAAGAGTTAAAAGCAGATGCTAGTAGAAGAGCTAAGGGTACAGTTGTTGAAGCTAAACTTGATAAAGGTAGAGGTGCTGTAGCAACATTATTAGTTCAAAACGGTACTTTACACATGGGAGATTCAATAATAGTTGGATCAACTTATGGAAGAATAAGAGCTATGTTTGATGATGCTGGTAAGAAGATAAAATCAGCAGGACCATCAATCCCAGTTGAGATATTAGGGCTTTCAGAAGTTCCTGCTGCTGGAGATAGATTCACAGTAGTTAAAGATGAAAAGACTGCTAGAAACATGGCTGAAGCTAGAAAAGAAAAATTAAGACAAGAAAGTTTTGCAACTTCACATAGAGTTTCATTAGAAGATTTATATAGCCAAATAAAAGAAGGAGCTGTTAAAGAACTTTCAGTTATAGTTAAAGCTGATGTTCAAGGATCTGTTGAAGCTATAAAAGCATCATTAGAAAAATTATCAACTGATGATGTAAAAGTTAGAGTTATCCATGGTGCTGTTGGTGCTATAAGTGAAACTGACATAACATTAGCAGCTGCATCTAACGCTATAGTAATAGGATTTAACGTTAGACCAGATAATAATGCAGTAGCAGTTGCAGAAAGAGATGGAGTTGAAGTTAAAACTTATAGAGTAATATACGATGCTATAGAAGATATTAAGTCAGCAATGATTGGTATGTTAGATCCAGAATACAGAGAAGTTGTATTAGGAACAGCTGAGATAAGAGCTACTTACAAAATTTCTAATGTTGGAACAATTGCTGGTGGATATGTATTAACTGGTAAATTAGTTAGAAATGCAGATGTAAGAGTTATAAGAGAAGGTATCGTAATATTTGAATCTAAGTTAGCATCATTAAAGAGATTTAAAGATGATGTTAAGGAAGTTAATGCTGGATATGAATGTGGATTCAGTGTAGAAAAGTTTAATGATATTAAAGAAGGCGATATCATTGAAGCATATACTATGGAAGCTATAGAAAGAAAAGAACTTTAATTTTATAAAGAGGTGATTTATATGGCTAACTTCAGAGGTAAAAGAATAAACGAAGAAGTAAGAAAAGAAGTAAGTGATATCATAAGAAATCAAATAAAAGACCCTAGACTAACAGCTATGGTAAGTGTAACTCATGTTGAGGTTACTAAGGATTTAAGATACGCTAAAGTTTTTGTTAGCCTATTCGCTAAAAATGAAGAGGAAAAAGAGGAAAGCTTAAAAGCTCTAAAGAGTTCAGCTGGTTTCATAAGAAGAGAAGTTGGAAACAGAGTTAAGCTAAGAAGTACTCCTGAAATATTATTTGAAGAAGATAATTCTATAGATAATGCAATGTACATTGAGTCATTGCTACACAAAATCAAGGAGAAATAAAAATGAGATTTCATGATGTAATATCAATTATAGATAAAAGTAAAAAGATTGGTATAACATATCATGTATCTCCAGATGGTGATGCCTTAGGTAGTGTATTAGCACTACTTCAAGGTATCAGAAGTTATGGTAAAGAAGCTTATGTTATCTCTAAAGACTTAGTCTCAGATAACCTAAGCTTTCTGCCTTATGCTGAGGAAATAACTGGAGAAGTTATAAAGCCGTTGGAAGATACCGATTGTGTTATAGTTTTAGATTGTGGAAATGTTGAAAGAATTTCTGCAGACTTAAGTGAATTTAAAGGAAGTTTAATAAATATAGATCATCATTTATCAAATGATAAATATGGTACTATTAATTATGTTGATACTGAAGCAGCTGCAACAGCTGAAATAATATTTATGTTATTAAAGGAATTAAAAGTTGATATTAATGAAAATATAGCTAAATGTCTATATACGTCTTTAGTAACAGACACAGGTTCTTTTAGATATTCAAATTCAACTGAGAGAACACATATAATAGCGGGAGAACTAGTTAATTATATAAAACATGATGAGATTCATAGAAATATATTTGATAATAAGCCTTTCGCTAAGATGAAATTAATGTCTTTAGTTTTAGGAGATATGGAATTAGTTTGTAATAACCAAATCGTTCTTATGAGAATAACGAAAGATATGCTTGACTCTATAGGCGAAGAAGTTCAAAATAGTTCAGATGTGGTGTCTCTAGGAAATCAAATAAAAGGAGTAGAAGGATGCATACTTCTTAAAGAGGTAGATGAAGGTGTAAAGGTTAGCTTTAGATCAAAAGATACCTTAGATGTTAGAAAAATTGCAGAAAACTTTGGTGGTGGCGGTCATACAAAGGCTGCAGGAGCGTTTATAAAAGATGTAACTATGGATGAAGCCAAAGCTAAAATTTTAGAAATACTTGAAAAAGAGATGGTGTAATATATGAATGGAGTAATTAACATATATAAAAATACGGGAATGACTTCATTTGATGTTGTAGCCATGGTGAGAAGAGTTGCAAAGATGAAAAAAGTTGGTCATACAGGTACTTTAGATCCAGCAGCTAGCGGAGTTTTGCCTGTTTGTCTTGGAAGAGCTACAAAGATTATAGATTATATAATGGAAAATAAAAAGGTCTACAGAGTGAACTTAAAGCTTGGGATGGTTACTGATACTTATGATCTAGAAGGGAAAGTTTTAAAGGAGAAGGATGCTTTACACATAACGAAGGAAGAAATATTAGAGTGTATAAATTCTTTTGTAGGAATAATAGATCAAGTTCCGCCTATGTATTCTGCTTTAAAACAAAATGGAGTAAGATTGTATGAGTTAGCTCGTCAAGGAATAGAAGTCCACAGAGAAGCTAGAAAAATTACTATCTATTCTATTGAAAATATAAAAATAGAATCAAATGATAATATACAGATGGATGTTTGTTGTTCTAAGGGAACATATATAAGAAGTCTTTGTTATGACATTGGAGAAAAATTAAATGTTGGAGCAACAATGACTGCCCTAGAAAGAATACAAAATGGTCCGTTTACAAAGGAAAAAGCCATAAATATAGAGGATTTAACAGAAGAACTTTTAGAAAAACATCTTATTTCTATAGAGGATGCTTTAGATTCTTTTGAAAAAATTATTGTAAATGAGAAATTCAGTAAGCTTTTAAGAAATGGTGTTAAAGTATTTGATAACAGAATGTATAGTGGGGAAATTCAATTTGATAAGCTATACAGGGTATATGAAGACAATGGAGTCTTCTTAGGATTAGGAAAAAGGGATGAAAAAGGATTTAAATTAGAGAAATTGCTGATAGAGGAGTAGTCAATGATTTTAATAAACAATGATTTTAATAGAGTGGTTCAAAAAAGCACCTATATAGCTTTAGGTAGTTTTGATGGAATTCATAAAGGTCATTTAGCTTTAATAAACAAAAGTATTGAGTTATCTAGGAATAATGATGCATTAAGTATGGTCTATACCTTTAAAAATCATCCAAGGACTTTTATAAATAAGGAGAGTGCTCCAAAACTTATAGTAACTTTAGGTGAAAAAATAAAAATTCTTGAAGATTTAAAAGTTGATTTAAGTAGTTTTGTTGAATTTGACAAAAAGTTTATGAAGTTAGAGCCTGAAGAGTTTATAGACAATCTTATAAAGAACTATAATGTAAAAGGAATAGTTGTAGGTTTTAATTATAGATTTGGTCATAAGAATAAGGGGGATGTTAGATTGCTTAAGGAATTATGTAATCTAAAAGGAATAGAACTTTGTGTTATAGAGCCATTTACATATAAATCAGAAGTAGTTAGTTCAACAAGAATAAGAAAAGCTTTATCAGAAGGTGAGTTAGAGGATGCTAATAATATGTTAGGCAGATATTTTTCTTTAAGTGGTGAAGTGGTAAGTGGAAAGAAGATAGGGAGAACAATAAATTTTCCAACTGCTAATTTGAAAACTGATGAAAAAACCATACTTCCTAAAATAGGAGTTTATTATACTAATGTAGAGATTCATGGAGAAATTTATAAAGGTATAACATCTGTAGGGAATAATCCTACGGTAAATGGTAAGAATATTACAGTAGAAACTCACATACTAAATTTTGATAAAGATATATATGGAAAGAATATAAAACTTTACTTTATAAGTAAAATAAGAAATGAAAAGAAATTTAATTCTTTGGAAGAGTTAAAAGAACAGTTGATTAAGGATAAAAAATTCGCAGAAGAAAGTAACATAAAAATTTCTTTGTAATAAAGATTTACAAGAAAAGCGAGTTTTGATATAATCATATAGAACCTAACTCTAAGATTTAAGGGTAACCGTCTTTTTTCTTGGAACTAGGGGATAATTTTTCGGAGGTGTAACAATGGATAAAATAAGAAAACAAGAAATAATAGCTAAACATGCAAGACACGAAGGAGACACTGGTTCACCAGAGGTTCAAATCGCGTTATTAACAGAGAGAATAAACTCTTTAACTGATCACTTAAGAACACACAAAAAAGACCACCACTCAAGAAGAGGTCTTTTAATGATGGTTGGACAAAGAAGAGGTTTATTAAACTACTTATATGAGCAAGATATCGAAAGATACAGAGCTATAATCAAAGAATTAGGATTAAGAAGATAATTTAGTAGAGCGGGTTTTTTACCGCTCTATTATTTTAAAAATATTAATATTGTAAAAATTTAGTCTTTATATACCGAAAGGAGGTATTTATATGAATCATACACATGAAACTGTTATAGCAGGAAGACCAATGAAAGTTGAGTTCGGAAAATTAGGAATGCTTTCAGATGCTGCTATACTAATGAGTTATGGTGATACAGTAATATTAACAAATGTAAATGCATCAGAAAAACCAAGAGAGGGAATAGACTTTTTCCCATTAAGTGTTGAATATGAGGAAAGATTATATTCAGTTGGTAAAATACCAGGTGGATTCATAAAAAGAGAAGGAAAGCCTTCAGAAAAAGCGATACTAAATGGTAGAGCTATAGACAGACCTTTAAGACCTTTATTCCCAAAAGGATATAGAAATGATGTTCAAGTAGTATGTACAGTTGTTTCAGTAGAAAATGATAACCTTCCTGAAATATTAGCTATAAATGCTGCGTCAATGGCATTATGTTTATCAAGCATACCTTTTAATACTCCAGTAGCTGCAGTTCAAGTAGGATTAATAGGAGATGAATTCATATTAAACCCTACATCAAAGGAAAGAGAAGAAAGCTCACTTCAATTGACTGTTTGTGCAACTAAGGACAGAGTTATGATGATTGAAGCTGGTGGAGATGAAATCCCAGAAGAAACAATGATTAATGCTATCAAATTTGGTTTTGATAAGTGTCAAGATATAATAAAATTCCAAGAAGAAGCTGTAAGTATGTTTGGTAAAGAGAAAAAAGTGCCAGAACTACATAAAGTACCAGCAGAAATAGAGGAAGCCGTAAGAGAATTCGCATTTGATATGATTAGTGAATCAATGCACATTACTGACAGAGATGAAAGAAATGCTGCCATGGATGATGTTAAAGCTAAAATAAATGCAGAATTTGAAGAAAAATATCCAGATAATATGTCTGATATTGGAGAAGCTGTTTACGACATGCAAAAAGAAGTTGTAAGACATATGCTTTTAAAAGAAGGTAAGAGACCAGATGGAAGAGCTTTCGATCAGGTTAGAAATATAGGTTGTGAAGTTGGAATACTTCCAAGAACACATGGAACAGGAGTATTTACAAGAGGACTTACTCAAGTAATGACTGTTGCAACTTTAGGTTCAATAAGTGAAATTCAAATATTAGATGGTATTGGTGAAGAAGAATCTAAGAGATACATGCATCACTACAACTTCCCAGCATACAGTGTAGGAGAAGTAAGACCATTAAGAGGACCAGGTAGAAGAGAAATAGGTCATGGAGCTTTGGCTGAGAGAGCTTTAGAACCACTTATACCTTCAGAAGCTGAGTTCCCATATACAATAAGATTAGTATCAGAAGTATTAAGTTCAAATGGTTCTACTTCACAGGCCTCAGTTTGTGGTAGTACATTAGCCCTTCTAGATGCAGGTGTTCCAATTAAGAGACCAGCAGCTGGTATAGCTATGGGATTAATAACTTCAAAAGATTTAACTGAGGAAGAAGTTATAACTGATATCCAAGGTTTAGAAGATTTCTTTGGAGATATGGACTTTAAAGTGGCTGGAACTGAAGAAGGAATAACTTCAATACAAGTTGATACTAAGATAGCAGGGCTTTCAGAGAAAGTTATACACGATGCTATTTACGGAGCAAGAAAAGCAAGATTAATGATCTTAGATAAGATTAAAGAATGCATACCAGCTCCTAGAGAAGAGGTTTCAAAATATGCACCTAAGACATCAACTTTACAAATAGATCCTGAAAAAATAAGAGATGTAATTGGTGCTGGTGGAAAAGTTATAAATAAAATAATAGCAGATACCGGTGTTAAGATAGACATAAAAGAAGATGGATTAGTTTATGTTTCATCATCTGAAACAGAAGGTGTTAAAGAAGCTATAAAAATAATCGAAGGTTTAACTAAAGAAGTTAAGGCTGGAGAAATTTACTTAGGTAAAGTTACAAAGATTGCCCAATTTGGTGCTTTTGTTGAGGTGTTACCTAATAAAGAAGGTTTAGTGCACATTTCTAAGTTAGATGCTAAGAGAGTAGAAAAAGTTGAAGATGTAGTATCTGTTGGAGATGAAATTTTAGTCAAGGTAACAGAAATAGATTCTCAAGGTAGAATAAATCTTTCAAGAAAAGATGCAATAAAAGAAGCTGAAGAAGAAAATAAACAGCAATAGTAAAAGGCAATTATTATTGCCTTTTTATTTTTTTTATTATTCATAAACCTTACCTATTTTAAGAGTAATTTGACATATATTTGTTTATAGTAACATATTATTTATTGTTTTAATAAATAAGTGGAGGTATGTTTTATGAGTAATAATGTTAAATATTTGAGCGAAATAGAAAGATATGAAATTATAAATATAAATGATGGCGAAAAATATAGCGGACTTATAAACAATGATGTTATTATAGATGAAGAAGGAAAACTAAAATATTTAATAGTAAATTTAGGTGGTGGAAAGTTTAATCTTTTTAACTCAGATGAATATTTAGAAATTGAGTGGGAAAATGTAAAAAGAATAGGCGCTAAAACCATAATATTAGATGTAGACAGTGATATGATAAAAAAAACAAAACTATAGGAGCGTGGGGATTTTGAAAATAGTAGTACAAAAATTTGGGGGTACTTCTGTATCAACTAAAGAAAGAAGAACTATGGTTGTAGAAAAAGTAAGAGAGGCAATAAATAAGGGATACGTACCAGTGGTTGTTGTATCTGCTATGGGTAGAAAAGGGGAGCCTTATGCAACTGACACGCTTTTAGGGCTAGTGTCAGAAGAGTTTAAGAAAGAAAATAAGTTAGCTACAGATTTACTTATGGGATGTGGAGAAATCATAAGTACTGTTGTTATGAGTGATGAATTAAAAAATGCTAATATAGATGCAGTTCCTTTAACAGGAGGAAATGCAGGAATACTTACAGATGATAATTATTCAAGTGCAGATTTTATAGATGTAAATCCTAAATTAATATTAGAAGTTATTAAGGAAGGAAAAGTTCCTGTTGTTGCTGGATTCCAAGGTGTTGACAGAAATGGCTTTTTGACTACTTTAGGAAGAGGGGGAAGTGATACCACAGCAGCTGTTTTAGGAGTAGCATTAAAGGCTGAAGAGGTTGAAATATATACAGATGTTGATGGAATAATGACTGCTGACCCAAGAATAGTTGGAGAGGCTGAGCTTATAAATAAAATAAGCTATAATGAAGTATTCCAATTAGCAGACCAAGGGGCTAAAGTTATCCACCCAAGAGCTATAGAAATAGCCATGAAAGGCAACGTTGCTTTAGTAATAAAGAACACTATGAGTTCTTGTGAAGGTACAGTAATAGACAATTTAGGTGATATAAATAATAATAAATTTATAACAGGAATAACTCATCAAGAAAATAGAATACAAGTTTCTATAAAAGCTGATGAAAATGAAAATAATAATAATTATAAAACTGTTTTAGAAAGTCTTGCAAATAATAAAATAAGCTTAGATTTAATAAATATTTTTCCTAAAGAAAAGGTGTTTACAATAGATTCAAATGTTAAGGAACTATTTGAAGATATTATGAAAAAAAGTAATTTAAAGTATAGTTTAGTAGAAGAGTTAAGTACAATAGCTATAGTTGGATCAAGAATGAAAGGACTTCCAGGGGTTATGGCAAAAATAGTAGGAGCCCTAGATAAGGAGAACATAGAAGTTTTACAAACAGCAGATTCACATATGACAATATGGTGTCTTGTTGAAAGTAAAAATGTAAAAGAGGCTATAAAAGCACTTCATAAAGCTTTTATGAAATAACGTATATAAATTTCCTTTCTGTATAAAATAACAATAGTACAGGAGGGAGATAAATGGAACATAATAAAGAAAATGAGAATAGTAATAATAAAAATAAGAGTATAGAAGAAATAAAAGAAATTGGAGCAGTTATGCCTGATAATAAAAAAGAAGATTCTAATATACAGGTATTAACTATAATTGGGCAGATAGAAGGACATAGTGTTCAGCCACCACAAACTAAAACAACTAAGTATGAACACATGATTCCTCAATTAATTGATTTAGAGCAAAATGATAAAGTAAAAGGGATATTATTTGTTTTAAATACTGTGGGAGGAGATGTGGAAGCTGGTTTAGCTATTGCTGAGATGATAAGAAGTCTAAAAAAACCAACAGTGTCTTTAGTTATTGGAGGAGGACATTCCATAGGGGTTCCTTTAGCAACAGCATCACAATATTCTTTTATTTCACCATCAGCAACAATGATAATACATCCTATAAGAATGAATGGTCTTGTAATAGGTGTTCCTCAAACATTTAAATATTTCAATAAAATGCAAGAGAGAATAAATGAATTTATAATAAGAACTTCAGGTATAAAATTAGAGATACTTAAGGAAATGATGATGCAGACTGATGAGCTTTTAAATGATATGGGTACAATATTAGTTGGCGAAGAGGCTGTTCAGTGTGGATTAATAAACGAAGTTGGCGGTGTTAAAGAAGCCTTAGATAAGTTAAATAGCTTAATAGAAGCTTATAATGTAGAACCATAGAATTTCTATGGTTCTATTTATGTAATATAAAAATATTTTGACAATTTATACTCTTTTATGTATATAATATTTTTTGGTACAAGTATTTTACCATTTTAAAATTAAAATAGGTGAGGTGATTTAGTTAAGTATGGCTGGGGGAAAAAAGAAAACCGCAACTAAGACTCGAAAAAAGAAAAATCAAAGCCAAATAAAAGTTACAGAAGAAATATATGCTTTAGTAGCTATATGTGTTTCGTTAATAGTTATGTTTAGTTTATATACTGATAAAGCAGGATATTTAAGTGTTATATCAAGAACTTTACTAATAGGTTTTTTTGGGATTGGAGCTTTTTTTATTCCAATTTACATAATATATTTATGTACAAAGCTTTTCTTATTTAAAAGAGAAGTATTGTTTTCTAGAGTTGGGTTAGGAATAACTATAGCATTAATAACCACTGTACTGCTTATTCAGACAGTAAATATAAATGATTATTATGTCCAGGGGAATTTATGGGGATCTATAAAAACTATATGGAATTCAGCAAGTGAATGGCATGGAGGTATAGTTGGATTTTTAATAGTATTACCTTTATATAAATTAGTAGGTAAAATAGGACTTTTTATTATTTTTATAACTCTATATCTTATATCTTCAATGCTTATATTTGATTATAATTTAGTTTCAATAAGAAATTTCTTTGGTGGCGTTAAGGAGAAAGCCTCTAAAGTGAAACTTGTTGATAAAAAGTATGAGAAAGATGACTATATCAATTTAAAGAAAAAAGATAGTTCTTCTGAAGATAATAAGGAAATTAATAAGGAAAATTTAAAAGATGATAAGTCAGAAGGAAATAATAAAATAAAGATATTAGATTTTATGAAGAATTCGTCATTAAACGATATTCAGGATGAAGAAAATGTAAGTAATGAAAAGGCAAAAGATGATATTAAAATAAATCAATTCAAGCAAGAGTCTAAAATGCCTAAAGATTTAAGTTTAGATAATACAATAATAGAACAAAGAAGCTTTAATTCAGATAATAATAATGAAGAATCCATAGGAGAAGAAATATCAAATAATATATCAAGTAAAAATCCACCAGTAGGAGCTAGTTATGTTGCCCCAAATGCGGATTTATTAAACTTTAATGATAATAATGAATTAGATAAGGATGACAAAAAAGCATTATTAGCTAATGCGGCTAAACTAGAAGAAACTCTTATGAGTTTTGGAGTAGAAGCTAAAATACTTCAAGTAACAAAAGGACCATCTGTTACTAGATTTGAGCTTCAACCTAAGGCAGGGATAAAGGTTAGTAAAATAGTTAACTTAGCTGATGATATAGCTTTAGGATTAGCGGCTAAAGGGGTAAGAATAGAAGCACCTATTCCAGGAAAGGCTGCTATAGGTATTGAGGTACCTAATAAAGAACAAACACCAGTATTTTTTAGAGAAATTGTAGAATCTAAAGAATTTTTAGATAATAAGTTTAAGGTAGCATGTGCATTAGGAAAAGATATTACTGGTAAGGCTGTCGTTACAGATTTAAGTAAGATGCCTCATGTACTTATTGCAGGGGCCACTGGGTCTGGTAAGAGTGTATGTATAAATACTTTAATAGTAAGTATACTATATAAATATTCTCCAGATGAGGTTAAACTTTTAATGGTAGACCCTAAGGTTGTTGAATTAAATGTTTATAATGGAATTCCACATTTATTAATTCCAGTTGTTACAGATCCTAAGAAGGCAGCAGCAGCATTAAACTGGGCTGTAAATGAGATGACTAGAAGATATAAGCTTTTTGCTGATAATGGAGTAAGAAATATAGAATCATATAATGCTTTATTTACTAGGGGAGAGGTACCTGAGAAGCTTCCTTATATAGTTATAATTGTAGATGAGCTTGCTGATCTTATGATGGCATGTCCTCATGATGTGGAAGATTATATATGTAGATTAGCACAAATGGCTAGAGCGGCTGGAATGCATTTAGTAATAGCTACTCAAAGACCATCTGTAGATGTAATTACAGGAGTAATTAAAGCAAATATACCATCTAGAATATCCTTTGCAGTTTCAAGCCAAATTGACTCAAGAACAATATTAGACTCAGCAGGAGCAGAAAAACTTCTGGGTAGAGGAGATATGTTATTCTATCCAGTTGGTGAATCTAAACCTCAGAGGGTTCAGGGAGCCTTTATTTCAGAAGAAGAGGTTGAACATGTTGTATCTTTTATCAAAGAATCACAAAAAGATACTCAATATGAAGAGGATATACTAGAACATATAAATTCGGCAGCAGTTGGTTCTGAAGGAAATGGTGATGGAGATAGAGATGAGCTATTAGATGAAGCTATAGGAATCGTAGTTGAAAGTGGGCAAGCATCAGCTTCTTATTTACAAAGAAGATTAAGAATAGGATTTAACAGAGCGGCAAGAATAATAGAGGAACTAGAAGAATGTGGTGTTATTTCTAGAAGAGATGGAAGTAAGCCAAGACAAATCTTAATTAGCAAAGATGAATTAGAAAATATGAAATAAAAACTTGTTTAATTTTAAAAAGAGTTTTAAAATAAGAAATATATATTTAAACGTAGGAGGAAGTAGATTTGGCGAAATATAAGGTAGGAATGGTGAGTTTAGGTTGTGATAAGAATAGAGTAGACTCAGAAATCATGCTTGGTATGGTTCAAAATGAGTATGAACTTACAAATAATCCAAAGGAAGCGGATATAATAATAGTAAACACTTGTGGGTTTATTGAAAAAGCTAAACAAGAATCCATAAACACAATATTAGATATGGCAAAATATAAAACAAGTCACAACTGTAAGTTACTTATAGCTACAGGCTGCTTAACTCAAAGATATGGTGATGAATTATTAGAATTAATGCCAGAAATAGATATAATGTTAGGTGTTAATGATTATGCTAAAATAAATGAAGCCATAATGAACTTTATAAATGGAGATAGTAATAAAGTTACAGCAACAAATTATAGTGATATATCAATTAATGAAGGTTTAAGATTGATAACAACTGATAAAGCAACTGCATATTTAAGAATTGCAGAAGGATGTAATAACTTCTGTACTTACTGTATTATTCCTAAAATAAGAGGTAAGTTTAGAAGTAGAGCTTTAGAAAACATAATTGATGAAGCAAAAAAATTAGCTGAGGGTGGAGTAAAAGAGTTAATATTAATAGCTCAAGATACAACTAATTATGGTATAGATATATATGGTGAAAAGAAGCTTCACTTAGTTTTAAAAGAGTTAGCTAAAATAGAAGGCATAGAATGGATAAGAGTTCTTTATTGCTATCCAGAAGCAATATATGATGAACTTATTCAAGAAATAGCTACAAATGATAAAGTTTGTAATTATCTTGATTTACCTATACAACAGATAAGCAATAATGTCTTAAAGAGAATGGGTAGAAAAACAACAAAAGAAGAAATAATAGGTAAAATTAATGCTTTAAGAGAAAACATACCTAATATAGTTTTAAGAACTTCTTTAATAGTTGGATTTCCAGGAGAGTCTGAAGAAGACTTTAATGAATTAAAAGAGTTTATAAAAACAATAAAATTAGATAAGGTTGGAGTTTTCACTTATTCAAGAGAAGAAGGAACACCAGCTGCTATAATGGAAGATCAAATAGATGAAGATGTTAAAAAAGCTAGAGAAGAAGAAATAATGTTACTTCAAAAGGAAGTATCAGAAGAAATAAATAAGAATAAAGTAGGAAGAGAATACGATGTTCTTATTGAGAGATTTAATGGGGAATACTATATAGGAAGAAGTTACGAAATGGCTCCAGATATAGATGGAAATATTTTTGTAAAAGGAAATGGAGCTAAAAAAGACCAATTCTGTAAAGTTAAAATTGAAAAGGCCTTAGAATATGATTTGGTAGGAGTTGTATGCAATGAATCTTGCAAATAAATTAACTTTGATTAGAATAATTTTAGTTCCCGTATTTTTAGTATTTATAGCCTTTCAAAACTTACCATATGGAAGCATAATAGCAACACTTATATTCATAATAGCATCTGTAACAGATCAACTAGACGGGTATATTGCAAGATCAAGAAATCAAGTAACTAATTTTGGTAAGTTTATGGATCCTTTAGCTGATAAACTTTTAGTGACAGCGGCACTTATATCTTTAGTAGAATTACAATTAGTACCAGCATGGGCTGCCATTGTAATAATAGCTAGAGAGTTTGCTGTTTCTGGTTTAAGAACTATCGCGGCATCAGAGGGACTGGTTATAGCTGCTAGTTGGTGGGGAAAAATTAAGACTGTAATTCAAATAATTGCAATAGTACTTTTATTATTACAAGTAAACATAATTAATTCTCCAGGAATTAAAGAATTAGTAGTAGGAAATAGTTTCTTAAGAAACTTCTTTATATATGTCCCGAATATATTCCTATATTTAGCTGTTGCAATAACAATAATTTCTGGAATAGATTACTTTAGAAAAAATAAAAATGTTATAAATACTTACAAATAATGATTTAAAAGTGAAAAAATGGTCAATTATTAAGGCATGAAGTTCTTTTTAGAGCTTCATGTTAATATTGACTTTTTTTTTGTATATATTATAATATTAATAGAACTTATGTTCGGTTATTTAAGGAGGTTAAGTATGGCAAATATAGATAAAGATAAATTAAAAGCTATTGAGATGGCTATGGGTCAAATAGAGAAACAATTCGGAAAGGGATCAGTAATGAAACTTGGAGAGCAAGGTGCTCCTCAAATGGATGCTGTTTCAACTGGATGTTTAGACCTTGATATAGCCTTAGGAATTGGTGGGGTACCAAAAGGAAGAATTATCGAGATATATGGACCAGAGAGTTCAGGTAAAACAACAGTGGCTTTACATGTAGTAGCAGAAGCTCAAAAACTAGGGGGGGCAGCAGCGTATATAGATGCTGAGCATGCTTTGGACCCTGTTTATGCAAGAAGATTAGGTGTTAATATAGATGATTTAGTTGTTTCACAACCAGATACAGGAGAACAGGCTTTAGAGATAACAGAAGCTTTAGTTAGATCAGGAGCTATAGATGTTTTGGTTGTTGACTCAGTTGCTGCTTTAGTACCAAGAGCTGAGATTGAAGGAGAAATGGGAGACTCTCATGTTGGACTTCAAGCTAGATTGATGTCTCAAGCTTTAAGAAAGTTAACAGGAACAATAAATAAATCAAACTGTGTAGTAATATTTATAAATCAATTAAGAGAAAAAGTTGGTGTAATGTTCGGAAATCCAGAAACAACACCAGGTGGTAGAGCTTTAAAATTCTATGCATCAGTTAGAATGGATATAAGAAGAATCGATTCAATAAAACAAGGAGACGGAATAACTGGTAACAGAACAAGAGTTAAGGTTGTTAAAAATAAGGTTGCTCCTCCATTTAAACAAGCTGAATTTGATATAATGTATAATGAAGGTATATCAAAAGAAGGTAACATAGTAGACGTTGGAGTTAAAGAAAACATAGTTCAAAAGAGTGGTGCTTGGTTCTCATATGGAGATATAAGATTAGGCCAAGGTAGAGAAAATGCTAAGCAATATTTAAAAGAAAACCCATCAGTTGCATTAGATATAGAAAATCAAATAAGAGAAAAGTATGATTTACCTTTAGCTAAGGCTGTAGAAGCAGTAAATGTTGAAGAAACTATTGAGGGATAATGAAAAAGATAAGGATTTTTCCTTATCTTTTTTTTCGTAATTTATGAATTTACATTATTAAAAACATGAAAATTTAGGTATTTATGAATATGTTAACATTAATTAAAAGTTTCTACATTTTAAGGAAGTTAAAAAGTTACAAAAGCTCATTATATCTAGGTTAAGATAAGAATAATTTTTGCTTTTTAGCATATAATATACGCAGGGCTTAACCTTGACATAAACATAAAATTACTATACAATAATAACAAATACTGGTTTATCATATTCAAAAAATTACAGTGAGAATAGTATGACACCTTTCTACGCGAAATGTTTTTATATAGAGAATAAGCGAGGAGGTGTTTATATGGTAGTAGAAATACTTATAGTAATAATAATATTAGGGGTAGTAGGGTTTATTCAATACACTCTTATACAAAAAGCTTCAAAAAATAAGGTGGAAAGCTTAGAAAGAGAAGCTAATGCAACTCTTGAGGAGGCTAGAAAAGCAGCCGAATCTACAAAGAAAGAAGCCATATTAGAAGCAAAAGAAGAGGTACACAAACTAAGGTCAGATCTTGACAAGGAAACTCGAGATAGAAGAAATGAGATTCAAAGGTTTGAAAGAAGACTTATCCAAAGGGAAGAGTCATTAGATAAAAAGAGTGAAATGCTTGAAAAAAGAGAAGATAGCATGAACAAAAAATCTATAGAAATTCAAGGGCTTGAAGAACGTGTACAAAGTTTATACGGTGAACAAAGAGCTGAACTTGAAAGAATATCAAATCTTTCAAGCGAAGATGCAAGAACATTATTATTAGATGAAGTAAGAAAAGAAATAAAACATGAATCAGCTATGCTGATTAAAGAACTTGAGACTAAGGCCAAAGAAGAAGCTGATAAAAAATCAAGGGAAATAATTACTACTGCTATTCAAAGATGTGCAGCAGACCACGTTTCTGAGACCACAGTTCATGTTGTTGCCTTACCTAATGATGAGATGAAAGGAAGAATCATTGGTAGAGAAGGAAGAAACATAAGAACTTTAGAAACATTAACAGGAGTTGACTTAATAATAGATGATACTCCAGAAGCTGTTATTCTTTCAAGCTTCGATCCAATAAGAAGAGAAGTTGCAAGAATAGCCTTAGAAAAATTAATTGTAGATGGAAGAATTCATCCAGCTAGAATTGAAGAAATGGTAGAAAGAGCTATTAAAGATGTAGAAAATGACATTAAGGAAGAGGGAGAACAAGCAACTTTCGAAACTGGTGTTCATGGATTAC
This sequence comes from Clostridium perfringens, assembly GCA_034421775.1. Lineage (GTDB taxonomy): Bacteria > Bacillota > Clostridia > Clostridiales > Clostridiaceae > Sarcina > Sarcina perfringens_B. The sequence goes on along the minus strand of WNVL01000001.1, from coordinate 77,966 downwards.
ATCCAGAAATAATTAAGCTTCTAGGAAGACTAAAGTACAGAACAAGTTATGGTCAAAATGTTTTAAAACATTCAATAGAGGTTTCATATCTAGCAGGATTAATGGCATCTGAATTAGGTTTAGATGTAAATCTAGCTAGAAGAGCAGGTCTTTTACATGATATAGGTAAAGGAGTTGACCAAGAATATGAGGGTCCCCATGCCGTTATTGGTGGAGAACTTGCAAAAAAATATCATGAGTCAGCAGCTGTAGTTAATGCTATAGGAGCTCATCATGGTGATGAAGAAATGCAAACTCTTGAAGCAATACTTGTTCAAGCGGCAGATGCCATATCAGCAGCTAGACCTGGAGCAAGAAGGGAAACTTTAGAAGCTTACATTAAGAGATTAGAAAAATTAGAAGAAATAGCTACTTCATATGAAGGTGTAGAAAAGTCATATGCCATTCAAGCTGGAAGAGAAATTAGAATTATGGTTAAACCAGATCAAGTTGATGATGCAGGGGCAATTGAGATGGCGAGAAATATTGTTAAGAAGATAGAAGAACAATTAGAGTATCCAGGTCAAATCAAGATAAATGTAATAAGAGAGACCCGTGCAGTTGACTATGCTAAATAAATGAATATATAAAATACATTTTGTTTACAAAATGTATTTTTTTAATTAACTCTACTGGAATTATTTCAGTAGAGTTTTCTTATGAGTTAAAATAAATATTTTAAATTTGTTTTAAAAATTTTATCTATTTAAGAAGGAATTAGAAAATTTATATAGAATATTATTAGGTAAAGGAAAACGTTAACTATTTAAATGTAAACGTATCCTAAAAATATCTAGGAGGTTTATATAATGGAAGTATTAAAGGTATCAACTAAATCAAATCCTAATTCAGTAGCAGGCGCACTAGCAGCCATAATAAAAGAAAGAAACACTGTAGAAATACAAGCAGTAGGGGCAGGGGCTATAAATCAAGCAGTTAAAGCTATAGCTATAGCTAGAGGTTTCGTAGCACCAAGTGGAAAAGATATAGTTTGTATTCCTGCATTCACAGACATCGAAATAGATGGTGAAGAAAGAACAGCTATAAAGCTTATAATACAGCCAAGATAAAAGTTTAAAGAGGAACTAAATTTGGTAAATAAATAGATGCTGCTATGAGTATTTTAACTTGTAGCAGTATTTTTATTGGTTTACTTTAAAGAATAAAAGTGATATATTGTAAGCGTAATTAAATAAAAAAATAAGCAGTAAAGAGGGGATTAGATGATATTATCTAGAAAAGCACAAAGTATTGGGGCATCATTAACTTTAGCATTAACAGCTAAGGCTGGAGAGCTAAAAAAAGAAGGAGTCGATGTAGTTAGCTTTGGAGTAGGTGAGCCAGATTTTAATACGCCTAAGAATATAATAGAAGCTGCTACTAGAGCTATGGAAGAAGGTAAGACAAAATATACAGCAACATCTGGAATAGTAGAATTGAAGGAAGCCATAGCAAAAAAATTATATGCTGAAAATAAATTAAGTTATGAAGTTAAAAATATAATTGTTTCAACAGGTGCTAAGCAATCTTTAGCAAATGTATTTATGGCAATTTTAAATCCTGGAGATGAGGTAATAATACCAGTACCTTATTGGGTAAGTTACCCTGAATTAGTTAAGTTAAGTGATGGTGTTCCTGTTTTTATAGAAACAAAGAAAGAAAATGATTTTAAAGTAACTTATGATGAATTAAAGTCAGTTTTAAGTGATAAAACAAAGGCTATAGTTTTAAATTCACCTAATAATCCAACAGGAACTGTGTATTCAAAGAAGGACTTAGAAATCATTGCAAAATTTGCTGAGGAAAATGATCTTATAATAATTTCTGATGAAATATATGAAAAACTTATATATGGAAAAGAAGAGCACATAAGTATTGCTTCCTTAAATGAAGATGCTTTTAAAAGAACTGTTGTTATAAATGGATTTTCAAAAGCATATGCAATGACAGGATGGAGAATTGGTTATGCAGCTTGTTATAATGAAGAATTAGTTAAGGTTATGAATAATATTCAAAGTCATATAACATCAAATACAAATAGTATAGCTCAATTTGCAGCTTTAGAAGCTTTAACAGGAGATCAAGGAACTATAGAGGAAATGGTTAAAGAATTTAGTGCAAGAAGAGATCTTATGATAGAGCTTATAAGTGATATAGATGAACTTACATTTATAGAGCCTAAAGGTGCTTTTTATGTAATGATTGATATATCTAAAGTTTTAGAAAAAGGTAATATACAAGGTTCAATGGAGTTTGCTAATTTATTATTGGAAGAAGAAAATGTTGTTGTAATACCAGGGATAGCTTTTGGAGAAGATAACTTTATAAGATTATCTTATGCTACTTCTGAAGAGGAAATAATCAAGGGATTAAAAAGAATAAAAAAAATTGTTAACAAAATTACCAATAAAAATTAATCTTTTTTTAAGTTGTTGAAATTTTCTAAAAAAATGAGTATAATGAAGGAGTTAGTATTGTTAAATAACAAATAAAAGTAAAGAGGTGTTTATAATGGTAACTAAAGAAGTTATAGTTAAAAATTCAACAGGCTTACATGCTAGACCAGCAACTTTACTAGTAAAAAAAGCTTCAGCTTTCAAATCAGACATAAGCTTAGAGTACAATGGAAAAAAAGCTAATGTTAAAAGCTTAATCGGAGTTTTATCATTAGGAGTTTCTAAAGATGCTAATGTTAAGGTTATCGCTAGTGGTGATGATGAAGCTTTAGCAGCTGAAGAAATAGCTAAGTTAATCGAAAATTTAGAAGAGTAATCTTCGTAAAAGGATTCCTTGGGGAGTCCTTTTATTTTTTATAAATTTACATAATAATTTTATAGAGTTTTTCAAAAACTATAAATATAGATAAAATACGTACATTTATACATAAATAGTACGTTTTTTATGGTTTAAAACAAGAAAAATACGAATGATAATCAAAAAACTTATAAATTTATTTATATTAAGTTTATCTTATGGTATAATATAGGTATAATTAGTATTGCTGCTTTAGGAGGGTACAAAGTGAAAAATTTATATAGCACACCATTAAATTCAAGATATGCGTCAAAGGAAATGTCATATATTTTCTCAGATGATATGAAATTCTCAACATGGAGAAAGTTATGGGTAGCTCTGGCAGAGGGCGAAAAAGAATTAGGTTTAAATATAACTGATGAACAAATAGAAGAGCTTAAAAGTCATATTTCAGATATAAACTATGAAGAAGCAATAAAGAAGGAAAAAGAAGTAAGACATGATGTTATGAGTCATGTTCACGCATATGGACTTCAATGTCCTTCAGCAAAAGGTATAATACATTTAGGAGCTACAAGCTGCTATGTTGGAGATAACACAGATGTAATAATAATGAGAGATGCCTTATTATTAATAAAGAAAAAAATAGTTGCAGTTTTAAATAATTTAAAGAAGTTTGCATTAGAGTATAAAGATATGCCAACTTTAGGATTTACTCATTTCCAACCAGCACAGCTTACTACAGTTGGTAAGAGAGCTACATTATGGATGCAAGATTTAGTAATGGATATAGAAAATATAGACCATTTATTATCAACTTTAAAGTTAAGAGGTGTAAAAGGTACTACAGGAACTCAAGCAAGTTTTATGAACCTTTTTGAAGGTGATGAAAGTAAGGTTAAGACTTTAGATAAGATTGTTGCTGAAAAAATGGGATTTGAAAAGAGTTTTGGAGTTACTGGGCAAACATATCCAAGAAAATTAGATTCTATAATATTAAATACATTATCAGAAGTTGCACAAAGTGCATATAAATTCTCAAATGATTTAAGATTACTTCAAAGTATGAAAGAAGTAGAAGAGCCATTTGAAAAAAATCAAATAGGATCATCAGCTATGGCATATAAGAGAAATCCTATGAGAAGTGAAAGAATGGGAGCTTTAGCTAGATACGTTATTGTAGATGCATTAAACCCAGCTATCACTGCTTCAACTCAATGGTTTGAAAGAACTTTAGATGACTCAGCTAACAAGAGAATAGCTGTTGCAGAGGCTTTCTTAGCTTTAGATGGTGTTTTAAATCTTTATATAAATATTGCTGAGAATATGGTTGTTTATGATAAAGTTATTGCAGCTCATGTAAATCAAGAATTACCATTTATGGCTACTGAGAACATAATGATGGAATCAGTTAAAAAAGGTGGAGATAGACAAGAACTTCATGAAAGAATAAGAGTTCATTCTATGGATGCAGCACAAAGAGTTAAAGGTGAAGGACTTAATAATGATTTAATAGAAAGAATTATAAATGATGATTCATTTAATCTTTCAAAGGAAGAAATTATTGCTATAATAGATCCAGTTAAGTTCGTTGGAAGAGCTCCAAGTCAGGTTGTAGAGTTCATAGATGAATATGTAGACCCTATAATAGAAGCTAATAAAGATGCTGCTAACTTAAGTAGTAACATAACAGTTTAGTGTAAAGTTAGTTAAGAAGCTATTAGAGATATTTCCTCTAATAGCTTTTTTATATGGTGCTTTATTTAAAATTATAATATTAAATTATTCATTGCTAAAAATAATATTTATTTAAGTAGAAATACATATGTTAAGATTTAATTTTATGTTATATAAGTTGATTTGATAAAAATTTTTTAAAGAACATATGTTTGAGACTCTTAGATATGGTCAATACTCTAGGTAAATAACAATTAAGGAGTGAGAATTCATGAATAAAGTTGATCTTATTGGAAGAGTTGCTACAAAAATTGAGGCAAAAGAGTCTAAAAATCAAAAGAAGTATGTGAGATTTAGAATAGCTGTTAATAGTTTTAATGGAAAAGAGGAAACTACCACATTTTTAAGCGTAATAACATGGAGTAGATCTACAGTAGAATTTTTAGAGAATTATGTTAAGATTGGTGATTTAATTTCTGTAAGTGGAGAGATTGTAGAAAGTAGGTATGAGAGTGAAAGTGGAGAAGTTAGGTACTATACTAATGTAAATACCTCTAATATAAATCTTTTAAATAAAGCAAAAGAAAAAGAAATTTCATAGCAAACCAAAAAAAAGATATATTTTTAAAATATATCTTTTTATTTTTTTTCTAATAAATTTGAAAAATAATTTCTAGGAATTAATCCTTTTTTTATTCCATTTATTACAGTAAGATATGTTGCTGCTGTATCAAATCTAGCATCATGGTAGTTTCCACTATCTTTAAAGTATTTATTAGCAGTTTCACTTATTTCAATATCAGTTATTTTTAAGTGTTTAATTACCTCTTCAAGTTTAGGATTTTTATAATCACCAGTAGGTCTTAATATCTTACATATATCTTTGTAGTATTTCATAGTACAAAATATATTTTTAGGTTCAAAGAATTCCCCAAGACCTAATAATTCGTGCTTTAAGAATTTTATATCAAACTGAACGTTATGTCCTATTATAAAATCTGCCTCTAGGAAGTCATTTATAAAGTCAGTATAAAGATCTTCAAAATACATTCCTTCACTTAATTCATATAATTTTTCTAAAGAAAAACCGTGTATTCTTTCAGCCTCTGGTTCCATATCATCAACTGTGAAGAAAACATTTTTACCTATTGTTGTCTGAGGTTTAGTTGAAGTATCTACAAGGATGTAACTAAGTTGGCATATGCTTCCAGGTTTAACTCCTGTAGTTTCTGTATCAAAAAAAAGTAATTTCATTATGTAAAGCCTCCTATATGCTTAGTATCTATAGAATAGTATAAACTAAAAGTTTTACTAATTAAATCGAATTTATAATTTATAAATTTTGCTTATAAAATATCGATATTTAAGAATTATATTGAGTATTCTTAAATATTAATATATAAACAAATGAAAATCAAGTTTGCTTATTATAGCTGTATTATTCTAAAGGAGTGATTGTTTTGAAGAAAACTTATATATTAGATACCAATGTATTGTTATATTCACCAGGAGCTATATATTCTTTTGCTGATAATAATGTTATTATTCCAGAAGTAGTTCTAGAAGAATTAGACAATATAAAGAAAATGAACAATGATTTAGGAGCAAATGCAAGGAATGTTGCTAGAGAGCTGGATAAGCTAAGATTAAATGGTTCTTTAAGTGAAGGTGTTGATTTGCCTGGAGGAGGGAAACTTAAAGTAGTAACTAATTTTTATAATACTGAAATACCAGAAGCGTGGAATATAAGTAAACCTGATAATAGAATAATACAAATATGTAAGGCTTTAAAAGAAGCGGGAGAGGATGTTTGTTTAATAACTAAGGATATATTTGAAAGAATAAAGGCTGATACAGTTGGCATAAAGTCAGAAGACTTTTATGAGGTTGTGGTACCTGAGTTTGAAGAACAGTATAGTGGAAGAATGGAAGTTTACACAAGCTCTGAAGCTTTAAGTAAATTCTTTAAAAATAAAGTAATAGAAAAAAAGGATTTAACATTGTATGATGAGGGAAATAAAAACTATGTAGAACCAAAACTGGAAGTTAACCAATTCTTAATAATACATTGTAATGATAATGATAAACAGACGGCTTTAGGAAGATTTGATGGGAAAGTTGTTAGACCTTTAATATATAAGGATAATAACAATATAATGGGAATATCTCCTAGAAATGTTGGGCAAAAATTTATGTTAGAGTGTTTAAGTATTGATGCTAAGAAAGCTCCTTTAGTAATTATAAAAGGACCTGCAGGTACTGCTAAGACATTATTCTCTTTAGCTGTTGGATTACAAAAAATATTAGAAGAGGAAAGTGGACAATATAGAAGAATTTTAGTATGTAGACCAAATGTAACAATGGATGAAGAAATAGGATATTTACCAGGAACTGAACAGGAAAAAATAGCTCCGTTTATGAGACCTATATATGATAACCTAGAAATTTTAATAGATTCAGATGAAAAGGCAAGATATTCTAATGAAAGAGAGTTAAATGATAAAATAGAAGAACTTTTTGATAGAAAAATAATAACAACAGAAGCTGTTGCCTATTTAAGAGGAAGAAGTATAATAAAGAACTGGATTATAATAGACGAAGCTCAAAATTTAACACCAAAGCAAGTTAAAGCTATTATAACAAGAGCTGGAGAGGGATCAAAGATAATATTGATTGGAGATCCAGAACAAATAGACCAAGCGTTTTTAGACTCAAGGAGTAATGGACTATGTTATGCATCAGAAAAAATGAAGGGTAGTCATCTTTGTTATCAAGTTACTTTAAAATATGATGAGTGCGAAAGAAGTGAATTAGCTTACGAAGCAGCTAAGAGATTATAGTTGATTATGAGGGTTCTTTGTTTATAAAAAAGGGAAGAATCCTCTATTTTGCATGCTTTAAAACTAGATCAGAAGGGCTATCTAAAAATCAACATTTACCTAAAATAAAGCTTTTAAAAAAATAAAAACTAATATTAACTTAAAAGAGAACCTAAAATTAATAAATTATTAAGTTTACTACATAATAAAATAAAGAAATTTATGGTATAATTTAAGATACAAAATAAGGAGGTCTTAATTATGCAATTTTTATTAAACGCATTGCTTAGCATTCCGGCAATATTAATAGCTTTTTCAGTTAAAGAATATACTCGTGCCAAAATGGCAGATAAATTAGGGGATAAATCACCAAGATTTAAAGGAGAATTGACTTTAGATCCATTAAAACATGTTGATATAGTTGGTGCCATAATGATGGCTTTCTTTGGATTTGGTTGGAGTAAATCTGTAGAGATAAATAAATATGCATTTAAAAATCCAAAGAAGGATGCTCTTAAAGTTAATACAACTGCATGGCTTTCAAACTTAGTTGTTGCTATAATTGGAGTAATACTTACAGGTTTATACCTAAGATTCTTTGGGATAAGCGGAGATTTATCTGAGATAATATTCTTAATATTACAATATATAATAATCTTAAATGTAAACTTCTTTGTATTTAATATATTACCACTGCCAGGACTTGATTGTTTTAGAATTTTAGAGGATCTTAAACCTCAATTATTCTATAAGTTATCTGAAATAGTATATCAATATTATTATCCTATACTTATAGTTATAATACTTCTTGGAAGATATGTATTAGCTATACCATCTCAATTGGCTATGATTTTTGTATATTCTATAGGTGGTTTATTTATTTAATGATAATTTGAAATTTATAATACTTTAGTTAGATTAGGTTTATAATTTGAAAATAACTCTTAATTTATGAGTTGTTTTCAAGTTTATTATCTAATCTAATTTTTTTATATAAAGATAATTGAAATAAAATGTAAAAATATGGTAATATATAGAGGGGTGAGAATATGATAAGAATGTCTAAAGCAATGAAAATAATTTTATCCTCTCTAGTTATTGTTTGTTCTGTTTTAATAGCTAATAGTCTTATAAGCAATAATATTGTAACTACAAAGGGAGCAGGTAGTGAGGAAAAGGAAATCACAAAGGAAAAAGATAAAAAAGGATTTTCTGATTTATTTAGTTTAGGAAGAAAAGTAGAAATAAGTGCAGTAGGAGACATAATATTACATGATGAGCAAATATGGTCAGCATACAATGAGGAAAATAAAGCTTATGATTTTATGGATAATTTCAAATATATAAAGAGCTTTATTGAAGAGAGTGATATAACCTATGGAACTATAGAGGGGACGTATAGTGGTGAAGAAAAAGGGTATTCAGGATATCCTTCTTATAATGGACCAGATTCAATGATAACAGCTTTAAGAGAGACGGGCTTTGATGTTATAAATGTAGCAACTGATCATTCATTAGATAAGGGAGAAGAGGGAGCTATTAGAACAGGAGAAAAAATAGATGAGCTAATTAGTTCTGTTGGAAATAAAAAGTATATAATTAAAAAAGTAAAGGGAATAAAAATAGCATTTACATCCTATACTTATGAAAATAAAGAAGGAGAGTTAAATGGTAATAAAATTCCTGAAAATAGTACTCTAAATACTTTCACTTATAATAAATTAAACGAAGGGTTAGAGGAAATGAAATCTTTAATAGAAGAAATGAAGAATGAAGGAGCGGATTTTATAGTTTTTGGTATGCATTGGGGTGTAGAATATAATAGTGAACCTAGTAAGTATCAAATTCAAATAGCTGAGGCTTTAAATGAGTATGGAGTTAATTTAATACTAGGAAGCAATCCTCATGTTATACAACCTATAAGGGAGGTTGAGAGAGAAGATGGTCATAAGACATTAGTAGCTTATTCCTTAGGAAACTTCATTTCAAATCAAAGAGAAGAAACTATGGGAGATAGAAGAACTGCAGATGGAATTATATTAAATTTAACTTTAGATAAAACTAGAAAGGGAGTAGAAATAGAGGAATGGGGATATACTCCAACTTGGGTCTATAAAATTCCAAAAGAAAATAAAAAGTCAGACTATTATATATTACCTATAGAAGAAACGTTAAATAGTGAAAAAGGAAAAGAATTAGATAAAAATGTTATAGATGAATTAAATAAATCTCTAGAATCAACTAGGAGTTTAGTAGAAAAATAAAGTCTACAGGAGAAAGTTCTCCTGTAGACTTTTATTATGCCTTTTCAATAATTAACTCTTTATTATAAATCTCTGAGAATGCTTTAGAGCTTCTCTTTGCTTGACGGATTTCTAAATCAAGGTCATAGTCAGAATAAAGTTTTAATGTAACTGTATCTTCGTTAATTATTACATCAAGATTTTTTACATGACCAGTTAATCCTCTATCTAATCCTTCAGCAAGTTTAAGAATAATTCCTAAGTATTCAACATGCTTTAAATCAAGTCTATTTATTATGGTAGAATATTTTGCAAGTGGTGCTTGATAAGAGTTATTTCTATGATAAGCAGCACATAAAGCACTTAATAATATTTCCTTATGAGTTAATCCATTTATATGAGAACTTAAAATAACATAGAATGAATGAACATGATGATCATAGTATCTTATACTTATACCGCAATCATGAAGTAATGATGAGGTTTTTAGTATGTTTTTAAATTCATCATTTAAATGATGAAGGGGTTTTAAACCTTCAAATAATGAAAATGCAAGCTTACATACATTTTTAGCGTGAGGAATATTTATATTTAAAGTGTCCATGATTCCTTTTAAACTTACATCTAAAATATCATCATTATTATGGAATGTATCTGTTATATATTCATATATAAGCCCTTCTCTAAGTCCACGACCACAGATTATCACTTCGTTGGTACCAGTAAAGCTTAAAACTTCTTTTATTAAGTTTGTGGAAGCAACTATAACATCAGCTCTTGCTGGAGAAAGTCCTTCAATTTTCTTTCTTTGACGAAGATTTTTACTCTTTAAAAGATGAAACATTTCATCTATATCATAATCATAAAGAACATAGTTATGAACTATATCAATGGGATATCTTTTTCTACGTCTATCCATTTTACCAAGGTTTCTAAAAGAACCTCCAACACCTATAACAGAATTAAACTTAGTATCTTTAAGCCAAGTTATTTCTTCAAGGTGCTCTTCAATATATTTAACACAGTTTGTATTATTTTCATATCCAATCATGTCACTTAATTGGAACATTGATGTTAATGTTACATATCCAAATGGAAGAGTAATCTCTTTATGAATTTCATTGTTTTTTAACCAACATATGTGAGTATTATTTCCGTTTATATCTAAAAGAAGAGAATTATTTATATAAAGAGAGTTCTTTGCTCCTAAAAAGTTATAATGAATTTCTTCTTCATTAGATAAAATTCTAAGGTCTAATCCAAGTTCGTTCTTTATTATTTCCTTAAGGTTTATTTTGTTATCTAATTCTCTTATGCTTTCTGCACCGATAAGTATTATTTTTGATGCACCACAAGAGATACACATAGATTTAAAAGCCTTTATAGATGAAATTGTAAGTTTAATTTTTTCTTCATCTATAATTGAACAAGCGAATAAATCAGAACCAAGTCTTATATGTTCTTTTAATTCATCAATTATTTTAAAATATCCAGAATTCTCAACCTCAGCAAGTGTTAATCTTACAGAGTTAGAACCGATATCTATTACTCCTATTCTATCCATTTCTTTTCCCCTCTACTTGTTTAAAATATAATTTGATTATAATACTGATACTATAGAATTTCAAAGAAGTTTTCAATGGGTATTTTAAAATAAACTTTATTAATAATAAATAAAAGAGGATATTGACAGTATTTAAGATAAAATAATATAATAATTAGGAAAAGATAATATAAAAAGTCTGTGAAGAGAAGAGTAGTCTTTATGATTTCTTAAGCGAGTAAGGGATGGTGTAAGCCTTATAGAATAGTATGGATGAAGAGAGCCTCTGAGATTGCATTTTAATATTGTATTATTAAAATGTCGCTTATGCGTTAACTTATAAAGTGGGTTTTTAACCAATTAGAGTGGTACCGCGGATATATCCGTCTCTTTGTTTCAAAGAGGCGGTTTTTTATATTGTAAATAAATTTATATTTTGGCAATAATGTCATTATGTGATATGTTTTAAAATCAGATATAATAAGGAGGATAATTATGGATTACAAAAAGTTAGTTGCAGAAAGAATTAAAGAACATGTTGATCTAGAGTTAGAAAACATAGAAAAACTTATAGAAATACCACCTAAGCCAGAAATGGGGGACTTTGCATTTCCTTGTTTCCAATTAGCTAAGGTTATGAGAAAAGCTCCTAACATGATATCAGCTGAGTTAGCTGAAAAAATAAACAAAGAGGGATTTGAAAGAGTAGAGTGTTTAGGACCTTACTTAAACTTCTTTGTTGATAAGGTAGCTTTCTCAAAGAATATAATAAATAAAGTTTTAGAAGAGGGAGATAAATATGGTTCTTCTAAAGTAGGAGAAGGAAAAAATGTTGTTGTTGAATATTCATCACCTAACATAGCTAAGCCTTTCCACGTTGGGCACTTATTTACAACAGCTATAGGACATTCATTATATAGAATGTTAAATTTTGAAGGATATAATCCAATAAGAATAAATCACTTAGGGGATTGGGGAACTCAATTCGGTAAACTAATCTCAGCTTATAAGAGATGGGGAAATGAAGAAGCTTTAGAAGAAGCTCCAATAAATGAACTTCTAAGAATATATGTTAAATTCCATGATGAGGCTGAAAATAATCCAGAACTTGAAGATGAAGGAAGAATGTATTTCAAGAAACTTGAAGATGGAGATGCAGAGGCTGTAGCTTTATGGGAAAGATTCAAAGACCTATCATTAAAAGAGTTTAACAAAATATATGGTATGTTAGGCGTAGACTTTGACTCTTGGGCTGGAGAAAGTTTTTACAACGATAAGATGGATGTAGTAGTGAAAGAACTAGAAAAAGCTAACATATTAACTGAGAGTAATGGTGCTAAAGTTGTAATGTTAGATGAGTATAACATGCCACCTTGTATAGTTGTTAAATCAGATGGAGCATCAATATATGCTACAAGAGACTTAGCAGCAGCTATGTACAGACATAAAACATACGACTTTGATAAATGTATATATGTAGTTGGTAAAGACCAAATATTACACTTTAATCAAGTATTCAAAACATTAGAATTAGCAGGCAATGAATGGGCTAAAAACTGTGTACACATTCCATTTGGATTAGTTAAATTTGCAGATAGAAAACTTTCAACAAGAAAAGGTAACGTAGTTTTACTTGAAGACTTATTAAATGAGGCTATAGATAAAACTAGAGAGACTATAGAAGAAAAGAATCCTTCATTAGAAAATAAAGAAGAGGCAGCTAAGAAAATAGGTATAGGAGCTATATTATTCACTTACTTAAAGAACTCAAGAGAAAGAGATATAGTTTTTGATTGGAAAGAGATGTTAAGTTTTGAAGGAGAGACTGGTCCTTATGTTCAATATTCATATGCAAGAGCTAAGAGTATATTAAGAAAGGCTGAAGAGCAAAATATAACAGCTGAGCCAGACTTCACAAAATTAACTTCAAAAGAAGAATTTGAGTTAGCTAAGACTTTAGAAGGATTACAAAAGGCTGTAATGCTAGGAATAGATAAGTTAGAGCCTTCAGTTGTAACTAGATATTCAATAGAAGTAGCTAAAGCTTTCAATAAATTCTACAACAATCATACAGTTTTAAATGTTGAAGATGAAGGATTAAAGGCAGCAAGACTTGCTCTTATAAAGGCTACTGCACAAGTTATTAAGAATGCTTTATTCCTAATAGGGATAAATGTAGTTGAAAAAATGTAGTTTATAATAAAAAATAACCAATTCCAAATGGAATTGGTTATTTTTTATTATCTTTTCTACTAGGACAACTTCCTTTAGATGCACATCCACTGCAACCACTACATTGTCCTTTAGATGATTTTTTAAAGTTTTTATATAGTATAAACACAACAGCCAATACTATTAAGGCTGTAATAAAAATTTCCATAAAAACACCTTCTTTAAAAGATTAATAAACCAATATGATAAATTATGAAGGCACTTACCCAAGCCACTACAAATTGGAATATTACTGATAAAATTGTGAACTTACCACCATATTCTTTCTTCATAACACCTACAACACTTATACATGGTGTATAAAGTAATACAAATACCATAAATGAGTAAGCTGAAATAGCTGTAAAGAATTGTGGTAACATATGAACTAAGTCACCTTTATAAATAACTTCCATTGTTGAGATTATAGTTTCTTTAGCCATTAAACCAGTTAATAATGAAACTGAAGCTTGCCAATCTCCAAATCCTAATGGAGCAAATATTGGAGCTATAAATGAACCTATGTTATATAAGAAACTATGAGTTATATCTTCAACCATTCCACCGAAATTAAAGCTTTGAAGGAACCAAATAACAACACTCATTGCAAAGATAATAGTTCCAGCTTTCTTTAAGAAGCTCTTTGATTTATCCCAAAGTTGAGCTAATACAGATCTAACTTCTGGTACTTTATATTCAGGAAGTTCTATAATGAAAGGTTCTTCATCTTTCTTGAATAAAGTATTTTTAAATACTAAGCCTAATATGAAAGCTACTAATATACCTAATATGTATAAAGAAGCAACAACCATAGATGCATTATCTGGAAAGAATAATCCAGCAAATATTACATATACAGGTAGTCTAGCATTACATGACATAAATGGTGCTAAAAGGGCAGTAAGTTTTCTATCCTTTTCACTTTCTAAAGTCCTAGCTGACATAATAGCAGGAACTGTACATCCGAATCCTGTTATCATAGGAAGAAAAGCCTTTCCAGAAAGTCCTATTTTTCTCATGAATTTATCCATTAAGAAAGCAACTCTAGCCATATATCCACTATCTTCTAATATTGCTATACATAAGAATAGAGCTAATATTATTGGTAATAAGACTATGATTCCACCTACACCAGCTACAATACCATCAACAAGTAATGATTGGAACCATGGAGCTGTACCTGATAAAAGATTACTTAAGTATGGCATAAAAGTATCACCTAAAAATCCATCTAAAGCATCTGAAATAGGTTGTCCAACCCATGAGAATGTAAATTGGAATACAAAAAACATAAGTGCTATAAATAATGGGTAGGCAAGCCATGGATTTAAAAATATTTTATCTAACTTATCTGTTAAAGTAGTTGAAGAATTACCTGATCTATTAAAGCAGTCTGATAGTTTTTCTTCAATAAATTTATAAGTATTAGCCTCATCTTTAAATGAGTAAGTATTTTTGTCTAAGTATTTATCAAAATTGCCTTTATTTAAGAATTCTTTAACTTCATCTAATCCTTCTTTTTTAGATGCTGTTATAGGAATTACTTTAAGGTTAAAAGCTTTTTCTAATTTTTTAGGATCAATCTTAATTCCTTTTTTCTCGGCTATATCGTTCATGTTAAGAAGCAATACTATTGGCTTCTTGAATTCTTTAAGTTGCATAGTTAAATATAAGTTTCTATCTAGATTAGAAGCATCTACTATATTTAATATTAAATCAACTTCTCCAGATTCTAAGAATTTTTTAGATACCTTTTCTTCGTTAGAGAATGTATCTAAAGCATATATACCAGGTAAATCAACTATTTTGTTAGAGTTGAAAAAACCTTCCTTTTTATCAACTGTAACACCTGGCCAGTTTCCTACGTGTTGGTTAGAGCCGGTTAAGGCATTAAATAAAGTAGTTTTACCAACGTTAGGATTACCGAGTAAAGCTATTGTTGTCATTAGTTTTCCTCCTAGTTTAATTATTCTATTTTATTTATTATTTTAAAATTATATTTTTAGCATCTTTTTTTCTGATTGCTAAATCAAATCCTCTTAAATTTACTATTAATGGATCTCCAAGTGGAGCAACTCTTTTAAGTTTAATTTCAGTTCCCTCTATGCATCCTAAAGCAAGAAGTCTTTTAGCTAAACCATTATGTCCACAAATTTTATCTACAACACCTGCTTGTCCAATTTTTAAATCATATATACTCATCTTAAGCACCTCACTAATGAAAATCATTATCAAATTCATTTAAATTATATCAACTTGGCAAGAATTTGTCAATTGGCAAATTCTATTAATTAAAAATTCAATTAATATTTATTAATACTTAACTAAAGAGTGATATAATGATATAATATTTTTGTTATAAGTTTATATAAGAAAAGAGTGATAAAGTGATCATAAAAGAGCATGAAATAGATATAAATGATTTAGATCTTAGTAATGCCCTATCTTTTAATGAAAATTATGATATATATAAACAGGCTGTATATTTTGATTTAGAACACTATGTATATAAAAAGCCTAAGTGCATAGGTGTTTTTGGAGCGGGATATTATGACGAGGAAAAATCTAAGTTCATGACGACCCAATATATGATAGAACATAAGGGAGAAGTAAGAGATATTCTTTACTTAGCAAAAAAATATTTTATAATGGTTGCTGCAGAGCAAAAGAAAAAGTACATAGTAACCTTTTCTGGTAATAATGACTTTACAGTTATAAATTATTTATTTGATAAATATGGAATAAATTTTGATTTTAATAATTACTTTAGATCTGTGGATATACAGAAAATTTATGAGCATACTTTTAAGCAAGGGATAGGTCTTAAGGCTTTAGAAAAGAAATTTGGTATTGAAAGAGAAGGTGATGTTCTTTCAGGGTCAAATTTAGCAAAAACATTTCATAAAGTTTTAAAAGATAGAGAGTATTTTCAAAGAATGCCAAAGGAAAAGGTTGAGAAAATACTTATTTATAATGAACAGGATGTTGTAAATTTATTTTACATATTATTAAGTTGGAAAAAGATACTAATTAGTGAAGATGACAGTGAAGTTGAAACAACTAAGGAATAATAGTTTATTATAGGATATAAAACTATAAAACTAAAGGCACCAAACTTGGTGCCTTTAGTTTTTGTGTCTTTTTATAGATTTTCCATCAGAGGAGAGAATGATTGTTCCATCTTCGTCAGTTCTAAAAATTTTGATTTTATTATCCAAAAGTTTATTTATAATTTGAGGAGATGGATGGCCATAGGAATTATCTAATGATGAAGATATAACAGCTATGCTTGGAGAAACTTCTTTTATAAATGAATCTGTTGTTGAAGTAATACTACCATGATGTCCGACTTTTAACACATCTGATTTTAAATCTTTATTTAATTTTAGTACTTCCATTTCAACATCAGCTTCTGCATCTCCAGTAAACAAAAATGAAGTTTCGCCATAAGATATTCTAAGGAGAGGTGAATAGTTATTTACATTATCATATTCCTCATTTAAAGGAGAGTATATCTCTACTTTAGTATTTTCACCTAAATCTATTGGGTGGGAATTAGAATAAGATAACGTGTTTATTGAAATATTCTCTTCCTTTAAAGTTTTAATCATATTTTTAAATATATCAGTATTTTCAGTGACTTTAGGTGCACAGAAGTAACTCACATTAAATTCCTCAAGAATAGATTGCATGCCTCCAATGTGGTCTGCATGAGGATGTGTTGCTATAACAAAATCAAGTTTTTTTATTCCAAAACTTTTCAAATATTTTACAAGAGCGTCAGAGGAATCTGGTGGACCTGAATCTATTAAAAGATTTTTATTGTTGCTTTGAACTAAAGCAGAATCTCCTTGTCCTACATCTATGTAATGAATTATAAAGTCATAATTTGGAATTGAATATGAGGGTGAATAATAAAATATTGATGTTAAAAGTAAAATAATCAAAAAAAAGCTAAATTTCCTAGTTGTAATTTTCAATTATAAAAACTCCTTTAAAAAATAAGTTATAATACATTATTAACCTATTATTCAATTAATAAACTAAGCATAACAAGTTTATAATTACAATTAAAATAAATAATGGGATATTTTGAAAAGATACAACTTTAGTGTTATAATTGAATTGGAGATAATACATTTTGAAACATGTATTAATTAAAAAGGGGGCTTAATATGAAAAAAGAATTTTGTTTAAAGCATGGAAAAGTAACAATGAACTTCACTGCTAAATATTGTGACAGTTTTGAGTCAATAATAAATAGTGAAGGATTTAGAAGAGTTCTAGAAGCTTATTTAAAAAAGGCTGAGAAGAAAAAAAGTCATAATTTTAGATTCTTAAGTGAAACTACTGGTGCTGAAGATATAAAGGTAATATCAAGGTACTTAATAAGTACATTAAAACTATTATCCATGATGGGGGCTGATGAGGTATTAGTTGTTAATGAGGCTTTTGAAGGTTTGCTTGAAGATAAAAAATCTTTTGCAAGTGTTATAGATGATGTTTATTCTTTTTGGAGAAAATTAGAAAGATATACTGTTATTCAAAATAATAAAGTAAAAGATGGAATTGCCGCAGTAGGATTTGTGGATGCAAATAGAAGTTTTAATGATCTTGTATTAAGATTTTATAGAAGAATTCAAAAGAATTTATTAGGAAATATGCCTAATATACTTAGGCAAGTTTCTGCAGGTGGAAATGCAGGGATTATGGTAAATAATATAATTTGGCCAAGCCCAAGAGAATACGGTATATTAGAAAATATTCCGTTTATAGATGCAATATCTTTAGAGGCGCCATTTATAACTTATCCAAATAAGAATACTAGAGATGGAATATTTTCAGAAATAAATGAGAATCCATTAAGTGGTGCTCATATAAATAATGAAGAATGGTTCTGTTATCCAGCTAAAGTAGGAGAATTATTAGCTTATGTATATTTCCATAGGGATTTTATGTCTCATGGAATAAGTCTATGTAATTTATTTGACTTAGCAACACCTGAGGAGTGTAGAGGAATAAAACCAGATATAGTTTATGTATTTGGGGCTAAGGATGATGAAGAGGATGTAAAGACTTGCTTCTATGATGATGAAAGAAACAATATAATGTTAGGATATGCTAACTATAGTGAAGAAATAGATTATTTTGGATATATGAAGAAAATGATTTTAACTTTACACAATATAATAATGATAAAAAGAGGATATATGCCAATACACGGAGCAATGGTTAATGTTGTTCTTAAAAATGGAAAAGAAGCTAATGTTGTAATAATGGGAGATAGTGGGGCTGGAAAGTCTGAGAGTTTAGAAGCATTTAGAACACTAAGTGAAGAATATATAAGTGATATGACTATAATATTTGATGATATGGGTGTGTTTAAGAATGTTGATGGTGTCATTAAGGGATATGGAACAGAAATTGGCGCCTTTGTAAGGCTTGATGATTTAGATCAAGGATATGCTTTTAAAGAAATTGATAGAAGTATATTTATGAATCCAGATAAAATAAATGCAAGACTTGTTATGCCAGTTTGTAAGTATGATGAAATAATAAAAGGGTATGATGTTGATCTTTTCCTTTATGCAAACAATTATGATGGGTTAATGGATGGAGAAAACTCAATTGAATATTTCAAAGATTCAGAAGAGGCAAAAAAAGTTTTCAAAGCTGGAGCTAGAATGGCAAAAGGAACTACTACAGAAAATGGATTAGTAGAGTCATATTTTGCAAATCCATTTGGACCAGTTCAGAAAAAAGAGAAAATGGATTTAATAATAGACAGATATTTTGAAGATATGTTTAATAATAATGTTAGAGTTGGTCAAATAAAGACTTGCTTAGGTGTTTCTGGTTTTGAAAAAGAGGGCCCTAAAAAGGCTGCTATAGAACTTTTTGATATAATTGAAAAAATGTAGAAAAATATATCCCTATTAGGAATCCTAATAGGGATATAAATTTATTACTGTTCTTTTGTACTATTAAGGTAACCGTAAAATGATAAACAGTATAGGCCAGCTAGACCTACTAATACATAAATAGTTCGACTCCAAATAGATCCTATTCCAAATATTAAATCTACTAAATTAAAATCCATGATGCCTACAAGACCCCAGTTTAATGCTCCTATTATTACTAAAGTAAGAGCAATAATATTTAATGTTTTCATTTTTAACACATCCTTTACTAAGAATATGTTAATATTATTAGTAGAAAAATATATTTTATTCATATAAAAAAGAAATAGCTTTTGCTATTTCTTTTTTATAGAGTTATATTTCTATCTATTGGTTGAGATAGAGATATGAATGTATCAGTTCCGCTTATTCCCTCAATATGATTTATTTTGTTCATTAGAATATCTTGAAGGTCTGAAATATTTCTGCAGATAACCTTAGCAAAAATAGCGTAGTCACCAGTTATTAGATGAAGTTCTACAACCTCTTTAATTTTTGAAAGTTCATCAAAAACATGAGTGTATGATGATGTTGAGTTAACATGTATTCCAACAAAACATGTTACATCATAGCCTAATTTAGGTAAGTTTAAAAGTATTCTAGTACCTTTAATTATTCCTAAATCCTCCATTTTTTTCATTCTAACATGAATTGTACCACCTGAAACATGGCATATTCTTGCTATTTCTAAATAAGGAGTTCTACAATCTTTTATTAGAATATCTAAAATTTGTAAATCTAATTCATCTAAATGAGTTGATGTATTTATTAGAGACATAATATCACCTCTTTAAAATTTGAATAAAATGATAATTCTATTCTAACAAATTTTCTATAAAAATACTACATATTATTTTAAAAATAATAAAGTTTTTTTTATTAATTTAACACATTAATAAAAATGATATTACAAATGTTAATTTTATAAGAACAAATTTGAAAATTAAAAACTTGAAAATGTTTTTTTTTTAGACTAATATATTATATAAGGAGTATTATGCGAGGAGGCAAAGTTATGGGAATACTTTTATTTATTTTACAAATAATACTTTTAGCAGTAGTAATTTTTGGGGGATTTTCAGTATTAAGTAGATATGTATTTAATAAGGTTAAAGTTAATAAATGGATCATATTAGCTGCAGCTATAATAATCTTCCTTATTCCTATGTTCATTCCTATGAATCAATGGATTATGCTAATAATTTCTGCCGTAGCAACAATATTATTCTTATGGTTCTTAGATATTATTAGAAATGGATATCCAAAACTTAAAAAAGATAAAAAAGTTGTTATTAAACCAAAGGCGAAACCAAATAGAGTTAAACATAATAAAGATTTAAAAAAGTAAACTCCATTATATATGGAGTTTATTTTTTACTCGTAAGTAACGAATATTGGAGAAGACATGGCTTCTCTATCATTATTTAAAAAAACTTTAGCTACAAACCAAGTTTCATCTAAAGAAATATCTTTTTCAAAGATATATTTGACATCATACAAGTTTATATCATCAATTTCTTTAATAATTTTTCCTTTGTTAGTCAAAAATTGAATCTTTGATATTTTGTTTAAATTATCTTCAATCTGTAAATAGAGATTGATTTTTGAAGATTTATCTATTACAGCAGTACCTCCCATAAAAGTTGAATTAAGGGAGAATAGCATTTTTAAAGTTTTAGATTCTGTTGAGAATATATGCCTATTTTTTAATGCTGAAAGAAATGAGCTTTTATCTAATTTGTGAGAAACTACGCAAGTTAAATTTTCACTATCTCCATAATTTAATTTATGATTATCTTGAGAGTTTATAGCTCCAATTTTGAATCCTTTATCAAGTAGTGAAAAAAATTGAGAATCATATCTTGTATAATTATTAGGTGGTATTCCATTTCCAACTTCTATAGAACATAAAAGTTTATCCAAAAGAGGAGTAAATTCAATCTTTTTTGAGATAGAATTTTTAGGGTGATTAATGCTAAGTAAAGCTGTATGATCATTAATTAACCAAAGCAGTAAATAGTTTATATCTGAGACTATTCCAGTGAAAAAAGTATTTGGACATATTATATTTAAATGACCTAATGGGGTTGACTTTGCTTCGAATCCTGGTAAAGCTAGAAAGTCAGAATGTTTTTTGTTAAATTTATTTATGCATTTATTTAAATATGTCCATTTTGAAATTTCCTTATTTTTTTCCGTAATATTTTCACTTAAATATTTATTATGATCAGTTATTATCAAAAAATCCAATCCACGAGAACGAGCATGTTCTAAGGCTTCGATTGGAGTGCTTTTCCCAGTTGATAATGAGGTGTGAGAATGTGGAATTCCATAATAAAATCTAAGTTTATCAAAGGATATGTTTTTTTTATCCATTAATACCTCTTAATTATATTAATATAATATATAATATTATTGTTATTCAAATTAAATGTCATGCTTTTAATATTGATATGTAAAAAGATTAAGAGGTTAATTTAATTATATAAAAGCATAAGTAGACATGATCTACTTTGATGTGATAAAATTACAAGAATAATTAAGAGGTGATTATATGTTAATTGAAGTTAGAGGGAATAAGCCTAAAATAGGGGAAAAAACCTTTGTAGCACATAGTAGTGACATTATAGGTGATGTTACTATAGGAGAAGATTGTGGTATTTGGTTTGGTTCTGTATTAAGAGGAGATGAAAATTCAATTAAAATAGGAAATGAAACTAATGTACAAGATAATGCAGTATTTCATGTTGATAAAGAGCATAATGTTGAAATTGGTGATGGTGTTACCATAGGACATGGTGCTATAATACATGGTTGTAAGATAGAAGATGAATGCTTAATAGGCATGGGGGCAATAATATTAAATGGAGCTAAAATAGGTAAAAATACTATGATTGCCGCTGGAACTTTAGTTAGTCAAAACAAAGAAATACCAGAGGGAGTCTTAGTTATGGGAGTTCCAGGCAAGGTTGTTAGAGAACTTACAGATTTAGAAATACAAATTATAAGAAATTCAAGAAGAGAATATATAGAGATGAAAAATCTTTATAATAAATAAAGGAGGAGCTTATGATAATAAACGTAGGACAATTTAATAAAATGAAAGTAGTAAGAGAAGCAGATTTCGGATACTACTTAGATAGGGGAACTAGAAATACTTCTGATGATATATTAATTCCAAACGGAAGTTTAGATGGGCAAGAAATAAAAGTTGGGGATGAAGTTGAAGCTTTTATTTATAGAGATTCTAGAGATAGATTAATAGCTACATTAAAAAAGCCTCTAGCTGTTGTTGGAGATGTTGCTTTATTAGAAGTTAAATCTATTACTAAAATAGGTGCTTTTGTTGATTTTGGTTTAGAAAGAGATATACTTGTTCCAATGAAAGAAAAAAAATATAACATGGAAGAAGGAAAAAAATATCTAGTATATATATATGTTGATAAAACAGGAAGATTAGCAGCAACAACAGATATTGATAAATATTTAGACGAAATAGAGGAACCTAAACTGGGAACAGAAGTTTCAGGAGTGGTATATGGATATCAAACTAATGGTTCTTTAAGAGTTGCAATAGATAACAAATATAGAGGAGTAGTGCTTAAAAACGAATACTTCACAAATATTAAACCAGGAGATACTATAAAAGGTAAAATAATAAAGGTTTACGAAGATGGAATAGTTGGGTTATCTTTAAGAAATCATAAACTTAAGGAGAGAAACGAATTAGGAGATACTATATTAGAGTATTTAAAGGAACATGGCGGAGTTATGATCTTAAATGATAAGAGTACTCCAGATGAAATAAGAAATACTTTTAAAACTTCTAAAAACTATTTCAAAATGGCCTTAGGTGGATTAATGAAAAAAGGCTTAATAGAACAAGATGAATTTGGAACTAGATTAAAATAGTTTAAATAGCTATATCAAGAATTTTCTTGATATAGCTATTTTTTTAGGCTTTTTTTAAGTGAATGTTGAGTTTTATAGTATATTTAATATTTTAAGAATTGAAAAAAAACAATCTGTATTTAAAAGAGAAGTTTATGTTTAAATATTAAGTATAAAAAAATATTTTTTGGGAATTTTATTGGTATAGGTGGTGAATTTTATGAAAAATAGGAAAAAAATAAAAATGATATTCCTTATGTTTCTTATGATTTTGCTATTTAGTAGCAATACTAATGTATTCGCAAAAGAAAATCCAAATACCATAGAGTTTTTAGGTTATGAAGAGGAAATAATAGTTTTAAAAAGTCATTGTGAAACTGTTGTTATAAGTGAGGGAAATAATATAGAGAGTATCTTAGAAGGAGTCAATAAAGAAAATTTAGGCGAAATTGATTTATTGGTTTTAAATTCTTTTAAAGAGGAAAGCAATGAGTTTATTGAAGAGGTAATAAATAATAGTAATATAAAAAAGATACTTATTCCTACTTTGGGAGGATTAAATGAAGAGACTAAAAGTCTTATGAAAAGCAAGAATATAGAAGTATTATCTATGGAAGAGGGATTTAATTATAATAAAGAAAGTATTTCTCTGAATGCAAAAAGAGTGGATAATTCTAATGAATGTATGATTTTTGCTACTGTAGATAATATAAAAATAGCAGTTTTGTCTAAGGAGTCTTATGATAAAGCTTTAGAATTAAGTAAAATAGAAGATTGTAGAGTAGAAATTCTAAATTTAAATGATGGAAAAGAAGAAAAGAAAAAGGAAATAAAGAAACTAATAAAGACTCTAAACCCTTTAGTAATAATAGAAAATTCAGAGGATAATGGATTTATAAAGAAAATGGGAGTTAAGCATCTTAATTTAAATGAAGAAAAAGGAATAAAAATAATACGAGTTCTTGGTGAAACTAAAGAATTTGAAATTTTGTCAAGAAAGGAAGGCTATACTAAATAGTATAGCCTTATCTACTTTTAATAGAGATTTTTTTTAGGTTTGATGAAAATTTATCCTTAATAATTAACAGTATAAATACAGAAGCTGTTATTAAAGTAATAACTAAAACTTGAATTCTAAAATTAACAAAAGAAAGTTTTAGTGAAAGTGGACTTAAGCATATATAAGTTAAAATTCCAGTTAATATATATATAAAACAATTGGATATGGATAAACCTATATTTATGTTTTTATATAATTCATAAAGGTTTAGGCATAGCGATAGTGATGAAACTAAAAGCATAGTTATTGCATAACCATATATATTTATAGATGGTATAGCTGTTAAAAAGAATAATAAAGTGACTTCTAATACTTCTGTTATTATGGTGTTTCTTAAAATTACATTTTGTTTTCCTAGACCATTTAATATTCCATACATAGTATTGGAAGTAAATACTATAGGCATCATTAATGAAGTTACCCGTATATATTCTCCTAAATCATCTCTTCCGAAGAATAACTTTCCTAATGAATCTGGAACACATAAACCTACAACGGAAGTACAAATACCAATTAAGAATGCTATTTTAATTACATCTCTAATTCTTTTAGCTGCAGAAATATAATTCTTTTTACTTAAAGTCTGTGATAAATCTGGTATTAACATTGTATTTATAGAAGAAACTATTATTATAGGAAAGGTTACTATGGACATAGCCATAGAGGAATATTTTCCTATAAGTGATAGTGCTTGAGAATAAGTAAAACCAGCAACAACAAGTCTTTTAGGAACTAAAAGTGTTGATATAACGCTAAATATGCTCATTAAAAAACCATTTAGACATAAAGGAACTGATGTTACTAAAACATCAAACAATAATTGAGCACGACTTTCTCCCCTAGTATTTCTTTTAGGCACTTTTCTTATCATATATTTAAAATAACCAAATAAAAGTATTAAACTTTGAAGTTCTCCTAAACATAGGGCTAAATAAGCTAAGGTAACTAAAGTCTCTAAAGTTTGAGCTTTAAAGATAAAAATCAGTACTGCTAATACAAGTATACGAAGAGATTTTTCTAAAATATCTATAAAAGATGGAACTGTAATTTTAGATGTTCCGTAAAAGAATCCCTTTAATATGTTTGAAAGAGATATAAAAATCATAGCTGGACAAGTTACCATTATAGCTTTTATTATTCTAGGATCTTTAGCCCAAAAGTTACCTATTATAGGTGAAATGAAAAAAACAAATATACCTATTATAAAGCACCAAATAAAGTTGAAAATAGCTACGACTTTCATAGTCCGAATTATGTTATTATAATCGTCTTTAGCTGAATATACAGCTGTTACCTTTGAAATTGATGCAATTATACCAGCAGTCATGATTGATATAAATAGATTATAAATCGGCATTATAATTCCATATAGACCCATTCCTTCAGGGCCTAGAACTTTTGATAAGTACATTGAGAATATAAAGCCTAATAATCCTGTTGTTAAATTTGAAGCTGTTAGCATAAAAGAATTTTTATAAAAATCATCTTTACCCAATGAATCACCTCCTAATTTAAAAGTTCAATAATAATGAATATTCACAACTTATGTTAAATATTCATTATATAGGAGGTAATTGTAATTAATTGCTTTTGATTTTCTTAGTGGTGAAAATTTATTATTGAGGCTGATTGGGAGGAAAAATGAAGAATATTATAAGGGGTATAGGATTAATTTTAATTAGTGCACTCTTAGCAAGTGGAATATGCTTTTTTACTAATAAGGATGGAAAATATTTAGAGAGTGAAGATTTTAGTGAAGAATTAATTTTAAAGGGGCTAGATGGTGCAAAAGCTTTATGTAACAATGAAGATAATATTTATGTAGCAGTAAAGAATAATATTTTTAAAATAGATAAAAACAATAATGCTCTTTTAGAGAAAAGAGAAGAAAGCAACATATATGATTTAGAGTATTATGATGGAAAGTTATATTACACCTTAGATGAAAAATTAATATCATATGACTTAAATAATTCAAGTAGGGAAGTTTTAATTGAAGGTATTCCTAATAAAGGTATAAATAAAGAAAATACTATGATTTTAATAAAGGAAGGAAAGCTTTATTTGAGTATAGGGGCAGCTACAAATTCAGGAGTTGTAGATGAAGAAGGAGAAGCCTATGATATACCAGCAGTAGATACTATTTTAAGTGGAAGAAATTATGATGAAAATAAGAAAGGGGCTTTTGTGCCATACAATACTAAAACCCAAAAAGGAGAAGTAGTAAAAGGAAATATATTAGGAAATGCAGCAATCTTGGAGTTTGATATAAATAAAAAGGAGAAAAAGTTATATGCTTATGGAATAAGAAATGTTAAGGGAATTGATTTAAACAGTTCAGGAGAAATTTTTGCAATAGTTGGAGGAATTGAGGAAAAAGGATATAGACCTTTAAATGGTGATAATGATTATATATATAAAATAGAAGGAAAAGGCACTTGGTATGGATGGCCAGATTATAGTGGAGGAGACCCTGTTAATTCTCCGAGATTTAGAGAAGAAGGAAAACCTATAATCAATTTTATAACAGATGAACATAGAAGTTATATAATGCCAAAACCCGTATATCAAAGTGAAAATGTTGGAGAGGTTAATACACTATTAATAGATAGAGAGGGAGTCATATTAGAAGAAAATGCATTTTTATTTTTTAATCATGAGAAAAATACTCTTTCAAGATTTCTTAAGGAAGGAGAAGTTAAGGACCTAGTAAGCTTAGAAGAAAATGCATATATAAATGATATGAAAATAATTCAAGGTAATTTCTATATTTTAGATGGAAATAAAGGTGTACTTTTTAAATTGCATAAAAATGTAGATGGTAATAATATACCTATCTATAACTATTTATTTATATTGGGTATAAATTTAGTTATAATTATTGTGCTTATTATAAAAATTGTTATGTCTATGAAAAAAAATAAGAGTTAAATTAGGTTTGAAGTTTAAGAGAGCTTAGAAAAAATAAATCATATAGTGAGAAAAAGAAATAATATAAAATAATGTTTTGTTATTTTATAATCATATAAAGTTTATTAAGAAATAATAAGAGTAATTTTTTCTATATAAGCATAGAAAGAATTACTCTTTAAATGTATAATAGAAATTAATATGGAATAAAATGGGAGTGATTTTATGATAAGAGAAGTTGTATTGGATATGAGTAACATAAATTTTAAAGGTAACACTTTAGATGTTGGTATAAATAATTATGGAATCATTTATAATATTTTAAAACAAACAAAAAATGAGATAAGTGTGGATTATTATATTGAGAATTTTAGTGAGGAGTATAGAAATCAATATGATAATGGTGTTTTATTTTTCTCTCTAAGCCAACTGGATAAAAGTGAAACTGAAAATGTGATAAAAAATATATGGAGTAATGTAAGGTTTGGAGGAAATATTTATATATGGGATAGAGAAAAGAAGAGGAGAGAAACAGTAAATGATAAGATTAAAGTTTTAATGCCAAATGAAAACGAGAAGGAAATTGAATTTATAGATAATAGTATTTCAAGTGAATTTACAATAAACAGTTCAAAAAAAGTACTTGAAAAATACTTTGAAATACAGGAAACTAAAGTTTGTGATAAAATAATATTTATTAAAGGAATAAAGAGAGGAAGTATAAAGAATGAAGATACTGCTAACAGCAATAAACTCCAAGTACATTCACAGCAATCTAGCAGTGAGGTACCTGAAGGCATTTACAAAGGATTTAGATTTCCAAGGTGATATAAAAGAGTTTTCAATCAATGATAGAGTTGAAAATATTTTAGAAGGTATTATTGAGGAGAAACCAGATGTCGTGGCTTTCTCCTGTTACATATGGAATATGGAGTTCGTAAATAGACTAGCTGAGCTTATAAAACTTGTAGATCCTAAAATAGAAATACTTTATGGGGGACCAGAAGTTTCTTATGAGGGAAAAGAGTTTTTAGAGAATCATCCAGGTGAATATGTAATAGTTGGAGAGGGAGAAAAAACTTTTAGAGAACTTGTTCTTTATAAGCTTGGAGAAGGAAAAGTAGAGGACATAAAAGGATTAAATTATAAGAAAGATGGAAAAGTTTTTGAAAATCCACCTAGACCTGAAATGGATATGAATGAATTAATATTCCCTTATACTTATGAAGAGGATATAAACAATAAAATTGTTTATTATGAAGCTTCAAGAGGATGTCCATTTAAATGTAAGTATTGTCTTTCTTCTGTAATGCATGGAGTTAGATTCTTAGATGTAGAAAGAGTAAAAAAAGAACTTAAATACTTTATGGAGAGAGGATTAAAATTAGTTAAGTTTGTTGATAGAACATTTAACTGCAATAGGGAGTATACAGTTGAACTTCTTAAGTATTTAAGTGAACAGGATACTGATACAAGATTCCACTTTGAAGTTGCAGCAGACCTTTTAACTGATGAACAAATAGAAATATTAAATAATGCTCCAAAAGGAAGATTCCAATTAGAGGTAGGAGTTCAAACTACTAATAATGAAGTTTTACATAATATAAATAGATATATTACATATGAAAATATAAAAGAGAAAGTTTTAAAAGTTGCTTCAGGGAAAAATGTAATGCAACATTTAGATTTAATTGCAGGACTACCAGGAGAAGATTTAGAGTCATTTAAAAAATCTTTTAATGATGTTCATGCTATAAGACCAGATGAAATTCAATTAGGTTTCTTAAAATTATTAAAAGGATCATCAATGAGAGAAGAAGCAGAAAAATGGGGAATAGTTTATTCACCATATGCTCCATATGAAATAATAAGAAGTAACAATATAAGTTACGAAGAGCTTCTATTATTAAAGAAGGTTGAAGCTATGGTTGATAAATATTATAATTCATGCAAATTTAATAATGTAATTAAATTCTTTTTAAATATATATGAGAAGCCTTTTGATTTCTATTATGATCTAGCTATGTTCTTTGAAGAGAAGGGTAATTTTAAGAGAAGTATAGGAAATGTTGAATATTATAAGATATTATTGGATTTTTATATTGAGAAGCTACAAGGTAAGGATGAGAGTCTTTTAAAGGAAGTTTTAAAATTCGATTATTTGTGCTTTAATAAAAAGAGATGGTTACCAGATTTTTTAATTAGAACTATTACTAAGGAAGACGAGCAAAGAATAAAGGATAGTTTTGATAGACAAATGCCCTTTAAAAAGTCTCATGTAGAAAAATTTGAATTGGATATAATTAAATACATAAAAAATGGGGAAATTAAATTTGGACCAAAGTATATTATATTTGATGAAATGAATTTTGATTATGATTCATACATAGAAGTAGAAAATTAATAAGTATATTAGTCGTATTAATAAACCCCTAAATATATATTAATACGACTTTTTTTACAAATGTAAATAAAATTAAATTTTTATTTAAAAAAATGTAATATAGATTTTTGAATAAAAACCTATGAAAATGAATACGAGAGTAAAATTATGTTGAATTAAGTTGATTTTCATGTATAATTAATAATAAGGGTTAATTAATACTATATAAAGTATTAATATATATTTTATAAAAATTCCTTATATAAAGGTGGTGAAACTTTGGCAATAGAAGCAATAAAAGAAATTAAAAAAGTTGAAATGCAAGCTGATGAAATGATTAAAAAAGCTCATGAGCAAAGCAAAAAAATAATTTCAGATGCAACAATCCAAGCTGACGAAAGACATAACTCCATCATAGAAGAAGCTAGAAATGTTGCAAGAGGAATTATTAGCAATGCAGAAGATGCCGGAAGAAAAGAGGCCGAGGTCATACTTTCAGAAGGTGAAAAACAATGTGCTGATGTGTCAAATCTTACAGGTTCTAAGATTGATTCAGCAGTAAATTTAGTTATTGAGAGGATTGTGAAAACTAATGGCAATAGTTAAGATGAATAAATTCACCTTACTTGCCTTTGAATCAGAGAAAGAGAAGCTTCTTAAAAAAATTCAAAGTTCTTCAGAGGTTGAATTCATAAACCTACAGGATGAAGAAAAAGTGGAAAGCAATGAAGTCTTTGAATCTCTTAACAAAGATGATTTAGATTCTGAAACAGCTCTTATAGAGGAAAATGTTTCAAAAACAAGATCAGCTTTAGACTTCTTAAAAGAGTTTGTTGCTGAAGTTGGAGGACTCAAGGCTTTAAAAGCTGGTAAAGAAAGCTTAACTTTGGATGAGCTAGAAGTAAAGGTTGAAAATAGCAACTGGGAAGTCGTTTATTCAGAGGTTAAGAAAATGGAGAGAGAGCTTGCTACTCTAGAAAACGAAAAGACAAAACTTTTAGGTGAAATAGAAATCTTAGAGCCATGGCAAAGTTTCGATGCTCCACTAGGTGAATTAAATAATTTTGAAAAAGTAGTTGCATTCTTAGGAGTTATTTCAAGTCAAAATCTTGAAAATATGAAGAATGAAATTGAAAGCGAATTCAAGGAAAGTTATATAGAAGTTATTTCTAACACTGACCAAGATTCATATGTCTTTGTAATGACAATGAAAGAAAGAGCTGAAGAAATGGATGAAGTTTTAAAGAACTTTGGTTTTTCAGCATTCCAAACTAAGTATAAAGAGAAAGCTTCAGTTCTTGTTGAAGAGTTTAAATTACAAATAAAAGAAATAGAAGCTAAAAAAGCAGACTTAAGAGGAGTACTTTCAAATTACAGAGAAGAAAAAAGAACTCTAGAATTAGCTTATGAATACTATAGCAACATACTTGTTAGAAAAGAAGCAAGTGAAAACTTCTTAAAAACTGATAGAGTAGTTGTTATTCAAGGATGGGTTCCAAAAGATGAAAACTTTTCTCTAGAGGAAATCATAAAGAGTTCAGTAGGAGATATGTATTATCTTGAGTTTGAAGAAGTTAAAGAAGAAGAGATTGCAGATGTTCCAGTTAAATTACATAACAAGGGTCCAGCATCAGCCTTTGATTCAATAACTGAAATGTATAGCTTACCAAGATATGACGAAATAGACCCTACACCACTTTTAACACCTTTCTACCTAGTATTCTTTGGTATGATGGTTGCAGACTTAGGATACGGACTAGTATTATTTGCAGGATCACTATTAGCTATGAAATTACTTAATTTAGATGAGGCACAAGAAAAGTTTGCTAAATTCTTTATGTATTTAAGTATAGCTACAACTATTGCAGGTGCAGTATTTGGTACTGCTTTTGGTTTTGAATTGAAATTTGGACTTATAAATCCAAGTAAAGATACCAACTTGTTACTTATGTTATCAGTTGGATTTGGGGTTGTTCAAATATTCTTTGGATTATTTATAAAAGCATACATGTTAATTAGAGATAAGCAATATTTATATGCTTTATTTGATGTAGGATCATGGATTATGCTTTTAATAGGTCTTCCAATGATATTCTTTGATGGTCCTATAAGCTTAGTAGGTAAAGTATTAGCTATAGTAGGTTCAATATTAATAATCTTAACACAAGGTAGAGATGAAGAAACAAAAGGTGCTCAAATAGGTCAAGGTTTATATGCCTTATATGGTATAACAGGATACGTAGGAGACTTAGTATCATATACAAGACTTATGGCTTTAGGTATTGCAGGTGGATCAATAGCAGCTGCACTTAACCTAATAATAGGTATGTTCCCAGGAATAGCAGTTATAATTGTAGGACCTCTATTCTTTATAGCAGCTCATACATTTAACATGCTTTTATCATTACTTGGAGCATATGTTCATACAGCGAGATTACAGTACGTTGAGTACTTCTCAAAATTCTATGAAGGTGGCGGAAAAGCATTCACACCATTTAGAACAATAAATAAATTCATAACAATAAAAAGAAATAAATAAATTATAGTTAAAATTAAATTAAAATAACATTATATTTTCAGGAGGAATTAAATTATGGAAAACTGGATTTCATATTTTATGGCAAATTACGGAGGATTAATATTTGGAGCTTTAGGTATAGCTTTAGCTGTAGGTATGTCAGGTATAGGATCAGCTAAAGGTGTTGGTATAGTTGGGGAAGCAGCAGCGGGATTAGTTACTGAAGAACCAGAAAAGTTTGGTAAAGCATTAGTTCTTGAATTATTACCAGGTACACAAGGTCTTTATGGATTCGTTATAGGTTTCTTAGTATTTAACCAAATCAGTAATGGTGATGCATCATTAGCTAAAGGATTATACTTATTATTTGCTTGTTTACCAATAGCTATCGCTGGATTATGGTCAGGTATATCTCAAGGTAAAGCAGCTGCAGCTGGTATCCAAATCTTAGCTAAAAGACCAGAGCACAATACTAAAGGTATCATATTCGCAGCAATGGTTGAAACATATGCATTATTAGGATTCGTTATATCATTCTTATTAGTAAATGGTGCAAGCGTAATAAAATAATTAGTAAGCAAAGATTGGAGAAGTGAAGGGAATGTCAAATTTAAACAATTTAACTTCCAAGATTCTAAATGATGCTGAAGAAAAGAAAAACTATATATTAGCTGACGCTGAAGCACAAAAAGATAGAATAATATCTAAGAAAACAAATAGAGCAGAAGCGGATAAAGAAGAAATAATAACTAAGGCTAATATAGAAGCAGAAGTTAAAAAAGCAAGAATAATTTCAAATGCTAAATTATCAGTAAGAAATGATATGTTAAGAGCTAAGCAAGATGTTATATCAAAAGTATTTAACAAAGCTATAGAAAAATTACAAAACATTTCAAGAGATGAATATAAGTCTTACATCGAATCAACTTTAAGAGCATTAGAGTTAGAAGGTGAAGAAGTTATAATAATCAATGAGATTGATAAAGATATATTTAGCAATGAGTTCTTGGAAGCATTAAATAAAGAACTTGAATCTAAAGGAAAAAAAGGAAGTATTACATTAAATATGGAAGGCAAATTTAATGGTGGCTTCATATTAGACAGAAATGGAATACAAATAAATAATACCTTTGAAGCTTTAATTAACTCTTTAAGAGGAGAGTTAGAGTTTGAGGTGAACAAAGTATTATTTGATTAAGGAGGATGAAGAATGGATTCAATGCAATTTTTGCAATTAATTCCTAGAATCAGAGTATACGAAAAGAAACTCCTTGATAAAGCTCAAATAGAAAGAATGATAGATGCAAACACTTCAGAAGGTGCATTAAAAGTTCTACAAGAAACAGAGTATGCAGCATTTATGAATGAAGTAAGAAGACCAGATGATTATGAGATTCTTTTATCAAATGAACTAGTTAGATTATATAAAACTATGTATGAAGCTAGTCCTTTAAAAGAAATCATAGATGTCATGGCTTTAAAATATGACTATCACAACATAAAAGTGTTAGTTAAGGGGAAAATCTTAGATAAAGATTTTTCCCAAATGCTAATACCAGTTGGTATGGTAGGCGTAAATGATTTAAAATCTGCAATAAATGGAGAAGATTTTGGTAGACTTCCTAAGAAAATGGAAGAGTGCTTAAGAAAAATATTTGAAAAATTTGAGGAGACTAACGATCCTCAAGTTATAGATTTAATCGCAGATCAATACTTATATGCTCATATTCATGAAATTGCAAACAAGAAAAATATAAAAGATAAGGCTTTAGATAGATATCTTACTAATCTTATAGACTTAAATAATGTTAAGACATTATTAAGAGCTAAAAAGCAAGATAAAAATGTTAACTTCTTTTTAGATGCTATAGTACCAGGTGGTAGTATAGATGCAAGTAAGTTTAGAAGTTTATACTTAGATACAATCGAAAATATTCCTAACAACTTAAGTAGTAAGGAGTATTCACAAGTATTAAGAGAAGGTATAGCTAGTTACATAGAAACTTCATCAGTTAGTGAATTTGAAAAGCTTATTGATAATCACATAATGAGTATAATGAAGGAAGCTAAAATAGTAACTAAAGGTTTAGAGCCAGTTCTAACATATATGTATGTTAAAGAGAATGAAATAAAGCAAATAAGAACTATCATGGTTGGTAAATTAAACAATATTACTAAGGAAGTAATAAGAGAAAGGCTGCGTGATGGATATGTATAAGAAAATCGGAGTTGTAGGTGATAAAGATTCAGTTTTAGCTTTCAAAGCTCTTGGAATAGATGTATTTCCTGTAGTTGAAGATGAAGAAGCTAGAAAAACAATTGATAAGCTTGCAATGACAGGTTATGCAGTAATCTTTGTTACAGAGCACGTAGCTAAGAATATAGAAGAAACTATCGAGAGATATACAAGACAAGTACTTCCTGCTGTAATATTAATTCCAAGCAATCAAGGAACTCTAAATATAGGAAAACAAAGAATATCAGATAACGTTGAAAAAGCTGTTGGCGTTAACATTTTATAGAAAGTAGGTAGATAACTTGAAAACGGGGAAAATTATCAAAGTTTCAGGTCCTTTAGTAGTTGCTGAAGGTATGGATGAAGCTAATGTATATGACGTTGTAAAAGTTGGAGAAAAAGGTCTTATCGGAGAGATCATTGAAATGAGAGGAGATAAGGCTTCAATCCAGGTATATGAAGAAACATCAGGAATTGGACCTGGGGATCCAGTTGTAACTACTGGAGAACCACTTTCAGTAGAATTAGGACCAGGACTTATAGAGTCAATGTTCGATGGAATACAAAGACCTCTAGATGCTTTTATGAAGGCAGCAAATTCTGCTTTCTTAAGTAAAGGGGTAGAAGTTAAATCTTTAAACAGAGAGAAAAAATGGCCTTTCGTACCAACTGCTAAGGTTGGAGATAAGGTTTCAGCTGGAGACGTAATAGGAACAGTTCAAGAAACTGCTGTTGTTCTTCATAGAATAATGGTTCCTTTCGGAGTTGAAGGTACAATAAAAGAAATCAAAGCGGGAGATTTCAATGTAGAAGAAGTTGTTGCTGTAGTAGAAACTGAAAAAGGTGACAAGAACTTAACATTAATGCAAAAATGGCCTGTAAGAAAAGGTAGACCATATGCAAGAAAATTAAACCCAGTTGAGCCAATGACTACAGGACAAAGAGTTATAGATACTTTCTTCCCAGTAGCTAAAGGTGGGGCTGCTGCCGTTCCAGGTCCTTTCGGAGCTGGTAAAACAGTTGTTCAGCACCAAGTTGCTAAGTGGGGAGATACTGAGATAGTTGTTTACGTTGGATGTGGAGAGCGTGGTAACGAGATGACAGATGTTCTTAATGAGTTCCCAGAACTTAAAGATCCTAAAACTGGGGAAAGCTTAATGAAGAGAACAGTTCTTATAGCTAATACATCTAACATGCCGGTTGCTGCCAGAGAAGCATCAATATATACTGGTATAACAATAGCAGAGTACTTCAGAGATATGGGATACTCAGTATCAATCATGGCTGACTCAACTTCACGTTGGGCAGAGGCTCTAAGAGAAATGTCAGGAAGACTTGAAGAGATGCCTGGAGACGAAGGTTACCCAGCATACTTAGGATCAAGACTTGCTGATTACTACGAAAGAGCTGGTAAAGTTGTAGCTTTAGGTAAAGATGGAAGAGAAGGAGCTGTTACAGCTATAGGAGCAGTATCCCCTCCAGGAGGAGATATATCAGAGCCAGTTACACAATCAACTTTAAGAATAGTTAAAGTTTTCTGGGGACTAGATGCTCAATTAGCATATAAGAGACATTTCCCATCAATTAACTGGTTAACATCATACTCATTATACTTAGAAAAAATGGGTGAATGGATGGATGATCACGTAGCAGATGACTGGTCAACATTAAGAACAGAAGCTATGGCACTTCTTCAAGAAGAAGCAAACTTAGAAGAAATAGTAAGACTTGTTGGTATGGATGCACTTTCAGAAGGTGACAGATTAAAACTTGAAGTTGCTAAGTCAATAAGAGAAGACTATTTACAACAAAATGCATTCCATGAGAATGACACATATACTTCATTAAATAAACAATACAAAATGTTAAACTTAATATTAAGTTTCAGACATGAAGCTGAAAAAGCTTTAGAAGCTGGCGTTTATTTAGATAAAGTATTAAAACTTCCTGTTAGAGATAAAATAGCAAGAAGTAAATATATTTCAGAAGAAGAAATAAATAAGATGGATGACATCTTAGTTGAATTAAGATCAGAGATGAACAAGTTAATCAGCGAGGGAGGTGTTCTAAATGCTTAAAGAGTACAGAACAGTTACAGAAGTTGTAGGACCCTTAATGGCTGTTGAAGGCGTAGAAGGTGTTAAATACGATGAGCTAGTTGAAATAGAAATGCAAACTGGTGAGTTAAGAAGAGGTAAAGTCCTTGAAGTTAACGGAGATAAAGCTATGGTTCAGCTTTTCGAAGGTTCATCAGGAATCAACCTTAAAAATACAAAAGTAAGATTCTTAGGAAGACCACTTGAAATCGGTGTTTCAGAGGATATGTTAGGAAGAGTATTTGATGGTATGGGTAGACCAAAAGATAATGGTCCAAACATAATACCAGAGAAAAGATTAGATATAAACGGAGAAGCTATAAATCCTGTTGCTAGAAACTATCCATCAGAGTTCATTCAAACAGGAATTTCTGCAATAGATGGTCTTAATACTCTAGTTAGAGGACAAAAGCTTCCTGTTTTCTCAGGATCAGGTCTTCCACACAAAGAGTTAGCTGCTCAAATCGCAAGACAAGCAAAAGTTTTAAACTCAGATTCTAAGTTCGCAGTTGTATTCGCTGCTATAGGTATCACTTTCGAAGAAGCTGAATTCTTCGTAGATGAATTCACAAAAACTGGAGCTATAGATAGATCAGTTCTATTCATGAACTTAGCATCAGACCCAGCTATCGAGAGAATAGCTACTCCAAGAATGGCATTAACTACTGCTGAGTACTTAGCATACGAAAAAGGAATGCACGTTCTTGTTATAATGACAGATATAACAAACTACTGTGAAGCTCTAAGAGAAGTTTCTGCAGCTAGAAAAGAGGTTCCAGGAAGAAGAGGATATCCAGGATACCTATATACTGACCTTTCAACATTATATGAAAGAGCGGGAAGATTAGTTGGAAAAGAAGGTTCAATAACTCAAATTCCAATATTAACAATGCCTGAAGATGATAAAACTCACCCAATTCCAGACTTAACTGGATACATCACAGAGGGACAAATAATCCTTTCAAGAGAACTTTACAAGAAAGGAATAATGCCTCCAATAGACGTTTTACCATCATTATCAAGACTTAAGGATAAAGGTATTGGTAAAGGAAAAACTAGAGAAGACCATGCTGATACAATGAACCAATTATTCTCAGCATATGCACAAGGTAAGCAAGCAAAAGAACTTGCTGCTATCCTAGGAGAATCAGCGTTATCAGATGTAGATAAAGCATACGCTAAATTCGCTGAAGCTTTTGAAAATGAATATGTTTCACAAGGTTTCACAACTAACAGAACAATAGAGGAAACTCTAAACCTTGGATGGAAATTACTTAAGATCTTACCTAGAACAGAGCTTAAGAGAATTAGAGATGAATATCTTGAAAAGTATATGCCTGTTGGAGAGGATGAGTAAGAATGGCACAAAGATTAAATGTCAATCCTACTAGAATGGAACTCTCAAAGCTAAAAAAAAGATTAGCAACAGCAACAAGAGGACATAAGTTATTAAAAGATAAGCAGGATGAATTAATGAGACAATTCATCAACCTTATTAAATATAATAATCAATTAAGAGATGAAGTTGAAAAGGAACTAGGAAGTTCCTTAAAAGACTTCGTTATGGCTAGAGCTGTTATGAGTTCAGAGTTCCTAGAGGAAGCTATAGCATACCCTAAAGAAGAGATTGAGGTTGAAGTCGGAAATAAAAACATAATGAGTGTAAATGTGCCTATAATGAACTTTAAAAGAAAGTTAGAAGGTGATGAAGGTAGTATTTATCCTTATGGATTTATGAATACTTCAGCTGAGCTTGATGATGCAATTTCTAAGCTATATGGAATATTACCAAAATTATTAGAACTTGCAGAAGTTGAGAAATCTGGTCAGCTTATGGCGGACGAGATTGAAAAAACAAGAAGAAGAGTTAATGCTCTTGAATATATGACAATTCCTCAATTAAAAGAGACTATCAGATACATCAGAATGAAACTTGATGAAAATGAAAGAAGTGCTTTAACAAGACTTATGAAAGTTAAGTCTATGATTGAGCAAAGAGGATAGTTTATATAAATTAATAAAAAAGGCAATCTTATGTTAATAAAACATCAAGATTTGCCTTTTTTCTTTACTATTTTCCAAATAAAATGTATAATCTTATTAAGAAAAAATAGATATTTTAATATAATAAAAAATTTAATAATATTTTTAAAATATGTAAAATATCTATAAAATATGGTATAATAAGTAAATATTATATTAAATATTAGGGGGGCTTAAAATGAACAGTGTTATGAATTTAACCACTTTAGAACAAATAAAAGCATACTCAGATCCTTATAGGCTGAAGATAATAACTTATCTTAGAAATAATCAAGAATCTGCTACTGTAAAAGAAATTGCTGATTTTTTTGGGGAAGTACCAGCAAAAGTTCATTATCATATTAAAAAATTAGAAAAGGCAGGGATTTTAGAACTTGTAAAAACTAAAGAAATAAAGGGTATAATAGCAAAATATTATTATTTAACTGCAGATAGCTTCAATATAGAGGGTAATCAGATTAAAAAAGAAGCTAAGCAAGTATATAAATCCCAAATATTAAATATTCTAAGTGAATATTATGATAGCTCAAAAGAACAAACTATGAAGAGAATAGCTGAAAAAGTTGATACAGGCAATGCGGAGGATGCTATAGGATTTAATTATAAGAATATATATTTAAATGAAGATGAGTTTAAAGAGGTAAATAGACAAATAAGAGAATTAGTTAAAAGATATGAAAGAAAAGAAGAAGGAAAAATACCTTGTCATGTTTTTTCAGTTTGCTTAAAGCATGAGACAGAGTAATTTTTTTGTAAATGATTAATTTAATTAATTAAGTGATATAATAATAAGTAATAAAAGAATTTTAATTAAAATGTCATCAATATGACTTATTAATCTACTAGAATAATATATGTAAGAAAAAAATGTTTTTTAGTACAGAGGGAGAAAATATGATTAAGTATTTAATTGTAATGCTTATTCCTTTTATTATAGTATATCTATTAATGCCAAAGTTTATTGACTTTGCTAAGGAAAAAGGTTTTGTTGACAAACCTACTGGAAGAAAAAAACATGACAAATTAACGCCTTTAATAGGTGGAGTTGTTATGTATATAGGATTTTTTGCAACATACCTTTTTGGAATAGATTCTACAAGGCAATTATCAGAAACTTTTACTATATTTATAGCATCTACTTTGGTAATTATAATAGGAGTAATAGACGATTATTATAAAGGAAAAGGCAAAGAGTTTCCAATATATCCTAGGGTTATAATACAAATTTTAGCTGCCACTATGGTTTTTAAAGCTGGAATTGTTTTTAGAGGTATAAGTAATCCATTTACAGGTGAATTCGTCCAATTTTCCACATGGGCTCAATATATTCTTACAATAACATGGATTTTTGGAGTTACAACAGTAATAAATTGGTCTGATGGAATGGATGGATTAGCAGGAAGTATATCTATAATATCAGCTATGACTATGTTCGTCGTTGCTCTTGCAAAAGGACAATTTAATTCTGCATATATGTCAATAACTCTAGTAGGATCAATATTAGCTTTTTTAAGATATAATAGGCATCCAGCACGAGTATTTATGGGAGATTCAGGTGCTAATTTCTTAGGCTTTATTTTAGCGATTATAGCTTTAGAAGGAGCATTTAAACAAGCCACTGTATTATCTATACTAGTACCAGTATTAGCTTTAGGTGTACCTATTTTTGATAATATATTTGTTATTTTTAGAAGATTTCAATCAGGAAAACCTGTTTATGAGGCAGATAGAAGCCAAATACATTATAGACTTCAAGAAAAGGGAATGACTGTAAAGCAAATAGTATCATATATATGCATACTGAGTGGATGTTTAAGCTTAGTGTCATTGTTAATAGTTATGATAATATTATAGTATTGACTGTCTTTAAAGTATAATAAGTTTAAACTTAAATGCTTTAAAGACAGTCAATAATATTTTATGGGGAATATTATATATAATTTACTAGTGAAAATTTTATATTTTTATGTTTTAATATACATATAAGAGTGTTGAAAGGAGAAATTAAATGGCTGTTAAAAAAATAGTTCAATTAGGGCATGAAGCTTTAAAGAAAGTTTCAGAACCTGTTAAAGATGTTAGAGAAGTTAAAGAGTTAATTCAAGATTTAAAGGATACATTAGCAACTGTAGAAGGAATAGGTTTAGCTGCACCGCAATTAGCAGTTAATAAAAGAGTTGTTTATATAAATTTTCAAGATGGAGAGAATGAATATGTTCTTATAAATCCAGAAGTAACAGGAGTTTCAAAAGAAACTTATGATGATTATGAAGGATGTTTAAGCTATGTAATGCATGAGGGATTAGTTGAAAGACCAAGAGCAGTTAGAATACAAGCTTTAAATGAAAAAGGTGAGTTAAAGGTTTATGAAGCTCAAGATCTTCTAGCAAGATGTTTCTTACATGAAATAGATCACTTAGAAGGTATCATGTATGTTGATAGAGCTAAGGAAATGTATGAATTAATAGAAGAATAATATATTTTTAAGAGTATAGATAAAAAAATCTATACTCTTTTTTGTTTTTTTTGAAAAAAGCACTTGATTAACGTTTACAAAAGTATTATTATATAGTTAATCGGTTTAGTAAAACGGTTAACTAAGGAGGGATATTAATGAATAAGATATGTGTACTTGGAAGTATGAATATGGATTTAGTTTTGAAGGTCAAAGATATGCCTAAAGTTGGAGAAACTATACTTTCAAAATCATTTCAAAAGATAGCTGGTGGTAAAGGGGCAAATCAAGCGGTAGCGGCTAAAAGAAGTGGTGCAGAAGTTTTCATGGTTTCAAAAATAGGAAAAGATGAGAATGGAAGAGAGTTAAGAAATAAATTAGTAGAAGATAATATAGATGTTAAATATGTTTTTGAAGATGAAGTAGAGCCAACAGGAATAGCATTAATAATGGTTAATGATAATGGAAATAACTCAATAATTGTTAATGCAGGTTCAAACATGACATTAACAAGAGATGAAATACATAGTGCTGAAGAGGTAATAAAAGAATCTGAAATCATAATCTCACAATTTGAAACTCATGAGGATATTACAATAGAGGCATTTAAAATAGCTAAGGAAAATGGAAAAGTTACCATATTAAATCCAGCTCCAGCTAAAAAAATAAAAGAAGAATTATTAAAATATACAGATATAATAGTACCAAATGAAACAGAAGCAGAACTTTTAACTGGAATTGAAATAAAAGATATAGAAGATGCTAAGGAAGCTGGTAAGATATTTTTAGATAAAGGTGTTAAATTTGTAATAATCACTTTAGGTGAAAATGGAGCAGCTTTAATCGGAAAAGATTTTTGTGAAATAGTTCCAGCATATAAAGTGAATGCAATAGACACTACAGCCGCTGGAGATAGTTTCATTGGAGGATTAAGTTCAAAATTAGATGCTAAGAACTTAGGAAGAGAAACTTTAAGTAAGGCTATAAGATTTGGAAATAAAGTGTCATCAATTGCAGTACAAAGAAGAGGAGCTCAACCATCAATACCATTTGTAGATGAAGTTTTAGAAGTTTATAAGGGAGAAGAGTAGTTATGAGAAAAACAAGTTTATTAAATAGTAATATAAGTTCAGTAATATCAAAAATGGGACATACTGATATGTTAGCTATAGGAGATTGTGGATTACCTATACCAAATGAAACAGAAAGAATTGATTTAGCTTTAATAAAAGGTATACCTGGATTTATAGAAACATTAAAAGCTATCTTAGAAGAGTTACAAGTTGAAGAAGTGGTTCTTGCTAAAGAAACAGAGGAAGTAAGTCCAGAATTATTTAATCAAATAAAAGATGTTATAAAGGACACTAAAATAACATTTATATCACATGAAGAATTAAAACAAGAATTAAAAGAATGTAAGGCTGTTGTTAGAACTGGAGAACAAACTCCATATGCAAATATAATATTAAAATCTGGGGTTGTTTTTTAAAAGTGTAAAAATGAATATTCTGCTCATTATTCACTGAGTAGAATATTCTTAGTAAAATAGGAATTATTTTGGGAGGTGTAGTAAATGGGTGAAAGAACACCGATGTTAAAGATGGTAGGTGTATCAAAGTCATTTCCAGGTGTTAAGGCTTTAGATAATGTTAACTTAATAGCCTATGGTGGAGAGGTTACTGCTCTTATGGGAGAAAATGGTGCAGGAAAATCCACTTTAATGAAAATACTAAGTGGAGTATATAAAAAGGATGAAGGAAAAGTATTTATTGAAGGAAGAGAAGTTGAAGTAAAGGGAATTAAATCAGCAGAAGAGGCTGGAATCACAATAATTCACCAAGAACTTAGTGTTTTAAATAATTTAACTGTATCAGAAAACATATTTTTAGGGAATGAAAAACACAACAAATTTACAGGTAAAATAAATAAAAAGTTACTAGATGAAAGAAGCAAAATGTTTTTAGAACAAATAGGTTGTGACATAAATCCAAATAGACTTGTTAGTACTCTTAATGTAGGGGAAAAGCAAATGATAGAAATAGCAAAGGCCTTAACTAAAAATGCTAGAATCATAATTATGGA
This sequence comes from Clostridium perfringens, assembly GCA_034421775.1. Taxonomy (GTDB): domain Bacteria; phylum Bacillota; class Clostridia; order Clostridiales; family Clostridiaceae; genus Sarcina; species Sarcina perfringens_B. Next base: position 35,046 of record WNVL01000001.1, on the reverse strand, counting down.
CGAGCCTACTACAGCCTTAACTGATGTAGAAACTGAAAATCTTTTTAAAGTAATAGAAAACTTAAGAAAAAAGGGAATAGCAATAATATACATATCACACAGAATGGAAGAAATATTTAAGATATGTCATAGAGTAGAAGTATTAAGAGATGGTAAATATGCAGGAAGTGCAGAGATAAAAGACATAGATAATGATAAGCTTATAGCTATGATGGTTGGAAGAACTATAGAAGATCAATTTCCACACAGAGATGTTAAAAAAGGAGATTTAGCTTTAGAAGTTAAAAATCTTAGCTGTAAGGAAGGCGTAAAAAATGCTTCATTTACTCTTAGAAAGGGAGAGATATTAGGAGTTGCAGGACTTATGGGTTCAGGAAGAACAGAGCTTGCAAAAACAATATTTGGAGAATATAAAAAGACTTCAGGAGAAATTTCTCTAAATGGAAGTCCTATTAATATAACTTCTATAAGTGATGCAATAAATAATGGAATATGTTATCTTTCAGAAGATAGAAAGAAAGAAGGATGTATTTTAGGAATGTCTGTAGGAGAAAATATGACCTTATGTAATCTTAAAAAATATGAAAATAAGTTTAAGGCCATTGATAAAAAAGAAGAGGTCAAAGATATAGAGTATTATATTAAAAAAATAAAGATTAAGACTCCAAATAAGGAACAACTTATTAAGAATTTAAGTGGAGGTAATCAACAAAAGGTTATACTTGCTAAATGGCTTATGTTATCTCCAGAGGTATTAATTATTGATGAGCCAACTAGGGGAATAGACGTAGGAGCAAAGAAAGAAATTTATGAGCTTTTAAATGAGCTTAAAGCTAGTGGAAAAGCTATAATAATGATTTCTTCAGACTTACCGGAAGTACTAGGTATTAGTGATAGAATTATGGTTATGAGTGAAGGAAGAATCTCAGGGGAATTAAAAAGAGATGAAGCAAACCAAGAAAGTATAATGAAATTAGCAGTTGGAATAAACAATTAGGGAGGATTACATAATGAAAGCGAATGTTAAAGCAAATATATCTAAATATAAATCTCTTATAGGACTAGTATTATTATGCATAGTTATTACTATAGTTACTCCAAACTTTTTAAGTATATCTAACATAACTAATGTTTTTACACAAGTTTCAGTTAATGCAATCATAGCAATAGGTATGACTTTTGTAATCTTAACAGGTGGAATAGACTTATCAGTTGGATCTACTTTAGCTATTAGTGGTGCTGTTGGAGCGTCTATTGTTAAGTCAACTGGAAACGTATTCTTAGCGATTTTAGTGGCAGCTGTTATAGGTATAGTAGTTGGATTAATAAATGGTTTATTAGTATCAAAGGGAAAATTACAAGCATTCATAGTTACTTTAGCAACAATGACAATTTTTAGAGGGGCTACTTTAGTATTTACAGATGGTACTCCAATATCAAAATTACCTGAAAACTTTGTTAAAATAGGAAATGGTAAAATAGGATTTATGCCAATACCAGTTATAATAACCGTAATAATAGCAATAATAGCAGTATATGTTTTATCACAAACAAGATTCGGAAGATATTTATATGCTTTAGGTGGAAATGAGGATGCTTCAAGATTATCAGGAATAAATACAGATAAAATAAAAACTTTAGTTTACGTAGTATCAGGATTCGCTTCTGCTATAGCAGGTGTAATTATAACAAGTAGAATAGGATCTGCATCACCTAACGCAGGAACAGGATTTGAATTAGATGCTATCGCAGCTGTAGTAATAGGAGGAACTTCCTTAGCTGGTGGAGAAGGAACAATCACAGGTACTTTAATAGGTGCTCTTATTATAGGTGTACTTAATAATGGATTAAACCTTATGAATGTATCACCATTCTATCAATCAATAGTAAAAGGATTAGTTATATTAATAGCAGTACTTTTAGATAAGAAGAGCAGAAAAAATTAAGAAGCTTAAGAGGTGAGTTTTATGCGTATAAATAAAAAGATATTTTCAGTTGGGTTAATACTCATGATGCTTATGACTTCATTTATGGGATGTGCAAAAGATAACAAACCTAAAATAGGTATGGTTGTATCAACATTAAACAACCCATTCTTCGTAAATATGAAAGAGGGAGCAGAAAAAGAGGCGGAAAAGTTAGGATATGACTTAGTAGTATTGGATTCTCAAAACGATCCAGCTAAGGAAAGAGCAAATGTAGAGGATTTAATACAATTAGGAGTTGTTGCATTACTTATAAATCCAACAGACAGTGATGCTGTGGTTAAAACAGTGGAAGTTGCCAATAAAAGTAATATTCCTGTTATAACATTAGATAGACAAGCTAATGGAGGAAAAATAACAAGTCATATAGCTTCAGATAACGTAAAAGGTGGAGAAATGGCTGCAGAGTATGTATTAGACAAATTTAAGGATGAAAAAGGAGCAATAAATGTAGTTGAGATACAAGGTATTCCTGGAGCATCAGCTACTAGAGATAGAGGAGAAGGATTCCATAATATAATGGACCAAAATGATAACTTTAACTTTGTTTCAATACAGGCAGCAGATTTTGATAGACAAAAAGGTCTTCAAGTTATGGAAAATATAATACAAGCAAATCCTAATATACAAGTTGTATTTGCTCACAATGATGAAATGGCTTTAGGTGCAGTTAAGGCAATTAAAGCTAGCGGAATAAATGCAATGGTAATAGGCTTTGATGGAAATGATGATGCTAAAGACTCTGTAGACGCAAATGAGATGACAGCGACAATAGCACAACAACCAGATTTAATTGGAGCATTAGGTGTTGACTTAGCGAACAAAGTATATCATGGAGAAAGTGTTGAGGATAAAATAGCAGCAGATCTTAAAGTCTATACTAAATAATTAGGGTACAGCTAGGGATAATATGGTATAATTACTGTTGTTATAAAACAAAGCGGGCAAGAGGTGTTGCGATAAAATGGGAAAAACTACATTATTAGACATAGCTAAAGCAGTAAATGTATCAAAGACTACTGTATCAATGGTTTTAAATAATAAAGAGATAAATGTTTCGAAAGAGACTAGAGAGAGAATATTTAAAGCGGCAAAAGATATGAATTATATACCAAATTCATTAGCAAGAAGCTTAAGCACTAAAAAGAGCTATACTTTAGGTATGATAATACCAGATATTCAAAACCCCTTCTTCTCAGAAATAGCAAAAGCCATAGAAATTGAAAGTGAAAAGCATGGCTATAGCATTATTTTATGCAATACTCTTAATGAGAAAAAGAAGGAAGAGGAATATTTAAAGCTTTTAATAAGTAAGTTAGTAGACGGTGTAGTAATAGCAGCTTGTGGAGAAGGTAAAGAGTGGATTAAAATATTGAAAAATAATAAAATCCCATTTGTAATGATAGATAGAATAATTTCCGATGAGAAAAATGTAAATGGAGTATTTTGTGATAATAAGAAAGGTGTTGAATTAGGCGTAAATTACTTAGTTAACAAAGGAAAAGAGAAAATTGCCTTTGTTACAGGTAAAGCTAACTTAGAAATAGCTAATTTAAGACTAGAAAGTTTTAAAAATACAGTAAAGAATCTAGGAATATTCAGTGAAGCTTTAATAGAAGAATCAGACTTTTCTATGGAAGGTGGAATAAAAGCCACAGAAAGAATAATTAAAAATAATAAAAAGGTTGATGCAATATTTTATAGTAGTGATGTTATGGCAATTGGAGGTATGAAATATTTAATAAGAAATGGCTACAAAGTACCTGAAGATATAAGTATATTAGGATATGATAATATCAATATATGTTCTTATATGGAGCCAGAGCTAACTACTATAGCACAACCTATCTATAAAATTGGAGAGTATTCATGTAAATTGCTTATGGATTTAATAAATGATAAGTCTTTGAAAAGCAAAATAATAAATTTGGAACCTTCTTTAGTAGAAAGAGGAACAGTAGAATAGCCATGTAAAAATATCAGATGTAATATTTACATCTGATATTTTTTATTTTTGTCTATTGAAATTAAGAGATTTTAGAGTAAAAACTACAAAAAATAAATTTAATATGAAAAAGCAAAGTTCACTTAATTTTTCAGTGAAAATAACTTTATGTTATAATTATAAGATATGAAGCACGGAAATAGAGGAGTAAATATGTTAGTTCAAGATTTATTGTTACAAAGATTTAAAGAAGAAACTACAGGAAGAAACTATAATAAGGGGCAAAGAATTATTAATAATGATCTAGTAGAATCCATAAAAATAGAGGATGAGGAAGATCTAATAGCTGTTAATGGAATAGTAATCTCAGAGCAATTATTTAGTAAATATAGTACTAACTTAGAGATAGATATTAGAACGAAGGGGATATTATCAACATATTGTACTTGTACTGATTATGAAAAACATGAATTTAGTAAGGAGAATTACTGTTGTAAGCATTTAGTAGCAACTTTTTATAAAGCTTTAGAGGATTTAGCCAAGAAGAAAGAATTTGGAGAAAATAAAAACTTATTTTGCAAAAAGAGTGAAAATAAAATTTTGGACTTAATTCTTCAAGAAGAATTAGAGAAGGAAGAACTAAAAATAGAAGTATATATAAATAAAAATGAGTGGAGTAATAGTATATTAGCTGAATTTAAAATAGGAACTAAATCAATGAGTTCAAATAAGCTTTATATATTAAAAGATATTGAGCAGTTTTTAGTATCATATTACAATAAAATCCCTATTAGATACAGTAAGGCTTTTACTTTTGACATAAGGGAGCAAAGGTTAAGTTCTAAGGATAAGGAATTAATAGAGTTTATAGAAACTTTAAAAGAAATAGAAAAACCAATAAAAAGCTTTCTAAGAAATAGAGATACATTTATAGATGGAAAAAGTATAAAAATACCTAATTATTTAGTAAGAGATTTTTTTTGTATAATAAAAAATCATAGAGTTTATTTAAATGAAGGCTTCTTTTATAGAGCAGTTGAGGGAGAAGTGCTTTTTGAAGAGGTACCAATAGATTTTTCTTTAAAGGATTTAAAAAATAATTTTGAATTAAGTTCTCCAAATGGGATGCCTAAAGTTTTAGGAGATAGAGCGGACGTTTTTCTATATGGGACTAATATATATATTCCTAAAAAAGAGTTTTGCTATAAGATAAAAAACTATTTAGATATTTTTTCAGAGGGGAAGGTTATTAATATTGATAAGTATGAGGAAGAAAGAGTTTTTAGAAAGCTAATTCCCGCTTTAAGAGATTTAACTGATAATGTATCCCTTTCAAAAAACATAATGAATAAGACGGTGTTAGAGCCAGTAAAATTTAACTTTTATTTTGATAAAGAAGGAAAAGAAGTAACTTTAACTTTAAAGGTAAAATACGGAGCTTATGAATTTAATATATTTGATGATTGTAAGGAAAAAATAATTTATAGAGATATAAAAAAAGAAAAAGAAGTTCTTGCTTTAATTGAAAGATTTAGCTTTGAGGAGATAAATAAAAAGTTTTATTTTTACTTAGGAGATGAATATATATTTAGTTTTTTTAAACATGACATATGTAAGATACAAGAGTATGGGGAAGTCTACTATTCTGAAAATTTTAAGGGAATCAAAAGTTTAGGAAGTAAAGGTATAAAGGGAGATATTAAACCAGGAAGATATAATTACTTTGAGTTCGATTTTAAAATAGGAGATATACCTAGTGAGGAGACAAAAGGAATACTTAGAGCCTTTAGAGATAATTTAAAATTTTATAAGCTTAAAAGTGGAGAATTTCTTGATTTAGAAGAGTTAGAATTAAAGCAGTTTTTAAAACTAGTGGATTCACTTGATACAGATTCTTTAGATAATAATAGCTTAGAGATTAGCAATAACAGGGCCTTATTTATAGCTAACTATATAGAAGAACAAGGAATTAGATATATAAAGGGAAAAAAGAAATTAAATGAGATAAGAAGTAAATTTAAAAATATAAATAAACTTTCTTTTGAGGTTCCAAAGGAGCTTAATGCTGAGCTTAGAGAATATCAAAAGTTTGGATACAATTGGCTTAAAACATTAGAACATCTGGGGCTAGGTGGAATACTTGGAGATGAGATGGGACTTGGTAAAACTCTTCAAGCTATTACCTTCATTCTTTCTAATAAAGGAAAGAAAACCTTAATAGTTGCTCCAACTTCATTAATATATAACTGGAAAGAGGAGTTTACAAAGTTTGCACCTAATTTAGTTGTAGAAGTATTAAACGAAAGTAAGGATAAAAGAGAGGAAATTTTAGAAGATATAAGTAACAAGGATGTCATAATAACTACTTATAACTTACTAAAGAGAGACCTAGAAGAATATAAAAAGATAAATTTTGATTATTGTTTTATTGATGAAGCACAAGCAATTAAAAATCCGGATTCTCAAAATTCAGAGGCTGTAAAAGAGGTTAATTCTGAATATAAATTTGCTTTAACTGGAACTCCTATGGAGAATTCTCTTATGGAACTTTGGTCAATTTTTGATTTTATAATGCCAGGATATCTTTACGATAGAAAGCGATTTACTGTTAGATATTATAAGAAGTTAAATGAAAGTGAAGAAGTTTTAGAAGAAATACATACTCTTATAAAACCTTTTATATTAAGAAGGAAGAAGAGGGATGTTATAAAGGAATTACCAGATAAAATTGAAAAAATGCATTTAGTTGATTTAGGGGAGGAACAAAAGAAGGTTTATTCTATATATGCTAATAACGCTTTATCAATTATGGAAAAGAAACAAGATGCTGAAGAATTTAATAAGAGTAAGATAGAGATTTTATCATATATAACTAAACTTAGACAGTTAGCACTAGATCCATCTGTAGCAATAAATGACTACATTGGAGAAAGTGCAAAAATAGAAGCCTTAATGGAAATATTAAATCAAGGAATAGAGGAAGGGCACAAAATACTTGTCTTTTCACAATTTACTTCTGTTTTAAAGAACATAAGTAGTAGACTTGAAGATGAAAAAATTTCTTTTAGTTATTTAGATGGAAGTATTTCATCTAAGAAGAGAGTTAAGATGGTTAATGATTTCAATAAGGGTGAAAACTCAGTATTTTTAATAAGCTTAAAAGCGGGAGGAACTGGTTTAAATCTAACTTCAGCAGATATTGTAATTCATTTTGATCCTTGGTGGAATCCAGCTGTGGAAGAACAAGCTACAGATAGAGCACATAGAATAGGGCAAAAGAATGTAGTAGAAGTTATAAAATTAGTAGCTAAGGGGACTATTGAAGAAAAAGTAATAGCGCTTCAAGAGGAAAAAAAGACTTTAATTTCTAAGGTTATTGAAGACGGTGAACTATCAGTAGGAAATGCTTTTAACACATTAAGTGAAGAAGAGGTAATGAATTTATTTAAAGTGGATTATTTAGTATAAATTAAAATAAAAGCTATATGAAGATTTTCATATAGCTTTTTATTATTGAAAATATAAATTATAGTATTAAACCGTTAGAGGATGGATTGTAGTTTACTTTTCTTGAATAAGGACAATTTATTAAAGAATCAAGTGTATTATTTAAAAGAATTATTATATCTGTTAAAGAAGCCTTTCCTTCAAGTAAACTCTGTAATTGGCTTTGAAATTTTATTAATTCATCTTTATTGATTCCACATATTAATCCTAAATCTTTTTTTAGTAAGGTGTAATAGGTTAAAGAGGCTGTTAAATTTTGAGTTAATGCAATTAATCTAGAAATATTAGAATCACCTTTTTGGATATTTCTAAGAGAGAGTTTATTGCACATAAGGTTTATATGGATAGTTAAATTTATTATTCTTTCTTGATTTTTAGAAGGATTTTTTATTAATTCCTCAGCTAAGATATTTAAATATCTCATTAGCTTTAGACTTAATTCTTTAATTCCCTGATCTAGTTTATAAGGAAATAGAAATTTATTAGCTAAAAAAGTTATTACTATGCCTAAAGCTAAATAGAAAACTCTAAAAAATGCTAAATTATTTACTTCATAGCTTAAAGAGGCCATACAAATAGCTGATATAGCAGTAAATAAGGAGAGTTTATAATAACTTTTGAAAGCATAGGTTAAATATAAACTTGTAGTTAAGACAATAATGTAAACTGCTTGACTTTGAAATAGATTTAAAATGATGGTTACAAGAAAGATTGCCAAGAGATTTCCTTTAAATCTATCTTTACTTTTGTTTAATGTCTCCTCATAGTAAGGCTGCATTATGGACATTATAGTAATTCCAAGCCAACTCATTTTAGCAAAATCAAATAAAGAGCTAAGCAATAAGACAATACTCAATGTCAATGAAATTCTTAAGGAAAAGTTAAATTTGATTGTTCCAAAATAAAATGAATCTTTAAATTTAAATTGGCTTTTATCAGTGTTTTTCCAAGAAGTGTAGGATTTATATCCCTCAGCTTCTTCGAGAGTATTCATATCAGCTAGGTATAAATAAAGATTATTTACTGAAGTAGATATATCATGAATAAATGTAAATTGATCTGGTAAATTCTCATGAAATCTATTTAATTTATTAAGTTGTTTATCTATTTCATAATAAGAGATTTCATCATCTAAATATGATTTTAAAATTAATAAAGATTCTTTTAATTCTTTCAAAAAAGATTCTATTATTGTGCTGTTATAGTTAACCTTAGAATAAAGAATGCTTAAATTAGCTAGGTCTAAATTTAAGTTCTCTAATATTATATATATTTTAAATTGAATACTACCTAGGTTATTTGTTAAAGTTTTTCTTCTTCTAGTAGTATAAAGGTTATAACAAATATTATTCATTTCTTTAAAGATAGATTTTTGTAAGTCTAAATTATAATTTTTTGAAAGAATATTATCAATTTGACCTTCTAATAAAAAGATTGATTTGCTTATGCTTTCTTTTATTAGGGATTTATAACTTAATTTATTTATAAATAGATGGAATATTATTATTAAGCTGAAACCAAATAAAATAGATAAGAGTCTTTTCGGAAGACTTTGAAAATCTATTTTATAGAAGTAGGTAAAAACATATAACATTAAAAGTGGCTTATAAAATAAGGGCGTATAACTAACTGAAAACTTATAAGCAATAAAGAATATAGTGAAAAAATTAATTATAAGTCCTAATATAAGATTGCTTGAGGCTAAAAAAGATAAGAGGACCAAAGATGAATATAAAAATATAAGCTTAAGAGTTTTTTCTAAGGGACTTATTTTAAAATTTTCTTTTAAAAGAATTGATGAAGTTAATGCTATTGGATAGGCCAAGATTGCATTATCAATTCCGAAAAATATCCAAGAGGCTAAAAATGTTAAAAAGGCAATAGAGCCTTCACGTTTCATTGAGTCTATGTCTAAATTAAATTTTTTTATAGCTTTATTAATCATATAATCACCTGAAAAATATAAATTAAATTTATTATTTCACTTAATATATAAATTTATGTTTATACAAGAAAAAAAAGCTCTAACTATTTTAAAGTTAGAGCTTTTTATTAATTTATATTTGGAAAAATTGCACTAAGTAAAGGAACCGTTCCGCTAAATACAATTATTATCTTATCATTTTCAACTGTTATAGATTTTATTTTAAGATACTTAATTACATCCTTAAAAGAAAGTATTATATCACCATTATTTTTATCAAAGGAAAGTAGTGAGTTATCTTGTAGATTTTTAAAAATAACATCTTTAGGAATATCTATAAATCCGATTTTTCCTTCTTTGTAATGAAGTATTCCTTTTCCATCTTTGCTTTGAGCTGTGAAAGTAAGCTTACCTTGAAATGGGATGTTTTTATAATTACCATCTATATAAATATTAATAGCATTATTCTCTATATCAACTTTTAATCCGGTAAGATTTTTTATTGCATTAGGGTTTTCTCTTAAAGCAAGTATAAATAAGTCTGTTAATTCAGAATCAGAGAATTCAGTTGTTGATTCAACATTTATTTCTTTTAAAGAAAGATTTACGTTGTTAGGAAGAAACTTTTTTATTAAATTCCAGTTATCAAGTTCTATGGTAGAGTCTATTGGGGTTACTGTTACTTTAGGAGCAAAGTAGGAATTATAAACTATTTTTACACCTAAAAAAGATGATATTATAACAATTAATAATGATAATGAAACTATTAAAAGCCTCTTTTTCTTTTTAGTCATGAAATTTATCTCCAATCTATAAGGTTTTGTTAATTCAATTATAAACTAAATTAAGTTAAAGTTCACTTATTTTTATATGAAAGTAACAGATAAGAATGCCTAAGATAAACTATTATTATAATGTAGATATCTATGGAGGTTATTATGAATTTAAATAAATATGATAAAATCATAGATTACGATAGTGGCGACCTTACTGGTGATGGAATTAAAGAAGGAGTTTATGTTGTATCATGTTTAGGCGCAGTTTGTGAGCAAAATAATTTTTTAATAGTTCATGATAAGAAAACAGGAAATATCTATGAGTTTCCACTTGAAAAAGATCATTATAAATTTGAGATGCAATTGATAAGTTTTAGAGATAGTATAAAAAAAGAGATATTTTTAAGAAGTATTTGTGAATCCTCTGGTGGATATGTTAAATGCCAAATATTTTCTTTTGAAAATAATAGGATTGTAGAAATTTTTAATAGTAATACATTTTATAAAGAAAATAAGATAATGGCTTTTTATAGAAATAATTATGAGTTAGAAGTATTAAATTATGAAAGGAATAAGAAATATTTTGTTGTATTAAGAGAAAATTATAAGTATTATTTAGACTTTGTTTATGATAACTCAGGTAAAGTTAAACCTGAAAAAGAAAAAGCTAATATAAGTAGAATATGGGGATGCAATCCTTTTTATCAAATGGGAAATGAAGTTGCAAGCATAAGCATATTACAAAAAATATTAGGGCAGTCTGATACAGATATCATATGTTTGGTTCGAAGTATAATTAGTTATAGAGATAAGGAGTTTAAATTAGTAGACCAAACTGTTAATTTAAAAGGAAATTTTATAAATCAGAATTATAGAAATAATGAGGTTTGTATAGAAGAGGGATGCTTTAATATATTAAATGGAATCTATGAAGATGATCCTAAAATAAAAGAAATTATAAAAAAGGAATTAAATTTTGAAAAAGATGATTTTAAATATGTCAGGTATAATATTGATTTAAATAATGATGGGACTAGTGAAATATTCATATATTTAAAAGATTGGTATTTTTGTAATATTAACTGGTGTAAGGCTTTGGTTTTAAAAGAAAGTAATGGAGAATTTAAAGTTATAGGAAATTTTAGTGGTGTATTGTATCCAATAATAATTTCAAATAAAAAAACTAATGGATATAAAGACTTAATATTATATATTTCAGGATTGGGCATAGAAAATGGGTATAGAGTAGCAAAATTTAATGGAGAAAAATATCCAGAAAATATATTTTTAGAAAAATTAGTACCAATTGATGAGATAAAAAAAGAAAATATACATGGGGTATTATTAGAAGAATATTATGGCACTAATGAAGGTGAAGTTATAATTGATACAAAAATAAAAAGGTTAGATTTAGTGGAAGTAGTAAAAAGATTTATAAATAAGAATAGTGAAATATTATTTGCTAATGAGGTTGATATAAATAATGATGGAAATAAGGAAATCATTGCAGCATATAGATATGCTAAAGGGTTATATTTGATTATGCTTGAAGAGGTTAAAGGGGAATGGGGATTAGTAGATATTATAAAAGGACATGGATACAATGTAAATAAAATAATTATAGCACCTTTAGAAAGCAAAAAGAGATATATGATAGTAGTATGGGAACTTTCAGATATATGGAGGACTTTAGATATATATTTTAATGATAAATATGGTTTACACAATTATCTAACATTAGATAAGCCATTTAATAATGTAGATGTAAAAGATATTAATAATAATGGGGTTTTTGAATTAGCTATTTGGACTAGAGAGTGTGGAGATGCGTATAAAGTAGAAATATATAGGGTTAAAAATAATAATTTAATAAATGCAATAGATCTTTATGAAAAATATTTTAAAAATTTAATTAAATATTACAGTAGACTAGTAGACAAAAGTCCATCAGTTCCTATATATTGGTACTATTTAGCTAATTCACAGTTTATTTCAGGGTCGTTAGAAGATGCTTTAAAGTCTATAAATATGGATTTAAGCTTTCAATACCCCTATCCTTCAAAAGAAGGAGCCTTGTTATTAAAAGAAAAAATTGAAGTAAGGTTAAAAAAGGAAAAAATCAGTAGAAGTTTAAGGTGAAATAGTGATTAAAAGGTTTTATATTAAATTTTAAATAAGGTTATAATAATATATTAGTGCCTTTTATATAACCTATTAGTGAGTGAAATTTACTTTGAAAAATCATAAAATAATATTAGAAGATTTATTTTGAGGTGAATTTATGAAGAAGGAAAGTTATTTATTAAAGATATCAGCATTAGGAGCATTATTTTTTGCAGTATTAGGTATTGCATGGGGATGAATTGTAAAATCGGAAATGATTTTGTTTGATGGTATGTATTCTTTAGCTAGTGTAGGTTTATCTTTGCTAGCCATATTAGGAAGTGTCTATATAGGCAAAAAAGATTATGAAAAATATCCATTTGGGAAAAGGATGATAGAACCTTTAATAGTCATAATTATGTCTTTGGCAATATTTATGATGTGTATGTATTCTTTGAGCGGAGCAATTAGAGATTTGTTAAATGGTGGAAATGAGGTTGAATATGGTTATGCATTAATATATGCTATAATATCGACAGTAGGATGTGGGGTTGCATATATTTTCTTAAAAAGAAAAGGGAAGACAATCAATTCAAGCTTATTAACAGTGGAAAGCAATCAGTGGCTTATGGACACTCTTTTAAGTATGGGAGTTTTAATAGGATTTTTAATAGCAAACATACTTCAACATACAGAATTTGTTTGGGTTAATAAATATGTAGATCCACTAATGGTTATTATGTGTTCATTAATCTTCATAAAGATGCCAGTAAAAGCATTTATAGAAGGACTAAAAGAACTTTTAGAATTTAAAGCTGATGATAGTATAACTTCAGAAATAAGTAACCTTGTAAAAGGAATAGAAGAAGAGTATAACTTTGAAGAGGCTATTACAAGAGTTTCGAAAACTGGACGAGATTTAAGAATAGAAATAGATTTTATATATAATGAAGAATCTAACATTAAAGAATTAGATGAAATGGATACATTAAGAGAAAAAATTTTTAATTCATTAAATCATATAAACTATGAAAAATGGCTCAACGTTTCTTTTACAAAGGATAAGAAGTGGGCAATATAAAAAGGGTGTGTATTAAAATTTTGTTTTAATACACACCCTTTTTTAGAAGAAATCAGCTTGGTGAGGACTTGAATATTCATTTAGCTTTTTACTAAGCTCTTCATTTTCTTTTATTATATTTTTTAATAAATTTACAGCGTCTGAATCTAATTGATCTCCTTTATCTTCTAAAACTTTTTGAAACGCAATTATTCCAGTTTTAAAAGCTTTTATGCTTTCTTCAAGAATTTCACTATCTGTATCAGCTGTAAGGGTTCTAATATTATAAAGAGCTTCGGAAATCTTACCTGAAATACCAATACTAGATGCAGGAGAATCTCCTAATGATGAAATCTTACTAGAAAGCTCTGTAGCTTCTTTCTTATAAAGATTTATAACATCTCCAAGTAAATTTTTTAGTTCATTAGATTTACATTTTTTATAGTAATGATTAAAAACATCAATACCTATATAAAGTTCTTTGAGATTATCATTTAGAGCCTCGCTTGGAGTTCTATCTGTAACTTTTTCCATGAATATCACCTCTCTATTATTTTGTCCTTTTATCAAAAAAATAATGTTATTTTAAAGAAATTTCCTTTTTATTTATAATTTTTATTATAAAATTTGTATAGTTACCCTTAAGATAGTATAATTAAATTCATTGATGATTTTTATGGAAAAAATTTAATAAAGTTGCTTAGTGAAGGAGGTATTTATTATGAGTGATAATACGGTTTTAAGTTATGAAAGAGAAGTACTTTCAGAAACTAAAACATGGATTGCGAGTGAACAAGAAAGATTAAAAAATGAAAAATCTAAGACAGATGAAAAACTAGATACTTTGAATAAAAAATCTAAAGGAGCATATGATCCTGAAATAGAAATAATTAAGAAATCTGTTGACTTTTTATCAAAAGAATTAGATAAATTTAAAGAAGCTTATGATAAGCCATACTTTGCAAGAATTGATTTTAGAGAATATAGAAAAGATTTTGAAAGTTTTTATATAGGTAAATGTGGTCTTGGAGATATGATGGAAGGGGAAGAGAAGGTAATAGATTGGAGAGCCCCTTTAGCAGATCTTTATTATAGTGGAACTCAAGGAGAAGCATACTATAGAGCACCTATGGGCGTAATTGAAGGAGAGCTTAGTTTAAAAAGAAAATTCCTTTTTGATGATGATCATAACCTTAAAGAATGTTTTGATGAAGGAATAAATGAAATAATCTTAAAGTCTGGTCTCGATGAAGAGGGAGATGGTTTAATAGATGAATTCCTTAGAATAAATTTAGAAAATAGTACAGGAACAAAATTAAAAGATGTAGTAGCTACAATACAAAAGGAGCAAAATGATATAATAAGAGCGCCTAAGAATTCTCCTTTAATAATACAAGGGTCAGCAGGTTCTGGTAAAACTACTGTAGCGCTTCATAGATTGGCATATCTTCTATATAGATATAAAGGAAATATAACAGGTGAGGATATATTGGTTATAGCACCAAACAAAATATTCTTAGACTATATTTCAGAGGTGTTACCTAATCTTGGTGTTGAAAAGGTTGAGCAGAAAACTTTTGAAGAATTAGCTTTAAAGAAGTTGGGGATAAAAGGAAAAGTCATAACTAAAGATAAAAAATTAATAGGAATTTTAGAGAACGATTTAGAGAAAAATAAATACATAATGAGTGATAGTAAAATAAAAGGTTCTATACTTTTTAAAGAAATGTTAGATAGATATATTCAAGTTCTTGAGAGAGAAGATAGTGACATAGATAATATAAGAATTTGTGGTTACTCGGTTTTTGATGCTAAAGAAATCAAGAGATTATTTTTACAGGATTTAATAAAGTATCCTGTAAATAAGAGAAAAGATGAGATAAAAAATTATTTTTCTAAAAAATTAGGAGAAAAGATAAGTAAGGTTTTAGATAAGGTTGATTTCCAATATGAGTATAGAATAGCTAGACTTAAAAAGGAAATGGAAGATTCTAAAGAGAGAAGACAAAAACTTATTAAGCTTTATGACGAGAGAGATAATCATAAAAAAGAAATAAAAAAATCAGCTAAGAAAGAGTTTAATGAATATTTCAAGCAATGGAAAGGCATAGATACAACTAATGTCTATAGAAATTTTTTTGAAAATAAAGAGATCTTTGATGAGGTAACTGCGGGAAAAATTCCTGAAAAGTTAGCTGTATATATGAAAGAAAATTTGGCTAATAATATAGATAAAAAAATAATAGATGCAGATGATTTAGCTGCTATGCTTTATTTAAAATTTAGAATAGAAGGAATTGAAGAAAGTGGTCTATTAAAACACATAGTAATTGATGAAGCACAAGATTACTCTATGCTACAATTATATGTTATGTCTATGATGGCCTCAGGAAATTCTCTAACAATAGTTGGAGATATTGGGCAAGGAATATATTCATTTAAAGGTATTAATGATTGGAAAGAAGCTATTAAGTTAGTATATGATGGGAATGCAGAATATAAGCACTTAAGCCAGAGTTATAGAAGTACAGTTGAAATAATAAATTATGCAAATAAGGTTTTAGTTAAACAAAATACTTATGAAGAGCCAGCAAAGCCAGTTCTAAGACATGGAATGGTTCCAGAGGAAATTCAATTTAATAATGCAAAAGATTTTTGTGAAAATTTAGATAAGATAGTTGAAAAAATAAAGAGTGAAGGAAAAAATTCAATGGCTATAGTTGGAAAAACTCTTGATGAGTGTAAAAAAATAAAAACTGCAGTTAAAAAATACTCCAAGTATGACTTTGAACTAATTAAAGATGATCAAAATGAATTTGATTTGAATTTAATAATTATACCTTCATATCTTACTAAGGGATTAGAATTTGATTGCACTATAGTTTATAATTTAAGTAAAGAGAATTATAATGATAATGAAATAGATAAAAAACTTTTATACGTTGTTTTAACTAGAGCATTACATTATGAATATATATTTTATAAAGATGAAAAATCACCTTTAATAGGTTGATTTAGGAGGAGTAATAATGGAAGAAAAACAAATAATGGCCTTTAGAGACGAAGAGGGAAATAAAGTTGAATTTGAGGTTGTTGCTAAAATATATCTAGGTGAAAAGAATAAGAAAGAATATATAGTTCTTTCACCAATAGAAGGTGGTGGAGATGAAGCAGATGACTTTGTTTTCAGAGTTGATAAAGTAAATGATTCAGTTGAGTATAACTTAGTTGAAGATGATGAAGAATTTAGATTAGTAAAAAAAGAATATAAGAAATTATTATACTAAAATAAAAAGGGGGATATTATGGATAAGTACAGAATAATAAATTATTTATCTACCAATGGATTGACAGAAGTAGAAGAGGTTTCTTCTGAAGATAACAGATTGGCCCTTAAGTTTTATTATGATTTTGAAGATGTAGAAATACAGGGTGCTAAAGCTTGTGCGAATGATGAAACAGATTATGAAGAGGATAGCAATCCATGGATTGTAGAAGGAGTTATTCCATATTTAGATGATATAGCAACAGATAGTGTTGAAGAGATTCTAGAAGAGGTTATGGAAGAGTTTGAAATTATAGCTAAGGCTGAAGGATATGAAATTGATACTACTAATTACTCAGGTAAGCAATTCATAGCTGTATTTTTACCAGAAGATGAAGAATTAGAAATAGATGAAATATTAGATGAATTAAAGTAAAAAAATTATAAAAAATCAAGGTTGATTTTTTATAATCTTATGTTATAATAAAAACATAATCAATCCTGAGATGTACGCGAAGCTTATTAATTTTAACCTACATGATAAATACGGGATTTGCAAAAAAGCTAAGGAAATCGGGCTTCAAGTTTTAACTTCACTTTTGTGACAGAAGATGGTCGAGTTAGTTTGAGCGGAACCCACCTGCGAGAGGCAGGTATAAAATTATAAGTGTGACGGCATATTTGGGAACATTAATTGAGTTTGTTTAAAGGTTCAACTTTTGAAGTTGAACCTTTTTTTCTTTATGAATAAGTATAATTTATAAGTAACTTTAATTTAACATTCACATAAAATAGAACCTAATTAAAAAAAGTAGCTTGTTTTAAGTTACTTTAAAGAATGAATGTATTTTTAAATTTTTCTTTCATAGTGAAAAGCTTACTTTCTAAAGCGTCTATTTTTCTAGAATATATTTCTCTATCATTAGGATTTAAAGTTTTACTTAGTAAATCATTATAATAATCAATATCTCCCATTAATGATAAAATTTCTAAGGTATAATCCCATGCCGATTTTCTCATAAAAAACCTCCTAAAATTAAAATACTAGTAATAGTATAGAAAAAATAGGAGATTTGGTGAATCAAATCAGGAATCTTTAGATTTTTTTGAAATTAAAAAGTACAATAGCTCTACTGATAAAAATAAACTTAAAATAACAACTAAGAATCTTTCAAGTACACTTAATATTACATATATTTAAAAAAGAGCTAATAAGCACATTAGACCAACATAAAGATAAAAAGACATTACTCTTATTTTAGAATCAACTCTTTCTATACTAATTAAAGTAAAATAATTATAACATTAAATAATAAAAAAATTAGAAAACCATAAATATATTTTGATAATTACTTTAATATATCAAGTCCTATGTGTATAATATATTTATGAACAAATTATTAAATTAAATAAGGAGAGAAACATATGAGCAAGGAAATAAGCAATAAAGATAAAGAAAATATAATAAGAAGAATATATGAAAGAATGAAACATGATTTTAAAGAGGAAGAATTTTATACTGAGGTTTCATTATCTGAAATGAAAGACAGTATAAAAAAACATTACTTAAAAGAAGGTAGTAAGTTCAAAACATTAGAAGAACTTATTGATGATGAAATTTCAAATGAAAGATTCTAATTTTTAAATAGGACTATATAAAAACATGCTTCGAAATATAATAAAGCTAATTTTTATGTAGTCTTTTTTGAAGTTAAGGTTAAATAAGTGTTAACAATGTTTATAGTGTATACTGGCTATATTAACAAATTTATCTTTATAGTGTATAATATTTGAGTATGTGGTGTTTTAGCAAAATATTATACATAAAGAAATAGGTGAAATATTATGAACAGAAGAAGACTAACGGCTGTTATACTTAGCGTAACAATGATTTTTGCTGTTTCAATAAGCAGTAATAATATTGTACAGGCTAAGACAAAAGAAGAGGCGCAACAAGAAATCGATAATAATAATAGCAAGATAAATGACCTTAAAGATAAAAAGAGCGATATAAATTCTGAAAAAGATAAAACTCAAAGTAAGTTAGATGAAATACAAAATCAAATAGCTGAGAAAAATCAAATGTTACTTAGTTCACAAAAGAAGGTAGATGAATATAAAAGTGATATTGATTCTTTAAAAACTAGCATAGATAAATTAGAAGGACAGATTAGTGATGTTCAAAAGAGCATAGATAAGAAGAAAAAAGAAGAAGCAGCAAAAGAAGAAATACTTGCTAGTAGAATAAGAAGTGCATATAAGTCAAATTTAAGTAACCAATTTTTATACATAATACTTGAATCAAAAGATGTAGGGGATTTCATAAGTAACGTATCAAATATAAAATATATTGTTGATACTGATAATAAGTTAATAGATGACATAAAGAAAGTTCAAGATGAACTAAAAAATGAAGAGGCTCAATTAGAAAGTCAAAAAACAGACCTATCAAATCAAAAGTCTAAATTAGAAACTGATAAGAAGGAATATGACACTCTAGTAAGTCAATATGAATCTCAATTAAAAGAGTTAAATTCATTAGAGGCACAAAAACAAGCAGAAATAGATAGTTTAAGCCAAAAAGAAAAAGATGTATTAAATGAAATAAATAGTTATCAAGAAGATAATGCAAATCTTAAAGATTATATAAATAATTTAATAAATCAAAATAATAGCAGTAAGGCAAATAATAATACTACTAAAAACAATAGTAATTCAGGATCAGACTCAGGAAGTAAGGAAAGCTCAGGTGGAAACACAAATACTTCAAGTGGGTTTATGAGACCAGCTCCAGGTGGAGTTACAGATCCATTTGGTCCTAGAACGCATCCTGTAACAGGAAAACAAAGTGTTCATACAGGAGCGGATTTAGGTGCACCTTATGGAACTCCTATATTGGCTTCAAAGGCAGGTACTGTAGTTGAGGCAGGATGGAATACGGCTTATGGTAACATGGTTATAATAGATCATGGTGATGGTACAAGCACTTTATATGGGCATTCATCTAGTCTTGCTGTACAAGCAGGTCAGCATGTATCACAAGGACAAGTAATAGCTTACGTAGGATCAACTGGATATAGTACAGGTCCACACCTTCATTTTGGAATAATGATAAATGGTGAATGGGTAAATCCTATGAATTATATAAGTTAATTTAAAGGGAGTGTATTAAAATTATATTAGCAAAGAAAACTATGAAAGACTTTCTTTGGAGTTAATTTTTAATATACTCCTTTTTGTATCTAATGGACTTTATATAAATATTTTAGTTTGGAGGTGATAAAATGAAGGCTTTAATTGTAGTAGGAATAGTAATATTAGCAATAGGATTATTATTTGAATCATTACTTAATGTAAAGGCTGCTTTTAGGTGGTTCTCAAAAAACTCAAATGGGCAAACAGGAAAAGATTTTAATACTGATTTTAAAAATCAATTCAATAATATGCCTTTAGATAAAAAAGAAGATTTTATAGAATCTTTACCAGAAAGTGAGAAAGCTTTGTTTAAAGAATATTTATCTTGTAGTAAAGATGAGGAAAAGGAACTAAGAGATAAATTGGATGAAAAGCATGTTTTTAATATGTTTAATAGATGGGCAAGACTAAATAACATACCTACACTAAATATGAGTAGTTATAAAAATTAAAACTTATCATAATTATTTTATTTGAAAATATTAAGATAATAAAATTAAAAAGATAAGAGTTTCAAATAAAAAATAGCTATATCAAAGTAAATATTAAACTTTGATATAGCCATTTTTATTATATATGAAAGAAAGCTTAAATATTAATTTTCTTTAGATAGATGTTTGTTTATATAAATTTTCTTTAGGAATAAAGATACTATTATAAATAAAATTAGTAAGCTTACTGATAAATAGATGCTTTCTTTGTTAAAGCTAATCCATTGAGCTCCTAAATTTACGAAAACAAGTATGCCAGGAATTGTTCCTATTAAAGTTCCTAAAATAAAATCTTTATATGATATTTTAGTAAGACCAGCACCATAACTTATTAAATCAAATGGAAATAAAGGTATTAGTCTTAAAAGTAAAATCATAAGAAATCCATTATCTTTTAATAGTTTTTGAATATTTTTTAATTTATCATTTTCTAGCTTTTCTACAAAAGATTGCCCTAATATTCTAGAAATGAAAAAAGAAATACTTCCACCTATTAAAGCTCCTATACTTGTATATAAAAAACCTCTACTCAACCCAAATATAGTTCCCCCTAAGATAGCTAATAGAGAGTCAGGGAAAAATGTTAATGGGACTAGGGAAAAAGCTATTATATATATTAATGGAGCAAAATAGCCAGAATCTAAAATTAAGTTTTTTAAGGTATCTATGTTCATTGTATCTGTATTCATAAAGTAGAACATGATTAATATAAGTACAATTATGAATAGAGAAATAAAAATTTTATGAAATTTCTTCATTATTAACCATCCTTTATATTTATTAAGCACTTTTTATTGTAAAATAAAATTGTAGGATTGTAAAACTCAATTAAAATATAGTTTGGTTAAGGAGTGAGAGGATGCTAAATGGAGATTTTCTTATAAGTTTAATAGTCGTTGCATGTCTTATATATCTTTTATACATATGCTATTGCAAATATTTAGAAAAGAAACAAATATACCTTAAAATTTTAACTATATTTTTGATGGTAGAGGTAGTGAGAAGAACTTTTATTTATGGAAAGATCGATAGCCGTTTAATAAGTGGTATTTCTTTAATTCAATTAATACTTCTATTAACTTCAACAATAATATATGGAGTTATGTATTTTAAAAATAATTTAAGTTAACTAATAAAAAGAGAGGATAAACATTGGTATTTTAAGTTTATTCTCATTTTTTTAGCTGGGAAATATATTTAATAATGATATATAATAGAGTTTGAGTTTGATTTTAAGATATTAATATTTATTTAAAAAAGTGTAACTATTTTGAAATGATAAAAATTAAGTTTTAAAAGATAATTATATAGGTAGACAAGTGGAATTATTCTAAAGATATTTAAATGAAGTTAACGTAGGAGGAAATTATGAGCAAAGGAATATTTTCAAAAAAAAGAAGAAATTCTAAGAAAAATAGTTTTTTAAAAATATTTTTAGGAATTTTAGGAATTATAATTTTATTATGGGCTGGTACAAAAGTTGTTACAATGATAGGAAATAGTTCAGCTAAAAGCAAAGCTTTAACTAGTCAAGAACAAGCTGACAAAGTTGAGGAGGTAAAACCTAATCCAGATGATGTAATGCCAGGTATGAATATTACATATGAAGCGGACAAGTATGCAGTTGATGCTAAAGATGTTCAAGAAATGGCTAATGATACATATAAAGGTGATGGTAAATATGTATTTTTAACATTTGATGATGGACCATCAAATTCTACAGAAAAGATATTAAATATATTAAAAGAAAAAGATGTACATGCAACATTCTTTGTTTTAGGTAGTAGCATAGAGAAAGATTCTAAGAGACAAGAGTATTTAAAAGAAGAATTAAAGGGTGGAAATGCTATTGCAAATCACAGTTATAGTCATGACTTTAAAAAGCTATATCCAAATAATAAGCTAAATATTGATTCATTTATGAATGAGTTTAATAAGACTAATGACATAATGAAGAATATTTTAGGAGAAGAATTTGATTGTAGAGTATTAAGAATGCCAGGAGGCTATGGTACAAGAAAATATTATAAGGATCCTTCTCTTCAACAATTTGATAATACATTACAAGAAAATGGAATAGTAAATGTTGACTGGAATGCATTAGATGGCGATGCAGAAGGAAAACCATACTCTACAGAAGAAATGCTTAACTATGTTAAGAAGACATCAAAAGGAAAAAATCATGTAGTTATTCTTATGCATGATGCAGCTGGAAAAGAAAAGACTGTAGAAATATTACCACAAATAATAGATTATTATAAAAGTGAAGGTTATGAATTTAAAGTTATAAAAAATACTTCAAAGTCAGAAACAGATAATAATAAAGCTCAAAATAATACAGAACAAAGCAAATAATAATAAAGCATCATTAGAAAAATACTAATGATGCTTTATTATTTTTTATTTATATTAATTTTCCATCTCCAAAAAGCCTCATTAGTTAATTCATATATATGCTTTTTCTCTTTGGCTGTAAATTCTTTGCTTGAAAAAATATCTTTAATTTCTTTTTCAACTAATTCTAGATAAATTTTTTTCTCTTGAAAATCATCATAAATTTCTTTTGAAAAATCTTCTTCTAAGTTTTTTTTCTTTTTTGAATTTCTAAGCCAACTACATTGTTCTTTAAAATGAATCTCAGAAATCATCTTATTATTTTTTACTTGAACTTCTTTTAAATCGTCAATATTCATAATTAACTCCTTACTAAAAATAGAGATTATAGTATACATTCTTCTATTTACTATAAAATCCTTTTAAATAAAACAATAATACAAAATTTCCCTTAATTATGTACAAAGAATTACTAATGATAATAAATAGTTAAGGAAAATGATTATATATTGACTTTGATAATTGTTCTCATTAAACTAATGAGGAGTAAGGAATTAAAGGTTAATTTTAACATAGGAAATTTAATTATTTAAGGAGTTTAAATTATGAAAAAGAGATACTTAATATTAGCTTTAATCATATTATCATTTGTATCAATTTTCATAGGAGTTTATGATATTGACTTTAAAGATATTTTAGCCGGAAATACAGATAAGATAGAAGTGCTTTTAATAAGTAGATTACCAAGGCTTTTAAGCATAATATTTGCTGGGGTAGGCTTAAGTGTATCTGGAGTTATAATGCAACAAATAAGTAATAATAAGTTTGTATCTCCTACAACGGCAGCTACAATAGATTCAGCAAAGCTAGGAATCTTATTTTCTACTTTACTATTTGGATCTGTAACTCTAATGCAAAAAATGATATGGGCTTTTGTGTTTGCAATAATAGGAACCTTTGTTTTTATGAAGATTTTAAAAAAGATAAAGTATAAGAATGCAGTTTTTATACCTTTGTTAGGTATTATGCTTGGAAATGTAATAGGAGCGATAACAGACTTTTTAGCTTATAAGTTTGATATGGTACAAAATATGAGTTCATTTATGCAAGGAAGTTTTTCGGGGGTGTTAAAAGGCAATTATGAGCTTATGTATTTAACAGTACCATTAATGATAATTGCATTATTATATGCCAATAAATTTACCATTATAGGTATGGGAGAGGATATATCAAAAAACTTAGGTTTAGATTTTAATAAGGTAGCTAATATAGGTATTTCAATAGTAGCTATGGTATCAGCTTTAGTTGTAATAACTGTTGGGAGTATTCCTTTTGTAGGATTAATAGTACCTAATATAGTTTCTCTAAAGATGGGAGATAATTTAGGCAAAAATATATGGCATACAGCTTTATTTGGAGCAATATTTGTTCTTGTATGTGATATAGTCGGAAGACTTATAATTTATCCTTATGAGATTCCTATAAGTGTCACTGTAGGAACTGTGGGAAGTATAGTATTCCTTTATCTTATTTTTAGGAGGAACAAAAATGAATAGGGCAATTTCAAAAAGTGATAGAAAAAAATTAATATTATTAGGAGTTATAGCCTTAGCAGTTGTACTATTATTTTTATTTCAAGGATTAAATAAGAACAATTGGGATTACAATATTTCCAAAAGAGTACCAAAGCTTATAGCAATAATCATAACAGGAGGGGCAATAGCATATTCCTCCATGATATTCCAAACAGTTACTAACAATAGAATTTTAACTCCAAGCGTATTAGGTTTAGATTCCTTATATGGATTTATACAAACTTTATCAGTATTTATATTTGGTACAAGCAGTATTGTAATGCTAAATCATAAAGTGAACTTTGGAGTATCAGCTTTATGTATGATATTTGCAAGCTTGATTCTTTATAAATTTATGTTTAAGAAGAGTAATAATATTTATTTCTTATTATTGGTGGGAACAGTACTTGGAACATTGTTTAAAACATTATCAACTTTTATGCAGGTATTAATAGATCCAAATGAGTTTGAAGCTTTACAAACTAGCTTATATGCAAGTTTTAATAATGTAAATACAGATATATTATTTATAACAATAGTTATTGTATTATTGATATTTGCCTTTATGTATGACGATATAAAGAAATTAGATGTTTTACTTTTAGGGAGAGAAAATGCTATAAACCTAGGAATAAATTATGATAAATTATCTAAAAAGATTTTAGTGGTGGTGGCTATATTAGTATCAGTATCTACGGCCTTAGTGGGACCAATAACATTCTTAGGAATATTAATAGTTAATTTATCTTATGAGTTCTTTAGTACTTATAAACACAGTGTACTCATAGCTGGAGCTTCTTTAATGGGAATAATAGCTTTGGTAGGAGGACAGTTTATAGTAGAAAGAATATTAAACTACACAAGTACAGTTAGCATAATTATAAACTTTATAGGTGGAGCGTATTTCTTATATTTGTTGTTAAAGGAGAGTAAGTAATGATAGAAATAAAGAATTTAAGTAAAAAATATGGGAATAAATTTGTTGTTGATGATGTGTCATTTAATATAAATAAAGGAAAAATAACATCTTTTATAGGTCCAAATGGAGCAGGTAAAAGTACTGTTTTATCTATGATTTCTAGAATCATGAGTAAGGACAAGGGTGAAGTAATCATTGATGGGGTTCCTTTAGAGAAGTGGAATGATAAAGAACTAGCAAAGAAAATAGCAATACTAAGACAGTCTAACAACATAAATGTTAGGCTTACTATTAGAGAGTTAGTTAGCTTTGGAAGATTTCCACATAATGAAGGAAGGCTTACTAAAGAAGACGAGAAACATATTGATGATGCAATAGAGTATATGCAGCTTCAGGATATAGAAAATAGATACTTAGATGAACTTTCAGGTGGACAAAGACAAAGAGCTTATATAGCAATGGTAATAGCTCAAAATACTGAGTATATTTTGTTAGATGAACCACTAAATAACTTGGATATGAAACATTCAGTTAAGATGATGAAAGTTTTAAGAGGTTTGGTAAATGACTTGAATAAAACTGTAGTAATAGTTATGCATGATATAAATTTTGCTTCATTTTATTCAGATAACATAGTTGTATTAAAAGATGGTAAAATTGCTAGAAATGATGATACATCTAAGATAATTAGCAAAGAATTCTTAGAAGATATATATGAAATAGATTTTGAAATTAAAAACTTTAATGGTAATAAATTATGTGTTTATTTTTAATGTAATAAAAGATTTAGGAGGATATATATGAATAAAAAAGTTTTAGCTATAGTAGGGATAAGTATAGCCTTAGTGGCAGGAGGATTTGCTCTTTTTGGAGGAGAGAAGAACAAAAATACAGCATTGGCTGCAAAAGAAATGGTTAAGGTAACAGACAGAAAGGGAGAAGTTGAAGTACCTAAAAATCCAGAAAAAGTAGTTGTTTTAGATTATTCATCATTAGATATAATTGACGAAATGGATAAGGAAAGCACAGTTGTGGGTTTACCTAAAGGTAGTTTACCAGAATACTTAGATGAGTATAAGGGTGATAATTATAAAGATTTAGGTTCTTTAAAAGAGTTTAATATAGAAACTATAAATGAATTAAAACCAGATCTTATAATAATAGAAGGAAGACAAGAAAAACATTATGATGAGTTATCTAA
The DNA here is from genome assembly GCA_034421775.1 of Clostridium perfringens. Lineage (GTDB taxonomy): Bacteria > Bacillota > Clostridia > Clostridiales > Clostridiaceae > Sarcina > Sarcina perfringens_B. Next base: position 8,767 of record WNVL01000001.1, on the reverse strand, counting down.
AATAGCACCTACATTATTTTTAGGGGGAAATGGTAATAATCATTTTGAGTCATTAGAAAATAATGCAAAGACATTAGGTACAGTTTTTGGTATGGAAGATTTTGTGGATAATAAAATAAAAGATATAAATACTAGAATCGAAAATATAAAAGCAAAAACTTCTAACATGGATGAAAAAGCTTTAATTACAATGGTTTATGATGGAGAAATAAGTGCTTTTGGTAAAGACTCAAGATTTAGTACTATTCATAAAGAATTTGGTTTTAAGGAAGCAGATGAAAATATAACAACTGAAAATCATGGACAAACAGTCTCAAATGAATATATAGCAAATATTAATCCAGGATATTTATTTGTAATAGATAAAGGAGTAGTAGCAAGTAGTAAGCAAGAACCTGCTAAGGGAATAATAGAAAATGAATTAGTTCAAAGGACAGATGCATATAAAAATGGAAAAATAATTTACTTAGATACTAAAGCTTGGTATTTAGGTGGACCAGGATTACAATCAACAGATGTAATGATAACAGAAATGGAAAATTCAATAAAGGATATTTAACAGGATAGAATGATGTTTTATTAAGATTTTACTTAATAAAACATCATTTTTCTTTCTTGAAAAATTTTCATATATAATTATATAATAGAATTTAAAAAGAAGGTGCATAAAATGAAGAACTTTAATATAGAGAAACAATCCATGTGGAGATGTAGGACTAATAATAAATTGATTTCTAATGATAGCGAAAACTTAGTTATAATACTACCTGGTCTTGGATACACCTTAGATAAGGCCCTTTTAGATTATTCTAAGCAATTAGCATTAGATTTAAAATTTGACTGCTTAGGGATAGAATATGGCTTTCAAGTTAGCAGAGAAACTTTTAACAGACATGATGAAAATGACATTAGAGAATTATTCCTTGAGAGTTTAGATGTTATTTTTAGTGCTTTAGAATTTAGAAGAGGGAAATATAAAAATATAGTTATCATAGGAAAAAGTTTAGGAACGGTATTACAAAATAAAATAGGTGAGGAAATTAAAAAGATTAATAATATAGATGTAAGAAATATTTATTTAACTCCTATAAATGAGACTTTTAAAGGGGAATTAAACAAAGGAAGTTTAATAATAACAGGCACAAAAGATGCTTTAATATCTTCAGATAATTTGGAAAGAATAAGAGAATCAGAAGATTATATTATTCTTGAAATAGAGGATGCAGGACATTCTCTATGTATAAAGGGAAATGTATTAAAAAGTATTGAAGCCTTAGAGTTAACAATTGAAACTATAAAAAGTTATCTTGAAAAAATTTAAGTAATAAAATTAAATTTTTAAATGGAGTGATTATTTTGAAATATACAAAGAAAGAAAAAGAAGAATTAAAGAAACTTTTAACAGAGGAAGAGTATTATGTTACTCAAGAGAATGGGACTGAAAGACCTTTTACCAATGAGTATTGGGATTTTGATAGAGAAGGAATATACGTGGATATAACTACTGGAGATGCTATAGTTGCAAAACTGATATAGAGGTTAAATAAAATCAACCTCTATATTATTAGTTTCTGGATTATAATAAATACTCTTGAAAATTAGCTTTAAATAACGACGTTTCTCTTGCGGAGAATTAGAAGATACAAAGTTAATTATATTATTATATATAATTTCAGGAGTACTTTTATTTAATTCATTTTCTAATTTATTCAATTTGTTTTCTTCTATTCTTATTTTAATTTCAGAAACTTCTTTTGTAAGTTCTTCTATTTTATCGGTTAAATATTTAGCTGCTGAATTGTCTATTATCGTAAGTTTTTCAACTAAACTTTTTATTGACTTTTCATGAGATTTTATCTTTTTTTCAAGTTCTAAAGTGTTATCCTCATATATAATTTCATTTTTAGAATAGTTTGAATCAAAGGTATCTTTGTTAAATAGTTTAGTGATTGCACTTTCAACAATACTTTCAATTTCAGTTGCAGCTACATATTTTCTATTAGAACACGTATTAGGTTTATTAGCACCTCTTTTAAGCCTTGTAGAACAAGTATAATAAGTTTTTCTGCGAGAATTAGCTAATACATAATTTTCACCGCATACAGGACATTTAAGTACTCCAGTAAGCCAGTAACATTTGCTACCTTTCTTAATAGAAATTTCTCTAATTTTATCAAGTTTTGAATTAACTCTTAACCATAGAATAGGAGCAATAACTGCTTTATGTTTACTTACAATAGCACATGGTTCATTAACATTTACACCGTATGGTAAATAACCATTTTTGTTTTCATTTCCTACTATTTCATATCCTTTTTTCCCTAAATAATCAGAAACTTCTATAGATGATTGAACATATACAGGGCTTCTTAACATTCTTTTTACTGACATAGTACTACCTAAGGCATATGATCCAAACTTATCTTTTTGCATTCTTAATATTTCAAGCAAACTAAAGCCCTTATCAAAGCTTTCAAAAGTAAATTTTATAAATTCAGGATTTTCTAATTTTAAATATTTTTTACCATCAGATTTTTCTTCAAGACAGTAACCTCTATTAATTTTACCACCAGTAAAACAACCTTTCTTTGCTAATGAAATCATATTATCCTTAACTCTTTGAGCTATATTCATTCTTTCCATATCAGCAAAACCTGCTAACATAACCATCATCATTTTACCTATTGGAGTAGTAGGGTCAAATCCTTCTGTAATAGATATTAATTTTATTTCTAATTTTTCAAGTTCATTATAAATATTCATAAAATCAACTATGTTTCTAGCTAATCTATCTATTTTATAAACTGCAACTGCATCAAATTTCTTTAATTTGCATAAATTCATTAACCTTTTAAATGCTGGTCTATCTGTATTTTTACCACTAAAGCCCTCATCTTCAAATATTTCAAATTCACAAGCTTTAAATTGTCTAGTAAAGTAAGCTTTACACATATTAATTTGTGTTTCAATAGATTCACTATTTTCAACATATACTGATTTTCTAGTATAAATCGCTATATTTTTCATTATTTAAAACTCCTTTTTTTTGTTAAAATTTATTTAATATTATTTCTAAAATATGTACAAGCTAGAAATAAATATAGTAATATGTACAAGTAAATTTATAGAACTGGAGGTACATATATGAAAAAGAAACATTCAAACACATTATTAGTATCAGCAATTTTAGCAATTTTTTATTGTAGCTATCTAATAGGATATTTCTTAGGGGCTATAACTGCTACAGAAGGAGCAGAGCAACTAGGTGCTTCAATAGCTACTGCAATAGTTATGCCTCATGTAATTTTAGTTATATTAGCAACTATATTTAACTGGGTAGCTTATTTCTCTAATAAGAGAGGGTTTGCACTAACTGCTGGAATATTATTCTCTGTTGCTGGAGTTATATTCCTACCGTATATCTTCTTTGTTATTCCAAGTTTAGTCTTAAGTTTTGTTGGATATTCTAATTTAAAAAAGATAAACGAAGAAAATGCAAAGATAGCTAACTAATAATGCAAAAACAATTTAAAGGTGTTAGATGTAAAAGTCTAATGCCTTTATTTATATTTTAATGGAGTAAATTTTTTCTTATTCTTTAATTTTATTTCTTTTAAAGAGCTTTTTAGAGTTGATTCTAATACAATCAAATCTTCAGTTGGAAGTGTTATTTTATTTTCATTAAGATTTAGGCACATATTATTTAAAATTCTTTCCACTTCAATATTTATCTCTTTAATATCTTTTTGTGTTAAGGAATAACATTCTTTATTATTTTTCATTATAGTAACCTCTCCTTCGATACGAATATATGTTCTTTTAAATTTATAAAATAAACAGTTGTAAAAACAACTGGCTAAAACGATTTGTATATTCCAAAGTTAGGTATGAAATAAATTATATATTCATCTATTTCATACCTTGTCCCATATTTACATCTAAAATAATCTATAGATTCATCTAAATATTCTTTAGTAACTCCTAAAAAATCAGCTATTTCATAAGCATCTCTGCAATTATTATTAAAAGCGGTTATTAACCCAATTACACCGACTGATTTTTCATATCCCCAACGTCTAGCTATAAGTTCTTGTTTTCTATTGGCTATTTCTTTTTGATTACTAATATCGCCAACTGTTTTGTGAAAATGTCCTAACTCTTCGGCTAGGACACCAGCTTTCTCTTTAATAGATAATTTCTTATCTATTGCTATTTTATTTCCACAACAACGACCTTTCCTAGTCTTTAAATCAAGTTCTTTAACAATTATTCCGAGCTTATCAGCTTCTCTTAATAATTCTTCGTAACTCATAATTACTCCTTTGTTATTTCCATATATCCTCATTATTCATTAAATCATCATCATGTTTATAATCTTCTTCTGTAAAATCCCCGTCTTTATCATGAGAAGCTTTAGGCATAAGATATTCTTTACCTGGTTCTTCCCATATTTGTTTTTCTCTTTTAGGAATTTCAACAACTTTACTATCATTTTCTTTTGTTGCTGATATTTCATTTTTAGAATCGTTAATTTCAACAGATTCATTTATATCAGTACAAGATATTGCTGGAGCAGATAATTTTCTTCTACCATCATTTATATAAAGTTGAAGCAATGTTGAATTAACAACCTCTTTATCGTAATCATCTAGCTTTCTATATTTTTCAATAAAATACATTTCATTAGTAGTAACTTTAAATTTATCAGCTTTTCCGTAATCTAAATCAACTATTTCATCGAATATCAAATAATCTAATGAAACATTAAAGTAATTAGCTAATTTTTGAATTGTTGAAAGTTTGGTATTTTGATAGCCTTTTTTATAAAAACCATCTATTGTAGTATACGGGATACCACTATTTTTAGATAATATGTTTTTATTTATTTTTTCTTTTTTCATTAAATAATCTAATTTTTCTAGAAAATTCAAATTTATCACCTCATTAACATTATAAGTATAAGAAAAGAATAAAGCAATAAAAAATTACCCTACAAAGTAAAAAAAGTATTGACTAATTACTTTACAGGGTATAATATATAGTCAAGAGTTACCTTGTAGGGTAATAAAAGGAGGTGTTTAATATGTTTACAAATTTGCAAAATGCATTATATCAAAAGGGTATAACAATGAAGTCATTAGCAGAGTTTTTACAAGTTACTGAGAAAACAGCTAGAAACAAAATTCAAGGGAAAACAGAATTTACTTTATCAGAAGTCAAAAAAATAAGTATGTATCTTTTCCCGGAATATGCATTTTCTTATTTATTTCAGCCTGATAGTGATAAAAGAGTAAGTTAAGAAAGAGAGGAACAATAATGAATAATCAATTGCAAATTTTTAAGAATGATGATTTTGGGAATGTAAGAGGATTGGAAATCAATGGACAGAGTTGGCTAGTTGGAAAAGATATTACTGGTATTTTAGGATATTCTAATTCTAGCAAAGCATTAAAAGATCATGTTGATGAAGATGATAAACTCAATAACAAATCGTTATCCAGTTTAGGTCAAAGAGGTGGATGGTTAATAAATGAAAGTGGTTTATATAGTTTAATACTTAGAAGCGATATGCCAAATGCAAAGAAGTTTAAAAGATGGGTTACATCAGAAGTATTACCACAAATAAGAAAGACTGGAGGATATATTCCAGTTAATGAAGAGATGTCAGAAGCTGAGATAATGGCAAAAGCACTTTTAATATCTCAAAAGACAATTGAGAAAAAGGATGAACTTTTAAAAGCCAAGACAAAAGAACTTGAAGAAAAGAATAGATTTATAAATCAGATAGCAGTAAGTCAAAATTCATTAAAAGTGGAAGAAGTAGCACAGTTAGCTTCTAAAGATGGAATTAAAATAGGTAGAAATAAATTGTGGGCTAAGTTAAGAGAATGGGGACTTATTAAGCAAAATAGTAAGTATGACCCAAAACAAAAATATATAGATAATGGATATTTTGAGGTTGTTGAAGGAGCTAAAGAAACATATAAAGGAGTATTTACCTATAAGACAACTAAGGTAACTGGAAAAGGACAAGTTTACATTATAGAAAGATTATTGAAAGAGTGTGCTTAATGTACAAGTTTTATATATTTAGGAGGAAGAAAAATGAGTAGCAAAGAGAAGTTAAGACAATTAGAAAAATTATTATGTAAATTTGTCAATCATTCAAATATTGAATCTACAGAGCAAAGTATAGAAGCTTTAAGGTTTGCAGTTAATGAATTAAATACAAGAATTCATGATGATATTAAATGTGTTGAAATAAGAAATTATGTTAAACAACCAGTTCTAATGGTTCATTCTTCAATAGCAGCTCAACTTGAAAATTTTCATTTAATTTCTTATGGGGAAATAAATGGAAATGGGTTAACATTAGGAAATGTAAGTGGCAGAGAACTTAATATAAATGATGCATTAACTTGTGATTTTTTAGTTAAGAAAATTGTTGATGGTAAAGAAGTAATTTCAAGAGTTGAAGGATATGTAATCTTAGTGCTTGATTAGAAAAATAGAAAGCAACAAATAAAGTTGCTTTCTACAAGAAGTTTAGTGATTTAACCTTTGAGCTTCAGCTAATATTAGTGCCATACTCATACTTTTAAATTCAGATAAACGCTTATTTAAACGTTTATATTTACAATCATCTGTAAGAATACTTAAAAGTATTTTTCCACCATTAGTAAGAGTAACGAAGGAATCAGTTATTTCAACTAACTTTGAGTAAGTTAATTTATCAATATTGAAGTTTAACTCTTCAATTGGGTATTCAAGGTTAAACAAATTATGTAGGTTATTACTTTTATTTATAGATATAAGTATATCCCTAACACATGCTAATGATATTTGCATAATATCACCACCTTTCGTAATTATTTCGACTTGGCGGAGCCGATACTTAAATTATAAAGGTTGGGAATATATAGGACAAGTATCAGTAAACAGCGAATCCTTCTGATACTAAGGGAACGGATAAGACAAGCTTTAATTAAAATCCAATTAAAGCTAAGGGTAAATATTTTAAAGGAGGAAATTTATATGACATTTGAAGAAGTACAAGAAATGATAAAAAAACCTTTTGTACTTGAAGAAACAGGAACAGTTGTTACTGTTAGAAATCCAGAAAGATATAAATATGTTCATGATAATTTAGCAAGGTGCTTGTTACCTAATAATGCTAAGTTTCTGGAGGATGAAGAATGTTAACGCCAATAGGACAAGTAGTTCTAGGAACTATATCAATAGCAACAACATTGTTTTTAAGTGTATTCTTCATGGAGAAATACCTGGAAGAGAGAAACAGTGATAAAAGAACTAAATACTTAATTTTGAGTATTGGAAATATGTTAAGTTTACTATTCGTAGTAAATGTATTTTAGGAGGATTTTATGAATAACAAAATTAAAGAACATTTATTCTATATAACATATTATTTATTAATATTTAGTATGGTAGGATTTCTACTTTATTTAATAAAAATTTAGGAGGTAAATAAACATGATAAAAGTTGAAGATTATATTGGATTAGCTTACAATGTAGCATCAAAATTTTATAGTAAATATTGGGATACGAGTGTTGATGAAATTAATTCAGCTGCATTTTTAGGTTTAGTTAAAGCAAAGAAAAGATTTAATGAGAATAAAGGTGTTAGTTTTGTAACATTTGCAATGACTACTATTGAGTATGAGATTAAACAAAGTATTTTTAGAGATAAAAATAAGTTCATAAGAAAAATAACAGCTGGTAAAGAATCTTACGAGAAGGTTTATATAGATTCTTTAAATATAGAGATAAAATCACAAAAAGTGGACAAAGGAAATGAGCTTGTAGATTATCTTGTTGGAGAATTCGATATAGACAAAGAAATAGATAACATAAATCTAAAAATTGCAATAAACAAATTAGACGAAAATCAGAGAAAAGTTATAGAATTGCTTTATTTTGAGGAAAAAACACAAAAAGAAGCAGCAAAAATTTTAGGGGTTCATCAGCAAACCATATCAAGAAATAAGATTAGAGCTATAAATTCTTTAAGAGAAAGTCTTGCGGGTTAGGAGAATTAGACATGAGAAAAGTAAATACAGGTTGCTTAGGCGTACTAATTGCTTTAATAACATTTTGGATAGTTATTTGCTATGTAGCTTATAAATTGGAGTTGTGGCTATGGATATGCTAGAAGTAGCTAAAAAAGTTACTGAAAGAGTACAAAAGCGAATTGAAAGCTTAAAAGTAGATATAAATTTAAACGTTTTAATAGATGAAGAAATAAAAAGAGAGTGCATTGGCACCGACCAAAGTAACCAATGTACTCATGAAAACATTCAAGAGAATTATAACATATTTTAAGGAGGATTAAAAATGAATATAAGTGGATGGGCTTTTACAGTAAATGAAGAAGCTTTAAGAGATGAAAGATATAACAGATTTAAGGAATTAAGCAAAGAGGAGAATATAAAGATTGATTCTGTTATGCCTAGTTATGGGAGAACAACATATAAGGGAACTATATTGAATGAGAGTTTAAGTGAATTAGATATATTGCTTTTATGTGATGGTGGTAATACTTGTTTTGGTGGCTATGTAACTAAGAACGGAAATAATTTTGTAGCAGCAGTTTACACAGATTAAAAGGGGAGTTAAGTATGAAATTATATGAATTAACACAGAACTATAGAAACTTAGAAAGTTTATTAGACAACTTAGGAGAACAAGAAGGATTAACAGTTGAAATGATCCATGGAGCATTAGGACAAGTTGAGGATGATATAA